>DATEPE010000039.1:0-201211 GCA_035273385.1 Pyrinomonadaceae bacterium | reverse complement strand
CCTTCGCCGTTAATCGCGAAAGAGTAAGCCAGCAAAACCAGGAAATTGAATTCAAATCGTTTAGACTTGTCATCGCAGCTTATTCGCCGCCTGACATGAACTTAGCGGCGATGCAAAAATGTTTAACCGGACAGTACTGATTTCACATTTGTTATTTGTTATTGAAGACCAAACAGGACTGCCTCTCTTATTGATACGGGTTAGCGTCGACCTGAGTTTAAAAATTGAACAAGGCTGAGGTCCGCTGTTGCTTTAAATAGCAAATGACAAATGTGAAATTATGTGAAATGACAAATGACAAATCTTCCTTTTTCCCTCATTCGGGCCATTTTAAACCTTGCTTGATGGCGCATTGTTCTATGGTGCTGCCGCAAAAACTGCGATCTTAAACGGATGTTCCTCAAGCTCTCTGCGGTAAAACACTCGCGGGCGTTGCACATTTCTTTTATCGGCTGATTCGTCCTCATCACCCTCGAGATAAACCAGTTGCCGGCCACCCGCACTTGCTTGTTTCATTCTCTGCTCCTGCAATTGCGGAACGCGGCTCATCACGTAACTAAACCACTCGCGCACCAGCAACGTCCCGTCACGTGGCTCACTATCAGCCGCCTCCTTTTTCAAACCTTCTTCCACCAGCGCATACGTCAGCAGTCCATGCTTGAGGTCCGACGGTTCCAGAGCCGCCTGGTAACTTTGCGCCGCCGTCAGAATGTAAATTCCTTTTTCGTAGGCCAACTGAGCCAGGCCTTTGCTATTCATCGGGCCTCGCCGCTTCTCTTCCGCCTCCAGTGCTTGTCCCGAATTACAGGCATCGATTATCAGCATCAACTTTCCGGCATCGATGGTCTCAAACGCGCGCTCCAACTCGCGATCAGAAATGCTGTGAGACAGAACTGACGCCAGCCCCGCAGCACTGACGGAATTACGCGGGCCCTGGTAACCGAGGTCATGCGGGATCAAGTAAAACTGGTTTTGTTGTGCCGTGCCGTGACCGGCGTAATAAACCACCACCGCATCCTCCGGCTTAACCTTCCCTGCAAGTTCGCTGAGCGCGCGGAGAATGTTTGCCTTGGTGGCTTGCGTGTCGTGAAGTGAAGTGATCTCGGTGCGGCTAAAGTTTTTTAGTTTCGCTTCCTGCCGTTGCAGCTCCGCGGCAAAATCTGTCGCGTCTGCAACGGCAAACCTGAGATCAAACTGCGGGTTCGCATACTTGTTAACTGCTATTGCCAGGATGTACATCGTCCCCGGTTGCTTCAAACTCTCCGCACCCTGGATGCTGGCGGTCGCGTCACCGCTTTTGATGTTGTCGCGATTAAAAGCGTAAGCCGTGAAGCGGTTCTGGCCGGCGACGATCGGAACCTGCACTTCGAGCGCCGCACGCGCTTGCCCTTTCAACACGTCGCCGCGCCAGGCTTTTACCAAGGCACCATTGCGAAACAACCGAACGTCCTGCGCGCCAGCGGGCGCTGGTCCCACTTCTATCTTCACTGAGACACTACGGGCGGCAGTCGGTTTGTCTGAAACGTTCAGCGCTACCGTTGGTTGACGTCGATCTCGTTGGAGCAAGTTTTTGGGCGGCACGGGCCGTTTGCCGCGATACAGTTCGGCGAGCAGACCAGGGTAGTAGTATTCGTTGAAGAAGAGTTCAACCGGCGCCACATCAAACATGTTCTGGGAGAACCGCCAGAGAATCTGACTCCATGCGGCCGGCGACCCGTCAAACAAACCTTCCGGCGTTACCACCAGCCAATCGTGTTGGCCGAGCGCAAAGAGGCTTCCAAGTTCCTTCCCTTCCGCGAGGTCCCAGAGTTTTATGCTCGAGTCCCAGCTCGATGTGATTAATAGTTTGTCGTCGGCCGAAAAGATCGCGGAGCTGACGTTGTCGCGATGTCCCAGCAGAGTGTGCAACGGCCGGCGCGTGCGAACCTCCCAGATTCGAACAACTCCATCCTCGCTCCCGCTGGCGAGTTTGGTTCCGTCACGGCTAAACGCGAGTGCGTTCACCCAACCGGTATTACCTGCGAACGAATCTTCGGCATTTCCGGTCGCCACGTCCCAAAGAATCACTGCCTTGTCCTGGCTGCCGCTTGCCAGCTTCGTTCCATCCGGACTGAATGCCAATGCCGTGATGGCTCCAGCGTGGGCTTTGAGCACCCTGAGTAGTGCGCCTCGCGTTGACCAAATTTTTATTGTCTTGTCGCGACTCGAACCGGAGCTGGCAAACACGTCGCCTCGCGGGCTGAAGGCGATGGCGCGCACGTCATACGCGTGCCCCGCCTCGGTGAATATCTCCCGTTCAGTGTCAGCCTCTAATAATTTGACCGCACCGTTCCTGGCTCCTGCGGCAATATATCGACCGTCCTGACTAATCGTGACTTGCGCGGGCAAGAAACCGTTAGGTCCCGATTGAGGAAACTTAAAAGTTTTGAGTTGACCCTGGGAGACGTTCCACATTGTCATCCTCGAACTGCCACCACCGGCCGCAACCAGTCGGCTGCCGTCGTGATTAAGCTCGATGGAATGCGTGACGTAACCAGCACTCAGCGGGCGGAGCAGTTGACCTGTACTCGGATCCCAAATTCGTATGCTGTCTTCTCGCCCAATCGTTCCGATCGATCCACTCGCCAGTACCTTTCCATTTGCGCTCAACGCTAACGAAGCAATGCGATCTGTGTAACCCTTCAACACTTTGAGCTGGGCGCCCGAACGTGCGTCCCAAACACGAATGGTGTTGTCGGAGTTGCCGCTCGCGATTGTTTTTCCGTCGGGATTGAAAGTCAGCGAGTCTACTCCCTGCGCCACGCCTTCCCACGACTTCAGTTCTCCTCCGGTGCTGACGTCGAAGGTTTTAATGTCAGTCATCGAAGTGGCCGCGAGCGTTTGTCCGTCGCTGCTGAAGGAAAGCAAGTCCGCTCCTGACGCAATCGTTCGCAACGGGTTGCCACCAGGAACATCCCACAGCTTTATGTTGCGACTTCCCGTGGCCAGCACTTTACTGTCGGGACTCAGCGCGATAGCTAATACCGGAATTGGGCCCGTGTCCTCGACTTTTATGGTGTGCAACAACTTGCCGGATGCGACATCCCAAAACTTTATTACCTCTCCAGCCGTGATGAGTGTCTTTCCATCGCGGGTAAACAGAACGCGCAGGCCAATGCTGTATTTCGGATCGATGTTCGGTAGGACCGTGCGTATTTCTCGTCCGGTTATTACATCCCAAATTTTCACCTGCTGATCGGCGCTGGCGGTCGCAAGGAGTTTTCCGTCCGGACTGAATTGGACAGAACTGACGTACAGGGAGTGCCCGGCCAACGTTTGCTTGACGGTGCTGGTCGCAACGTCCCAAATCTTCGCCGAGTTGTCTGCACTGCCACTGGCAACCAGTCTTTCATCCGGACTAAACGCGACGGACATAACTGTTCCGTCGTGTCCTTTCAACGTACGCAACTCGTTGCCGGTGGACGGATCCCAAAATTTTATTGTGTTGTCGACGCTACCGCTGGCGAGCAGTTTGCCGTCCTTTGTATAGGCAAGGGCGAGTACTTGAGCGGCATGCCCGGTCTGGACGGCGAGCTCCGGCCTCTGACCGAACGCAGTTAATGAAAGAAAGATGACCGAGATTATGATTCTGGGAATTAGCATCTGCTGGCCGTCACAACCTCTTTTCGTGTTGGTTCGTGTAATTCGTGGATCGTTTTCAAGCAACGCAAGAGCGATCCACTAAAGACACGAACTACACGAATTACACGAAACCTTCGGTCCAGGACACGTTATTTCACTGGATTCCTAATTGATGTATCCAACTCAACAGGAACAGCGCGCTTAAATTTGAAGAGGAACCTCTTGAAGTTTCCGCAGACATAGACGCGTCCAGTTACTGGCCACTGTTCCTTAGAGTTCAACAGCTCATCGATAGTTCTGAGTACGGCCTGTGGCGTACTCACGAAAATGCGCAATAGTGGTTGCAGCGTCAGCGGTTCCTTGTTCGGCAGCTTGAACTTGTGTGCGTAGTCATCGATGTTGACGGAGATGTCGTTGACACGCATGTCTTCAAACACCAGTCGGTCGACTTCACCCTGTTGTTTTATCGCTCCGATGATTACCGGCACATCGAAAGTGACCCCCAGCGGCGATGCGCTCACCAGTTTCGGTTCACCGAGCCTAACGAGCAGAGGTTCATCCTGCTGATATTCCTGCTCCTCCTCCGTGCGTCGTTTGCGGGAATCGCCTTTGTCCTCTTTCTTTGGCTCGGCGGTTTTCTGCAGTTCAACCTCGGCACGATGGACCTTATAGCCCCTGACTTCTTTGGGAAGATCGGATTTAACGTTGGATTGTCCGGCAATCGTCAAGGTAGTAAGGGCAACGATAGCAACGAGGAATTCAGCCTGTAACGCCATCAGGGTCTCCTATCATCATGAGGTCAGTACCACCTGCGGTAGCGGGTGGGTGATGAGTTGAAAAGAAACCCACCTGCTACCGCAGGTGGTACTGACCTCACCCCCGTCCGCCGATCAATTACCCAATATCCTGAGACCGAAGTACCAAGATCGATCCGACCGTCAGCATTAGAAACATCAATAACAGAATCGCCGGGTTCAACCACTTGTTTCCCCAGGGATGTAGAAAATCGACGTAGTTACTTAGGTTGTCCGGAATCTCAACGACTTCAACCTTCGGCGGCACGGGATCCAGGGTTGGTTGAGCGGGCTTCTTTGGTTCCGCACCCTGGCGTCCTGCCATGTTCCATTTCTCAACTCGCTTTTGATAGTCCTTCATCTCATCGTCGAAGTCGTCAAACTTCTCCTCGGAGCTGGCTCGATAGTCCTCAATTTCTTTTTGCTTTTGATCAATCAACGCGTCGTTGCGATGTTCGATATCCTTGTATAAACCACGTCCTTCGTTCTTTGGTGACGGCCGCGCTTCTTCATCCTTACCGCGCAACACGCTGAGTTCGGAAGACAAGAGTTTCATCTCATCAAAGGCCCATGTTGCCGGCATGATCGCCCCGACATATTTCGCCGCGCCTTTCGGTACGCCAACCAGACCACCAAAGATAATTTGCGGAATCAATAACAAAGGAACCAGGCTGGTCGCCATCTCAGACGTCCTCACCATCGCTGAAACCAGAAGACCGAGCGCAATACCAACAATGCCGGTGAGAATTACTACCAGCATTTGCGGCAGGCCAAAGTTGTCGCCGGGCAAATGCATGAGGCCCGCCACGTGAAACAACCGCAGCAGTCCAAACAGCAGAATGCACTGCAGTCCGACGATCATAGACAACACAAAAAGTTTCGACCCGACGTATGGCAACAGTCCGAGATTGACCATCCGCTCGCGGTTGTAGACTGCGCGCTCGCGAATAATCTCGCGTGCCGCGATTGAAGTACCGAACCACACAGCCACCAGGGCAAGCACGAAATAAGGAAAGTCGCGAGAAGCTTTTCCATCCACCACCAGGTAAGTCAGAAACGCCACAATCGGCGCCTGCCCGAACAGTATCAACAGATTAAACTTGTCGAATTTCAGAACTTCGACATATCGCTGCGCCAGTGTCTTCCATTGCCGCAGAGCATCCGTCACTGTGTGGCTATGTTTTGTAACAGGCGCCGGATGTGTTTGGCCCTTCAATGCGCCCAGCGGTTTCAGGATGTTTTCCTGGTATTGCTCCGTCTGCATAAAGCGCTGCTTCCAGTCCTCGGCTACCTGTTCCGCGATTTGTTCTTTCTGAAGTTTGTACGCGCGCTTCTGCTCCGCCGTGGCGTTCTGCGGCATCGGCGGGAAACGGGCCAGGTTTTCTTCGATCGGCGCTTCGAGTTTGTCGTAGAGATCTTTGAAGCTGTCGGCGTGAATGTGTGCCAAGGCTTCGGCCGGAGCTCCGTAAAAGACAAGCTTGCCGCGCATCAACACGACAATCTTGTCAAAGAGCTTCACGTTTTCCATCGCGTGGGTGGTCAGGATAACGGTACGACCTGATTCGGCGATGTGGCGGAAGAGTTTCATGATCTTCTCTTCAGTTGCCGGGTCAAGTCCTGACGTCGGTTCGTCTAAAAAGATAATCGACGGTTTCGTAATCAACTCGACGGCGATAGACACGCGTTTGCGTTGTCCACCGGATAACTGACCAACAGGCACGTCTCGACGCTCTGACAGGCCCGTCACATCCATTACCTCATTGATGATCTGGTCCATCTCCTGCGACGACAGATCGCTCGACAGTCGTAGCCGGGCCACATAATGCAGTGTCCGGTAAACGGTTAGCTCGCGGTGAATAATGTCGTCCTGGGGAACGTAGCCGATCGACTGTTTGAGTGAATCGAGGTGCTCGTACAAGTCGAGACTGTTAACCAACACGAGACCGCTGCTCGCCGGACGCATTCCGTTAAGAGCATCCATTAAGGTCGACTTGCCGGCGCCGGAAGGTCCTAGCAATCCGACGAATTCATTAGGTTGAACCGCCAGATCGACATCGTCGAGGAGCTTTATCGTTCCACCCCCCGAGCGGTTCGTCACAATCTTGGTGATGTCGATTGCATCGATGCGTGTCTTTGCGCGTGTGTCCCAGATCGCCAGTCCGGCGTTGGAATCCACTACCAAAAGAAACGGCCCTATCTGCACTGCGTCGCGTTCGCTAATCGGCGTTTTATTGGTAATCCGTGTTCCGTTCACGTAGACGCCATTGGTTGAACCAATGTCTTCAATGAAGATGGCACCCTGAATGCGTGTTGCGCGTGCGTGATTATTGGAGATTTGCAAACCGTCCAGACGAATGTTGTTTTCCGCGGCGCGCCCGATTGAAAGCGTCTGGCCCTCATTGAGCTGATGGAAATGGAGTTGCTGCCCGTCCGTGCGCTGAAACTGTTGTGGTACTGATTGAGGTTGAGAGCGAACAGGATGGGCAATGGTCGGCTGTCTGACAGGTGGTTTTTGTTCGACGGCGTTAGCTGACTGCAATTGATCGATTCGAATAATGCGCAGCACCGGTCCTCCCGGCCCAAACTGCGCGCGTGTGCCCGCTTTAACTTCCGTTGGACCAGAGATCTTCCGGCCGTCGAGAAAAGTGCCGTATCGCGAACCGTTATCAACTAAAAAACAGCGGCCGTTGTCGACGCGAAACTCCGCGTGTTTGCGCGACACCATCGGCCACTTCTCACTTTCAAACACGATCTCGCATTCCGTTCGATCGCGACCCACACAAACGACTGGCGTGTCGAAGGCACGTTCGAGGTGTGGCTGGCCATTCAGCTCTTCTACAACGACGATTGCCATAAACTTGACCTGTGCGGATTACACACTGGCCGATACGAGGCGGACAATGTTTAAGACAGTTTTAGGAACCGAATACTGACGGAAAGGTGCGTGGAACCGGACGTGCAATTTCGCTGGAAGCAAATATCCTACAAGTCGGGAAAAATCAAGGAAAACTTTGGGAAGATGTCAGAGGGGAGATGTCAGATATCAGAGGTCGGATGTCGGTTTTCGAAAGGAACCCGGCTTTGCCTCTAAAGTCGGGTTCAACCTTTCGTGTAACTTCGTGTTGTTCGTGCAATTCGTGGATCGTTCCTATGCTGCCTAAAGAACTATCCGCGAATTGCACGAAACACACGAAATAAGATGAATTGCCCTGGTTCGACTCTGAGACCAAGCTAATTAAGTCTCTTATCTCACATCCGACATCTGACATCCCTCGAAAAAGCGAAAAGGCGCGACAGTTTTTGGGCCGTCGCGCCTAATCTAAATGTGGTCACTGTCCTCACCCCAGCAACCACTTGGATGGAAGGATTCACCAACCATCTAGTTGTGCTTACTATATCGCGTGCACCCCGCCGATGGCAAACGTTGTAAATCACGAAGCGGAAATAGCAATTAACTCAAGTGCATGTCCGTCCGGATCGTGAAAGTACAACGAAACAGCATTCATCCACTGGTGATGCACCGGCTCAGAGACATCGACGCCCTTCTCTGTTAGAAGTGCCCCAGCGCGCTCCATTTCAGACTCACCCACGGTAAAGGCGAAATGTTGCAAAGGCCATTCTCCTTTGTCTTCCTGCAGCACGACCATACCCGAGTTTCCGCCCACCCACATGAAAAGCCAGTTGCGGCGCTCGTCGCGAATTCCTTCTTTCAGCCCTAACACGTCCTTATAGAAGGCTTCAGCGCGCGCGAGATCTTTAACGCGTATGGCAATTTCGTAAACGCCTTTGATTGGTAATTTGTTGTCCATAAATATGCCGCCCAGTTTAATTGGGTAAATCCAGCAGAGACAAGATAAGGTGGGGGTACTGAAGGCCACAACCTTGGTGCGTAAAAAGGCATCTGACCAGTACTAATCCCTCTCCCGCTTGCAAAAGAAATAGACTATTGTTAAACCTCGTAAATGAAATGTTCTTCGGGAGATCACCTATGAAACAGATCCTGCGCCCCTTCTTTGCACTAGCTCTAATCCTCGCCGTTTTAACACCTGCGCTCGCCGATACCATACGCTTGAAAGACGGCAGCGTTATTCGTGGACAGGTAATCGGATTTAAGGATCAGCAGTTCACGATCTTGATCGGTTCAGGAGCACAGGGACGTCGCAGCCGCACACTAATCTACGTCGAAGATATCGAATCAATTGAGTTTGACGCTGCTACCACGAGCGCCGCCTCAACTCTGGCCAACGAGCCTATGGCCAACGACACCTCCGTTCCGGACACGCAACCGGTAAGATCAAATCCGCCAAGGACAAATACCACGCCGCCGGTTTCTACCGCAGCGCCCACTTTCTTTACGATCAAGATCGGGGTTCATGCCAAGCAATGTCCCACGCAGAACACCACGGAGCTTTGTTCGCCAAATGGATGGACTAATACAGGGCTGGTGGTGCGAAGGGGTCAACGGCTGAGAATCAGCTCGACCGGTCGCGTATCGCTTGGCGGCGGACGTTTTTCAACGTCGGCCGGATTGCCGGGCGTGGCTGACAACGACAAGTTAATGCGTACGGAACCTACGGGAGCATTAATTGCGGTTATTGGTGACGACAACGACGACTTTTTACTGATTTCCACTCGCCGCGATTTCGTCGCACAGCGCGACGGCGTTTTGTTCCTGGGGGTCAATGAAGGCAACCTCAACGACAACACTGGCACTTACGACGTCGTTATCGAGGCCGAGGCGGGCGGCGGCACGACGCGATAAGAGGAAACAGGCAAACTTGGTTTATCGTCCGCGCATCAGACCTTAACAACAGTAAAGACGCGAGTCGACGAGCGTCGGATTCACGTTTTTCCCTAGCAGTTCAGGTGATTTTCATGAAACTCTCCAGCTTCGCTCGCACATTCGTCGCAATAGTTCTGCTTTCCGGGTTAGTCGCAAGCCTGTCCCTCAGCCAGGTTTTTGGGCAGTCGCGACGCCAGCCGCCCACCAGTACGCAGAAAAAGAACCAGCGACCTGCGCCCGGCCAGACTCCCGAGAAAGGTGAAGAGCCACCTCCACCTGACCTGATTGGTAAACCTCAGGACGCGGAAAAAATTTCAGTCTCGACCCAGATCGTTAACGTGGACACCGTCGTCTATCACAAGAAAAGCGGCCAGATAATTACGGGACTCAAGAAGGAAAACTTCGCGCTCTTTTCTGATGGCGTTAAGCAGGAGATTACAAACTTTGCTACCCCTGAGGCGCCAATCACGGCGGCGCTGGTTGTTGAATACAGCAAGCTCGGAGAAGTTCTGGGTTATTACGGCAGCGGTGGTTACGACCCTGGAAAATATGAAGTGGTGCGACCGGTGGCAATGTTTCTGTCCCGGTTCATCAAACCTCCCGACGACTACGTGACAGTTGTAGCTTTCGACATGCGTCCGACCCCGTTGACTGATTTCACCAACGACCCCGGGCGGATTAACCAGGTGATCAATCTGCTGTTAATGAACTCGCCGGCCTTCCGTGAGACAAACTTGTTCGACGCGCTCAAGTTTACGTTGGTAGGCGGGCGTGGCGATTCTGTCGTATTGGAGAATACCGGGACGAGAACGTCCGAGTATTCAGGTCTGGTCAGCGTCCAGGGTCGCAGACGCGCCGTTGTTCTGGTCGCGTCCGGCATCGACACGTTCAGCAAAATCAATTACGGCGATACTCGCAAGGTGCTTCAGAACGCCGGCATACCGGTTTACATAATCGGCACCGGAAATCTGTTCTTTAAAAAGTATGGCGACAGTCTGGGAGCTAACGACGACTTGCTGGGTAATCCAGGACGCATGACTTTCCTGCAGGCTCAGAACACGCTCTCGACGTTTGCCAAAGAGACCGGTGGCGCTTATTTCCCGGTGACGTTTGAAGGCGAAGTTCCGAAAGTACTCACTTCGATCAATTCATTGCTGCGGAGTCAATACAGCCTGGCGTTCAACCCAGGCGGCGTTCGCGATGGCAAGCAACACAAGCTAAAAGTGAGTGTTGATGTAGACGGCGACGGCACCTACGACGACAAGGAGCTGGTGATTCAGGCGCGACAGTATTACAACGCTCCCAAACCCGACGCGAACGCTAAGAATTAAAGAAACAGGAACAGGTATTCTGGCGGCGAGTTTCATGCTCGCCGCTTTTTTTTGTTGGGTTCCTCTCCCTTTGGGATATAAGTACGCCGAAGGCGTTCGCTAATTTCAGCCCCGGGTTGCGCTTTGGCAACCCTGGGATTACCGGCGCCTTATTCGTAGACGCAACCCTGAAAGGGTTGCGTCGAAGGCGCGACGCGAGCGACAGAAACCGCGCACTCCTTCAGAGTTGGGAATGTATTTTCGACACTTCCTTACCCAGGGTTGCCAAAGCGCAACCTTGGGCTGAAATTAGCAAACGCCTTCGGCGTAAATATTTCTAGTCTAATCTCGACCTGAACCCGTAGTCTCAAAGAGAAGCGCGGAAAGAGTATCGATGGTGAATCACCTAGACGTAATCGTAATCGGCGGTGGTGCGGCTGGACTGTTCTGCGCAATCGAGGCCGGTAAACGCGGTCGAAAAGTAATCGTACTGGAACACGCTGAGCGCGTTGGTAAGAAGATTGGCATTTCGGGTGGTGGCCGTTGCAACTTCACGAACATCCACACGACGTCTGAAAATTTTGTTTCCGCGAATCCCTACTTTTGTAAGTCAGCGCTTGCAAGATACACACCTACAGATTTCATCGCCCTCGTTCAGAAGCACAACATCGGGTTCCACGAGAAGAAGCTGGGCCAACTATTCTGTAATGAAGGCTCCGGCCGAATCATTGACATGCTATTGAACGAATGCAGCGACGCTGGCGTGGAAGTCTTGTGTCGTTCCACTGTAAGGAGCATCGCGAAGCGCGAACAGTTTGAAGTTGAGCTAGGCGATCGTACGCTTCTTTCGCAGTCACTGGTTCTTGCCACCGGCGGTCTTTCCATCGCTCCGCTAGGCGCTACAGATTTTGGATACCGGCTCGCTCGCCAATTTGGACTGAAGATCGAGGAGACGAAACCAGGACTAGTTCCTTTGACACTTACTAGAGAAGTGCTTCAGCAACTGTCGCCGTTAAGCGGAGTCTCGGTTGATGCGTCTGTAAGATCTAACGGAAAAGAGTTTCGTGAAAATGTGTTGGTGACCCACCGCGGGTTGAGTGGACCTGCCATTCTGCAGATCTCTTCATACTGGAAACCGGGATTGCCAATTGAGATTGATCTTCTTCCGGATCAGGACGCACTCAAGTTGCTCCGTGAACACGAAACATCTGAAACTTCGCTCGCAAAGTTGCTGTCACAGTTTCTCCCAAAGCGTTTTGCACAAGCCTGGTGTGAACTTAACTTTCCGTCAAAACCACTCAACCAGTACACGCCACGACAGCTTTCGGAGACAGCGACAAAACTACATCACTGGAGCGTTATCCCGTCAGGAACCGAGGGTTATAAGAAGGCGGAGGTAACGTCGGGAGGAGTTTCAACTGACGAACTCTCCTCAAAAACGATGGAAGCGCGAAATGTCGCTGGTCTTTATTTCATCGGGGAAGTAGTTGATGTGACTGGGCAACTGGGCGGATACAACTTTCAGTGGGCCTGGGCATCAGGCTTCGCGGCGGGACAGTATGTCTAGGAGGCAGGAGCAGGAATGAAAAAGCATTTGTCATTTGTCATTTGTCATTTCACATTATTTCACATTTGTCATTTTTATTGTTGCATCGTTGCGCTTCCTGCTCCCGCTTTTGCTCCCGTTTCTTGCTCTCGCGTCATGCTCCAGACTCGTGCACCTGAAGCGATGACAAAGAATAGAAAATGACAAATTTGAAATTATTTGAAATGACAAATGTTTTTGGTTTCCTGCCTCCTGCCTCCTGCTCCTGCCTCCTGCTTTTCAGGCGGAATAAATACGCAGACGAAACTCATCGTTGAATGCGCTTATCTCCGGGCGTCGTTCAGCGAAGCGGCGGCTCTCGCGCATGATCATCGGTAGACCACCCACCGGCAGATTCACGCCGTAACCAGCATTAGAAAATATTGCAGCCAACTGGGCGTTCAACGTTTGCCGAACTCCGTAACGAATGGCCTTCATCGCCACGGGTGAAAATCCTGCAGTGCGACGTGGATTTATGAATTCAATCGACCGGTCGAAAATGTTTACGCGCGTAGTTTGATCTCGTAATGCGAGATCTCTGTGCGCAATCAGATTCGCCAGCGCCTCGGTTACCGCGCCGCGATGATAATTCGCGCGTGCGAGAACGGGGCTGTTCGGAGTGTCCGCTGCAGGAAACTTTTTCGGCCGGTCGTCCCACAGGTCAACGTATCTGCCGATAAACTTCAGAGTCGACTCATACAACGTCAGCAAGTGGCCGCTGACCCTGGCGTGCTCGACGACAGGTCCTTGCGCGGAGTCGCCGGCGAAGCGCGTTACCGAAATTGCAGAACGCGGTAAAAGATCGCCTACTCGATCATCGCGGCCGAAGAGCAGCAATCCCGCAATGGTCGGAACGACATCGCCGCGATATTCGGTAGCTAACATCAGATCTCGTTGCAACAGCTCCTGCGTTGGATAGCCGGAAGCGCCTGCATTGTCGAAGGCATCGCCTTCAAACTCGCGCAAGAAACTCCACAGGTGTGCCTCGTCAATATCGCCTATGGTTGCGCCGAGTGCGGGCATGTTCTCCATGCCCAACGGGACTGTTTCATCCAACAACGATGAAAGTTCTTCACGCGATGCTTCGCGTTTCTCGGCGCCGATACGAACGTAGAAGCGTCCGTCGCCCGTGCGATACGGACGCCGCTTCGCTTCTATATCCAGTGCCACTATCCGGCGGCCGCTATCAAAAGCAATTCGATCGATAAACGGAAAAAGGGGCGGGTTAATGTCCTCACGACAAATCCTTACCAATTCTTCCTGAACGTTCTCGGGGTCATCCACTCCCTCGATGCGCAATTGATCGTTAACTCCAAAGATCATTACGCCGCCGCCGGTGTTGGCCAGCGCCACAATTTCCTGCGCAATTTTTTCGGGGTTGGAAAGTTTGACTTTTAACTCGAGGAACGTGTCTTCGCCACCTCGAATTAAACGCAAGAGCTCCGTCCTTGAGGTCTGCGGAGCAGGAGTTGAGAGGTAGTACTCCTGAAAGGAACGTTCGGTAGCGGGTTCGTGCCGCTGGTTACTGCGAAATTTTCTGCGAGCCATTTCTGTGTTGACGGGGCCGCTTTAAAGTAGGGAATTCTTGTTTGGTTCCCCTCACTTTGGGAGGGGTTAGGGGAGGGACTGAGGCGAGTTTAGTTTTTGTTTCTTGGGGGAAGCGTCAACCGTGGATACCAATACGCAATGAATGACTCGGAAGAAGTAAACAAGTTGACGCTTCCTCCTAAAGGCAAAAAGTGGCGTCAGCCTCAAGCCCTCCCCTTCCCCTCCCAGTAGGAGGGGAGATTAAGTTCTAAACAAAATTGTTAATCGTTGCCTGGGTCCGTCACCGCTTCCAACACTTGAAGTTCTCGGCGCTGAAGAGTTTCTCCCTGAGATTTAATTACCATCAGATATAAACTAATCGACAGCAGTGCAAGAACGGCGAGTGTAGCATATTCAACCCACAAGCTCTGGGCGATGAAACCAGCTGCAACCGCGGCCAGCGGAGGAATTCCCAGAAGCAGTATCATCGGTATCAACAGTATGCCGACGACCCCCGAAACGTTCATTCGTGTCCCAATCTTCATTCTTTTTGGGAAACGAATTGACAACGAATTTCCGATAACCGACAGCAGCGCTGCACAAATGATGAAGGTGAGCGCGCCAAACAACACTACTCCGCCATTGATATCACCAAATACGAGTTGACTGACCACCAGCAGCGCAGTCGACAAGATGAGCGCAATGATTGTGACTGCCAGGTTCTTGGCCTTCAGAATCTGACTACGGTCTACCGGAGACAGGATGAGCGTGCGCATGCCGGCGTGCTCAAAGGCAAACAGGTTACACGACAAACCGGTTAGGATTAGAAACACGTAGAGAATTCCTGCCGAGGCCATCAAACCCTCGCCATACTTCAAAAACTCAGTAACTAACGAGCCTCCCTCCGCAGTCATTTCTTGATCGAACCGTCGGTTCATCAACCTGATACCGATGAGAATGAGAGGCATCAGTGCCATCATTCGCAGTTGCGCGTTTCGCGATGCGTACTTAAGTTCCTTCTCGAACAATGCTGAGAAGCCCGGCGAAACAAAAGGAATTGCCCAACCTGTGAAAGCACTCTTATCGACACGTGTGATTTCGCGAGAGCGCCGCTTCTTTCTCCCGCCACCCAGAATGGCGCGACGCGACAGCCAATATGTGACACCGACGAAAATCAATGTGTAAAAGGATAGGAGAGCCGCTGCGAGGACCAGCGCGCGCAGGCCTCCTGGTTTTAGTCCCTCAGTCAACGCGTAGGCGAGAGCACCCGGTGGCGTCCATCGCAACTTCTCAATTGTTTCACTGTGGCTACCGAGGGATTGTGCGATTTGAGCGAATGCCATCCCACCCAAGGCGGCGATGACACCGAGCAATGCCAGCAGGGTTTCGCCTCCGGTCTTTCGCTTACGCAGCAACGACCCCATCGAAGTTGAAATCCATTTCGAAAGTGTCAGTCCAAAAGCTGCGCCAATGAAGGCCACGACCAGCGCCAGACCCAATCGGTCACGCGCCAGACCTGCACCAATGCCGGCGGCGAGAATAGCCGGAAGAGCAAAAACTGATTGGAGATTAACTACCTCGCTGATGAAATCGACAGCAAACAACTTCCGAAAACTGATGGGATACATGAGCAGGTTGCCTGGATCGAATTGCCTGCTTGAGCCCATGCTCAGCGGCAGCGTGATCCAGAGCAAGTACGTCATTGAAAAGATGGAAAAAAAGATCATCTCCACCGAAGGCAGGGCGCGTGTCCCGCGACGGGAGCTGACTTGCATCCCTTGCAAGCCAAACTCAGGCGACGTCAAAGCATAAGCCGCAAAACCAACTCCGGCGGCGATCACCAACGAAAGTGCGAGTGCGGCCAGCATGCCGAGTGTGGTCGCTATGCGGTTGGCGACAGCTTTTGACTTCCGAAGCGAATTTCGGAACAGCGTCCACTTGAGCCAGAGCAATGAGATTAGTTGTGACACGATCGTCTTAGATGAACGCGGTTCCCCTCCCCTTGGGAGGGGTTAGGGGAGGGCCTGCGAACGAATATTCCTTCTCGGTTTTGGAGGGAGCGTCAACGTTGAACATTAACACTCACTAGTTCATCTTTGCTTCGGCATTAAACAGGCGACGCATACATGCTTAGTTGACGCCTCCACCAGAAACAAAAAGAACTAACTCTACCTCAAGCCCTCCCTTAACCCCTCCCAAAAGGAGGGGAAATTCAAAAGACCTTGGGGGCCCGATGTAATGAATACTTACTTCACTTTCCAAAGAGCTCTCATTCTATACTGACCCTGCTCATTTGATGCTTGTGTAACGAACTTAGGTAAGTGGCAGATAACGCATACGTAAGTCTTGGCTCTAACCTTGGCGATCGCGCCGGCAACTTGTTGCTCGGCGTGCGCGGCATGTTGGATGCCGGATTGGAAGTAATCCGGTTGTCGCACATCTATGAAACGGAACCGGTTGAAACGTTTTCTCAACCGCTGTTTCTGAACCAGGTAGCTGAGCTGCGCGGTTCGATCTTGCCCCCGCCGGAAACTGTTATGGCCCGATTGCTGCGCATCGAGTATGCCCTCGGACGCCGTCGTGAACTGGAAAAGGGACCGCGACTGATCGATCTCGATCTGCTGCTATATGGCCAGCACACGAGCAACAGCGCGTTTTTGACGCTGCCCCATCCGCGATTACACGCCAGGCGGTTTGTGCTGCAGCCCCTGGCTGAGGTAGCGCCCGATTTAGTACATCCATCTTTGAAGAAATCGATAACAGCGCTGTTAGAGGGGGTCGATGACGGTTCCATGGTAAAACTGTGGAAACCTTAAGGTCGCCGCACTTTTATTTGATAGATTTCGTGTGTTTCGTGTATTTCGTGGATCGTTCTTATGCAGCCTAAGAGCCTATCGGACGCGAGATTGCCCCGATGCAACTCTGCGTTACATCTTTTTCCGTTTCTCGTTATAATGTCCGCCTTGCTAACCGGCCTGTCTATCCAACTTTTCAAATTAGTGCGCAAACGCGCGTTTGCGTTAAGGTCAACAACTACGAGTTAAGTGGCCTGCGCGGGAGCGTGGCCAGAGAGCCGACATATGCCTTACCTCAAACCCGAACGACCCGAGAAAGTCTCCGCCCCATCACTCAAAGCCAGTAAACAACGCGGCGAACGGTTGGTCTGTTTGACGGCCTATGATTTTCCGACCGCGCGAATTGTCGACGAGGCAGGTATCGACATCATTCTGGTTGGCGATAGTTTGGGCAACGTGGTACTCGGGTATGGGAATACAGTCCCGGTAACGCTCGAAGAAATCCTGATCCATCTGAAAGCGGTGCGTCGCGCGGTGCAACGTGCCCTGCTCGTTGCCGATATGCCTTACGGTTCATTTCATACCGGGGCAGACGATGCAGTTAAGAATGCATTGCGGTTGGTTAAAGAAGGGGGAGCGGAAGCAGTAAAACTCGAGGGTGGACACAAGCGAGTGCAACTCGTAAAGCGTCTGGTCGATGAAGAGATCGCTGTCATGGGCCATATCGGCTTGACGCCCCAATCGATTAACAAATTGGGTGCGTATCGGGTCCAGGGGAAGACGGCTGCGGCTGCCAGACAACTGCTCGACGATGCGCGGGCGTTGGAAGATGCAGGAGCGTTTGCGATCGTGCTCGAAGTTGTTCCGCGTGAGATCGCACAGATGATTACCGAAACCGTCAGTATTCCTACTATCGGAATCGGCGCGGGCGTGCACTGCGACATTCAAGTTCTCGTATTGCACGACATGCTGGGATTGTCATTCGGAAAGTTGGCCCGTTTTGTACGACCTTACGCCAACCTCAGCGAAGTGATGACAGACGCGGTCACGCGTTATGCCGACGATGTTCGCAATGGAACTTATCCATCCGATGATGAATCCTATGCGCTGCCGGCAGATGCTGCTGCCGAGTTGAAGATCGATAAACCTGTACAGGATTCGGAACCCACTAAGTCCTAAGTTTCCCGACAAAACCATGGAGATCATTAATCGCCGCCAGCGCATGAGTTCCGTCGCGCGAAAAATCCGTCGCGATCAGGACCGAACGATTGGCCTGGTGCCCACGATGGGCGCGCTGCATGAGGGTCACCTCAGCCTCGTGCGTGAAGCCCGCCGGATGTGCGACGTAGTTGTTGTCTCCGTTTTTGTAAACCCGACGCAGTTTGGCGCCGGCGAGGATTATGAACACTATCCTCGCAATCTGACCAAAGACACTGCCCTGCTGACTGATTACAACGTTGATTATATTTTCGCGCCGGCACCGGAAGAGATTTATCCGAAAGACTTTACGACTTACGTAAATGTGAGCGGACTGTCAAAGCCGCTTGAAGGTGAAACGCGGCCAGGGCACTTTCGCGGAGTAGCCACTGTGGTCGCGATCCTTTTCAACACCATTCGCCCCGACTTTGCTTTCTTTGGGCAGAAGGACGCGCAACAAGCGGTGATTATTAAACGCATGGTCAGGGATTTGGCGTTTGATACGGAAATCGTTGTTTTGCCAACTGTCCGCGAAGATTCAGGTCTTGCGATTTCTTCCCGGAACCTTTACCTAAGTGAAGAGGAACAGAAGTCGGCGGCCGTGATTCACCGGGGCTTAATGCAGGCCAAGGAGTCCTTCAAGAAGGGTGAACGCCATGGCGCCAAGCTGGAAGAAATCGTTCGCGCCACAATTGAATCTGAACCCCGCGCCAGGGTGGATTACGTTAGCGTGGTTGATGCCGAAACGCTCGAGAAACTCGACAAGCTGGATGAGCGCCCGACTCTGATCGCGGTCGCAGCATATGTTGGCAAGACGCGCCTCATCGATAACACGATATTGAATAAAGCAAAGAAGGATGCGGCCGTTTCGAAGGCGTAGAATCCGGGTAACCTGACCAGTCGTATAAGCTGTGTAGCTCAACTGCGATTTCCTCCTTCCTCTGCTAGAATCCTCAACTGAATAATGTCCAACCTGAATAAAGAAAAGGCACACATTCGTTTCAATTTGAACGGCGAAGCAGCAGAAGTTGCATTCGCGCCGCACAAGACTCTGCTGGAGGTGCTGCGTGAAGACTTAGCTTTGACGGGCACAAAACATGGATGTGAGCTGGGCGAATGTGGAACGTGCGCCGTTCTGGTGAATGGACGTTCGATTCTTTCCTGTTTGATGTTGGGCCTGGATGCAGAGGGACAGGACGTCAAGACTGTCGAGGGTATGGCTGACGGATCGCAACTTCATCCGCTGCAACAAACATTTGCCGATACCGGTGCGGCGCAGTGTGGCTACTGTTCGCCGGGTTTTTTGCTGGTCGCCGAAGAGCTTTTGAAAAAAGAACCAAATCCATCGCGCGAGACGATCAAGGAAGCGTTGTCCGGAAATCTCTGTCGCTGTACGGGATACATAAAGATCTATGAAGCGGTTGAGTTGGCCGCGGCGCGGATGCGTGGTGAGGAAGCTGAGTTACCGCGAGAGAGTGTCTATGGCTTGGAGTGAATTCAACACGTTTCAGATTTCTGATTTGAATGGCGAAGAACGGAAACAATAAGAACGGGAAACCGCTGAATGTGGTTGGCAAGCCTTTCCGCAAGGTTGATGCGCGGGCGAAGTGTGTCGGGCAGACGAAGTTTGCTGATGACATCGTCTTGCCGCGCATGCTGGCGTGCAAGATTCTTCGCAGCCACATGCCTCACGCAATTATCAAGAACATCGATTTTTCCAGAGCCCTGGCGCTTCCCGGCGTGGTTGCAGTTTTAAGTGGTAAAGACTTGCCGATCTCGTACGGCATTCTTCCGGTGAGTCAGGATGAACACGCGCTTTGCATTGATAAAGTTCGTTTCATCGGGGATCCGGTGGCGGCAGTTGCAGCTATTGATGAAGACGTGGCCTTCGACGCTATGAATTTGATCGAAGTTGAATATGAGCCGCTGAATACTATTTCGTCGATTGAAGAAGCGGTCATGATCGATGAACCTCGCATTCAGGACTACGGCGACGGCGGCAATGTTCACAAGAAGGTCTCTCTTGAATTCGGAAATGTCGAAGACGGTTTTGCCCTGGCGGATCTGGTTCGCGAAGACACTTTCTTCTACGAAGGCAATACGCACCTGCCGATGGAGCAACATGCTGCGGTTGGCAACTTCGATGCAGACGGTAAGTTGACGCTTTGGAGCTCAACTCAAACACCGCATTACGTTCATCGCGCGCTGGCCAAAGTTCTGGAGCTACCGGCTAGTCATATTCGCGTGATCGCGACGCCTAATGGTGGCGGTTTTGGTGGTAAGAGCGATCCGTTCAATCACGAAGTAGTCGTCTGCAAACTGTCGATGATGACCGGACGCCCGGTGAAAGTGACGCTCACACGCGAGGAGGTTTTCTACTGTCATCGCGGCCGGCATCCGGTGCTTATGCGCATCAAGACCGGGGTGAAGAAGGACGGGGCGATCACCGGGATGGCGTTTCAGTCGTTCCTGGACGGCGGCGCTTACGGAAGTTACGGAGTGGCCAGCACCTTCTACACCGGCGCCTTGCAGACGGTCACGTACGACGTGCCGCGTTACAAATTTCAGGGGCTCCGGGCGTTTACTAATAAACCGCCTTGTGGTCCAAAACGCGGACATGGAACACCGCAGCCGCGCTACGCGCTCGAAGTTCATCTGGACAAGATCGCCGAACAACTGAAACTTGATCCGGCAGCAATTCGACGCGACCACCTGGTCAAGCCAGACACGGTGACTGCAAACTACCTGCGCATCGGCAGCATGGGTCTGGGTCAGTGTATCGATAAGGTCGCGGAAGGATCGGATTGGAAAAACAGGTTCTCTGGTTGGGACCAAAACAATCGAAAGCTTCCGTACGGCAAAGGGCTCGGCATCGCGTGTAGCTCCTATATCTGCGGCGCTGGTTTGCCGATTTACTGGAACAGCATGCCGCAGTCGGGTGTGCAGTTACGGCTGGACCGGCAGGGCGGCGTCTGCGTCATGTGTGGATCGACCGACATCGGACAAGGCTCCGATTCGATCCTGGCGTACATCGTTGCTGAGGTTCTCGGTATCGATCCTTTTGATATTCGCGTCGTCACTGCAGACACCGATTTAACACCAGTTGATTTGGGTAGTTATTCCAGCCGAGTCACCCTGATGACTGGTAACGCCGCAATCCAGGCGGCTGAGCGTGCGCGCGAGCTGCTCGTGATGGCGGTGGCGGAAAAGTTGTCAGTGCCAATTGAAAACCTGTCGCTGGCGGAGCGGCGCGTGTTCGACGTTGAGAACCCGGAAGTTGGTGTCACATTCGCCGAAGCTGTTGTTCTTGCTGAATCCAAGTTTGGAACTATTGGGACAGTCGGTTCTTACTCGCCGCCGCGCTCTCCCGGGCGTTACAAGGGCGCGGGCGTGGGGCCCTCGCCTGCTTACAGCTACTCCGCGGCTGTCGCCGAGGTCGACGTCGATCCCGACACCGGCATTGTTGTCGTCGAACGAGTTTGGATTGCGCACGACATCGGTAAATCGATCAACCCGATGTTAGTGATGGGCCAGGTTGAAGGCAGCGTTTACATGGGCCTGGGCGAAATCCTGATGGAAGAAATGGTGTACCGCAGCAATCGAAACGTGGTGCATAAGTTTCCATCGATGTTGGAGTACAAGAGCCCCACGACGATGGAAATGTGTGACGTTAAGACTTACCTGATTGAGGATCCGGATCCCAATGGTCCATACGGTGCGAAGGAAGTCGGACAGGGACCACTGCTGCCCGTGCCACCGGCGGTTGCCAATGCTGTTTACGACGCGGTTGGCGTCAGGATTGACGAAGTTCCGATTACGCCGGAGAAAGTCTTGAAAGCGCTGCGCGATAAAGCGAAGGGTCGCGATGGCAGATATGGTCCAACGGCGGTTCCTGCTGTTGACTGGCCTGAACCGCAGCGGGTGTTAACGCCGGCAGAAGGCGGCGACGGTAAGGAGATGCCGCGCGTGGCAGTGCATTCTTAAACCGCTTTCGTTCGTGTTGTTTCGTGTGCTTCGTGTATTTCGTGGATCGCTGTTTTTGTACTTCACAAAACGAACCACGAAATACACGAAACCACGAAATACACGAACCAAGCATGAGCGAACTTCAGAATTCTGGCTACTGACTACTGATTTATGATGCGTCTTCCCAAATTTGAATATCGCGTTCCGCAAACTATTGCGGAGGCGGTGAAGATTGTGGCGGCGGCTGGCCCGGAAGGGCAGTTTGTCGCGGGCGGCACTGATCTGTATCCAAACATGAAGCGGCGTCAGCAGATGCCGCGCACAGTTATCTCGGTCATGCGAGTACCGGAGCTGAATCAGATTACCGGCGACGCTCAATCGGGGATTCGCATCGGCGCTTCCGTAACTCTCACAGACATCGTCGAACATCCACTGATCAACCGCGACTATCCGGTGGTAGCGCACGCGGCCCGCACCATCTCCACGCCAATTCTGCGCAATATGGGGACGATTGGCGGTAACCTGCTGCTCGATACTCGTTGCAACTACTACGACCAGAACTACGAGTGGCGCAAAGGAATTAACTTCTGTTTGAAGAAAGATGGCGACGTTTGCTGGGTAGCGCCGGGAAGCTCAAAGTGCTGGGCGGTTCAATCATCGGATCTGGTTCCGGTGATGGTCGCAATCGGCGCCAAGTTTCGGCTGGCTTCAACATTGGGTGAGCGTATCATCGACGCCGCTGGCTTTTACAACGACGACGGCATCGACTATCTGAAGAAACGGCCGGACGAATTACTGGTAGATATTCAACTACCGCCAGTCAATGGGTGGCGTGCGTCTTATCAAAAACTTCGTCGCCGCGGCGCCTTTGATTTTCCAGTTCTCGGAGTGGCTGCCTGGATTAACACCGACAATTCGGTAGTTAAAGATGCGAGGATCATCTTAGGCGGGATTGCGCCGTCACCAATGGCTGTCGATGAAGCGAGTGCGGCTTTGATCGGACAGCCGTTCGACGAGGAAAGAATGCAAGCTGCCGCCGAAGCGGCTTACGTAAAAGCACGTCCGCTCGACAACACTGACTTCGTCATGAACTGGCGCAAACAAATGACCAGGCAGTACACCCTTCGCGCCCTCAAAGCTCTTCAGTAGAACGTACTACCCCCCCAACTACAAAAACACGTTCAACCTAAAAGAATCCTTTCCCATATATCATTTCAAATTTCCCATTTGTCATCGAAGAGCGGGAGCAGCTATTCAACATGACATTCAGTCTTGGGAACTAAACATAAAGCCGGGCAATAGTCAGCTCCGCCTCGATATTGAATTCTGAATGGCAATGACAAATGGGAAATTTGAAATGATATGTGGGAAATGATCTGCGCCTGCTACTATTCGACGAGATGAAGGACGTAGTAGCAATCATTCTCGCAGCCGGACGCTCGCGACGAATGGGCCAGTTCAAGCCTTTGCTTCCATTCGGTGATAGCACAGCCATCGATCACTGCATCGACAATCTCAGACGCGGCGGTGTTGAGAGTATTGTGGTCGTCGCGGGGCACCGAGCTGCTGACCTGCAAAACCACTTGCAATCCGCAAGTGTCGTCTTCGCCGTAAACCCTGAACCAGACAGCGAGATGAGTGAGTCAGTCGCCTGCGGCGTCAGCCAAATTCCTTCCAGCGCTAAAGCGATTCTGATTACTCCCGTTGACCACCCAGCCGTGCCAGCTGCGGTGGTAGCGCGCATTATCGAGAGCTGGCAAGAGGGAGCCGGTTTGGTGGTGCCAACGTGGGACGGGCATGGCGGACACCCAGTCCTCGTGGATACCGCCTTCCGCAAAGAGTTGCTGAGCCTGGCTCCAGGGAGTGGTTTGCGTGGCTTGTTTAGGTCTCATCCGGGTCAGGTGACCCGCCTAAGTGTCGAGTCCAGTTACATTGCGCGCGACATGGACACGTGGGATGATTACGTTTCGCTGCATAAAGACGTGTTTGGAGTACCACCCAGACGGCCTTTTGACCAGACCGAACCAGAGCAACCTCTGGAGCCCTAGACCAACTAAAAGGCAATACCGCTCATCTAACGCAATGCCCAACCTCTTCGGAGCGGGCAAAGGAGAGTAAATGTTTCGCACGACTCAAAAGCTGGTGATGGCCCTGGTTCTTATGGCCCTGGTCGTTTCCAACCTTGTGGCCCAGGACAGCGGCCCGGTTGCATTTTCTTTGCGCTCGGTCAACGGCAACACAGTAACTGCCGACAGCCTTCGCGGCGAAGTGGTGGTCCTGGCGTTTGGTGCGTCATGGTTGCCGCTATCAAAGACCCAACTGGAGGGCGTCCGTAAACTCGCCGACGAGTACAGTGACCGCGGCGTCGCGGTTTTTTGGGTTAGCACTGAGTCAGAAGATCCGAAGTCAAAGAATTATGCCAGCGATGCGCAACTTAAGGCGTTCGCACAAAAGTATGGTTTGAAGGTAACCGTCTTGCGGGATCCCGACGGGCAGGTTTCGAAGAAGTTTGGGGTGGACCAGCTGCCTTCCATCATAATTCTCGACAAAAACGGTAACGTAGCCGGCGGGCCGATCGGCGGCCTCGACCCATCAGGTAACCTTGCAGGCCAGTTAGCCAAACACCTCGATAAAGTTTTGCAGTAACTGGGAAACAATGTCGAAAACAAAATCGTCGAGGGCCGCTTCGAAAGAAGTGGCCCTTTTTATTTGCCTGGACTAAGAGTGCCACCACTATTAGACGGTTGAACTTCGCGAAGCGGTCTCATTAACACCGTGGCTTCAGCCCGGTGACCAGAAGCGATCTTAACTGCCTAACCGTTTCAACGGTTTTCCAAGACGCGAAACCGTTAAAACGGTTGAACGCTAATAACGTTCACGGGTCACCGGGCTGAAGCCACGGTGCTAATGAGATCGCTGTCGCATAGACCAAGGAATGGACTTTTGAAGGCGGCCCTTTTCGTTTGTAATCGGTCGTTTGACCTTGCCCCATCTCACGGAATCTAATAACTTCGCTTTCCGTATGACTTTCAAGAAAATTAACCCACAAACACTTGGGAAGCCTCGCGGCTACTCCAATGGAGTACTTACCGAACCAAACGGCCGGCTGTTGTTTGTCGCCGGTCAGATCGGATGGGATCAGGCAAACAAGGTTGTAAGTTCAGACTTCGTTGAGCAGTTCGATCAAGCACTCGCAAACGTTTTGGCGGTGGTTGGCGAAGCCGGAGGGTCTCCCGAACAAGTTACGCGATTGACAATGTATGTGACAGATCGGGTTGAGTACATGACTCATACGCGCGCCGTCGGAGAACGCTACCGGGCCCGCATGGGGAAACACTTCCCGGCGATGGCCTTGCTTGAAGTTAAAGGGCTGCTTGATCCGGCGGCCAAGGTTGAAATTGAAGCTACTGCAGTTTTGTAAACATCTAGAAACGATGTTCCATCGGTTTCTTTTCTGCGCTATCACATTAATGTTGATACCTGGACTGCCAACGAGGGGCGAGAAGCCAAAGATTAGATCTGGGTTGATCGTATTGTCTATTAAGTTGGAAAAATTGGACTCTGCTACGGTCCACAGGTTCAACACCGTAATTCAAAATCGTTGCGGGCGATTCGGAATTCGCTGCCGCACAAATTTGAGCGGCCCAGATGGCAATCACCTCTCGATCTCGTTTAGTTCCACCAGGGACTTGGAACGAGTTAAGACTCTCTTGCTCGGCGAGGGCCTGCAAGTGAGAGCCGTAGATTCAAAATCGTTTCCCAATGAGTTACGTGAGTACTCCACATATGCGGAGGCGCAGCAAGCAGCCGGCAGAAAGGAAGTATTTCCTCTCATTGATGAGTCGCGGCAAACATACATAGTGGCTGAGGGTAAGCCAATTGTTACCGCCGATGACTTCGTGAAGTGTGTGCTGCTGCAACCAAGTCCAATAATCAAACGCTTTGAAATTGATTGCACACTGAGTACCAGGGGCGGAAAACGTCTCGAGTCGTGGAGTGGAGCAAACATCAACCGCTACATTGCTGTTATTTTTAATAGGAGGGCTATGTCGGTCGCATACGTGATGGCCCCAATTGCTTATAACGTGGCGCTATCGGGTAAGTTTAATAAACCAGAAGCAATGGAAATCGCCAACATTTTGGAGAGTGGAAATCTTCCTGCACCTTTCGAAATTGTTCACGAAGAGATCACTCCCTGATTGCCCAGTTTATGATTGAACCTAAGAGTTTTTTGTGCGACGTCAATGACAGCGTTGCAACCATCACGCTCAACCGGCCAGAGCGTTTGAATGCACTGACATTCGAGGTGTACCGCGAGCTGACGGACACTTTTGCTGCATTGCAAAACAGCGACGACGTGCGTGTAGTAGTCATCACCGGCGCTGGGCGAGCTTTCTGTTCGGGTGGCGATGTGCACGACATCATCGGTGAACTCTTCGCACGCGACATGGATGGTTTGCTGGAATTTACGCGGATGACCTGCGAACTGGTTAAGAATATTTGCGCACTTCAGAAACCGGTAATTGCAAGTCTTAACGGAACCACAGCCGGAGCGGGCGCCTGCATCGCACTCGCTTCTGACCTACGCATAGCTAGCGAGTCAGCAAAGATCGCTTTCCTGTTTGTAAAGGTCGGGCTGTCGGGGGCAGATATGGGAGCCGCGTATCTGTTGCCGCGGGTTATCGGCTTAGCAAAAGCAACTGAACTTTTGTACACGGGTGATTTCGTCTCAGCGTCGGAAGCCGAACGAATTGGTTTGTATAATCGCGTCGTGCCTGATGAACAACTCGCCGGCGTCACGAGCGAAATGGCCCGCAGACTGGCACGAGGACCATCATTCGCGCTGGCAAAGACCAAAGAGATGCTAAACCGCGAATTACATATGAACTTCGAAACCGCCCTGGAGAGTGAAGCCCAGGCGCAGGCGATATGCATGCAGCACCCGGATTACCGCGAAGCTTACGAAGCGTTTGTGGCCAAGCGCGAACCAAATTTCGGTAAAAGAGCCTGATAATGCTGATTGCTGTCTGGTGAGTAAAAGACCAATTGACTCAAAACGCAGCACTCAGTACTTAGCACTCAGCACTTAAGGTTATGGACCGATTCATCGAACAACTTCCCTTCTTCACTCCGGAGCAACGCAATCTGGCTACGGAGCTCAGTGGGTTCGTAGCTCAGGAGATCGAGCCCCGGAAGATAAATGAGGATAACGTCGACGCCGAGTTGCGTGACCTGGTTAACCTACTTGGGAAGATCGGCGTGCTCGACTATTCAGTCGCGCGTCCCGGCACAAAACTCGAGTCGCGCGCCATCTGCTTAATACGCGACATTTTGTCATATTCATCACCGATGGCAGATCTGGCGTTCGTGATGCAGGGACTTGGAACTTATGCAATCAGCCAGGCCGCGCCTGAACATGTTCGCGATTTCTGGATCTCTCGCGCCGCTGAAGGTAAATCGGTCGCCGCTTTCGCACTTACTGAACCGGACGCCGGATCAGACGTCGCGTCTCTCCAAACGACCGCGGAACGCGACGGCGATACCTATGTCATCAACGGTCACAAGCGTTTTATTTCAAATGCCGGCGTAGCAGACTTCTACACGGTCTTTGCCAGAACAGGTACGGAAGAGAACGGTCGCGCAATTTTGTCGGCTTTTGTAGTCGGCGCGCGCGTGCCCGGCGTAACAGTAGTCGAACGCACTCCCATGATCGCGGCACATCCGATTGGCGAGATCGAATTCAGTAATTGCCGGGTGCCTGCCGAAGACATGGTTGGGGCTGAAGGCGATGGGTTTCTGCTCGCCATGCGCACACTCGACATGTTTCGCGCCAGCGTGGGCGCGGCTGCCTGCGGTATGGCGCGCAGGGCGTTGGACGAAGCGGTGCGATATGCCGGCAACAGAAAACAGTTTGGGCGTCTGCTGGCTGAACATCAACTGGTGCAGGAGAAGCTGGCCGATTCCGTAACTGAACTCGATGCCGCGCGGTTACTGGTCTATCGCGCTGCGTTTTTGAAGGACACTGTTACGGGACGATCAACTCGTGAGACCAGCGAAGCCAAACTCTTCGCGACCGAGGCGGCGTGCCGCATCATCGACCATGCCGTCCAGATTCATGGTGGCGCGGGCCTGGTGCGAGGCAGCGTGGTTGAGCGCTTGTATCGCGACGTTCGCGCTCTGCGAATTTATGAGGGCACTTCAGAAATTCAAAAACTGATCATTGCCACACAACTAATGAAAGAGTGAACAGACATTCCTGTCTGTTCCCCCGTAAAGAAAACAATCGGACAGGCAGGAATGCCTGTCCTACTTATATGAAGATCAACATTATTGGTGGCGGACCGGCGGGAATGTACTTCGCTATCCTCATGAAGAAGGCCAATCCGTCGCATGAGATCACAATTCACGAGCGCAATAAACCAGACGATACGTTCGGGTGGGGCGTCGTGTTCTCCGGAAAAACGTTAGCGAACCTTCGAGCTGCGGACAAGGAATCGCATGCAGAAATCACTCGTAGTTTTGAAGCCTGGGACAATGTCGATGTGGTCAGTCGTCAAAGCAAAATCTCGGTGCGCGGCAACAGCTTTTCCGGAATATCGCGCTTGCAACTTCTGAAAATCCTGCAACGGCGCTGCGAACAATTGGGGATTGTTCTATTGTTTCGATCCGAAGTGAATGATCTTCAAGCTCTACGCGACGCTGATCTAATGGTGGGAGCCGACGGAGTTAATAGTACGGTCCGCAAACGATATGAAGACGAGTTTCAACCTCATTTGGATGTGCGCCCCAACCGTTACATCTGGTACGGCACCAACAAACTATTTCACGGCCTGACCCTGACGTTCCGCGAAAACGACGCGGGCGTATTCGCGGCGCATTCTTACAAGTTCAACAAAACCACCAGCACTTTTATCGTCGAGTGTGACCGGGAAACCTGGGAGAAAGCCGGCTTCGCAAATCGCGATGACGCGGACACTCGAACCTATCTTGAAGAAGTCTTTTCGCCTGATCTTGAAGGACAACCGCTACTTTCCAATAATTCAAAATGGATTAACTTCCTGCTGGTGAAGAACACGAAGTGGTGGTTCGACAACGTTGCGTTGCTGGGAGACTCGCTTCACACCGCACACTTTTCGATTGGCTCAGGTACCAAACTGGCGCTCGAAGACGCCATTGCGTTTCACCAGAGTTTCGAAAGTTCCGCAGACGTTCCTACCGCCCTCGCTATTTTCGAGGCGGCGCGCAAACCGGTGATCGAGGAGTATCAGGACGCGGCGATGGAGAGCATGCGTTGGTTTGAAAACGCGCGACGCTACATGCATTTGTCGCCCGTGGAACTGGCTTATGCATTGATGACAAGGAGTGGCAGGGTTGATTACGACGACTTGCGAAAGCGCGATCCGAAGTTCATAGAAAGCTACGAAGCCGCATCTGCTTGAGCTGCACTAGATCTCCCACTCGGGCGCCAACAATCTTCGCCTGCCTTTATCCACCGTCGAAATCCCCGGTTCATCCAAATCAACCCGATCCCATAGTTTGCACGTAACCGGACGGTGGGCTTGATCCAATGCCTCGCAATAGTTTGTATAAGTGCAGCGTCTAACTTCACTGCCCCGTCCAAGTTTTACCTTTATGAACCAGTCGGGGTCTGCCAGGGCCTGACGCGCTAGGCCGACAATGTCCGCCTTCTCATTTCGCAGAATGGACTCGGCTTGCTCAAACGTGCTGATGCCGCCCGTCGCAACGACAGGCGTTGCAAAGCCGGCATCGTTAACTGCCCCTTTAATCGCCGCCACCAAGGGCACACTCCGCAGAAATGGACCTTCGTTGTCCGACAACACCGTCGGCATACATTCATAGCCGCTTCGACCAGTGTAGGGATAAACCGCTTGCCCCACCTTCGGAGGATGCGCGTCTTCGAACTTCCCGCCTTTGGACAAAGAAAGAAAATCGAATCCCGCGCGAGCAAACTCGACCCCAAAATACGTAGCGTCGTCAACCCGACTGCCGCCCGCGATCACTTCGTCACCTAAAAACCGGACGCCGACCACGTAGTCCTGGCCCACTTCATTTCGCACCGCCCGATAAACTTCGAGCGGCAGACGAACACGATTTTCCCTTGGTCCACCATACCCGTCAGCGCGAGTATTGAGCGCGCTGAGAAACCCAGCCATCGTGTAGGCGTGTGCATAGTGAAGCTCAACGCCATCAAACCCTGCTTCGCGAGCGCGTCGCGCCGCCTCTGCAAAGATCGGAGGAAGCACACGAGGGAGTTCTTCAATATGCGGCAGGTCAACGTCCGTCACTCGCTCCCGATAGCCAAAGTTCAGCGACTCAAGCTCACGTTCATTCAGTACTTTTGCGACAAGGTTCTCGCTTGCGTTGTTCAAAAAGTTGCGAATGTCATCGTCTGACGAGTGGTGCCAGTCGGTCTCCAGCGTCCGCGTGAGCGCTTCTCTATGTTCGTTGGTAATTTGCAAAAACCGGTCGAAATACTTCTGACGATCGGGCCGGCGTTTGACGCTTAGAAAGTCAATTATCTGGATGAACAATTTCGTGTGACCTTCACTCGCCTCCTGAACAGTTTCAACCAACTGGCGAAGACCCGGAATGAATCGGTCGTGTCCGATGCGGAGTAGCGGACCGCTGGGTATATCGCGCACGCCGGTGGCCTCAACTACCAAGACACCCGGACGCCCTTTGGCAAACCGGCGATACCAATCAAGGTTTTCCTGCGTGACGAACCCGTCGTTTGTGGCTCGCCAGGGCACCATTGCCGGTACCCAGGTGCGACTTTCCGCTTGAGTTGGGCCAATCGTGATTGGTTGAAACAAAAGCGAGTTGGCAGCCTCGGTCTTAGTCGGCCAACGGGTTTCCGGAATTGTATGTCGAACAGGATTCTTAAATTTCCACATCTGGATTTACTTTACCATTAGTGCAACACAAACCGTCGGACGCGCCCGTAGTTGAGATAACAACCGGGACTGCGGTTAGCCTATGCTCTGTGGTAAATTGATTCAGATTCAAAATCACTGCGGAGCGTAACCATTGACGGACGACCTTCTCAAGTGGCGGCTTGAGTTTCCAATTCTCGATAAGACCGTTTACCTGATCTCGCATAGCCTCGGGGCTATGCCTAGAGAGACGTTTAGTCTCCTCGCCGAGTATGGCGAAACATGGGCGACCCGAGGCGTTCGCGCCTGGGCGGAGGGTTGGTGGGACATGCCGGTCACCACCGGGGATGAAGTCGGGCGCATCATCGGAGCTGATCCCAGAACCGTGGTGATGCACCAGAATGTTTCAATTTGCCAATCGCTGATCCTCTCCTGTTTCGAACCCACACCGAAAAGAAACAAGATCGTTTATTCGGAGTTGAATTTTCCATCGGTGATGTATGTATACGAGGCCCACGCCCGGAATAACAAACTCCGTATTCAAACAGTCCCATCAGACGACGGGATTACAATTTCGTTGGACCGGTTCCTCGAAGCAATCGATGAGGAAACGTTGCTGGTGCCCTTCTCGCATGTTCTTTTCAAAAGCGGTTTTCTGCAGAACGCGAAGGCCATCACTGACCGGGCGCATGAAGTAGGAGCTATGGTCGTACTCGATGCGTATCAATCCGCCGGCACCGTACCTTTCAGTGTTAAAGACTTGAACGTGGATTTCGCCACTGGTGGTTCGGTTAAATGGCTTTGCGGTGGACCAGGCGCTGGTTATCTTTACGTGCGACCGGATCTACATCAACAATTACAGCCGAAGACGACCGGTTGGATGGCCCACGAAGAGCCTTTCGCTTTCGACACAGATCTTCGCTATGCACAGGACATTCGCCGGTTTCTGCACGGCTCTCCTGCCATTCCCGCGCTCTACGCCGCGCGCTCCGGGTTCAATGTCATTAACCAGATCGGCGTGGAGCGTATTCGCGAAAAAAGCGTTCGCCAAACGGAATTATTGATCCAACTGGCCGAAGAAGCGGGCTTCACCGTGACCAGTCCAAAGAATCCCGCAGATCGCGGCGGGACGATCACAGTTGGGCATCCCGACGCTGCCGCCATTACGAAGGAACTGATCAATCGGGAGTTTATCGTGGACTACCGGCCCGGAGCCGGCGTAAGAATCTCGCCGCACTTCTATAACACCGACGAGGAGCTGGAGTTAGTGATCAAGGAAATGAAAGCGATCCGAGATACTTGCTCGTTAGGAAGTGAAAAAGTCGGCGCAGCTTTTTGATTTTGGTGAGTGCCATGAAGGAATTTATTGAGGCGCCTGATTTTCTGCAGAAAGTTATCGATGAGGCCGAGAAGAATAATGTTGAGGCGAGGCGTCTCGCCGGCGAGTTAAACGATCAGCAACTAAATTGGACGTCCAATCCTGAAAAGTGGAGCATGGCTCAGTGCCTGGATCACCTGGCTGTGACGGGAGGCGCGTTTGATAAATATTACACGGACGCAATCAAGCGCGGTCGCGAAAGATGGCCCGTGCGTGAGGCCGTGCAATATCGACCGACTTTTGTCGGAGGTTGGCTATTAAGGCAAGTCACCCCAGAAAAAAAGAGGGGGCTGCCCACTCCGAAGGTTTTCCGCCCCGCGCAATCGGATATAAAAGGGTCACTCGAAAAGTATCTGAACCAGCAAGCTATTTTTCTTGACTTCGTTCGCGAGTCTGTCGGCCTTGATTACAACAGGATTCGTCTGCGTTCACCTGTAACCCCGCTAATGCGTTACAGCCTGGCAGATGCATTCGTTGTTACTGTTCTTCACGGTCAACGACATTTAGGCCAGGCGCGACGCATGCGAGAGACTAAAGGCTTTCCCGGATAATCTATGGCGAACGAGTACGGAAAAAACACGCTTCTCTCCTACAACTCATATCTCAAAGTGCAGGACCTGATCGGATTGCAGAACTGCTTATCTGATCCTCAACACCACGACGAGTTACTGTTCATTACCGTTCATCAAACGTACGAGCTTTGGTTCAAGCAGGTACTTCACGAACTTGATGCGGCTGCAAGTCTGATGGGTGAGGATCGATTGGCTGCGGCCGCTCATGCGTTACGTCGTGTCGTAGAAATTGAAAAGGTGCTGATCAAGCAGATTCATATTCTGGAGACCATGACTCCAATCAACTTCCTGGGCTTCCGCGACGAACTGAATCCGGCCAGCGGGTTTCAGTCAATGCAGTTTCGCGAGATTGAGTTCGCCTCGGGGCTGAAGGATGAAAACATTCTGAAAGAGTTTCAGAACGATGAGTTTGCCTATGAGCGCTTGCGCGCCCGCTTCGCGAAACCGTCGTTAGCTGACAGCTTTTACGCCGCGCTGACAGTGCGGGGCTTCGAATCGCCGGCAGATGACACCTCATTAGACGATGCCGAACGAAAACGGCGTTACGGAAAACGTACGCGAGCCGTGCTTGAAGTCCTCACTCACTTCGAAACACGACTCGAAGAGTTTCAGTTGGCTGAAGCGCTGTTGGAACACGATGAGTATTTCTCGCTTTGGCGCTCACACCACATCAAGATGGTGGAACGGATGGTAGGGACCAAACGTGGGACGGGCGGTTCGGAGGGCGTCGGATATTTGAAGACAACGCTGGCAAAAAGATTCTTTCCGGAGTTGTGGGAAGCGCGCACTTATCTCGATCACAAGCATGGCGAAGGCGGCTGTCCGTTTGGCGGACGGTGAGATATGGCGAAAGAAGAACGGCGAGGCGCGGCTCGCGCCAAAGTAAACTTGCCCGCGCGTTGGGAAGGAGTTTTATCTCAACAACACGCGAGCGTGACGAACCTCAGCGTTAACGGCTGCTTCCTTTTGAGCGGTGGCAACGTTGAGGCTAGAGAACTGATCCGATTGGAGATCACTCTTCCGAACGATGATCATATCTATCCCTGGGCGGAGGTTGTTGAGGCCGCGGGTGAAATTGGTTTCGCCGTACGCTTCACGATGATGGAGGATGATGAGCACGAACGACTAGCCCGCTTTATAAATCAAACATTGGAAGCACCTGAGTCCCCGACTTCAGCCGCATGAGTATATCTTTTCCTGAACGATTCAACATGTCCGATTACTTCCTCTACCGCAATCTGGAGGAAGGTCGTGAAAACAAAACCTGCCTTTATTACGAGGATCAGAAGTTCACTTATCAGGAGGTTGCCACGGCGGCCAACCGCACTGGCAATGCTCTTCGGGAAGCAGGTTTAGATATTGAACAACGTGTGCTTATTGTGCTTCCCGATTGTCCCGAGTTTGTCTCGACATGGTTTGGTGCGGCGCGGATTGGTGCCGTCATCACGATGGTTAATCCGTTGCTGCCGGCCGATGATTACAAGTACTACCTCGACTACACGAGAGCGCGGGTGGCCGTCGTTCACCATTCGCAATTAGAAACGTTTCGTCAGGCGACAGAAGATTCACGGTACTTGCGGTCTGTGCTCGTAGTTGGTTTTAGGGATCAACCACTCGAGCGGGCGGCTGGCAGCCCTCGTTGGTTATCGTTCGAAGAACTAAGGGACGCACAACCTGACGAGTGTACCCGCGCAGACACTCACCGCGATGACATTGCCATCTGGTTGTTCACATCAGGATCGACCGGGAACCCAAAAGGTGCTGTTCATCTGCACCACGACTTGCCGTACAACACGGAAGTGTTTGCGAAAGCAACTATTGGCGTGAATGAAAACGATTTAACGGTCTCGGTACCGAAGCTCTTCTTTGGTTATGCCACCGGAACCAATCTGTTATTCCCGTTCGCTGTCGGTGGCGCCACCGCCTTGTTTTCAGAACGCTCCACACCTGAAAAGCTGTTCGCAATGATCGAGCGTTACCGTCCCACAATTCTGACGACGGTACCAACGATGATCAATTCGATGTTGAATTCGATTGAAACAGGGGCGAGTTCCCATGATTTATCCAGTTTGCGTTTTTGCTATTCGGCCGGGGAAGCTTTGCCCATCGAATTGTACGACCGCTGGGTGAAAACCTGCGGCGTGGAAATCTACGACGGAATCGGTTCGGCTGAGATGTTCCATATCTACATTTCAAACCGCCCGGGTGATGTAAAACCCGGCAGCCTCGGTAAAGTTGTAAACGGATACGAGGCGAAGATTGTCGATGCGGATGGCCAGCAGTTGCCTACGGGCGAAATGGGCACGTTAAGAATCAAGGGAGACTCGGCGTCACTGTGCTACTGGAATGCACAGGAGAAATCGAAGGAAGTTTTTGCTGGTGATTGGTGCACGACTGGTGATCAATTCCATGTCGACTCCGACGGCTACTACTGGTATCACGGACGAACGGACGACATGTTGAAAGTTTCGGGCATCTTTGTCGCGCCGGCTGAAATTGAGAATTGTTTACTGCAGCACCAAGCTGTTCTTGAGTGCGCAGTAATCGGGCATGATGGGGGCGACGGGTTAGTTAAGCCAAAAGCTTTTGTAGTGTTGCGCGAAACTGCGAAAACTCCTGCGGACCACCTCGCAATTGAATTAAAGGACTTCGTCAAATCACATTTGGCTGTTTATAAATACCCGCGTTGGGTTGAGTTTGTTTCTTCATTACCCAAGAACGACCGCGGCAAAATTGACCGCAAGAAGCTTAAGGAATCAAAGTAGCCCCCCGAATACGTAATGGGTTTTTCAACCAGTATTACCGTGCGCTTTGCCGACTGTGACCCGGTCGGCTTTGTTTATTACCCACGCGTGCTTCATTACTGTCATGTTTGCATGGAAGAATTTTTTGCCGCGCGGTGTGGCATCACCTATCAAAAACTGCTCGACGATGAACGGATAGGGTTTGCTACTGTAAAAATCGAAGCTGAGTATTTTGTTCCCCTCCTTTACGGAGATATAGCGGAAGTCGAACTCGAGGTCTCTGACTTGGGCCGAAGCTCAGCTCGCTTCAACTATAGTATTAAGCGAGCAAACGATTCTGTGCTCTGCGCGCAATCGAGCCAAATTCAGGTCGCCATGGATATCGACAAACGCAAAGCGATTCCCTTGCCTGAAAAATATCGCGTCGCGTTCTCTTCGTGATGACGCTACCTTAGAACCAATTTGATTGTTTCGGGATTTGAGGAAATCACTATCTGGAGCTCTGGAGCTTCCGCACGTGGTCCTTCTTTACGATCCAGGTAGGCATTCAAGCGATACCTAACACCCTCGAAGACTGGGAAGGTAAACCTACCGTCCTGATCGGTCTCACGACTGTAGGGCATGTCCCTGTCTTTATATTGGATTTCCTTCAACCACACGGTGGCCCCACGCACTGGTTGCCCGGAAGCGTCCAACACTATGCCGTTAAGCTGCCTCTCAACGAATCGCGGCGGAAGAATTAAGTCGTTGGCTTCAAATTGCTGGCCTTCGCTTAAGGTAATGATTGTAGCCTCGGATTTCTCGGACACGCCGGGGTAAAAGGTTTGTGGAAAAGGAACATATGTCGCGCCAGCAGAACCTGCGATTCTGACACCTAGCAAGTAACGACCAGGTGCGACCAATTTCATTTCATACCGACCCTCACTGTCGCTCCTCACATACATTCCGAATGCTCTTGTGTTATTGCCGATGGGTATTAGTTCCATCAGTACGTCTGCAGCAGGCAGGCCGGCAGAGTCCAATACCTTCCCTGTGACCCGCGTGTCGGGTTCAAGCCAAAAACTTGCCTGCGCGCATCCCTTTCCCGATACTTCAACCGCTTGCTCCTCCCGATGGACGCTCGTCCCTTCAGGCAAGCTAACTCTTACCCGGTAGGTCCCAGCTTGCACGCCTGAAACTTTGTACTTGCCTTTTTCATCAGTGAGCGTCTCGTAATCTCTGCCTCGTCCCACAAGCAATAGCTTCACGCCTTTCAATGGCGTTGCGTCAATCCAATTAGTGTCGTTGCGCCGCTGGAGTTTTATCTCTCCGAATATAGTTCCTCCCGGCTCGAGCTTCGAAAGGTCCTTGAAATACGACAGATCTGTATCTGCCTCTGACGATGGACGCGTTCTGGAACATATACTGGTAACGAGTCGGTTGGCCTTATCGCGGTAGGCATAAACAACATACTGACCGCCAAGTTGAAATCCGTAGCCACAATCGCCGCCACCGGATCCAGTCAGGACTTCCACTTCCTTTGCTTCGACTCCGCGAAAGGCTTTATCAACAGTGAATCGGAAAACGCGGCTATAGAAATCGTGTTCTTCCCGGTTGGAGCTGCTAGTGGTGGTGTAAGTAACGGTTCCGAGGAAAACGGCTGAGGCCTTCCAATAGGCCTCGCACGGCATTGGAGTACCGGCACAAGTGCACGCATTGCCTTCTTCAGCAAATACCAAGAGGAGGAAGGTAAGGACTAATAACTTCTTCACAGCAAGTTACGGTTGCGAACTACTGATTTCGACGTTCGAGGTTGTAATCGCGTAGCCGGCGGTAAAGAGTTGAAGGAGAGATTCCAAGCATTTCAGCCGTCTTGCCTCGATGCCAACCAGTTTTTTCTAACGCCGCCAGGATCTGCTGGCGTTCGACATCGCGAAGAGGCGCAGGCGCACCGGCAGCATTAACTCCATAATCGGCCGTTCCTGTCTGCAACGGCGCACTGAAAACCGGGGCTGTCGTTGTACTGGGCCTGACGACCTCCGGTGGTAATTCATTAACAGTTATCTTTCCGTTGTTAGAAAGAATTACTGCGCGCTCGAGCGTGTTCTTCAGTTGCCGGACATTACCGGGCCAACTGTATGACCTGAGTGCGTCGAGCGCCAGCTGTTCCAATTCGGGCGGACTCGTGCCGCCCACGTCGTTCAGTAAAAACCGGGTTAAAGGTTCAATATCTTCCGGCCGCTCGCGTAGCGGTGATAAGTCGATCTGAAAGCCGTTAATACGGTAAAGCAGATCTGACCGGAAAGAGCCGTCCCCTACTACGGTTTCCAGATTCCGGTTGGTCGCTGCAACGATGCGAACGTTGACCTCGACCTTTCTGACGCCACCAACACGAAAGAACGTTCTTGTCTCAATCGCTCGCAACAGTTTTGCCTGAAGCTGCGCGGGTAGTTCTGTAACCTCATCAAGAAAAAGAGTCCCACCGTCAGCCAATTCAATAAGGCCAAGCTTCCGCCCTTTGGCGCCGGAGAACGCACCGGCTTCGTAACCAAATAACTCCGACTCCAGCAACGATTCCTGAAAAGCAGCGCAGTTGATGTCAATAAACGAGCCCTCTGACCGATTCGACAGCCGGTGAATCGCGTGCGCGATCAATTCCTTTCCCGTTCCGGATTCTCCCGTGATTAGAACTGAAGCTTCCGAAGGAGCTACACGCTCAACGAGTCTGACTACTTCCCTCATCGACTCAGAAACCGAAACAATGTTGGGCAAGCCTGATTGTCGCGCAAGCTGTTCACGCAGACGTAAATTGTCGACGCGTAGATGACGTTTCTCCGCCGCCTGCTTCACTCGAACGTCGAGCTCATCTATGGTGTACGGCTTTGTGAGGTAGTCGTAGGCGCCCAGCTTCATCGCTTCTACTGCAGTTTCTACCGTTGCCTGACCGGTTAACATTATGACTTCTGGAGGGTTTGGCCGTTCGTGCACACGACGTAAAACTTCCATGCCATCCACTCGCGGCATGTTGATGTCACACAACAAAACGTCAACGTTGGTTTCTTCAAGCTTGCGCAACGCAGCCTCACCGTCAGGTGCAGCTTGAACCCGGTAGCCAAGACGCTCCAACTCCTTCTGTAAAACCAGACGGAGATTGGCCTCATCTTCTGCGATCAGAATTCGTGCTGAGCGTTGCTCGGTCAAAGCTTACTCATCTCCGTCGCCGCTTATCGCGGGGAGTGAAATCGTAAAGGTTGTACCAACCCCGGGTGTGGATTGCACATCCAGACTGCCGCCATGCTCGGTTAAGATACCATAACAAACTGCTAGTCCAAGACCGGTTCCTTTCCCAACTTCCTTGGTCGTAAAAAACGGCTCGAATATTTTCGCGACGTTTTCGGGAGCGATGCCAAAGCCAGTATCTGTAACTTCGATGAGGACCGATTTGCCGTTGCTTTTCGTGGTGATGGTGAGTTGCCCACCATTAGGCATGGCGTCAACCGCATTCGTCGCTAGTGCAATTATGACCTGCTGCAACTGACCGGGATCGCCCGATACAGATGGCAAACCCGCGGCTCCTTGAATATCAAAATTGATCCCGCTGCCGCGCTTTTGGTGCGACAACAATCGTGCAGCAGATTCTACAACCTCACCCAGGTTGACAGGCGTCCTGCCACTGGACCGTGTGCGACTGAAATCCAGGAGGCCCATGGTAATGTTCTTGCAACGGAACGCCTCACTGCGAATCAATCCTAAATATTCTCGAAGATCCTCAAGCGCCTCAGTCCCCTCAAATGCGCCTTCGTTAACGCGTGATTCCAAAGCCTCCGCACAGGCGGAGATGGTCGCAAGCGGATTATTGATTTCGTGAACTACACCAGCGGCTAGTCGGCCCACGGCGGCGAGTTTTTCGGCGCCGGCAACTGCGCGGTTAGCTTCGACGCGGTCGGTAATATCTTCGCCGACGGTGATGACGTGCGAAACACCGCCTTCGCGGTCGATCCACATCGGAATCTTGCTGATTAGCCAATGCTTGATTTCACCGTCTTGCGTTGCTGTTTCGTGTTCAATTCGCTCAATTTCGCCGGAACTGAACACGCGCTTAAACTCTGCTTCGAGCAGATCTCGCTTCTGCCGGGTTAAGACGTGGAATATGTTTTTTCCCAGCACGGAACCACGCGGAATTCCCAGTTCGCCAAGTTCACGGTTACGGTTCCAGGCCACAATATTAAAGTCGCGATCAATGGCGTACAACGATAACGGCAGACTGTCGATGATCGCTTCGATGAATCGCCGTTGTGCTTCGACTTCAGCTGTTCGAAGGTCTACCGTGACGGCAAGGTTTTCTGACGCATCCCTGGCTGCTTGATACAGCGCCGAGACGTGCGCTGCGAGTGCCGCCTGTTGAGCAGCAGCATCTACTAAGCGACAAACCGTCTCATCGCACTCTTCACGCTTGTCGAACGCGACGATTAACGCACCTTTGGCTTTGCCGCCAAATCGTAAAGGCGCCGCGTATTCAACTCTGTGTGTTTCGTCTTTTAGAAAAAAGGCGTCGCTGGTGCTGTTAAGAATCGGAACCAGTGCTAAAGAATCCAACCATTGCTTAAGGCGGTCAAGATGCAGCAGTGATGCATCTTCAGCGCTACCTTCGCGATCGAAAACGCAGGCGGCGTCGCCGGGATCTCTCGTTACTACCGCGGCGCAAACGGCGGCGGCTGTTCCCTCATAAGTTGCTCCTGCTACACGCCGAACAAGCTGCTCAGGTTCAAGAGTTCGAAGTAGGCCGCGACCGAGATCTGCCAGAAACCGCAATTCCCGGTTGCTTCCAATCAGGTCTGACTCACGTTGCGCAGCGCGTAGATGCGCTCCGGCTCTGGAAACAACCTCTGCCGGAGAGGACGGTTGACTGATGTAGTCGTCGACACCGACACCGAATGCCTTGTTCTTTTCCGTGTCGTCCGAACTGTTTGACACGGCGATCACTGGGATCCTACTGGTTGATGGTCGCGCGCGGACGAGTCGGCACACGGCGAAAGCGTCTTCGATGTTATCGAGATTGACCACCAGCAGGTCACAGGTTTCAGTTTGAACCGTGCGCAGTGTGGAGGCGGCATCTTGAGCAACGAGCGCGCGGTAGCCAGCCTTTTCAAAAATTGCACACAATCGCTCACGCGCGTGATTAGCGTCATCGACAACGAGAACGGTGGCAGTTTGTTTAGGCGTACTGACAGGAGGCATGTTCAATCCTGGAGCAGGCTGGTTAGCCGTCTTTTAAACCGTCGCGCCTCCGTGTAGAAGAGGTTCGTTAGGCTTGTCGCAGCGATTGAAACCAACGTAGGCACGAATGTCAAGATCGCAAAAATTAAGGCCACTCTTCCTATTTCGGAACGAGTGGCCATTGTTTGGTGTCGGTTCGAATTTAAGAAAATCAGAATTCAGTTCACCGAAACTGACGTCAAATCCTCCGTTTGCAGTTCAAGTACTGTTGTTGTTTCGGCGGCTCTGGAAATCTTTTCAAGCTTATGACTCGACTTCGCGCGATACATCGCCTGATCCGCTGCGACCAAAAGTTGATCTAATGTTTCACCGTCCACGCCAAACGTGGCGGTCCCCACACTGATTCCGACGTGTGCAGTCTCACCACCACGAACATTGAGTGAGAATTCCGAAACTGCAGTTTCTATGCGTCCGCGAAGATCGTCAACCTGCGTACCGACAAGCTCCTGAACGATCGCCACAAACTCGTCGCCTGCGTAACGTGCGAGAAAATCGTAGTCGCGTAGCTGGCCCTGGATGATGCGAGCCATTTCACGGAGCATTTTGTCGCCGGCCTTATGCCCAAAGCTATCGTTGACAATCTTGAAGTCGTCGAGATCTAACATGACAACCTGAAAAGAGCGTCCCATACGCCGTGCCCGCGAAAGCTCTTCATCGAAACGCAGCGCCAGATATCGTGCATTTGGTAATCCCGTCAGGGGATCTGTTAGCGCATTCGATTCGGCTTCTGCGTGATGCTTTGCGTTTGAGAGTGCATCCGAAGCAAGGCGGGTTACTGTCTCCAGCATGCGCATGTGATCATCTGTGTATTCGGTCAGGTCGATTGAGTAAACCGAGAGCGCGCCCAACAGTGCCTCGTCTTTGAACAAAGGCAAGGAAGCCATAGCACCATACTCACGGTCGATTTCAATGCCATCGAGATCCAAACTGGGATGGAGCTGATTTATTGGCGTGCGGTTAGCGAGTGCAAACCCCGTCACACCCTCCCCGGGCACAACACAGCGGGCGGCTAGCTTCTTTGCGTTCCTTCCCACAACGTGGGCTGCTTTCGCATGTCCCTTTTCCTCGTCATAGAGGTAAACAACACACGTGTCAAAAGGCACGACATGACCAACCTTGTCTACCAGAGCTTCAACGGTATTTCTGACGTCGAGTGACGAGCCAAAAGTCCTCGCGATTTCGTATAGCGCATAAACCTCCTGATTGGCGCTTTTGATTTGGTCGTAGGCCATGTATGACCCTCGTTCACGGGTCTGAGTCATGTCTACTTCAGTCAGCGCAATTGGCTCCGCAGTTTCGCTTGACGAGAACTGCTGCGGCAAACCCACCGCTTCGATTTGTGCCTCGAAGCGTGGCAGGCTCTTGATAAACAACTCGACTACGTTGGGATCAAAGTGTGTTCCGGCACCGCGCAGTAGAAAAGCAATTGCTTCGTCACGCGTCATGCTGCGCCGAAATGGACGATCTTCTCTGACTGAATCGAAACAGTCGACAACTGAAATAATGCGTGCGGTTATTGGTATTTGTTCTCCCTTTAATCCATCTGGATAACCGTGGCCATCCCATTGTTCATGATGATGCCGCACGATTGGGGTCACCGGATAAGGGAAGTCGACGCGGCTAAGGATCTGCGCTCCGACCGTGGTATGGATCTTCATCTTCTCAAATTCGGCGGGCGACAGGCGGCCGGGCTTGTTAATGATGTGCGCAGGGACTGCTAGCTTGCCGATGTCATGCAGTAAGGCGCCGGCCTTGAGGGCGGCGATTTCGTTCTGCGATAACCCAAGGACCTCGCCCATGCCCGCGGCGTAAATCTGAACTCGCCTTACATGACAATGGGTCGTTTGATCTTTAGCATCAATGGCAGTAGCCAACGCCTCGGCGGTGGCGAAGTGAATTCTACTGAGTTCTTCAGTCTCTCGTGTCTTTGCATTCAGCCGCTGCCAGGCCATGTAAATGATCTGAGCGCCTATAAAAATTGTGACGCTCAAAAGTGTGAGCGAAAATGCCTGATGAATAGCCCATGCAGTGATAAACGCAACACCCGCTAGCATGACTATTCGGTATCGTTTATCGGGAACGCGGTAGTTTTCGAAAGCAATCATTAGGCTTCTCAACTCGGTTGTACGTTCTTAAGAAATGTTAAGTACTTGCGAACTCTGGCAACATGAAACGGCGAATGACTAACGGAGTGCGGCCGGAAGCAAAGCTGGGAGCAACTCAGCTTTGATCCGGCCGCGAGTTGGGGCAAGCCGGCGAGTGTCGGGCTCGCCGTGCTGGGTGAGAGCTTTGAAACGATGGCGTTGCATTTGTTTTTGTCACACATGAATTGCTACACCACTCGAAAAAATTTTTGCGGCTCGGACTCCGTGCGGAGAGCCCGTGAAGCTTGAGCTTCTCAGCCGCGCTCTCGGTGATTTCAATTGTTGTGCCGTGCGGTTCAGGTTCTGGGTACCTCCAAATCCCGCCGGTTGCTCAGCGTTTTTGAAGTGAGAACATCTGCAATGTGTTCTTGTACTTTTGAGAAATCAACTTGACAGGTCACAATGAAAAAACAGTTCAACCTGCTCGTGCAAAAGGGTAGACCGCTCCAATCTTGCTGAACTCAAACGGATGAACACGGGAACAGACGCCACAAATGCACCAGGGCCGGCGGGTTACCTGGAATTGCTTCGAACCAATAAGGATTTTCGGCAACTATGGTTGGGTCAGGTTGTCAGTCAAATGGGCGATTGGTTCAACACCATCGCTCTTTACACAATCATTCTGAATCTCACCGGTTCCGGACGCGATATCGGTTTATTGATGGTCGCGAGGTTCCTACCGAGTTTCTTTTTTGGACAACTATCGGGTGTATTGGCAGACAGGTTCAGCCGACGTTCGATAATGATCGTTTCCGATCTGCTGCGAGCGGTCGTCGTCCTGGGATTTTTGCTCGTTCGCCGTGCTGATCAATTGTGGCTTTTGTACGTCTTGACGGTCGCACAGCTGGCGCTTTCTACATTTTTCGAGCCTGCAAAGACTGCCGCTATTCCTTCTATCGTTTCAGATCGGGAACTTGTGACTGCAAATGCGTTGTCCTCCGTAACTTGGTCAGTCATGCTGACGTTGGGAGCGGCTGTTGGGGGAATAATTACCGGCTGGTTTGGTACTAATGCAGCTTTTCTTCTGGACGCTCTTACCTACTTACTATCCGCTGCGCTTATTTTGACCATCCGGTTGCCGAGCCGACCGCGTCGGCCCAAACAGAAACTCACGATTTCCCGGCTCCTGGGTTTCAGCGAAACCGTTGAGGGCGTTCGATATGTGAAGGAACGAACGCGCGTATTAGCACTGCTGTTGGTTAAACCAGCTTGGGGACTGGGTGGCGGCATCATTACACTGCTCGCGATTTTTGGTGAAAAGATTTTTCCCGTGGGAGGCAGTCCTGCAACGGGAATCGGTGTCCTTTTCGCCGCGCGGGGGATCGGGACCGCAATTGGGCCGATCGTCGCTCGCAGGATTGCGGGTGAAGGCGACGCTCGAATGCAGAATACGATTGGGATCGCCTTCCTAATTGGCGGCTTGTTTTATATGGCGTTTGGCGCGGCTACCAGTTTTATTTTTGCGCTAGTAGTCCTGGGTATTGCTCACTGTGGTGGAAGTATTCTGTGGGTGTTTTCGACAGTTTTGCTTCAGCGCGGGGTTGAGGACCAGTTTAGAGGTCGTGTTTTTGCAGCGGAGCTGGCACTGCTGACCCTGACCATGGCTCTTTCGAACTACGCGACAGGCGAAATGCTCGACCGTTTTGCGATGTCGCCTCGAATTATCGCAATAGCCATGGGCGCTTTGTTCGTGATTCCCGGTATAGTCTGGTTCCTTACACAGCGATGGTGGGACCGAGAAAAGAAGATACGAGACACTCCGAACGAAACATCAGAAGCTCGGGTGTTGTAGTGAGTCGATTGCTATGAAAATCAAAGTCGGAGTGATGGGTTCTGCCACCGAAACTCAATTGGGCGATAAAGAAGGGCTGACTCGAAAAGCTGAAGAGTTAGGTCGCCTGATTTCAACGCGTGATCTTGTACTAATGACAGGAGCGACAACCGGAGTTGTATACGCAGTTGGAAAAGCAGCGCATGACGGCGGCGGACTACATGTGGGTATATCACCCGCTCATAACAGCCAGGAACATATTGACGTATATAAGCTACCGGTGGATGCGTGCGACGTGGTTATCTACACCGGCTTTGGCCTCAAAGGGCGAAACGTTGTGCTCGTCCGTTCCTGCGATATCGTTCTCTTTATCGCAGGTGGCATGGGTTCACTCAACGAATTTACGATAGCTCATGACGAACGCAAGGTCATCGGCTGCCTGCTGGGCACCGGCGGCGTTGCCGACGAAGCGGATTTACTGCTACAGAAGTTTTCAAAGGTATCCGGCGCGCGCATCTTTCAGGATGAGGATCCAAAACGCTTACTTGACGCGTGTCTTGATGCATAGAGAGTCATTAATGAAACCTTAGGAGATGATTACTTGGATCTGGGACTAACTAATCGCGTGGCGCTGGTTGCAGCCGCCAGCAAGGGAATCGGCTACGCTTGCGCCTACGAGCTGGCACGAGAGGGCGCGCGTGTTTTTCTTTGCTCTCGCGACGGAAACAGGGCCAGCGAATCCGCCGAGAAGATTCATCAGGAAACGGGAGCTGCTGTCGCAGGAATCGGTGCTGATGTGGGTAACGAAGACGATGTTACTCGCTTCGTTAATCTTGCGTATGAACGCGCGGGTCGAGTTGACGTCTTGGTGACCAATGCTGGTGGGCCGCCGGCGGGGACGCACGACCAAATCGATCTTGACCTCCTTAGAAAAGCATTTGAACTCAATTGCTTGTCGGCAATTCGTTTAGCGAAACTCGTTTTGCCTGGGATGCGAAAGCAAAGGTGGGGACGTGTGGTGAACATCACGTCGATTTCTGTGAAACAACCTATTGAGGGTTTGATTCTTTCGAATACTGTGCGCGCTGGATTGACGGGCTGGGCAAAGACGGTAGCCACAGAAGTTGCCGCCGACGGTGTGACCGTAAACAACGTCGCACCCGGCTACACCCTAACGGAACGCCAGGAAGAACTCGCCAGGATGCGTAGCGAAGTTCTTCAAAAGACTAAAGAAGACATAATTGACAGCTGGGCCACGCAGGGTCCGATTCGTCGGATTGGCCAACCAGAGGAAATTGCTGCCGCAGTCGCGTTTCTCGCGTCAGAACGGGCTTCGTACATTACGGGCGTTACGTTACAGGTCGATGGTGGTTGGGTGAGGAGTCTATTGTGAGGAGTGCAACACCTGTCGTAACGGCGCTTTACAGTAGTGTGGATCTTGAGCCACAGGAATTTGATTATCCCGGATGGGACAAGGCCACACCCGTTGCGATCAATCGCCACTGGTCTGGAGCGGAAGCCCCAAAATCACAGCACTGCGAGGTGCGAATGCTTTGGTCGGATGAAGCGCTACTCATCCGCTACGTTTGTCGCCAGTCTCAACCGCCACTTATTCAGAAAGACGCCCCACTAGACAGGAAAACAATTGGGTTATGGGACACTGACGTGTGCGAAATCTTCATCACGCCATCAACCGAACAACCGAACCGCTACTATGAATTTGAAGCTGCCCCGAATGGAGCGTGGGTTGATCTTGTAGTCACTGTTGAACCAGAAGGAATCGAAAAAGAATGGCGCTACCAATCGGGGATGACCACGGCGGCGCACACGTGTAACGGCTTAATGACAATCGTTATGCGCATCCCCTGGAGCGATCGCATACCCAAGCCAAAGCTGGGAGACGAATGGCGAGTCAATCTATTTCGTTGTGAAGGAGTTGGAAACGAGCGTTACTTATCGTGGCAACCTACTCAAACTCCGGAACCTTTTTTTCATGTTCCTGAAGTATTCGGCCGGTTGCGATTCGTCTAGGTGAGTCAACCACGAAGCCCCTGCGACACAAACTCACTGAACCGAACGCGGTCTTGCGGTTCGACATTACCCAGCTTCACCCCGATCAAATATCCAGTCTCAGTTGGGTGGTCTTCCAGTCGTTCGTAACGAATGGGCACAACATTGATCTCAAGAGGGCCGTCGGGCAGTTCCAACCTGACGAACATATTACGATTCTCGCCAACCAGGTGATGTTCGTTAACGATAATTGTTGGCACGATAAGCGCAAGGCCGGTAGAACTCAGATCGAGCGTGTGACCGTCGACGCTAATCACCCGCTTCGCGCCGTTTGAGCTAAGCGCAGGTCCAACTAACGAAAGCGTAAAATTCAGGCGCGCCTTTACACGTTTTGCATGCCGACGGTCACCCGCGTATTGCCGCAAACGTGATGCAATCGAACGTGCAAACTCCATAGCGGTGCCCTCGGACCCAGCCAATATTCAAAACAGAATCTTCTACTCTCAGCCTACGAAGAAGGCCTTGTCTGTTTGAGGAGGGGCAAAACGGGTAAGGAGTCGGGAAAAATCGCGTCTGTATTCTAGTTACCGGCGTCGAGCCGTGCAATAAAAATGTCGAGCACCTAGTTTTTCGGGGCAGTAGTCGGCAAGGGTTTGCCGCCTACATCTCCGCTTCTCACTCCGGCGGAATCCAGGTAATACGAGAGCTTTCCAGATTTACCATACTCCGCGGGTTCCGCCGCGGCAAACCAACTCTTACGGTCGGGTGAAACGCTAATGCGAAATCTGTAACCGGTGGAGTCCGGTGTCTCAATGTCCTTTGGAACAAGGCCGGCACGTACTAAAGCAGCCATATCACCATACAGACCACCGTTTTGCTGACTATGAACCACTTGGGCCAGTGTAATTCTCGTCAGCATGTCCTTTACCTCGTTGTGGTGGGCATCGATGCGGGCAGTGAAAAAGAACTTCTTACCAGCTTTCTTAACCATTGCCTGGCTTTCAGCATCGCCTAAGATCCAACCACCCGGAGTTTTGATTAATGTGGCCTGTTGGAGCTCTTCTTTTTCGTCGGCATCCAAAATCTTCATCATGACTACTGCCGTTTCGCCACTTACAACCTCGTTGGTTATCTGTAATTTCGCAGGCACTTTCTGCGTCACTGCCAGCGCCGTTTTCTCGAAATCGGGAAGCAGTTCGTTCCACTCCTCCTGAGTCAACCCTTCGACGGCCGGCTGGTAAATCGATAACGCCCAGGCGTCGCGAAAACGTTTTTCACGCATCGCTTTATAAAACTCACGTACGGTATCGGAAGGCGAACGTTGCGGCGCTGTCTGCGCCGTTGCCGCAATAGCTCCGCAAATCATTACTGCACAAATAAAGAAGACGGCGAACAGGCGTCGCGAGGTAATTACAGATTGCATTAGTCGTCTGGTCCTCGAAAATTCCATTGAGTGATAAAGATGAGGCGCGCCCCCGGCTTAGCAGCGCGCCCAACTGACGATCAAAATTACACGATTCAGCTTTGAAATAAAAGCCAAATTGTCAACAACAACTTAATTGCCGCGGTCGACAGACGGCTTCGCTCTCAACAATAACTCCCGTCCTACGAGATACAAGATAATCGTAATTATCGCGAACGGAATGAGAGCCAGTTTCCCCGCATGGGGACCCTGATAAAAAGCGTTGTGTGCCTTAGCCCAATCCTCAAAACCATTCAACCGTGCGGTAATACCCTCGCTGAGATTAAGGAAGGCATAAGCAACGCCTGCCAGCGCTCCGCCGGCGATATATCCGGAAGCCAACAGCACACCCGAACTCTTGTCGGTCTCGGCCACAAATTGCTCTTCCGAAAGTTTTTGGCTGGCAAACTTTTGGCGGAGATACTTGTCCACGCCCAGCCGCACCATGCCGCCCACGAAGATCGGAGTGGATACGAAAACAGGGAGATACACTCCGACTGCAAATGCCAGGGACGGTATTCCAGCCAGTTCCAAAACAATGGCTATGAATACGCCTAAAAGTACCAGCCCCCAGGGTAGTTCCTGACTAAGAATGCCTGTGATGATGTAAGACATCAGCGTGGCTTTTGGTGCGTTGTACTTCTGAACACTATGTCCTTCAGGCGTAGTTTTGATAACGCCGTTTATTCCAGGATCGACCAAAAACGCGGGCGTACCTTGAGGGTCAACTAGAAAACGTCCGGTCGTGCCAACGTTGGTATCGGTCTGATGGCAAACAATGTAGCTGGACCCTGCATGGTCCTCACGTTTGGCTTGACCGCCGCTTTGTTCACACTTCGCTGGATCAAAACGGTAACCCGCAGGAAGAGTCACGTATTGCGTGTTACCTGCCGGAACGTAAACGGTAGACGCCTGGTTAAGCCATAAGAGGACATAACCAAGCACAAGAGCCGAGGCCAATGCGCCCACCAGAATTGCGATCTGTTGGTTTTTAGGAGTCGCTCCAACAAGGAAACCTGTTTTTAGATCTTGCGACGTGGTTCCGCCGTTTGATGCTGCGATGCAGACGATGCCGCCAATCGACAGCGCCGTAACGAAATATGGTGGCGTTGTCCAACCGATAATGAGAAACACCAGGCAGGTCAGCAAAAGGGTAGCTACGGTCATGCCCGAGATCGGATTTGACGATGACCCGACTTCGCCCGTAAGCCGCGAAGACACGGTTACGAACAAAAAACCAAAGGCGACGATCAGTAACGCTCCCAGAATGTTAAAGCGCAGATTAAGTTGCGGTGCCAACATGATGGCAGCCAACAGTACGATGATGCCGCCGATGACGAACCTCATCGAGAGATCGCGATCGGTGCGCAACGCAGTCGCTCCAGTAGCCGTGCTTCCACGCAGATCTGCCAGACCACCTTTCAGGCCACTCCAAATAATCGGCAAACTGCGCACGAGACTAATAATGCCGCCGGCAGCAACTGCACCGGCGCCAATATAAAGAATGTAAGTGCTCTGAATGCTGTTGCCGCCATCGATGGCCATTTGCGAAATTGGCTTTGTACCTGGCGCAAGCGGACCAAGTAGTCCTTCACCGAAATACTTGATCATCGGAATCAAAACCAGGTATGACAGGACGCCGCCGCCAAACATGATCGAAGCGATGCGTGGGCCAATGATATAGCCGACCCCTAACAACGCCGGGTTGTTCTCAATCGAGATTGATCCGGCTGAAAATGGCGGACCGAAAACTTTTTGTGGAATCTCTTTCCAGGTCTTGAGAATTTGCTGGAGCGCGTAGAAACCGAAGCCGATGCCGAATCCGGCGACAATTGTTTTGCCGCCAATCGTGGCCTGGTCTGCCACTCTCGCTGACAGGGGATCCTTGTGGGCCGCATCGAGTGATTCTTTCGAGGCGCCGGCCTTCAAGACTTCGGCACAGGCCGTTCCCTCCGGATACTTCAAAATCCCGTGTTGTTGAACAATTAATGCCCGCCTCAACGGAATCATCATGAGGATACCGAGCAAGCCGCCGAGTACGGCAACTAACATGACGCGGGCGAGATCGAGATCGAACCCGAGAATCAGGATCGCGGGCATCGTCACTCCCAGCCCAAACGCAATCGACTCTCCAGCTGATCCGGCCGTCTGCACGATGTTGTTTTCCAAGATCGTTGCATTACGGACTCCGACCTTTGAAAGCACCCGAAACAGAGTAATCGAAATCACGGCAACGGGAATTGAAGCGCTAACTGTTAGACCAACCTTCAAAACCAGGTATAGCGAAGATGCTCCGAAGACGATCCCCAGCAGCGTGCCTACTATCAGGGCGCGCGGGGTCAACTCATCGATAGCCACAGCTGGCGGAATGAACGGACGGAAGTTTGTTAAGTAAGGATTGTCAGGCTTCCAGCCAGTTCGATCCGGAAACTCCTGTGCGCGCGCAGCCTCAGCCGAGTCGACACGTTCAGTGGACATTAAGGTATCCCTCCGACAAGTTGTTATATCTGGGAGATAGGGGTTGAAACGCCGTTACTTTACACGCGCCCCTTGCCGAGAGCAAGCAATTGGGAATGCGGTCGGTCGATGCAAAAGTGGCAAAAGGTTCGCCCTGGGCCATCGGCAGCAGAGCCATAAGGGGGCTAATGCGAGGGACAGCGTTTTCGTTTAAACTGCTCCTTCTTTCATTCTCCACGGACAACTAAACATCTGATGCGCATATCAACGGTCTTACTGCTCCTTGCTCTCGTCCTTTCCATTTCCCTTTTTCCGGTCACACACTCGCAAGCTCAGCCAGCATTCCGGGCGAGTGGCCCTGCCCCCCTGGACGTGCTGGGCTTTATTCCCGGAGATGACCGAAAGCTTGCGAGTTGGAATCAGGTGTTGACCTACTTCGACAAACTCGATCGGGGCAGTAATCGTGTGAAGTTTGAGTCACTCGGTAAGACGACGATGGATGTGCCATTCGTAATGGTCACCATCAGCTCTCCCGAAAACCTGGCCCGGCTGGACGAATACAAACGCATTCAGGACTTGCTTGCAGATCCACGAAGGCTTGGCCCTCCCGCGGTTCGTGATCGAAAGGCCCGCGAGCTAATCAGACGCGGAAAAACTGTTGTCCTGATCACCTGCGGTATCCACTCGACCGAGGTTGGTTCTTATCTTTCCAGCATGCTGATCGCACATCGGCTCGCATCTTCAAATGAGCCCGAGATTGAGGAAATACTACGAAACACAATCATTCTGCTCGTGCCATCTCTAAATCCTGACGGCGTTGACATAGTTAAGAATTGGTATGACAAAACATTAGGCACACCGTACGAAGGGACCGAACCTCCCGAGCTGTACCACAAGTATGTCGGACACGATAACAACCGCGACTGGTATGCGTTCACGCAAGCCGAAACCAAAATCACAGTCGATAAGATTCACAACGTCTGGCATCCGCAGATCGTCCACGACATACATCAACAGGGCGCTTTCGGGTCACGACTGTTCCTGCCGCCCTACATGCCTCCTGTCGAACCTAACGTTCCTAAACAGATAGTGGATGGGTATACGGAACTGGGCAACTGGATCGCGAGTGAGATGCGTAAAGCAGGCTTTGAAGGAATTACGACCGGCTCGACTTACGACGCCTGGACTCCCGCGCGTGCTTATTCGCACTACCACGGCGGTGTGCGCATTCTTTCAGAAACAGCTTCAGCCCGCATTGCATCACCTATCACCATCAAAGTCGATCAGTTGCGTCCTCGTGAAGGCTACGATCCGCAAAAAGAGTCGCCGAAGTTTGGGCCCGTTTGGAAAGGCGGCGAGTGGCGCTTGCGTAACATTACCAACTACATGACGACCGCGGCGTTCACGTTGCTGAAACACGCATCACAAAATCGCGAGCAATGGTTGACGAACTTTTACAGTGTCGGTAAGGAAGCCGTTCGGCCGAGGCGACCCGGCGAGTTATTTGGTTTCATTGTTCCGTTTCAATTTGGAAACTACCCTGTTTTGCTCGACACCCTGCGACGCGCCGGCGTAGATTTTGATGTCGCTGAGCAGTTCACTTTTGGAAGAAAGATCTATCAAAACGGCGCTGCGATCGTCCCAATGGCCCAGCCTTACGGGAGTTTCGCAGCGGCATTACTTCGCGAACAGGCATACCCGAACCTGCGCGACGCAAGCGGCCATCCGATTCCACCTTACGACGTTACCGCTCATACACTGCCGCTCCTTTATGGCGTTCCGGTAGTTCCCGTGTACCAGGCACCCCGATACCGGAAGCTCAGTCCAAGTCCAGGAATGCTAACGCCCTATGTTGGATCCAGCACAAGTGTTACTCGAGTCGGGCTTTATAAATCGCACGTTCCGTCCATGGATGAGGGTTGGACCAGATGGATCTTAGAACAATCCATTCGCCGCAACAGCAGCAGACAAAGGCGCGAACACTCGAAGCTTTCATCTCTGTCTTTATCGGACAGTCGGATTCGCGAAGGAAAACTGTCCGGTAGTTACGATGCAATCCTGTTCCCGGATCAGTCCGCTCGAACGATCCTCAACGGTTACGCTCAAGGAACTATGCCTCCTGAATACACAGGTGGCGTTGGACAAGAAGGTGTGAAGGCGTTGCGCGAGTTTGTCCAAGAGGGTGGCACACTGGTGTTCATTAACCGCGCCTCGGAGTTCGCCATCGAACAATTCAAACTTCCTGTCAGAAACGCGGTGGCACACGTCCTGGAAAAAGACTTCTTTGTTCCCGGTTCGATATTGAGAATTGAGCTCGATACTTCACATCCGGTCGCGCATAATATGCCGCCGCAGAGTGTCGCATGGGTGGAGGATTCTCCAGTGTTCGAGATCAAGGGGGGCGAGGAGGGAAAGCGCGCTCACGTCATCGCCCGGTATCCTTCAGCCGGAAATCCTCTCCTTTCAGGATGGCTATTAGGCGCCGACCGGCTTAAGGGCCAGGCTGCGTTGGTGGAAATCTCTGTAGGGAAAGGCCGATTGATTCTTTTTGGGTTCCGTCCCCAATACCGCGCGCAATCGTTGGCAACATATCCGCTGCTCTTCAACTCGCTCCGGCGCCGGTAATCAATCGCCACACAAAAAACAAAGTTGCTTCACGATAACGGGACCTAGTTGGGGCAGGATGCCCGTCTACTCACAGTTCCGTGATCCTGCCAAGGAGGCGATATGAGAAAGTTGGAAGGACCGATTGTCCTGTTTCTGCTAGTGGCCGCGGTCACCATTGTTTTAGCGTCTCAGGACAAGGAGCAAGGCGGACGTCCGCTCACAGCAACTTTGACCGGGGCTGCGGAAGTACCCGGTCCAGGTGACACGGACGGAACGGGCACGTTTAAGGCCGAACTGAATCCCGGACAAAACCAAATCTGTTACGAGTTGACTGTTTCAAACATAGCCGCGCCGAATGCTGCGCACATCCATGTCGGAGCAGCGGACAAGGCTGGCCCTGTGGTGGTCACACTCAAGACTCCTGTAGATGGGGTGGCCAAAGAATGCGTGCAGTTTGATCGTGAAAAGATAAAACTGATCATTCAGAAGCCTGCTGACTATTACGTGAATGTTCACAACGCTGAATTTCCCGACGGCGCAGTGCGCGGGCAACTCTCGAAGTAACAAGACTCCTGGAAGGAATAAGGGCACGACCTTAATGCGTCGTGCCCTTATTAGCTTAGTTGTATAGATAATCGGATCAGCCGCCGAGATACATCTGCGCGGCCATCTTGGTGAGCTTCCAAACCCTGGCCCATTCGATACGCCCAGTACCATCTTCGCGGCCAGTCACCTTGTCGAAAATCAACTGCCGAAATGCTTTACCCTCGCGCTTGAGCATAAACTCGCGCGCGTATGGCTTTGCAGTTTCAAAGAAGCTGAATCCGGGATCCGTCACTATGCCAATGCCCTCAAGCGTCATCAGCGCTCGCATCACGTAAGTGAAATTGGCCGGCAGACGAAACGGATATTCATAAACTACTTCCGCCAGATCGTAAGTTAATTCCTTAAACTTAACTTCACCGAGCTTTAAATTCAGATACAACGTGAACAGGCTTTCCACCACCGGCCGAATGGTCTCCGGATTCACCCCCGGTTTAAGGAAGTTCAGGTTGATGATGTCCTGCCCCAGCCCTTGCACGTCTTTCGAAACAACGTGGAAGAACGCATTAATCATCTGCGACTGAAGCTTGGGAGTAATCCGGCCGACCATGCCGAAGTCGAAAAACGCGAGGTGGCCGGAATCCATCACCAGCAGATTCCCTGGATGTGGATCCGCATGGAAGAATCCGTCTTCAAGTAGCTGCTTCAGATAAGTACGGACCAGAAGCCGGTTAACTTTGACCGGTGAGATGCGCCGCGCACGTAACGCTTCGAGATCGGTGACTTTGGTGCCGCGGATGAATTCGAGTGTCAACACGCGCCGGCTCGTGTGCGACCAGAAGATTTTCGGGACTCGAATCGCCCGCCACGTACGGAAGTTGTAGCGGAAGCGGTCTGCATTCCGGCCCTCCTTCACGTAATCCATCTCTTCAAAGATCGTCACATGAAACTCGCGCAGCATTCCTTCCCAGTCGGCGTTCTCATTCGCCCGCGGAAAGAACCGGTTGGTCAACTGCACTATCTTGTACAGCACTGCGATGTCAAAACTAATTACTTCATCGAGATTGGGTCGCTGCACTTTAACTGCGACCTCTTCGCCAGATGCCAGACGCGCCCGATAGACCTGGCCCAACGATGCCGATGCGATAGGTTCGCTATCTATCTCGCTGTAACACTCGTGAAGCGGTCGCCCTAATTCAGTCTCGATACGAGCGAAGGCGTCGCTTGTGGGAAACGCCGGCACCTGATCCTGCAGTGTCGATAATTCTTTGACGTAAGCCAGAGGTAGGAGATCAGCGCGTGTTCCCAACGTTTGACCGATCTTGATAAACGTCGGACCGAGATCAATCAAACTGTCGCGTAACCAAAGTGCCTGCTTCTGAAGGCGGGCTTCCTTTTTCTCCGAACCTTCCGCGCCACGAAACACAATCAGCCGGAGGAGCCGAACGGTTTTATCAAAACCGCGACGGAGCATATCTCGCGCTCCAGCAGCGAGACGCGGGTAGAGTCCATCTGCTTCAGCTTCCGCACTCCGTCGCTCGGATATTTTCCGGTTAAAGCTGGATCGGATGTGATACGTGTCGAGGAATAAATACAGAGTGAAGAGTCCGAGCACACGGCTCACGCGGGCCACCCGCAGCCAACCGCGCAAGCCGCGTCCCTTCAAGATTTGATTTACCAATTCGTCGCTCAGCGGCGGCACGGACGACGCGGGCTTAGCTGCACTGGATGACGCGCCATTCCCGTTGGGCCGGATCGCGTCATGGTTTGAAGAGGTGACCGGAACTAGTGCTTGATTAGTGCTCATACAACTGACAACGTATGCCGCGCCCCCGCGCTCTCGAAATATCTCCGCGTGCGCCTGACATCGTATTCGATCTGTTTCTTTAACTCGTCAACTGAATTGAACTTTCGTTCGTCGCGCAAACGATGAAGGAACCTGACCCGCACGACATCTCCGTATAAATCCCCCGCCCAATCAATTACGAAAGTCTCAACCGAAGGTTCCGTGTCGGCGCCAAAAGTCGGCCTAAGTCCAACATTTGTAACGCTACGGCGCCATTGACCGTCAATTAAGGCTCCGGTCACGTAAACGCCGTTCCGGGGTATGACGCGATTCTTTGGGTGTACGTTGGCTGTCGGAAAGCCGAGCCGGTGACCACGTTCGTCACCCCGTTCCACTATGCCTTCAACGCCGTAGGGACGTCCCAGGAGCCGGCGCGCGAGGTTCACCTTGCCTTCCTTCAACAACTGACGCACACGACTGGAACTGACGCGTTGGCCGCGAACTTGAACTTCCGGGACGTCGTCAGCAAAAAATCCCAAATCCCGACTAACACGTCGCAGCAAGTCGATATTGCCCTCTCGATCGTGTCCAAAAGCAAACCCCTTACCGAGATAGATTTCTTTCGCGTGCAGCCGTTCCTTCACAACATCCCGTAGAAACTCTTCCGCACGAATTTGCGCAAACTCATGGGTAAAGCGCACTACGATCGTTTGCTCAACGCCGAGTACTCCGAAGCCTTCGACTTTTTGATCGAGGGTTTGTAGCAACGGGGGAGCAGAAGCGGGATGCAGGACCGCGCGTGGATGTGGATCGAAAGTGATCACCGTAGGCACCGCATTCATTGCACGCGCTCGCTCGACAACTGTGCGCACAATCAACTGGTGGCCCAGATGCAAACCGTCAAAAACGCCGAGCGTCAAAACCGTCGGTCGTTGAATCTCGGCGTTGTCGATCCCGTGAAATAGTCGCATAGGAACCTTAGTGATAAGGGAAAAGTGATGAGTGATGAGTGATGAGTAAGAACCGGTCGTGGTTCTTACTCATCACTCATCACTCACCATTACTCATCACTCATCACTCATCGCTTTTTACTAATCACTTATTTCTAGTCCGTCATACGCCCACTGCACTCCGTCCGGCAGTTTCGCCGAATCGCGTTCATGCATAACGTCGTGAGCAATATGCGTAAGAAACGTGCGCCGCGGTTTCAGTTTCTCAATGTATTCAAGCGCTTTATCCACCCAAAGGTGAGTCGGATGCTTTGCAAACCGAAGGCAATCCAGTGCCAGTACGTCGAGACCCTGTAGAGCGTCAATGCTAGCCTGCGGAATCTCGCTTAGATCTGTAGCGTAGGCGAAATCGTTGAACCGGTAAGCCATAACCGGTAACCGACCGTGAATCACCTCAATCGGCGTGATTTCCAAGTCCCCGCCAATACAAAACGGCGCTCCTGGCACGACGGTATGAGGTATCACCTGCGGCAAGCCCCCGCCAAAGTGAGAGGGCTCAAAGATGTATTTGAAGATGCGACGAATGTCTACCCAGGCGCGCTCGTTCGCGTAAAGACCAAGAGCACCGAAACGGAAGTTCAGTGGACGAATATCATCAAGGCCAAATATGTGGTCAGCGTGACAGTGTGTGATCAAAACTGCGTCGAGTCTCTTCAAACCGTATCGCAGTGCTTGTTGACGAAAATCGGAAGAGGTGTCAATGAGAATTGATTGGTCGGCATGTTCGATCAGGACTGAAACACGTAAGCGCTTGTCGCGTGGATCGTCGGAAGTACACGTCTCGCATTCACAGCCGATAGAAGGCACACCGGTGGACGTGCCAGTGCCGAGGAAGGTCAATTTCATGATGCAGTCCAATGTCCAATGTCCAAAGTCCAAAGTCAACTGATTGCTGTCGGATCCTGACTTTGGACATTGGACATTGGACGTTGGACAAAGTTAGCCGCCTGTGATGTCCCGGCTGGAAAAGCCGCGCGCCTTTGAAGCGACGGAATTCGTGAGCGAGACATACTGCATGCGCAGATCTGCCAGCAGACTCTCGAGAATCTGTTGCTCCTGCGCCAGCAGATTATTTTTAGTCTTTTGTTGCAGCATCCCCAGAATATCGATCCAATGTTTACCGAGCTCGAGATCCACCTCGCGCTTTCCCGTTACCGGATGTTCCATCATGCCCAAAGCCGACGCCGCGTTTGAAGCTATCGACATGATGAAGTTTGGGAAGCTGGCAGGATCGTCTACTCCTGGTATCTCGTTTATCTGTTCGGGTGACCCGGCCTCGGCCGTTCCGCCTACCGGTGCTGCATTAGTTTCCTCAGCCGGCCTTTCACTGTATGTCGCATCGACAATATCCGCCGCGCTTTGCTCGGGTTCAGCAGCCGGCATTGACGGCGGCGGCTCCGGCGGCCGTTGTTCGGCGGGAACATCGCGCGGACTGCCATCCGCATTAAAAAGCCTGCGATCAGTAACCTTAAAGTTGGATTGCTCTTCGCTCATAGTTCTACCCCTGAATTCTTCATCGAACAACTGCAAAAGATTTTGTATTGGTCGATGGTAGCACTGGCCTGTAGCGCGGGCAACAAACCACTACGATTACTGCCGTCACTTTGGACTTTAGACTTTGGACTTTAGACTTAGTCCCATGCCTATCACATTTGAGGACCTTGTAAAACTGATGGAAAGACTCCGTTCGCCAGATGGTTGTCCCTGGGACCGCGAACAAACCTACTCGACCGTCGCGCCAATGTTGCTCGAAGAAGCTTATGAAGCATTCGAAGCGGTTGAGGAAGCTCGCGAAGGTCGCCCGGCTGAACTTCGTGACGAACTGGGAGACTTACTGTTTCAAATCGTGTTCTACGCGCAAATCGCGAAAGAGCAGGGTCACTTCGTCATAGATGATGTAGTTGAAGCTATTCATACCAAGATGGTGCGACGACATCCACATGTGTTCGGAGACGTCAGCGCCGAGGATTCGGCGGCCGTGCTTCGCAACTGGGAAGCGATGAAACAAGAGGAACGTCGTGCTGCGGGAAAAACCGAGCGGGCAGGTTCACTGCTTGACGGCGTGTCGTCCAAAGCCCCGGCTTTAATGGAGGCGCATCAGCTATCCACAAAAGCCGCCCGAGTGGGCTTTGACTGGAAAAATGTCAACGACATCTTCGACAAACTGGAAGAGGAAATTGGTGAACTCCGCGAAGCGATTCAAACGCACGCGGTCTCGAACGGTGAAGCCGAACATACACGCGTCCGCGAGGAGTTGGGTGATCTGTTGTTTGCGGTGACGAATATCGCGCGACGCATGCAGGTGGAGCCGGAGGCGGCCTTAAAGTTAACCAATCGCAAGTTTCGAAAGCGCTTTGGTTATATCGAAACGAAGCTCACCGAACGTGGAAAAGCGCTCGATCAAGTAAGACTGGATGAACTTGAAGAACTTTGGCAGGAAGCTAAGAAGTTGTGAGAGTTTCGCGCTGGGAGATTGCTTTGACGGACTTTTTCGCGCTTCGCGCCAGTGCGGGCGAGCCGCCCGCGGTCCCATTAAAAGGGTCGACGCTGATATGTACAGGTCTTAGCTAATCTGATTGATGAGTTCCCGACTCACTCCAACCCCGAAGAGGCATGTGCCCCCTTCCAGATCACAGCTGCGTCATAACCATGGATCGTCCTGATGAGGTCGGCGTTCCAGCTTTCGAGTCCACGCATTGCCAACGGCCGCGAAGCCCGCAAGTCGATCACTTCATGACCCGTGGCGTTGACGTTTGGCAACACGCGAGTGAGGCGCCGGTCCCCGGCATTGAAGTCGTCGAAATCATCGGTCGCAACGGACCCGAAACTCCGCTTTTGCCCTGGGACAGCCTGACGAGAACCGAAACCTGGGATGACGAGAACATGGAAAGCTCGATCACCCGTGAGGGCTGCCGCCTCGTCCGCCATGCTGCCGAGGTCGAAGACATTGACATAATTGGCACCGCGGATCGCGTGGTTGTAGCCAAATTTCATCAAGATCTTTGGGCGCACCCTACGCCCCTGATCTGCCGTTAACAGACTTGCGAGGTTATCCCGCTTCCATTTCGCGCGGCGCTGCAAGTAGGGCCACGCACCTCCGGCCCGTTCTGCAGCTTCAATGGCAAGTGACTCCTCAAGCGTGCGCATTATCAGGTCACTTTGATGGTCTGGATCCGGCCAAGCGGCGCGAACAGCCGACACCAGCGCCGGATCCTCGGACAGAAGGAACAGGTCATCCGGGTTTCGAGTTTGCTCAAATCGCGCCAGGGCATTGGTTGACGCCTCCTTAAGACGAGTGAAGCCCTCGAGTGCGCGCTTCGGGACTCTGGGCTCGAGTCTGGAGATTAGATACCGATCGCTGAAGATCTCACGGTCGAGTCCCCATAGAACACGCTCGTTTCTGGGCGCTGCCTGAATGACGTCAGCCAGGAACTTAGCTTCTTCACGCAAGTTATAAAAGGTGAACACGCCGGGGTTAGTTAAGACCTCTACAATCCCCTTAAGGCCATTGCGTCTGGCCGCCGCCTCAATGTCCTCGACAATGGGCGGCGAAAGCTCGATGGCCATTCGGTTGTAACCAGATCCGGCAAGGGCATGGAAGAGAGCCGTGGAGAGAAGGGCGGTTTCCGCTACTCCGTGCTCCTCACCGATCAGTGTGAAGCTTGCAGTCCGCGCTTCCCGCACCAGCCAATCCCAGCCGGGACCTGCGGGAACGCCGTCGCTCAAGGTGAGGACAAGCCTATTTCTTTGCAGAGCTTCGAGAAGGCGCGTTGCCCGAGCATCGATAGCCGGAGACTGCGTACCGGGAGGCGTGGCGACAGTACTTTGCCCGAATGCAGGCGAGCCAGCGAGCAAAGAAACTCCACCTGCGACCAGGAGATCACGCCGATTTATCTTCATACACACCTAACCTGGCTTTTAGTCGACCTTACTTCTGATCTTCCTTCCTGGGCTTCATTTCCCAAAGCACGTTCACAATCACCCACTTGCCATTCGACTTCGCGACGTGAAGGTAGTCTATCCAGTCAATGGCCACCGCCTTTACGCTCGCTGCGTTCTCAAACACGTCGAGGATCGTGACGTCTTTCTGTTGTTTGTCCTTCGGGGTGTTTTTGCCGAAGCCACGTCGCGTGTATTGCACCAAAGTCATCGCACCCATCTGCTCCAAACGGCTTTGACCTTGCGCATTAGTGCGCATGATGCGTTTCGCCAGCTCGGGATGAAGCGCGCGTTCCATTCGTTCAGCATCACCCGCATACCAACCCTCCAGGTAATCAAGAGCGGTTTGAGTGATGGCAGCTTTGTCAGCGTCGGAGACGGCACCTTGAGCTCGTGCTGTCGCGATCGTTCCGCCGAGAAGGATCAAGAACATTGCGATAATTTTCATCATGTTTCTCCTACTTCGTATGTTTGGTGTAATTCGTGGATCGATTAACGCGGGCTCCCTGGAGCGCGCTTCAAAAATGCTGGCCGTCAATGACTTAAATGTTTCCTGAGAAATACGGTTGTACGCTCCCACGCGATCTTGGATACATCTGCATCGTACGTCGGCTGCGTGTGCGCGAAAAATCCATGACGTGCACCGGCATAGGTAAAAATCTGGCTGTTACTATTATTCTTCTTCACCAGGGCTTCAAAATCTCTTAGCTGGGCCAGCGGAATCTCCGGATCATTTTCAGCATAATGACCCAGGACCGGCACCCTTATCCTTGCCACGACATCAATGGGATCCAGTTCTCGACCTGCGAACGCAGGCGTCTTGAGATTGCCATAGAAAGGCACCACTGCGCGGACTGCATTCGGATAGTTCGCCGCGAACATGAGCGCACATCTACCGCCGAAACAAAATCCGGTGACAGCTACGTGATTAGATTTTCCAAAGCCTTGCTCTTTCGCATAACTAATTGACGATCGAATGTCCCCAAAAATTTTGGCGTCGGTAATTTTCTCGGCCAGGATTTTTCGTAGCTGCTCGAGCGTCGTCGCGTTCCTTTGTACTGAGTAAATGTTGGGCGCGATGCCAACAAAACCAATCTGGGCGAACATAGCAGTCATATTCCGAACGTACTCTTCATAGGGAGGGTTTCCGGCAACGATGACGACTATAGGAAATCTGCCTTTCTTGTTCGGCCTGGCCAGATAGCCATCGAGGTCCTCCGTTCCACTCTTGAAGGAAACTCTTCCGTGAATCACGTTCTTGTCATCCAGTGCCTGTACTGGCGGTACTCCGTATGCAGCATTAGGTTGCTGTGCTTCGAGGTCGCAACTCAAGGCACAATATCCCGCGAAAAGCGCCGCCCTCGAGAGAAAACCTCGTCGGGTTACATGCGTCGTACCTTGCTTCACAAATCGTGACATCGGCCTCCCCATTAATCGCCAAATAACCGATTCAAGTCGTGGTTATCTTCGGCCGCGGGCTCACGTTAATCGCGGCCCCTAAACAGCGCAACGGATTTGTGATTAGCGGCGGGAATGTTGGGATTAGCGGTTGGTAAACGTGGAAAAGTTACGACCTTAACAGCAGGTCCAGGTTTTTGCGGTAGCGCCTGCTGGACGTTAGTTCAACTCCGTTCTTCAGGAAGACCGCGTACTCTCCATTGAACAAGGGCTTCAACTCCCTTACCCGTTCAGCGTTTACGATCGTGGAGCGACGCAGGCGGACAAACTTCGCGGGATCAAGTCTACGTTCCATGCTGTCCATCGTATCGCGTAGTAGGTGAGTCCTTGAACGGGTATGAATCTGTACGTAGTTTCCGTGGGCCGTTATCCAATCGACATCAGCGACCGGCAGCATCAGCACACGTTCGCTTTCCTTGATCACCACGCGTTCGAGGTAGGACTGCTTTTTGAAAACCTCATCAGAATGTTCCAGCAAATCTAATAACGCGGCCAATTTCTCGTTTAGCTGATTATCTGATGTTTGGTTGAGCTGGTCGCGAACGCGATTAAGTGTTTTTTGAAACCGGCGTGGCTCGATCGGTTTCAGCAGGTAGTCAAGAGCATTCACTTCGAAAGCTCGAATCGCGTGTTCGTCGTAAGCAGTGACAAAAACAACTGCTGGCAGGTGATCCAAACCGACTGCTTCAACTACGCCAAACCCGCTCAACAACGGCATCTGTACATCGAGAAAAACGAGATCCGGCGACTGTGCCCGGATCGCGGCCACCGCTTCCTGACCATTGGCACACTCGCCAATAATCTCTACGTCCGCTTCTGATTGCAGTTGCTGACGGATTCCTCGCCGCGCAATCGGTTCGTCATCCACCAGCAACGTTCTGATTTTCTGCATCGACTTTCTCTTGCTGTTTGGCCGTATGAAACGGCAACGTAACCGTCACTTGCAGCCCGTGACCGTTGGCCGGCGACAATTCAAACGTGTGCGCCGAGCCATATAACTTATCGAGCCGGGCCCTGGTGTTGGACAAACCGATGCCATTGCCATTCGTGACCGCGGGCAAACCTGGTCCATCATCACGCACCTGCAGCTCTACCTTGCCGTTGCGGCGTGCCGCTCGGATCTCCACCGTGCTCTTTCCCGGTTTCGGCGCTACGGCATGGCGGATTGCATTTTCGACGAGGGGCTGAAGAATCAGGTTTGGAACCTGTGCGTCAAACGCTTGTTCGTCAATGTCGTAACGTACGGTGAGCCGATCCTGGAACCGGGTCTGTTCAATCTCCAGGTAGTTGCGCAGGAACTCCAGTTCCTCGCGCAGTGTGACTTCATGGTTCTCAGTAGACTTAAGCGACAATCGCAACAGGTCGCTGAGCCGCAGTAGTAATTGGTCGGCCAGCTGCACGTTCTCTTTCATCAACACCGAAATTGTATTCAATGTGTTGAAGAGAAAATGAGGCTGCAGCTGCATGCGCAACGCATCGAGTTGCGCACGCGCGAGTTGGACCTCGAGTTGCGAAGCGCGAATCTCACGTTCGCGATACTTGCGGTAGTAATTGACTGCGTGGCTCAACCCGATGACCGCCCAGTAAGTCAGTACCTCGGAATGGAAAGTGGAGACGTACTGATTGCGTAGGTTCGTCAGCAGCGAGCTGCGAGAAGGTTGAAATCCGATCCAACTAGTAATCAAAACGTAGATCGCCAATAGAACAAAAGCGAACCCGCAACTGAATAGCAGATGTGTGAGTGAGTTACGAAGCCAACTACGACGGTCGATCGGAAAGCGTTGAGCCAGATGTAACATTAGCGGAGTTGCTGCGAACCAGATGAACGCGCAGATAAACCAGATCGTAATTGTCTGACTTATCTGCAACGGCCGGCTCGCGTACGCACGCGCAACAATGGATTCGCTGGCAAAGAAGATGGCAAACAGCGACCAGCCAGCTGCGATCAGTGGCCACCTAACCCAAGTGCGGCGCGGTTCGTCCATGCGGCGTAGCTTACCGCGAAAGCCCATAACGCAAAAGACCCGCTCCAAAGAGCGGGTCTAACTGCGGCTTAATTGTCTTATCGTCTAGCCGTTTAGTTGCACGGTCCGCAGGATGTTGCGGAACGCCGTCTGATAAGTGCCATACTCATTCTGTGGCGCAACCGCGATCATGTAGAACAGTTGTCCATCACGCGTTTGCGTAGTGATCAAAGTCACGACCTCGGTCTGACCAGTGACCCGGTTCACATTACTGAGCGTGGTAGTAAAACCATTCCGTCCGGCAAAGGTCGTCCGTTGTAAAGCACCGGTCTGCCGCAGATTCGGATTGCTCTGCGCCAGGCCATTGATGAACTCCCTCGTGGACTGTTGCAAGTTACGTCCCTGTACTTGGGCCACACCAAAGCTGACGCCGTGCGTAAATATTGATTGGCCCTGATAGGTCCCGTATGCACCTTCCGGAGCGAACCAGACAGAATCTCCGCTTGGTATTTCCCTCCAGTTCGAAGGAACCCCAACGCGCAACGCTCCGCCAAACTCGGAGTAAGTCTGGTACCGGGTAGAAGGATACTCCACACGTCCGCGCGGGGGCTGACTGGGATAGTTCCCGGTGTTTTCACCCGTCGGGTACCGATTCCCGGTACGAGCAATCTCTGCCATAGTCGGCGCCGTGCCCATGGAACGCAGACGTGCTTGCACTCGAGAGAAGTCCTGCGAGTTGCGAATCGGATTCTCTATGCGAAGCAGACGCGCTTCCTGCTGAATGCGCGCGTAGCGATTAGCAGGACTCGGGTGACTACTCAAGAAGCCGCCGCTGCTGCCGCCGCCTTGTTGTTGAATAGTCTGAAACATGTTGGCCAGATCCATTGGATCGTAGCCGGCACGGGCCATGATCTGCGCGCCAAGAATGTCGGCTTCAGTTTCATACTCGCGACTAAACTTCAGGAAGTAGACGCCAACGCCCTGACCCGCAATTTGTGCAGCTGCACCTGCAGGACCACCAAGAATCGCACCACCAATGCCGAGAATCCCGGCGAGCAGTCCATACTTCTGGGCCTTTGAAGCCTGGGCTGTACCGTGCCGCAGCGCCACGTGACTAATCTCGTGGGCCATGACTCCGGCCATCTCGCCTTCATTGCGAGCGGCTTCGATCATTCCGCGATTCACATACATTGGACCACCGGGCAACGCGAAAGCGTTGATGTCGCGGGCATTCACTACGCGAAAGTAATAATCGAAACCCGGATGTTGGAACTGCGATGGAACCGCTGCAGCCAACCGTTCACCAACGCGCGAGACGTAATTTGTGACATCGCCATCGCGCAGGACGGGCATCTGCTGCTCAACTTCCTGAGCAGCCTGTCTTCCTAATTGAATGTCATCAGTAATCTTGTATTTGTTACTGTGAAGCTTAATCTGCGTTTGGGAAAATACTGTTACCGGCATCGCAAAGATCGCAAACGCCATAATCATCGCTATGATCGGTTGCCGGCGGGTTTGATACTTTCTCATCTTCTATCCTCCGTTACTTATCCAGGAACTTCTCAAGCCAACATAAAAAAGCGGCTAACTCTCGGGGAAAGTTGCCGCAACATCATTGCTGGTTTATTCCTCCCCCGGAAAATATTTTGCTGACGGTACTCACGCGCACGGGGAAGAGGGCCTTAGGCCTGGCCATTTGATGAGTCGTCGAAAGCCGATGTTTGCCTAACTCTGATTGCCAATATGTTGCAAACTTAAAATTCAATATGACCCAAAACGCAACATCCCTGGCATCGCAGAGCACGATTTCAGTTCGAAGATTTTGCAACCTGTTATTGAAAACCTCCATGGAGGTTTTGTTGCAAGGTCAGTGCCAGATGGGCGGACGAAATCATGATTTCGGTCCGCGGTGAATGTGATCATTGAACCATTGTGCCGGTTCTGCAATGGGCGCAATATGATGCGGTTCGCCCTTCCAAACACGGGCCATAGAAATAATCAGGAAGATCAAGGCAGCTACTCGGAACAACATGCCCCCGATGCCGCTATCAGTGATTAGTGCCACGACCCCGAAAAGCGTCTGAACCACCAGTATTGCGACATATAACGCCAGCCCTTGCGACGCGTGAAAACGCACACGTGGTTCGCTTTTTGGAACCAGAAACAATTCCAGAAGAGAAACTACCAGTCCGACGTAGAAGGGCGCGTACGGCAGCATTATGGCCCACTTCTCAGGTAAGCCTATGCCGGGAATAGTGCGTGACGTGGGTCGGTCGGTGGTCGCTTTAAATGGTGTAGCCGGTGGTTGATACGGTGCAGGTGGTGAATACGTGGGAGGAACGAAAACTGAAGGATATGGTGCATTCACCTGGACGTTATCGAAGGTTCTCGTTGGAGCTTCAGAGTAAACAGATTCACGAGCTTCTTCGCTTGCAGCGCCACGGATTTCGCGGGTTGCCCGATCCCCGACTTCGCTGGTTTCCCCGCGACTGCCGTCATCGGTCCACTCTTCCTGAGCGTTCTTAACGAAGTCCGGATCGAGTGGATTCGTGTCGTATTTGCTCTTCTTCGGCTCCATTGATGGTCCTACGCTGCGACTTTGGGATTAGTTCAATCTTACTCGTCTGCAATTGCATACTCAACCTCCTGCCATACCTCATCGCGCTCCGAGATGCGAAATGCTCGCAGGATGGGTCGACCATTATCAAAACCCACAATGAAATAAACTGCCTGTGGATAATACGCGAGTCGCACATCGGTCTGAGAAGGAGTGGGTTGGGCCGAGCGAGGATGCGAATGGTAGATACCAAGCAACTGCTCCCCACGTTCGCGCATTTCGCGTTGCGCAGCGAATAGATCTTCAGGCGCGGCTTCGTATGCCAGCTGAGGATTCTGCGCCACATTCTGCATGGGATAAGTGTTGCGCGCTTCCTTGTCTTGCCCGCCAATTAATCCGCAACACTCATTCGGCTTTGCCTCAGCGGCGTGTGCAAGGATTCTTTCCAGCTGCGCGGTTGAGAGAGTAATCATTTCATGTCTTAAAAAAACAATCCACGAAATGACCCGAAACATCACGAAAGATCTTTTCGTGCTCTTCGTGCCGTTTCGTGGATCGATTTCTCGTTCGTCGTCCTAATTATCGCTGACCCGAAGGTGCAATTCTTCCAACTGTTTCGGATCGACTTCACCGGGAGCATCGATCATCAGGTCAGTGGCGGAAGCGGTTTTCGGAAACGCCATTACATCGCGAATATTGTCGGTCGGCACTAAGACCATCATCAAACGTTCGATTCCCGGAGCGATACCTCCGTGTGGAGGGGTTCCGTATTCGAGTGCGTCGAGAAAGAAACCGAAACGTGACCGCGCTTCTTCGGTGGACATTCCTAACGCCTTGAAGACCAGCCGTTGCACGTCTCTGCGGTGAATACGGATCGAGCCGCTCGCCAATTCGACGCCGTTAATCACCGGGTCGTAAGCCTTCGTGCGAATCTGCCCAAGGAGGTGGGTTTCGTTTTCGTTAACGGCGCGTTCGAGTAACGTCAGGTCTTCATCAAGCGGAGACGTAAACGGGTGGTGCATTGAATAGTACCGATCGTCTTCGTCGTGATACTCAAACATCGGAAACTCGGTCACCCACAACGGCGCGTAGACATTTTCGGGAATGAGTTTCTCTCGACGTGCAACTTCATTCCGCAGCGCGCCCAGGCTCGCAGCAACAGTCTTTGGTTTACCGGCGACAATTAAAACTGCATCACCTTTTTCGGCCTGGGCCACAGCTGCCAGACGCGACACGACTTCATCGCCGAGTGCTTTCAATAGAGAGGAACTTACTTCATCGCCAAGTTTGATCCATGCGAGGCCCGTCGCTCCATACCGCTTCGCGAATTCCTGCAACTCGTCCAAAGCTTTTCGAGATAGATGCGCACCCTTGGGTACGACCAATCCTTTTACCTGTCCACCGGCGGATAAGGCGGACGCATAGGGAGCGAAGTCAGTGCCCTCGAGCGTTGGCCCAAGGTCCTGTAACTCCATGCCCTGGATGCGCAAATCTGGCTTGTCCGAACCCCAACGCCTCATCGCTTCCGCGTAACTGAATCGCGGAAACGGGAGCGGCAGATCAACGCCGATGATTTTAAACACGCGCGCAAATACGCCCTCAGTTAACGAATAGATCTGATCGAGCGTGGCAAAACTCATCTCGACGTCGAGTTGGGTAAACTCCGGCTGCCGGTCAGCCCGCAAATCCTCATCGCGAAAACAACGTGCGATTTGAAAATACTTGTCGAGCCCGGCGATCATGCAAAGTTGTTTGAACAGTTGCGGCGACTGGGGAAGGGCAAAAAACTTACCGGGTTGAACACGAGACGGCACGATGTAGTCTCGCGCGCCTTCCGGAGTTGACTTGATGAGAATCGGCGTTTCGATTTCGGTGAAGCCCTGCTCGTGCATGTAATTCCGAATCTCGGATAACACGCGACTGCGCAAACGTAAGTTTGACTGCAACTGCGGACGACGCAAGTCGAGGTAACGATACTTCAGACGCAAATCTTCACTTGCGAGGGCATCAGTAGTTGCGGTTTCCAATTGAAACGGCAGCGTACGCGCATCATTCAGAACCAACAGCTCGCGAGCTTGTACCTCAACCTCGCCGGTTGTGAGCTTTGGGTTACGCTGGCTTTCTTCGCGCAGTTTTACGTCGCCGGTAACGGCAATCACATATTCGCCGCGCACGTCCTTCGCTTTCCCGTGCGCTTCAGGCGCATCATTCGAATTGAGCACGACTTGCGTAATACCATCACGGTCACGCAAATCGATGAAAGTAAGTTCGCCGAAGTCACGACGTTTGGCCACCCAGCCCATCAATGTCACGGACGTACCGACGTCCGCCGCGCGCAAGGCGCCGCAGGAGTGCGTTCTTCGAAGTTCTCCGAGGTGGTCTAACATTTCATGTAACGCAAACTGTTAGTTTGCTGAGTAACGTAACGCAAAACTGTTAGTTTGCGGAGTAACGTAACGCAAACTGTTAGTTTCCGGAGTAACGTAACGCAAACTGTTAGTTTGCGGATCGTAACGCTAACCGTAGCTCGAGCAATCTCACTTCGTGAATGATGGCGACGCAGCGCAAACTAACAGTTTGCCTTACGATTGTTCCAGATCATCAACTATCACTTGCACGCCCGCAGTTAGTGGCAGGCAACTGATTACTTGCGCGCGATCAATCTTCGTCATGTCTGTGCCTGCCGCGTGCCATAGTTTCACCCAGAAGGTTCGTGTTTCTCCATGAATCGCAAAAGTGGAACCGTCGAGCATTACTGGAACCGGCTCAGCAATCGTTCCATCTCGAAGCTCTTCAAGAAGCTCAGGAATGAACGGTTTGAACTTTTCGAACTGAACCAATACGGCGCTGTCTTCAATCTCAGCGGGCGGTAATTCAACCGGCTCACCCGATTCGAGCAGCAAACGTGTCTCAGTCTGTTGATTTCGTTTTTTGACTACAGGCATCTAAAACCAATTCAACTCGATCAAGCAAAGACAATGTTCAGAGTACAAGCCTTATTTTGCGTTTCGTTCGAGTCCATCAACCTAAAGGTTGTACTCTGAACATCGTCATCCCACTTAGTCGCGTTTTAATCTCGTCAATAAATAGCTTTCCAGTTCGGAAACCGGAATTCGTTCCTGTTCCCATGTGTCTCTGTCACGAACCGTGACCGCGTTGTCTTCCAGGGACTGGTGGTCCACCGTCACGCAGAACGGCGTACCAATCTCGTCCTGACGCGCGTACAGTTTCCCAATCCCGCCCGTATCGTCGTAAACGGCGCGCATCGAGGGCTGGAGCGTTCGCTTGATCGTCTTCGCCATCGCCACGATTTCCGGTTTGTTCTTCGCAAGCGGCAATACCGCAACCTTGATCGGCGCCAGGTCCGGATGCAACTTCAAGATAACTCGCTTCTCACCTTTATCGTTTGTCTTCTCAGTGTAGGCGTCCATCAGTACCGCCAACACGGTTCGATTAACACCGGCTGCCGGCTCAATTACATATGGATAGAACCGTTCCTTTGTTGCCTCATCAAAGTATGAAAGGTCCTCGGTCGAATCCGGGTTGAGACGCTTCCCTTCTTCGTTCTCGGGTTTCTTCGAGTGCGTCTTCAGGTCGAAATCAGTGCGATTCGCAATGCCCATCAGCTCATCCCACTGGCGTTCATCTTCGTCGCGTTCAGGGAAAAAGCGATACTGGATATCTACCGTGCGCTTCGCATAATGGGCCAACTCCTCTTTTGGCTGCTCATACAAGCGCAAGTTCTCTGAGGACAAACCAATTGAGGTGAACCACTGGGAGCACGCATCAATCCACTCCTGATGAACAGACTCGTCTTCGCCGGGTCTTACGAAGTATTCCATTTCCATCTGCTCAAACTCGCGTGTGCGGAAGATGAAGTTCCCTGGTGTGACTTCGTTACGAAACGACTTTCCGATCTGTGCGACGCCAAACGGTAATTTGCGCCGGCTGGTGGTGAGCACATTCGCGAAGTTGATAAAAATCCCCTGGGCCGTTTCAGGTCTTAGGTAGACCAGCGAATTTGGATCGTCTTCTGCCGTCGCGCCCACGTGAGTTTGGAACATCAGGTTGAAGGGGCGTGGCTCAGTCAAATCTTTCGAACCGCAGTTTGGACACTTACCGTCCTCTAACTTGTCCGCGCGCAAACGACTGTTGCATTCGCGACAGTCAACCAGTGGGTCGCTGAAGGTGTCTTCGTGTCCCGAATATTTCCAGACCAGCCGGTTCAAGATGATCGACGAGTCGAGTCCTTCGATGTCATCCCGCTCATAGACCATCCAGCGCCACCACGCCTGCTTTACGTTATTCGATAGCTCGACGCCCATGGGACCGTAATCCCAGGCGCTGCCGAGACCGCCGTAAAGTTCAGATGATGGATAAACAAAACCTCGCCGCTTAGCGAGCGAGACGATGGTTTCAATATTAGGCGCTGGCATAAGGAGTATGAAAAGGAATCTATTTGTACTACCACATTCGAATATCTCCCTCTCCCCTTGGGAGAGGGTCGGGGAGAGGGCCTAAGAGTGAACACTTTCGAAGGCTGAGAGGGTAGCGTCAACACCTGTGGGTCGCGCAGTCACGCGCCGGCTGAACAAAAGCATCTTGACGCTTCCTACAAGACAAGAAGGGGGGGTTGCCTGACAAGCCCTCCCCTAAACCCCTCCCAAAGGGAGGGGAAATTCTTGTTGTCACTCACCGCCTTGGAAGGAGTTGCACTTCAACCTGAATCTACCAATGTTAAATGCTAACGGAAAAAAACGTAAGTCAGTGACTCCGCTTCGCGCCTTCCAAATAAAAGAGGAGCGTGACAAACGCTCCTCCATGAACAGTTAACCGTGAACTTCAGAGTTGGCTATTTGCTCGGTGCCGGCGCTTGAACGTTCACGTCGATCTTCTGCGTACCGCCGCCACCAAACAATCGTCCTCTAAAAGCAAAGAGAACGACTAAAACGATAATCACAAAGATCACCAGCACTGCCACGACGCCAGCGCTGCCGCCACCGCCATCACCATCATCGCCCATAACGAGACCTCCTAAAGTCCAGGGGACTTACTTGGTTAGTTGGATGGGGGTTCGGGAGGATTGTTATCACAACGCCTGTTCAGCGTCAATAACGCCAAAGAAAATAAGGGAGACGAGCCGAAACTTGTCTCCCTTATTCGCTTCGTTAAAAGCGTGGTCTATTCGTCGCGACCGCGTCTGCGACGTCTGGGTGTAGGAGCAGGTCTAACATCACCTGCGCTTACAGTAGGTGTCGGTTGTGGTGGTGTTGCCCCGCTCGGGATAATCCAAAGCTCAACACAATCTTCCTCACGGAAACCACCATTGATAACAACGATCCGGGATTGGTCGATTCCGCGGTTGGTCACCAGGTAATCCCGGGCACGTGAACTAAGCAAGTCCGCCTGGCCTATGCGGCTGGTACGACCGCCGTAAGCAATTACATACGTCGTTGTGCTCGGGTCAGCCTGTAACTCGACTGCCAGATTATCCAAACGAGCCTTTTGATCGTCGAACGAACAACTGCAGCAAACATCGAACTGTCGCGAAGGGCGTTCACGATCTTCTGGCGGAATAACGGTAGTGGCCGTTGCTGTCTGCCGACATTCCGGTTCGCCCGAACCATCGTCGACGACAAGCGTGGCGGTGACTGATTGTCCAGCAAGTCCGGTTGATTCCACTTCGATTGTCGGAGTACCTGCCCCACGCAATAGCCGCGCGCTACCAGGACTTACGGTCCAGGTATAGTTGAGTGGGGAGGATCCGCTGTACGAGACGTCTGCAGTAAACGTGATGATCTCGCCGTCCTTTACTTGAGGCGGAGCGGAAAGAATAACCGGATACGGGCAAGGAGACTGTCTGGGTGGCGCCGGACGATAGTTAAGCGCAACGCATTTAATGCGGCCGGCTTCAAGATCAATTTCACGCGTCCATCTCTGACCGTCGGGGAGCGTAATGACGATCGTGTGAACGCCTGGGTCGCGATCGAAATCGCGATAGTCGGTCGAGGTCACACCTTCGGGACGGCCGTTGATCTCGATGGGCAGTCCACCCGGGGTTGTCAAAATCTTGATGGTTCCATACTTCGCCAGCTTGCGTTTCTTGGCGTAAGCGGTTGACGAGGGATACGCCGCACAAAATGTCAGGGCGAGAACGGCAACGAAAATCAGTTTGCCGTACGCTCGGCGTTTATAAGAAGTTGGGGTCGACATTTTGTTTAGGCCTCCTCCCCGTTCTGGATCTGTGCGGCCAATTTTCCTCTAGCGTAACGGCGGCGCAAGCCCGCTCCGAAAGCGGCCAGACCTGAACCAAAGAGCAAGAGCGACGCGGGCTCTGGAATCTCAGGCGTCCCGGGAGGCGTGCCCGGAGGAGTTCCAGGGGGCGTCTTTACCTCGCAGTCGTCGCATCCGTGTAAGAAGAAGAACGGAATCGCGGCCAGGAACAGTAAGGGCCACTTCGGAATTCCGCCACCGGGAACTGTAATCTCGCCGCAGTCGCAGATTGTACCTTCTACCTCGCCCTGGTCAATGACATCGACTCCTCCCTGAGGCTCGACGTTCATCGCCACACCGGACAGCAGTGTGCTGTCTCCGGCGTCAACCACAGCGGTGTCAGTGATCGCGATTGGTTCGCCGGCAGCATCTTCCTGTGCGCTCGAAGCCACCGGTGAAGGACCTTCACCTTCGGCCACGAGAGCAGTGGCTGTTTGCGAAACGCTGCGGAGCCGGAGCTCGGGAGGATTTTGGTGGCTGCCAAGAACCTGAATCACCTCGCGGATTGCTACCGGCGCGGCGTAACCTGGCACGCCGGACAACAGCAAGATGCTGAGGATCGCGACAGCGGAACGGAAAGCTCGACTCATCATCGGATTGAAACTCCTCCTGGTTATTTCCCGAAACAGCGGAGGGAAATGATTTACATTGTTTAAACTTAGCTAGGGCAAAGTCTTTAGTTACAACATCTTTGCCTGGACCACCGTTGGTGGTGTTGCTGGTTGATAAGGAAAGATGGCTAATGCAGAAGGGATTCCAAATTCAGGAAGCGGTTCGGAGGTGTAACTCGAATAAAAAAGGAGGTTTGCGGTGTGCGCAAACCTCCTTCGTCAATTGCAGATGTTCTTGGAACTAATCTGACTCGCCGGCACTCGCTGCTTCCGCCTTGCGCTCTTCGTCGCGCAACACTGCCTTTCGCGAAAGCTTGATCTTGTTTCCTTCTTTCCCGATGCATTTGACGAGAATCTGCTGCCCTTCTTTGAGCTCGTCGCGTACATCTTTGACGCGACGGTCGGCTATTTCTGAAATGTGCAGCAATCCGTCGGTTCCAGGAAAAATTTCAACAAAAGCACCGAAGTCGACAATCCGTGAGACCGTACCGAGGTACGTTTGGTTCACTTCCGCTTCTGCGGTGATACCGCGAATACGGTTAACAGCAGCCTCAGCGGCGGCACCGCTCGGTGTCGCAATCGAAATCGTGCCGTCGTCGGAAACGTCGATCTTCGCTCCGGTTTCTTCAACGAGCGATCTGATCATCTTGCCGCCTGGTCCAATGACGTCGCGGATCTTGTCAGGATTAATTTTGATTTGAATTATTCGCGGGGCATGTGCGGAAATCTCTGCTCTTGCCTCCGGTAATGCCTGCTCCATCACACTGAGGATATACAACCTTCCCTTGCGAGCTTGCTCCAGAGCCTCCGCCATTATCTGTGCATTGATGCCTGCAATCTTGATATCCATTTGCAGCGCAGTGATGCCCTCTTTGGTTCCGGTTACCTTGAAATCCATGTCCCCATAATGGTCTTCAGCGCCGGCGATGTCGGTCAGGATCGCGTACTTGTTTCCTTCCATCACCAAACCCATGGCAACGCCGGCAACCGGCGCTTTCAATGGTACGCCCGCATCCATCATCGAAAGCGTGCCACCGCAGACACTGGCCATCGACGACGACCCGTTGGATTCAGTTATGTCCGAGACGATGCGAATCGTATACGGGAATTCTGATTCATCAGGCAAAACGGTTTCGAGTGCACGTCGCGCGAGCGCACCGTGACCAATTTCTCGTCTGCTGGAAGATCCAAACCTACCTACTTCACCGACCGAGTAGTGCGGGAAGTTGTAGTGGAGCAGGAAGCGTCGTTTGACCTCGCCCTTTTCGAGATCGTCCATAAACTGTTCGTCTTCTTTAGTTCCCAGAGTTGCTGTGACCAGAGCCTGGGTCTCACCACGGGTAAACAAAGATGAACCATGGACGCGTGGCAACCAGCCTGTTTCGATACTGATGGGACGAATTTCTGAGAACCTTCGGCCGTCTGGACGGCGCCTGTTGTTGAGAATGTCGTCGCGGAAGATTTTCTCTTTCAGATGGTCGAATATGAGTTTCGCCATCTGTCGTCGTTCCACCTGATCTTCCGGATAACCTTCGACCACTTCCTTCTTCAGCGCATCGATCGCACTGTAACTGTCGCGTTTTTCCTGAGTGGTGGTGTCGAGGGCCTGACGCATCCGTTCGGTGTAATTACGTTCAATCTCACCGACCATTTCCTCGTTCAAAGACGCAACTTCCACTTCGCGTTTCTTGACGTCGAGGGCCTTGTACAGCTCCTTCTGCCAGCGGCACAGGCGGTTGATTTCCTTGTGAGCGAGCATCAGCGCTTCAACCATGATCTCTTCCGAGACTTCAGAAGCGCCTGCTTCCACCATCACGATGGCCTCTTCAGTACCTGCAACGATCAGGTTCAGCCGAGACTCTCTCACCTCATCGTAAGTGGGGTTAACTATGTAACGACCCTCGATCAGGCCGATTCGAACACCAGCGATGGGATTCAAAAACGGGATGTCCGAAAGGTAAAGGGCACAGGAAGCACCCGTAATGGCAATAACATCGGGATTATTGTCGGGGTCGGCGGAAATGACACTGGCGATTACCTGCGTCTCATTCCGAAAACCTTCGGCAAAGAGCGGGCGGCAGGGGCGGTCGATCAGGCGGCTCGTGAGAACTTCCTTTTCTGTAGGACGTCCCTCGCGCCGGAAGTAGTTTCCAGGAATTCGGCCCGCCGCATAATTGGCTTCGCGATACTCAACTGTTAGTGGAAAGAAGTCGATTCCTTCGCGCGGGTTCGGGGCACTCACTGCGGCCACCAGCAACATCGTGTCGCCATACTGAATGACTATCGAGCCATCCGCTTGCTTGGCGACCCGTCCGGTTTCGACGGTCAAATCCTTGTCGCCTAATTTGATTGATTCTTTGAGATATTTCTTAACTGGCATCTTTTGTCTCCTTGGACAATTAGCCTGAACTTCAGGCTGCGAGGTGTCTCGTGCACTCGCTTCACGGTAGATTTCTGTTTCACGCTACGTGAGAGCGTGGATAAATTTGTGGGCGTAAATAGAGAAGGCGGCACGAGTCTCCTCACCGTGAGCTCATGCCGCCTTCACTGCGTTTGCGCTGAGGCCGAACGCGTCCACTTGCCTTGGAGTATCGCCGTCACGTTCGGCACCTTTGGCAAGCTCTTCGATAGACGCGGGCTTTACAAAATCTGAGATCGAAGTTCCCCTGGTCAAACGGTTCGCTCTACCGTCGAAGACCCAAACGATTTACTACCTCGTGGTAGCGTTCAATATCTGTCTTCTTCAGGTAATCGAGCAAACTTCTACGCTGTGAGACCATCTTGAGCAGGCCCCTTCGCGAGTGGTTGTCTTTCTTGTGTGTTTTGAAATGTTCGGTCAGCTCGTTGATTCGTTTGCTTAATAAAGCCACCTGAACCTGAGGTGAGCCGGTATCCGCGTCATGCGTGCGGAAATCAGTAACAATCTTTTCTTTCGTTTCTTTAGCTAATGGCACTGCTTAAGATGATCCTCCCAGACAGCAGAAAACCGCCTTTCGACGGAAACCGCTAAGATTAAGTGACTGGGTAAGTTAACACGCGATCTGCTGAATGTCCAACCAGCCTCAATCCAGCGTTTTGGGAAGGTTGTGCTCTAGAAGATGTCCTTTTGATACGTTTTTTCGCATTGTCGGGAACCTCTGGTAACATCGCGCTTATTCCTGAACACCATGTCAAACGAACCTAAGCATACGGTAATCCTGGGCGGGGGTTTTGCCGGCCTCTTTACTGCCCTTGAGTTGTCTGGAAAAGGCCACGTCACGCTCGTTTCTGATGAGGACCACTTCCTGTTTACGCCCATGCTCTACGAATACGTGAGCGGCGAAGTGGAGGCGTGGCACATTGCGCCGAAGTACGGTGAATTGCTGGATGGCGGCGTGGAATGGATCAAGGACGCCGTTGTCGACGTTGATCTCGAGAACCGTCAGGTAAAGCTGGCAGGCGGAAAGAACCTTTCGTACGACGTACTTGTATTGGCGCTGGGCGGGGTCACTAATTACGCGGGAGTTGAAGGCGCCGAGGAGTACTCAATCCCTTTTCGAAAACTCCGTCACGCGGACCGGTTGAGGCAGACGATGGTCGAAGCGTTGGATCACGTCGCGCCCGACTTACCGCCCCAGGACGTTCAACGGGCCCTTACCTTCGCGGTCGTCGGCGCGGGCGCCAGTGGAGTCGAACTATCAACCAAGATGGCCGATCTTTTGCACGATGCGTTTAAGCGTCGTGCCCTTCCCGGCGAGTCGCGGGTCCTGGTTATCGAAATGGGCGATCGCGTCGTGCCTGGGATGGGAGACGAGATAAGAAAATTCGTTGAAGACGCTTTACTCCAATCGCACGTTGAAGTTCATACGCTCACTAGAGTTGTGCGGGTTTCACCTAACAGCGTAACGATCGAACACAATAACCAGCAAACTGAAATTGAGGCAGCTGCAGTTGTCTGGACTGGAGGCGTGCGCGTTAACCCCATTATCGAGCGGCTAAGCATCGAAAAGAACACTCGCGGATTAATCCTGGTAGAACCAACCCTCCAAACGAGATCGCACCCTAACGTTTTCGCGCTCGGGGATATCGCCTTTTTCGCATCAGCAACACCAACTCTGGCGGGCACTGCCCAACTAGCTTTTCAGGAAGCGTCTCTGGCGGCAGACAATGTTGCGGCTTTTTTGTCGGGCGGTAAGCTTAAGTCGAAACACTTCGAAGAGTTGGGTGAGGCAGTCAGTCTGGGTACTGAGCGAGCTGCGGTGCTCGCCGGCGGAAAAGCTTTCGGTGGACCACTGGCTCGTCAAGCCCGGTTTGCGCTCTACACATCACGTCTGCCTACGTGGCATCACCGGCTGCGAGTAGGCGCTAGCTGGTTTTTTGAAGGAACCGAGGCCCGACCTCTTCTGCCCCTTGGCATCCAGAGGTAGCTGAGTGAAGTCTTCAACGAGAACGCGCATTGGAATCGTAATGTTCTTTGCGTTCTTCGTTGGTGCAATCGCTGCCTTCCTTTGGATTCGACGCGACCGCGCTGATAACTTCTCCTCTGCGGTGGTCCAGCAAACTCCCGGTGCGAAAACCGCGCCATCGTTGGAAGCCAGTCCCTCTCCTTCTCCATTGGCGACTGCATCGCCGGAAGTTCCTCAGGATCCGGGGCTCTCCTCCACTCCCGCTGCGCCTGCTGAACAACCGGGTGACAGTTTTGTTGGTCAGGTGAATCTCGTAATTCCCGTACTTGGCGTCAAACCGGAGCAGTTACTGGATACTTTTGCCGACGCCCGTTCGGAAGGCCGCTCTCATGATGCCATCGATATTGCTGCGCCCGCTGGAACCCCGGTGGTGGCCGTTTCCGAGGGTGAGGTCGTTAAGCTATTTCAGAGCGAGAAAGGCGGGATCACAATCTATCAACTGAGCCCGGACAAGAAATTAGTCTTCTACTACGCGCATCTTCAGCGCTACGCCGACGGGCTCCTTGAAGGAAAGTATGTGCGCCAGGGCGAAGTGATTGGCTATGTCGGCGATACTGGCAATGCGGGCGCGGGAAACTATCATCTTCACTTTTCAATCGCGACAATAAACGACCCCAAGCGCCACTGGGATGGAACGAGCATCAATCCCTATCCGCTCCTGAAGAAACAGTAGGACAGACATTCCTGTCTGTCCGTCTTTTTTGTTCACTGGCCGAGGACAGACAAGAATGTCTGTCCCACCTGTCCGCTTATCGTGCAAGCCTCACCCCGAATCTGAGGGTTTCAATGCGCACCTCACGTGTAACTCCCCAATAACTCTGTGGGTATACCTGTTGCTGGAAGTTAGACCACCAGCGACTATCAACTCGCTTTTTCAATCCAAAAGAAACGGGGCAACATCATGATTCATCAAGGTAAAAATTCTTATAGCTTCGTCATTATCCTTCTGACCCTGCTTTCACTGATGGCGGTCACGGCATGCCAGCCGGCCACCAATTCGAATTCAAACACGTCGCCGGTAGCCAGTCCATCACCATCAGTCTCGCCGTCCGCGAGTCCCAGCGTGACCGGTGCGGTAATCACGCTTCCGGTGCTTGATGCGCTCTTCTCCGATGAGGGGTTCAAATCGAAACTAAAGTCTTCTGTCCAACTAACTGACGACCAGGTGGCCCAACTGCAGAAAGCGGCCGCCGATGAAGTCTCGCGATTGCGCGAAGCGAACACCGAAGACAGCGCCGCGGAACAAGCAGCAGAGTCGCGGGCAACTGCGGATGCTGCGATTCGGAAAATAGTGGGCGAGGAGAAATCAGGCGCGCTTCAGACGTTCGCTCATAACTACTGGATTAACGGCGGCGAGGTAGCGGCAGGTGATAGGAACACGAACGGAATGTTACCTGGCCCAAACGCGGTCCCGAAGGACACTCGTGTCGTTGTTAACATTCCGGCGTACCGTATGGACGTTTTTCGCGAGGGCACGCTGGTTAAGTCGTACAAGGTCGGCATTGGTTACCCGGATTTTCCTTTGCCTACAGGTTTGAGGAAGGCACAGACAATTATTATCAATCCGACCTGGACCCCGCCTGATGAGCCCTGGGTCGCGAAAATGAAAGGCGTTGAGGTGGGTGAGAAAGTCGCAGCCGGCAGCAAACTTAATCCACTTGGTCCGGTGAAGATTCCCATCGGTCTGCCGTCTCTGATACATGGAGGAAAGTCTCCAGCAAAACTTGGAACCTTCGCCTCACACGGTTGCGTAGGTCTGACTTCGCCGCAGGTTCTGGACTTTTCAAAACTGCTGGCACAGATAGGTGGGGCTGACCTGCCAGACAAACAACTTCAGAGTTATCTGAAGGACAAGACGAAAACTGAGACGGTGAAATTGGGCCAACCGGTCCCGGTCGAATTACGATATGAAACGATTGTCGTGGAAGACGGGAAGCTGCACATCTATCGTGACGTTTACGCTATCGAAAGTAACACCGAATCAAATCTGCGAGCCGTGTTAGCAGCTAACGGAATTCAGTTCGACAGCCTGACACCAGAGGAGCAAACGCAGATTCGCGACGCGTTGGTTGCGATGGGCGGAACTGCCTCAAGCGCGGTAACTCCGCCTAAAGTAGAAGCGTCACCAGCCACGAAAGACTCTTCGCCAGCCGCGAAAGAAACTAAAAATGCTGACAAGAAGGTCGCAGCGGCCGGTAAAAAACCGATCGGTAAGAATCAAAAAGAAGTTGTAATCGAGTTAGCAAGTCTCAAAGGAAAGGGCTACCCGACCGCAGTTAATTTGGACACGGGTAGTGGCAAACCGGCTGCGTTGGTTGCGGCCGTTAGATAAAAGCGCGAGGCGGGGGGACGGTCCACGAAGTTCATTTACTATTGGACTTCGTGGACCTTTTCTTTGCATGCTTCACACGATAGGTGACCAGCACACATCCCGTTTTCCATTGGCGGCACTCAATCAACTCGAGGTCGATTTGCCGGGACATCTCGTGGAAAACAGGTATACCTGAACCTAGCAAGACCGGATGAATATTAAAGCCAATTTCGTCTATCAGCTCTGCTTCTAATAGTGGCTTCGCCAGCAATCCTCCACCCATCACACAGATGTCTTTGCCTTCTTGCTTTTTCAGTTTCCTGACAAACGCAGCCACATCTTCGGAAACGATCTCGACCTTATCGCGGGCTTTCTTCTTAAGTGTGCGCGAGAAAATGATGGTTCGCATTCCGGGGTAGGACGCCCCGCCACCCGTACGCAATGCGACTTCGTAGGTTTTCCGACCCATGATGACGGTGTCAAAGCGATTCCAGTAAGTCGAAATAAATTCTGACGCTTCGTCACTCCAAATCAGCCAGTCCACGGCGTCGTCTTTGCGCGCGAAATAGTTGTCGAGACTATTAGCACCGCCAAAAACTACACTACGCATATTTTTGTTGTTGGTTAAGCTGCCGTCGCGGCCTCGCAGGAATCCAGTTCAGGCGCATCTTCAACAGGCGCGCCGGCCTCACCGAAGTAGGGCTTACCCGTTTCAATAGCTTCAAAATATTCTTCGATCCTGTTCAGCACTTCTTCGACTGAATGTGAGTGATAGATCGATGTACGGAACAAAGCGCCGCCTTGCAGTCCTCGTGTGAATTGTCCGGCCAGTTGCTTCATACGATTGATAGCCGGAGTCTCAGGCATGTCCTCACGAAGCATGTCGAAATACTCGTGAAGGAGCGCGCGCTTATCCGCCAGCGTTGGTTGAAAAACTTCCCGGCCATGGATCGTGTCTTCAATCTGTCGAAAGATCCACGGATTTGCCATCGCACCGCGACCTATCAAAACACCATCGCAACCGGTTTCACGAAAACGTTCGAACGCCTGCTCGATGGTTGTTACGTCGCCGCTACCCGAGACCGGAACCTTAACAACCTCTTTTATCTCTCTCACAAGATCCCAATTCGCCAGACCGCGGTAGCCTTGTTCCTTGGTCCGACCGTGCAACGCAATGTGCTCGACTCCGCACCCTTCAGCCAGCTTCGCGGTTTCCACTGCATTGATCGTGTGATCGTAGAAGCCCGCCCGGATTTTTATGGTTAAAGGAATCGTGATCGCTTTCTTTATTTCCTTCAGGATTGTCTCGAGCCGGGAATGGTCTTTTAACAACCCTGAACCACCACCGTGCTTCACCACTTTCGGCGCCGGACACCCGCAGTTGATGTCCAGAATGTCAGCTCCAACTTCTTCCGCCATCTCTGCTGCCATTCGCATTCGTTCCGGTTGGCCGCCGAAGATCTGAACCGCAAACGGGCGCTCATCCGGATAGAACCGCATTTGTCGTTTCGATTTTGGATTGCTGCGCGTTAGTCCTTCTACAGAGATAAACTCCGAAACACTTAGACCAATACCACCGCGCCGTTTTAATAGGCGTCGAAAAGAAACGTCCGTTACCCCTGCCATCGGTGAAAGCACCAAGGGCGGATTGATTTCAATATCTCTAATTTTGAATGGCTTAATTTCCGGCGTCATGCTTCCGACTCAATGTTTAATAGTGACCGGTGTGCCTACTGTCACCGCGTCGAACAATTCCTTCATATCGGCATTTTCCAACGCAACGCAGCCCCATGTCCAATCACTGCCGGCGCCGTTCCCGTGGATGTAGATGTCGCCACCGAGCGCGGTGTTTTGCGGCGGCGTCGCTTTCCGTTTGATGGCGCGCACGATTACATCATGTTGCCGTTGGGAAATGAGCTTATCTCTGAGCCCTCGTTCCGCATCCTCGATGTTTGGATAACTCAGGCCCAACGACAGGTAGAAGGCGCTCTTGTCGTTCTTGGTAAAGATGTAAAACTCGCCTTCCGGTGTGCGGCGATCACCCTGCCGAACTTTGTCTTCAACCGGACTAAGTCCCAGCCCGATCTTGTAACGTCGAACGACAGCGGCGCCAGAATATAGTTCTAAACGCCGTTCGCTCTTCATAACCACGATACGAGGATTTTTAAGAGGGAGGTGTAGCGGGGCTTGTTGAGCAACAGCACTTTCACCCGTCTCGTTCGTCCAGGCGGTCGCGCCATTCACCCACATGAGGCAGGCGACAAAGAGGAGGGCCAGGATCTTGAACCGGGCTTTTTTCATGACTATAGATTAGTCCTCCTCCAAACGCGTTTCCGAAACGATTTCATAAAGGCCCTTTGCATCTCGTTTCGAAGTTTGTCCTTCGGGAACCTCGATGACACGGACCACCGTGAGCTTGTCTCGGGTTTGCAATGAAATTTGATCGCCTTTCCTGACTACATGGGCAGACTTAGCACGCTTACCGTTTACGGAAACACGGCCGGCATCACAAATTTTTTGGGCAACGGTACGGCGTGGGCAAAGACGACTCGCTTTGAGGAAAAGATCGAGACGCATGAACGTCGTTGAAAAGTGAAGAGTTCAGAGTCCAAGCTTTAGCTTGCTCTTCCGCAACCGAGCAACCTAAAGGTTGTACTCTGAACTCTTGTCTATTCTTTGGTTTTATTCTCGGCTGTCTTCTGAGGCTTAAGTTTGAGCAACGGCGCGACTGTCGCGAAATAGGGTTCGGAAATCTTGATATACGCGTCGTCCCTTAAAGTTTGCAGATACGCCTCACGCTCTTTGGTGGTTCGTTCAATCGTGATCGCCTCGCGCACCTTGTTTTCGTTGAAGGTGGGGGTCGGGCTTCCCGCCACGCGCTCGTCAACGCGGAGAATTTGGAAACCATCCGAGCCGCGAAGAGGCTCACTAATAGCGCCTGGCGCCAGCGTCTTGACGGCGTCGGCGATATCATTTCGAAGACTTGGTACTTCGAAAGTGCCAACCTTGCCTTTGTTCTGAGGCGCCACTCTCACCCCATTAATTTCACGTTCAGAATTAGCTGCAGCCAGTGCGCCAAAATCTGCTCCGGCTCGTATCTGTCGGACCAATTCCAAAGCCCGGGCCTTAACTTCCGCTTCGTTCTTTCCAGCTGAACTAAGGAAGATCTCCGAAAGAGTTACGTTCTCGGGTTTCCTAAACTTGTCAGGATGGCTCTGAAAATACTTTTTGAGCTCATCCATGGTGAGACCAAAGAAAATTTTGCGATCTACTTCCTGCTGAATCACCATCTGCTTCATTAATTCAGTTCGCATGGTCTGCCGGGTGGCAACAGGATCCATGTTGGTCGCACGCATCGCAGCATCGAGTTGCTCGATTGTCGCAATGCCCTGCTCCTTTGCTACTTCCAACATGCGCCGGTTGACCTCTGCTTCGACCTCCGCGGCAAGTTCGAGTTCTTTTCCCTTTTGAACCAGTAGTTGTTCGTTGATGAGGGCGGCAATGAGCTCCGCTCGCTTCTTATTCACCTCGTCAGTCGCTTGCTGTTCAGATACACCCGACTGCTTCAATGCCTCAATGCGTTCTCTTATTTCTCGCTTGACCATTGACAGGGTGATCACGTCCTCGTTGATCTGGGCGATCACTTCATCGACAACCTGCAGTTCGCCCTCCTGGCCGAAGACCGAAGGTGTTGCGGTCAAGCCGATTAGTAAAAAAGCGGCCATCATTACGAGGGATAAGAATTTGAATTTCACAATGGTACTCCTAAATAACGATTCCAATGGGTGTGTAGATTGGCTGTCAGCCGGCGTTGAGCGGTAGATTTGACCACAAACGACATAAGTACGCCAAACGAGCCTAAGTGGACTCGGGTTCTTGTCTAAGTTCCAATAGGACGCCGCGAACTACATCCAGCACATTGTCCTGCTCGTCATCTGTTAAACCTAAGCGCAAAATGCCGGTCGGTGTGAACACTCGACCTGGCCGAGCTGAAATGAAAACTGTCAACTTTTCGGGCGATATTCGCGCTTTTTCGGTAAATCTTAACGCAACGCCATCGGTCGTCTTGTCGATAGAAAGTACTCCCAACTCTTCAGCAAGCCGTCTCAGCAGCGCATAGGCGAAGAGCTGCTCAACAGATCCAGGCAAGCGGCCGTACCGATCCCGAGTCTCCTGTCGAATGGTGCTGAGAGCCTCTTCATCCCGGGCAGAGGACACGCGTTTGTAGGTCCGTAAACGCTGGCCCATGTCATTGATGTATTCGTCAGGAATTGAAACGTCGACACCCAGATTAATCTGTACGCTGATCTCGTCTTCGACCGTCTCGCCGCGCAATTCGGAGACAGTTCGTTCCAACATCTGGGTATAAAGATCAAATCCCAACGCATCCATGTGCCCCGACTGTTGTCCGCCGAGCAAGTTGCCGGCCCCGCGCAACTCGAGATCCAGGGCGGCAATGCGAAAACCTGCGCCTAAATCAGAGAATTCCCGAATGGCAGCCAAACGCCGCTTGGCAATCGGCGTTAACTCTTGTTCGCCCGGAATCAGCAAATACGCATAAGCCCTGCGGTTTGACCGGCCTACGCGTCCGCGCAATTGATAAAGCTGAGAAAGACCGTATTGATCGGACCGATTTATGATGATCGTGTTTGCCCGGGGGATGTCTATTCCGTTCTCAATGATGGTGGTGGCGACGAGCACATCGTATTTAAAGTCAATAAAATCCAGCATGACGCGCTCCATCTCTTTCTCGTTCATCTTGCCGTGGCCTACTGCCAGCCGGGCCTGGGGCACAAGCCGCTGCACGAGCGCTGCAATCGTGTCGATTGTTTCAACACGGTTGTGAATGAAAAAGATCTGACCTCCGCGACCCAGCTCGAGTTCTATCGCCGACTTGATCACGTTCTCCGAAAATTGGACAACCTGAGTCTGAATCGCCAGGCGATCGCTAGGGGGAGTTTCAATCAACGACATATCGCGGAGCCCGCTAAGTGACATGTTCAAAGTTCGCGGTATGGGAGTCGCAGAAAGTGTGAGCACATCAACTTTCTTTTTCAGGTGCTTGAGTCGCTCTTTGTGAGCGACTCCAAAACGTTGTTCTTCATCAACCACGACGATGCCGAGATCTTTAAACCTGACGTCTTTCGATAAAAGCCGGTGTGTTCCGATAACCACGTCTACTTCACCAGCCTCCACTCGCTTGGCGACCTCTTTCTGTTCCTTGGGTGAACGGAAACGGGAAAGCAACTCAATCTTTACCGGAAACGGCGCGAACCTCTTGCGGAACGTGTCGTAGTGTTGGTAGGCAAGTACAGTCGTAGGCGTCAACACCGCAGACTGCTTTCCCTCCATCACGGCTTTGAAAGCCGCGCGCATCGCCACTTCAGTTTTGCCGTAACCCACGTCTCCGCATAACAAACGATCCATTGGCGTGGGCTGCTGCATGTCGTTTTTGACGTCTTCAATCGCAGTCTCCTGATCCGGAGTCAGCGTGTATTCAAAACCGTCCTCAAATTCCTTTTGCCAGGGCGTGTCTCCTGCATACGCGTAACCGCCGACCAGTTTGCGCTCAGCGTAAAGACGCAGTAGTTCATCGGCCATGTCGCGCATGGCTCGCTTAGCTTTCGCCTTTGTTTTCTGCCAGCCGATGCCACCGAGTCGATCGAGTGTGGGCTGATGCCCCTCACCGCTCGAATAGCGTTGGACCAGATCAAGCCGTTCAACCGGAACATAAAGCTTCGCGTCCTCGGCGTAATAGAGCAGCATGAATTCGCCGCTGCGTGGGCCGAGATTGAGGATTTGCAGTCCACCAAAGCGTCCGATGCCATGGTCGATGTGCACCACGAAATCACCCGGGCGCAGGTCTCTAAAATCGGAAAGAAAGGCGCTGGTCTTGGATTTCTTTTTGCGACCCGCAGTTTTGCCGCGTCGCCCGTCCGGCCCGGAACGGCGTTCAACAGTTTGCGCGCCAACCTCGTCAAATAAATCTCCCTCGGTGTGAATGAGTAACCTTGCCGATGGCATTTCAAAACTGTTGCTTAGTCGTCCGACTGTCACAACGGTTTGAGCAACGGCCTCGGAGTTCTCGTTGGGAAACGACAGAGTGGCTTGGATTCCGTATTCCAAAAGAATTTCTGAAACGCGTTCAGCAACGCCGAGGCTCGGCATAACAAACAGTGCTGACGTTCCGGCCTCACGAGTTGCGGACAAATCACTGGCGAGGTCAGCGAGGCGACCGTGATACTTCAATACTGATTGGGTCTTCCATTCGACTTCGGGCGCTTGGTGTGCGACGGGAAACAGGAAAAGCGGAGTCCGGACGTTGCGCGCTTTTCCGAGTTGCACCTTCGGAGATTCAGCATCGAGCGCGATTCCTTGATCCACCTCAGCCGCCGCCCGGCCCAGCACTCGCAGTTCAATACGTTGCCGCTGATCGATTTTGGCTCGCAGGTCTTCTGCCGGGAGGTACAGTTCATCAGGTCGCAACGCAATATCGTCTGCCGCATCTGTTTCTTCGTAGCGGTCCGTCAGGGTTTGATAAACCTCGCCGAGGTATGTCTCGACGCCGCCCGGTTCATCGACTACCAGAACAGCGTCGTTTAGGTAGTCAAATACAGTTGCACTCCTCTCACGAACGATTGGCATCAACCATTCCCAGCCAGAGAAACTTTCTCCCTCGTCTGCAAACACGGTGCGGTCGAGGAGTGCCCGGTTGTATCGTTCGTCGTTCCATCTCTCCCGCGCCGCATCGGCCCATCGGGTGAAATCCGCGCTGCGGACCGTGAGTTCCCGCATTGGTACGATCTCAATTGATTTGAGTTGGGTAGTCGAAAGCTGGCTTTCCGGATCAAACTGGCGAATCGAATCGACCTCATCTCCAAAGAACTCAATCCGTGCCGGACGTGGTTCTCCCGGCGACCACACATCGAGAATCCCGCCTCGTAGCGAGAACTCACCGATAGCGCTGATTGGATCCTCACGGACATAGCCGGAGGCTACCAGCCGCTCAACCAGCTCCTCTGGCGACTGCGTATCGCCGCGTGAGAAGACGGCGCCCGCGCTGATCACCTCGTCAGGAGATACAGTCCTTCTTGCGAGGGCGCGTGCAGTCAGTAGCACAAAGTCCTGCCGATAACGAGCGAGACGCCAAAGCGCCAGTGCGCGCTGCTCCAATGTCTCCGGGTGAGGCGATGAACCAGCATACGGATCGCTCTCGGATGCGGGCAGGATCAGTACTTCTTTTTCACATTCAGTGGTTCCCTTAAGCGCGCAGTACCAGAATCGCAAATCGTTTTCCCAGGGCTCGAGGTCTTTATTCGATTGAGTGACAATGGCAAAGAGTCGTTGCGTTTGGCGCTGCAGCGCGGCCATTACAAGTGCTCGGGCAGATCCTGCCACCAGGCCGCTGATCGACACGATTCGCGCACCGCGATTGATCTCATCCACGACGCGTTTAAACTCTGGTGATTCCGAGACGCGTTGAAGCGTCCTCTGTAAAACTGAACCTGGCTGGGTTGCACTAGTCATTACAAATTACTAACTCGTTTCATTCGTTCGATGATGTTTGACGTGGAGGCTCCTTTTACAAACGGTAGGGACACGACCTTGCCGCCGGCAGCTTCCACTTCTTCCCGGCCGTGAATCTCATCGAGACCGTAGTCTCCGCCTTTCACCAATACGTCCGGAAGCAGACTGGCAATCAGTGCGCGAGGAGAAATGTCGTCGAAGATTGTCACGTAGTCGACCATCCTCAAAGCCGATAACACCTCAGCTCGTTCGTCCTCCTTCGTAAGTGGGCGATCATCGCCCTTTAGCTGACGTACCGTGCGGTCGCTATTTATCGCCACTACCAACAGATCGCCCAGGTCTTTGGCGGTTTGCAGGTAACGCACGTGCCCCACGTGCAGCAGATCAAACACGCCGTTGGTAAAGACAAGTCGTTTGCCTGCCGCGCGCAGACCTCTACGCACTCCGAGCAGTTTCTCCAGGCTCAGCACTTTGTCATTCATTGATAGGACAATCTAACACGGCCGGTTTTGAAGTTTAAGAGACCACGCACCTAGTTCGTTCTCCAATTACATCGTGTGATCTATTTACGATTTGCTGTTTACCATTTACGATGCATCGCATGTCGATTCCCTTTGTTGAAGAGAATGATCAGACCCAGGCGCGGCGGGAACACCTGGAAGAGATTCGAAAGCTCGTCGGTAATGTGTACCCAAACAAGTTCGACCGCAGCGAAATTGTGGAGCCGGGGCGTGAAGATAGCATTACGGCGCTCGTTGAGAAGTTCAGAGCGTACGAACCGAAGGCTCCGGCTGGCGGACGTCCTGCACCCGAGGAGATCGAGTTAGCCAATCAACAACTCAACGCCATAACGTTACGCGTGGCCGGGCGCATCGCATCACCCCCGCGAGTAATGGGCAAAGCTGCGTTTGTACATCTTTCCGATGGCGTTGAACGCCTCCAGCTTTACGTTCGTCAAGCCGATATCGTCGGCGTGAGCAATCTGTCAGCAGGTGAAACTGTTGATGGGTGGAGACTCTTTAGCCTCCTGGATCATGGCGATTTTATTGGTGTCGAGGGCTACCTGTTTATTACAAAAACAGGAGAACTTTCAATTCACGTTCAGAAGCTGCAGTTTCTCGCGAAGGCACTCGTACCGCTGCCCGACAAGATGCATGGGATTCATGACCCCGAGATTCGCCAGCGGCAACGCTACGTTGATCTGATTGCCGGCAGTCTAAAAATCGAGCGTGAAGATAATGAATTAACACCACGTGAAGTGTTTGAACGCAGGTCTGCAATCATTCGCGAGATGCGTCGCATCCTTGACGATCATGGTTACATAGAAGTCGAAACTCCAATGCTGACGCCGCTGGCGACCGGCGCCGCTGCACGTCCCTTCAAGACACATCACAACACACTCGATATCGACCTCTATGCGCGCATCGCGCCAGAACTATATTTGAAACGACTGCTGGTGGGCGGGTTTGAAAAAGTCTATGAGCTGAATCGCAATTTCAGAAACGAAGGTATTTCGACGCGTCACAATCCTGAGTTCACGATGCTGGAGTTTTATTGGGCCTACGCGGACGTGAACCAGATGATGGATTTCTGTGAAGACATGATTCGCGCGACAGTCTTCAAAGGGCTGGGGCACACGCACGTTCGCTTTGGCGAACTGGACATCGACTATTCAAAGCCCTTTCAACGGCTGACGATGAAGGAGGCCATAAGTGCAACCCTCACTTCTATTGATTCACGTTATCGTGTACTGGGCGGTCAGGAGATTCACGCTGCTTGGCTGGAGGATCCGGAGTTAGCGTTGGCGTTGGCCGACTTCTTGATCATGATGGAGCAAAACGCTCAGCCTATCTATGAGATTGTGGAAGTTGGTGGAAAGAAAAGTAGCCAAATAATTGATCAGGAGCCGCTCACGAACTCTGAGATAGAAGAAGAGTGGCAGCGTCGCCTCTCCAACCGTAAAGGCACGCTTCCAAACGACGACCCGGCAACGCCGGGAAGACACGTACAAACGATCGTAGAGCTATTCGAGCTTATTGCTGAAAAGAACCTAATCCAACCGACTTTTATTTATGATTACCCCAAAGTGATATCACCCTTATCAAAGGGTTCTCCGTATGATCCTTCGATTGCGGAGCGCTTTGAGCTCTTCATCGCGGGTATGGAAGTAGCTAATGGCTTTTCGGAGTTAAACGATCCTGTTGAACAGTATGACCGGTTTAAGGATCAGGTACGGCAAAGGGAAGGTGGCGATGAAGAAGCTATGGTGATGGATGAAGACTATATTCGCGCGCTATCGTATGGAATGCCGCCGGCCGCCGGTATCGGAATTGGAGTTGATCGTCTGGTGATGCTACTTACGAACCGGCAATCGATTCGGGACGTCATCCTGTTTCCGCACATGAGACCAAGGAAGTCTGCTGAAGCCGAGGAACCGGTTGAAATGGAAACGGGGATTGAAAACAGCGGTCCGTGAGGGTTGAATTAGCGTCGTAGTTTTGGCGTCTGCTCGGAAGGTCCATACGCAATGATTGTCCCACCGAAACCAACCGCCCAACCGTGATTGCGGTCCGTGAAGAAGATTCGTTCCAGCGAATGGGGAGTGGGACTGCGTTCGCTTATCCAATTGATCCCACCGTCTTGCGTGTGAAGGACCGTACCCTCGGCACCGACCGCCCAACCTTCGCCGGCGTTCACGAACTTAACGTCAAACAAATCTGCTGAGACTCCCGAACGTTGTCGTTGCCAACTCCGTCCGCCGTTGATTGTTCGGAAAATGGCTCCGTTACTGCCCACGGCCCACCCGACTCGATCATTTAAAAACGCCGTGGCATTGAACCTGACGTTTATAGGTGCCGTAAACCTCCCATGATGCCACGTCTCGCCGCCGTCGTTAGTTTGTAGAATTGTCGAACCTGCGCCAACCAACCATCCGGTATCGTTAATAATTGCCCCGCCCAACAACAAATAACGCGTGGGCGCCTGCAGGCGATTCCAACTGCTTCCTGCATCGGTGGTAATAAACATCGAGCCACCCTCGCCGAAAGCCCATCCTCGCCCGTTGCTGGTAAACACTGTTCGCATTAATCGTGCGTCAATTACACCACCACGAACAGTAACCCTCTTCCAGTGCTCACCGCCGTCCATGGTCTTCAGCAAATATGCGCGCGGTTCATCGTTAGTTTGAAGGTCGTAGATGTTCTTCTCGCAGATAATCACGCCGTTCTGATCATCAGTGAAGTGAATGTCGCGAATAGTGTCTTCGATTGGAGACGACCTTACGTTCCATGTGCGACCGCCATCAACGGTGGAAAGCAGAGTGCCGCGGCTTCCCACTGCCCAGCCACGATTCTGGTCAAGAAAAAATACAGAATGTAACCAGGCGAGAGAACCAGTGCGTTGCTTGGTCCATGAACCAAAAGCTGGGGAGCAAACAAACAGCAGACAGCAAACAGTCAGAGGCAAATACATGCGAGCGCGGGTTGTACAGGCTGTTGTAGGTATAAATCGATTCATGGTGAGTCTTATCGTTCGCTCCTGCCTCCTGCCTCCTGCCGTCTGCCTACTTCCGTTTAAGGCCAGACTCCTCCTGTAAAGATTCTTGCGAAGCTAAGTATGGGGAAGAAGCTCATTACCTTCTGGAAGCTCTTCAGTTTGTTGCCGGGCACAATTACCTGATCACCTGGGACCAGATAGGTTACGTCCGGTGCCTTGCCTTTGTAGATAGCGCTGACATTGACTGGAATTGGCTTGAGATTACCGTCTGGCTGCCTGCGAAGGACCACAACGCGACTGCGGTCACCCGTCTGCAGGACACCACCGGCTTCTCCCAGGGCCTCAGTTACGGTCATCCGTCGGTTCATTAGGCGAATACCAGGTTGGGCCACGTCGCCGATCACGCTGTAGCGATAAGACGAAGCCTTATCCAGAGATACATCAACCTGTGGGTCTATGATGTATTCGTCGTAGCGCTTCTTAATAACCTCGGCTACTTCCTCGACAGTCTTGCCGTTCACGAATATACCGCCTGGTATTAGCGCCAGAGAGATGCGGCCGCTGGGTGGAATGGTAATACCCGAACGTGAATATCGGTCCTGTCCAAAAACGCTCACCGAAATGATGTCTTCCGGGCCAAGTCGGTAAGTGTTGAAGAAGTTGTTGTAGTACGGAACGATGTCGGCCTCTTCCGAAGGTTGCTCGTGCCGGTTTGCCTGAGTGTCAGCAGGAACATCGGAAGCGCTTTTCGATGGCACAACATCATCAGCGACGCTTGTCGCCGTTGCTTCTTCGGTGACTTCAGTTCCCTTCTTTCCCGTGACGCGGACGGTGTCGGTTTCTGCAGGCGCCGTCTTAGCTGACGTGTCGGTCGAATCTTTCTGCTGCTCCGGAGTCTTACTGGCCAGACGCTGACGTGTCTTCTGTGTGACACTGTCAGGCGTTTGGGCCATGACACCGGCTATTGGCGCAGTAGTCACCAACGCCAGAACTGAGAAAATTGAGATTTTGTTGATTAACTTCATAACAAGCCTCCGAAGTCTTGACCGCTACCTTCCGCGACCGAAAACAATGATCTTGATAGTTTCAAACAAAATGATCGCATCGAGTACCAAACTCTGGTTCTTGATGTAATACAGATCGTATTGCAGCTTTTGTCTCGCATCTTCAATTGACGCCCCGTATGGATACTTGATTTGCGCCCACCCCGTGAGCCCGGGAGCGATCAAGTGCCGTTGTTGGTAGTACGGAATTTCCTGAGCTAGTTGCGAAACGAAATGCGGACGTTCCGGCCGAGGGCCGACGAAGTCCATTTCGCCACGAATGATGTTCCAGAACTGTGGAATCTCATCGATACGAAGTTTGCGAATAATTCTGCCGACGCGAGTAGTGCGATCGTCCTGCTCACTCGCCCAAACCGGCCCTGCCTTTTCCGCATCCGTTCGCATCGAACGGAACTTCAAAACTGTAAAGGGAGCGCCGTTCTTTCCTACGCGCTCCTGCCGGTAAAGCACAGGTCCAGTTGAGTCAAACTTGATGAGTATTGCGGTGACCAGAGCGATTGGTAACGACATAAATCCACCGATAAACGCAACTAATCGGTGGACCACATTTCGAGTGATTCCGGAGATTCGGGCCTGTCGTCCACGGCTCGAGAAAATCAACCACGATGGCCGAATCATATTCAGTGAAACTCGACCGGTTACTCTTTCGTAAAACGAAGCGCCCTCTTCAATGTTGACCTTGCCTGTCAAACTCAGTTGTAACAACTCGTTCGTCGGCAACTGGCCACGGCGTTCTCCCATTGCCACTATGATCCGGTCGATGTTCTCGCGCGCAACGACGTCTTCGAGTTCCGAAGTTAAGCCGATCACCTTAGGATTGATTAAACTTTTTCCTAATAGCTCTGGATCAGAACCTACAAAGCCGGCTATGCGATACCCGGCGTCCGGGCGATCCAACATTTCACGAGCCAGCTCAACCGCAAGCGGACCAGAGCCCACAATCAGAATCTTTTCGCCAAAATCGGGATGGCCCAGCAACCAATGTATCGACACGCGCCAGCTAACCATCAGGCCCAAGGCCAATGGCAATGCGATCAAAGAAATGCCGCGGCCGAGCATTAGTTGGGGGAACCCGTAAAACGCGAGTGCCAGGGCAATCCACGCGAGGCCGAGTGCCTGCACCAGTCGCAGGACTAGCTCGCGCCGATCATGCATAACAATAAAGTCGTAGAGGTCGAAGAGATAAAACGCCGCGAGACAGAAGGTGGTCGCCAGTGCTGACTTCAAAAATCCCTGCCGCTCGACTAATTCGAAATAGGCACCGTCAACCCCAACGCGTACGTACACAGCTGTGACTATCGCGCCGAATATGACTGCTGCTTCAGCGAGAATCAGTAATGTCGTTCGGGTATTTGCGCGGGAAGATCTCAACTGGCGATGGCAACCTCATCTTCTGACTCGGCCACCAGACGAAGTTTTTCGTCGGCGGGCAAAGTTCTGGGCTGGTAGTAACGCTGCTGGTAGTAATACGAGTTTGATTCAAGTTGTTCATCCGCACGGTTCAATACAACGCCCAACATCCGTTCCCGCGGTAATTGCTCCAATAGTTTGTCCACCATTGCATATCGGGTCTTACCGGCTCGCACCACCATCAAGGCTGCGTCGGCGCGATTAATTAGCACGTTCGCGTCCGTAAAAATGCCGAGTGGTGGAGCGTCAATGATAATGAAATCGAACATACGACGGACTTCGGCGATGACGTTCGCGAAAGTCGGTCCGGACAATAGTTCAGCGACGTCATCCCGCGCCTTACCACCTGGCAACAGGTAGAGGCCGGCAGGATCCAGGCGAACAATCGCTTCCCGCAAGCTGAGTTCTCCGCCTAACACCTCGGACAGTCCGCGCGGCGCATCTATCGCGAGATATTCAGTTGCGCAGGGCTGGCGTAAATCGCTATCGATAACCAGCGCGCGCACACCTTCGGTTTGCGCCAATAACCAACCCAGGTTCAACGCTGTCAATGTCTTGCCTTCGCCCATGCCTGCGCTTGTTATTACAAACGTCTTCAACTGTTCTCGCTCTCCCGCCTGCAGGATTCTCGTGCGTAAAGAACGAAACTGTTCGCAATAAGCGGAGCGCGGTTGCGTCACCGCAACCAGATGAGGCTCGACGCGCGCAGTGGCTACGTCATAAGAGACGAAACCCCTGGCGCGCGCCGGCCTGGCAGCGTCCAAAGTTGCCCCAGCAGCACGCGATGCATGTCCGGCAGGGAGTGCCGTCCCGCCGGATGCATACGCTGTGTGCGCAGTGAACGCTGAACTTCTCACCGAATGTTCCGGGCCTGGTACTGAAGATGACGTAAACAACTCGTCTTCAAACTGTGCACCTGTTGGAACAAAACGGTGAACTCGGTTGGTGAAATTATCTTCACCACCGGGAGAAAATTGATTTGGTTGACGAACCGAAGGAGTTGAGGACTGATCCATTCCGGCGCGTCTTAATGCTTCGTAGACTCTGCCCATTAGTTCTCCTTGTGCGGGTCAATGAACGCCAGGCTTGATGAGCCGTGACCGCCATTACCATTTCCGACGGACCACAACTCGGCACGACCGGCAGCATTGAAAATTTTTGCATTCAACTCGTTTTCCTGACCTGACTGCATGCCCTTTTCGAGGCGAGGCAACATGTCCAAGTTCTCGGCGACCTCTTCGATAATCGCCTGGTCGATGGTCGATGAGCCCGCGGCGTAGCCGGCAAGCAAGGCGTTGTCGCAGATGTTGTTGATGTTTCTCGGAATGCCTTCAGTGCATCTGTAGATGTAGTCGACTGCGTCTGGCAAGAAGATGTCTGTCCGGCGCGCCCCCGCGGCCAGCAGACGTGATGTGATATATCGGTTGGTCTCATCAACGGTGGGCATTGCTTTGATTACGCACCGTAATGCAACTCGCTGTTTCAGCTGTCGTAAGTCCGGGTTGTTCAATACCTCGCGTAACTCTGGCTGACCGGTAAGTACAATCTGAAGTTGCTTGGCGGTATTTGATTCGAAATTGGACAGTAGTCGAATCTCTTCCAGCACGCTTTGCGACAGTCCCTGAGCTTCGTCAATGATCAGCACGGTTCGTAATCCACGCGCGTGACGTGATTCAAGTGCCTGTCCCAGCGACGTTAATAGTTCCGGTTTTGTTTCCCAGTTCTGCACATCCAGGAGCGCCGCAATGTGTTGGTAAAACTCAGTAACCGATAACCGCGGATTGAACAGGTACGCTACCATCACGGTGCGCTCGAGCCTTTGCATCATCCATCGCAGAATTGTGGTCTTGCCCGTCCCGACCTCGCCGGTTACGACAATCAAGCCCTTGCCGCTTTCAATACCGTAATGGAGGTTGGCCATCACTTCCGTGTGCGACGGAGTGAAGTAAATGAAACGCGGGTCTGGCGTTAGCGCGAAAGGCAGTTCTTTTAGTCCGTAAAATTCTGCGTACACCGTGTTACCTCCAAGCCGACTGACGGCTTCAAAATTCCTAGACCGCAAAGCGTTCGAACACCTGAGTCAATTTCAGAATTAGGGCCAAAGCTGGTATCGCCAGGACCATCGCGGCGAACCCGAACGCCAAAAACATCTTGCGACGTTTGGGTATTCGCAACGCCTCAGCCGGAGTTAACAACTCAGGCACGGTCATCAAAACTGGCAGCGATGTGTAGTGAGTTGCGTCTTCACTGGTTTGAATCGTCAGAAGACGTGGAACCTCAAACAGACCAGCAAGTAGGAAGCCGAAGGCCAAACCCACAGCTATACCTAATCCCACTAGCATTAGCCGCTTGGGAGCGACCGGCAGAGCCGGCAGGTTAGCCGGATCGACTACTTGAATACCCTCGCCTTGTTGTTGGCTAGCCGCGTCGGCGCCTAGACCAATTTTCTGTGCCTGCATCAGCAACTGATCGTAGGCAGTCTTCTTCGTTTGATAGTCCCGTTCCAACGCACCCAACGTCACCTCGGCGCCCGGAACGTTATTGATGCGCTGCATCACGTTCGCTACTTGAGAATCAACTTGTGCCAGCACAGTCTGCTGACGCTTGATTTCACCATCGACCAGCTGCAGTTCGACTTCCAGCGCACCGACGGTTAAGTCTGGTCGGTTCCGGAGCTTGTCCTGCTTCTCACGAATTCTTTCTTTCCATTCACCGATCATTTGGTCCATCGCCGCATTGACAGAATCAACCTCTGCCTGCTTGGCGAGTACATCCGGATGCTTCGGGCGTAGTTCCGTCAGCATCCTCGTCAACTGCGACTCAAGATCGGCCTTGCGAGAGACGAGTTGTGACCACGCGAGTGTTGTCTTTGGATCGGTAGTATTCTCAGCTACATCTTCCTTTAACTGCTCGGAAGTTTTCTGAACCAGTGCCAATTGACTGGTCAACGCTGAGCGACGATCCTGCAGACGTCCTACTTCGGAGATATATGCTTTCTGTTGTTCGCGCAGCCCCGCTAGTTGGCCCACCAAAGATGCCGCCTCAGAAGGCAAGTTACCTACATTCTTCTGCATGAAGTCGAGGCGCTCGCGATCGACGGCATCTAATTCTTCTTTGGTTTGGTTTACCTGTTGGTCGATAAACTGTTTCGCTGAGGTAGTTGAGTTAATTGTATTTTTTGTTTGTTCGTCAATGTACTTACTTGCCAATTCAGCCGTTACCGCCTGAGTTGTCCGCGCGTTGCGTCCCCGATGAGTAATGTTGAAGCCGTTGGTAATATCGTTACGACTGGTGTTTACCTCGACCTTGATGCTTTGACGCATGTAGTCGACGAGCATTTCCATCGGCTCCCCGCGCTCTCGCTCACTCTTGTAAAGGTCATACTTCTGGATCAGCGGTTCCAACGAACTGCGGCTGGTAACCACTTGCGCGATGCTATTGATTTGGCGCGTGAGACTGTCTTCGGTAATCGTAGGAACTACCGTGTTCGGTAATGTTGAAGGCTTGACTACTATTAGCGTTGACGACTCATATAGGTCAGGGAGCTGAAATACGACCCACGACACGGCGGTTGCAATGGCAATGGCCGGTAGAATGATCAGCCATTTTCTTTTCCACGCGATCTTGGCGTATTCGCCAGGTCCTCTTTGACGGAATTCGACACTCATATAGAACCCTCCTCAAACCACTGGTTAAAGCGTGGTCAAAGCATTGCGCGCATCATCAGCTTCGGTGAACGGAGCCTTTTCGCTTAAACGCAATGCTTGCTCAAGGGCCCGACGCGCTGCGTCTTTCTCGCCGCGAGCTTTGAGCGCCATGCCCAGGTGGTATTGATAATTCGGAGCAGGGGTTCCATTACTAACTTTCGCGCTCCGTTCATCCAGTTCGACCGCCTTTTTGAGTTGTTCGACAGCCGCGCTGTACAGGCCTTTTTTGTAATAGACCCAACCGAGCGTATCGATGAAGCCAGGAATATTAGGATTCTTTTGCACAACGCCCTGCGCGAGGCGAACCGCTTCATCCAGATTGCCCTTGCCGTTAACCGCATACAGCCACGCAAGATTATTAGCGGCTATTACTGCATTTGGATCCTTGCTGAGGGCAGCGCGATAACTTTCTGCGGCTGCATCGTAATTCTTACGAGAATCGTCGAGCATCCCAATCAGGGTATGGGCGGTTGCGTTGTCAGGGCGTCGTTCAACAATCTTTTGATACTCGGCAATGGCGCGATCCTGTTGATTGGTGTTGATGAAGAGTGCGCCGAGGGCGGAGTATGCTGCCAGGTAATTTGGGTCGAGCTCGAGAGTCTTTCGCAACGCTACTTCTGCCTGGCCCGAGTTTCGCTCAAAGCCGAAGATCTGAGCTTTCAGATAATGCAGCGAGGCGTTGTTTGGATAACGGGAAAGAACCTGATCAACGCGTGCGTGGGCTTTGTGCAGCTCGTTGTTACGAGCGTGCAATCGAATCAATCCAGTTAGGGCGTTGAAATTTGTGCTTTCTATCGAGAGCGCGTTTTCATAAAAACCGGCCGCTTCTTCAGTTTTGTTTTCCGCAAGCGCTACTGCGGCAAGACTGATGAGTGGATATGTATCACCGGGAGCCGCATCGCGGGCCATCGTAAAGTCTTTCCGCGCCGCAACGATGTTGCGTTGCTCAATCTCAGCTGATCCGCGAGCAAGAAATGCCTTGGCACGAATCTCAGCCAACATCTGTGGTGAGTTCTGTCTATCCGGAGCCGTTTGGTCGAGACGCGTGATTAGTTCGGAGGCCAATCTTTGCGCAGCCTTAGAGTCGCCTGAAGCAAGACTAATTTGCGCCTGCATTAGTTTTGCGGGGAGATAGTCCGGGTAATTGCGTTCGAGGTCTCCGGCGAAAGCGCGCGCCTGGTCCATGTTTCCAAGATTGAAATTGGCCTGTGCCATGAAATAAAGGCCGGCGCGAGAGTTCGGTTCCTGGACGAGAACCTCTTTCAGATCTTCGATTGCAGCCTGCAAATCAGGTGATTGCCCCGTTTGGGAGCGAACACGAGCCCGTAAGAGCAAAGCCTGCCGGTCATGCTGATCCCTGGTCAGCACTTCGTTGATCTGGGCCATTGCGCTTTGTGTATCGCCTCGCATGAGCATGATTTCGGCCAACCGGTAACGACCCTGTGTAAAGTCGGGCGATTGCGAAAGGATTTCTGTGTAAATCGCAATTGACTCATCCAGCCGATTCACTGCCGAGTAATAGTCCGCTAGGACTGCTCGGCTCTCAGGTTTCTCTTTATCAAGATCTGCGAGTGCCTTGTAAGCCACTTCAGCTTTGTCCAGTTGTTTATTAACCAGATAAAAACTGGCGAGCACAAAACGAGATGCACGATTGGTCGGCTCTACCTCAACGGCCTTAACCATATGTGCCTCGGCCTCACCGTGACGGTTCAACTGCACCAGATACTTCCCGTACTCGGTGTGGGCCAAACCTGAGTTCGTGTTAACTGAGATTGCTCTCTGAAATGTTTCCTCAGCTTTCGCTTTGTCGTTAGTAACAATGTAGAAACGGGCGAGACTGAGATACGACTCAACGCGTTGCGGATTTAACTGAATTGCGTAATTGATCTCGGCAAACGCTTTGTCACGTTCATCCCGAGCGTAGTGAACACTCCCAAGAAGGATATGACCCTCTACGTGGTTCGGATCCTTTTGCAGGATTTCCTTCGCCAGCCTATCGGCTTCGGCAATAAGCTCAACGTTCCCTTTGCCTGCGGCAATGTAGTAGTTCCCCAGCTTTACTCGAGCGTCGAGATTATCCGCGTCGAGCCGTGTGGTTATGCGCAGTTCTTCAAACGCTTCCTGAAAACGTTGCAGGCCTTCGTAGGCACGTGCCAAACCCCAGTGGGCCGGGGCCAGCTTTTCGTCAATCTGAATAGCATTGCGAAACTCGAGCGACGCTTCCTGAAACTTGTCTTCTTTCAGGTACGCTTCACCCCGTTCAACGTGGGCTATTTTGGCCTTGTCTGGATTGGTGCAACCGCTGATTACGAATAGGGCGGCAATAAGGAGGGACAGAAGGCTAACGCGATACGCGATGGTTCGGCACTCAGTTTTCATTCTCTTTCCTCTCGTCGGGAGTTGGTTTTCTTGCCTAAGTTGCGGATGCAAGTTAAGTCCCGTTTTCGTGGTCAGCACTCTCGTTGGCATCTTGGCGGGCAAAGCCAGGTGATGTCCCGAGAGGGAGACGTCTTTAGAAAAAGGTCAATTCAGAGGTGATTCCGCAAATCGAAGCGAGTTGCAGACCTAAAAGACGCGTTTGTCATTGAGATGAGGACGTCATTCAGTCTGGAACAAAATCGGGCAGTCTAGTTGAGACCTCGGCGGCCAGGTCGACCGCGGCTTTCAGCGTTTCAGTTTCAGATTTACCGACCGGCGCCGTAATTCTCACAAGAGCGCCATCGGATCTGCGTAAGCTGACGCTATCGAGAACCGTGTAGACCTTGCCCCAGTATTCGCTTGCAATTGCCCGACCCCGTCCCTGATACCAGTAGATAAGTAATTCGCGATGGCCACCGTTCTCAATGATGTAACGGTTGGCGACAAATGAGGGTCTACCGCTCGGATTGATGGTAATCGTTCCCGGTTGACTCATTACCCAACCGGAGCCGGGCAAACAGTTAAGCGGACTGTGGTAAGTAGCACCATCACGTTGGCTGCCGTAATAACCAACATAAAAACCCATAACGCGGCCGTCCGGTTTGCGGTAATCACGCAGGAGGTAATCGGTGGCGCGCAGGACCGCCAGTGTTTCGTTATTCAGTTGTTCGTCTCCCCCGGTCTGTTCCCAGATCCCGATCGTCTTCGGGAACTCGCGTAGCTGTTTGCGTTCGATCTTTGCCTCGCCAACGTAATGCCACGCATTAACAACTGCGCCTCCACAGAGAACCAGTGCAAGCAGAATTAAGAAGCGACTGTTTTTCATCCTTCCACTCCTTCCGGTTGCACCGTGAGAACAGCAGATCCACATCGTAACATCCCGCCGCTGGGATGCGGTTTCAAGCGATCGAGCAACATCCCAACAGCGAACAACATTACAAAGGCCACTATGTAAATTACCCAGCCGGAAAAACTGTGGAAGAAGCCATCGGCGACTTGCGTTCCGTAGTAGTGGGCCAGAACACCCGTACCGCTGACGCGCAATGCATTTGTAAAAATCGCAATCGGCACGGCGGACAGCACCAGGATTGTCGACCGCCAGAATCCATACGTCCGGATTCGAGATACCAGACCAGAGAGACGGCTCTCGTTGGCGCCTCCTGCGGGACCGTCATCACGTGGGTGCGTGAAGTAGGCAAATACGACGGCAAGGGTAACCAGGGTCATCAAGGACCGAATGCCGCTACAGGCCTCAACTACTTCAAGACGTTTGGTTTCACGTGCACCAAGCGGCATTAGTTCGATGACATTTCCGTGTCTAAGCACAGGAATGTCGAAAAGGCCCATCGACCAAACCGCGCACCGCGAAGCAAAAAGCTGAAGTGGAAATGCGATCTTGTTAAAGATGATTGAGGGTATTGGGATGGAGAGCAAAAGAAGAAACAACGGTACAACTAGTAACTGAAGTAACCGGAACCCCCAGAAATAAACCACTACCCCCGCCAGCATTAACACCAAAGAAAGGCGCTGTATGAACAGCTCTGCCCCCGCAGTTCCGGCCCATAAAGCAAGCAAAGCCAAGCCGACTGCCGCGATGCCGAGTAGTGTGTTCGAAGAACGATCCGTTAGTGCAAATCGTTCTCGTTGGCTCCAGAGAATGTGGCCAATGATGAGGGGTATCAGCAGGCCATGCGAGTAGTTCTCATCATTCCACCAATCGTTTCCCAGCTTCTGAAGCACGGTGGCGTAGGCAAAAGCCAACGCACAACTCAAGGCCACAATCTTCCAGAGATTGCTGCGTAGGGTTGCATTAGTTTGCGGGTTAAAGACGGTATTAGTGACACTCATTTGGCTGGTCTTGTCGGCTCGTTTGAAAAGGGCAATTCCCAAACGAAGCCTTCTTTGCGGATTTTCAAGCGGCCGGTACAGAAGGGCCTTCTACATTAAAGGATTAAATGCGGCGTGTTTCCCAAAGCGGGGAATTGTTAATTGAGCGATTCGTATACCCGTAAGGTTTCAAGGACGGTTCGATCCATAGTGAATTTGTCTTGTACGCGAGCAACAGCCGCTCGCGACATTTCCTGACACAACGATCTATTCCGCACGAGCTTTTCAATCCCATCTGCGAGCGTGACAGGATCTCGAGGAGCGACGAGCAAACCTGTGACTCCGTCTTCAACAACTTCGGGAATCGCGCCGGCGCGGCTCCCTACCACTGGGACGCCGCAGGCCATCGATTCGGCCAATACCAGACCAAATGCTTCTCCGACCGTTGCCAGCAAGAACAAATCCGAAGCCTGAAGCAAATCAAGCGGGTCAGTTACCAGACCCAACCAATGAATTCGGTCTTCAACACCCAGAGTCACACTTAACTGCTGAAGCTCTTCCAACATTTCGCCGTCGCCACCTACAAAAAGACGGACCGGCACGTTTCGTTCGGCAAGAACACCCATCGCTTTGACAATAATTTCAGGACTCTTAATGGGGCGAAGGTACATTACAGTGGAGAGTAGAACCTCATCAGGTCGAATCGAATATCTTTTAACCAACTCATCGCGTTGCAGCGGCTGCGGCTTAAACCGGTCGGTGTCTATCCCAAGATGTCTGACTACTATTTTTTCTTTTGGCACACCGCCTTCAACCAGTTGCCCTTTGATGAAATCTGAAATTGCGATGATGCGAACGTATGGAGCCGTCATGATGCGATTTCGCGCATGTATAAGCTTGCGCTTCCACGACTTTGCTTTAAAGACGCCGCCGTTCTGCATTTCATAAATTATCGACTTTACGCCGCTAAGTTTTGACAACCAGCCGATGGCGCGAAAGTAATCGAAAAAAATTATGTGAACACATTCGATGGAGTTCTTCTCAATTACTTTCTTTAGTTCTTTGTAATAGTGCGCCGGGCCTTTCGAGTAGTTGATCGTTGCGGTCGAAACACCTCCATCTTGGAACCGCTGCTGGATAGAGGTCGGGAGTTCCGACGCGAAAACCAACACCGCGCGTGCGCCTCTAGCGGAGATCGCGCGACAAATCGCCAGATGTCGATCTTCCTGGCTACTCCACGTACGCGGAGCGGAATCAAGCAAGAATGCAATGTTGGGAATGTTCATGTGATAAATGGAAAGGAGATGTTACGAACCAACACCGTAGAGTTGTAGCAGTTTGTGAACGTTCTGCTTCAAATCGAATTTTTTTCGGGCGATCGCAGCACCTGCATCGCCCATTCGTTTTCTAAGCTCCGAATTACGAGCTAGCTTCGTAAAAGCGGCGACGGCTGCGGACTTGTCCCCGCGTTCCACGAGAAATCCTGATTCTTCATGCGCGACTAATTCGGGAATTCCGCCGACCCTGGTTGCGACTACGGGCTTTCCGTACGCCATCGCTTCCGCAATCATCCAGCCAAACAATTCTTCCCACGCCGACAACTGACACACGATGTCGGCTGCCTCATATACCCCGTCACCAAACGGATCTTCGACCAAACCCGTAAAGGTTATGTTCGCCGATAGACCTAGTTCCTCCGCCTGTTTCATGAATCTCTGCCGATGTTCCCCTTCTCCCACGAGAACAAAGTGAACATCGGAGTGCTTTGAAACGAGTTCCGCTGCCACTTCAAGCAACTCGGGAACACCCTTTTCCGGAATCATCCAACTAACCTGAACAACTACTATCCGATCCTTGGGAATGCCGTAACGCTCTCGAAACCCGGCGCCTCTTCCTTGATTCTCCTGAACACGCGAAAGATCTACGGCGTTGTAAACCAGTTCATGACGCTGTTTTGGAAGCAGGTCGAGCGTCGTCAGACAGTGCTCGCCATACCGGCTAACCGAGATCACCTTTGTGATTGGGTTGTTGACCGTCCGTGAAATCACTCGTTTCCAGAACGGAGCACGACGAGGAAGATACCCGGCCGGCCGAGACGAATGGTCCGTAAAAAAGATTCGCTTCACGGATTGCATTCGCGCCGCCCAGGGATAAAAACCTAGAAAACCTGTGAAATGCAGGTGCAGTAACTGCGCTTTGTGTCGCCGCACAATCTCTCCCAGTGTGCGAACGGAATGCCAACTCACTTCGGAGGCGTCTTGCAAAACTTCAAATGAAACGTTCGGCGCACTTAGAAACTTTTTGACTTCTTCTGTGGGCTCGCTTGAGAAACACAAAATGCTTCGCCAACCCTTCGCGTGAAGTTGTAATGACAACTCTCTCGCGAAGGTTTCTGTCCCGCCAATCCGGAACGGCTTTACTCCGAACACGGACACTGCGGCGGGCACGTTTGCGCTTTTGATTGTAGAAGTATTGGCGGTCATGAACCGTTAACTACGTGAGCGATTCAGTCGGGCTAATAATCGTTGTTGAAGGTTCTTCAAGCGCAAATCGGCAGAATGCGCTGCAGCAAGAGCGCGGTACAAAAGGGAGGGTTTGTTCGGGCGTACAAATGCTGGTTTGAAGTTTGTCTTGTTTCCAAATCCCAGAATTCGCTGGTCCTGTTCTGACAAGTTTCCCAGAAATGCTGCGTTCAGAAGTAATGGATGATACCGATATCCATCCAAATCCTCTTTTTGCAAAGCTACGCTGGGATCGTGATAGTTGAAAAAACACGCCTTCCTCTCATCCAGCAAAGGAACGCTCTGACGGTGAATGCCTGAGGTGTCAAATAAGAAAGCTGTACCTGCAGGACCATAAAGTTCCGCGATCCCCGACTCGGAAAACTGATCGACCTCATTGTTCTTTACTAATCGCGGATGCTGTTTACGATGCGTTCCCTTGATGTAGTTGAAGCCACCGCTACGAACGTCGCTCAGATAAATCGCGAGTTTTACTTCCCGTGGAATCTCAATCGTTAGGCTTTGGTCGTACCATGCGTCGCCATGCCATCCATGAAAATCGCGCCTGGTCGGTAATGACTTCCAACCTTTTGCCTCAGTCAGCTCATATTGATTTCCGAGGTACTTGTTCAGCACACCTTTAACCAAAGGATGGAGCACTAAATCGACAAACCCTTGTTCGAGGAGCAATACGTCTTCAACCATGTGCCGGTAGGGTTCCGTCTTTTGATAACCGTCAAAGTTGTTCCATCGCAATGTCTGTAGGCGCGAATCAAAGGCTGCCTGCATCGCACGAAGCGCAGTTGGAGGTAGCAATTGGGGAAGCAAGACAACACCGTCAGCATCCAACTTCGATGCCAGTTGGTTAATGTTCGGCTCATCAGAGGACGCGCCTAACCACGTAGCGCCGGTATCAATTGATTGAATCTGAACTTCGGTTCTCATCTTTTGTTAACGAGCTAAACCAACGAGGTCTCTTTCCTCTTCAAAGTTACTAAGTTTAGAAGACGACTCATCCATGATCAGTCGTAACTTATAGTTTCGATACTCGCCTGGCGCCCGCTGCGCGCCGTCGACTGCAGCAGCAACCATATTGAAAGCCTCCCGCGCACTGGCAAAATGAACCTTGAACGTTCCAGTCCGTTGTGACAATTCCAACACTTCGCCCATAAAACGTTTCATCTGTTCGCCGATCATCGTGTCCTGGTCATGCTCGAAAAACGCGTGGGAGTACAACTTAATGAACACCCAATCCGGCTTTCCTTCCACTCCAATCCCTGCGCTACGCCAACCCTTCAGACGGTTTAGTCCTAACGGATAGTTTGCGGCCAATGCACCATCTTCGAGTCGCGGAATCGGCAAGCCGCGCACCCGTCGAGTCCAGTCAAACACAAGTGGACCATTGAAGATGATCGGCAAGCTCATTGACTTCCCGACTCTTACGGATAGACCGGAGCGATGCGGCCTCGCTTCGTTCAAAGGACTCCCACACTCATAGATCGCGTTGATTCGTGGCACTTGCGATTGAAACGGGACCGACGGCAAAGTGAAATCACCATAACAACCTGTCTCCGCCAGAATTTGCATTTCAGAATCTACGCCGCAGAAGCGGCCGCCAGCCGAATTTGCGAGTGCCCAGTTGCCGTGAACAAATCCATACTTTGGCAGCGCCGCCTTATGTTCGCGTGAAAGACACTTGTGTTCTTCCGCTAGTTGATCTCGAAATGTAACTAGTGCTCTTCTCGTGTTCTCTGGTGTGTCTGGATGGTCGACACCGTGATGTAAATGAATCTCCACCTCGCCGTATCCAGCCCCTTGTAACTCTGCAAGCCGCTGAAGTAGCGGACGCTCGTATTGCTCGGCTGGGAAAAAATTTGTGTGACGAAAAGGAGTACCGTCGTGGTCGCGAATCGCATCGCCGGTGCTCATCGCCAAGTCGCACCACTTATCGAGCCTTCGCAACGCTTCGTTACCCAGGCCAGGTTCGAAATGATTGGCAACAACAAAGATCAAGTGCTGTATTCCACGAACTCCGCGAGCACGAAGCGTTTGGTTCGCTCGCCAGAATGGATATCGGACCAGCCAGGGAAGCGACCACCTGACTTTGTCGATCATTTTTGTATTTACAAAATCGTCGGCCATATAAGAGTGCTGCTAAAAGCTGCTGTTTGTTCGCGCTGTAAATGCACCCGCCGCGCGTATTGCGTCCACGTCGGCTCCGGGCGGCTTTCCATTTACTGTCTTGTTACGTGCTTTGCTGTTCGCACCTAGACGCCAATCCCCATGGGCATAGTCAGTAAATCCGACTCGTTGGAGGGACGGTACAAAATAATTACCCGCTGGGTATTTCGCATCCATTCCTTGACTGTTTGCGACACCCAAATTGTCCGCAAAAACGTTGCCCCGGATGATGCCGCCGGGAAAGCAGTTACAGAACAAATTTTGACGACCGCACTCGCTGCCATCAGTCATACACACTATTCCATATTGATTAAACTGCACGATGTTTCCGCGGAATACGAAGTTGCGGATGGGAGCGCCGTAGGCAGTGATGACGTTCCCGGCTTGCTCAACAGTATTGTGTTCAATGATTACGTGTTCCCCACCGTTTGTTTGAAGAAAGTACGGTATGTTTTTTGGGTCTTTGACGATAATCTTGATGAACAGATTGTTGGCGATGCGGATGCGTTTGGCAGTTTGGCTCGAGTGGTCGTTATCGGTCCCCAAAAGATTCACACCCGTGTCGGCATGGCGTACTACGTTATTCCTGAACTCGATATCCTCCAACGCACTCCAGGGGGCTTTTCCATTCTGATTCCGCACGGTCAGAACAACAGCCGTGGTGAGTATTTCGCTTTCAATCCAATTACCTTCAATGACAACCCGACGTGCATTCTTTAGTTCGAGAGTTCCTTTAATTGCCGCGCGACCCAGCCACTCCTTTGGCTTATGTAAGTAATTTCGACGAAGCTCAATGTCTGAAGGGACTAGTCCCGGGATAGACGGATCCGCACCGCCGAACATCACCACTTCCCCCGCGCCTTCGAGATAGTTGTTCACTATATGGAACGGACCTGGTCCATTCCATCCCGCGATCGCCTGAGTCTCATCACCAGCACCGGCGAAACCCGATACGTGTGAATTCAGGACCGAGGTTTCACCAGTGTTCAACGCGAATCCGCGCCTCGCTCGATTCAATCCAGTCGAGTGCACGTAACACCGGTCGAATATAAGGTTACTTGGGAATTCGGAAAGCGAATTGTAATCGGAAGCGCCCAGGTCGATAACATTGTGAACGTAACCGGTATTAGTTGTTACAAACTCAACACCGACAAATTTGTAATGATGTGCGCCTGGCTTAGTCGTCAATGCAGCTTTATCAGGAGGAGCAATGATCTTCGGCATCGCACGAGCATGTTGAGCTGGCTTAATACGTTCCCCTTCATTGGAGATGCCGCCTAAGTCGGATGTTCGGATTGTGATGTAGTCGCCTGTTCCCGCCTTGTACGGCAGCACAATGGGCCCTTTGAATGTGGCTCCTGCTTCTAAAACAATCGTGTCTCCCAACCGGGCGGTTTCCAATGCGGTTTGTAAATTCTGACCGGCACGTAAGTACAGATCCCTTCCAACCGGCCGGACCTGGCGGGGCCGCTGGGCCATCACAAGCGCCAAACAGAACAACAGTGCCACACCGCACACGGTCGCAAGTATCAGCACCTGTCTTTTGTTTTGCTTAAACAACCGTCGCTCCTGAAACTTTCTCAAATACAAATTGATTACAACCAAGGCCCACCCGGCCAACGTTAAGTTTTGTTAAAACAAATCCTCTCCTCTTGCAGAACTCAAACACTTCATCCGGTGTTGCCACTTCATAAGGATAGCCACCAACCCAATCGATGATGTCGCGCCACCGGCTCATACCTCGACGCGATTGATAGGCGCGCCATGAATTGATGTATTCATGAGGACGCAAACGAACAACTGCCTTAACTATAGATTTCAGCTCCTCCGGAACCGTGACCAGGATCGCGAAGGGAATTCGCAGCGGTGTCGGTAACCGGTTGTAAGTCCGTTTGATCCATAGCCACCGTGTGCTCTGACTGCCAGTATCGTTGTAAAGCGCTATGAACAATTTGCCTTCGGTATTCACTAGTCGCTGAGCATTCTCCAAGGCGGGCCACATCTGTCCGGTGTGATGCAGAACGCCCCACGAATACACGACGTCAAACTGTCCCAGCGAATCCAGATATTTAGAATCCAGTGCAGAACCCTCTTCAACAGTCCACGATTTATCGCGAGGGAAAAACTGACTCTTTAAGGATGTTGTGCAAGCAACCGACTGAGGGTCGAAATCAAAGGAGTGGACCGTCGCCCCCAGCCGCCGTGCAGCTAAGCTAAACAGACCGCTTCCCGACCCAATGTCCACGAAACGCTTACCATTCAAGTTTTCTAGTTCCAACATGGTTTTTAGCGACTCTTCAGCCTGACTAATTCTTGCGTCGTCGACCAACGCGACAAAGCGACTCCAGTTGTCTCCAAACCTGAAGCGTTTGCCTTGCGAGATCTCGATGGCGTGTGCACTCATGTGTCAGATCAATCCTGCCTCGGCAGCTTGGCCCGCGTGCTCCGGTTGAAGGAAGAAAACATCCACAGGCCTATCGTCCGTTTGCCATGGACGAAGCTTGCGATCTTCAAAACAAAACTCGGAATAACCGTAGTTTGTCAGTAACTCGCGCACGTCATCGTGCGTGTCCTGACTCATCAACGAAACCTCCAGCATTAGTATCGGAAGGTCGGTTGCAATCACACTCTTGGCTCCACGAAGCGTTTGCAATTCCTGACCTTCCACATCACATTTGATAAATGAGACCGCGCTCTGTCGGTCGGCGAGTAGGTCATCAACGGTCTCTACATCAACTGCCGCTTGCCGCAGAGAACTTGTAGCGCCCGGGGGGATGAGACGGGCATCGTAGAAGCTTTCGCCGAACTCAGAGAACGTCGGCACTTCCATCATGCACTTGCCGCGCTCTTGCGAAACCGCACAATTAATTAAACGAACATTCGACAATCCCAATTTCCGAACGTTTAGTTGAAGGATCTCGAAATTGAGCGGAAAAGGTTCGACGCTGTAAACCGTGCCTGTCTTTCCGACTTGGTCAGACAAGAATTTGGTGCAGGCACCAACGTGTGCGCCCAGATCAACGACGACGTCGCCGCACTGTACTAACCGTTTTATGACAACGTAATCGGGCGCGTAGTCTTCTGACATCTCCTGCAACACACGGAGATAGTGACGTTTACGTAGAGGTGTCAACGCCCATTCAGGCAAGTAGTTGAGCGCCTGCTTTTTCGCAAATCGCTTACCCGAATCCAAAGTGTGAGTGAAGGTGCTCATAGTCAGTGTCTAAATTTCGTTATTAAATCGAACCCAATAACCGACAAGTTTTATGTATTCCCTCGGCACCAAATCCCAACCAAAACGATGCAACCACCAGGTTGCCGGAGATGGAGTCTCAATTCCTGCTGCGGCGGGATCCATGCCCACCTTTTTCCTTCCGTCGCTGAATACTTTACGAAACGTCCACAACGCGCGCCGTGAGTGGTATGCGGAAGTAACCACCAGGATCGAATTCAGGTTTTGCTGTTCGCAGTAGTCCCTGATTTTTAGGACCTCATCGTGGGTTCCCAGGATAGGATCCATCATTATCTGAATGTTTTGATCCGGCACGCCCGCGCGCTTTAGCTCTTCCTTCGCTAATTCGTGATAGTAGGGGTTGCGTTGTGCCGACGATGACCAACCGCTCTTCAGATTGTCGTTGGTAAGAATGACTCGAGATGCTCGGCCCGCATTGAAGAGTTCTCCCGCGTGTTGAGCACGCTCGCGGTACGTTGCAGAACCACTCAGAACCACGATGGCATCACTCTGTTCAATAGGTTCATGAACGATCAAAAGGCGGGCGGCGGCCCAAGCGCCTACCGGCCAAAGGACAAGCAACGACACGGCGAAAATCAACAGTCGCCGAAATAACTTCCCATGTCTTTTGTTGCTGCTAATTGCCATCGGTCGTTGACTTACCAACAGATGCCTTCGTATGAACCATCCGAAGTTCGATCAAAAATGCGTACTAGATCCAGAACCATGTGACTGCCGTTTATACGAGACTCTATCAAACGGAACTCATCAGCTTTGTTTCCAATAACAATCACATCGCAGTCGTCAATTACTTCATCAATACTGGCGCGCATCAGTTGCGAAATGTGGGGTATCTCGCGTTCGATATACTCCTTATTCGCACCAAACAACTTAGCCAACGAAACGTCACGGTCGTAGATTGCGAGTTGGAGCCCTTTGCCGATCAGCGTTTCGATTAGCGTCACCATGGGCGATTCCCGCAGATCGTCCGTGCCCGCTTTAAAACTGAATCCGAGGACACCAATTCGCTTCTTGCCTGTTTGCAAGACCATGTCAACGGCACGCTCAATTTGCAACCGATTGCTGGTGAGAATTGACGCGAGAACCGGAACTTCGACATCAAGTTGTTTGGCCTTGTAATTAATTGCCCTCAAGTCTTTAGGCAAACACGAACCGCCAAAAGCGAAGCCCGGAATTAAGTAGTATGGTGATAAGTTCAGTTTCGTGTCTTTGGAAAACACGTTCATGACTTCATGACTGTCGATTCCGGCAGCCTTACAGACGTTCCCTATTTCGTTAGCAAAACTCACTTTCAACGCATGAAAACAATTGCAGGCGTATTTCACCATCTCAGCAGTCTTCAACTCGGTGACCATTAACGGGGCATCAATATCTGTGTACAGAGAACTAACCAATTCAGCAGTTTCTTCTGAGTCGGCCCCTATGAGCGTGAACGGTGGCGCGTAAAAATCTTTCAAAGAACTACCTTCACGTAGAAACTCCGGGTTGATGCAAACACCGAAATCCTTCCCCGCTTTTTTGCCTGAATGTTCCTCGAGCGTTGGCACGACGAGAGTCTCGATCGTTCCCGGCAACATCGTGCTGCGAATGACAACGGTGTGGCGCTCCTGTTTGTTTCTTAGGGCAGCGCCGATCTCTTCGCACACGCGTTGTACGTGTTTGAGATTCAGACTTCCATTTGCATTGCTGGGAGTACCGACACAAACGAGCGAAATCTCTGACTCACGAATAGCTTCGCAGGAGCACGTCACTGCACGTAGCCTCCCCGCTGCAACCATCTCAGACATCAACTCGTCAATACCCGTTTCCACGATTGGGCTGCGGCCGGCGTTGATGATCTCCACCTTCGTGGCGTTGACGTCCACACCAATTACGTGATGGCCGGACTTCGCAAAGCAGGCTGCGGAAACGCATCCGACATATCCAATACCGAAGATACTTAGTTTCATATTTTGCCGTTCCTGGCGTGAGCGCCGAACAAGCCCACTAGGAAACTCGCCCCCCACGAAAGATGTGTTACGAGAAAAATCAGTGGCAGCGCCAACAAGACGCTCGTCTTTTCCCTGGCTTTGATTGTGGCCTGCGCCGCAAAGACGGTTGCGAGGAGTAGGTATACGACCAACTCAGCTGCCAGGACGGACCAAGCTTCGGTTTTCCACAGACCCAGCGCGGCTAGAAGAATTATTGAAGCCACAAAACAAGGCGCGACCAGATGTCGAATTCGAATCGATCGCGGATGACGTCGGATCATTCGTGCCTTCCACTTCCCATACCGCCTGTACTGGGCACTGAGTTTAGAAACCGACTCTCTCGCAAAATAGTTGCAGTGTTCGCTGCGATCCAGAATGACGCGGTGTCCTTGTAACCGCGCTCGATAGTTAAAGTCGTAATCTTCGTTAGTCAATAAGGTTTCATCGTAACCACCGAGCCTTTGCCACAATGATTTGCTGAAACAAGCGAAAGGGACCGTGTCAACCGCTTCCTGGCTTTCTCGATTCCCAGTCAATCGGTAGCGCGCATCTCCGATTCCAAAGGGATGTGACACGGCCAACGCGATTGCTCTGGCGGTCACCGTGTCGGCACCCGCCTGAACGAGGCAAGGCATTCCGACTACCTCAGCCTCGCCATCACTTAGCACTTCTACACACCGGCGGATGTATCCAGGCGAGGGAAACGCGTGCGCATCCATACGCGCTATTACCTCTCCCACGGCATGCTCGATACCAAGGTTCAGTGATTTCGGGATGTTGCGATCGGGATTCAGCACGAGCCTGATCGAGGAATCGGGATGCGAATTCTGAAACTGCTCAACCACATCACGGGTCGAATCGTCTGACATTCCATCAACAACGATAATCTCGTATGCCTGCGACGGATATTGTGTGATCAAGTTTCCCAAGGTTTGACCAATGAAGCGCTCTTCGTTGTAACAGGGAACGATTACTGAAACCGTCGGCAACGCGGGCTGTCTCAACGCGGTCACATCCACATACTCACTTGGTCTTGTAAGTGTCGAAGCGCTCATTGTTCTCCGTAAACGAATGGTTGAGTTGACGGAAGCATTTGTGCCCTGGTGTGACTTCGTTCCACAGTGTTCTCGCAAATCTGCGAAAAGTCTGCTGCTACACGTTGCCATCCAAAATGCTCTCTCACGGTGCGCGCCGCGCGGGTCCCAAGATGTCTAGCTATTTCAGGTTCTTTCAGGATCTTCACGATAGCTTCTGCAAACGCTTGGGCGTTGTCGGCCAACAAAAGTTCGGCCCCGTCCTGGACTGGTAATCCCTCGGCGCCAATGGTCGTTGAGACGATTGGCTTTTCCATCGCCATGGCTTCATAGATCTTGAGTCGCGTGCCGCCGCCGATTCTTATCGGAACAATGTACGCGGCCGCTTTCTCCATGTAAGGCCGCACATCGTCTACTCGTCCTGTAACGTTAATAAGCGGATCTTTCGAGGCGAGCTCAGTTAGGTAAGGTGATGGGTTACGACCGACTACATTAAGACTAACGTTCGGAACCTGGCGCCTGACGATCGGGAGAATGTCATCGGTGAAGAAGCGAATAGCGTCGTCGTTCGGCAGCCAATCCATCGAACCCGTAAACACGAGGTTCACGGGATCTCTTTCCGTGACACCGGTTGGTTTAAAGAATTCGGTGTCTACACCTGTCGGCACATCAAAGACGGCGTTCAACGAATACTCGGCTCTCATCTGATCGCGGTCCTCCGCGGAAACTGCTATGACCGCATCAAACTTTCGGCATAATCGTTCTTCGAAGGCGCGCATCTTGAGCCACTGCGAATACAGATACACTTTCTTCACAGCATTCTTCTGAACCTGATAATGGCGCTTCCAGATCATTGCCTCTACATTGTGTTGGAACAGAACGGTTGGACAGTCAAAGCGAAAATCAAGATTTACGGCCGGCGTTAGGAAGTCGCATATCAAAACGTCGATGTCACCTCTGCTTAGTCGCTCGTTTATACGATTACGCATTTCCGACGACTTGTATTTCGCAATCGCATACGGAAGCGCCGACGGGACATTGAATAAGAGATCCGAATAAAACGCCGCGGTGAACTTGGTGCGACCCGTGTACGGAATTCGAATCAGCTCATGACAGTACTCGTCGGCCGCAGCTATGGCACCAGCAGACTCACCGTCATCCAGCGTCAGATAAGTAATCCTGTGATCACGCTTCAACTCCTTGAGCATGTTGTAGGTGCGGATCTTCCCGCCCTTGTCGACTGGGTGCAGAAGTTCAGTTTTAAGCCAAAGTAGATTCATTCGGATGGTCTGCTCAGACGGGAGCCCACTCCAACTGCGATTGTTCGCTAACTAACGGCGACTCCGAATCAAGAAACTGCCGTTGCCAGATTTCAAAGTTAACCAGCGACCAGAGCCTTTCAGAATGGTCTTGCCCGGCGTCATGTCGCTTCACAAGTGAACGCACGAAGGCGGGATCGAAAATTCCACGTTCTAGTGCTCGATCGCTCAGCACGTACTCGTCAATAACGTTCTTAAAGGGCCCGCGAAACCAGGCGCCAACCGGCACGGGGAATCCCATTTTTGGCCGCTTCAGGATGCTGTCAGGAAGAATTCCTTTCATGCTCTCTCGCAAGATGAATTTGGTTATGCCTCCTCGTATCTTCATTCGCTCCGGCAGGCGCGCCGTAAATTCAACCAACTTGTGATCCAAAAACGGAACGCGACTCTCGATTGACGCAGCCATACTCATTTGATCCTGCTTCATCAACAGTTCATGCAAATAGGTTTTGGTATCCGCATAAAGAAGCTTGTGGAGTAAAGAATCTGCATCGCATTTCGCAATTACTTCGCTGACGATTGAGTAGGGTTGAAACGAGCCTACTCGCTCTTTAGTCTCGGAAGTCATCAGCTGCGATTGCGTGGAACGTGCGAACACGGCGAAGTTATCGAAATATATTGTCTCGATGTCAGGCGTGAGCGTCAGAAAGCTACGCGTCAGCTTCTGATTTAACGCCGAGTAAGGAAGGTCTTTTATCAAGCGACGTAACGCCGCCCTCACGTTCTCGGGAACAAACTTGTTGTAGCTTTGGCCGAACGAGATATTCAGCAATGTCTTGCGATAGCGAGCGTACCCGCCAAGCATTTCATCACTGCCTTCGCCCGTTAACACAACCTTGACGTGTTGAGCAGCAAGTTTTGAGACAAAGAAGAGCGGTACGCTTGATGGGTGCGCAATGGGCTCATCTTCATGCCAGACCAAGTTAGGTAAAGCAGAAAAGAATTGCTGGGGGGTAACGACGACTTCGTGGTGGTCAGTTTTGAACGCCCTTGCAACTGTCCTCGAATAGTCGAGTTCATTGGCTTCTCGTTCCGCAAATCCAACCGAGAAGGTCTTAACCGGCTCCGAAACCATTCGGCTCATAACCGCTGCAATCGCAGACGAATCGATGCCGCCCGAAAGAAACATCCCCAGCGGCACATCTGCCATCAAGCGTAGTCGAACGGACTCCTCGAAAAGCTCTGTCCACTCGGCAACGTATTCGCGATCGGTTCGCCCGTGGTCATCGCTTCCGAAACGTAAATCCCAAAACTCCTTAACTACAACTTTGCCGTCACGCCAGACCAGGGTGTGACCGGGCAATAACCGTTTAATGCCTCTATACAATGTCTGTTCCCCGGAAGGAGCATGATTGGCTAAATAATCCGGGAGAACCTGGTAGTTAATCTCAGGCTTAACCGCACTCGCTTCCAGCAACACCTTTATTTCTGAGCCAAAGTAGAGAGAGCCATCGTCTGTGTGCGTGTAGTAGAGCGGCTTAACGCCCAACCGATCGCGCGCAATAAACAACTCCGCCTTCCGTTGGTCCCAGATCGCGAACGCAAACATTCCTCGCAGATACTCGACACATCGCTGTCCGTGTTCTTCATAAAGGTGCAAGATCGTCTCGGTGTCGCAGTCCGTTGTATAGATGTGGCCCCGCGCCTTTAAACCGGTTCTGTAATCTGCGTGGTTATAGATCTCTCCATTGAAGATGATATGCAACGAACCATCTTCGTTAGTCATCGGCTGATGTCCGGCGCTGACATCAACGATGCTCAGGCGACGATGGCCCAGGCCTACCTGTGCTTTTCTATCGATAAACAGTCCGGCTTCATCAGGACCACGATGCGTGATCAGATCTCGCATACGTTCCACGATCGACGCGCTAAGCTCGCGCCGGGAACTACGTGATAAAGCGATGCCGTTAATTCCACACATACAAGTTTTAGCTTTGGAGCTGGGCCGACTTGACAAAAAGTTGATCAAGATTTGCGATCGGAAAGGAGAAGTCCAAACTTCCCTCGCTGGTTTGCAGACGGAACTTGTTTCCCAGCCTGCTCGCAACTAAGTAATTAATGGGCCTGGCGGACATCAGAATTTCCTTGCCGTTGAGTTCGAGAGTACGACCGTGGATCACAACTAACTCTTCTGGTAGTTCTGTGGTCGTTAAAGGGAAACGCGCCCATGCCCATTTGAAATCTGAAACGAGATGTACAGTCTGAACTCGGCGCGCGGCGGCATCTTTAATAAGAACCAGATCGCGATGCTCACCATTGCTGATTTCAAAGGCCTTGCCTCCAATAGCCTCGACCTGACGTATCGCCACGGTTTCCCCGCGGGCTTCAGATTTCGGCAATATGACCGTGACAAGTTCGGTATTTCCTTTTGAAACTGCCGAATAAGCCCATACCGGCGCACCGGTCCTTCTTCCATAACAGTGCGAAATCCAACCCTCTTCCCTCCGCCAACTGCCGTTGCCGAACGCGGCGAAGATTGCCGAACCGGTGCCCTCGCTGGTTGCGCTTAACAATGGCGGCTGACCGTCGCGGCCAGGGATTGTTGATTCCACCTCGAAGCTGGGAGCAAAGTGGAAAAGAAGGTCGAGCTGATGAACGTCTGATGCAGTGACTTGGTCACGTAAGATCCAATAATCATTCTTTAGAAATAGGATGCTGCGTTTATGGTCGACCGGATCCGGCAGCGATTTGTATCCGTCGTGTGTGCCCTCTGCGAAGTCAAACCTCTTCTCCGACAGCCATGAGTTGAGAGTGGAACCAGCTGTCGATTTCCATGAGAAAGGTCCATCGGGAATTGAAGATGGCTGGCCGTCAACTAACAGCACATTGTGTGCAGCTGAACCTCGAAACAGATCGCGTGCAGTGTTAGAACCGGTGTACGTATACGTTCCTGCATCTTCAAGTACCGTCACGCCGCCGGCGGCGACTTGAATTGCCAGTGCATCAGCGTGTGCATGTCCGCTATTCAAAGTTCCATGTGGGCCGCAATCGAAGAGTAGGTAGTTTGCTTGTGCTTTCCAGCTATCCCGCATGAGGTAGTAACCACCGCTTGGAAAGGCACGTGATGTGTCTGAAGGGCATTGAGAAATGGTTTCTTCAAACTTTCGAAGTCCTTCCTCACCGAGCAGCCATAACGTCTCTTCAGAAACTTCGCCGGCGACGAATTTGTAGTCACCACGTTTGAATAGACTTGCACCATTCGAGAGGGCGGCACGGAAATCATTGGTTGATCGAGAATCGAACTTAATCAAACGCCCGCCATCTTCATCACCAAACAAGGGAGTGGTACCGTCGGGGCGCCTGACGTACATCAGGTGGTCCAGTAACAACCGCAGTTTCTCTTCAACAGTGCTCGGAAGTGAATGCCCGTTTACACGCGAGAGGATCAGAAAATGAGTGTAGAAGTCGATTGTGTAGCGGTGGTAATAACTAGACTGCTCGAAATAAACCCCATCCGGTCTTACCTGGTGTCGCAGCTGATCGACAAGAATTCTGGCCCCGGCTTCCCTCCAACGCCTTGATTCATTGAACTCAGGTAGGACTGTACCGAGGTAGAAAAGCCCTAATGCTTCGCCCGTTAAATGTGTGTTCGGACTGAAATAAGTGGAGAGGTAGTCTTCTAAATGGCGTGCATTCAAATAAAGACACTTTAAGACGGACGTCAGAGTAGCTGAGCTTAGAGATGGGGAATTCTTAAAGAAATGAAGCGCCCACACCCATGAGATAGAGCGGAACGCGATTTCTAAACTGCTTGCCCAATTGATTCCCTGCTTTGGAGGATTTGCATCCATCCACGACTCGACGTGTTGGGCAAAGCAACGAGCGTACGTCTCGTCGTTTGTTAGCCAATACGCCTGTCCCAGCGTCACGAAGTATTGGTGCCTGTTTAGCTCCCAAATGATTTTTTTGTCACCGCAAACCTCCGGGTTGAGGTAGTCGACGCGGCTCCAGTGAACTAACGGCGCAATCTTTCCTGAGACAGGTTCCAGGTGCCAGTTAATAGGACTACCAAAACTCAGATCGGACCAACCCAACAAATCAAATTTGCCAGCGACGATTCGATTGGCGGCCTCCAAGATTCGCGTCTCTGCTTCTGGCCAGTGGCCGCGCAGCACAGCTGTTGTCGTATCAGCGTCGCAAACACCAGAAAAGAAATATGGACGCGGTGCAGATCCGAACTCACGGCAGAGTTGCTCAACAGAATGGAACTGTTTCTGATCGCTTGTCCTACGAAATCGTCTTAACAACTCCGCATCGGTTAACCACCTGGAAGAAGACGACCATCCGTGCCGTTCAGCTATTTTCTTAACTAGCTGAGAACTCCTGACTCGCATCTCTGCAAAGCTCATTCGACTGAGTCTGTGGATCGATGACCTCGATACGGATGGCGCGGTGAAGCCATGATCCGAAACCAGCGACTGGTACACCTGGCTCCACTGCTCCCCTACCGACTGCCAACTATATTGTTGGCACTCATCAAACGCCCGTCGAGTGATTCTCACGGTGTCTTCTGGTTTTTCGAGGACACTCAATGCCTTTGCGGCCATCCAGTCGTGGTCATCTACTGGGACCACGAAACCCGTAATGCCATCAGCAACCATATCGGGAATTCCTCCCGCATCACTGGTTAATACAGGTATCCCGCACGCGAAGGCCTCGAGGATCGACAAGGGTTGATTGTCGATCCTGGATCCGTTCAGATAAATATCAGCAGCGTCGTATTGAGCGTAAATGCTGTTAGGTTCAACGCGTCCCACGAAGACAGTGTTCCGTAAACCCAACTCTTCGGCGAGTTCCTGTAATGACGAAGACTGGCTACCTGCCCCGGCGACCGTAAGACTTGCATCGGGGCGTGTTCTTTGGATCTTGGCGAACGCTCGCAAAACACAATCGACTCCATAATGTGTTTCAAGATTTCGATTCGTTAAGAAGCAGGGCCGAAGCAGCTTGCGCTCGCGGAACGGGAAGTCGTCCAGGTCAATCAGGTTGTAGATTGCTTTTGCTCTGAGTCCGAACTCCGCAAACACTTTGACGAGGTACTCGCTGGGAACAATGAGCTCATCAGCCAACCGGATAGTACTGATGGCTGAAGGCCATCGTTTGAAGTGGTCGGCTGCTTCACCGCTGTGATAGTTCAGCAGGACGCGTTTCTTCAATAACTTACTGATCAAGATCGCCGGCGTTTGCGCGAGTACAAATGAAAAATAAGACGCCGAAAAGATGTGGATTACGTCATACTTTCTTACCTGCGCGCATAGTGTGACCACATACAGAAGCGACGTAACAACAGTGCGCACATATTTGATAGCCTGCAACAGCCGCAAGAACCCGGGTAGCCGCGGATTTATGGGGAGAAACCCAATCTCGAAAATTGATTCACTCTCCAACCTTGAAATCAGCCGGGCGGCCTGGACCGCCTGGCCGCCCAGAATGTCCACCGAGGGCGCTACGATCAATATCCGCGCGCGGCGACGCGATGCGGTTTGATCCTGATACAACTGTTCGGGGTTTCGTTTCATTGAAGGGTGGATCTAGTGAGCGATTCATGCTCCATCGCGTCGGCGCTGGTCAGGCTAGTTTGTGTTTTTCGTGGCCTCGCTGAAGCATCAAGAAGCCGCTGGTATAGGGTCTCAGTGTTGTGCAGTAACGTTCCGGACGAAAAGTTCTGGTCGATTCGCTGCTTCCCTTTCTGTCCCATGGCTCTAGCGATTGTGGGGTTCTGTAATAACGAAACTAATCGCTTAGCCATGGCTATGTAATCGCCGGAGCCAACCAGGTATCCGGTCTCACCATCAACAATTGCTTCTGCAGCACCACCGACGTTCGTCGCCACTACAGGACAGCCTGCTGCCATATACTCAATAATCGAATTAGAGAAACCTTCGGCCTTCGAAGAAAGCACGCAAACATCTGAAGCATTGAGCAGGTGAGAAATCTTTTCACACCGGCCTAAGAAAAAGACGCTCTCGCGTAATCCAAGTTCTTTAGCTAAAGATTCAATCGAGGAACGTAAGGGGCCTTCACCTGCGAGTAGAAAACCTGTTCCAGGAACCGAGTGCTTCACCAGTTGAGCGGCTCGCAGGAACATTGGATAGTCCTTAACTTCATGCCGCATGTTTGCCACGATCGTTACCAAACGCTGAAAACCACAGGCGGCCGATGCTCCAAGCTGTTTCAAGCTTTCGTATCGAGACGCGGGAGGGGTTTCCAGACGAGTCGCATCAATACCGTTATGAATCACGGTGATTCTTTTCCTACGCACCCCCTCATCGATCAATTTTTTGCGGACGGCCTCAGAATTGGCGATAACCTGATGTGCCAGGGCATATGCCATCCTTTGGGAAATCAGTTGCGCGCGGCTACGCATACAATTTGTCTCCCGGCGCGACGCTATTCGTACTGGAACACCAGCTAAGAAACCGGCAGACATCCCAAAAATATTTGTATAGAAATCGTGAGACTGGACTAAATCAATCTTGTTCTCGCGTAAGTACGCAGCGAATTTGCGGAGTTGGATAATGGCTTCTCGATTGTAAAAACTTGTAAGCGGATACGAGGGTATTCCGGTCACTAGCGATTGTGCTTCGGTAAGTAGTGGGCCTTCAGAATTCAGCGTCGCCAAATACACTTCATATCGTCCGCAATCCCGCAGTAAGCGGGTTAACTGCAAAGCCTGCCACTCCGAGCCGCCCTCGTTGAAGCTATCGACGAGTTGTAGAATCCGTGCTTTCACAATTAGTGGGTGTCAACAAAGTTGCGATGCCAGAGTTCGAGCATCAACAGCGACCATAAAGCCATGGAGTGATCGCGCCTGCCGTTTTCGTGTTCGCCAAGCAAGACTTCTACGTGACCACGCGATACATAACCTCGCTGCTGCGTCCTCGGATCGCTCAGAGTGTCGCGTATACGATTTCGTAGTTGTCGATTTATCCATTGTTCGATGGGAACCCCAAACCCTTGCTTGGGGCGATTGAGTATTTCCGCCGGTATCAAGTCTGAGATCGCTTGCTTGAACACATGCTTCGTTTCTAATCCCGCCATTTTCATGCCCGCGGGAATGCGCGTTACAAACTCGATCAATTTGTGATCCAGTAAGGGCACACGCGCCTCAAGCGAGACCGCCATGCTGGCGCGATCTACTTTTGTCAGAATGTCGCCAGGCAAATAGGTCTTGCTGTCGATATAAAGCAATGAGTCGAGTGAGGCAGTGGTTTTCACATTGTCGCTGAGTTCGTTAAAGAACGAACTCATCTGACTGTCGCGACGCAGCGATCCTCTGAAGTCGCTGGTGTACAGCAGGTCTTTGTTTGGACTGGTAAATATCGAGACGCTGTCGAGGTAACGATCGATTGAATCGAGTGAGATGTTGTGTAGATAATTACGGCCCAATGCTCCATGTGGTAAACGCCGGCTTACCGGATCCATCAATCCTTTTCTGATAGCTCGCGGCACAAAATCAAAGCCACGTCGTTTCTGTTCCGTGACATATCGTGTGTAGCCGGCAAAGAGTTCGTCACCACCATCTCCCGTCAGCACAACTGTCACGTGCTCGCGTGCAAGTTTCGAGACTACATAGGTTGGAATCGCTGAAGAATCTGCAAATGGCTCATCAAAGTGCCCGGCGAGTTCGTCAACGACATCGCAGATTTCTGGTGTTACCAGAAACTCGTGGTGCTCAGTGCCAAATTTACTTGCCGTGAGACGTGCATACTTCAATTCGTTGTAACTGTCTTCATTAAAACCGATGGAGAAGGTTTTGACAGGCTGGTCCATATGTCGGGCCATCAGCCCAACTACAGTGCTCGAATCGATACCGCCGGAAAGAAATGCACCAAGCGGAACGTCGGACACGAGTCGGATCTTTACGGACTCATCAAGCAGCGCACGCAATTCGTCGAAGTAGTCAGCTGCGCGATGCCCGTTGCCGTTGGTTTCGTACTTAAAGTCCCAGTACCGCTCAATAGACAGTCGGCCTTGTTGGAACGTCAGGTGGTGCCCAGGCGGCAGTTTTTCAATGTTCTTGAAGATGGCTAGAGGATCGGGGACGTATCCAAGCGAGAAGTACGCATCGATTGCGTCAGGATTAATTTCGCGAGTGACTTCTGGGTGTTTCAGCAGAGACTTGAGTTCGGAACCAAAAACAAGTGTGCCTTGCCGGGTAACTGAGTAGTACAGCGGCTTCTTGCCAACCCGATCGCGTGCGATAAACAGCTTCTTTTCTCTGTCATCCCAGAGTGCGAAAGAAAACATCCCGCGCAACGAGTCGACACAGGCGGAACCGTACTCTTCGTATAAATGGACGATGGTTTCTGTGTCAGAGTTGGTTTCGAGTCGATGGCCCCGTGTTCGCAATTCCGATTGCAAGTCGCGGTAGTTGTATATTTCGCCGTTGAAAACAATGGTTACCGTTCCATCCTCGTTTGAGATTGGCTGGCGCCCGCCACTCAAGTCGATGATGGAAAGTCTCCGCATCCCCAATGCCACTCCATCCATCACCATTACGCCCTGATCGTCAGGGCCACGGTGGCGAATGACGTGACACATGTTCTCGAGAGTCTGGGCACGCTCCGCCCTTACGCGCACTTCACTCGCGGCCCATAAATCTACAAATCCGGCTATTCCACACATGGTTATCTAATCCCGCTAACGCAACAGAACTGGCTCCTGTTTGAACATAAGTGCGATGGTGTTTTTCACGTCGGCCAAGGCAAGCCTGCCGGCGGGCAGGGCTCCAAGTGCCAAGAGCGTTACTCCACCCGTAATAAAGAAAAGTGTAATAAGACCGGTAACGGGGTTATGGATCTCAGCGAAATTGCGAAAGACTATCGCTGTCGCCATCGCCGTCAGTGAAGCGAGCGTGAAGGGAGCAATCGTTCGGTAGAAATCAATGGTTCGAACCGGACCTTTGCGACCGACAAACCAAAAGAGCAACGGGTCTGTCAACAACACGCGAGTCAGTGAGTAGGACATTGCCACACCGATCGCACCCCATGGCAGACCTACAAGAATAGAAACGATGGTTATGGGTCCGCTAATCAATCCCCAATGAAACATGTCTCTGCTGCGGCCCTGCGTGAGGAATAACCAGCCGCTGGTGTTTGCTATTGGCTGGAACATTCCTGTTACCCCGAGGATTAAGAAAATGCGGCTGGTTGCGGACCATTGCGGTCCAAGAACAACTTCAATAATCCAATCCGACGTCGCCATCATGAATGCAACGGCAGGCATCGTTAACATCGCAATTTTTTCTAACATTCGCAGATAAGCTTGACGGTACCTTTCAGCTGCGTCGGTAATGCGACTGAGAGCGGGAATCGCAACCGAAGTGATCGGTTCGTTTATCTGGTCAATTGGCAACGTCATCAACTGGTACGCACGGTTGTAGAGTCCCAACTCGTTCGCCCCCCAAAACCTTCCCAGAAGCACATTGTCGAGGTTGCGCGAGAAATAATTGATGATTGAGAAACCGGTGAAGTTTCGGCCAAACGCGACCATTGAACGAACACCCGAATTCCGTTTTGGCAGAGTGGGCCGCCAGCGACAAACAATCCATAGTCCGACCGTGTTGGTAATAAGCAAGGCTATTTGGCTGCCGACTAACGCCCAATAACTAAAGCCGCGCCAAGCCATATAAATTCCGACAACGTAACCAACTACCGTTGCGACAAAGAAGGTCACAACGAGAGCACAGAACCTCATCTGTCTTCTAAGCAATGCTTCGTGCTGTACCGCTAGCCCACCGATGACAAAGCCAAAGGCGGTGACTGCAGTTATCGCCATCAGTCTTGGGTCGCCATAAAACCATGCGATCAAGGGAGAGAGGCCGATCGTTAGAATTGTGATAGCTATGCTGAAGAGAACGTTAAGCCAGAATAAAGTGCTAACTTGATCATTGTTGACCTCCGATTTCTGTATGGTCGCTATCGAGAGACCGAGGTCTTTGAACATGGCAACGAAGTTCGTGAAGAAAGCGACCATTCCGATAAGTCCATAGTCCGTAGGACTAAGTAACCGGGCCATCACTGACGTAGCAGCAATGGTCAACACGAATCTCAGCGAGTGTGAAACCATCGTCACGGCACCGCCGCGGGCCGTGCGCGCACCGAGATCCGACTGGAGGTGATCTGTTTTTAGATACTCCGTGCCTAAGACGGTTGATGGTGCTACTTGCTGTTGTAAAGATTCACGCGTCATCTTTGGGTCGAGGATTAAAAGCTGCTCGAACGAGCAAGGTAGATTCGCTGAAGGGAGCGCGGCGCTAAACGAAGCCACCACGTCACTACTCGCAGTTTCCAACTGCGGAAATAATGGTTGGCGAGATCGAAGTCCCGTAACGCCGAATCGAACTCACCAGAAGACAGTTTCTGCTTTCCTTTCCATACGCCGGCCATCGCGCGACGCAACTCCAACGTCTCGAGAAGAACCGATCGTTCTGCCGCGGTTAGTTCGCCGTTGTCTCGAGCGTTTTCCAGAACCTTGATTTCTCCTTCAAGGGAATTCACCGGGTTGGACGCAAGACTTCCCTCGTAAATTCTGCGGTGAACCAGCACGCGTTTCTGGTAATTGAATCGAGCCCCGTGTTTCGCCAGTCGCAGCCAAAGATCGAAGTCCTGAGAATTTCGAAACCGTTCGTCGAAGCCCCCCACTGCCGCAACTTTGCTTCGTCGCGCGACTACGCTCGACGTAATCACGCAGCACCGGGCGGAGATTAAGCTTTCAACAGTAACCTCCCCTTTGGAAGGGTTCATGTCCATATTTGTTGATTGACTTAGGCCGGTGTTGGTGAAGTTGGTAGCATCTGCATAGACCAGGTCGTAACCGCCGTCGCTGCTCAGTAGTTCAAGTTGAGCGGTGAGAAAGTTCGGAAGCCAAACATCGTCCCCATCAAGAAACGCTAAGAACTCTCCTTGCGCGACCTGAATACCGGCGTTTCGAGCGGCACCTGCTCCGCCATTAGGTTGTTTCAGATAGGTGATTAAGTGAGAGTACGGTCTGATCTGCTCTTCTAATAACGGTGTATCAGGTGAACCATCATTGATTACAATTATTTCGTAATCATTAAACGTCTGACTCAGAACCGACTCCAGCGTTTCCTTAATGAAGCCGCTGACCTTGTAAGCGGGAATAACCACGCTCACCAACGGCTTACATTTAGTGCTAGTGGCGCTTTCGTCTGGTGATGACGCCGTTAAATGTCTCGTCATCATCGTCCTCCTTGAACACCAGCGATCGTCGGACGCAATGCAACGCGACGATTGTTTAGAGGATCTCCGGACAGTTTTGGTTCAGGGGTAGAAGGTAGGTCTGCTGATGAACCTTCATGTATTCGTCGAACGCAAATGCAGTAGGCCACGAGATAGTAGGCATACCAGAGGTATGCGACTGAAGCGAAGAAACTGACAACCATGTAAGCCACCAGACTCGCCTGCAGGCCAATGGCCAGGTAATAGATTGACGGTTTGTCTTTAGCACTCCACGTTGCTTGCTCTATTTGTCGCAGCCGTCTGAAGGGGGTGATTAAGAAAGCGAAATAAATCAAGAGCGCAACAACACCCATCTCAGCGGCCACCTGAGTGTAGGCATTGTGAGTAGTCTTATTGGAATTCGAATAGATAATGTAGTTGTCCATTCCGACGCCGAAGGCAGGATGTCGAGCAGCAACCAATATTGATCGCTTGAGGTCGTCTGTTCGGGCAACAGCTGATGCATCATTTATGTCGGAAAGCCGACTCCTATAGCCTGGAGCTATCGCGATTGTCGCCGTTACCACAGTTAACGCCACGATGCCGAAAACAATTCTGTTTCGAGGTGCAAACTTCCACACTAGAAACGCAATAACACAAATAAACCCGAGAAACCCTCCCCGCGAAAATGTGGCTACCATTCCTGCGATTAAGAGAACTGCGCAACCTAAAAACAGGAACTTCTTAAGCGAACTTCGGGAGCCGAGCATCAGGCCCAAGCTGATCGGAATCATCGTGACCAGATGAAGCGCTAGGTCGTTTGGATTGCTGAAGAGCCCTCCGATAACACCTGCGATGCGCCTGCCCTGTAGTGCGAGGTTCCCGAGTCGGTAGTCATTCAAGGCTCCAAGGCTCAACACGCAACTGGCCAACAACACTAGTAAGATCAAATTTGTCAGCCTGCGCGGAGTGCGCAATACATTAACCATGACGACGAACATCACGATTACTTTTAGGTATTCAGTGAAACTCTGAAAGGCTCTGGCAGGGTTGAGGGCGAGCGGCACAGAAAGAAGCCCAGTAACCAAAAGCCCAAGGACGAGTTTAATTTCGGGTGGTTTGGCAGTGATCCGATTTTCGAGACTTAGTTGTGCAGGCACAAAAGCCGCTATCGTGATCAAGGCCACCACCATGGCACTTTTTGAAAGCCATGAGAGTGTGGGAAACAATTCGTAGGGCCTGAAGTAGACCAGAAAGGTAAAGACGAACAGGCCAGCAAAGCTGATGGCGTGGCCCCGTTTCCGATTCCACTGTGCTTTGAATCGGTTAGCACTGGGCTTTCCAGCGCTCGTTATGTCTCTTTGCGCAACGCTCTTGAATTGAGTATTCGGAACATTTGCAGCTGGGACCGCGGGTGAGGCCAATTTGAGAACTCGCAACTTAGCTCGCAGCTCGTCGGTTCGATCAGCCGGTCGTCGCTGACGACTCGAGGGCACGAGCGAATCGTAGTTATGCAGTTTGCGTTTCTTCCGCATTTGACGGCTAACCTGGGAGGGTGACTCAGTATCTAAAATCAAAGAAGCTGCTACGCTCAATTGCGCCGCAGCCTCAAGAGTTCAGGTCCAACGAAGGGCTTTATGAAGGCTAAACCGCTACCTCGTTTTGATCTTCAACTGCAACGAGTTCCTTAACACGTTCCCGTAGGGCGCCTTCGAACCTGCGGGCCTCCTCAACTTCGGAAAAGGACAGGGCTCGTAGTTCCTGCTCGATTCGGCGACGGTAGTCAGACACCAACGAATCCGATACTCCCAAGACAGCTGCAACCTCGAGTTGAGTAGAGTGTTGTGGGCTGAGGTAACAGTGCCACAACACACCCAGGATTCGATTGTATTGCTTGATTTTGCCGCGAACGGTTTCGTGTAGGTTCGCCAGAAAGTGATCTACGAATCCAGCCGCTTCGTCCTCTGACTCGCGTCTCAACAGGCCCTGCTCCGGATCTTCTCCCTTGTCCACCGGCTGGAAGTGATTGCCTTCGCCTTCACTGTCATCGCCATCCAAAGGAACCAAATAGATATCCATAACTGGAAGTCTAGACATAACGAGACTTCGTAGCGTTCGGACGTCTACTGGCGAATCAACCGCATCAAGAACTGAAACGATCAAATCCTCGAGATCGGAGTTACTGATGACAACTTGAGAGTCTCCGGTACAGCCAACCATTCGTGTATCGCGGGCTCTTACTGGAACAATGTGCACTCGCTGTTCAACGTCATGGGAGTCGCGACGACGCTTACCGTCATTCCACTCGCTGAGTCCATAGACCCTATCCGCTAAGCGGCGATGTGGTTCGTCACCGGTTCCGCTTGTGTCAAAACGACGAAAGTTTGGGCTGGACTGGATGAGTGTGGAAATACGACGGGCCAACCGATAGCTCTCTGGATGACGTTTGCGCAACTCCGCCGTCAGGAGATTGGTCAGTTCGATCTGACCAATCTCGCATTCCACTTCATAATCGGTCATCTCGGACGTCAGGTAATGTTCAAACCGATTCTTGCTCAACAATTGTACAAACAGTTCCTGAGTAAGATCGGTATAAGCGCTGTTTGCCCCCTCTTCGACCAAGAGCCCAGCGTTGCGTGACGCTCGTACTAATGGATGATGGGACACAATCCTATGGAGCTCGGCCCATAACCGATTAACATCCGAGCTTCGAAGACTTTCGATCCATTTGCCACTCTTCGCCATCCGCTCAGCAGTACGCTTCGCACGGGCAGATTGCGGCTCGCTGGCTGCTTTAGGCTCAACTTCTTTTTCTAGTTCGCGACTTAGAGATTTCACAAGAATTTTATTTGGACTGAGAATTGGATTTGATTTCTGTTGGCGGGAAGCTAACTTGCGAAGAGCCAATAAGACCTACGGATTGGAGACTCAAGACAATTCCGAGTAGATGGGGCGGGAATTAGACGGCCACAAGTTCCCTCAGAAACTCAATTTTGGACGTCAGTATTTACTTAGTTCTATGTGATTTTTGGACCCGATTACCTGATGAAGCAGGGGGGTTACCTGGACGGTGTCAAAGAAGCGGTCGCTCTTGACGGAAGGCATATTAGCAACAATCACAACAATGGGCAACATGTTTTTACATTTGAGGCAAGTTATTGATTTTAGAGTACAAAGGCGCCCAAGTGAGGGCTAGAAGTTATGGAATCTGGCGGCGATTGTTTCTATTAAGGTGATGAACAAAAGCAGTTGGTTTATCGCAAAGGCAACAAGCAACTTGCCCCCTTGTTACCTTCAGAACTGGCCAGTCTTAACCAGCAAATTGTCAGAACTCGATGGCCCAGGTCCTACCTCGGGGGCAACGTCAAATGATCGCAACGAGCGTAAAACCATTTAGCAAAAAACTAGCTTGCCCTTCGTCAAACCTGCTTCTTTCCTTTAGTCGGGGAGGTCTCGCGCGCGAAATCAACTCCCTGATAAAGCATCATTTGGCCACCTGCGACTTTTGCTATTGCGAAGTTCCGCTGCTCGCTCATTACACTCCTCCGAGCCGGGGAGAATGCCGTGTCCCCGACCTGCCAATCAATCTCAGAGTACTAGCGGAATCAATTTTGGGTCGGGAAAGAAGAATGGACGAAACGTCCGTAAGCGAGATTAGTGGTATTTAGCGGCTGGAATACCTAAGAATAAAGTCCCTCAATCACCTGACCGAACTTTTCATCGATAACTCGTCGCTTCACCTTGAGTGTCGGAGTCATCTCGCCGTTGTCAATAGAGAATTCATTCGGTAGGAGCGCAATTTTCCTTACCCGCTCGTAATCTGCGAGAGACCGCGTAAGTTGGACAACGTCATGCTGGACAATCTTGATGGCAGGCGGAAACGCCGCCAGTTCTTTACGACCTTCCGGATAGTCTTCTCCAGCGGCTGAGAGTGCGTGTCTAACTGCCTCCCATTCCGGAACAACCAGTGCCGCTGGCTGTTTTCGGCCAGCGCCGACAACCACAACCTGACTTACAAATTCACTCTGCTTCAAAAGGCTTTCGATTTGCTGAGGAGCGACATACTTGCCGTTTGATAGCTTAAACAGATCCTTCTTACGGTCGGTTATATACAAGTGGCCGTGATCGTCAAGGTGTCCAACGTCGCCGGTGCGAAACCAACCATCAGTAAGCACGGAAGCCGATTCTTCAGGATGCCCATAATAGCCCCTCATAACGTTTGGACCACGCAGAAGGATCTCGCCATCTTTAGCAATCGAAACCTCAATGCCGTTGAATGGTAATCCGACCGATCCAACTTTGTTGTTGTTAGGGCGATTCGCCGAGACGATACAAGTTTCCGTAGCCCCGTATCCTTGCAATATGGGAATACCTGCGGCCAAGAAAGCGTAAGACAATGCAGGCGAAAGCGGTGCGCCTCCTGAAACAAAATATCGCAATCGCCCGCCAACGCCCTCTCGCCATTTCGAAAACACCAGATTGTCTGCAACCTTCTGCTCAAGCGCCAGCTTCGGCCCTACCCATTTCCTTCTGTCTTTTAGTTCGGCATAACGCTGCCCGACTTCCAGGGCCTTAACAAATATTTTCCGCTTTAAAGGTTTCTGAGAGAGCCCCTTCTTCACAATTCGGTGATAGACCTTTTCGAACAATCTGGGGACGGCGGTCATGATTGTCGGACGCACTTCTCGTAAGTTTTCGCCTACTTGATCGAACGATGCGGTGTAGTAAACGGAAACTCCGTTGTAACAAAAGATATAGAAACCGGTGCGTTCGAAGATGTGAGACAACGGAAGTACAGAAAGCGCGATGTCGGTTGACGATATTGGCAATCCTGCTGTGATTGTTAAAACATTCGTCATGAAGTTGGAATGCGTCAGCATGACGCCTTTCGGCTCTCCGGTGGTTCCCGACGTGTAGATGATGGTGGCGAGATCATCCGCCTTGATTGCATTCAGGTATGCGTCGAATGCGGCTGGTTTATTCGTGGCGCGCTCAGCTCCTTTGACCTCCAAAGTCGTAAGTGTCATGGATCTTTCAGGAGTTTCCCTGGACGGCTCTTCAAAGAAGATTATCTTTTCCAGGAAGTCTAAATCGTGGATCGCATCCGCTGCGTGAAGGTACAGCTTCGAAGTTGAGACAAAGATTACACGCGCCCCGGAGTCACTCAGGATATAGCGGATTTGATCAACTGCTTGAGTGGTATAAATCGGAACGTTGATAGCACCCAGGCTGAGGATGGCGAGATCTGCAATGGACCACTCCGGTCTATTCTCTGATAAAAGAGCAATACGATCTCCCGGCTTGATACCTATTTCGGCCAGGCCCAGCGCCACGTTGCGAACTCGCGAGACGAAATCTTCGGCTGAAATATTAATCCAGTCCTTGCCGACCTTGTGGTTCAACGCGTCCGACTTCGCGTGTTTTAGCGCGGCGTTAAGACACAAGCCAGGCACGGATGAGACCGACTCGGAACCTTGGCTTTTGGCGTCTGTTTGAGCAGAAGCTACTGAAGACACACTCGCGACTCCTGGAAACTGAAAAGTGTGGACGTAAACGAATGATACTACACGGCCGCCGCGTCTTGGACTGGACTGGTACGACGGTCGCGGCGGCGATGTGTTTTTCGTCGATTTTGGACGTCTTCTACACGACCGTTCATCGTCGCCAAAGCGCAAAGTACTAGAAATAGCAATGCATTCGCAGGCGTGTGAAGAGTGAAATCAAAGAAACTGTGGACTAGCACTGCGAAACAACCGGCCATTGCTCCGGTCGCCACCCCCCGCCTGAATTCATCTCGCGACTCGCGGCGCATAAATCCCAGCCTGAACAAGTTAACAATGAAAAAGAGACCAAGTAGTGCACCAACAATTCCTCCATCGGACAAGACCTGAAGATAGTCGTTGTGAGCTTGTTCCAATCGATACAAACCATTCCGTGAGTCGTATCCAGTGTAGACAACCCCAAAAGCACCCAGGCCGGTGCCGATGATTGGATGACTTTTAATTATGTCTACTGTTACGTCCCAGAAATGCAGTCGCCCCGTGGTGGGGTCTTCAGAATTAACGGTTCCGACTACTCGGTTTAACGCGTCCTCACCACCAAGCGCCGCAAGCCCAACCATCAGCGCCACAACCAACCCGAGAGCTAGAGTGGCCCTGACAGCGACGCTTTTAATTCCATGGGTAATTGACGAAATGTTCTTGTTTCGCTTTTTAACGCCAAAACCTATTACGGCGATAAACAAAATCTCAGCGCCGAGGCTAATCAGACCGCCGCGCGAGTTTGTCATCAGGAGTGCTACCGCCATCAGACCGGCGACAAAAGCGTAGATGATTCGCTTTTCTCTTGCGACCGAACCTGACGCAAGTAGGCCGAGTGGCAGCGCCAAAGCAAGTTCCATATAACCTGCAAAGTGATGGCGGTTGATAAACGGGCCGAATGGGGTGGCCTGCGCCATTTCACGTAACCAGTAAATCTTGTTGGGACTGGTAAACGACTGAGTGAGTCCGAAGATTGCCAGCAGAAATCCGAAGATAATGATGGTCCTGACCAATATGCGCAGGCGCTTTGGTGTGTCGGTAAATACGAGCGTAGCACCGAAGTAGATTAAGAGTGCGCACGTCTGGACGAGCACTAGTCGCGTCGAGTAGGGATCGAGCGATAGACTCTTAACAAACGGAACCGAAAGACCAGAGGCACCCGGGCTTCTCAAAGGAAGCAACTGAACAATACCCAGCAACAACATTCCTATTAGCGGAAATTGCAATGGATTTCGATTGAGACGAATGGTGCCCAGGTTCCAACTGTCAACTACCCACAGAATTACAACGGCAACCGCACCTAAGAAAAATAATGCCAGAGCCCAGTAGTGAACCGTTCCGTACGCTAATGCCGAGAGAATGATTGCGAGGCAGATAGTTAAAAACGCGAAACGGCTCGCCAGCGTATGCTTGATTCGATAAGTCGTGTACTTAGCCACACGCGAATCAATATCGACCTGGCCGATGGCAGTCCGAACGCTACTTTCCGGATGTGAGAGTGAAGTTGTCATACCAAACCGTTCCGAAAATTGGACATACAGGATTTTCCTCATCGCACGGAGATCGATAAATCTTTACTCGTATCGCCTCCGTCTTAGGACCCGTCTTGAAGGACAAAGAAACCTGCGACCAGTCGTTGTCACCAGTCGGCAGCTTGGCGGACGCTGCCAGTTGGGCTCCATCGCCGGCGTCTTCGATCACGATCGCGGGAGTCGATGCACTCATCAGGTTTTCTGTCTTTGTGTGACACGCAAAACTGTATGAAGTATTAGGCTGAACAATCACTAACTGAGTAACTGCGATTGGGCCCACAGTCGACCGCACTTGAAAGAACATTCTTAAGCTTCGACTGCTGTTGTGCCCCAAGTTAGTGGTAATACCGGTCTGGATCTCCGGCTCATCAGGCACTTGCCAGCCAAATAAGAAAGAAGGGCTGTGCGAGATGTTACTCTCCAAACCCGGGTCGACTATTTGTCCGGCTTCAGCTCGGTAGGTGGGTTCAGGCGCTATCTGATTCCACAATTCGGCCGCCGTCTGAAAGCGTTTTGATGTTAATAAGCTCGCTATCAGTGAATCTGCTACCGGAAGATGAGCTTTTTTCTCACTATCACTCAGCGAATTCCAAACCCGAAGTCCTTCATCAAACCTCGACCGTTGAATCAGATGCAGAGCAAACTGAGCTCTGGTATCGGGCCGGTTGCCCACAGCGGTTTGCAGTGCCTCGAAATCGTCGCCATAGATTTGCCACGCAACAGCAAATAATTGCGGCCGCAACTCCTCATTCGCTTCACTGGCTTGGCGTAACTGCGAAAATGCCTCGTCGTATCGACCTCTGCGAAGAAGAAGATTTCCGAGATGCCAGCGCGGGAATGAATAGGCCGGCGCCAGTCGTACAGCTTCCAGCAGAGCTTTTTCCGCTTTTTCATACTCACCAGCTTGCTCAAGCGACTGTCCCCAGGCAGTCCAATACCGGTAATCGTGTGGTGACAAGCTAACCGCCCGCTCAAATTCAGCTACTGCCTGGGAAATCTGATCTGGAGGAAGGCGTTTATGAATGAAGTCTCCGAGCCGCCAATGCGTTAGGGGATCTGACGGCGCTAATGAGACTGCGGTTTGCGCTGTCTGCAAGCGCGCCTCTTCGGGATTGAAATACTCCGCGAGTGTATTGCCAACGTACCAACGCATTGCGAACCACGCCGCCGTTAAGGCTAGCAATACAGTCAACATCAAAATTATTCGCGCCAGCGGGCTGGTTTTGAGCTGAACGACTTGATCGGGCATTTACAGGTAGGTGAACTGCGGAACCACTTGAATCAAAGTTCTGATAAATCTTCTATCGTAATCCTCATACGTTTTACGGCGATATCCTGCGCGTGACAGAACTCAAGTATCTCTTGCAACCGCTCTTCTGTCATTTTCAGACTGGAAATCAACACTTCGTTTACGGCATGTTGGCGGCAGATAGCACCGATATCACCGTTTCCACCGTAGACCTTTAATCCGTGAATCAGTTTGCCGCGCTTAGCAGGATCATCGTCAACAAACCCAACGGGCGCATACTTTAACGAGCGGTTATTTAGAAGCTCACGAAGTAATAATTCGCCGGCATCGCCCGCTCCATAGATCAAAACGCGGCGGCCATCGACGGTTTTGCCGACCGGTATTACCTGCCTGAACAGCCTAAATGCCATTCGGCTTCCGGCCAGGAACAGAAACATCAGAATACCGTCGATGATGAATATCGTCCGCGAAAACCCTTCAAATCGGAACGTGAACAGGACAGCCAGCACGCTCAGCACTGAACCGAGCACCGTCGCCTTGGCGAAAACGATTAGATCATCAAGACTCGTGTACCGCCACATTCCACGGTAGACGCCCATCACTAAAAACGACGCCATCTTCACAAAAACTAAAACTGGCAGAGTCCGCAAGAAGAGCTTCCATGCCTCGCTGCCTGAAAGTGTTCCAAACTTCACGGCATAAGCACACCAATACGCCAGCAGAATTAAGATGACGTCCAGCAACACTTCAAAGACTCGTCGTTTGTACGACAGGTCAACGATGAAAGCGTAAACGGATTTGTTTCTGGCGGCTAGCGCTTCTTCACTTTCGTCATAAACCTTTACACCGGCGAGATAGACACCGAGCAGCGTCAGCACCACCGTAAATCCGGCGATCGCCGCCAGGCTCACATCGAGTTTTACGCGTTGGACCAGCAGCGCTAAAACGCCGGAGAGCATCGCAAAACCATAAAGCATCAACACCGCGTGTCGCTCAGACATCCCGAGCGCCACCAGGCGGTGAGACGTATGATCTCGGCCGCCACGCGAGGCTGCACGCCCGGAAAACTTCCGAAGAATGGTTACGAACGTCGTATCAAAGATCGGAATAAACAGAACGAGGATGGGCACCGCCAACACCGGAAGGAGACTGCGTGATCTTCCGCCCGAAACGTTGACCAGGGCGGAACTAGCAAGGAAAAAACCGATGAACATGGAGCCTGAATCGCCCATGAAAATAGAAGCGGGATTTGAGTTGTAAATAAGAAACCCGAGCAGAGCGCCGGCAAATACCACAAGCATCAACGCTTCGCTAATCTGGTTAGTACTTAGGAAACTGAGTGCCAGAAAACACGACGCAACTACAGCTATTCCAGCCGCGAGCCCGTCCATGTTGTCCAGGAGGTTTACGGCGTTGGTAATACCGATCAGCCAAAAGATCGTTATCGCCATGTTCACCGAGTGAGAACTGGTCCATGGCAAGGCCAAACCGTAGTAAATAATGAAAGCCGAGCCCATCACCTGACCGATCAATTTTTGGTACGGTTTGGTATGAATCAGGTCATCGGCCAAGCCCACCAAAAAAAGAAAAGTGCTCGCTCCGATTACAACCCATCCGTAGACGGTTGGAGGAATGAAAATCAGATAACTAATCACCACCGACAGCCAGATTGCGACTCCGCCGAGCATCGCCGTAGGTTTCTTATGCCAACGGTCAGTCTTCGGCTTAGCCACCATCCCGATGTTGCGGGCCACGGCCCTGACAATAGGGGTCAGCACAATGGCGAGTGCAAAAGACGCGGCAACAGCCAGGAGATGCGAAAAAGTAAAGGGCATCGTGGAATGCGTGATGGACTGATCTGACTGGGACTAGTGTACGGGAGAACCTAATCGATACCGAGGTATCAAAGCAAGTGGCGGGGGCGAATACCTGGCCTAAGAAAAGGCTGGTGGAAATGGCGTCACAAGCCGCAAAACGTCAACATCATTCATCCCATGAGGGGGGTCTGCCCCTCTCGAAGTCAATGACGCTTTTCAGGATACCGTCCAGTGACATTTCCGGCTTAAAACCCACCAGCTGATTAATTTTGGATATGTCCGGCACTCGCCTGGGCATGTCTTCGAATCCCTCCTCGTACGCCTCGTCATAGGGAACAAAAACAATGTCGGAGGTTGAATTAGTTAACTGCCTGACCTTCTCAGCGAGGTTGCCTATGGAAATTTCTTCATTTGAGCCGATGTTGTAAACGTTACCAACGGCATCGGGCTGGTCCATCAACTTAATCAGCGCGCCCACTACGTCGCCAACGTACCCGAAACAACGGGTCTGCTTACCATCACCATAAACAGTAATTGGTCTGCCAGAGAGCGCCTGCTTCACAAAGGTTGGGATCACCATTCCGTAACGACCTGTCTGGCGAGGTCCAACGGTATTGAATAGGCGGACGACCGTTGTCGGCAGTTTCTTTTCACGCCAGTAAGCGAGGGCCAGAAACTCATCGATCGCTTTCGAGCACGCATAACTCCATCGGCCCTTAGTGGTAGCACCCATCACCAGGTTGCCGTCCTCACGGAACGGCACGTCGGCGCTAAGACCATAGACTTCCGACGTCGATGCAATCAGAACTTTTCTTTTCTTCTTATTTGCTAAAGCAAGAATTACCTCGGTACCGCGCACATTCGTTTCGATGGTTCGGACCGGACTTTCGACGATAAGCTTAACGCCGACTGCAGCAGCCAAATGGAAAATCACATCACTTTGGTCAACTAACTCGGCAGTCACTGGTTGATTGTGAACAGAGTCAATCGTGTAATGAAATCTCGGATTGTCCTTTAGATGGCGAATGTTTTCGATGGTACCGGTAGAAAGATCATCGATCACCAGCACATCGTCGCCCCGGTGCAAGTAAGCTTCCGCGAGATGCGATCCGATAAAACCAGCACCGCCTGTGATTAGTACGCGCAAATTTAGACTCCTCTACACAAACATGGGCCGCAATGGCTGGGCCCCTGGGTTGCGAATTCGAATTGTTGTCGATCTAACAGAAAGCTAAGAATTGTCAGGATCTTGACTCAAGACTTTGTTCCGCCGGGCGCGCTCGAACCGTTTGCTTATGACCCGCATGCAGATCCGCGTAGAGTTGCCTCACGTCATCCAGCAGTCGGTCCTTCGAGTATCGGCTAGTAACGAATTGTAAACCAGCCTCGCCGATTTCGCGACGAAGGTCTTCATCGCAAACCAAACGCGTTATCGCGGATCCAAATGCTTCACTATCGCCAGCCGGCACACCTACTCCACGCTCGCAAATGAAATAACGCCCTTCGGCATCTTTCGAAACTATTGGCCCAATCAAGTCCACAACACCGCCCACTAAAGTTGAAACTACCGGACGAGCGTTTGCCATTGCTTCGATTAATGTTAAAGGTGTGCCTTCGTTCAGGGACGTGAGCGCTGCGATATCGAACGCCGGATAAATGTTTTCCATATCGCGCCGGCTTCCCAGGAAAACAACATCGTCTTGCAAGCCCAGCGCGGCCGCCTGTTGCTCAAGCTGCTGCCGAAGCGAACCGTCGCCAACAATCGCAAACAACACTTTTTTCGACGAGGTGAATGCGAATCTCGATTTAAAAGCCGCTATCGAGTCAAGAAACAGCTTATGATTTTTTACTTCGGTTAAGCGGCCAACAATACCGACCAAAATGTTGTCTGCTGTCAAACTTAGCTCTTCTCGCAATTTATGGCGTCGCGCCTGCCAATCCTGAAACAGACTCAGATCCAAACCGAGCGGTATTACACTAAATGCGTCGGGACGGCCGACTCGAAATTTTTCATTTATTTCTGCGCGTTGCTGCTCACTGATGACGATGATGCGGTCCGTCCCGATACGCGCCAGAATCTTCTCAATTGTCAGGAACGCCCGGGTCTTTAGTGGACCATAATAACTGTGAAAAATGTGTCCGTGATAAGTATGCACAAACCGGCACTTACGGGGGCGGCCCATCAGCGTTCGCGGCGTTAGCCAACGGTAAAGTAAACCTGCGAGCCGTCCAACTGTACCCGCCTTGGCCGTATGCGTATGGATGATATCCGGCCGCTCTCGCCGGAAGAGCAGATACAACTTCCAGACTGTCAAAAAATCCTTGGGAGAAATCTCGCGGCTCATCTCGGGCATGAACAGTGGTGAGACGCCCATGGTATCCGCGAAATAGCTCATGTCTTCCTCGCCCGGCGGAACAGTTCCAGCAACCAACACTGAACTCCATTCCGGAGACTGCAGGCCTTGCGTCAGCCACACAACATGCTTGGCCGGCCCTCCTACATTAAGCCGGGCAATGACACGAACTATCTTCATGATGTTGAGTTTGCTGGAGTTGGTCAGGCGCGTCAGTCCATCCGGTAAATCGTCTCCGGATCGTCTTCATGACGAATTTCATCGATTGGCTCGCGCTTACCCTGACCCATGTAAAGTTGGTTAGGACAATTGAAAACTATTCCGGGTACGGTGCCCACATTCTTGTAGGCGTGCACAACGCCCGCGGGAATCAATACAGACTTGGGGTTGTCCTCGCCCACTACTACCGTCGTCATATTGTTGTAAGTACCTGACTCCGGCCGGTTATCCCAGAGGCGCAACATAAAATTGGATGGTCCAATGAAGCAAAAGAAATCCGCCTGGTCTACATGTTCGTGTGGGCCACGTGTGACACCGGGAATCGTTGCGGAGGTGTAAGCCATTACTGGATAAAATTGCTGGTCCAGCTCATCATGACGAAACAGCTCGGCCAGCCATCCACGCGAATCAACAAACTTACGCAGGTCCTTGATAACTACGCCTTCGATGTCACCAATTTTAAATGACTCAGACGTTGGCACTGACTTCGGTTGCACGTTTCAACTCCATCTTATTTGCGCCGCTGTCCGCGACGAGTTTTGACGCACGCAGTAGACTCTCAAACGTTCCCGCATCCGTCCACCAGCCTTCCAAAACTTCCCAGGTCATCGCCTTGCGCTCGATGTACGCGTTGTTCACGTCAGTAATCTCGAGCTCACCGCGACGCGACGGCACCAGGGTTCGAATGATGTCGTAAACCTCGGCGTCGTACATGTAAATTCCGATCACGGCATACTTTGACTTCGGAGAAGTTGGCTTTTCCTCAATCTTCACCACGGTAGAGCCGCTTAATTCGGGCACGCCAAAACGCTCGGGATCAGGTACTTCTTTCAAAATTATCTTCGCGCCGGTCTTTTGCTTTCGATACGACTCGACCGCCGCTGCAATGTTGCCTTCAATGATGTTGTCGCCAAGCACCACGCACACAGGTTCGTCCGCCGCGAAGTGCTCTACCAAAGCGAGTGCCTCGGCGATGCCACCTTCACCTTCCTGGTAAGTGTAATTAAGGTGCTTCAGTCCGAAGGCTTTTCCATTCCCCAGTAGCTTGAGAAAATCACCGGCCGAGTTTCCGCCAGTCACGATCATGATGTCGGTGATGCCGGCATTCACCAGTGTCTGGATCGGGTAATAGATCATCGGTTGATCATAAACCGGCAGCAAATGTTTGTTGGTTACGGCAGTTAACGGTCGAAGTCTGGAACCAAGCCCGCCTGCGAGCACTACACCTTTCACTCAGTACCTCCAAAAGTAGGGAACATGATCGTCCACGCAGAATTCAACGCTTGATCCATTCCGGAATTAACAATTGTTTCTATCAGTTCGCCCGATCAATAAATCTCTGATACCAGAGCTCGAGCATCAAAAGAGACCAAAGTTGGTGGGCGAAATCCTGCCGGCCTTCGGTATGTTGTTCGACCATGTGACGGACGGCCTCCGGCTTAAAAACTCCTCGCCGGGTGGCAGACTGAGAGAGTAGAACTTCGCGCAAAAAGCCTTGCATCTGGTTCCGGAACCACTTGCCGACGGGAACACCGAAACCCATTTTAGGACGAACCAGATTCTCAGAAGGCAACAACCCCTTCAACACCTTTTTAAGGAGATACTTTGTGGTCAATCCACGTAATTTGTAGTTCTCCGGTAAGCTCGCCGCAAACTCAATGACGTGATGGTCCAGAAAAGGCGAACGAGCCTCTAACGATACCGCCATGCTTGCGATGTCCACCTTAACCAAAAGGTCGTTTGGCAAGTAACTCATCGTGTCCGCGAGCAGCGTCGCGTCAACGATTCCCGCGCCGTTAGCCTTTGCAAACCAGGGCTCAAGGATGCTTGCGTCTCTAAACTCCCTGGTGGCTTCAGCAAAGTCATCCGCGTACAAGTTCGCTTTCGCATCTTCGTTGAATACGCTAACCCATTGCAGATATCGGGAAACCTTGGGCATTGATGCAGCGCGCATGAAACGTTTCACGCGGGCCGGTCGACTCCGCTCTCTTTCCGAACCAGGCAGAAATTCCACGGCTTGTTCAATCAAACCGTGGCGCAAAAGTCTCGGCAACTTATGGTACTTCTCCGCAAGCTGCATTGCTGCATAACGTTGATATCCGGCAAAACATTCATCACCGCCGTCTCCATTCAAAGCGACAGTGACATGTTTACGCGTTTCACGGGCCACGTAGTAAGTCGGAACCGCACTGGAGTCTGCGTAAGGCTCGCCATAATGCTCTATCAACGTCGGCAACACTTCCAACGCATCCGGCCGGACAATGAACTCATGATGCTGAGCTCCCACGTGCTCGGCTATGCGTCGGGCGTGGTGGAGCTCACTGAAATCCTGTTCTTCAAAGCCAATTGAGAAAGTCTTAACCGGCTGCGACATTTCCTGGCTCATTAGTGCAACCACAGCGGATGAATCTATGCCGCCGGAAAGGAAAGCGCCCAATGGCACTTCAGACATGAGCCTTACCCGCACAGCGTCGCGCAGGATTTCAATAGTTCGCTCGCCTGCTTCAACCTCGTCAATTTTAGTTTTCTTTGAGAAATCCGGTTGCCAGTAACGCTCGATCTTTATCTCGCCTTTGCGGTATCGAAGGGAATGGCCTGGCTCCAGTTTTTTAATCGCCCGGTACGCAGTAAGAGGAGCCGGAACACACATGTATGACAGGTAATAATGAATAGCTTCCGGGTTAACTTCGCGGCTCAGCTTGGGATGGGTCAACAGAGCGCTAAACTCTGAACCAAAAATGAATTCACCGTTTACGTCAGCGTACAGCAACGGCTTTTTACCAACGCGGTCACGAGCTAGAAAGAGCTCCTGGGTGTTGTTGTTCCAGATGGCAAAAGCAAACATCCCACGAAGATGCTTGGGGCAATCCGCTCCATATTGATCGTAAGCATGTACGATGGCTTCAGTGTCGCTGTTGGTGTAGAAGGTATGACCAAGTTTTTCCAGCTTCTCCCGCAGCTCAAGGTAGTTGTAGATCTCACCGTTGAAGACTATCCACGAAGAGCGGTCAGAATTGTGTATCGGTTGCTGGCCTGTTTTCAGGTCGATAATAGCCAGACGACGCATTCCGAGACCGACCGGCCCATTGAAATAGAAACCGTCGTCGTCAGGTCCTCGATGACGGATGGCTTCGCACATCTGGCCGACCAGACCGCGGTCAACGTCAACTCCGTCACTGCGTACTATTCCTACAATTCCACACATATCGAAACTACTTTAGACAGGATTTAATTTTCTGAAACGCGGGCGCCAGCAATTCCAAGAGTCGAAGCGCGGTGCGCTGTCAATTCGTCACGCTTCTGCAGTTCACGACGTTTCTTCTCTTCGCGCTTTTCAAACACCAGCACCAAGCCAGCTGCAGCGAACACAAAATAGAAAACCAGCAATTGTGCTCGTTGGCGGTAAGCCGTACCCACGTTACCTTGAAACACCGAATAGGTAAGTGAAAGCATGGCTGTGAAAATGAGCATCGGAGAGATCATTCGCAAACGATATTTAATTGAAAACCATAAGCCTAAAACCAACATCGGAATCGAGGCCCACCAAATAATCATCTCCGGCAAGGTAATACTCTGTCGTAGGGAGACCATCTGCCATGGGAATGGAGCGAAGAGCAGGTAAACCAGACCTGTGGGAATCGTAGCTAGCGCGCCGCCAGAGGTGGACACGTCAATGTCCTGGCCGAATCCTGATTCGGCCGAAGTGGCCGCATCGAGTCGACTACGCTGAAGCTGTTCCAAACTTCCGTAGCTCTCGAATTGAAGACTGGCTGATCGAGTTACACCAAAATAAGTGAGCCCCAGCCCTAGAATCATCATTGCTACAAACTGTCGCGCAAAACTCTTCGCCGTGACCGACTGTAGTCCGATCACAAACGCTCCCACCACAGCCACGCACATCATGTAGAAAACATAAAATCTAAAAGTGAGCAGGCCAAGCATGGCGAGAATCAAAGCACCGAGGTGTTTTGCGCTCATCCGTTCACTTACTTTCAAAGTGGCAAGGATGGCCAGGGCCAGGAAAAATACTATTGGACCATCCTTCAGGCCCTGAGATGACCACAACACTAGTGACGGGTAGAAAGCGACTGCGAAAGCTGAGAAGCGTGCCACTCTGAGATTGTTAAAAATACGGTGTGCGGTCAGGAAGATGATGGGGGCCGTGGCCGCGCCAATCACAGAATTTACCAGTTGGGTGGCCAGCATATTGCGGCCAATCAGAGCGTAGATGGAGGCCACCATGTAAACCATGCCCGAACCCGATCCGGCGCCACGCCGAGTAAATTGCTCGACCTCACTAAGAAGGAATTTGTCTCCATTCCATCCCTGAAGTTGGGCCCAGCCGAAGTAGTCGTAAGTCCAGGCATCACCACCGAAAAAGTCCTGCAAGCGGAAAACATACAGTGTAGTGCCCAGGATCATCCTTACCAGCAGCGCGGCAATAAACAGCCGCAGCAGGAAAGTTCCATACCCTTCTCTTTTGTAAATAAAGAAGCCGGCACCTACAGCCAACGCGGTGCACAACAAGACCGCTTTCGCGGTGTCGAAGTTGCTGACCGGACCATAGTCGGAGACGTATGGCGTAACCAGCGTCGGGACCAGTACGACGATTACGATGCTCACCGCGAGATATATAAGGGTCAGTAGTGCGTTCATGTTCTAAACATCATCCGGCAAATCCGGACGGGTCCGTCGTTCGATCAGGAATCTGTCTTCCTCGCTCAACTCTTTCAGCGTCTTTGCGGGTACGCCGGCGATAAGTCGCTCCTCTTCGGTCAACTGTCCGGTTACCACGGAGCCGATCCCGACGATGCACCTCGAAGGTAGTGTGCTTCCGGGCGCCATTCGAATCTCCGAACCGACGTAGGTAAACGAACCGATCGCGATTGGTCGGGTACGCTGACGATTATGTGTCCACAAAGAGGAGTTACGACCGCCGATTATTGACCGCCGGCCAATTTCGACTCGGTCCGTAAAATCTATCTTGTGTCCCGTCGTAATAATGCTTCCGTCGCCGAGCGAAAAGCGCGGATCGGTTGGGTTGACGACGTCCGGGTCCGGAATCGAATTGATTTGGTTGGTGCGCATGATTTCGGAATAACGACCCAATCGCACCTCGTCACCGCCACGAATAATGTTCAGGTGACCGATCTTCGTATGATCACCTATCGAAATATTTTTGACGCCCAACACCAGGTTCAAATGGCCGATTTGAACATCGTCTGCGATCTCACACTTCTGGGCATCGATAATGCTCACGCCGATGTGCACCCGCTTTCCAATTCGATAGCCATAAAACAGCCGGTAGCAGGGGCGCTTCAGGAATGAGGGAAGCAAGGCAATCAGGGCGAGCATTGCAAGCCTGAATTTGCTGGTCTTGCGCATTCGGTTTCTTAAACCGCCAACGATCCTTTTACCGCTTGTCTAAGAGTATCAGCCAATTTATCCGCTTGTGCTCCGAGCGTGTAATGATCAAGAACGTGTTGCCGTCCGGCGATACCCATCTTTTGTCGTCGTTCACGATCCACAATCAACTTGCTCAAGGAGTCGCGCCACTCATCAGTCGTTGTCGCATTGAAGTGGGTCGTCCCCGGCTCTCCTATTTCACCGAGCACTCCCACCGGCGTCGCTACATAAGGAATACCGACACTCATGTATTCAATCGCCTTGAATCCAGATTTCCCAGCAGCCCACGTATCCGCGTAGAGCGATGCGTCAATAGGGTAGAGTCCGATATCAAATGACTGGAAGTCTGCCACTTCCCTACTAAGTTGCCACTCTAGATTTTCAATATGGACGCCCGGAATGTTTATTTCGCTCTTTCCCGCACCAACGATCTTAAGTCGAAAATCGTGGTCTCTCGCCAAATCCCGCAAAACCGGAAATATCGACTCCAAATAAGGAAAGGTGGAGTGGGTGCCAACCCAACCCAGCACCACCTGCTTATTCTCAGAACGCACCGGATGAAAGACGTCAGTGTCTACCACCGTGGGAATTACAACCGCCGCCGTTCCCTTGCTTTGGACATACTCCGCGATTGCCCTGTTGCCACAGGTAACTACGCTGGCCCAGCGAATTAGATCATCCGTTTTCCTGAACCATTTCAACAGTTTGCCGACGTTTCCGTAGGTTGGACTAGTATAGGGGACGTATGTAGGGTCGTCCAAGTCAAGCACCATTGGACGCCCGCTAAACTGCATCGCGAGCCACTCAATGATCGGCGGACCGAAAATCATCGCCTCACGTTGAATCAGGATTACGTCAGCATCGCGCGCGTCAAAAGCGTGTCCCACCCGCTTCAGACTGGCCGCCAGCAATTTGATAGCGGTTTTCGCCGCCGCGCTCGACTGGTAGAAACTTGCGAACAGCTTCGAGTCAAGGAAGGGACGCAGCTTTATCTCAATGCCTCGCTCGGCCAGCGGTTCAATAAACTGGTGCAACCGATAACGTGTTGCCGCCGCTTCAACCGGATAAGAGGCAAAGGCCAGGACTTTCATTGGAAACCAGAACTACGCCGCGAGTACTCGTTCGTACAGGCGTGCATACCTTTCAACGCCCACCCGGCTCACATCGAAAAGTTCTTCTGCGATATCGCGAGTGGCGACTCTGAGAGCATCACGATCAGTTAATAACGTCTGAACTGTGGTTATGGCTTTCGAATATTCATCGCCGGTCAGTTGCTCCACCAACGCGCCTATCTCAGACTGAGTCACAAGAGCATCTGAATCACCGACGCCCGCATTGATGATCACCGGTAAACCACAAGCGAGATACTCGGCATTCTTCGTCGGCGATGATGCCTGTTTTGAGAAACACGAACGAATAAACGCCAGGCCAACATCGGCTGCTGATAAGTAAGATGGCACGTCCGCCGGCAATGCAGCCTTTACCGTGTACTGGTCTGGTTTGACACCGCGCTCGTTCATTAAACCTTTAACTCGATCATGTTTGAATGGAGTGAGCCAGAGAAAATGCGCGGAAGGATCTTCACGCAAGACCTGCGCAAAGAAATCTGCCATCTCTTCGGTTAAATACCATCCATCGATGGAACCGGAATAAACCACGGTAAGCCGGTTGCCCAACCCCAGTTCAGCACGACGCTTCTTTCGTTCTACGGTGTCGAACTTAAACGCGTTTAAGTCCGCGCAACAAGGAACTACTTCGTGAGCGACGACCCGCCCGCGCAATCCGTCCCACTCTTTTATAATCGGCCAAATTTTTTCAGTGAGAGTAACGATGCCGTCGGCGCTAGCCAGCGCTCGTCTCTCCATTGCTTTTGAAATGCGGAAAGGCAGGCTGTTCTGTTTCCAATGGTTTGCATCGACGTACTCTTCGGCCATTAAGCCTCTAATATCAAAAATGAACTTGATGCCCAGCTGTTTTTTAAGCGCAAGCGCGATCGTCGCCGCGATGTGACTGCGCGCATGGACCATCTCAATGCGGTTCTTCTTCACCAGCCGTTTCGCATACAGAGTTCCTTTGAAAACGTCGTACGCGGTTGCGGGAATCGAAGGGGTTTGATGATACCGCAACCAATGCCACTCGATGTTTTGACGAGCGAGTTCACTTTTAAGTTCGGCGCATCTGGCCGGACCTTCATTCTCAAATGCGCCGCTGCGTTCAAAGCTCAAAAGAGTGAAGACAACGCCTCTTTTGGACAGTTCTCGAAGGTAAGGAAGGACCTGACTTTGACCAAGAGGATCGAGCATTCCGTTATAGGAAATAAACAGGACTCGTCGTCCATCCAGTGATTTACTCTGCGAATCTGAAAGGCTCATCAAGTTTGTTAATCAGCCTGCGACTTAATTGGGGTACGCGATGCAGCGGGCAAATATGCCTGAATCCAACCGACGAATGTCGCGAGATCAATGGCCAGAGTGATGATCAGTACGTGGACCCAGCGCAGTGGATTGATCAGACCCAACCCACTCAATGTTTCGCGCCGGCTCCAGATACCTTTGAACACACGTAACAACATGCCAAGCGGTATCGCCAACAACAACCACCAAATTCCGCTGACCAGAGCAACCAGCGTAACTATCAACGCCAGAATGTATTGTCGTGCGATCCCGTAATGCCAGTACTTTTGTCGGCCCGCAAGTACGTTATGCCGCGAGTAAAGGACAAACCGGCGAAAAGTGGAAAGCAATGAGGGTCTTAACTGCCACCAAACGGTGGCCCGCGGCGCCCAACCTATTTTGAAAGGATGCCGCTCCACTTGTTCCATGAACATAAGATCTTCAGCAGCCCTTAGATCCGGGAAACCGCCCACCGCTTGCCATACTTCTCGCCGCAACAAACATGACGCGATCGATGGGCCACGCATTTTCTCCCCTGCTCGCTCCTGCTTTGCCGGAACGTAAACCAGCGCCGCGTTTCGTTCGAAGAACGTGTCTACCACCGGCTCATAATTGCCGTAGACCACGTCAAGCTCAGGGTTGCGACGAACTACTTCCAACAACTCTTCGACCCAACGAGGATCCAATTTAATTCCTGCATCCGTTAGAGCTACCCATTGGTTGGTCGCCGCTGATATTCCGATGTTGCGACCTTTGCCAGGACTTCCTGGTCCTGATTCGATTACGCGAATAGGTGTCGTTCCAAGTGACGCGTTTCTCAATAGCGCAACCGTTCGATCGGAGCTGGCACTATCAACAAAAATCACTTCATCGACTGCCTGGGTCTGAGCGCCAATACTCGCCAGCAAGGCGTCTACTGACGCCTCCTCATCCTTTACAGGAATTACTAACGAGACTGGGGGTACTGTCATTGCAATTGGATCCGTCGAGATTGGTTAACCGCCTTCAAAGTTTCAACTACCGAACAGTCGCCACCCCGCGCTCGCGTAGTGACCAGGCTGCGGCTCTTCGAATCGGGCTCGTTTTGTGGATTATGAGTACAGCGGGAGTGCGCATTAACCCGGCGGATCGACCTGTTAACAAAGCCGAGTCTGGCCATCCCGAATTGGCGGCCAGACTCTTTGTAAATCGAGCTCGTCTTCGAAGTGAAGATTACCGCGCTTCGGCGGTATCGCCAGCCTCGTCTTCCGGTTTATCGTCCGAATAGTAACTGGAATAGTAACCGGAGTAGTAATAGTCGTGGCTTTCGACCTTCACGTTGTTCACCACCACGCCAAAGATGTGAGCACCGACGTCAAGCAACTGCTGCTTGGCACGACGGACTACTGCGCGGGAACTACGGCCGCCATGGACCACCAACACAACGCCGTCGACCATCGTGGAAAGAATCGACGCATCGGTAAATGAGATGGCTGGTGGAGAGTCAATCACGATGTGCGCAAACTGTTCGCTTAGTTTGGCGAGTAGTTTACGCATTTCATTGGAACCAAGAAGCTCTGCAGGATTTGGCGGCACCGGTCCGGACGTCAGAAACTTAAGGTTCGGCTGCTTCTCATAGCTTTGAAGGAGACCTTCAATGTCGCTGTCGCCGGAAAGCCAATTCGTCAAACCGTTTACGTTTTGCACTTCAAAGTGAGCATGAAGTCTGGGGCGCCTCAAGTCGCAGTCAATGATCAAAACTTCCGCTCCGGTCTGCGCTAACATAAAAGCAGTGTTCACCGCAGTGGTGGTCTTACCCTCCGAAGGCTGACTCGAGGTCACCAGAATTGTCTTAGGTGGCTGACCTGCTGACGATAAAAGCAGCGACGTGCGCAAGTGACGATAAGACTCCGCAACCGGAGACCGTACGTCCGAAATCATCGTAAGCGCCGTCGTGTCTGCCGGGGCCCCTCGACTTGATAAGCCCGTCCTGCCGATTAACCGCCCGCGCTCCCTGTTGGATGGAATCAGTGCCAGCGCCGGCAGATGCAGGTAGCGATCGACGTCGTCCACTGACTTCAAAGTGTCATCCAGGAAGTCGAGCAGGAATGCCAGGCCAATGCCGACGGCAAGTGACAACAGGAACGCCACAAAAACGTTTCGCATCCGTTGAGGACCAATCGGAGCTCTGGGCAACCGGCTATAGCTGGCAATACTCACGTCGTTAGGCTTGTTGCCCGTGGTTACCTGAAGCTCGCGCTGTCTCTGCAGCAGGGTATTCAAATATTGCTTGTCCGTTTCGATCTGCTGCTTCATAGACAACAGATCAATCTGGTCGCGAGTCATTTGCGTGGTCGTTCCTCTTTGCTGCTCATACGAACGACGAAGCAAACTCTCTCTTGCAGCGGCAGCTTCATAGCGCCTCTGCATTGAGGTCACGATCTCCGCAGGTGCTCTTTCCAGTTCCTTCTTGAGGCCTTCCAGCTGAGCCTCAATCTTCTTAACTTCGGGCCATTCCGGCGTGTAAACCACCAGCAACGATTCGCGCTTTTGCGTCAGTTCCGAAATGCGCTCTCGCAATTTCTCAACCCGGGCGGAAGCGTTAACATCCGGTATAGAAAACGGATCCTTTTCCCGGCGGGCAGCTTCCAATTGAGCCTGAGCCTGTTTGCGTTCGTTCTCTGCTTGCAACAACTGACCGCTCAAGGTTGCGAGCCGGCTGGCTTCCAAACCGCCTGAAGTCTCGTTCGTTAGCGTCAGGCCCTTGTTCTTTGCGTAATTCCACTGGGATTCCTGTGTCTGCTTGATCTTCGTCTGCAGGTTCGCGATTTCTCGAGCCAGCAAGTCTCCGGCTTCCGTGGAGTTTTCCGTCGCCCGCTCGAGATTGTTGTTAACGAAAACCTCAGCAAGAGTATTCGCCACTTTCTGCGCGATTTCAGGATCGGAATGAATGAACTTGATCTTGACCAGGCTGGTCCCCCCCACTGGTTCAATCACTTCACCGCCGATAATGGCGTCCTCATAGGGCTCCAGCTTAGTCAGCTGCTCCGGCGTCAGCGCTGCAGCACTGACTCTCTGTTCAGTGACCACAGCCAGACCAGGAGCGACGGCAGGTTTTGGTTTGGGTAGCGTGGTGCCGGAGAAAATTCGACGCAGCGATGTAAACACACCGCCCTGAGCTTGACCACCAAAGAAGGCCGGATTGTTTTGCAGGTCAAGCGTGATGGCTACCTGGCGGGCCAGGGTGGGATTTTCTAACAGTTTTAACTGCGTTCCCCAGAACTTGGGATCGCTTGGACCCTGGATTACCACCTTGTCAGTCTGCAAGACATTTGGCGCCGTCTGCTCAATCTTGATCATGCTCTCGCCCTGGTAGATCGAGGGCGCGCGAAACGCCTGGATGGTTGCCAACGAGGTCACCACCAGCACGAGACTCAGGATGAGCCACTTTCGCTTGAGAACAACGAATAGATACTCTTTGATTCCAGCCGATTCCGCGGCAACACCGTACGGTTTGCCAAGCGGTTTCTGCACCAGGTCCGACAGGGGACGGTCCAGGCTGCGTTCAAAGCCCGAAAGGGGCATGAGGCGATTATCTTGCGACATTAGTTCTTAGACCTCTAAATAAACAGGCTCCGAGAAGAAATAGAATAATAGCAGACAACTTGGTTGAGGCAAGTTCAAATGGCCAATTTGAGGGGGCTGAATATGCCTTTTCTGGACGGTTTCGGCAGAATTGTTGGGCCACTGCGCTGGCGGGGTTAGCGACATTAACCCGGCAGCTTCGCAAGGTCAGCCTCCGTCACTGTTGCTGGATAAACTCGCGCAGTGAGCTGCGCCAGTCGGGCATCGGCGAAAGGCCGAGCTGTTCAGATAGCAAACATTGCAGACGTGAGTTTTTCGGACGGGGCGCAGGCCGGTTCATGGAGTCCATTGAAACGGCCCTAACGTCAACCTCACTTATCCCGGCAATCTTCAATGCTTCTCTTGCAAACTGTTCAAAACTAACCCCCTCGCTGGTATTCACGATGTGATAGATACCAGGATGATTTAGTTCAGCCAATTCCCTAAGCCGGACTGCCAGATGTCGTGAGTAAGTAGGAGTACCAAACGAGTCATTTATCACATACAGAATTTCACCAGCTCGCGCGCGTTCGATGACAGTACTCAGAAAATTTCGACCGCCAGGGCCGAATACATACCCCGTTCGAACCACAATTGTTTGTTCGTTTGCTGACCGGGCGCGACGTTCACCTTCCAGTTTCGACGCAGCATAAACGCTCTGCGGGTTGGGCTGGTCGTCCTGTGTGTAAAACCCCGTCTTACTTCCATCAAAGACGTAATCTGTTGAGATAGTAATGAAGCGAGCGTTGTGTAGCTTGGCGGCTCTGGCAAGATTTTCTGGCCCCTGGGCGTTGACGGCGACGGCTCGAGCATGGTCTGACTCGCAGCCATCAACGTCTGTCCAGGCCGCACAATTGATAATCGCGTCGGGTCGATGACGGTCGACAGCGCTAATTACAGAGTCCCAATTCGAGATGTCGAGAGCGTCGCGGCCAAATGAAAATACGTCGTCTCCGATGGTAGTGCAGTAGTCCGCCACTGCCCGACCAACCATCCCCTGTCCACCGGTAACCAATACCTTCAAATGCCGACTACCTCGGTTCCGTATTGGTTCTTGTAGTAATCGCGATAGGCTCCGCTACGCGCACGCTCCATCCATTCGTTGTTCTTCAGGTACCAATCAATCGTCTTCTGCAGGCCGCTGTCCCAACTCTCAACCGGCTGCCATCCGAGCTCCTCTTCGGTTTTAGAGGGATCGATCGCGTAGCGCCGGTCGTGCCCGGGCCTGTCTTTGACGAATTTAATTAAAGTTCGGGGCTTGCCCAGCGTTTCGAGCAACGAGGTGACAACGTCGAGATTGCGTCGCTGATTGCGCGCCCCGATGTTGTAAGTAGCCCCGGGCGTGCCATCCTGCATCACTCGCAGGACTGCGCGGCAGTGGTCTTCAACATAGATCCAATCGCGCACGTTTTGGCCGTCACCATAAACCGGAATGGGTTGGTCGTTCAGTGCATTTGCAATCGCCAGCGGCAAAAACTTTTCGGGAAACTGACGCGGTCCGTAGTTGTTGCCACACCGCGTGATCACAGTGTCAAAGCCGAACGTGTGATGCGCCGCGCGGACTACGTGTTCCGCCGCTGCCTTTGAAGCAGCGTAGGGGCTGTTGGGCGCAAACGGGGACTCTTCCGTAAAAAAGCTGCTTTCGTCGTCGGGCAAACTACCCATAACTTCGTCGGTTGAGACCTGTACAAATCGCCGCACTCCTCGCTCCCTGGCGGCATCCAGCAGCACGTTGGTTCCAATTATGTTGGTCCTTAAGAATTCGTCTGCTGACGCGATGCTGCGATCGACGTGTGACTCGGCAGCGAAGTTAATCAGCACGTCCGTGCCGTCTTTGAGAGCAGACAATACCGCCTGACGATCGGCGATATCTCCGCGAACGAACTGATGATTGCCGGCAGGCAGGTCTTCAAGGTTATCCATGTTGCCTGCATAAGTGAGGGCGTCAAAATTCGTGATTACCCTAGCAGGATATTCCGTCAATAACAGACGGATGAAAGCCGAACCAATGAAGCCAGCGCCACCGGTAACGAAAAAAGTTTGTTGTGAACGGACCATAATTCAAGACTAACAATTACATTCCTGGCAGACAACTTGAGACGGCAGAGCGGCCCAAACGATCACGAGTAATAGCTGCGCCCTACCGTTGAGTTTGAATCAAGTAAGGCTGCTTGACCACGTTAGAGCGTCCAGATAGACTGCTTTTTTCTCAATCGTTGAAGTCGCTTGCCAGTATAACTGAGCGCATTGCTCTGCTTATTGGCGCGGGTTTAACCCGGAAATTGATCAGGACTGCTCCAGGCACTAGACACAGCTGAAGCCCTCGACCACCACAACACTTACACACCCTCCCGCGTCGCACCATAGTTTGCCTGACGAACCGCTGGTGACTATCCAGCCAGGTAAATTTTGGCGTGCGATTGATTTTCGTGAGTTGTGGTCGTACCGGGAGTTGCTCTATTTCCTGACGTGGCGCGACGTCAAGGTACGTTACAAACAGACACTACTCGGCGCTTCGTGGGCCATCATTCAGCCGCTCTTCACGATGATTGTCTTTACGCTCTTGTTTGGCAGACTCGCTGGAATAAAGTCCGACGACATCCCCTATCCAATGTTTGCCTATGCGGGACTTCTACCATGGACCTTCTTTTCAAACGCTGTGACCAACAGCGGCAATAGCCTGGTAGGAAGCTCGGCACTGATCACCAAGATCTATTTTCCGCGCATGATTATTCCGGCCGCCGCGGTGGCTGCCGGGCTAATAGACTTCGCCCTGGGGTTTCTGGTTCTGATCCCGATGATGTTTTACTACGGCGTTTCACTGACCGCGAATCTCCTGCTCTTGCCCGTTGTAATCGTAGTGCTTGCGCTTCTGGCTCTGGCAATCGGAATGTGGACGTCCGCGCTTAACGTCAAGTATCGCGACATTAGATATGCGTTGCCGTTTGTTATTCAGTTGTTAATGTTTGTATCTCCGATTATTTATCCCACGAGCATGCTCAGTGGAAAATTGAAACTGCTGGTTTCTCTCAACCCCCTGACAGGAATCATCGAAAACTTTCGCGCCTCGTTATTGGGCCGCCCCTTTAACTGGTCATCGTTGGCGATCTCCGCTGTCATAACCTTGCTCCTGCTTTTGTACTCGGCATACTCCTTCCGTCGAATGGAGAAGACGTTCGCCGATTTGGTTTAAGACAATGAAGCCGGTTATCAAAGTTCAGAATCTGAGCAAGCTGTATCAGTTGGGAGGTAGATCCGAACCCTACCAGACCTTTCGCGAGACAATTTCGCAGACCGTGCGAGCGCCACTGAACGCCCTGAGACGCGGGCGAAACGGTGAAGAGAAAACAATCTGGGCGCTGGATGACGTCAGCTTTGAAGTCCAACCGGGTGAGGTTGTCGGGATTATCGGCCGGAATGGCGCCGGGAAGTCGACTTTGCTGAAGATCTTGTCCCGCATTACTGAACCGACGCGCGGCCGCGTGGATTTATGGGGACGCGTCGGCAGTCTGCTTGAAGTCGGCACAGGCTTTCACCCGGAGCTGACCGGCCGCGAAAACATTTTTCTCAACGGCGCCATTCTGGGAATGAAGCGCAGCGAGATTGAGAGAAAATTTGACGAGATCGTCGCTTTTGCCGAAGTCGAAAAATTCATCGATACTCCAGTCAAGCGATACAGTAGTGGCATGTTCCTGCGGCTCGCTTTCGCAGTGGCTGCGCATCTCGAACCTGAAGTCCTCGTAGTTGACGAAGTACTGGCTGTTGGTGATGCCAGCTTTCAGAAAAAGTGTCTGGGCAAGATGAGTGATGTGGCAAACGCCGGTCGGACCGTACTGTTCGTCAGCCACAACATGGGGGCAATTCAAGGACTGTGTGGACGTGCGATCTGGTTGTCGGGCGGGAAAATTGTTGGTCAGGGTGAGGCGAATCAGATCGTGGCCGAGTACATGGAAATGGTGGGCCAGGAAATCGACACTCCTGCCACTGATTCAACGGCCGCTTTATCAATTCGAAAAGTGCACTTGCGAAATGAGGGCGGCGAGATTACCAGCAACTTTTCTTTCGGCAGTTCTATGGCGGTTGAAATCCACTACCATGCTCGCGAGCGAATTGAGCAGCCGTATTTTTGGATTAGCGTGTCCAGCAAGTTTGGGCCGATCTTCGCGGCAAGCATGTTGTTGGACGGCAAGCGGCCGGACTACCTGGAGGGCGACGGGTCGGTTACTTGTGTATTCGAGAACCTGACACTTTTGCCTCAGATCTATCACATCAGCATGGGCGTGCGGGATGCTGAGGGCGTCAACGCACTTGTCAATTCAACAGACGTTGGTATCTTTCAAGTAACGACCAGCGCAAACGAGCTCGGTTTTCGCGGCGAACTGGCTGAAACAATGGCCTGGCATTCGTCGCCTTTTGTTGTGCCCTATCAGTGGGTACTACCGGATGGCCGGCTGGAAGCGATCAATTTTTCTTTGAGAGGAAGCGTTAAAGATGAGCATAGCGTGGAATGAGTCAGTGGTCCTCGTAACTGGAGGCACGGGCTCTTTTGGAAAGAAGTTCACCGAGGTGATGTTGACTAAGCATCGCCCGAAGAAGTTGATAATTTTTAGCCGTGACGAGCTCAAGCAGCATGACATGCGGCAGGTTTGGAGCGATCTATCCGGGGAGTTTCCAATTCGCTATTTTGTGGGCGATGTTCGTGACAAGGAACGGCTATACCGGGCCTTCGATGGCGTAGACATCGTGGTGCATGCGGCGGCACTAAAGCAGGTTCCAGCGTGCGAATACAATCCGTTTGAAGCCGTGCAGACGAACATCCTCGGCGCGAAGAACGTGATCGACGCTGCGATCGATAAAGGTGTGAAGCGAGTTGTCGCCCTGAGTACCGACAAAGCGGTCAACCCCATCAATCTTTACGGTGCAAGCAAGCTGGTGGCGGAAAAGCTGTTCGTGCAGGGGAATTCATACGCCGGCGATGAAGGCGCTCGTTTCAGTTGCGTCAGATATGGCAACGTCGTTGGCAGTCGCGGCAGTGTCATTCCTCTATTTGTGGAGCAACGCCGGACGGGAACGGTAACGGTGACCGACGAGCGCATGACGCGGTTTTGGATCACACTCGAGCAGGGCGTTGAATTCGTGATTCGCTGCGCCGAAACGATGCACGGCGGTGAGATATTTGTCCCCAAGATTCCCAGCATGAAGATCACGGACCTAACCGATGCGATCGCGCCCGATTGCAAGGTCAAGATCAATGGCATCCGGCCCGGCGAAAAAATTCATGAATCTCTGCTTTCGGCTGATGAAGCCCGGTACACCAGAGAATATGAAGATATGTTTGTTATCCAGCCGATGTTCCCTTGGTGGGACAAGGCGAGGTTGACGGGTGGTAACTCTTTAGCCGACGGATTTGCTTACAACAGCGATAGCAACACTTCGTGGCTGACAACTGATCAGTTGAAGACGATTGCCAACCTCACAGAAGGTGGCGAAAGCGCCGGCGTTAAGTCTTCAGGTGAACCAAACCGCCAGGCGCGGGCCAAGACTGAGTAGAAGAAAAGGTTTCTTTAATTGATTCTAGTCACGGGTGCCAGCGGACTTCTCGGCGCGAATTTCGTGTCGGTAGCCCGCAAGCACGATCGTCATCTAGTTGCGCTCACTCATCGGCACTCGTTGCCTGACAGCGAGGTGCAGTCGGTGACGGTCGACTTAACGGACCAACAAGAAGTAAAAAAACTAATACATGACTTGCGACCCACGTGGATTGTTCACTGCGCCGCACTAACGAACGTTGATCTTTGTGAAGAGCAACCAGAGATAGCCACGCTGGTGAACGCCACGGCCTCGCGGAATCTTGCGAAAGAGGCAAAGAGCGTGGACGCGGGCTTCGTATACATCTCCACCGATTCGGTTTTTGATGGTGAGAAGGGCCAGTATTCGGAGGATGATCACCCGAACCCTATTAACGTGTACGGCCGGTCCAAACTTGCGGGCGAGATGGCTGTTATCGAGGAGCTCGAAGAGAGTTTAGTTATCAGAACCAACATCTATGGCTGGAACGTTCAAAAGAAGTTGAGTCTGGCTGAATGGATGTTAACCAAGCTTGAAGCAGGACAGCCTCTACCAGCGTTTGAAGACGTCGTTTTTAGTCCTATTCTGGTAAACGACCTGAGCGAGATTCTTATCAGCATGATGGACCAGCAACTCAAGGGTATTTACCATGTGGCTGGTTCTGAATCGTGCAGCAAGTATCACTTCGCACTGACGCTGGCAGACGTTTTTGGCTTGGATGGTGGCGTGATTCAACGCACGACGATCGCAGACGCCGGCCTCAAAGCTCGACGCCCGCGAAAAACTTCTTTGAGCACAGTTAAGGCCTCGGAGGCCCTTGGCAAACCGATGCCCGATCTGCTCTCAGGGTTACAGCATTTCAAATCGCTTAAAGGTTCTCTAAATCCTGCGAAAGCGGAAGTTTAGGAAAAGAAGATGGCAGAGATTCAAATCGGTTCCCGCCGGCTCAGTGCAGACTCCCCCACTTACTTCATTGCTGACATTGCCGCCAACCACGACGGCCAACTTGATCGTGCTTTGAAATTGATCCAACTGGCAGCGGACGCGGGTGCCGACGCAGCCAAGTTTCAGCACTTTCGGGCAGCCAAGATTGTGAGTAAACGGGGCTTTGAATCACTCGGTGGGCAACTCTCACATCAGTCCAAGTGGAGGAAGTCCGTTTTTGAAGTATACGAAGACGCTTCGCTTCAGTGGGACTGGACCAGGGCACTTAAGGAAGCGTGTGACGACGCGAAAATCGATTTCTTCTCTTCACCGTATGACATCGAAGCCATTGACATGCTCGATGACTACATGCCCGCGTACAAGATCGGGTCCGGCGAAATCACATGGATCGAAGAGTTGGAACACATTGCCCGGAAAGGTAAGCCAGTTCTGCTGGCCACGGGCGCCTCAGACCTGGGCGAAGTGCAACGGGCGGTCGATGCGATTCTGAAGATCAATCCGCAGCTGGTGTTGATGCAATGCAACACCAACTATACGGGTAGCCGTGAGAACTTCCGTTACATTCAACTGAACGTGTTGCGCACTTTCCACGCGATGTATCCCGACGTGCTATTGGGTCTTAGTGATCACACTCCCGGACATGCAACTGTTCTCGGTGCCGTTGCCCTGGGCGCACGCGCGATTGAGAAACACTTCACCGACGATTGCGGTCGTGAAGGCCCTGATCACGGGTTTTCACTTGATCCGGTTGCGTGGCGTGACATGGTGGATCGAACTCGAGAACTTGAGCTCGCTCTGGGTAACGGCAACAAAGTTATAGAAGAGAACGAAAAGGATACCGTTGTCGTGCAGCGTCGCTGCCTGCGCGCCGCCGGCGAACTGCCCGCGGGTACGGTCTTGTCTCGCGCCGATATCGAAGCTCTAAGGCCAGCGCCGGTGGATAGTATTTCGCCTTATCACATACCTGATTTGATCGGTCGCACTATCCGGCGCGACATGAAATACGGCGACTACTTCAAGTGGACGGAGTTAGCTTGAAGTTGCTTTATTTTTCGCGTGGCTACACCACGCATGATCGAAGATTTCTGGAGAGTTTCGTCGCCTCAGGATTTGAGGTGAGCTACCTGCGATTGATCGCCCAGCAACTCGATCAGCGAAATCTTCCCGATGGCGTTGATGATTTGACATGGTCGGCTCAACATTCGCCACTCGATAGCTTTTCCGACTACTACCACCGTTTCATTGCGCTGAGTGAAATACTCGCCGGCCTTAAACCGGATGCAGTAGTGGCTGGACCCGTGCAGTCTGCGGCGTTCCTGGTTGCTCTCACTCAATACTCTCCGCTTATCACTATGTCATGGGGTTCAGACTTACTGGTGGATTCCACGAAGAGTCTGCAGATGAGTGAACGGACGCGATTCACTTTGAATCGCTCAGCAGGTGCTCTGGGAGACTGTCAGGCCGTACGAGACAAAATCCACTCGTTCACTACCATGCCCGACGAACGGATTGTGACCTTCCCATGGGGAATCGACCTGCAACAGTTTAGTCCTGGTCCATCAGCGCTGGACATTCGTCAGAAGCTTCAGTGGGAACGAAACCCGGTCCTGATTTCTACACGCACATGGGAGCCTCTGTATTCAATCGATGTCCTGGTAAAAGGATTTGCCTCGCTTGTAGAACAGCATCCTGAGGCCCGATTGCTTTTGCTGGGGGATGGATCAGAAAGCAAAAAGATTTTTGACTTGATTGCTGAACTAGAGTTGAGCGACTTCGTTCACACTCCCGGAAGGGTTGGATATGAGTTACTCCCTGATTACTTCCGGTCTGCAGACCTGTATGTCAGCTCAGCTCTAAGCGATGGAACATCGATCTCGTTGCTGGAGGCGATGGCTTGTGGCTTACCCGTGGTCGTAAGTGATTCTTTCGGAAACAAGGAGTGGGTCAAACCGCTGGAGAATGGTTGGTTGTTTTCTCCCGGAGACTCTTCGGCTTTGGCCCGCGCGCTCGGCGAAGCGTTATCAAATCTGCCGCGACTACAAACGATTAAGGCTGCAAATGTGGAAGTTGCGCGATCCAGGGCCAATTGGAACGAAAATTTTCCACAACTAGTGGGTTTGATAAAACGCGTAACTTCCGAAGCCCAGTCGGCTTAAGAGATTGAATGAACACTGTTGCTATCGTTCAGGCGCACATGGGTTCGTCCAGGTTGCCCGGCAAAGTCCTGATGGATCTTGCCGGCGAGACCATGCTGTCGCGGGTCGTCAACAGAACTCGTCGCTGCAAAAATATTGACAGCGTGGTGGTGGCCACGTCGGTCTCGCCGATTGATGACGCGATTGTGAGTGCCTGCGAGGAATTAGAGGTTCTCGCTTTTCGCGGAAGTGATTCCGACGTTCTGGATCGATTCGTCAACGCGGCGCAAACTTTTTCTGCCGATGTTTGTGTTCGTATTACTTCTGATTGTCCGCTGTTGGACCCGGAAGTAAGCGACCATGTAATAACTAGCTTCCATCAGGCCAACCCGCCAGTTGACTATGCTAGTAACAAAATCCCACAGTCCTATCCTCGCGGGTTGGACACGGAGGTTTTCACAATTAAGGCCCTGGAAGAAACTGCACGCCGGGCCGTTGAACGTTACCAGCGCTCTCATGTCACAATTTACATGTACGAGCACCCTGACGAGTTCAAACTTCTGAGTGTGGTTTCTGATGTTGATCGCGCGGATTGGCGTTGGACCGTAGATACACCGGAAGATCTCCAGTTTGTGCGGCAGATTTATTCTCGACTAGGTCCTGACGGTAAGTTTGGTTGGCGCGACGTGATTGCTCTCCTGGAAGAGGTGCCGGAGTTGCGGAACATCAACAGTAGCATCGCGCAAAAAGATGTGCTCGAAGGTTAATTTTTGAATAGTGGGACACGGAAAATGAAAATAGTTTGCTTCATTGAGGCGAGGTTTCGTTCAACTCGTTTGCCGGGAAAGGTGCTGAAACCAATTCTCGGCAAGCCGATGTTAGAGTTGATGGTCGAACGCCTGCAGCGTGCTCGTACGATTGATGGGATTGTTGTGGCGACTACGGACCAACCTGCCGACGAACCAATCGCCGAGTTGGCAACGCGTTTGAACATCGGTGTCTTCCGCGGGAGTGAAGATGATGTGCTGGCCCGAGTACTGGGAGCCGCCCGGGCTTATGATGCAGATATAATAGTTGAAACGACTGGCGATTGCCCACTTCATGATCCCGCAATCATCGATAAGGTGGTTGCTGATTTCCGGATCGGCGGGGCTGACTTTGTCAGCAATGTCAGGGACTATACAACTCCGCGCGGAACAGATGTGCGCGTTTTCACGACTGACGCGTTGGACGAGATCAACCGTACTTCACAGGATCCGGCTGATCACGAACACGTTTCACTGCATTTCTGGGAGCACCCTGAGAAATATCAGCTTCGGAACGTGGTTACTGAATTGCCCCCTGAGGTCGCACAGCTGCGACTGACCGTGGATACTCCGGAAGACTTCGAGTTGGTCCGGAAGGTCTATGAAGAACTTTACCCGGTTAATCCGGAGTTCTCGCTCGGCGACATTCTTGCGCTGTTTGAGCGCCAGCCGGAACTAGCTAGAATCAATCAGCATGTAATGCAGAAGGCTGTGCGCTAAGAATAAAAATTGTGGGTGGAGATTGTATGAGTACGCCAAAAGTGACAAAACAATTAGAAGTTTGGAACGCCGACTTTGGAAAACAATATACGGACCGGAATCCAGCGACTCCGGAGGACATGGATGCGGTGCTGGGGGATTACTACGGCGGCGTAAAGAAATCCGACATTTTCAGGAAATACCTATCCGAAGATCGACTGCCATCGGGTCGTGTTTTAGAAGTCGGATGCAATGTGGCGGCCCAACTGGGGATATTGAAGTCAGTAAATCCGGGTCTGGAACTTTACGGCATTGACCCGCAGGCGTACGCCTTGTCACGGGCCAAGGCAGCTCATCCTGAGTTTCATTTTTTACCCGCCAACGCGTTCGATCTTCCTTTTAAGGACAACTATTTTGACGCCGTAATGACCAACGACGTACTGATCCACATCAACCCTGCTGATCTTCCCGACGCTCTGGCCGAAATACACCGCGTCTCAAAGCGATATATCTTTTGCCACGAGTATTTCGCCGAGGAAGTTCGCGAAATCCCTTACAAGGGACATGAGGGCTTGATGTGGAAAATGAATTACATGGAAAAATACCTTGGTCAATTTCCGGATCTCCAGGTGGTCGACATGCAATACCTTGAATATCCTGACCCGGACGGAGGTCCCGCATTGGTCGACCAGATTAGTCTGCTCGAGAAAAGGACTGCTTAGTGGGATATCGAGCCGCGCTGATTGGGTGCGGAAAGATCGGAAGTGAATTCGCAGACGACCCGCTGATGAGCGGCGACGTTTTCACGCACGCCGAAGGCTATGTGAGGTGTCCGGATACGGAGCTAGTTGCTGTATGCGATTCCGACCCTCACAAATTGCAACGATGCGGAGATCGCTGGAACGTTAGTCAACGCTATCAGAGTCTTTCCGAAATGCTCGCAAGCGAGCAGTTGGATATTGTGAGTGTCTGTACCCCCGATGCAACTCATTTCGAAATCCTAAGAACACTGCTCACAGGCCCGCTACCAATCAAAGCCATTCTTTGTGAGAAGCCTTTCGTATCTTCAAGCGCCCAGGCCGAGGAAATCTTAAGTCTTGCCAGCCAACGTAACGTTGAAGTGGTTGTTGTCTTCCTGCGTAGATACGCTGAAAACGTCAGGAATCTGAAGGCTCTTCTCGACCAGGGGAAACTCGGATCCATCCAGGCAATCAGCGGCTGGTACACAAAAGGGACTTTGCATAACGGATCTCACTGGATTGACCTGGTGAGGTTCTTGTCTGGAGAAATCAAGTGGGTCGAGGCGACGAACGAACTCGGCGAAGAGGGTGCGGATCCGACACTCGATTTACGGTTGGGGTTAGAGGGTGGTGGTGTGGCGAGTTTGCGCGCGTGTAAGGCGGAACTCTTCACCGTGTTTGAGATGGACATAATGACGACCCGGGGTCGCATTCAATTGCTTGACTCGGGTTACAGTATTGTTGTTTCCGAAGTCCAACCTAGTTCGCGGTATTCCGGTTATTCAGAACTGAAGCCGACTCCGGTTGATTTCGGGGACAGGCGAAATGTCATGTTGCATGCTGTCGAAGATTTGGTTAGCTCGTTAAAGACCGGTAACTCACCAGCTTCCACCGCACGGAGCGCTTCGAGAACGCTGAAGGTGTCTCTGGCTGCTCACGAAGCAGCACAATCTGGTAGACGCGTTCCCCTGGAATTTGAGCACTAACTTACAACAATCAATCATTGTGGTTGCCGGAGACCCGGGCGGTGCAAAGGCGGTTGTTCCAGTCGTCGAGGTTCTGCTTTCGGAAACTGGATACCGTGTACAGTCCTTGCTTTACAGAGAGGCCCAGGACGTTTGGGCGAAGCACGGGTTGGCTTTTGAACAATTGGATGAAAGCACCTCCACCGCCGATGCGGAACGCATCCTTACCAACTCGCAAGCTCAACTCCTGGTCGCTGGAACGTCTTACAACGGTATCGATCTCGAAAAGAAGTTCATCACAGCAGCGCGAAAGCTGGGTGTGCCTTCGCTGGCTGTTCTGGATTTTTGGTCGAACTACGCAACGCGATTTAGCGATGAAGAGGGTAAGCTGGCCCATCTACCCGATCGGATTGCAGTGATGGATGCCGTGGCCCGCGACGAGATGGTGGCTGCCGGATTTGATCCGACCCAATTGGTTATCACCGGCCAACCGGCACTGGACGACTTAATCACCTACAAAGAGAGCCACGCAAGCGAACATCGGGCTGCTCTTCGTTTGGCGTTCGGCGTGTCAGAGACCGATCGTCTCGTGCTCTTTGCGTCCCAACCACTGGCCTCGGTTTTCGGTGACAGCGCTGAACAACCGCTGTATTTGGGTTACACCGAGACTATCGTGCTCGATGCTTTGGTGAATGCTCTGGAAAGCATCGCTAAAAGCCACTCTGAACGAATTACTCTTTTGATTCGTCCGCACCCTCGCGAGAACTCCAAAACCTTCGAGGAGCGGAGGAGCAGTTCAATTCGAATCATTAACAACCCGGAAGGCGATAGTCGGGAAATGGTTTTGGCGTCAGACCTGGTGGCAGGAATGACTACCATGCTGCTGGTGGAAGCATGTTTCCTGGGAGTTCCGGTTGTCAGCTTGCAACCGGGATTGCGGACCACCGATCCCCTTCCCACAAATCGAACAGGACTTAGTCGCCGGGTTGATTCAATTAATGAGTTTGCACCGGTGATTGAAGGCTTATTGTTCGACGAAAAAGTACGCCAAAAAACTATCGCCAAACTCGCTCAGGCAGTGCCGCCCGGGAACGCTGCGCAGTACGTTGCACGGCTCATCGGTTCGATGCTCTAATAAAAACAAATAGGAAAACTGAAAAACACTGTGAGTAAACTGGCCCTTCATGGAGGACCTCCGGTACGCAACCGGCCTTTCCCTCCGTACATCACGATAGGTGAAGAAGAGAAACGCGCTGTAGCAGAAGTGCTCGACAGCGCTGTGCTTTCCAAGTTCCTCGGGACCTGGTCACCCGACTTTTATGGCGGCCCTCGTGTACAGAAGTTTGAGCAGGAGTGGGCCCAGTACTTTGGGGTGAAACATGCCGTTAGTGTTAACTCGGCGACATCGGCATTAATAGCTGCAGTCGGAGCGGCGGGGATTGAGCCCGGAGATGAAGTTATCGTCTCCCCTTACACCATGACCGCATCCGCATCGTGTGTGCTGGTCTACAACGCCATTCCCGTCTTCGCTGATATCGACCCTGATATTTTCTGTATTAGCGCTGAGACTATAAAAGCGCGAATAACTCCGCGCACAAAAGCCATTATTGCTGTTGATATCCTCGGCCATCCGGCCCACATGGACGGCATCATGGCCCTTGCGAGTGAACATGGCCTCACAGTTATTGAAGATGCAGCCCAGGCTCCCGGCTCGCTATACCACGATCGCTACGCCGGCACGCTGGCCCATCTGGGTGTTTTCAGCCTGAATTACCACAAGACTATTCATACCGGAGAAGGTGGAGTAATCGTTACGGATGACAGTAATCTGGCCGAACGCTTACAGCTAATTCGAAACCACGCTGAAGTTGTGGTGGGTAATATGGGCGTGAAGAACCTGGTAAATATGCTCGGTTTCAACTTCCGCATGACGGAAATCGAGGCGGCTATCGGCAGTGAGCAGCTGAAGAAACTGGAGCGACTCGTGAGCCGGCGAGTGGAAGCGGCCGACTATTTGACGGCCCGTCTGGAAGGTATGCCCGGACTAAAGCGACCGACCGTAAAGTCAGGAGTACGTCACACCTATTACCTTTATGGAATGCGGTACGATGAGAGCGAACTTGGTGTTACGCGTTCTAATTTTGTTTCGGCACTGAAGGCCGAGGGGATCCCGATGTCAGAGGGCTATGTTGAGCCAATCTATCTCCAGCCCCTCTATCAGAAAAGAATCGTGTACGGCTCCAAAGGGTGCCCGTTTACTTGCAACCATTATTCAGGTGAAGTGAGTTATGAGAAGGGCCTGTGTCCGGTTGCGGAAAAAATGTATTACCATGAAATGGTCCTGGGCAACTTCTGCTACGACGGCATCACGGACGAAGATTTGGACGATGTGGTCGACGGTATCGCTAAGGTAGTGGAACACAGCAGTGAGCTAAGGGCATAGACTGTGACGAAACCATTTTCATGCATGCCGTTTCTAAGTGGTAAAGATGTATATCTGCGTCCACTCGTGTCTTCAGACGCTGAAGGCGCATATGTGAGTTGGTTTAACGACGAAGAGGTCTGTGCGGGCAATTCGCACCACGTGTTTCCATACAACCCTGACGCAGCTCTCTCCTACATTCGATATGCAGGGGAGACTAAAGATAGCGTCATTCTCGCGGTCGTTTTGGTTAAGGGCGATCAGCACATCGGAAACATTGCGCTTACATCGATCCATCCGGTAAATCGCACTGCCGAGTTCTCTATTGTCATTGGAGACAAAGCCGCCTGGGGAAAAGGATATGGGAAAGAGGCGGCTCGCCTCTTATGCGACCACGGTTTTTATTCGTTGAACCTTCATAGGATCCAATGCGGCACGTTTGAGAACAATGAAGGCATGCAACGTCTGGCAGCGTACCTCGGTATGAAAGAAGAGGGCGTCAGGCGAGAAGCCGTTTTCAAAAACGGACGGTACTTGAACGTAATCGAGTATGGAGTTTTAAGAAGTGAATACACGAGCCTTTGGCCTCGTGAAGACCAGGCAGGGAAGTAGCTATGAGTACAACTGATTTCGGTGAACCAATGTTTAAGGGCCTGACTTACTGCGTGCGGTGTTGCATGCCCGAATCCAACGAGGGAATCAAATTTGACGAGATGGGTATTTGTCAGGCTTGCCAGTCTGCGGAACAAAAGATCCACATCGACTGGACCGAGCGCGAGCGTGAGCTGCGAAAACTTCTCGACTATCACAAGAGTCTAAACAATGACTATGACTGCTTAGTTCCGATCAGTGGAGGAAAAGACAGCACCTTTCAACTTCACGTGATCACCAAAGTCTATGGCATGCGGCCTCTCGCGGTTACTTTCAGCCACAACTGGTTCAGCGAAACGGGTAAATACAACCTGCAGAATGCCATCGAGAAGTTCAATGTAGACCACATCATGTTTACCCCCAATCGAGCGTTGGTAAACAAACTGGCTCGAGAGTCCCTCTTTCAGATCGGGGATGCGTGTTGGCATTGTCACTCCGGCGTGGGAGCTTTCCCTTTGCAGGTAGCGGTCAAGTACAAGATCCCCTTATTGATCTGGGGTGAATCAATTGCAGATATGTCCGGGCGGGCAACACATTACGATCCGGTTCTTAAGTTTGACCGGGACTACTTTACGAAAGTGTCTGCGAAGGTTTATCCGGAGGGAATGGTTTCCGACAAGATTACCCTCAGAGAGTTAGCGCCTTTCAGGCTTCCCTCCTATGAAGAGGTGGAAGAGCTCGGAGTGATAGGTATCCACTTGGGCGACTATCTCTTTTGGGATGACGAGCGGCAGATGGAATTCGTGCGTGACGTTTATGATTGGCGCGAAGACAAAGTAGAGGGCACCTATAAACGTTACAAGAGCGTCGAATGCCGGATGGCCGGAGTTCATGACTACACTAAGTTTCTAAAGCGCGGATTTGGTCGAGGAACGGATCATGCGAGCATTGACGTGCGGGCTGGTCTGTTAACACGTGATGAAGCCTTCGAATTAGCAAAGAAGCACGACTCGGAGCGACCTGAAGCGCTGGATTTTTATTTGCAGATCACCGGGTTTACTGAAGAAGAATTCGAGGCTGTGTTAAGGGAGCACCGGTTAAACCTGGGAATTGAAGCCCTGAACGACGACCAGTTTACTCGCACCATCATGGAATATCGCCAGCGAACGAAGAACTCACCGCAGGCTGAAGATCAGGACCACGCTATCAGTTAATGGGTCAGGCTCTTTTCCAGTACAGCGCATCTGATGTAATTCACCACCTCGAGCGTGGTGACTTCACTATCCCTGATTTGATCGACGAGTGCTTCGATCAAATCGAACGCCTTAATCCAAACCTCCACGCGTGGATCTACCTCGATCGTGAATCGGCAACGCGTCAGGCGCAAACTTTACAGCAACAACTAAACGAGGGTCGCCCACCGGGGAAGCTGTGCGGCGTACCGGTTGGCGTAAAGGATGTTTTCAATACGGCCGACATGCCCACCCAGATGGGGAGTCCCATTTGGAATGGCTTTACTCCGGGAAATGATGCTCGAGTTGTACATAGCCTGCGCATGAGCGATGCGATCATTCCCGGCAAGACCGTAACCGCAGAGTTCGCAGTTCACACTCCAGGTCCGACACTTAACCCCCATCATCCGGAATATATGCCCGGCACATCTTCGAGCGGATCTGCTGCGGCTGTGGCTTCCTATATGGTTCCGTTAGCACTCGGCACTCAAACCGCAGGTTCGATCATTCGTCCTGCCAGCTATTGCGGAGTCTATGGATTCAAACCTTCCTTCGGATTACTGCCTCGCACGGGCATGTTAAAAACCACGGACACCTTGGACACGGTGGGAGTTTTCGCGCGCACCGTCGCAGATCTAAGACTCCTGTTCGACGTTCTGCGCGTCAGCGGGCTCGATTATCCGGTGAGCAACGCCGCCCTGAACGATCCCCAGCGTCAGGAACGCACCGGCAAAACGTGGCGGATTGGTATCGTCAAGGGTCCGAAATGGAATGATGCGGAAGACTATGCGCAACGTGCGTTGTTCGACTTTGCAGAAAAGGTCGGGAAAATTCCGGAGCTTAGGATCGAAGAAGTTTTACTGCCAGAGAGTTTTAATGAAGCTCATGCGATTCACGGAACCATCTACGACCGCACACTTGCTTATTACTTCAAGGAAGAATTCAAGCATCACACGCTCGTCAGCCCCCTGATGTACGAAATTATTAACCGCGGCAACCAGATAACACTCGACGAATATCGAGCTGCCCTCTCCCGGCAGACCAAATTAACGGCGCAACTCGATGAGTTATTTGATGACCACGATGTGATTTTGAATCTCTCGACCGGCGGTGAACCTTTAAAGGGATTGAGTTCGGTCGATCGTCCTGACAACTGCCTTATTTGGACCATGTGCGCGGTTCCTTCAGTGAGTATCCCCACTTTTGTAGGGCCAAACGGTTTGCCGTATGGAGCGCAGGCGATTTCGAGACGTTACAATGATTACTTGTTGTTGAACTTCGTGAGCCTGCTTCGCGATCACGGCCTGGCGCCTGAGGGAACCAACCCGACGCCAGCGTGTGCGCAGCTTTAACGCTGGCCGCGAACGTCTCCCAGGGGTTGCGCTTTCACTAACTTCTCATTCTGGTTAACAACGAAGTTCACCGCCGGCCGGTGATGCAATGGCATCAAGTTTTCTTAGTTTTGTTTGCACTGCGGCTCAGGCTATTTCTGTGCGCGATCGATGGGGCGGCCACCCTGCCAACCGCACAGTAGTTTGCCTCGATGAAGGACTGTTTAATCGAGATGATGCCACCGCCTTATTCGGTCCCGATGTAACAATCGTCGGGCGGGCTGAGCTGGAACTATTGGCTCAGCAGATCTTTGAACAAGCCGTGAGCCTGGCAGAAGACTGGTTTGCTGGAGCGAACGATACCTGGCCGGCGAAAGTCGATGAGTGGTTAATGGAGAGCCACAAACGGTGGCTACTTTATGCGGTCCATTCTCTTCATCTGATCGATGCCGCGTTTAAACGGTTTCCGCCCAACCAGATATGGTCACCTGACTACACCAGCCTCTCATTAACGTTGTCACCGGACACGGACCCATCAAACCCACTGTTCTTTGATCTTCTCGCGTCAATTTGCCGCCGCGCCGGAATCCCGGTTAACACAACCCATGTTGAGTCGAAGGGTTGGCTTCCGAAAGCCTTACTTCCTCTTAAGTACGTTGGTGGCGAATGGATAGGACTTGCGAGGAAACGCCACAAAGCGCCTGCAGGCCCAGTTACTCAGCGCCCGGTGATGATCGACAATCTCGACAATGATTTTCACCGTCACTTTGATCTGAGTCGTCTTGGTGCGGCAGCGAGGATGATGTTCGCGTGGATCCGCAAGAGCGAAACAGTGGTACCTGTCGAAGAGCTCCTCGAACAGTCTGGTCTACCGAAGAACACGAGATTCGCCTGGCTATACGACGGGACCGTTGACTGGTCTACCGTTGGTTACCCTTCCGGTGTCACGGTTAGACGGCGCGCAGGGTTGCGCTATCTTCTGCAATCAGTCTCGCACCGCTTCAGAAGTCAATCGCGTCGCAGTGCTCTAAAGCAAAAGCAGAACCTTCCCTGGCTGGACGTTCTACTCGACATGGATCTACCCGCGATTCATACAGAATGTCGGGTTGCGGCTGAGTACTACTGCGTCTTCGAATATGAACGAGCGCGCTCGATAATCCTGAAGTGGAAACCTGAACTCTACGTGACCGCCGCCGACCACTGGCCGTATTTACCACATGTTGCGGCCGCCAAAGATCAGCGCGTGAAGACGTTGTCAACGGAGTCAGGCTTAAGCTTCTTGCAAGACAATTTTGCTCAAAAGCGAGCGGACATCATTTGCGTTTTCGGACAATTAGATGCAGAGAATGTCGCCAAATCCTATCCAAACGCGCGGGTCGTTATAGCCGGGGACGCTCTTACGCCCACTGCCGGCGCGTCAAAGGCCCGGCGGCATAGCTCGCGCCGGGTATTGTTCGTCATGTCCGGCCGAATGTTTGGCTGGTGGTTTGGGTCGTTGATATTTGATTATCCGGCGTACATGAAGGCGCTCGTGGATTTCGCTGAAGGGTTTCATGGAACACCAACGCCTGTGCAGGTAGTTCTGAAGAGCCACCCGGTGTCCGACTTGCACGAAGTCTACGATAAGATGGTAGATAAGTATCCGGATGTTTTTGTGCAACATCGGAAAGAGCCGATGTCTGACGAGGAGATTGCTGAGTTTGATGTCGCGGTCGTGTTCGGCGCGGCTTCAGCATTCATCGCAGAGTTGATCCGGGCACGCGTCCCGGTTGTCTACTTCACCGGAGCGCTGACGGAATTTGGCAAGAACTATCACAAGTTTGACGGGCTGGACGTTTCCGAAAACGTTGCGGACCTCATCCAGAGACTGACGTACCTTTTGGATGCCGACGGCGGTGAAGCGCGCAGAGTGACGTTGCAGCACAGTGACGACTTTTTTGATCGCTACGTAGATCCACAACGAAGATCTTTTGTGGCTGTGCTTGAGGAAGTTTTACAAACTCGCGCCACACGAGTCGATGAGTCGAGCGGCGTTTACGACAACAGTCGGGAGTCTCCTTTGCCAAAGGCAGTGGCAGGATCTTCACGCGCGCAGCCGAGGTAATGAGCAATACAGATGGAGTTAGGGCTGGTTAGTTAAGTCCACAAGATTTATGCAGATCGTAGAAACCTGGATTCGTAAACGCATGCGGGACACAGCTCTCTGGGATCTCCTGGTTGGGATCTATTACCACCCGAAAGCGAATTGGCGTTGGTGGTGGGATCTACGAAAAATCCCGTATCGCATGGTCACGAAGAACAGCATTTTCTTTGAAGAGAGCGAACTGCATATGTGCTCGCTCTTTCCCGAGAAGACGCTCGCCACCACGCTCGAGATGTTTAATCCACGGAGCGTGCTTGATCTCGGCTGCGGCACTGGACGCTCCCTCGACTACTTCGTTGAGCGAGGAATTGATGTCAGGGGCATCGAAGGTTCCGCGATGGCGATCTCAAAAGCGAACCACCCTGAGTTAATTCAGCAAATCGATTTCAACGAAGAGGTGAATCTAAATCGAAAATTCGATTTGGTCTGGTGTTATGAGGTTGTCGAGCATATTCATCCCAAGTATGTGCATAACTTGATGAAAACTTTTTCGAACCACGCCGACCGGGTGGTCATATCGGCGGCGCGTCCGGGTCAAGGTGGAGAGGGGCACTTCAATGAACAACCTCCTGAGTATTGGATCGAGAAGTTTAAGGGCCACGGTTACGACTACGACGAGGAGAAAACTCAACGACTGCGCGGCCTGGGTGAGTTCTTCAGCGAGAACATGCTGGTCTTTGTGCGTCCCTGAAGACGCGGTAAATATTTGCGGTTAAGGAGTGGATGGTGACTTCGATTTTACAGCGGGCGAGAGCGGCGCTGGCGGCAACGCCCGAGTCCCCTAATCTTGAGCGAACTTCTGTTGAGTTGGATCCAAAACTACTTCAGCAAGTCAGGCCTTACACGCTTGGTTCCGTCAAGAAGTTGAGCAATCTGAAACGACTGGCGTCGTCCATCCGCGACAGAGGAGTCGAAGGCGACTTCGTTGAATGTGGCACGTACAAGGGCGGAAGCGCTGCGATATTGGCTACGGAGATGAATCCACAACTGCACTTGTGGCTTTACGACAGTTTCGAGGGCATGCCGGAAGCGAAAGAAGTGGACGGTGCAGATGCAGGTAAATGGGTTGGCAAGCTTGGCGCCTCAGAGGAGGACGTCAAAGAAGTTCTCTCGATCGTTGGTTTGTCACCCGAGCAGTACACCATTCGTAAAGGGTGGTTTGACCAGACTTTCTTACAGCCCTTGCCTGAACGCGTGGCCTTCTTGCATTGCGATGCGGACTGGCACGCCTCGGTTACGGCAGTGCTGGAAACGTTCTATCCCCGCGTTGCCGAAGGTGGTGTGGTTGTCCTCGATGACTTTGGTTATTGGGAAGGATGCCGCGAAGCGTTTTATGATTTCTGCGCAAAACACGGTGAGAAGCCACTGCTCGAAAGGGTTGACTTCGATCAGGCATACTGGATCAAAGGCAAGACTAACAATCGAAGTGGCCAGGATTGACTAGTGCTTGTTGGCCGTGCCTCAAAAGTTAAGCTCAACGCGTTTAGTGTTAGTTCGTGTGTTTAGTGCGATTCGTGGATCGCTTGTTCTTCCTAAGAAGCGATTCACGAATTCCACGAAACACACGAAGTGACACGAATAAGATGAATCGTTCCTAGCATGCACGTAGTTTTCGTTGACACAACACTAACCACCTGGCCGACAGGGGGAGCGCAGACCTTCCTGGTTGAGCTGGCCCAGGCACTCGTTCAGCAGGACTGGCGCGTTTCCATCATTACGCAACCTGGCCCTGAACTCTCATTGGTTAAGGCCCTTCAGCAGGCCGGCGCAGAAGTGCGTTCTGACCTCTGGCGGCCGGTCCATCTTCCTGAGGAACGCGGAGCGCGTCTGGCAGCCTGGGTTAATTCGGAGCGGCCGGAAGTTTACGTGGTTTCCATTTCGCCCGATGCTGGGTGGTTGGCATTGCCCGCCTTGAATCCATCGATTTCCACCGTTTCAGTCGCACATAACGATGTTGAGGCGTTTTATGAGCCCCTGGCCCACTACGCTCCATTCATCGACTGCGCGGTCGGTGTCAGCGAAGAAATTCACCGAAAAATTATTTCCCTGTCCGGTGTGCCGGCTGAACTTGCGCGACATATTCCTTACGGCGTCCCTTCCCTGAAACCGGCCGAGATTGAGCAGCGGCTCGCACAGCCTGGCGATGGGGTGCTAGGGATTGGTTATGTAGGTCGGCTTACTCAAGAGCAGAAGCGGGTCATGGAATTCGTTCCACTCACCGAAGCACTTGATAAAAAAGGTGTGAAGTTTGAGCTGCACTTGATTGGCGACGGGAGCGATCGAGCGGCCCTGGAAGAAGCGTTCAAGCAGCATGCGCCCGAGGCCCCTGTTCAGTTTTGGGGATGGCTCTCACCTGATGAAGTAAAGTCGAAGTTAATAATTTTGGACGTCTTCATCTTGATGTCGGATTACGAAGGACTGCCGGTCGCGTTACTGGAAGCGATGGGCCACGGACTCGCTCCGGTGGTGAGCAGCATTGCCAGCGGCAACACACAACTGGTACACGATGGCGAGAATGGTTTCATTGTGTCCACTGGAGAAGTGGATACATTTGCCGAACGGCTAGCAGCTCTGTCTGCCGACACCCTATTGTTGACTAAGATGCGCCGCGCTGCCTGGGAAAAGAGTCGTGAATATTCCGCGGAGCGCATGGTTGATCGATACGTAACTTGCTTCGACAGCCTTACCAGAACTGCCGACGCACGCCGTCAGCGAGAAGGAGTGACGAAACCATATCCGGTAATGAAGTCCTGCCAATCCCCTTACCCGCTTTGGTTAAGAAAAGTGAAAAGTCACTTGAAAGCGTCGCTCGCAACTACACGCACATTGCCTGTTAGCCCTTCCGGGCGGAATCCGTTAGGCTAATGGCTGTTGCATGTATCGCTTGCGATAGCCAGCGGGTCGCGCTTGTCGGCCCTCTTCCTGTTTTTGGCCAGGAGAACGCAGCCGCGGGCAGCCAACTAACTGTGGGCTCTATGTATCGTTGCCGCGACTGCACTCTGCAGTTTCGCGCACCCGCAGCGACGGAAGCAGAGCTGGCGACGTATTACAGCGCTCTTTCAAGCGACGATTGGTGGCAGCACGACCAGGAGCGTGAAGTTTGGCGTGAGATAAAGGCCGTGCTGGAACAAGCGCCGGGACGTAGTGTCCTGGACGTCGGTTGCTTTAGAGGCGATCTACTGAATTATCTGGGTCCGAGTTGGCAGCGGTATGGAGTTGAGCTGTCCAATGATGCGCGTGCTGTGGCTGAGTCAAGAGGCATCAAGATAATCAGTCACAGGGTAGAGGAACTTGAGTTAACGGATCAGCAGTTTGCCGCGATCACTTTGGTGGATGTGATTGAGCACCTGCCGCGGCCTTTAGAGTCACTAAAGATGCTCGCGGACATGCTTATGCCCGGTGGCCTGCTGGTCATTTTCACTGGTAACACCAGGGCCTGGTCGTGGCGATTTGCAGGCACGCATTATTGGTACAGTGCCATGCCCGAACATGTGGCCTTCTTTGATCCTGCATGGTTTCGCTGGGCCGCGCCGAAGTTGAATTGCCGGGTTAGCAGTGTTCGTCGACTTCGTTACGAACCTGCACCGCTGCAGCGAAGGTTAGATGAAGCACTCAAGAATGTTGCTTACGTGACGTACCAGCGCCTGTCGGACTCGGCGTTGTCCTCCGCGCTTCCAAAACTACCGATCCTCGGGCGCATCGCACGCTGGAACGGGTCGTGGTGGACCACAGCGCGTGATCACATGTTGGTCACTCTGGTAAAGCAGAACTAACGAAACGTTTTAATTGTTATGTGCGGGATTTCAGGAGTAGCAGTAACGACAGGTTCAATCGATGCCGGCGCCGCCAGGCGCATGGCTGACGTGCTGTCTCATCGCGGACCCGACGACGACGGCATCTATCTCGACTCGCACGCTGCCCTCGGCCACAGACGGCTTAGCATTATCGACCTGTCGGCGGACGCGCATCAGCCAATGTCTAATGAAGACGGCACGCTCTGGCTGATCTACAACGGTGAAATCTATAACTACGCTGAGATTGCTGACGACCTACGAAGTCGCGGGCATACCTTCCGTTCGCGAACTGACAGCGAAGTTATTATTCATGGTTTTGAAGAGTGGGGCGACGAGTGTCTTCAAAAGCTCAACGGCATGTTTGCGTTCGCACTGTGGGACAAAACGGCGCAAAGACTGGTCCTGGGTCGCGACCGGTTGGGAGTCAAACCACTTTATTACTATGCCGACGCTTCGAAGATTGTTTTCGGTTCAGAGCTTAAGTCCATCCTCAGCTATCCGGGCGTAACTCGGGATTTGGACCATGCCGCCCTGGACGATTACTTCTCGCTGAACTACGTGGTGCCGCCGAAGACGCCTTTCCGCGATATCAGGCAGGTCGAGCCGGGTCATCTCCTTACCTGGGAAAAAGGTAAGTACACACAAAAGAAGTATTGGGATGTTCGCTTCCAACCGGCCAATGGACACGCCCCGAAAGAACGGGATCTGGTTCCCGAAGTTTTCGAGTTGCTTAAAGAATGTGTTCGCAAGCGGCTCGTGGCTGATGTACCCGTCGGAGCTTTCTTAAGCGGAGGACTAGACTCGAGTGCGGTCGTTCATTTCATGCGGCAATTTGCCACCGGTCCCTTGAAAACCTTCAGTGTGAGATTTGCCGACAAGTCATACGATGAAGGCACGTATGCACTGGAGGTGGCCAAACTGCTCGGCACCGATCACCATGAGGTTTTCTGCACTGCCGAGGACATGGCCTCCCTCATCGAGAAATCTGTTTATCACGCAGATAATCTCACTGCTGATATTTCAAACGTACCTATGTACATGGTGTCACAACTCGCCCGACAGCACGTGACAGTCGTGTTGTCCGGAGACGGGGGTGACGAAGTCTTCGGAGGTTATCCGATTTACCAGGCGGATCGACTCGCAAGTTACTACCGGCGTGTCCCTGCCTGGTTGAGAAATGGGATGGTTCAACCTCTGGTCCATGCGTTGCCCGCATCCAGTAATAAACTGAGCCTGGATTACAAGGCGCGAAAATTTGTGGAAGGCGCCGCTCTTTCACCGGCTCGAGCGCACTATACGTGGCGCACAATATTTACTCCCGACGAGAAACTCAACCTCTACTCCAGAGATTTTGCCGCGGCAACTGAAGGTCATCTGCCACATGAAATCTGGTCTCAGCTTTTTGCTGTGAATCCGGACATCTCTGACATGGAGAAGGGGTTTTACTCAGACTATAAGACTTTTCTCAGCGGCAGCATTCTTCCGAAGATCGATACGATGTCCATGGCCAGTTCGCTCGAAGCCAGAGAGCCGTTGCTTGATTATGAGCTGGTCGAATACATGGCGCGTGTGCCTCTCGAGTTTAAGTTAAAGGGGCTCACCACAAAGTATCTCTTCAAGAAGGCAATGAGTTCAGTCTTGCCGGAGCGTATTGTTTATCGTAAAAAAGCCGGCTTTCACACTCCACTGGCAGGGTGGTTTCGTAAGGAGTTGCGTTCTCTGGTCGAAGATGTGTTGAGTAAAGAGAAAGTGACCGATACGCAGGTGCTCGATTCGAATTACGTTGAGCGGCTCAAGCAGGAGCACCACAGCGGTCAGGCAAATCACAGTTACAAGATCTGGGGGTTAATGAATTTCATGATCTGGTGCAATCATTTTGGAAAGGTCACGGGATGAAAGAGCGAGTGCTCCAATATCTTTGTTGTCTAGACTGTCGCGGCAATCTGGTTCTAAACGACGCGCGGTGGGAACAAAACGAAATCTGGGAAGGCAATCTAAAGTGTGAGAAGTGTGCGGCCACTTATCCTGTGAAAGATGGGATACCCCGATTCATCCCCAAAGATCTCGACGAGATAGTTGCTAAGAACGTCGACAACTTTGGCGATCAGTGGCACCTGCTCGATGAGCGTTCGGAGATCAATCGAACCGAGTTTCTTAGCTACCTCGATAACCTTTCCCCTGATTTCTTTGAAAACAAAGTGATACTCGACGGCGGCTGCGGGATGGGGAAGTTTCTCTATTATTCCGGCCAGTGGGGAGCAAAAGATGTGATAGGCGTAGATTTGTCTCACGCCGTCGAAGTGGCTTTTCAATGGACTCGCGAAATGCCAAACGTCCATGTTATCCAGGGTGACCTCTATAACCTGCCGTTGCGAGGTGGTTTTGATTTTATCTATTCGATAGGCGTACTTCATCATTTACCCGATCCGGAAAAGGGCTTTGCCACCCTGGTTAAGTTTCTGAAACCCGGCGGCAAGATACTAGCCTGGGTTTACGGTTACGAAGGAAACGAGCTGTACATCAAGCTGGCTAACCCTGTGCGTCGTTTGACTTGCCATTTTCCCCTGGCCGTAAACAAAGTGCTGGCCCAAACCATCGCAGCCGTTCTCTGGGTAATTATCCTGTTGGTCTACATCCCTAGTAACCGGTTGAACCTTAAAGGGCTGCCCTTTAACGAATATTTTCTTTATTTCTATGGCTTGGGCTTTCCGATCTTCTGGGGAACTGTCCTGGACAAGATGACGCCATATATCTCTTACTACTATCGACGTGAAGAGTTTGAACAGTGGTTCGTTAGAGCGAAGTTGAGCAATACGCGCATCACCCAGCGCAACGGAAACAGTTGGAGAGGAGAAGCCGATAAATTGTGACTGCGCAGAGTAGCGTGGATGACTGCTACTGGGTTTGAGCGTTCAGATCATAACAGCTGACTAATATGGACCAGCCCGTAAGCGTCATCATACCCGCCTTCAATGAACAAGCCGGTATTGGAGAAGTTTTAGATGCTCTTCAGCAAATGATGGCATCTGAAAATATCAGTGGCGAGATCCTGATCATTGACGACGGCTCGAAAGATAAAACGGCGGAGATAGTCAGGTCGCGAGGAGTTAGACTTGTTCAGCATGATACCAACCGTGGCTATGGGGCCACGCTGAAGACCGGCATCCTCAACGCCAAACACGATCTCATACTAATCACCGATGCCGACGGAACCTATCCAGTCGAAGCGATACCGTTGTTGTTAAGTCGCATGGATCGATGCGACATGGTGGTAGGTGCGCGTACCGGCGAGAATGTAAAAATTCCCTTCTTCCGTCGCCCTGCGAAGTGGTTCTTGCAAAAGCTGGCGAATTATCTGGCGCAGAAAGATATCCCTGATTTGAACTCGGGCTTGAGGGTGTTTCGCCGGGAGCTTGCCGAACGGTTCTTCTCGCTTTTCCCGGAAGGGTTCTCCTTCACCATCACTATAACGATGGCGGCCCTGACCAGTAACTATCGAGTGGAGTTTGTCCCGATAAACTACTATCGGAGAAAAGGAAAATCTACCATTCGCCCCGCGCGTGATTTTCTGGGTTTCTTAAGCTTGATTGTGCGGATGACGGTTTACTTCAATCCATTGCGCGTGTTTCTTCCGGCTAGTCTAATCCTGTTCGTGATCGGTGTAGCGAAGCTCGCCATTGACTTCTTCCGGTTAGAACATTTTGGAGTTGGCGCTGCTATTGCAGTGGTTACCGCCTTCCAGATTCTGTGCCTGGGATTGCTTGCTGACCTGGTGATTCGTCGGACCCGATTGTAGGTATTGGCTGGTTCGATAACCTTTGCCTCAAGAGTCGAATTCAACACGAAATAATCCATTTACAAGCTAAGAGAAGGCTTCTAGTGATTTTCATCATAGGTTCTGGTCCAGCAGGTGTCTCTTGTGCCGCTGCCCTGGTTTCAAAAGGGCTTGACGTCACCATGCTGGATGCAGGTACGACACTGGAACCTGAGCGTCAAAAGATCGTCGGGCAACTTGCGGGGCAGGACCATGGAGACTGGGATCCGATCATGCTCGAGCATCTCAAAGTCCATAAAAAAGCGGGGCGTGGAGGTGTCGATCTTAAATATAGTTACGGTTCGGATTTTCCTTACCGGGAATCTGAGACTTACGTTCAGCGGGAGTTCAGGAACGCAGCCATGCTTTCCTCGCTGGCCAGGGGTGGGCTGAGTAATGTCTGGGGAGCAGCGATCCTGCCATACGTGGCCCAGGACATTACCGATTGGCCCATCACTCTGGAAGACCTGGCGCCGCATTACAGTGCTGCGATTTCGCTTATGGGCCTTACCGCTGCAACGGACAATTTGGAGTCCAGGTTTCCGTTGTACAGTAACCAATACTCAAAACCACTCGTAAGCCGTCAGGCTGCTCAACTTTTACAGGACCTACAGGCGTGTACTGACAGGTTAGGATCGGATGGAGTCATCTTCGGTCACTCACGTCTGGCGGTGTACGCTGAAAACCGCGACCACCGCCAATGCGCTACGTGTGGGCTGTGCCTTTATGGATGTCCTTACGGTCTAATCTACAACTCGGCACTTACCGTCGAGCAGCTCTCAAAGCATCCGAATTTTAATTATGTTGACGGCGTCATAGTGAGAAAGCTCGAAGAAGCTCACGGTGGGGTTAGGGTTCTGGGACAGTCGAAGGTAACCGGCGAAAAGTTAGTCTTCGATGCTGCCAGAGTGTTTGTCGCAGCCGGTACCCTCTCATCCACAAAGTTGATACTTGATTCCCTGGAGGCTTACGAACGAACAGTAACTTTTAAAGACAGCCAGTACTTCATGTTCCCTCTACTTCGTTACCGTGGCGTCCCCCGCGTAGCTGATGAAGCACTGCATACTCTGGCCCAGCTGTTTGTTGAAATCTCTGACCCCAATCTCTGCGACAAGACAATCCATCTACAAATTTATAGTTACAACGATCTCTACAAACTGGCGATGCTAGACTCATTTGGATTTTTCTCGCCGATCCTAAAGTCTCCTACAAACGCTTTTTTGAATAGGTTCCTGCTCGTACAGGGATACTTGCACTCAGATGTATCACCGACGATAACGGCCCGCCTCCAGGCTCCGGAAGGTGAATCACCAGGCAAATTCATTTTGGAGGGAAGCGGTAACGAGCGAGGACGGGCAATCATTCAGAAAGTGACCGCGAAGCTGAATCGGAACAGAAATTGTTTCAAGGCGATCCCATTGAAGCCGCTAATGAAGATTGGCCTTCCTGGCCACGGAAACCACTCGGGTGGAAGTCTGCCGATGCGACTAAAATCTTCCGAGTTTGAAACGGACCTCGCCGGGCGGCCTTATGGTTTTAAGAAAATACACGTCGTTGACTCCAGTGTGTTTCCCAGCATCCCGGCAACTACAATCACGCTTTCAATAATGGCGAACGCACACCGGATTGCAGCGTCTTACGAACAATATCAGGACTAAACAGGAATGAATCATGACTGATCGGGATCACAACTGCGCAGTCACGGGCGCAACTGGTTACCTGGGATCGAAGTTGGAAAGTTATCTAACTGCGAAGGGCCTGACTGTGTACAAGCTGTCACGTAATGCGCGGCCGGAAATTGACCCGTTGGCAGTTCCCTTCTCGTTGGACAAAGGTGCGCCGGTTGGTTTTTTCCAGGAGCACCACGTAAACACATTGATTCACTGTGCCTATGATTTCAGGCCCGATAAGTGGTCCGAGATTTATGAGATCAACGTCAAGGGATCGATTCAATTGATGGCGCAGGCCAGGGCGGAAGGAGTCAAGAACATTATCTTTATCTCCTCCGTAAGCGCCTATGATGGGTGCCAGTCGTTATATGGTAAAGCGAAACTGGAGATCGAAAGGGAGGCCTTCAAGATCGGCGCAGTAGTTATCAGACCTGGCCTGATCTATGGCGATAACCCCGGCGCAATGATGGGCGCTTTGACTAACGTCATTAAGCGGACATCAGTGGTGCCGATAATCGGAAGCGGCAAACAAGTGCTCTACCTGGTCCATGAGGATGATCTTGCTTCGTTGATCTACAAATTGAGTACTGAAGATTTTCCTCAAATAAATGAACCTATAACGGCGGCCTCGGAACACGGCCACACCTTCAGCGGGATTCTGAAGATTCTGGCTGAACGGCAAGGAAAGACTATCCGCATTGTCCCTATGCCCTGGAAATTGTGTTGGGCAGGACTTCGGGTTTTAGAACTGTTTCGAATAAAATTGGGTTTTCGCAGCGACAGTATCGTGAGCCTGGTAAATACAAATCCTGACATGCGATTTGACTGGACCAAAAGGACAGGGATTCGATTCCGCGAGTTCTCCTCTAAAACTTGAAATCTCTTCTTTGTTTAAGCTCAACCGTGATCTCTAACTACCTTAAAGAAAGGTCTTGATGCCCTCAAGTCTTGTTTCAGCTAACGACAACAGCCGTCTGGCTGTTAGGGATTTAGTTTGCGTGTTTGCTTTGGCCCTCGCCATCCGATTGATCTTCGTCATCTTTTATCAATGGGCGCCGGAGGATGCGATTGGCTACGACGCGCTCGCTTCGAACTTGTTAGCCGGGAACGGGTTCTCATGGGATCTCACACCACCGTATTACCCAAACCTCTTTCGGACGCCGGTGTATCCCGTCTTCTTAGCGAGTATTTATGCGGTAGCAGGTCATCACGACACTGTCGTGTATCTGGTGCAGGCTGTCATCGGTTCGGCGACCTGTTGTTTGACGTATCTAATTGCGCGGCGTTATTGGGACAGGCGTGTGGCTCTCATAGCTGGCTTACTGTCAGCCACTTATCTTCACGCGGCCTACTTCGTTTCAGCCAAACTTACTGAAACTGTTTTCACGTTTCTGATGTGCGGTGCGATTTACTTTGTGATCGTGGCTTTGCAAAAGCAGAATTGGCGTTTGATGGTTGCGGCCGGGTTGGCGATGGGCCTCGCAATTCTGTGCCGGCCTGAAGCAATGCTGTTTCCCTTAATATTGCTCCCGCTCTTGCTTGTGCCTCGTCACTCGCGCCTCGCGCGGTTGAAACTGGCGTCAGTCCTGGTCATAGCCACCTTTGTGATTTTAGTGCCATGGTTCATACGCAACTCGCAGGTTAGCGGTAGGAGAATGGGATTGGTTAGCCATGGTCCAGGACTGATATTCTGGCAAACAACCTTGCCGTATTTTAATTGGAACACTTTTGTTTACGGGCCGGGATCGGAACATGATCCGTTGGTCAGAACCTTGACCACCGAACAGCTAACCTTCAACCAGGCTGCGGATCTCGAACCGGCATTCTGGAGGGCAGGATTCGAGAATATTTTGCGCGATCCCAAAGCCTATCTCCTTCGGCGGGTCCGCGAATACCCTCATTTTTGGATTTCGGGCGGCAGTTATCTTTTGGGTCGACACAATCGGTCTTTCGGAGAGGCCGTGGCGCAACGCCGCTATCCGCTCATTCTGGTGAAATTGTTTCTTATCTTCGTGATAGATCTTTTTCCGTTAATGCTTGGCCTCACCGGTGTATTCATCAGTTGGGGACGACTTTGGGAACTGTTGCCTCTATGGGCTCCCATACTTTACGTCGCCGTTTTTCGGCTTCCTTTTGACTACACGCCACGCTATACGCTTCCGTTACACCCATATGTCTTGACCTTTGCGGCAGTTGGAGCAGTTTTCCTGTGGACGAAATTTTCGAAACGCCGCTCGTTGCAGTCCGCAGGCAGATATGCTTAGCTTGTTGGACACCCAAAGTGTGTTAGTTAGTCGTGAAAACGCGAAGTTTGTGCGCGGGGGAGAGTAAATGTCTGTTGCTGTTATTACCGGATCTTCGGGCCTGATTGGGAGTGAGGCCGCTAAGTTTCTACACGAAAAAGGCCTGCAGATTGTCGGAATCGACAACGATATGCGTAGCTATTTCTTCGGCGAAGAGGCCTCAACCGCCTGGAATACCGAACAACTTGAGAAGAACCTGAAAAACTTTGTTCATCTACCTACCGACATTCGTGATCAGGACGCAATTTTCAAAATCTTCGACAAGTACGGTAAGGACATTTCCTGCGTTGTACATACTGCCGCGCAACCGAGTCATGACTGGGCCGCACGCGAGCCATTCACTGACTTTGGTGTGAATGCCACCGGAACGTTGATCATGCTCGAGGCAACCCGCCAGTATTGCCCCGAAGCGGCTTTCATATTTACGTCGACTAACAAGGTCTACGGTGATACGCCAAACAATCTTCCTCTGGTAGAGCAGGACACTCGCTGGGAAGTTGATAAGACGCATCCTTACTTTGAGCACGGCATCGATGAGGAGATGACGATTGATCATTCGAAGCATAGTTTGTTTGGCGCCAGTAAGGCTGCCGCTGATCTGATGGCGCAAGAATATGGCCGGTACTTCGGACTCAAGACTGGAACCTTTCGCGGAGGATGCTTGACAGGACCGGCCCACTCAGGAGCTGAGTTGCACGGTTTTCTGGCTTACCTGATCAAGTGTGTAATGACCGGCAAGACCTACACGATCTACGGTTACAAGGGTAAACAGGTCCGCGATAACATTCATTCGTATGATTTGGTGAATGCGTTCTGGCACTTCGCACAGAATCCAAAACCAGGCGCGGTCTACAACATGGGTGGCTCGCGTCACAGCAACTGCTCCATGCTGGAGGCAATCCAATTTGCCGAAGAATTGTGCGACCGCAAACTCAATTACAAACTGAGCGATGAGGCGCGTTCAGGTGATCACATCTGGTGGATCAGCGACGTTCGCCGATTTCAGAACGATTATCCTGAATGGCAGTACCGCTATGATCTGATGGCAATCATCAAGGAGATTGTAGACGCCACCGCCGAACGAGCGAGCATGGTAAGAGCTTAATCTATTATTGGAGATTTAACGGCGCTGTCGATCTGCTGCAGGGCGCAGTGCTGGTAGTTAGTAAATATGGGAAATGAAAACACACCGCTGGTTTCAGTGGTAACACCTACTTACAACCAGGCTGCATTCCTACGCGAGACGATCGATACGGTCCTAAGTCAGGATTACCCCAATATCGAGCTCATCGTGATCGACGATGGTTCCACTGATGAAACTCCTCGGATACTGGCCGAATACACCGGCCGCATTCAGTGGGAGAGTCAGAAGAACATGGGCCAAACTCCCACCATAAATAAAGGGTGGGAACAGTCAAAAGGCGAAATTGTTACGTGGCTAAACTCCGATGACACCTTTCTTCCCGGCGCAGTAAAAAAAGGCGTGGACTACCTGATGGCCCACCCGGACGTCGGGATTGTTTTCGGTGACACGTTGTTTACTGAAGCCGACGGCACGCCGGTTGAGCAGTCAAAAAGATTGAAAGGTTTTGACTACGAAAAGTTCGTTCTGAAGTGTGAAAACCTGATTCCCCAGCCGTCCGCTTTTATACGACGTTCGGTATTGGACAATACCGGGCATCTCGATCCTTCGTACTACTACTTTATGGATTGGGACTTCTGGCTTCGAGCAGGTATTCGCAACCGCATCGAATATTTTCCTGAACTGCTCTCGACCTACAGATTCCACCAGGAATCAAAGACTGTCGCCCAGGCGGCTAAAGCTGCTCCCGAACTTGAGTACATGTACAAGAAATTCTTTGCCCTGCCGGAGCTGCCAGATGAAATTCGACGGCTCGAGAAATGGGCCATGGTCAACATGTACTTCACCAGCGGCGGTTACTACCTGAAAGGTGGTAACCCAAAAGGCGCCCGGCAAATGGGCTTGAAAGCGATCCAGTCCAACCCCATGGCACTAACGCGTCCGAGCATGGTCCATAAATTCCTTTATTGCCAGATGGGTGGAGGCGCTTCGTATCAACGGGGCCGGGGTATGTATTACAAAGCACGGACTGCTCTCGGCAACACTTAAAAGTTGTCACGGCTGATTGACCTTTTCCCCTCCCTTTGGGAGGGTTAGGGGAGGGTTTGAGGTCGAACAATTTCTATTTAATTGGGGGTGGCGTTAACGCCGTTTCCAGAAGGAAGATGGCAGTTGAGTCTTTGAAGTAAACGTGACGCGCCTCCTTCAAAAACAAGACACTAAACGCGTCGCAAGCCCTCCCTAACCCTCCTAGATGGAGGGGGAATTCGCTCTCCCGGAGTGGCAAATCCGCTGTTGATGAACTTGAATCAGAATTTCAGTAACTGGTGTGTCCTCCCGACAACTAAAGTTTACATCCAATGAAAAAGGCTCTGATTACAGGAATAACCGGCCAGGATGGATCCTATCTCGCGGAGTTGTTACTGGAAAAAGGTTACGAGGTCCACGGGATTATTCGCCGGGCTTCGACTTTTAACACCGGCCGGATCGACCATCTCTATAAGGATCCACACATCAACGATGTTCGCCTTTTCCTGCACTATGGCGACATCGCAGACTCCACCAATCTGATCAAGCTCCTTTACCGAATCAAGCCCGAAGAGGTTTACCACCTGGCCGCTCAATCCCATGTCCGAGTCAGCTTCGATATTCCTGAGTACACTGGTGATGTAACCGCACTGAGCACAATTCGCTTACTCGAAGCAATTCACGAAACTGGTGTTGATTCCAGGTTTTATCAGGCAAGCTCATCCGAAATGTTTGGGAAAGTGCTGGAGGTGCCCCAGCGAGAGACCACACCGTTTTATCCACGAAGTCCGTACGGGGCCGCGAAAGTTTATGCCTATTGGGCGACCGTAAACTACCGCGAGAGTTACGACTTGTTTGCGTGTAACGGCATACTTTTCAACCACGAGTCGCCACGGCGCGGAGAAACCTTTGTGACCCGTAAGATTACCCGCGCCGTTGCACGGATTAAGGCGGGCCTGCAGAGCAAGCTATACTTGGGCAATCTCGACGCCCAACGGGATTGGGGATACGCCAAAGAGTATGTTGAGGCCATGTGGTTAATGCTTCAGCAGGACAAACCGGAAGACTATGTAATCGCCACTGGTCAGACGCATTCCGTAAGAGACTTCTTAACCGAAGCTTTTTCCTACGCAGGCCTGGACTGGCAAAAGTATGTTGAGCTTGACGAAAAATACTTGCGTCCGGCGGAGGTGGATCTGCTTGTAGGCGATGCGTCCAAGGCTCGTGAGGTACTGGGATGGCAACCATCAACCACTTTTAAAGAACTTGTGAGGTTGATGGTTGATGCCGATCTGGCAATAGTCAACAACGGACAGCGCGAACCATTTGGTGATATTCGAACGTCAGACTCGCACGAACGATGACAGATAATTTTCCATTTAGCCGCGTTTTGGTGACCGGCGGCGCTGGCTTCTTAGGTCGTTTTGTCGTCGAGCGTCTGCGTGAGCATGGCGAGTTAGAGATTTCCGTTCCTCGCCAGGAGCAGTACGACCTCGTGCAGCAAACCAATATTGAGCGTCTGCTCGATGACGTAAAACCTGATTTGATTATTCATCTCGCCGCCCTGGTCGGCGGCATCGGCGCAAACCAGGAGCAACCCGGCCGATTCTTTTACGACAATTTAATGATGGGCGTGCAGCTGCTCGAGCACGCCAGACTTCGCGGCGTGAAAAAATTTGTAGCGCTGGGAACTGTTTGCGCCTACCCGAAACATACACAGACGCCATTCAAAGAGGAAGATCTGTGGAACGGGTATCCCGAAGAAACTAATGCTCCATATGCCCTGGCGAAGAAAATGATGCTGGTGCAATCACAAAGCTATCGAGATCAGTATGGCTTCAACTCGATCTTTTTATTGCCGGCAAATCTGTATGGTCCAGGAGATAACTTTGATCTAAAAACGTCGCACGTGATTCCGGCGTTGATTCGGAAGTGCATCGAAGCCCGTGATGCAGGTCAGCCCTTCATCGAAGCGTGGGGTACGGGCCAGGCGTCGCGCGAGTTTCTATATGTGGGCGACTGCGCTGACGGTGTGGTGCGCGCGGCCGCTGCTTACAACGAAAGCGACCCCGTCAACCTGGGGACCGGAACGGAGATTCAGATCAGCGATCTGGCAAAGTTGATTGTGCGACTGACGGGATACCAGGGCGAAATACACTGGCAGCATGACCGTCCTGACGGCCAGCCAAAACGGCGTCTGGACGTTTCGCGAGCGCTCGAGAAATTCGGATTTCGCGCGCAGATGCAACTTGAAGAAGGTTTGAAAAGAACGATCGATTGGTACGAGGCACATCGCTCTAAGCAGGTCCCGCAGTCTGGTGTAGATAAAGAACTGCAGAAACCGCTTAGTGTCTAGACGGGGCTATTTATTTACCGATTCATGAAACGCGCATTAATTACAGGAATCACGGGTCAGGACGGTAGTTATCTCGCCGAGCATCTGATATCACTGGGTTACGAGGTACACGGGCTTGTGCGCCGTGTCGCCCTTGAGGATCCAGACCGCCGCTTCGGACGCATCCTGCACATCCTCAACGATATTCAGCTTCATCAGGCGAGTCTGGAAAGTTACCCGAGCATATTCAGCGTCGTCAGCAAGTTCAAGTTTGACGAGTGTTATCACCTGGCGGCCCAGAGCTTCGTCGCCGAGAGCTTTGCGGATGGCTTTTCTACTATCAACACAAACATCAACGGCACACACTTCGTGCTGGCGGCGCTGCGTGAGCTTAATCCGGATTGCCGGTTCTATTTTGCGGGCTCTTCTGAGATGTTTGGCAACGCCGAAGAAGTTCCTCAACGAGAGACCACCCGATTTCATCCACGCAGTCCTTACGGGATCAGCAAGACCGCAGGTTTCGAGCTGACGCGAAACTATCGGGAAGCTCACGGAATGTTTTGCGTTAGCGGGATCTTGTTTAATCACGAGAGTCCACGGCGGGGTTATGAGTTTGTGACACGCAAGATCACTTCTACCGTAGCCAAAATTAAAACGGGAAAGGCGACGGAGTTGCGGCTCGGCAATCTGGCTGCGTGTCGCGACTGGGGACACGCGTCTGACTACGTGCGCGCGATGCACCTGATGTTGCAGCAACCGGCTGCGGACGATTATGTAGTGGCGACCGGCGAGACCCATTCTGTTGGTGAGTTCTGTGAAAGGGCCTTTGCTGAAGCTGATCTGAATTGGAAAGACTATGTTGTTCAGGACGAACGACTGTTCCGTCCGGCTGAAGTCGACTTGCTGGTCGGCGATGCCACCAAAGCACGGAAGACACTAAACTGGGCGCCGAAGTACTCGTTCGAAGAATTGATTCGCGAAATGGTTGAGTCTGATTTGCGAAACGCGTCACTCGCAGGCGCGGGACGGGAATCTTTGGCACCGCTTCAAATATGACCCCCGGTATTAGTCACGCCTGAGTCCCGACAAATGCACTATCACTTGATTGGAATATGCGGTACGGCGATGGCTGCGCTCGCCGGAATGCTTCAGGCGCGTGGGCATCGCGTCACCGGTTCGGATGAGAACGTCTACCCACCAATGTCGACGATGCTTGCCTCGCTTGGCATCGCCGTCAACCAGGGTTACAAACCTGAACATCTCGAATCAACGCCGGACTGTGTGATCGTCGGCAACGCGATTCCACGTGGCAATGCGGAATTGGAAGCCACCCTAAATCGCAAGTTGCTATACCGCTCGCAAGCTGAAGTGGTGAAGGAAGAATTCATTCGCGAACGACGTTCGCTCGTGGTTGCCGGCACCCACGGCAAAACTACGACGACCAGTATCGCGTCCTGGGTGATGGACCAGGGCGGCCTTAACCCCACATTTCTGATTGGCGGCGTCGCACAAAACTTCGGTGTCAGTTTCCGCGTGACTGACAGTGATTTTTTTATTATCGAAGGCGACGAATACGACACTGCTTACTTCGATAAAGGTCCGAAGTTCATGCACTACCTGCCGGAGATTGGGATCGTTAATAACATCGAGTTTGACCACGCCGATATCTACAAAGATCTTGATGCAGTGAAACTCGCGTTCCGGCGTTTCATGAATCTGGTTCCTGCAAACGGACGGTTGATTGTGGGATGGGACAGCACGAATGTTCGTGACGTTGTCAAAGCGATGGGTGCGAAGCTCTTTACGCAGGTTGAAACATTTGGCGTAGCTGAGGATGCGAGGTGGCGCATTACTGAAACGAATTTCGCGGGCGAGCTCAGTAGCTTTACCGTTACCCGCGAGGGTGTCGAGTGGGGGCGATTCGAGACGCCGCTCGTGGGCCAATTCAATCTACTCAACTGTTTGGCAGTAATAATCGCAGCCGACGCATGGAGTATTGAGCGCGATACTATCCGTCAGGCCTTGCGTAGTTTTAAGAACGTGCGGCGTCGCTGCGAAGTAAAAGGTGAAGAGCGTGGGATAACCGTGATCGATGATTTCGCCCATCATCCCACGGCAGTGCGAGAAACATTGCGCGGCTTACAAGACAGGTATCGGGGCCGCCGGCTGGTTGCCGTGTTTGAACCGCGATCGTGGTCGTCGCGCCTCGCAGTTTTTCAGGATGAATATGCGGACGCATTTACGGCGGCAGACTACGTAGTGATTGCGAGCGTTTTCGATAGCCAGAAGGCTTCAGAAAAAGGCAAGACTTTGGACACGCGGAAGTTGATTGAAGACATCGCCAGCCAGGGTAAGCCCGCATATGCCTTTCCGGATGCAGCCACAATCATCGACCATCTACTGCCGGAGCTGGAGGAACGCGACGTAGTGGCCATCATGTCGAACGGGGGATTCGACGGAATCCACGACAAGCTGCTCTCGCAACTGCAGAGGAGCAGTCCGCAGGGGCAGTCCGCAGGAACACCAAAAACAACATCTTGAGATGAAGGTGAGCGGTGCTCCTGCTCCTGCCTACTGCTCCTGCCGACTAGTTTCAACTTCCGGCACCGGACGCGCGACCAGAAGCGGCTTAGGTATCTCTTTCAAGTTGTCTAACTTACCTGGCGCCAGTTCCACCCGCTCGGTCAGTACCCGTCGGATGGCTTTCGGCAAGAACTTCGCAGCCAGCAGCGCCGCCGATCCTACAAATTCAACTACGTCGCCGCCGCCCTTCCAATGTTCACGAACAATTTTTGGATCGGTACGTTCCAGCAGTCGCAGTAGTGTCAGAGCAATCAGATAGATGTCGTCAATCTGTCCCACGAATGGAATCATGTCCGGGATCAGATCCAACGGCACCAGGGCGTAGATGACCGCGCCGGCCACCAGGGCCCGCTCCGCCACCGGCACGCGCTTGTCCGTCAATAAACGGAGGCATAGCGCCACCAGATTTGGTATGAACAACAGCACATTCTTTAGTCGTCGTTTTGCCAACAGTGCAGCCATCTGTTTCTCCTGAACTCGTTCGCTTTTATGGATTTTGGATTGGTTAACTTAACACGACTGGGAAGGGCTTGTAACGCGGTCGGGCGGGCTCACATGTCACTTGTTCTAACAGTCAGGGTTCGCTAGACTCACCTGCCACACAAACCCGTACCAGACATTCAGTGAGTCTATGGACATACTCGAACGTATCCGCCAGCGCGCCGCGTCAAGGCCACAACACATCGTTTTACCCGAGGGAAACGACCCGCGTACCGTCGTCGCCGCCGGCATCTGCGCGCGTAACCGTTTGGCGCGAATCACGGTGCTCGGTGATGAATCGACTATAAGGCAAGCGGCGCAACAGCAGGGCGTCGATCTTGCCGGCGTTGATGTCTTGGACCACCGGCGCTCCGCGGATTTCGAGAAGATGGCTTCCATCCTTCATGAATTGCGGCGCGCAAAGGGTTTGATGGCCGACGAAGCCCGCACGCTGATCAACGATCCGCTTTATTACGGCAATTTGATGGTGCGTCTCGGCAAAGCCGACGGTTCAGTTGCTGGTGCGACTAACACAACGTCGCACACTGTCCGTGCCGCACTTCACTGCATAGGTGTGCGAGCCGGTTTCAAGCTCGTTTCCAGTTTTTTTCTGATGGCGTTGAAAGATAGTAACTATGGTAGCAACGGCGCGATGATATTCGCTGATTGCGGAGTGGTGATTGAACCTTCGGCAGCGGAGTTGGCCGAAATCGCCCTCGCTTCGGCCGATTCGTGTCGCGCACTCCTCGGCGCTACGCCACGCGTGGCAATGTTGTCCTTCTCGACGAAGGGCAGCGCCAAGCATCGACTGGTAGATAAGGTCGTCGAAGCCACGAGAACAGTTAAGGCCCGTGCCGCTGATCTCGATATTGACGGAGAGTTACAGGCGGACGCAGCGCTGATTCCTGCGGTGGCACAGTCGAAAGCGCCCGGGTCGCCGGTCGGCGGACAAGCGAACGTTCTGATCTTTCCCGACCTCCAATCCGGAAACATTGCCTACAAGCTTACCGAAAGGCTCGCTGGAGCAACGGCCATCGGGCCGATTCTTCAGGGACTCGATAAGCCGGCCAACGATTTGTCCCGCGGATGCAAAGCCGAAGACATTGTCGACGCTGTGGCGATAACTGCGGTGCAGTCACAGGCAAGGAACGCAGCGGGATAGAGATGATTTAAGGTTTTCAGGCAACGCTGAATGGGCGGGGAACGCATCCAACCCGTTCAAGTTCCACCTCGGAAAGGTCGTGCCGACGTTGTCGAAAGTCCTACTGTTGTCCGCGTTTTTGCTGGTAACTAACGCTGCTTATGGGCAGCAAACAAGTCCAACTCCCAGTCCCAGTCCCAGTCCCAAAGCCAGCCCCGCTGCGGATCAGGAAGATCCAATCAAAGTATTTACTGAAGAAGTGCGTTTGCCCGTGATGGCCGTCGATCAATACGGGAACTACGACCCTACGCTCACCACTGAGGACATCTTGATTCTCGAAGATGGTGTGGCCCAACAGGTCAGAAGCGTGAGACACATTCCGGCGAACGTTGTTATGGTACTCGATACCGGCGGTGAGTTAAGTGGTATGGGTGGACAAACGAAACGCACCAACTTAACGCGCGAGACTGCGCTTGTGGTCTTAAGTCAGCTTTCGAAAGAGACCTCGGTCGCAGTGCTGCAGTTTAACAACTCGGTCGAGTTGCTCCAGCAATGGACCACCGATCGAGCGGCGACCGTAAATACACTAAAGAAGCGTATGTCGTCAGGAAAACGCGCCCGCTTTTCCGATGCAGTGGCGCGCGCGGCTGAGGTGCTGAAGGAGCGACCTGAAGGAACTCGTCACGTGGTTTTCATTACCGATGGCGTAGACACACCGGGTGGCAAGATAGATCGCTCGTACGCGTTTAAAAAGTTGGCCTCTTCGAGAGCTACCGTGCACATCATCAGCTACACGGAATTTGTCCGGCAGAAGAAGGAAGACGACCGCGAAGGACTCAACACCAGGCAGATGCCAAATTCTTCAGATCCCATCCGCACCATGGATCCGACTCAACCAGCGGGCACCACGCGGAGTCCGTCCTTCGGTGTCGGGATTCGGTTTGACCCGGCGATGAGGCGTCAACGGAAGGCTTATGAAGCGCAGCTCAAAAACAGTCAACGTATTCTGACAGAGTTGGCTGACGAAACCGGCGGGCGCATTTATCTGCCAATCACCAGTGATCAAATGTTGGCCGAGGCTCGCGAGGCGGCCCGGCACATCGGCTCAGAATATGTTGTGACCTACAGGCCGAAGCGGCCTTTGGCAAATGCCAAACGGGGTGAATATCGGAATATTGAGGTAGCTCCCAGAAGAACCGGGTTGACACTGCGTTCACGCCGCGGGTATGTCGTGCCCGAACAGAACTTGGCAAACTAAAAGGGAGCGCAGGCATCTTGCCTCGCGCTCCCCAGGACCAGGACGGTCGGTGTTTCGTCTACCGCGTAGCCACTTCCAGTTGCGATTCCAACATTTGCACCATGCGGCGCACCTCAAGTTCATCGTCCTTTGGCATGAGTGAACGAGCGTGCAACTCGGCCCAGTCACTGGGCGGTACGCGATGGAAAGCTTCCACAACTTTCGGATCAAACTGTTTGCCTGCCCACTCATCGAGTTCCTTCGCTGCATCATGATAAGGTTTGCCTTTGCGATAAACGCGATCGCTGGTCATTGCGTCGAAGGCGTCGGCCACGGAAAAGATGCGAGCGCATAAATCTATCTCTTCGCCTTTCAAACCCAACGGATAACCGGAGCCATCCCACTTCTCGTGATGCTGCGCCACTACGCGCGCAGCGCCTTCAAGAAATTCGATGCCCTTGAGAATCTGCTGACCATGCGTTGGGTGTTCCCGCATCAACACCCACTCCTCTTCCGTCAGTTTTGCAGGTTTACGAAGAATCAAATCGGGCACGCCAATCTTTCCGATGTCGTGCAGCAACGAACCAAACTCAAGTGACTTCATGCGTGAAGCATCAAGCCCATATTCCCGTCCGAGACGCAAACTATAGGTTACGACCCTTTCGGAATGGCCGTGAGTTTCCAGGTCTCTGGTTTCGAGTGCAGCAGTCAAAGCTTTCAGTGTCGAGCGATAAGCATCTTCGAGTGAGTTCAACGTGTGGTCCAACTCCGCGGTTCGCTGTTCCACCAACTCTTCCAGATGGTTTTCATAGCGCTGCTTCGCAACGATAAGATCTTGATGCTCCAAGGCGCGCGTAACCACTGCTTCCACCTGTCGCAGGTCGAACGGCTTCATAACGTAGTCGAAGGCACCCAGCCGCAGCGCTCCGATAGCGCTCTCGACCGTTTGCATCCCACTAATCATGACGACGACAGAATTAGGTGACAGTTGCTTCACGTGCGGAATCATATCCAGCCCACTCATACCCGGCATGGTTATATCGCTGACCACCAGCTCGAACGCGCGATTCTTCAGTGTCTCAATTGCCTGCTCGGCCGACGAAGCTGACTCGCATTCGTATTCATCGGAAAAGAGGTCCATCAGGATGGCCGTTATTTCCGGCTCGTCATCGACGATAAGAATGCGTGGGCGCGAGCTGATTGACATCGTGTTTTGACTCCTGGGGGATTTATCGGGCCGAGAAACCTGGAAGGTATTGCGGAGGCAGTCGCCTCGTGGGACGGGCTAGATTCTACCTACTTTCAGGAATTGTGGCAAACATGTTTTTACAAGTTGCTAAATCAGTGAAAAGGAAGGAGTTGAGGTGGAAAACTGGAAGGGAAAAAGATGCGCATTTCAGCTCTTGGCTGCTGGAAATGCGCACCTGTTCGTGAATAACTGAGCGCGACCCTCCGCGGGGAGACCCGCCCGCGACGTTCGCATGGTTAATCGTCAAAACATCGAGAGAGTCAGCGTACCTGAACCTTCCACAGATGAACCGTAGTCCAGTGTGCCGGTTCCGACAGCTCTTCGCTGCTTATTTTTGCCTTCCCAGACGGTAAGGTCGTTTGAAGCCACGCTAATAACCTCCGCGAAGCCTTGTGGCGTCAGACGGTATGTGACAGTACCCGAATTAATCGAGCCCGACGTCGAGACGCTTTTCCGGCCGCTGCTTTGGTTAACGACAAAGCTGCTAAACGGAGAAAGAATCACGCCCCCGTAGATGCCCGCCACCGAGTCAATTACGCCTGTGCTCTGAAAGGTAAGTGACAGGGTAAAGGGGCCGGTGCTGGTACTAGTGGCCTGCCCACCGACGAGTCCGCCGGAGTATGTGGGCATACCGCCTTGATCCAGGCCAGGCGAAGCTGGCATCAGTGTGTCGCCCGCATTCAGCGAAAATATACGCGTCGTCTGCGCCATCGCTGAGCTGTTAAGTGAGAAAAAAATTGCGGCCGAAAACAGAGCCGCTGCAACTAGACGTTTCATTCCTATTACTCCCTTGTTCGTGAAGCACAGCACACCCCGAGGAGTTGCGGCGCGAGGTTTTAAAATTGAGGCAATGGTAGAAGTACGTGCGAGGATTCGCAGGTGGCTACCCGCCGGTAACCGAGCTTCGGGGCTGTAGCGATTCGGAACGAATTAATTGATGTACCGCTTCGCTGGGGGATGCCGAACTCGAAAAATCAAAGTTAGAGCACTCAGACCACAGAAGGGTTGCCGGACAAGGGGAATAATTTCAGTTATTTTCGGGTGAATTGATGAGGTTTGGTGCCGGAGGTCGGACTCGAACCGACATGAGTGTGACCTCGCCAGATTTTGAGTCTGGTGCGTATACCAATTTCGCCACTCCGGCAGTTGGGACGGAAATAATAAATGCAGAAGGCTGACTAGGCAAATTGAGGAGCAGGAGGAGGCAGGAGCAGGAGCAGGATACCCTGGATGCTCGGGGACGATAGCAGCAAGCTAAAGCTTGAACTCTGAACACTGTCTAATCGTGAGTTACTGCCCGTGCTCCTGCTCCTGCCGTCTGCTCCTGCCGCCTGCCTCCTGCCGCCTGCCTCCTGCTCCTGCTTCCTTCCTTACCGGGGCGCGATAGACGCCGAGCTACTCTCCTGCGCAGTGTGACCGTTGCCTTCCGAGTAGTAACTGTTTTTGTAACTGTAGTGGTAGTAGTAATAGTCGCTTGAGCGGATGTCGGCTTTGTTCAGCACCACGCCAATAATCTTCGATCCCACTTCCTGCAACATCTGTCGTGTACGCCGCACTACCTGACGTGACGTGCGGCCTCCATGGACCACCAGGATCACGCCGTCAACCAACAATGAAATCAACACCCCATCCGTGAACGAGGCGATCGGCGGCGAATCGATGACCACGTGCGTAAACCGTTTCCCAACGATCTCCATCAGTCGGCGCATTTGTCCCGAACCCAGCAGCTCGGCCGGGTTGGGCGGGATCATTCCGGAGCTCAGCAGATAAACGTTCGAGTCACCGTATTGTCTGATCATCGAGAAGATGTCGGATTCCGCGACGTCGCTGGACAGAATCGCACTCAGGCCGACTGTGTTTGGTAAACCAAACACATCATGCAAACGTGGGCGCCGCATATCCGCGTCGATCACGAGAACAGTTGCCCCGGTCTGAGCGAGGACAGTCGCTGTGTTAACCACCGTCGTGGTCTTACCTTCTGAGGGAACACTCGACGTCACCAGCAAAGACTTTGGCGAACGCCCTGGCGTGGAAAGCAGGATCGAGGTACGGAGGTGTTTATAAGCTTCGGCCTGAAGGCTTGGGCCTTCAGAATTGATCAATAACTCACGGCCGCTGCCGTTGCCATTGGTCTTTTGCAACGCTTTTTTGATTGGCAGTAATCGCTGCGCCGTGCGGCCGGCGAGGGGAATGATGGCGAGCGCCGGTAAACGCAGTCCGCTTTCGATGTCGCTCGTAGTTTTAACCGTATCGTCCAGGTATTCCAGAAACAGGGCCAACCCAACTCCCACTGCCAACGAAAGCATGAGTGCCAGAAACACTGCCTGCGTACGTCTTGGCCCAATTGCCCCCTTGGGTATGGCTGCGTAGTCGACAACGTGAATGTTGTTTGGAGTGCCTGCCATGCTCACGTCGTTTTCTTTCGAGCGCTGCATCAAACCTTCGAGCAGTTCCTTGTTCGTTTCAATCTCCTGCTTGAGGATGTTGTAGTTGATAGCCGCCTGGTTTTGGGCCACCGTTTCTGCGCGTTGTTTATTAAACGACTCGCGCAGGGTCTTCTCGCGATCCAAGGCTTTACGATAATTGCCTTGCAGTGTCACCGAGATGATCTGCTTCGCCCCCGTTCGCGATTCCTCCAACTCATTCTGAAGCACGGCGATTTGCTGGTTTACATCTTTCACTTCCGGGGATTCTTCGGTATCGGTCAAAAGCAACTGCGCGCGTTTCTGTTTCAACTCGGCGAGGCGCGCTTTGTATTCACCAATGTGTTTGTCATTGGTTTCCGCGGTGGCTTCTGACACGCCGGGCATCAGGCTGGCGCGGTAACTTGCTTCTGCAAGTCCACGTTCGTTCTCAGCCACCAACAGTTCTTTGTTGAGGCCGGCGAGACGTTCAACGACTGTATTTTGACTGGCATCCAGCGAAAGGATCTGATGGCCCTGCGCGTAGTTGACCAGTTGCTCTTCCCCGTTGCGGATTTGGGCCTGCAGCTCGGCAATGCGTTTCTGCAAGTAAGTGCCCGCCATCGAGTTGGTCTTGGTCTTCACCTCGAGGTTCCAAAGCGCGAAAGCATCGGCAGTCGCATTGACTACCTTGGCCGCAACTGCCGGATCTGTGTGCGTGGCTGTGATATCAATCAGTCGCGTCTTCTTGACTTGAACGATACTCAGCATGCCTTGGAGCATTCCGACGTGTGGCGCCAGACGTTCAATATCCTCGGGACTATCGTTGTTGAGGTTGGAACTGACAACAGCCAGAGCTGTATTTTCCCGAACGACGTTTGCTTTCGCTGGCGCCTGGTCGGCTGCGCCAAATCCCGCCATGCGTTTCAGGTTTTCCCAGGTGGAACGATCTTGAACACGTGGATTGAGAAACGTTTGATTGTGTTCGAGGTCCAACGTCTTGGCCACACGACGCAGCAACGTAGGACTGGAAAGGATTTGCACCTGCGTATTGAAGTACTCAGGATCCATGTAGTTATCGACGAAATACGAGCCGCCTTTTGACGCACCCATGGCCGGACTGAAGCTCTCCGTATCAACCTGCACGCGCGCGCTGGCTTGATAAATGTCAGGCTGTCGTGCCTGGCGCAGTGTGACAATCATTCCCACAATCAATGCCAGACCGACAATCAGCCATAGACGTTTACGAATGGTGCGCCAGTAATCGCGCAAGTGCATTTCGCCTTCGGGCGAAGCTTCTTCACCATAAGCAACGATGGGAGGAGTGGCGTAATCATTCCGCGCCTGATTGTTTGAGGGTTCAAGTGCGGTGCTCTTGAGAATGACTTCAATCGCTTTGGATAGTTCTGTTGGTTCTTTCATGACGAAGAGCGGTGTGATAGGTGATGAAAAACACCGAAAGAAGTTTGAGATACACGCTTCCGCTTTGTTGATCGCTTCTCAACTGACCGTACTCAAAACATCATCTACTATTAATCATCACTGCGTTGTTCCTTTTTCCCTTCTTATTCGTTATCTCACCCGCATCGCCGGATCTCCGTAAAGAGTCCATGTTTGACGGACATCTCGATCAGAAACCACCTGCTTAGCGGTTCGCGCTGCTTCACCGAGCCGCATGTTTGTCGGTCCGAAGAGCAGGCGGTAAAACTCTTTATTCAACTCAAACTGAGGTTCAGGTGTCGTAAACCCGGACGACGCCCAAACCGCAACAGCACCATTTTGTGCCTTCAAGAGCGATTCGCTCAAACTCTCGTCATACACATCGTGAGCGAACCCATTTAGACACGTCAACATTAAGAAGATCGATAACCGATTAGAATTTGTCAAACTGCCAGCCATCTCAGAATCGAACAGTGGAACACCAGTCCAAACTTGCAGAGACCCATGACCGTAGTAATTAACGAGCATTGGGCCTTGGTTTAGCGCATCCAAAATCCGCGTCCGCACGAGGTCGTCGCTTCCGAGCGCGGTGCGATTAATTCTCTGCACACCAACGGAAGACGGCAGCAGCTCCGAGGTCGCCTCACTCTGTGTCTCAAAACCCTGGTCGGCTACCATTACCGCAGTTCGCAGCGGCACATTCAACTCTCTCTCCTGCTCGTATGACAGGATCTTTGAAATAAGCAAACTGGCCTCAGCTGCTGATCGCACAGGTAATCTACCTGTTGCAATGGACGCCATACCTACGTTGCTGAAATCTGTGAACCAATCATCGGAGGCGGTTTCCATCAGCGAGGTGTCGATTAAACGACTGGGGACAAAATCACTCATTCCCTGGCCCAGGTAGTTACGCGGATCCCACGTGCTGTCGCCAACCAGCAACAGGAAGCGAGGCTTGCGCTGCCAGTTTGCGTTGGCGGAAGCCAGGAAGTCTTTCAACGCGGAAGGGGTGTGCGCGCCATAACTGAACTCGTCGTAGATATCGTCTACATCGATCACTGACACTGTTAATCCCTGATTTCGGCGCAGGTGTGCCAGCGGTTCCACGGTATCGCGAAAGTCGCGGTGGGTGATGATGAGCATGTCAGCGCCGTTCGCAGTGCCGCCCCAATTCGATGGCTGATTGGCTACCAACCCTGCCGGAGACATCATCAGTTGTTCCGTAAACGCCAGCAGCGTTCGCACTCCATTTCCCTGAGCCTGGACAGTAACGGCGTAACTGCCTCCTGCGGCGGACGCTAACGCCGAATGTTGCGTCGGAGAATTTGGATCCGTTACGTCGACTACACGCACGTTGGGACTGCTGAAATTATCTATGCGCACAGATTGCCCGCCCGGAACTGTAAATCGGAGATAGTCCTCCGTCGCGCGGAAGCGACGCGGATAAGTCAAACGCACCCAATCCACAAGACTGATGTCGGCAGCGCCTTCGACACTTACCAGTGAGAGAGTGTTGTTTCCTTCGTTCAGAAGCGACTTGTTAACTGAAAATTCCTTCACCGGATGCTCGCGGCCAGCAAACATAAGTTCGCCGATGCTAGTCCCATTGAGCTGCAATGTTACTCGGTGGGGGCCATCAGTTAGTCCCTGCAGCGCGACTTCCAACCGGGGCTGGGTCAGCGACTCACTTGCGATACTCAGAGCTTTAACTACTTGCGTAGTGCCGCGTGGCGTAACCGCGCGCCCAAAAATGTTCTCAGTGTCCCCATTCAATAGATTTGAGAAGTACAACAGACGCTCGCGAAGCTCTGTTGTCTCGTCGAAGCTGCGCACGAAGTTGTCAGGGTTATCTTGAGACGGCTTCAGCTTGCCCCTCCGCGCAATCATGCGTTTTCCTGCCTCCCCGATTACCAGCCAGTAAACGCGTGTATCTGTCGAGGGCACATCGAAGGGCACACCATAAAACTCTAGGGTGTCGTTAGCATTAAGCCTGGACCCTGCCGTACTCAAACTGATCGGAACTTCCTGACCATCGACAAATAACTGTAGACGTCGTGCATCAGTATCGGGATCCAAGCCTGCTGCAATCAACTGAGATTGGGTAAGCCGATACCAACCGCTTTTATTTACGTAGATCTTCACGGCTTGTCCTGCGGCTATCGCCTGCTGGGCCGCGCGCGACTGGGTGCCCGTGGGCAATGTGGCCGAGTCTGCAACGTTAATTTCAGTCGGCCAAGTTCGCGTAAACGAGTTGTTGTCTGAGCGGGACGAGGCTAGCTCATCCAATAAAAGAGCTTTGGTACGGCGCGGTGAGCGTAGATGCTGGTGGCTCGCGTAGGGAATAATTGGCCCAGCCCATTGGACACTCCCATCGAGATCGATCGCCTCTAATTGATAGCTGCTGTCCGGTGTGCCTTTCGGATCAAACCATGAGTATGTATAGCCTGCAGTCATTCGACGGCCCTGGCCGGCGCTTAATGCGGATCCTGCAATGATTGACGGAGTCACGCGCTCAAGCTTTCCGTTATGATCGCGATAAAGGTGGTAACCAAGATTGTCGACTTCAAATCCGGTTTCCCAATTTAACTGGACGCCATCGTTATAGGCACTGGCATTAAACTTCGTGAGCCTCACCGCCGTTGGTCCGATCGGCTGGGCCAGCGTCCAATCCGAGAACCCACTGATATTCATCACCTGCGCCGAATTCGCCACGGTGTCCAGATTCGTGTCAGGGTAATAAACGATTGTGCTGCCCTCAATTCGCACCACCTTATATTCCGACTCAGCACCATCGACGTTTGCATCGAGGTAGTGGAAGGTCAACGCCGTAGTCAACGTCCCGCTGTTGAGGCTCAATGTCCAATACTCGTCGAGGGAAATCGCGTCGGTCGTCAATGCGTGATTAGATGCAACGGCGCGAACAGTCAGGTCGCCATTCGTGCTATCCGCACCTGAAAGCGCCACCGGTGTGTAGCCCAGCACGGTTCCCACGTGGAATGTGTAAGCTCCGTCCGGCACCGAAGGCTGTCTTACCGCCCCGACCACATATCCTGAAGCTCCACCGTTCAGCGCGCCGTTTACCACCACGGTTTTATCGGCGCTATTGCCCATCTGTAGTACACGCGCAAGCGACAGCGTAGTGTTGGATGTAATGCTGGCGTCAGTATTGAAGAACAAGCTCTTTACGCTGGAATTCGTATTGGAGAACGTGACGGTGGAGGCAGGCTTGTCAATTACGATTGCGCTCCCGGCTTGCAACACAACGTCAGCAAGGGTGCCACCTGCGGCTCCGCTGCTGGTGATGTTGCCTCTAATAGTAATCGTGCTCGAACCAGTGCCGGTGTACGACAGCGATGAGAAGTCGCTACCGCTGCCGGGGCTGTTTACCGTCAGATTATTGAACTCGAAGTTCCCCGAGCCGCTGTCGGATACATCCACTTGACTCGTCCCATTGCCCACAACGAGGTCTGCATAAATGCGGTCACTGGCCTGGAAGCCTGCGTTCGTTAGCCAGTGAGCCTCACTGTTCGTCTGGAACACAGCCACGGGTCCAAGGCCCGCTGTTCCAAACGGGCTAAGACCAGCGTTGTGGAAATATTTCGAACCGCCTTCAAACTGCACTGAATTCGTCGTTCCGTCTCCCACACCCCCCGTACCAAACGCATTGCCGGTGAAGCCTGACGCTGTAGTAAAGAATGCTCCAGTGTGGAATAAGACAGCGTTGGCGGCGTTTCCAATTAATCGATGCGCGGCGTCCTGAAAAATGATCTGGCCGTCGATTGACGCTGTTGATCCCGAAGCGATGTTTAGACTCAGTACGTTGGCACTTGCCAGCGTCAACAACGTGCCGCTGGACAATTGCAGATCGGTTCCGGTCGATCCGGACATAGTCAGAGTATGGGGTGCCCCTACCGCAGCGGCGTTTAAGGTCACACTAATGTTGTTGTTAACCAATCGGACTGCAGCGATGGTTTGAGTAGGTACATTAGTTACCAGTGGGGCTGGCGTGCTGTTGCCGTCAAATATCAGCACATCGCCCGTGGCCGGCGTTAAGCGCGTGGGCGACCAGTTCGTTGCCACCTGCCAATCGGTATTCACGCCCAGCGTGCCGCCGATCCAGGTATACGTTCCCGATGCACAAGTTCCAGTGAAGGTCCAACCAATGTTGTTTCCGGAATCAGTGCCGCTATTTACAAGAATCGCTGCAGGCGGTGGCAGCGCCGGCGTGCGCTGGTCTTGCACATCCACGTCGATCATCGAGAACGTGCCCGTGCCTGACCACGTTCTTTGCGCACCACCAACCGAAGAACGTATGAGAATGTCGTCGGTCTGGCCACACGGCGTGCCGTTCGCGTTCAAATCAATGGTGCCGCTATTAGCGACGTTGCTCGACAGAGTTACATCACCCGTGCCGAGGTTCCGCCAGGTCGCGCCTGAAGAAACTGTGACTGCTCCGCTTGTGAGATTGAAGCTCGTGCCCTGACTGAAGACGCCGGCCATGATTTCGAGGGTCGAGTCCGTGGTGTTTTGGGCGAGCGAGACAATGTTATTTCCGGATGTACCGCTGTTGTTGATGGCTAACGTCGCAAACGACGTGGAGACTGTGCCGCCGATCGACTGGTTTGAGGTGCCGTCAAACGTCACCTTAAATCCATTTGAGAGAAATGTTCCTTTGTTGTTCCAGTCGCCACTAAGTGTGATGTCGGCTGCCAGAGACAAGGTAGCGCCGGTGCCGATAGTGATGTTGTGATAATCGCTGGCGCTCGTGAAAGTGCCCTGGAACAGCTCAAGTGTGTTATCCACCACCAAACCGGTTGGGCCCACAGTGTTGCCCAGTTGGTTGATATTCAGGTTGTGGTAGTGATTAAAGGTGGGCGGCAGAATTGTCGTGCTCGAACCAGTCAACCCGGCAATGTGATACTCGATGGTGCTGCCGGTGACTGTATGTCCCGTTGCACTTCCGGGAGAGAAGTTAGTCGTAATTCCAATTATGCCGCTGGACGCCAGCGTCTTGTTGAAATTACTGAAGGTTAGGTTACCGTAATCAGCTGCCAGCACGCTCTGTCCATGGCTGGACTGGTTGTAAATTACCGTCCCTGTCGCGCCGCTCGTTAAACTTCCGCCGGTTGCTGAAACACCATTGTTTACAGTCAACGTTCTGGTTCCAACACCGAACGCACCGCTGGTTAGGTTTAAGGCGGCATCAACCGCAACATTGTTAGTTAGAGTTACTCCGGAGGAATTGTTTATCGTCAGGTTGTTGACGCTCGACGGAAGGCCGTCGCCCGTCGATTGTGCCGTTGTACCGTTGTAGTTGTAATTTGCGCCGGTCGAATAGGTACGCGTACCGGTCACTTGAACATTCCCTGAGAATGTCGAGCCGGCGGAAATACCATCGGCATGGCCCAAGCCCAGGGTGGATCCGGACGCGGCAGTGAAGCATCCTGGGCCTGAAACGACAAACGAGCCCATGTTAAAAGTTGCGCCGCTGTTTACGTTAAGGCAGCCGTTGATCGTGATGTTACCGGTCAACGTCACAATCGAAGGGCTGTTGATAGTTACATCGTTATAAGTACCCGCGGGAAGATTGCCGGAGGTGTTGAAAGTTTGATCGGGTCCGGGATCGAATTCGTAGGCCCCGATGTCAACAGTAGTTTGAATGATGCGCGGGAACCCTGAACCGCGTTGATCAAACGAAAGCGCACTGCTGTCGAACGGATCCACGGCATTAGCGTTGCTCCCGTTATTTCGAGCCAGGCTGCCACCCAGAAATGCATGAGTCGAAGTTGGACCACCATTGTTTGCCAGAGCAGCAAGGTTGGCACTTAACTCACTCCCGGTAACACCAACACGGTCGTTATTGGCATTGGGATTGCCCGCAGGAAACTGCGCGTTTAATCCTCCGTTGTCACCAATCAGGTTATATCCGGCAGTGTTGAAAGCTGGGCCAGGCGCCATCGAAATATCAGGATTCGTCCCGCTATTCCCCGCCACTATCGTGTTTCCGATGTTGACTGTGCCGCCACCGTTAAGTATCCCGCCTCCCTGGCCCGCCGAGTTCAGCGTCACCGTCGTGTTGCGCAACGTACTTACTGCACCCGTCACGTTGCACAGGCCACCACCGCTTCCGCCTGGCGCCGTGTTTCCAGAGATCGTGCTGTTAGCAATCGAAACCGTGCCTCCAGCAGCCCGGATGCCTCCGCAATTGAAACTGCTGTTACCGCTAATCGTGCTATTGGTTATCCGGTGACTGCCACTCGCGTTGAAAACAACTCCGCCCCCATTGCTGCCAAAGTTGTTCTGA
>DATEPE010000038.1:0-135782 GCA_035273385.1 Pyrinomonadaceae bacterium | reverse complement strand
CATTAAAGTAAGAAGATGCACGTTGGGCGGTCCATTGAACGGGCAAGATAACAAGCGCTTGCAGCGGACCGGAATCAGCGTGCCTCTCATCGACAACTTGCGCCTGATGCAATTGTCTCCCGGCCGCTGAAGCGCGGCGTTGGGCCGCTCTAAACCTGGATGCGTGAGTATATTTTTGATGTCGCCATGATGATCGTTGGTTCTGCGTCGATGCTCGCTTGCTGGTGGCTGTTAACTCATTTATCTGACTGGCGTGTCATTCGGTGGTTCCGGCCGCGTGACTACTTGCGTTACACAAAACCGACAACTGACGATGTCCGTACCGAACGTACCGCTATGACTGCTTGTGTGGCTGTTTTCCTTCTGATACTTGGAACACTTTTACTGATGTCAGGCGTGTTGCGTCTGTTTGGTTTTGGCCGCGGATGAAATGCAAATTTTCATTCACGTCGCGACCCACAATCGTCGGATGCAAGCGGAGGTAACGTTCACATCAAACTTTTAATGGAAAGCCTTTCATTCGTCGCAGCCCAACAAAGCCTTGCAGCTGACGGCGCGATAGCATGCTCCTCAAGTAACTTTGTTCCTTCCGCTTGGATGCTGATCGCGCGCCGCAGCTGAAGGCCGTCGTTGGGCCGCTGAGATGATACCTGCGAAAAGCGATGGCACAATGCCATAAATGTATTTCGAACTCATTGGCGAGCTTAGCAACGTTGAGAGGATCGCCCGCGGACCTTCCGTTCGTGAGCGAGCGCGGTTGCGAAAACAGTTCGGGGCTGGCCGTTGGCGCAAGTTGAAAGGCGTTGCTAGTGTCAGGCTTGCCAATGGTAGGATACGAACAGTGGAATTGCATTGGTATGAAGCGCACGGAATTGGAAAGCGTAAGATAAAGATCAAGCGTTATCTAGATTGAAGCGATGAAACGATCAAAGTTAGCTGGCAAGTTTGTAATCTGTATCCGGAATGAAGAGTGTGAGGATCTAGAGCCTCGCAAGCTATACCGAGTGCTGCCGGATGAGGCCGCCGCGGCCGATGGTTACATTCGAGTGATTGATGAATCGGGCGAAGATTACCTCTATCCCCAAGCCTATTTTCTTCCTATAGACTTGCCTAAAGCCGCAGAGAAAGCCCTCTTATCCGCGGCCTAGGTATTCGCCCGCGGCCCAACAAAGCCTTGCAGCTGACGGCGCGATAGCGTGCTTTTCAAGTAATCTATTTCAATCAGCTTGAATGCTGATCGCGCGCCGCAGCTGAAGGCCGTCGTTGGATTGCTCTTTATGGACCCTGACGATCTCAAGGCTATGGTTAAGGCCACTGCCGTTGGTGACGAGTCGCTCATAGAAATTGGCAGGATCACCGTGCATTTCGCTTTATTGGAATGGGCATTGATCGACCTCACTCACCGATTGCTTGGCTTGCCTGAAAAAAGAGCGCGAGCAATCACTTCGGAATTGTCATTTCGAGGTCTGCAACATCTTGCTTCATCTCTGTTAAAGGAGCGACGCCCAAAACAGGCTAAGGAATTCGAGTCGATTTTGAAGCGCGTTTCTGCTTGCGAAGATAAGCGGAATATTATTTCACATTCCATGTGGGGATATGGTGGTGTGAAATCGAATGGAACTCCGATTGTGATTCGAACAAAGTACACAGCTAAACAAAAGCGGGGGCTGAAGTTCATGCGCCAGGAACTGACCAGTGAAGACTTGTATGCTATAGCTCGCGAGATCTCTATCGCAGCGTATGACGTCGAAGTGTTTGGGGCACACTTGGGATTAAAGCGAAAATTCAATTGACGTCATTAATGCGCGGCGCAATCCAACAACGCCTTGCAGCTGACGGCGCGATAGCATGCTTCTCAAGTAATCATATTCGTTCAGCTTGAATGCTGATCGCGCGCCGCAGCTGAAGGCCGTCGTTATGCGCTCGGGCATCGACTTCCAAATTCCAAACCTATGATGGAATTGCGTCTTTACGTTTACGCGTTGTATCTAGCGACCATCGCGTTGTTCTTAGGAGGATTATTTGCGGGCCGGCAGCTACTTAGGCTAATTCCAAGCATTGGAGTTCCCGCGTTTGTTGGGCTGTTGAGCTTCATATCTCTGGTTGTTGCAGCGAGCTTTGTCTTGGATCTTGGAGCGATCTGCGAAAGCTATCGAAGGGCTAAACAACATCGCTTGTTCGACGCTTTTGTTCTGTTCTTTGTTGGTTTTGCAATCGCTGTCATCACAATGTGGATTAACGTGGTGCGGGAGTTCGCACCAAAGCTCTTCATTCCCGTTGGGTCTGGCCTCTTCATCATAATGCTATTCATTGTTTGGTGGGTTGATCATAGGGAACGAGTAAACAAAAAGAATGTCAAAGATGAGGGCGTCCGCCGCGCATAACAAAGCCTTGCAGCTGACGGCGCGATAGCATGTTTCTCAAGTAATCTCTTCCAATCAAGCTGAATGCTGATCGCGCGCCGCAGCTGAAGGCAGGCGTTATGCGGCTTCCTCTGTAGTAGGAAAACAACCTATTATTCTGCCGTGAAGGTTAAGGCGGTCATTAAACTTCTTGAGGAAGATGGATGGTATCTGGCGAGGACCAAAGGTAGTCATCGTCAATTCAAACATCCCCACAAGTCTGGCGCCGTTACGGTATCAGGAAAGGAAAGCATCGATGTTCCGCGCGGAACCTTAAATAGCATTTTAAAACAGGCCGGCTTGAAGGAGCGGAGAGAGGATCAAGTATGAGGTATGCCGTTATCGTGGAAGAAGGCGCAAACAGCTTTGGTGCGCATGTGCCAGATTTGCCCGGCTGTATTGCTGCCGCAGATAGTAAAGAAGAGGTATTGGAATTAATCCAAGAGGCCATCGAGTTCCATATCGCCGGTCTGCGCGAAGATGGTCAGCCAATTCCTGAGCCTTCTTCGAGCGTTGAATATGTCGAGGTACGCGCCGCATAACAAAGCCTTGCAGCTGACGGCGCGATAGCATGTTTCTCAAGTAACTTTATTCCTTCAGATTGAATGCTGATCGCGCGCCGCAGCTGAAGGCCGTCGTTAGCCTGCTTGTCTCATCCCAAGGTGAGTCGTGATAGATGCGCGAATTTCCCCAGCCAATGTTAGTGCTACTTGGCATACTGGTTTTTTTATATCACTTCGGTATCGGTATTTACTCCGCGGGTGGTTTAGAACCGTCACCCGCGTTTGAGTTTCTTTATACCGTAGCTTTTCTTTGCTGCGTCGTCTGGTGGCTGAGAGCTGAGGCCCGACGGTATGCCGTTAAGCCTGTATATTGTCTCGGTTTGTTAGTCGGAGTTGGATGGATAATCATAATCCCACACCATCTTTTCAAGACGAGAGGCATAAGGGGTTTGATTCCACTTAGTGCGCTGATTGGGTGTTTCCTGGTGGCCCACATATTGGCAGTATTTGTTTTCCTGATTTTTTCGACTTAGTTCTTGTGGCCGTGTTTGTTGTGAGCTGGCGTCGCAGGCTAACAAAGCCTTGCAGCTGACGGCGCGATAGCAAGTTTCTCAAGTAATCTTTTGCTCAGGCTGAATGCTGATCGCGCGCCGCAGCTGGAGGCCCGTCGTTAGATTGCTCCCCATTTCCTGAACGGACGATGAAATGCCAATTCTGAATTTGATCCTCGCGGCTGCGATATTCCTTCAGATAGGGTCGCCCGAATTGAGAATCGGTTCTATTGTGCCCCGAGAGGACATCGCCGAATTCTCTGTCTCGGATCTTATCCTTCATAACGGTGACTTGAAACCCTCGATCGAAAAGAAGATTAATGGAATCATATACCGAATAGCTTACGAGGCTAAGAATCGGAAGGTTGTTCAGATAAGCACCTTTGACAGAAGTTTCAAAAGTTCTGATGGGCTACAGGTCGGCTCGTTTGTGAAGGCGAAGCGCCAAGAGATTACCGCGACCGACAAGGCTGTGCTTGGTCCTACAACGGCAGATGGTTGGCGTACCGTACTGGCCCATGAATATGAGATCATCATCTTGAAGGATGGCATTGAATCGAGCGTTAGCTTGGGTGCTGAATCGTGGAGCGCACAGGCCGCTAAAAAAGGAATAAAGAAGCTGTTCGCTAAGTCAGAAGCAATAATGGTGAAGGTTGAGCAATTCTCTAGAATTAAAGAGTAGACGAACGGCGCACTCTAACAAGGCCTTGCAGCTGACGGCGCGATAACATGCTTCTCAAGTAACCTTACTCCCCTCAGCTTGAATGCTGATCGCGCGCCGCAACTGAAGGCCGTCGTTATGTGGCGGCTTGTTGTAATGAGCGGAGCGGTTGAGTGCCAGACATCCTAGTCAAGAGCTATTTGTACTTCCTGGTCGGCTCGAGTGTGATCCTCTTCCTCCTTTATGGGATCATCACGTTAGTCGAGCGTTATCATTCGCGCAAGTTTCTCGTCAAAGCGAAATACCTCTGGCGAAATCTCTTCGGTTTAATCACCGGAATTGTTGGCGCGTATCTCTTTGCTTCAGGCCTCTTAGGCAATTCTCTAGTTTTATTGGTTACCCTTGTAATGATTTTTATCGGTACCATTGCCTCCGAGCTGATTGAGAGAGTCTCGTCGAAGCGGGGTCACAATGTCAGCACCACATAACAAACGCTTGCAGCGGACCGGAATCAGTTTGTCTTTCATCGACAACTTGCGTGTGATGCGGTTGTCTCCCGGCCGCTGAAGCGCGTCGTTAGGCTTCTTCGGAATTTCGTAATGAGGTGATAACAATGAAGCGGGTATTCTTGTCCCTTTGCCTTCTCAGCTTCTTAGCGGTCAGCGGACGTAGCGTCCATGCCTGTACGTGCAGTTTGATCTGGCCGACGGACGCCCCGGAATCCAAGTATCCTGAGATACGGAGGCACTGGATCGAAGATTTCAAAGGGGCGGTATTCGTCGGCCGGGTCTTGAAACTCGAAAAGGCGAAGGTGAGATGGAAGAGCGGAGTCACTGAGATGAGGAAGGTGACCGTGAAGGTTGGGCACCGGTGGGTGGGTGCCGAAAGCCCGGAAGTCATCGTGTACTCTTCCTTGGGTAGTTGCGATAAGGGGTACAAGAAAGGCCGGGAGTATTTCTTCTTTGCCGACCCGAGAGACGGAATGTTGGAAGTCGCGGCCTGCATTCCGAGCACGCTTAATAATGAAGTCATCAACAGTTTCAGAGTGTGGTTCGGCGAAGCGGCGAAGCCTAACAACGGCATGCACCCGACCGCCGACACGCAGGTTGTCAAATTCCAATAATGGCTCGGGGCGGCGGGTGATGCCGGGCGTTATGCTTCTTCTCTGGAATGGTAATGGGCTCAAAGAAATACTACGACTTCAACTTTGAACTGAAAATTGATGGTGAGCCACACTCGGCTGAGAGGGCTTCCCCATTATTCCAACGTGACCCTTTTCCGGGCGGTCATAGATATTCTTGTGTCATTTCTGGTAAGCGCCTCGGTAAATATTTTGATTATTTGCCGCTAGGCGGAAGCGAGAGTGTTTTGGAGGAAGATGCTCGGAGATTCTTTTTGTCTCTGGGGATGAACTGGAGCCCTGATGCTGAAAATGGAGATGGCAAACTCGAATACTTCCTTAACGGCGTCGAAGCGATTGATTTCGATGGCGAGCGAATCCGGTTCTGTGGTGTATGTTCGCCAGTAGTTCGCGGCTAAAGGCCGAAGCATAACAAAGCCTTGCAGCTGACGGCGCGACAGCGTGCTTCTCAAGTAGTCTTTTTCTATCAGCTCGAATGCTGATCGCGCGCCGCAGCTGAAGGCCATCGTTAGCGGTCAATCTCGCTGCTGGCTATAATACTCAAGTATGAGCGCACTCTTTGATGAGTTAGAGAAACGGGCCCGGATGCTCACGCAAGAAGAAAAGGCGACGCTCGCGCGTATCCTCATCGACGATCTAGATCCTGCCGCCGACAGTCAGGTTGAGCAATTATGGATTGCTGAAGCGCAGCGTCGTTATGACGCCTATCTGCACGGCGAGCTAGCGTCCCTTCCAGGCGATGAGGTCATGGCTAGAGCCCGTCGCCGCCTCAAATGAGTGGCTACCGTTTTCTCTCTCCGGCTGAAGAAGAGATGACCGAGGCATCGCTGTTCTATGACGCTGCTTCGAGCGGGCTGGGAAGCGATTTCCTTGATGATGTTCAGCAGGCTATTGATCGGTTGCGTGAATATCCTGAGTCTGGAGAGGCAGTCAGTTCTAATCTGAGAAGGATGCTGCTTCACCGCTTTCCATACAGCATCATTTATTCTGCAGAAACAGACCTAATTCTAGTCATCGCGATCGCCCATCATGGCCGGCGACCGGAATATTGGCAGTCTCGCATTGACCGCTAACAAAGCCTTGCAGCTGACGGCGCAATGCGTGCTTCTCAAGTAATCTTATTCCTTCAGCTTGAATGCTGATCGCGCGCCGCAGCTGAAGGCAGTCGTTATGTGGCTTCGCGTTTCAAAAGTAAAGGCCAAAAGATCGCTCCTCATTTGTTTGCTCTGCTTAGGTTGGTCGATAGCATCCTCTGCACCTCTCAACGACTCCTCCCATCTCCAGCCGTCCCATCGAGCTGTCCTGAAGAAATGGCTGGCGCATCGAACCTGGCTCCGGACAGCTACAGAAGATGATTTCAGGGATAAAGAAGGGTTAGCCTATCTGCGATCGGAGATTGGAAAGAACATTCATCCGTATTATTCAGTCGGCGATTTCAATAGTGATGGAAGGAAAGACTTTGCAGTTATTCTGATCGTAAAAGGAAAGGAAGAACTTGCGCTGGCGGTTTTTAATGCACCGTTTACAAAGCCTGCCCCGGCGTATTTCGAGAGGGGCTTTTACAAACATGGGCGCACGTATATCGCTTACAATTATATGGCTGAGAATCGGCTCTTCCTCGGTGTTGTTGAAGGTGACTTTTACTGTATGACTCTGATACCTAGAGGCAGAAAATATGTTTACGAGGATTGCGAGCGTTGAAAATGCTCAGGCCGTCCGCCACATAACAAAGCCTTGCAGCTGACGGCGCGATAACATAGCTTCTCAAGTAACCTTACTCCCCTCAGCTTGAATGCTGATCGCGCGCCGCAACTGAAGGCCGTCGTTAGCCGCTTAGTAGGAGGTCCGGAGTGCGCACCAATTTCGTTCTGATTGATTCAGAGAACGTTAAGCCTGAGTACATTGAAAGGCTCAAGCATGAGCATTTTCGAGTCGTCGTATTTGTCGGAGCGAATCTGAAGCGGCTCAACTTCCCAATAGTCAATGCGGTACAGTCGCTTGGTTCCAATGGTAGCTATGTCCAAATCAGTAGCCATGGACCGAGCGCCCTGGACTTCCACATTGCCTATTACATAGGGAAGTTATCCGCAGCCCATCCGGACGCATACTTTCACATCATCTCCAAAGACAAGGGCTTCGACCCCCTAATAAAGCATCTAAAGGATCAGCAGATATTGTGTTCCCGCTCGGCATCTGTATTGGAGATTCCGTTGGTGAAATCGCTGGATACGCTAACTTCGAGGCAGCGGGCCGCAGATTTCTACGAGAAACGCATTGCATCAGCCAAGGCTCGACCTGCCACGGTTATGTCCTTGCAGAGTGCAATCCTTTCCCACTTCCACAAGATGCTCTCGGGGGGAGAGGTCGCTGAGGTGCTAGAGGCGCTTACGGCAGACGGCGACGTTGTGGTAAATGGAAAGAAGGTCGCGTATCCGCACCGCGCCTAACAAAGCCTTGCAGCTGACGGCGCGATAGCATGCGTCTAAAATAGCTTCTTCCTTCAGCTTGAAATGCTGATCGCGCGCCGCAGCTGAAGGCAGCGTTCGGCTTCTTCCCCAGGGAAAAATCATGGGCATCGAAAAGTACGCCGACAACCTCGGCTCCCCTGACATAAAGCTGAACGGCTTGCAGATTTGGATTCATAGCCGTCAGTTTCTCGATGCAGAGGATTATTGGGACGGTAATTGGCTAAATGTCACGGCGCACTGCGGAACCCATGGGGCGGATGTGTGGACGACGGGGGCCATTCTTCGGATTCCTGACATTGCGGGTTGGCTAGTCGCTCTAGAAGAAATGAATCGCTCCTTATCCGGCGAAGCAAATCTTGTGAGTCTTGAGCCCGATTTGTCGGTCGAGTTGAGTATGAGTGAGTTGGGACACGTTGCAATGACAGTCGAAATTACGCCAGACCACATGAATCAGAAGCATTCGTTTCAATTCGAATTGGATCAATCGTATCTGGCAGGCCTAATCACCAGTTGTCGGGGCGTGTTAGAGAAGTATCCCATCAAGGATAAGCCCGAGGCCTAATCGCAAAGCCGAACAAAGCCTTGCATCTGACGGCGGGACAGCATGCTTTCCAGGTAGCCCGTTTCCTTTCAGCTTGAATGTCGCGCGCGCCGGCTGAAGGCAGTGGTTATGCTCTGCGTGGTTGATTCTCTTTGAACCAAACTGTTTCAGCGTCGTACTTGCTCATGTAGATCGATTCTGCCAGAGGTGTCAACCACATGCTTTTTGTTCGGGGCCACGCGCTTCTTTTGGGAGAAGTGGATATGAGAGTTAAAAGTTCAGAACACTCTTTTATATACTCTTAGGAAGTGAGTTTCCCGACTCCCAGTGTTATCATCTCCGCCCTCGCCGGGCGGTTTTTTTGACAGCCACTCGCGCGTGGTCTTAGACTCCCCACAGATCCCCTTGTTACGCTTCCTACTGAGCATTCTAAAAATGTTTTCGCCATCCTCTAAAAAGTTTCGCTTCCATATCTTGACGTGTCTAATCTTTCTCGTGGGCAGCCTGCTATTCATCGCAAAGGCACACGATGAGGGCAAGCCTATCGGAGGCCCTAACGGGCAACCTAATGGGCAACCCCTGGTCGCTATGAGCAAAACGCCTTGCGTGAATGGAATGGCCGGAACGTTTCCTTGCCACAATATAGACCTCGCTTCATTCCTTCCACTGAGTGACATTGGCGGAGGGACTGCGAACGATCTGTGGGGTTGGACTGACCCTCTCACGGGCAAGGAATATGCCATCGTCGGGCGCTCCAGCGGCACATCCTTCATTGATATCAGTAACCCGGAGAGCCCTATTTATTTAGGTAATCTACCAAAGCACAGCGTTGACTCCGTCTGGCGTAGTATCAAGGTCTATGCAAACCATGCTTTCATCGTGAGTGAAGCAGATAATCACGGGATGCAGGTCTTTGACCTGACGCGGTTGCGCAACGTGTCTTCGCCGCCCGTTACCTTCACGGAAAACGCTCATTACGCTGGCTTCCTACGGGCGCATACGCTGGCGATAAATGAAGCGACGGGATTTGCCTATGCGGCGGGCAGCAAGGACACCTGCGCGGGCGGCCTACACATGGTGGACATACGCAACCCTTTAGCACCGGTCTTCGCCGGTTGCGTAAGCCAGGACGGCTATACTCATGAAACGCAATGCGCCATTTACCGTGGGCCGGACGTGGTATATCAGGGGCATGAGGTCTGCTTTAGTGCTAATGAAGACACGCTGACCATCGTCGATGTAACAAACAAGAGCGACCCCAAGCAGTTATCACGCACGACATATGCAGGCGTAGGTTATACGCATCAGGGATGGCTCACGGAAGACCACAAATACTTTTTGCTTGATGATGAACTTGATGAACAAAAGAGTGGCGTAAAATCCACGACTTACATCTGGGATGTCGCCGACCTTGATGCCCCCACTGTCAAAGGTGTTTACACCGGGCAGAGTACCGCTATCGACCATAACCTATATATACGCGGCAACCGAGCCTATCAGGGAAACTACCGAAGCGGCCTGCGCATTCTGGACATTACTAATGTGGGGGCGGCCAGCTTGAGTGAGTTGGCATACTTCGATGTTTACCCGGTGGATGATGCGCCTCAGTTCAGCGGTGCGTGGAGCAACTTCCCGTTCTTCCCGAGCGGGATAGTTATCGTCGGCGGAATAGAACAGGGACTGTTCGTATTAAAGCCTACGATTGGCGGCCAGACGCTGCCCCCGCCCCAGCTGATGTTGGATGGATCGGAACCAGGCGCCCAGCAAGCAGCCGCATTAGATGCGACGCTATTTTTCAGAGACCCGTTTCCTGTCGTCAACACCCACAACCTGCTCAATCAGGGGCCTGACAAAAACACGAGGGTAGTTCTCCTTGTAACTAATCTACAATTAGTACAAGGCGAAACCGCGTCCTCCGTCATAGTTAATCTGACCGGGAGTAATAACGAAGCTTACAATCTTCCGGCGGAAGACATCAGGCCCGTAATCAGCTCCAACTTTGCGCAGGTGGTCTTTCGTTTACCTGACGCTCTTGCGCCCGGCACGTGTACCATCAAAGTAAAAGCGCACGGCCAGGAGAGCAATCTCGGCACCATCAGGATCAAGAGTTAAAGTCTTGCGCGCCGCTTCCTGCCTGTTAGCGTGCTTTTGTTCTGGTGTCCTCTCCATCTCCGTCAGTAGCTTTCGGAATGGTAACAAAGAACCGACTAGCGACTATTCCGAACCTTGAGACGCTGAAGAAGCTCTGTCAGTCGTTAGCGACACTCGATGCCATCCTCTCTCCTGAATGGGATTACAGATATTATTCCTTCAACTCGAAATGGGCGGAAGGAGAAATGATGGCTTCGATGAGAAACGGTTCGGGCGATGAGTATTTCATCCTCTTTAATTCTCAGGGCGCGATCATGAAAGGATTTGCTCACGAATCGCCCATGAGTCCCTGGACTACCGAGTCAGAACAAGTTTGGCCCGTCGTGTTGGGTGAAGTGCCGAGTGAGTTTCAAGAGTTTTTGACTGAGCCTGCCTTCTCGATGGCTGAAACAACGCTTTGCATTTGGCGAAGAAAGGTCGATCCATCCTGGCAGGTTGGGCAAATCGATTATCCGGTAGAAGATGATCCGGATGGGTCGGAGGGTCTTTTATTTATTTTGGATGGCGCGCCGACCACCTACCGAGATTTTGCTGAGCAGTATTACGAGCGCCCAGTTGATCTCTCCGCCGTTATCCACGTCTATGAGCAAAGCCTTTGAGTTCAGAAATCATTGAGCTATTGAATCCAGAAATATCCCGAGAGGATCTGAAATTAGATATTGAGCAAATCGGTTATCCCAGCGGCGCAATCTAACAGAGCCTGGCAGCTGACGGCGCGATAGCATGCTTCTCAAGTAACTCGCTCCTTCAGCTTGAATGCTGATCGCGCCCCGCAGCTGAAGGCCAGCGTTGGGCTACATCAATCAGCGAGACAATCAAATGAAGCGTCCTCCCATCATCTGGCTCACACAGTCATTGCTCATCTTGTTTGCTCTCCTCCTCCTTTCCGCATTTGTACTCAATGTGGTAGTTCTCTTAACCCACTGGGGAAATGAGCTCTCCATAGTTCGAATAATGATTGTCTATGCAGTGTGGCTTAGCATTGTGGTGCTCTTGGCGGTTGCCTTCTGGGGTTTGGCTAAGAGAAAGAACTATGGCAGGTGGCTTGGCGTTTTATCGCTCCTATTTTTCTGGGGTCTAATCATCTTGATAAAGTTGCGGCGTCCGTCTGGTCCCTACCAGTATTATGAATATGACAATCCGGCTCAGCTTGCTGGAGCCGTCATTATCCAGGTTGTTCTGCACGGATTGATCTTGCTCTTGATACTTCGCTTAGCATTCTCTAAAAGCGTAAGGGAGTTTTTCCGAAAGGAAGCAAGTCCAGTTGAATGATTAAATCGAAGAGCAGCCCAAGAAAACCTTGCAGCTGACGGCGCGATAGCATCTTTATCAGTAGTCTTGTTCCTCAGGTTGAATGCTGATTGCGCGCCGTAGTTGAAAGCCGGCGTTGGACGGCTTCGCTTAAACTGATGCGAGTTCTTAATATGGAAAAACCATTTGCATTGCTTCTTTTACTTTTTGGCTTTCTTGCTGGCAACCCTTTACCGCAAACGAAAGCGGCATCGCAAAACAAAAACAATCTTTACGCGATAGCTTTATCGGCTTGTGTCAAGAAAGAGTTTGAAGAATATGGCTACATGGAAAGTTCGGGACGAACGTTTTATAACCGCATTGTTGAATACGACCGTTTATTGACCAAAAATCTACCGACGCAGTTTGGAGATTTTAAGATTGAGTATTTAAACGAAGAAGACTTATCCGAACGCTACAAAAAGACTCGCAAAAAATTGTCAGTTCTCAGAATCTTTCCGATGGAAAACGATGGAGCAATCCTCAAGATAGATCTTCCGCATCTTTACGTGAGCGTGCCAAAGCGACGACATTACGTTTACGAAATGGAAGGCGGCTGTCAGACCGAGTTCAAATATGACAGTTCACAAGAAAACTTTATTTTGTCAAAAGTTAAGTTGTGGGGTGTGTAAACGCGCCGTCCAACAAATCGTTGGACCGGAGCGGCGGGAGCGTGTTTCGGATCAAGCGTGATGCGGCGAAGGTTGAGTGAAATCGCGCCGCCCGGTCTACTCTGACGTCGGGCGGCTATAGGGTAGGCTTAATATGAAAAGAACTGCCACTCTCCTGGCAATACTCATTTTGGTTACACCAACCCTTCACGCCCAAACCAGGAACCATAACAAGCTAAACTTAACCAAGCCCTATTGGCTCAAGTACAGCTTGGTCTTCTATGAGGGGCACACGCCGAGAATTTTCCCTAACAACATTGTCTTCACACAAGGGGCTCCGCCGAAGGATGCTCGAAGTGGTGGCATTAAGGGGAGAGGCACGAAGATAAAAATTTACTCCGTGAACGAAGAGAAGAGCTTTATCAGGGTAAAGTTCAGGCACTGGCCAGAGATATATGAACAGGAGACTGAATACGAAGTCCTCCTTAAAGGTGACTCGAAAAGAAGCTTTCAGAATGCGTTCGAGTTATTGTTTTCAGATAGTAAAGTTCCGGAAGAGTACGATTGCCCTGGCGGAGTAGCGACGAGGAACCAGGCCATCAAGTGTTTAGGGTTTCCAATGATAGTTACAAGAGACGGCAACGTAGAACAGTTTCACTACATTCTCGAGTTCATAGGCCCTAACCCTTTTAGCTGGTACGATGGCTTCACTCTGAAAATCAAAAACAATAAAGTCATTGATGTATCCGGCTATATCTAGCCGGCGCCCAACAACGGCATGCACACGATCGCGAATAGCGCGGCCTTCATCCGCGAGACGCCCTTCTAATCGGGGCCCGTCGCGGCGGGTGATGCCGGGCGTTGGATTGCCGTTGAGTATTTTTATGCAGGCAATGCCAGAGGACTTAATCAGGAGGACAGTGTGAAAATGTGTATTGTCCTTGGCTGTCTTATCCTTTTGTGTACCGGGCTCGCGCAGGCACAAGGGAGGTCTCCGCAAATTAAGCGGAACCTTTATGTGCACGGTGATGAATACGCGAACGCATGCTCACCCAGTGAGCGGAAAACACTTCAACAATCGGTGAAAAGAGCTGCGGGGAGGAGCCGAGACGCGAACGGGGCTTGGCGATTGGTTGAGACCTTACTCTGCGCACCGGACTCGAAGGCCAGCAGACGCTATTTGACCAGTGTATTACCTCCGAAAATTCGCCTTAAGTCCTCGGGCACGGGGCAGGATGATACTTCCGAGTTAATTAGCCGTGATGGTGAACTGATCGAGTCTTTGTTAGCTAAAGGTGGAGCTTGGAAGGCAACCATCAGTTCCGAGTCAACTCGAATCATCCTTAGCTATTACCCTAATGAGGCATGTATTAGTTCAAGGACTCTAAACTTTATTCATAAAAGGTGGCGCCTTGTTGAGTTGAGTGGGGCATGTGATTGATTCAAGCTTACGCGCTGTCGAGGTAGGGCTATAAATTCAGATCGAGTCAGCCGTGAGAATGAAGGCGGTTCAAGAAAAGATGGGGTCTCTTTCTCGGCTCCGCAATCTAACAACGCCATGCACCCGACCGCGAGTCAGCGAGAATGTCATCGAGAGCTTGGCCGTTATCACGTCTCGTCGCGGCGGGTGATGCCAGGCGTTAGATTGCTCCCCCTCCTATTGGCTCGACTCTGATGTTAAAGACCATCATCCTTCTCATTGTTCTCGGCGCGTGCACATCAGGCATCCCCATCTGCGCGCAGAGCGGCCAGTCTGCAAAGGCTCAAATCTACGGTGCCCCTGATGGCCTTACCGGTGATGATTGTGAGGGGATCATGATGCGCCTTGATTTCGTTGCGATCGCTGCGGAAGAAGCTGGCAGAGATGAGACGGTCATTATCATTTCTCGCCTTGGGAGCGGCGAGAGTGTCCGAAGTTTGAGTCGTCGGCGGTTAAAGCAGGTGGCTGATTATCTGAATCGGAGGCTAGCACGGGAGAGAATAATTTTAGCTGAAGGTGCGCGGGTTAAAGGTCTTGGCCAGCTTGAGTTCTATGTAGGTGGGAAGCTGAATATTATTTTCCGAGTCAGGCGAAACAGGGATCTGGTTCGAGGCTGCCGCGCAGATGGGTAACAGCGAAGAAAAGTCATCTTTCTTTCAATCGCAAGCTAACAAAGCCCTGCATCTGACGGCGCGGTAGCATGTTTCTCTAGTAACTTCTTTCGTGCGATCGAATGCTGATCGCGCGCCGCAGCTGAAGGGCCGGCGTTATGCTGACTGCAAGTGCGTACAGGATAAGTGGCCTGTGTCGAAACTTCTGAAAACTATCCTCTACTCGGTTGGTGGATGGATCCTCGCTCTCGGATTGATTTTTATTTTACCGATACCTCTAATCTCCGGTTTCGCTCAATTGCTGTCTTTAATAATCGGATTTGTATTGTTTATTTTGGCTTTGATCTCGCTCGCCAAAGATAAGGGCAAAATCTCAGCTGTCCTGGCAATCATGTTGGTTGGGGTGACTACATGGTTAGCCGTGACCAAAAGTTTAGAATGGGGAGCTTGGGCACATTTCAAAATGAATCGCGGAGGATATGAGGCACGGCTGGCGAAAGTTCTGTCCGTCAGCGATGAGGCCGAAAGGAAAAAGTTGTGCGGTGACGACTGTTGGATATTGTCCGGCGATTCTAATCGGGTAGCTTTCCATTATGTGCACGGATTCCTTAATTGGCACGATTTTGTCAACGATCCGACGGGAGCGGTGATGGAGAGGGATTACGCTAAGCGGAAGCAAATCGATCTGTACTTTGTCGGAGCAAAGCACCTATCTGGGATTGGTATTTAGGTCATTTCGGCGATTGAGTGATTTATGCTAAGGGCGCCAGCTAACAAGGCCTTGCAGCTGACGGCGCGATACCATGCGTCTTAAGTAATTTCTCTCCTTCAGCTTGAATGCTGATCACGCGCGGCGCTGACCCAGCGTTATGCGCTGCGTGGTTGATTCTCTTTGAACCAAACCGTGTCAGCATCGTACTTGCCCATGTAGATCTTCTGTCAGAGGAGTCAATTGATGTTTTGTCCAACATGCGGGAGAGATGATTCTCACCGGTACAAGTTCTGCCCCAGTTGCGGCACCAACCTTGACGTGGTCAATATCGCCCTAACGACCGGGGAAGACAGCATATTCACCAGAGTCAATAAGCATCTCGACCGCTCCGTCGCACGCTACGCCGACCACTTCTTCGAGAGTGCTCCTACGATGGCTCGTGAGGGTCGGGTGGGCAGTTCATGGCGGCTCGCGGGCAAAGGGGTGCTAACTTTCCTTATCGATCTCGCCTTGCTCCCGGTGATGTTTTTCTTTCTCCCCATCAGGCTCCTGATGCTGCTGTTGTATACGCCTCAGGGTTTGTTGCAAGAGCGGAGTGAGCGCAAGCGAAGGAGTGAACCTACTGTCGATGGGGCGAGTGAACCATCAAACCGGGGATTGCCGGAAGCAGGGGGTTGGCGGGTCGGGTCGGTTGGCAGTGTGACTGAAAATACGACGGTGCATTTAGAACTTGCCGAAGCCTCAGAAGGGCGGAGCAAGACTTCAGACGATATCGGTGGCAAGGCGCGCATAACAACCAGATGAACCGGACTCGCTCCCGGCACAGCTTCTAAAGGTCAGACTTATGCTCGCCGGTTATCTGGAGCGTTAGCTGGCTATTAACTCAATGATCGATAAAATTATTCTCGTCAAAGGATGGAATGAGATTGAGATTCAGAAAATCATCAATGACTTTATAGAAACGTACAAAGGCGATGGTTACCCAACCTACTCCATCGAACCTTACAAACAAGAAGAGAATGTGTTCCGGCTCACATTTCCTCAAGATATTCACCCAACCCTTTTTACGTTTTTGGTCAATTACCTTGCGTACCCCTTTAATCTAGATTTCACAAACCGCTCTGTCATTGTTGGCGGGAAGACAACGTTGAGTGCCGAATTTGATGGAGTGGAGTCTGCCTTCGTGGGAAAGAAGGCAGTTCTTTATGTTCCTCAGGACGATGAGGATCACGATGTTGTCTATATGCAAACGGAATCCGGAATCACTCTTGCAAATTCATTTACGGAAATAAAATGGAAAAGGGTCAATGATGCGAGGCTATCAAGTGAGGTCAGGAATCTGATGGGTGGCATCTAGTTCCCCTTCGCGCCGGAAACAGAGACTGCATCTGACGGCTCGCTACGAGAATGTGACGCGGTGTCGCCTGACAAAGGGATGGAGCCTGCAGCTTTCGTTCGTTCAGTTGAAATGCTGATCGCGCGCCGCCGGCTGAGGCAAGCGTTGGGCGGCGGTTATTCTTCGGAAGCGATCATGGCAATCGGATCCAGCCCACACATCTCTACAACTGTACTGAGAGCGCGGTAATAATGCCTGGCAAGAAGATACTGGTGACCATCATCGCGTTGGCGTTGCTGCTTGCCTGTATCGTCGCGCTGAGACTTCGAAGGGACCAGCCGATTGGCCCGAGTGTGTCGGAAACTTCGCGATTAATCGGAGGCCCGGCCTTCGAGGTTCAGGTCGAGATGCCTGCGTTCAATGCAGGGCGTGCACCCTGGGAGATCCCCGGAGTAATCCTGGGTTACGATCGTGGACCGCGGTTCGAACAGGCAAGTCCTGGCGCCCAGGTCGGCAAGATAGCGGCGGATCATATCGAGCTTAGCGCCGCCGGCGGCTGGGACCTTTTGATTGAGATCGACGGCGAAGGACGGCTCACTCAAGGAACCCACGTCGCATTTCCGGTAATACTCGGGGGCAGACCGCTGAAATTCAACTGTCGACCCGCAGATCAGAGAGTTGGCTATCTTCACACCACGGCGCGCACTGGCTCGGATGAACTCGAAGGGAGCTTCCAATTGGAAATCACTATCTGCAAGAACGCTGTCTCAGGAAAAACTGCCGCGTGGCCCTACCAACCGCTCAAGGTTCGTGGCAACTTTGCCGGGCTGAAAAAGCAAGGATGAAGGATGAATCGCCGCCGAACAAATCGTTGGACCGGAGCGGCGCTAACGAGTTTCTCATTAAGCGGCAGCATACTCGGATTTTCGAATGCAACTATCGATTGCTGATCAGATTTGGAATCGCGCGGCGATGGAGTCCGGTGGTTCAAATGCTCGTGAGGGTGACCGTGCTTTGTCGGACCTACTGCTAGCTCATGGAATGGTGATGAACGGCGGGATCGGGCATGCTCTTGAAGTCTTGTCGTCAGATGAGCTTGCTGCCGCTGTTAGAGGTTATCGGTTCTTTGGTCTGGATGTGGTCGCGTCGCTACTTGAACATTCAGTGAATGCCACGGAGCAAGAAGTTAACCAGGCAGACGCCCGCTATGGCGCACTCATTCCGAGCGATCAAGCTCTAGTAGATCACTTCGAGGTTCTCTATGGGGAATCGCCGCACGCCTTTGCCTCTATTGATTGAGGTGGTCGCGCCGGATAATACGGCGCGATAAAATGCTTCTCAAGCGACCCTTTTCTTCTTCTTAGTGCCGTTATGGGCCCTCTGTTTTCATTAATATTTGGGTTAATTCTGGGATTAATCTTCCTGATGGTGTGCCGCGCTTTGTACATTTATGGTCAGCGCACTGGTAATTGGCGAGCGTTGAAATTTGCGATCGGCACTGGCGCACTGGCCTGTCTGCTCGTCGCTTTCAGCTTGGGCTCAGACCTCATCTTCTTTTTACGACTCACGAAAAATCAACCTGAGGTCGCCTCTCTGACTGGGACATGGAAACAGAGCGACTACGCTTCATATCCATCCGAATATCCATCCGACATCACATTGCAATCGGACGGCAGTTTTATTTCGAACGGTCCTTCTTATGAACGTGGTGGGCGTTGGCATTTAAAGCGGGAAGGGGATCGCTGGGGGGTATCTTTCACGCTGGGTTCAGGGAGAGTGATGTATCTGGGATTGGTGGGTAGAAGTGCGCCGTACCGGCTATACAACTATATTGGTGACCCGGACAGCGGCGAAATGGTGATCTACACAAAGGCCGATCCGTAGCGCCGCCAGGTAAGACGCGCTTGCAGCGCACCGACATCACCATGAAGCATGCCAACCGTTTCCTGTTTTCTTAGCCAGATTGGTTTGGTTTCATGAAAACACTAGCTATCTTTTTTGAAGTGATGGACAAGGAGCCGTCGCTTCTCCAAGTCTGGTTCCTGTTCCTTTCTATTGGGTTAGGGGGGTTACTTCTGTCACGCCTCCGATATTGGATACCACTCGTTGCACTTTCTCTTGCGCTGCTTTTTGCAGGGGTGCATCTTGGCGAACTAAATGATCAATATGTTGGTACTGACATCGTTCGCGAGGCAGGTCAGACTTACGTTACTCAATCCTACATAGCGATGGCGCTTGGAGTAATTCTCCCCTGTTTAGGTGTAATCCTGCGCAGGATACTGTTCGCGAACCGCAGCTAAAGGGTGCGTTGGGCTTGCCACTTTTTGCATGACAGTCGATAACATCGAGAAAGGAACATGGAAACATCTCTCTCTTGTCGTCATAGTCGCTCTCTTGTTCTCGCTAACTCAGATTTCGGGAGACGCGCGAACCCTTTCCAAAGACAAAACTGTCACGTTGAAAGGCAGAGCGTATCGGGAGGACAAGAGTCGTCCTGTTGCTGATGCCGTAATTGTGCTGCTGGATGAAAAGAAATCGGATCAAAAGGATAATAGCGTCGAATCCAAAACTGACGCTCAAGGTAATTTTGTATTTGAAAAAGTGGTGGAAGGGAAATACACGGTTTCCATCAGGACTTGGCATAAGTCGCAGGAAGAAGCACCCTGTCAATTGCTGATGGCTAAGACCAGGGATAAGAATTCGACGGTGATAATAGGACGCGATAAAGACAAATTCGTCGAGCAGATTTTCATCAAGGGCTTCTCTGTGAAAGCGGGGAAAGAGAATCTCAAGGATTTTGATATTGCCTGCAAAGGAATGTTCGGATAGTCGCCTTTGCCGTGGGTGGCAATCTAACGACGGACACCCACACACTGATCGCGCGGCGCAACTGAAGGCCGTCGTTAGGCGGCAAAGACTTGGCATTCGACCAGCGCAGACGAGGTAACCGATGACCTTGGCTGGGAAGACATTTCGGGCAATCGCGAATTCCAGCAACGGAACCATCAGCACCGATACGACCATGACGTTTGTCTCTGACGATGATCGAGGCATCCTCGGTGTTTACTCCGGTGGCACGATCAGGACCGGCCAGGTGGTCGCGCGCAGGGAGGACGATGGCACCGTTGAGATGCTCTACCAGTGCGTCACCGTCTCCGACGAGCTGAAGGCCGGTCGAGCACTAGCGCGCTTCAGCCATACGCCTGACAAGACGCTCTGCATGCATTTGGATTGGCAATGGCTCACTGGTGACCAGAGCGGAGGCGTCTCCGAATGGATGCTTGAAGCTTGTTGAAGGTGGCGCGTCCGTGAGCCGCATAACGACTTAAGCGGCGAACGCGCAAGTCGCCGCCCGGTGAACTCCACGTTAGACGCCAGGGAGACATTATGACGGTCAAGCGTATGGACAACGTCGGCATCGTGGTAGAAGACATCGATGCCGCCATAGAGTTCTTCACCGAACTCGGCCTCGAGCTCGAGGGGCGCGCGCCAATCGAAGGAAAGTGGGCAGATGGCGTCACCGGATTGCGCGACATGCGCGTCGAGATGGCCATGATGCGTACGCCGGATGGTCACAGCAGGCTCGAGTTGTCCAGATTCCTCGCGCCGCCGGTGGTCGCCGATCACCGTCGCGCCCCCGTGAACGCTCTCGGTTACCTACGCGTCATGTTCGCCGTGGATGACATCGACGATACGCTCGCCAGGCTCGGCAAACGCGGCGCGGAGCTCGTCGACGAAGTGGTCCAGTACGAAGACAAGTATCGGCTCTGCTACATCCGAGGCCCCGAAGGAATTCTCCTAGGGCTGGCCCAGGAGCTCGGACAGCAGAGTTCGCGATAGCATTTTCTCAAGTGCACTTTTCCCCGTTGTCTTGACCGCGGTTCGAAAAGCATCGTGCTTTAGGCTGAAAAAAGCCGGCGTTCGGCGGCTCCTCGGACCAGGAAATGATTGGTACTGACGAGATGGAAATCATCGAAAGACTTCAAGCGACAAAAGTGGCGACGCTTAGGTAGTACGAGCTGGAAGATGTGCATCTTGTTAAGAGCTATGGCCCAGGTAAGTGGACGGTTAGATATATCCTGCATCACCTGGCTGACGCTGAAACCGTGCTTTACGATCGAATAAGGCGAGTCATTAGCGAGCCGAAGCAAGTGCTTTGGGCGTTTGACGAAAATGCGTGGGCGAAAGGATTGGATTATGCGAATGTGCCGTTAGAGTTGTCGCAGCGTATTTATTCATCCGTGAGAGATGGAATCATCTACCAAGCTCGCCTGCACTACGAAGTCAGCGGCCATCTTGAGTTTGTGCATAACGAAACTGGAGTGCGCACCCTGAAGCAGGAGTTAGACAAGGTTGCTACGCACAATGAGCACCATCTTGAACAAATCAAGGTCGCGTTAGATGCTTGCGGGCCTTCGTCCGGAGGTTAATCTTGAAACGCATCAGCCTTAGAATTCTTATTGCCTCTCTTACATTTGTCCTCTTCATTGGCGTAGCTTATTTCGCAGGGGCCGCTTATAGAAACCCTGCTGAAGTAGTGCTCATAGACACTCCATTACCAGTCTCCGAGCCTAAAACGAGCAGCCCAAATTCCTCGGGTGCCTCAAACAAGTCCGTTGAAGAAGAATGGGAGGACCTTGCGAATCTGGGAGGATGTACGCTCGGCCAGCGCTATTACAATCAACCTTATGACAACTACGATCCTCAGAAAGGTATCTGGACTGAAGCCGGGATATTTTATTATCCGGAATGGGTTTCATTCTTCCGTAAAGATAAAAATACGACGGTTCCTTTCCTTATCAGTCAAATTCCCAATAAGGATAAGACGAATGTTCATATTGATCCTTTTGGGAACGCCACGAAGGGTGAGTTAGCTGTGTATTGTTTGCAGTATATTTTGAAAGTGAATTGGTATGAGCTGAAGACGAATTATAAAGTCCGATTTGACAGAATTGATTATGCGTACAGGTCTGACCAGGATCTGTTACAGAGAATAATAGGGACAAAGAGAGGCGCTCAAGAGATGATGGATTTATGGCAGAAGCTATATCAGCAAGGATCAGGCTGAATGCCGATCGCGTGCTGGGGCTGAGGGCCAACGTAACACGCTTCACCTCGTTAACGTTTCCTTGTTCTTAAGCGTCTGGTTAATGGTGTTATCAGTAAGAGTGATAAGCCCGGGGATAATGAAGACTAAATTGCTTCTTTCAGCTTGCTTGTTGGTGTCGCTTTGCATTACCCCTCTGAGCGTCGCACAAGAACGCGCAAGGACTGTCACAAAACCTGATTTAACGGTGGGCCAAGACCCTGCAGAGGAGGTCGTGCGAGTCAACACGCGCGTAGTCTTTATTGACACGCTCGTTAGAGATCAGCGAACGGGCATTAACGTCGATGATTTGACTGAGGATAATTTCGAGGTATTCGACAATGGCAAACGGCGCGAAATAACTTATTTCAGCAAGGAAGCAGAAGAACCCAGACGGCCCCTGGCACTATTTATCGTATTGGCGCCGTTGGACGACGGGGCGCGAAAGAACTTTCAGCGACACTAATCTTCAAAAATTCTCCGAAAGGAAGATGCCCGAATCTATTAACGCACCGAGAGTTTTGCAAGATGCTGCGCTGTCAGTCGCCGCCCAACGTAAGAATTCACAAGTTACAGTTGTGATACTGACGGATTCCGTCTTTCTGATGAATCACGCGCAACGTGATGAAGTCGCCGCAAATCTACTTCGGTCCAACATTACTTTCAACGCGCTCATCACCGGAACCGATCTAATGTTCAAGTTATTTACTCCGATTCTCAAGCCGGCGGAGAATGACTTGGGAGCCAGTTGGTATGATTCGCCGCAGTATTTAGCCAGGCAAACGGGCGGCGATTACGTGCGCCCTCACAAAAAGAAAGAGTACGGCGCGGCGCTCGAAGGGCTTATCGGAAGTCTTACAGCGCGATACAGCATCGGCTCACTCTGGGCGCGGAGGAAGCGCACGATGGGCAGTTGCACCGGCTGGAGGTCAAAGTCAGAGCCCGCGACTCACAAGGGCAGGACCGGAAACTAGGAGTGAGGGCCCGCACAGGCTTCTACATGCCGCAGAAGTGAATATGAAGAGGGATTGAAATAAAAAAGCCAACCTCAGTTACGGTTTGCATCACGCCTTCGTCGAGTTCTACAAGCACCCGCTCTCGCGGTTGAATGCTGATCGCGCGCCGCAGCTGAAGGACAAGGTTCGGCGGTTCCACTTGCTCCTAATCATAATGCGTAAGCTTATCATTTTCTTATTTGCCGTTCTGATATCCCCTCACGTCGTCACACTTGCCGAATCACGTGCTGATGGTTCATCTGAACTGATCCGTCCAAACCCACATGGTTGGTTTGCTGTGCAGCTTCCTCGCGACCTTCGTCGATTGGATGGACCTAGGGACGTTGATGGTCGTCGCTATGAGTCCGCCGCGCTGGGAAGTAATTTTGACTATAGCTCGCTCGACCAGCTCCGCACAGAGTATGCCATGCGCTTCCTTGAGCCCGCCCCGCACATGGCGCTTGCGAAATACTTCATTGACCGCGGTAACCGCCTCCAGGCGTTTTACATACTGGAGACTGCACGTCGCGGCAGGTTCAAAGAGGAAGAATTCGACGAAGCGTTTGCGCAGATGTTCAGACCGGACAAAACGCATGATATTAGCTTGGCGGCTGAGGCGGCGTTGAAGAGGGAACATGACCGCGACCCGAACTCAATCGACACCGTTGTCAAACTGGGCGACATTTACGTCCACCGAAAAGACTGGACGAAAGCGAAGGAATACATCTCGAAAGCCATTCGACTACAGCCTGATGATTTCGAAAACACGGAGGCGCTGGCGACGGTGTGGAGGCTCGAAGGCAAGCGGGAAGAGGCTGATCGTTTATTAAGCGACTACGCCCACCGATATCCGAAGACTCTGCATGGATACCAGCTAAGGATTGCGGAAGTAATTGAAAAGGAACCCGGTAAAGCAAAGTCGCTCCTTTCAGAAGCCATTAAACAATTTCCGCAGGAAGGCGGCTTTATCTTCAACCTGGGGACCATCCTTCAACGCGAAGGCATGTTGCGGGAAGCGGAGAATCATTTTGTCAGGGCAGCCGGAATGTCGCCGGACTCGGTATTCATCCAAGCCTGGGTGGGAAGGTTTTTTTATAAAGTTAAAAAAGACAACCGCCGTGCGCTGGATTACTACCTAAATGCCTATTTACTCGACCCACATGCGTACGAGACGGAGTTCGTTGAGTCGCGTATCCCAAAAATAAACGAAGTTCTGGCCAGGGCCGAGTACCAGCAGCAGGCAAAGCGGGGCGTGTCGCTCGCGAAAATATTGCAGGACACCAACCCGGGCGTGGTCCACACTGCCCTCGAGCAGATGTATCTGAAATGGGAGCCCGCCTATCTAAAAATTTTACTCGATCTCATGGGGCACGATGACGGCGGTGTGCGCTGGCAGGCGACCATGATAATCAAGGAAAAGGTTGACAGCTCGTTTGACGGAACGCTTAAAGCACTTTTGGAAGATAAAGATTTGCGTAAGCGCGGGCTCGCCGCGTACATCGCAGTAAGGCGCTGGAAACAGGCGAGCTTCGGCATCATCCGTACTATGCTGCGGGAGGAATCCCAACTGTTGCGCTTCGATGCTGTCTCAGCGCTGCTCATAGAAGGCGGCCCTGAGGGGCGCGAGATTCTATCGGAACACCTGTCTGTCGAAACCAATCCACAACTGAAAACGATGATCGAACGGGCAATTACGCGCGAAGCCTGCAAACCTTAGTTCGACATAACGAGGACCCTTCGTGTTACTAAACGCGCCGCCAACAAGCCCTCGCAAGCGCCCCGCAATGTCCTAACAATCAATTCACAATCGTGCTAGGTTGGATCCACCCCCAACTCAAGAATTCCTCAACCCACGTCCATATCCTGTAACTGTTTTTACAAGCGAGAGCGCACGGTGGCAGCCGTCGCGCATAACCGCGACTAGAACAGACTTTGCAGGATAAGGAGCGTAGAGCTATGTCGAAGTTGAAAGTGCGCAGAAGGATGAGGTCAGTAAGGGTTCTGTTTGCAGCCGTTTTGGTGACTGGGTTGGCTTTGATCACCGCGGCGGGCCTATTCACTCCATTAGGAAAGGCCGCGACTGCGCCAGTGCAAGAGACGGAGGGCACGATCGCCATCCCGCTGCGCTTCGCGCAGGACGCGACATATAGCTCGTGGCCAGGCGGGCAGCGCCAGGTTTGGGCCGCAGCCGGCTCCAACGGCCACGTCGGCTACACGCTCGAGTTAGCGGAGGGCACCGGCGGCGGCAGCTTCACGCTCGAAAAGGTGTCAGGCGCGACCGGGCTCGAGGATTTCGACATCGCCTTCTACGCGAGTTTTAACCCGGTAGTCTCGTCCGCCACGATAGCCACGCGTAAGATCGGCGGGGAAGCAGGGACCATCCCCGACGGCTCGCGATTCGCCATCGTCACACTCTTTAACGGAGCGAACGGAACGTTCCGCTTTCGCGCGTACCCACCGTCCGACCCGGCCGCGCAACATGGGGGCGGACTGAAGCCGGCAGCACCACCGGCCGCTCCCGGCATTTATCCTAACTTCGGCTTCGAAGAGGACCGCGTGAAGCAATGGGCCAAGCGGCTTGCGTCGAAGTCACATGTAGTGATCGCAGTAGTCGACACCGGGATCAACCCGTACCACGTCGCTTACCGTCGCTCCGAGTACACGGTTCACCCCAGCAATTACATCGAAGGTTTTCCAAAAGATGCGCCCGCCCTCGGCCTGAGTTTCGGCGCGGCCGATTACGTTACTGCCCGCACGACCGACGACGCTCCCGTTTGGAGCCAGGTTGCTGAACGTAAGCTCTACTGGATTCCCGGTACGAACATCATCGGCGCCTACTCAGTCGCAGACTACGCAGGCACGCCGCCGGGCGGACTTCCGAGTCGTCCGATCATAGATGACGACGGCCACGGCACCGGCACGACATCCGTCTCCGGTGGGGGAGCGCTCTCGACGAAGGGCGCGCCCTACGGTTCGAATCCGGATGCGCTGCTCGTCATAATCGAAGGGCTCGGAGACGCAGGCGTCAAGTGGGCGGCCGAGCAACCGTGGATTGATTTCATCTCCGGCTCATACGGCGACGCGATTTCGGTCCCGTGCACCGATTCAGGCGATGAAACGGTTGATGATGTTGCCGACGTCTGGTGCGGACGCGAATATCGCTACACGGCTCCGTTCGTCCTGCGCGACGGACGGACAGCACTCTTCTCCGCGGGCAACGGCCTCTCACGAACCGGAGTCGCGACAGACAGATATTCGAGTCTGCGGCCCACTTCCGGCCCTTCCTGGGTTGTGACCGTCGGCGCGGTTAGCGCTCGGAATGAGCAGGATTACGGTTGGCACTCTGTGCCCGCTGACATTTCATCCTATGGGCTCCACTGGCCCGCCGCAGATCCATTCAGTTTCTCGGGTGAAGTTGAGTTTGGCGGCACGAGCAACGCGACGCCCGTGACCGCCGGAGTATTCTCTCGCGTGTTACTCGCTGCCCGGCGCAGCGTCGGCGATGCGGTCGAGGGAATTCACATAACGGCTGACGGCAAGAGCGTGCCGGCCTATGGGCCGGCGGGGATAGCCAAGGGGTTACTCGCCGATGGCGTACTCGCGAGGACAGAGTTACAGGACGCGGTTTTCAAGACGGCGCATCCGGAGGAGTTCAACACGGAGACATGGGTCTACGATCCGGTCGTCATTCCAAATACGCCTCTCTACTACACTCAGCAGGGATACGGGAACGCGAACGTTGCGGCAGCGTTGCGCGCCATCGAGGTCATCATGGGACGCGCCCCGATGCCGGATCGCAGCGAAGTGGACGCCTGGCTCGCAACCGTCGACGTGGTGCGCGACAGCGTTTACCCGCCGCCTACTTACCCGTAGCCGCTACTGAGCAACGCACACTGAATGAGAAAGGGCAGCTGAAAGGCTGCCCTTATTTTTTGGTCTGATGTGCTTCGTGCAATTCGTGGATCGTTCTTATGTTGCCGAAAAAACGATCCACGAATTGAAGGGAGCACCCGAAATAACACGAATAAGATGCTGGTTCCTGCCGCACTTCTATGCCAGCACTCGGCGGAGGCATGTTCTGTTTTCCGCCAAAATTCCGCGTTACTGGTTAGAGAGAGTGGTCCTCGCATTACCCTAAAGTTCCTAACTCAAGAAATTACTGGAGGATAATCCAATGAGACGCAATCTCCCCGTTTACCTCGCGGCGCTGCTGGTGCTGGTGTTTACTCCTACTGCCATCCTGGCCCAGTCGCTGGGGGATTCAAGTGTGGTCGCCCCAATCGCGGCCCCCGGCTATCCTGAGGGCATCGCTACTCGCGGCAACCGCTTCTACGTTTCCGGCCCGGCGGCGTTCGGGCAGCCTCTCGGCTCTGCTTATGTGCGTGCCTATGACATCAAGACGGGTTCTTTCGAAGCTGACTATCCAATCACCATCACCAACCCCTTCGCGGGAATGAGCGCCGCTTCGTGTGTCGCTTTTGGCCCAGACGGGAAACTCTACGTCGTCGAGCCTTTCGTCGGAGTGATCCGCATGGACCTCAACCCCGGGAATACGCAGTCAGTGTCCGCGGCATTTATCCCGTCGGGGCCATCGCTGCTCAACGATCTCGCCTTCGACAATGCCGGTAGTCTCTACGTCACCGATTCGTTTGCAGCGACCATCTACCGCATCCCGCCCGGCGGAGGTACGCCTACGGTGTGGTTCACTGACCCACGCCTGGCAGGCGATCCCAACGTGCCCTTTGGGGTGAACGGTATTCGCTTCGATGAGAACTATGAGAACGTTTATGTGTCGGTGACCGCTGAGACCGGCACGCTGGACGGCGTGATCTACCGGCTGCCTTTGGCTGCGCCGACAGCGGCGAACCTCGATGAGTTTTTCCGTTATCCGTTTTTCCCATCGTTCCAACTCGCAGGCCCGGATGGGATCGCCTTTGGCAAGTCAGGAAAGCTGTATGTCGCTCTGGCGGGCACAAGTCAGATCTCTGTGCTGCGGCCTGACGGGACAGAGGAAGCACGTTACTCTGGACCAGCCGCGAATCCAGGCGGGTCGCCGGATCCAATGCCATGGGCCAACCCGGCAAACATCGCTTTTGACAGCCACACAGGTTCGTTGTTGGTGACCAACCATGCCAGCCTGGTGCCATTCGATCCGAACCTGTTTTGCGTCTTCAGCGTGTTTGTAGACGACAAGGGCCAACCGTTGCCCTAGTTTTATCTAAATGTTTGCTCGGTCACAATCCACCCGCGCTGCGCCGCAAGGTGCTGCGCGGGTGTTCAACTCTTCTATTGTTCGTCGTCTTGTTTCGTGTTACTTCGTGTGTTTCGTGCAATTCGTGGATCGGTTTTTGGTCAGCATAAGAACGATCCACGAATTACACGAAACACACGAAGTAATGCGAAGGGTGTTGAACTCGACGACTGGAGGCGAGATGAAAAACAATCGAACTCATCATTGCGCAACCTTAATCGGCTTGCTGTCTTTCATCTGTTTTGTAGCATTGCATGTTGATGCACAAACGAGGTCGACGAACGATACTCAACTGTCTTTTATCCGTGAGCGAATTCAGAGGATCATGCGCGAGACAATTGATAATGGCGAGAATGTGATCATAGTCAATGGTCATCCGGTGACCGCGCGAACTTTCATTCCACCGTCACAACTGGCTGTCGATGAGGTTAAGGGTTATGGAGAAAAGGCAGTGCCGGTTCTCGCTGAGTACCTTCGCCAGACCAGCGGGTTTGAGAAGTATCATGCGATGCGGTTGCTGGGAGCGATCGGTGGAAAGAGCGTCGTAGCGCCATTACGTCAGGTCGCCCTGCATGATTATTCAGGAGGATATCGCGAGTATGCTTTGGCTTTTCTGACGCAGGCACCCTGGGAGCTAGCCGCACCGATTCTTCAAGAGGCAGCCAGCCGCGATCCTGACATCAAAGTGCGTCAAAGAGCGAAGGAACTGCTTGATGGGTATGCACCTCGATGATGCGGCAACGAAGGGATAACGTGTCCCGGATCCGAGGCTGTCTAACTTCGGTTTGGAGCCGACGCGCGGCAACCCAATGAAGCCCTTCAGTTAACGAAGGGATAACAGGAGACTATATGCTTAACAGCTCAAACGTGATGGCCTTTGTTGCTACGAGCCAACCGGATAACGCAAAGAGTTTCTATGAACAGACGTTGGGATTACGCCTCGTCACAGATGACGCCTTCGCGCTTGTCTTTGACGCGAACGGGGTCATGCTGCGTATACAGAAGGTACAGGAACATACCGCGGTACCTTATACGGTACTGGGTTGGGATGTCGCCGACATTCACGCGATCGTAATGGAGTTGTCGGCCAGGGGCGTGAGATGCGAGCGTTACGAATGGCTTGAGCAGGACGATTCGGGTGTTTGGACAGCACCAAGCGAGGCCAAGATAGCTTGGTTCCAAGACCCGGACGGGAACACGCTTTCCCTAACCCAGTTCCGATGACCTTTCGACATGAGTCAAGAACTCTACAAGTTAAAGGTTATCAAGTTAGCAAGCGGTGAGATCGGGATCATTGGAAATCGCGCAGCGTTGAAAGACCTTGCTGATGTTTGTCGGGGGCCTCAGCGAGTCGTTCGGATGAGGAAGCTGGAATGGCGGCAAATCATTACCACGTTGCAGACTACTTGAATAACGCCGAAGAAGGATCGCTGGAATTGATCATCCTTTGCAAATCGGATTTGTAAAGCCAGTAGTGGAGAGTCATTGACTCGTTCAGCCGATTAGCATAAAAGACACCTCACGCGATCCTCGCCCAGTACCACCTTGAAGAGAATGAAGGAGAACGAATATGTCTGTCTACATGGTTGAACGGGAACTCCCTGGCGTCACAATGGATCAGTTGGCGGATGCCCAGCGCGCCGCGATAGAAACCGGCCAGCGATTTACGTCAGAAGGAAAGAACGTCCGCTACATTCGCACCACGTTCGTGCCTGGTGATGCGCGCTGCATGTGTCTTTTCGAGGCTGACAACGCCGAACTAGTTAAAGAGGTGAACGACGCGGCGAAAATCCCTTACACGCGCGTCACCGAGGCTTTGGATCTAACGCCGTCGGAGTGACAGTCCGGCCCAATCGTCGCGTATAACAAAGTCTTACAGACGCGCGATTGCATGCTTCTCTACTCATCTCTTACCACTCAACTTGGGTGCTGAAGTGGGCGGCACTTGGCGCTCGCGCGGTTCGCGCGAGCAGACGCTGAAGGCCGACGACCAAGTCATCGTTACTCAAGATAGAAGTTAGTTGTATTAAGGACGTTAGTTTGCCTGATGGTTTTTGTGTCGATACCCAGTGTCTGGTCTCGCAGAACCTGGTTGCTAAGCACATCCTCAGATTTCTTTTTGACCTATGAAAATCATTCTAGATATATCAACCATTCTAGGAGGTATCGCAGCGATATGGTTCTTTTGGGACCGAATAGCAACTTATAGGAATGGCGCTAAATTAAGGTCCTTCGTAAAAATGAAAAGGCCGCGGTCCGCTGTAATATCGAAGAACGGTCGAAATCAGTGGAGAATGTGGGGTGGCACATTCGGCGCGCTTTTCGGCGGGCTCGGATGGTTTGCGGCAGAGCACCTCAATTTATATTCATTCCCAATTACATTCTTTATAAGTGTTGCCGCAATAGCGTTGAGCACTCCTAAGTCCCTGGGCAGGTCCATTAATCCGGAGGTTGGAGACCAAGTAATTGCTGCTATCGGGCTGGGTATTGCAAGTTCTTTATATACCTCAATCGTTGGCATAATTGTCTACACCATAATGGGCTCAATTGGCGGAGTCTTGGCGATAACGCTGGGTGCAATCCTTGGTGCTGTTTATGGCTGCTTCTCTCTTAATATCGAAACCCCCTACATGGTGAAAGCCTAACAACATGACGCACCCGAGTGCGAACGGCGTGTCAATTACTCTCTTCCGTTTTGGTTGAACACTAATCCGCGCCACGGGATAGGGACAGTGAGATCACTCCTGGATCACCGGGCTGAAGCCACGGTGCTAATAAGATCGCTTTGCCAAGTGCCAACCGTTTAAAGGATGTTTGGCGACTTAAATGCAAAGCCGATGTTCGTCGGTTATCTGGAACGCCTTCGGCTACTTATCACTATCTGACTATGAAATACATTCTACTTGTTCTAATCGTCGGCGTTGCTTGTTCACAAGGGCCGGGCACAAGCAGGGAATCTGACCGCCAACATGACGGGTTTGTCGGGCCCGTTAAGAAAGTCTTTGTCTCGTGGTCGCCTGTCTCCGGAAGTAACTACCCCGCCGGCACAAGGTGTCGTCAAATGACTAAGGTTTACGAAGAGGGCGGCAGACTGTTGCAGCATTCCGTTTACCCGGGCGACTGTGGCAGTGATGAGCTCCGGGAGGATTACGGTTACGCTCAAGACGGAAGTCGCACAGCAAAGAAACAAGAGATTCGGGGAAAGGATAGCCCGCCGCCACCGCCTCCGGTAGCCCCGGCGCCCGGGGTTAAAGAAGAAGTTGGTCAGCCTAGAGAGGTGTTCAAATACGATTCATCGGGCAAGCTGATTGAGATTGCATCCATTAAGCCTGGGGGCAAACTCTTATCCAAAAACGCTCACAGCTATGACGCTAAAGGTCGAATGATTGAAATGACAGGTTATGACCGAGATGGTCAGCTTTCAGCCCGGCGAGTTTATAGTTATTCGGGTGACGATCGTGTTCCAACTACGTTCGTTTACTATGGGCCTGACGGTAAGGTGTACGAGAGAACTGGATACTCTGATTACGAAGTTAATTCGCGGGGCGATTGGGTAAAGCGCAAAGAGACGAGCGAACTGACATTCAATCGGAGAACGGTATCAATTACTCTCCGCGAGATTGAATATTACCCGGACAAAAAATGATCGCTTTCCACACCCGCGTTACGCTTACGTTGAGGTGATAAAAACTAAGGCAGATGCTTACTGAAGAACAGCGAGCCATTTCTTATCTTGAGCAGCCGGAAACCTATCCGGGTCTTGAGGCTTGGAATGAACACGAGCTTCTGTTCCGGGTATGGCGCTATCCTGCTTTCGGCGCTTATAGCACCTGGGTGCTGCGTGAAAAGGATGGCGAGTTTCGCGTCAGGCGTCTTGAGTGGGACAGGTCCAAGCTTTCTATAGGCGATCCGAAAATCTACGGCAGCGAGTCCATCGTTCCCACCGATCGAGTAGCTTCGATCATTCAGCGATTTCGCGCCATAACACTGCCGCCCTTCTCCGAACCTTCCTCATGGGGAATTGATGGAGTCATATTCGGTGTCGAGAGCAAGTCGCATTATCTGAACGGGCGATTGTCATGGTGGTATCGCCCGCCCGCGGGATAGGAGGGGCTGGCGGAATGGTTCGACGATACTGTTGAAATGCTTGATAGCTTGTTGCCGAAAAGTACAGCACGGATGAGCGAGCGGCCCTGAACAACAGCGCGTCTGCACCTGACCGGAACTTTATTAGGATCGGTGTTCAATCGCGGGGTTCGATGACTATGGTTATGCTGCTATCGAAATTCGCTAAACCAGCGTTGCGTTTGGCAGCGTTAGTTCTGGTGGCCTTCGGCGCAGCATGCACGACTTCAATGGTCCAACCGCTGGACCAGGACAAATCAGTATCGGCTCACAACCCACAAGCCTTGTGTGGTCGGGTGGCCGAAATAAAGTCAATGCCTTTCAAGGATGAAAGGGTCGATGACGCTGCTTACAACGCTCTGGTTGATGCAGGTGAAGCTGTAGTGCCATGCTTGATTGATAAGGTGGCCGACGCGACGCCGATGCGTGATCCACGTGGTATCCCTGGTCCCACTGATACGAGAGTTGGAGACGTGGCGTTCTTTGTATTGATTGATGTGGCGAAGCTTGATTTCGAGTCGATGATGCCTCCTGAAGTAAAGAGTGTATTCAAAGAAGAAGGCGTTTATGCCTATCACAGGTTCCTACGGGAAGAAGCTAATCGCAAGCGATTTCAATCAAGCTTGAGAGAGTGGTATCGCCGGAAGAACGGAGTCTTGCCGCAGCCCAAGAACGCCTTATAGCTAACGATGCGGTAGCACTTTTCTCAAGAAAGCCGGAGTTAGAATTTACGCAGCAGTTAATAACAAGAACGCTGAAGTTGGCCCAAGCGAAGGAACACCTAACTATGACGCGGAAGGTATTGAGTGCGTTACTAGTCACGACCTTCTGCGCGGTAACACTAACAGCCCAAACCTCAAGCGGCCCTGTCAAAGGCACTTTGATCATTACAGGCGGCGATCAGGAAACCGGCATTAAAGAATTCGTCGAGTTAGCTGGTGGGCCTGACGCAAATATCGTTTACATCCCGACGGCGGCTTCGAGCCTTAGACTCCCTTCCGGATTAATTTGGGAGTGGTTGTACACCGACACTTTGCCGGCAAACACTCCTGAGTTTCAGCAGGAACTTGCCAGGATGTTTGGCGTCAAGAACATCACCATCCTTCACACCAGGAATCAGAAAACCGCGAACTCCAAAGAATTCGTCGAACCCCTGCGCAAGGCGCATGGGGTCTGGTTAAGCGGAGGTAACCCCGGTCGTCTTTCAGAGGCTTATCTAGGTACTCGAACGTTACGGGAGATAGAGGCAGTACTAGCTCGGGGTGGTGTTGTTGGCGGCAACTCTGCGGGGGCGATCATTCAGGGTTCTTATACGATCAGAGGCAATCCGGATAAGCCAGTCTTAATGGTCAAAGGTCGGGAGCGTGGGTTCGCGTTTTTGAAGAATGTCGCTATCAACGCTCACCTGACGGAAGCGATGCGGCAGAATGAGTTGGTCACTGTCCTCGATGCTTACCCGAAGTTGCTCGGGATCGGCATTGACGAGAAAGCGGGAATCATAGTTAAAGGCGATCGCTTTGAAGTCTTCGGTAAGGGACGGGTGGCCATCTACGACAATAAGAAGTACCACAGGAACTGGTACTACTGGCTTTCGCCCGGAGATCAGTTTGACTTGCAGACGCGCACCGCATTACGTGCATCCAGGACAAAATAATCTCAAACGGTGGAGTGTCCATGAACCACTCAATGAAGCATGTTCATCATGGCTTTGGAAGTGTCAGGCCATACCTATGCGGGCCGTTGGGAGGGCAGAGCATTTCCGAGCTCGAAGACAAGCCTTACAACGAGCGGCAGGCTGGCTTTGTGGATGTTGGTGGCAACACGTGGTGGGTCTCGACTTACCTTGGCTAGATAGCTGAAATTACAACGAGGGAAAGGTGGTGCAGCAAGAAATGCTCATGCGATGGTTTTATTTTATCGCGGCGATTATCGGCGCCATTCTTCCTCTCTGGCAGCTAATCCCATTTCTAACGCGTTACGGGTTCGATATGCGGTTGTTCTTCGAGCAGCTTTTCCAAAATCATGTCTCCGCCTTTTTTGGCCTCGATGTCATCATCTCGTCGTTCGTGCTGTGGCTGTTTGTTTTTTCAGAAGGGCGGCGTCGTGGCATGAAGTATCTATGGGCCTACGTTATTTGTAATCTGGCCATCGGTGTTTGTTTAGCTCTGCCGTTGTTTCTGTTCTTTCGTGAGCGCAAACTCAGCGCCGAAAACTACGCTTGAAAGCATTGGCATCGTCCACGCGCTTTAAGTATTAGTGAGTCACCAAAATCAAACCACCGCCTATCAGCGCTTCCGCGCACGTAGTAAAACTATCCTCGGTGATAGTAAGTTGCTCATCATTGCGGAGCTAATCATCGCGCTCCTCGTCATTGCCGCCTATCTTGCGGACCTTATACGCTTAAGTGCGACGCCATTTCTTTTTCTGCTGGGCTGGCTTTCGCTGTGGTTGCGAGGCATAGGGTGGCGATCGGTTGGATTGAAACGCCCGGGGCGTTGGCGTCAGACGTTACTGCTTGGTTTCGCCGTGGGAGTGGTATTTCAGTTTTTTAGTCTCTACCTGTTAGAACCGCTGATCGTCCGGCTTACAGGTAAGTCGATAGACCTGGAACAGTTTGCTCAGGTCAAAGGGAATGTGTTCGTACTCGTAGTTTTTCTGTTGCTTGTTTGGACGCTGGCTGCCTTTGGGGAGGAACTCGTTTATCGCGGCTATCTTATGAACCGTTTGGCGGAGTTGGCGGGTGGAAGTGGCGGCGCATGGGCGATAAGCTTAATAGTTATTAGCATCCTGTTTGGCGTCGTGCATTTTTATCAAGGCATCTCAGGCGTAATTACCGTCATAGCGGCGGCCCTGGTCTATGGTGGATTGTACTTATTGAGTGGTCGTAATCTGTGGGCGCCGATCATCGCTCATGGGGTATACGATACGGTGGCAATCTTGCTCGCATTCTGGGGTAAATATCCCGGACTGTGATGAGTTTGACCCGAACCACCTGCACCGCCCTCCCAACGCACGAGAGATCGGTTCTGGATGATGATGTACCACAGTGAAATCACTCGCACACTTCTTACTAACCTGGTCCGTTCTAAGGTTGACTTTTCTGACGCTGTTCTATTCTCACCTATTGCCATCTTTTGTCTGTTTCATTTCGTGTTGCTGGGAGTGGTGATTTACCAGTTGGTTGTGAGACAAAAAAATCGCGACCAGGTCATCGGGAAAGGCGTGCTGGCTGAGATCGTTTGGTTGGTTCCCACCCTCGCTGTCTTGTTCATCATCGCCGGTTACATCATGAGATTCCTCGATGGCCGAAGTGATAATTCACCCTTGGCTATGTTGGTGATTACCGCAACCAGTGTTTGTTATGGATTGGCCGGTTGGGCATTATTCCGCTGGGTAGCGAGCCCCCACAATGAAGCATTGGGCATGTGGGAGCACCAGGACTGGCGCAACTACTAGCGCAGATGGCCGCAGCCGAAGTCCATCTTTGCCGCTTCGGTTCATAAGCATTGGAAAGGCTCTGAATCCTTGACCCCTACACTTGCTCTCCTTCTCGGTATTGTCCTCTCGCTCGCGCTTGTAGGCCTGGCGCGCAGGTACCCGCCAGTTACGGAACGGCGTGTTTATGCAGTCGGGCTGGTGATTGCGGCCCTCCTCTACGTTTTCTTTGCAATGGCCGGCGGCGCTAATCCAAAGTGGTTGGCTTTTGAAGCTCTCGGGGTTTTCCTCTACCTTGTTGTGGCTTGGGCCGGGCTTCGCGGCAGGCCGTGGTTACTTGCGTTAGGCTGGGCCGCGCATGTTGCCTGGGATGTCTTATTCCACCTGAGTGGCGGCGGTGCTGAATACACGCCGCCTTGGTATCCGTGGACGTGCGTCAGTTTTGATCTGGTTGTCGCCTCCGCCGTCTTCGCGTCAACCAAACGCCGGCCTGCGCACTAACCGTGAATAATGGGTGCGGCCGCTTCCCCTTCGGCTAGTAACAACAGTGCTTTGCCTAAAAAGTCGACTTAAAACGCCTTCGTACATATTCGTCGTGGTCCTTTGTGTCAGCGCGCTCGGCGCATGCACGTCGTCGCCTGCGATTAATACTGATGGCACCGTTAGCGAAAGCGATCGGCGGTTGGCCCGCGCATTTGATAAGCAGGAGAGCAATCTTCAGGTAGAGGGTGAGGGGACGGTTAGCCGGCTACTATCAGACGATAACGACGGGAGTCGCCACCAGCGATTTATAGTTACACTCAAATCTGGACAGACACTCCTGATGGCCCACAATATTGACCTGGCGCCGCGAATTAACTCGCTCGAAGTTGGCGACGAAATCGAATTCTTCGGCGAATATGAGTGGAACGATAAGGGTGGGATAATTCACTGGACACATCACGACCCAAATCGGCAACACACTCCAGGGTGGATTAAACACGACGGCCGCGTTTATCAGTAGGCCAGACACGAATGCCGCCGAACCGATTGGCTGAAGAGTCTGTGTGCGAACACGCAGAGCGTTCTCACTAACACCGCGGCTTCAGCCCGGTGAGCATCCGCCGATCTAAGGGTTCCTAACCGTGTTAACCGGTTCCCCGGAGAAAATCGTTGAAGGTTAACAAAAGCCCTGGGCCTTCTAATCACCGGGCTGAAGCCGCGGTGTTAATTAGAACGCTCCGTACAGCGAATCATCTGAAAAACGAAAGGTTCATTGATGAAAAAAGGGCGTCTGGAAGCATTCAGCGATGCGGTGATCGCGATTCTGATGACCATCATGGTATTGGAACTGAAGATTCCACATGGCGCAGATTTGGAGTCGATTCGTCCGCTGCTGCCGGTGTTCTTAACCTATGTGCTGAGCTTTATCTATCTCGGGATCTATTGGAACAATCATCATCACATGTTTCATGCCACTGAACGGATCAACGGCAAGATACTATGGGCCAACATGCTCTTATTATTCTGGTTGTCGCTGATACCGTTCACTACTGGGTGGATGGGAGAAAATCACTTCGCTTCCTTGCCCACCGCTGTCTATGGTGCAGTACTTCTTTTAGCCGCAGTGTCTTATACAATTCTTCAAACACTGATCATTGCGCATCAAGGCAAGCACTCAACGCTGGCAGAAGCAGTTGGCAAGGATAGGAAGGGCAAGCTTTCGATGGTCCTTTACATCGTCGCCATACCCATGGCTTTCGTTAATCAGTGGATTTCCGATGGGATCTACGTCGTGGTCGCGCTGATCTGGTTGGTTCCAGATCGAAGGATTGAGTCAAAGCTGGATGAGCTGTGACTGTTACCTCGCTTTGCCTCTGAAGTCGAGTTCAAAACGTTTCGTGTTACTTCGTGTGTTTCGCCCAATTCGTGGATTGCTCTCTTGCTGCCTGAAAACTATCCACGAAATACACGAAATACACACGAAATAAATCCTCAATGGTAGGGGTACTGAGCAATGAAGAGCTTCTTCTATATCGCCATATTCCTGATGGCGACGCCTCTCAGTTTCGCCCAAACGAAAAGCGGCGAAGCAACTTCCTCCACTCCTTCCGAACAGGAAATCATTGACCTCGAGCACGAGCGGCTCAAAGCTTTCGCCCGAGATGACAAACCGGCGTTTGAACGACTTGTGACGGATGATCTCACGATAACTCACAGTTCGGGGGAAGTCGCGAACAAGGCGCAAGTGATGGCAGTCATGAGACCCTCCACGCCTGAGCGTCCGCTGCCGGCTCTTTCAACCGAGGATGTGAAGGTGCGAGTCTATGGCGATGCAGCCGTCATGACGGGTCGCCTGGTCGAAACGGCCCGCGATGGACGGCGAGTAGTCGTGTTTAGTTTCACTAATACATACATCAAACAGAACGGACGCTGGCGGATGTCCGCTGGACAATTGACCACTCTCTCACGCGAGCGCGCCACAATAAAATTGGATCCGAAAACTTACGATGCTTATGTCGGGCAGTATCGAAACCCTGCGGGCAGGATTCTTAACATCGTGAGGGAAGGAGACAAGCTGATGGTCGAGGCGGGCGGACAAAAGGAGGAGTTATTCCCCGCAGCTGAGTCTCAGTTTTTTATTAAAGCTGCAGACGTGCTGCTTGTGTTCGTCAAGGATGAGCAAGGGCGGGTGATCCGTTTGATTAACCGTCGCCCGGATGGCGACGTCATTCAAGAGGAGAAGGTTAAGTGAACTGATGTTGGACTGGGTATCCCGCAGGCACGAGTCGCGTTATTCGTGTTGATTGGTGTCTTTCGTGCAATTCGTGGATCGTTTTTAATCCTGTCAAAAAAACTATCAACGAATTGCACGAAACACACGAAATAACACGAAAGGTGTTGAAATCGACTCTACTTAGGTCTATTCACAGCGCCTTTTATGGTGAGCGGGATTTGGGCAGCCATGCGAACGCAGACAGGCGGGACTGCGCCGCCGCTTGCTTCCAACAAACATGAACGCGAAACTTCCGAAAAAGAAGGGGAGCGTCCAAACGGTTTTCGCTACGCGAAAAGCCACGTCTGACAAATCCTGCACAAAACTCACGATCTACGACGGACTAGAACCGGGCGCGATAGCGACCGGGTATAGTGAGCCGCGCAGGACTTGGAAAGGACCCAGGGGATCTCGTACTAGTTGTAAGAGGTGTAATGCCCGGTCGCTACAGCTGCCGGCTCTAAATAGCCCATTTAGGTGAACCAAATGATAATCAATTGCTTTCTAGCGCTTTCGCTGATATTGGCTGTTTGCCAGGACCAAACAAAGCTACCTTCCGATTTCGCGACGTTAAAGAAGCTGAGCATGGAAGAACTGGAGCTTAAGACTGAAGCCCATAAGGCAGTATGGCTGAATAAGTATACTCGTTGGGATCTGGTCCAGGATTCGGGCAATCTGGTCTTTCTTCTTCCCGATGGAATGAAGGCGGTCGCCCCCGCGCAAATAATTGGATCTTACAACAGTGAAGATAATACCTGGCTCTGGGCCTGGGCTAATCCCTCAATCCTGGACAAGTTGAAGGTTGACTCATTAAAGGTGCGAAAGTACGGGGAGGAACACCAAATTGATCAGCTGACTACACGCAAATGGGTTGGCACGGAAAAAGATGCCTGGTCCATGGTGGCCCTGGCTGTCAAGCTATGCGGAAAGCAAGGCGCGTATCGAGGCCCCGCCGGCAAAACCTATTTCTTTATTTCGTTTGGAGAAGTAGCGTTGAGTAAGAGCTGAACTTCATAAAGCCCCAGCATTAAGGCGCCTGAAAAGTAAAAGAAGGAGACATGGAATGGAAATCGTGATGCTTGTATCCCTTTCCTTTTTTGGGCTGCTGATTGCCGTACCTTGTGCGATTCTAGGAGTCTTTCTTCATAAGGTAAGAATCCTAAAACAGAATTGGAGACCTATTCTTGCGAAAGCCGTGATCGCTATCGGTGTGTGGTTAGGCATATCGTTTTTGATGATGTACGTGAACTTTATCTTTGTATTTGCTGCTGCGCACGGTTATCCCAATTCGCGCGCAGCTCTTGGACCAATGCTGATTTTGCTCACGCTCACAATCGGGTACGGTCTTGCTGGGTGGGGTTTGTGTTATTTGGTAGGGCGCAGACCGAACAGCACAGAAAACCATACCTAACAATGGTTGAGTAAAACTAAGTCACCCCACGAAGCCCTTGAGCGACGCGCGGTGTGTGAAAGTACAGTGGCCCTGTATAGAGGATACTGATATCTCTACACCTAACAACAGCATGCCGACGTTTGAAAAGAAAACTTTTTCTAAGACGGTTCCGCGCTGCCAGCTGCTGACGAGTATTGTCTGCTCCCTTCTCATTGGCTTTGTTTTATGGCGCATGACTCTGAGAAGCGGTGCGGAGTTGACCGGGTTCGATTATGTGGTCCTGGTGCTTCATCTTCTTCTAACGCTGAGTTTCTATTTGAGCACCCTCTGGCTGGTAAGTCGCTACTGCAACTTATCCAGCAGGGAAGCGATTCCGGCCCTTGGGTTTGTTTCCATTGTTGGAACGTCGTTCCCGTTTATCGTTAGTAGCATTCACATCTACCTTAATAATCCGCTGGTGTTGAGATGGTTCGTCAGTGTTTCAGCGGATCTACTGCTCCTTTTGAACCTGATGATGCTGCTTGTGATGATGTCATTAGCCGGGGTGGGCTTTCTTCTAACAAAATTCTTTCAGGCAATCGCGAAGGTAAGGAAGAGCGCTAAAATCCCGGCCTAACAAAGGCCTTGCAGCCCGCTCGATAGCGTGTTTCTCAAGTGACTCGTGCCCTTCAGCGTGAATTCTGATCGCACGCCACAGCTGAAGTGTTCGACAACTCCTTGCCCCTGGCTCTCGAGAGATTCGGGTTATTTCGTGTGTTTCGTGCAATTCGTGGATCGTTCGTCTTATGCCGCCGAAAAACTATCCACAAATTGCACGAAACAAACGAAGTAACACGAACTGTGTTGAACCCCTGCCGTGGCACAGTTACCGATTCAAGTTCTTGACTTGTGATTGCGTCAGGCATATCGTGCAGCCGTTCGAAACGCTCACCCGGGATTTGCAAAAGTCGTTTGCCTCGCACAACCGGCAGATCTCCGGATCGCCATCCCGGCGACAAGCCATTTGCCTCGCGTTTCCTTGAAAAGGGGAAAACCTTATGTCCTCTCAGTGCCATCAAGGCTGCCTCTACACTCTGTTTTGTTTACTCCTAAATTTGCTGCGTCGCTTGCATCTGGTATCCAACAACTTTTACCGGAACCGTTGCTCGTGCACCCTTAAGCTCGAGGCCATCTCCTTTAATCACGACCCGTCTTCGTTGAGCGCCGACGCGATGAACTTGCGGAAAAACTTTACTCAAACAGTTACGGTCCCCGAATGGACTGTCGGTGAGACATCGGCGGCTGATTCTCCTGCCGCTTATGCGATCAAGGAAACTCAGGGCAACAAGATCTTCATTAAAGTGAAGTTCACCGTAGGATCAAACAGCGTTACTAAGGCTGAGGTGCGTGCAAAGGGTGGCGGCGTCCTGGGTTCGTTGGATCCACAGATTGTTAACTTTGCCGGTGGGGTTTCGGTGCCCGCGTCTGTCCCATTCGAACTTAAGCATCACAGCATCGGATCTGGAGGAATCAAACGCGAAGACATCACCTGGAATTGGGAGTTCAGATGCTGTGGCGGTTCCGCTTGGGAGCCGCTTCGGACCACGAAGCACCGCATCTACATTGTTCTGGAGGAACCCAAGCTGCCCTGGAAGCAACAACCCGTTCCCGACACTCAACATCCGTGGGCCGACGCGTTGGACTACGCGTGCGTGTGGGCCGCCGGTAAACAAAATCGAGATGACGCGGCCGCCGCCATCACGCAGGCCATCAACGCCAATTTGGGACTCGTCTATGACAACGCCATCGGCGCTTCGCACTACACAAGTGGAGGAGGCGCGCTGTTTGAGTTAACTCAATTCTTAACTTACCTGAACATCGGCACGGGTCTCGGTAACATAGTCAACTGCACCGATTGCGCCACCATCACGACAACGTTTTCAAATCTGGTTGGCTGCGACCTGCACGCCTCCAGGATGGGCAGTTTCTTCGACCTAACTCCTTTTCGAGGAATCGGGGCTGCGGGGTTCGCCTGCCCCGGCTTCGGCTGTGGGTTCAGTTATCATGAAGTGGCGTGGAAAGGCGGTCACGGAAACGGTGATCCTCTCTTCGATGCTTGCCTTCGAGTTGATGGTGATACAAATCCCTGGGCGGCGCCGTACACCGAGCAATTTCCGGTCAACATCGTCTTCTCGACGAATCCCGGCGCGCCTTTGCCGTTGGCTGTACCATTCAATGCACAGAGTTACAAAGAGCGGCTGTGCACAAATGACGCCGGCGGCATTGGCAGTTGCAATCCAACTGGTCCATGGCCCGCGAGCAGTAACGGAAGGAGGCCGGCGAAATGATCGACGACAACGAAGAAGTATTCAGGAACCAGGTGAAAACCAAGTATGAATTCTCGGCGTGGGCCGGCCGGACCAAAGAGGGCGCTGACTTCCAGGTAACCAATTTCGCTATCCGCGCTCAAGACCTCCAGGGATGGAGGGAGGAGCAGAGCGAAGAGTTGCCGGCAACGAAGAGACAACGCCGGGTCGTGCGCTATGTTTTCAATTCTCCAGACCCACGCGGTCAGCGCCTCATCGTGACAGTCTTCGAATCCAATTCAGTTAATGACGCGCACGAGAGCTTAATCGACGTAGTTATGACTTACATGGCTCCCAGCCTTCCCAGGTGTGAGACGAGAGGACTTGAGATCGGCGACATCTGTTTTGGCAGTCACGGCGAGGTAAATCTCAACGTCATTTTTGCCCGCTTCAACATCCTGATTGAAATCAAGAGTGCCACGCCAGGACCCACACCGGTAGACGAATTCGCGAGGAGTCTGGATTCGCTAATTCTTACTCAATACCGCAGGACCCGCGGTGAATAACTGCTAGCTCTGGCTCGAGGCTGACGGTAAGATCTGCGTTCGACGAAGCGAGACCTTTCACCATGCGTTTCGAATTTAGTCCTACGCCCGGCAGCGTCGGCGGCAGCGTTTGGGCGCACGAGCCCTTCGTTACCGATCCGCAACTCGGCCGCTCGCGTTCTGTTGTGCCGATTATTAATCGGATCAACGTCGCAGTGCCGGCTGGGCTGGGCGCGCGCATGGGTGCAATCGCAAAAAGGATTTTCTTTCCCGAGTATCCGGCTTTCCTCTTTAATGTCTGTTTCGCGGTTGGTGATTTCAGCCTCATCCTTTGGCCCGGTCTTTATGGCGATCCTCAGTCGCACTGGTTCAATGTCTTCCTGGGCTACTACCAGCTCGATGCACCCAAAACCACCTGGACGCGGCCGTTCGCTTATGCATCCGCCAGTCCACGCGCACCGGTGGTATTTGAAGATATTCTGCGGCTCGGCAAATCTGATTGGAACTACTTCTCAAACTACATGTATGGCGTGCCGGAGGATTGCATCGAACCATACAACAAGCTCGACCTTTCAACGCCGTGCCGTAATCTTGGCCGGGTGATTATTGGCCGGCGGATGTGGGACTCGATTGAGATTGAAGAGGTGGAAGTTGTTAGTGCATACGAGTCGGATAGTCCCGGTGCACGACGGCTGGTTTGTAATTCAATATTGACGCCGATGTGGCGACGGACCTTTGGTCTACCATGTCCGCGTCCCGATTTCCCCCAAAGTTTTATCAGCACGAAGCTGCGTGCGCGAATTTACATGAGCTTCAGCGAAGACGAAGAGAGTTATCACACAGTGTTATTTGGCGGGACGGTAAATAAATCTTTCCCAGCGTCGTTGAACGCAAGGTTTCTCGAGTTGCAAATGCAAGCCTGCCGCAAAACCATCGAGCGTGATTACCCCCAGCTTGGCTTTGCCGACAGATAACTGATGGCTTTTGCACGAAACACACGAATAACACGAAATAAGACAGATCGTCTTTGAAACGCTGTACCTGTCTTGAGTAGAGCTATGAACATCATTCTTATTCTGCTGCTTACGTTAACGCCTCCAGCTTTGCCGGTGGATCAGCATCCCTCACAAGTGAGCCAATCAAAGGAGACCGTGCCAACTCCTATTAGCGAATTGCGAAAGGCACCGAGCAAGGTGGTACTTGATGGTAGATCCTTAACTTTGTCAGCGGATCTATGGCGAGACTTTTTGCCCGGCATTAGTTCAGGTCCTGACGGCAGGCCAATGATGGCAGTCTTCAAGGTCGCCACTTCTGATAAGAAGCCCTTCCCAACCGGAGTTCGAATAGAACGAGTATGGGTGCTTTTTGGCGAGCAAGTATGGGATCCAGGCGAGTTTGATAAAGATCCCAGTCACGGCAAGGATTCCTGGACCTGTCCCGACACACCTGTGTGCGAAGTCTCCGCGCGGAACGGCCCTAAGTGGGGCCCAAACATCTACGTTGATGTGGTCGTGCGGCTGGTCGACAAGGAAGGGCGGCGCCATTTGCTTCAGGCAACCAGGCAGTATGTTCAGCGAACCGATTAGTTCGCGTGAAGTCGGGTGCAAATCTAAAACACGATTCGTGTTATTTAGTGTGTTTTGTCGTTTCGTGGATCGTTCTTATGCAGCCTAAAAAACGATCCACGAATTACACGAACTACACGAAAGCTTACAATTTGCCGCATGGACGCAGCCATGTCAGTCAATTCAACTAAGTGAATGATCAGGAAAGCCGTCGTAATATTGTTAGCCATATTCGGAGTCGCCGGCTCCATCGCTTTATGGTTCCGGAATGAAGAAGCTGTGACCACCTCCGCCGCTCGCCCGTGGCCCGGAGAGATGGGCCCGCTAGCTGCGGTCGACGATCGTTGGCCGCCACAGAAAGCTAATGAGGCATCTGTAAAACTGACGGCGCTCGCCAACGCCCTCCCCAGGAATGAAGCCGTCGACGCTTTTGTGGCGCGCGAGATAACTCGCGACGAATTAACCATAGGTGACCCGCCGGCTCTGCCCGATGTCTCAGCTATCCGCGAGCTGCTGTTACGCGAGCCAGTCGTTTGGGAGCGCTACGACGAAGTAGGCGACCAGAACGCAATCTCGGCGCGTGCGATGCACCTGACGATGGCGAGAATGCTCATTGCGAGTGCGCTGACGAAGGCGCGTGCGAAAGACCCGGCAGCCTGGGATGAACTGCATTCGGTGTGGAAGCTTGCCCGTACGCTGGACGGGCACCCGCAAATGATGACGCAAACTGCCGCATTGTCGATGGACCGCATGATTAACGCGGTCGCGTGGAAAATGCCGCTGCCAGCGCCGGCGTGGCTTGCCGAGCTGCACGCGCGCGATAACGTGCAGCGACTGATCGAGTCGTTTCAGTTTCAGAGCGCATCATACTGGAAGGACGGAGCGAGAATTTTCCCGACAAAATGGCTGGCAAACTCGGTTGACAATGATCGCGCAATAGCTGAAGAGCTATTCAACCTGGACCGGTGTGATGTAAACGCACGCGCGAATGAGTTAGGCACGGACCTCACCTCACTTTGGCGCCGGGCGTTCCGCTACCGGGCTGAGCGCGAGGCCACGGCAAACGCGATCCGCGTGCGCGAAGGAAAACCGGTCGAGACTGCCTCTCGCTGCAGCGACGGCAAGTGGGAGTTTGACGGGACAACGTTGCGCTTCAGCCGCGAGATCGCTACCGCCGCACCGGATACGCCGATGCCGCTGGTGTTGCGGGTGAAGCCGTAGCGCACCAGGAGCAGTCCCCATTATTGGAGGAGTTTGGGAAATGAAACTGCGAAACATCAGCCTCGTTTTGTTCGTGTTGTGCGCTTTCTTCGGCAGTGCACACTCGCTTCCCACTCAACAAAAACAGGGTCGCGTCTCGGGTGTTGTTCTTGATGTAAATGACGCCAGGGTCGTCGGGGCTAAAATCACGTTCATGCGCGACCCTAACATTCATGAGGTTTTTACAAGTGACGACGGAGAGTTCGACGTTGAACTACCGGCCGGAGCATATCGTTTTACCATCACCGCTAATGGCTTCTGCAAATTCGACCGTGAGAGGTTGATAGTTACATCTGGCAAGACCGAACTCATAAATGTCCACTTGGAGGTTGGAGCTACTCACAATGGCAACTCCTGCAAATGCGCCACCAGCGGGACACAAGACTAAACCTGCCTTCGGTGATAATCGGCGGTACTTGCGATGCTCGTTACGTCTTAAAATATTTCACGGTATTCAAAAAGCGCTTTTTAATTATTCAAGGTGAAATTAGTTTGTCAGTAGATTCAAAACGCGACATGTTGCGCCACATGGTTGCCACGGTGGCCTTTCGCGGCGGGATCGCAGTGGCCGGTGCGCCTGAGGGCTTCACACTCTTTCATGTCCACGAGGAGGTGCGCACACCCGGAGAAATCCTGGCGCACATCGGCGATCTCCTGGAAGGTTCGATCCATTTGCTCAAGGGCGAGATGGTGTACCTGGCTTCATCTCCCTTGCAGTGGGATGAGGAAGTGTCGCGATTTTTCTCAGCTGCAAAGCGCTTGGATTCGTATCTGGCTTCCGACGAACAGCTGGCCTGCCCGGTGGAGAAACTCGTCCAGGGCCCAGTCGGAGATGCACTGACCCACATTGGACAGCTAGTCATGCTTCGGCGCGTCGCGGGGAGCCCGATTCGTGAGGAAAGCTATTTCACCGCCGAGATAATTCCAGGTAAGGAATGATTTGGGTTATGGTCCGTTCGGCTAAGTGTCTCAATTAAACCAAGCCCCTTTTTACTGGGACCGCGGGCGTCCCCGCCCGCACTGAGCGAAGCGAAAACAGTTCTGCGCGCCGAATTTCTTCAAGTAAATCGGATTGGATAGATTGGTTTTCTGAGGTTATTAGGCAATGCACAACTGTTTTCGCTTCGCTCAGTGCGGGCGAGACGCCCGCGGTCCCAGTAAAATAGTCGACCTGTACTCTTAAAATGATAAGCCGATGAAGGATCTTCAAACTCGCTTCAAGGGGGTCATCCAAACAAGTTTCATGAAAATTACTCATTCCGTTTTATTCATTTTACTTGCTGTCACTAGCGCTCTGGCCCAGACCACTGGCAGTAGTTCTCCCGAAATCCTGAAAATCGACCCGAAGCCGTCGGAGGGTTTCGCTTATCCCTATTACCTCTATGTTCCAAAAGCGATGCGCGGACCCGAGGCCCTGAAAAAGAAACAGACGCTCCTGGTTATCCCGAACAATTCAGGCAAACTCAGCGATGATTTCAGTGTTCACGAAGAAGACGTGAAGCGACGAATAAAGAACAACGCGCAAATCGCTGACAAGATCGGGGTCGCCGTTTTGATACCAGTTTTTCCGCGGCCGCAAACCAACTGGCAGACTTACACGCATGCGCTCGACCGCGACGTAATGCTGACCAGCAAAAAAGAACTTGCGCGTTTTGATTTGCAGCTTCTTGCCATGATCGATGACGCGCGCGCCAGGTTCGCCGCCCAAAAAATAAAATTTGACAAGCGCGTTTTGGTGCTGGGGTTTTCGGCTTCGGGAATGTTTGCCAACCGTTTCACGTTCCTGCACCCGAAGCGGGTCAAAGCTGCCGTCGTCGGTTCGCCGGGTGGCTGGCCAATCGCCCCGGTTGCTTCTTTCAAAGGGAAGAACCTGCGCTATCCAATCGGAACAAACGATTTCAAGTCGATCTCGGGCAGGAAGATCGACATGAAGAATTTGCGTAGAGTCCCGCTGTTTGTGTTCATGGGCGCTGAGGACGATAACGATTCGGTGATCTTCAGAGACAGTTATGAAAAAGAAGATGAAGAATTAATCTTTGCGTTGTTTGGCAAGACCCCGGTGGAGCGCTGGGAGACTTCGAAGAGGTTTTATCAGGACAGCCAACTGAATGCGGAATTTAGACTCTACCCTAACCAGAAACATTCGGTGACAAAAGAAATGATGGAAGATATTCTGGCGTTTTTCTCAAAACATGCAGCCCAGAAAAACTAAGCGGACAAAGAATAAGATTCAACTCTCCTTATAACCAGCCTGTTGAAATTTCACTGAACAGCCCGAAGATTAAAGTGACATTGATAACCCGGGAGATGTGAGACGACGTTAACCTCCTCGAGTGAGGACCCACTTGCGTCTGGTTATGACTTGCAGCGTATCGGACCCCTTTTGCATCTCATCGCCAAACATGTTGCGAGGGTGCAGTCTGGCCGCTGAAGAGAGGTTGTTATGTCCCCTGGAGTAAGTAAAGCTATTTTCTCGCTTCTTGCCGCCGCGCTCATTCTTATAGGCGATAGTTACCTCGTATCTGCACAATCCGGTTGCGCAGTCCTGAATAAGGATGAACCGGCCCAATCGCTTTCCTTTGAGCGTATCGAGGGAACAACTCCGCATCCTTCGAACGTCTTACTTAGTTTTCGCATATAACTCAACGTGTGATGTAACGCTCTTGATTGCTGATCTTTATCCAGCTCCTCCACGCCCAATGGTTTTCGTTAGGAGACCCGACGGTAAGCTGTTAATCAGAATCGCTGACCCGGATGATTTCCCGGATGGCGTACGGCTCGACATCCTGTATCACATTGATTATCAGCAACCGCTACCGCAACCCAAAAAGCGAATCTTTACCGACCAGCCGCTTACGGAATTCCGGTTGCCCGCAGGAAAGTCTGCACGATTTACGGTACCTCTTGAGCAGTTCGATTTGTGGATCTTAATAGAGGTTCCTTTTCGTTTTGACTGGGAACCGAGGTTTTATCATCCTTCGCACTATGCATTCTTTGGTAACTTGGACCTGCCTGACGAAGTTTTTCGGAAAACTAAGATTTGTCCAAAACTCGACGGGTGTAAGCCATAGTGCGGGAGCGTGGTCCTCTTTCTGCGTCCGCCTAAGCGGCAGCGATCTTGTCAAACTCACGCACCTCAGCCCAGTAGCGTGACGGTATCAACAAACTGTGGACAACAGACTGAAAGTTGTCTTGGTTAACTATTCCATACGCCCGAATAAGACCGGGGAGCAAAAAGTTCGGACTGAGTTTGAGTAGGCGGCGAACCTCTTCAGGCACGAGTAACGCCTGCACCTCCAGCAATAATTGATAACGCCAAATGCCCAGGTGTCGCCGGTACTGCTGGAAGAGAAGTGCAGTGTGCCGGCTGTAGGTGAGATCGCGGGTGATGTGGCGCGGTCGATCTTGTTTCCATTCAGCATAAGTTGGCGGAAGCTGTGGGATGTGTAGCTCGTCGCCGATCCGCCGGAATACTGTGTACAAATCGTTTTGCTGTGACGGAGTTAGTGGTCGATAGAGCATCCGATAGGCGCGCCCTGAATAATCAATGAGCATGTAGAGCACGTCGCGGAAGGCCCAATCCGGAATTGTTTGTCCGCGCTGGGTCTCAACAGCGCCGTGTATCGCGTTTATCCGGCTAAGCGTTTTTAGCGCGGTCTCTTCGCTTGCGAAGACGATCTCCTGAGAGTATCGAACTGTGGAGAAAAGTCGCCCGATTGGATCACTGGGAATTTTACCCGTGAAGAAGAGCCAGTCGACTGCGCGGTTGAGTGCAAACTCCGCTGCTGAGCCTGCAAAGATCAGCAGTATGAGATCGGAGTCGCCCCAAATTGTCCGCACGATCGAACGCCGGTCGACGAAATCACTCATCTCACGTAAACCTTTTGTGCAAGTAGGGTCGCTGACCCGACAATGTAGCTCAGTCGGAGGCTTGAAGCGAGGTGAAGCATCATGGTCACCTCTCGTGTGTTTCGTGAATTTCGTGTAGCTTGCGGATCGTTTGTGTAGAGCCGCCTAAAAGCTATCCACGAATAACACGAAGTACACGAAACAGTGGTGCCTTCATCCTTGTTTCAACGGTAAAACAGAGTCTTGCGTCTAAAACCAAGTTGTGATATCTTGCGGGCCAATCGGATATGGCTCGAAGCACAAAATCATTGATCAACACTCAGGAGTTGGGCCGCGCCATTCGCCGGCGACGCGACGAGTTGCAACTCAGCCTGCGCGATGTGGCGGATCAAACCAACGTTTCAGCTTCAACCCTCTCACGCATCGAAAACGGCACAGGTAAGCCGGATGCAGATAACATCGCGAGGTTAACTGCCTGGTTGGACATGCCGCTGCAGCGGATTCTCGGCGGAGCACGCGAAGAAAGCGACGACGCCAAGGCAGTGATTTATTTTCCTCACGAGTCCACCCCCGAAATTGTCGAAGCCCACCTGCGCGCCGATAAGAATTTGACACCAGACACAGCTGACGCCCTGTCGGAACTGTTTCGAGTGGCCTATTCTCAATTCAGCCGTTCAGAGTCTGCACGCTCGGGCAAAAAACGCCGCTAAGGTCTCTTCTGCCGGTCCAAGCTATAATCTCGAAGTATGTATCATTCGGATCTACCGCCAGGGGAGAAGTGGCGGCAGTTTGAGCTGTACGCGCAGGGCATACGAGAGTTTGCGCGCGTCAGACCTACAGAGCCTCTGAATCCATTTCGATTGGCCAGGTTTGCGAATCTCTTCGTGCTCGACTTTGAAAAGATCAAAGGCTTGAGCGAGCAAACGCGACAACACCTGCTGGGTGAAGGAGCAAACGCATGGTCGGGGGGAGCAGCTTCGCAGCCGCTTCCTGATGGGCGACGCATAGTCATTTTAAATCCTACGCACGCACCGATGCGCACTCACGCGACTCTGATGGAAGAGATCTCGCACGTCTTCCTGGGACACCAGGCTAGCCGGCTGAATATCGAGGCAAAAGATCACCGGGGTAGATCTATTTCGAGGGATTACCGAAAGGTCGATGAAGAAGCAGCGTATGCCACCGGGGCGGCCGCGCTGGTCCCATATGCGGCACTGCGCAAGTTTGTGCTCGAGGGCCGAACTTCTTTGGAGATTGCCAGGCACTTTCGCGTCAGCCGCGAACTGGTCGAATACCGCTTGAAAGTGACGCGACTCTGGCGTACTTACCGCGCGGCGCATCAGTAGTGTCCGATAAACTTTAGCTTGTCGCGTTTTTCGCAGCTAACGACAAGCTAAAGCTTATCGAACATCGGAAAGCTTTTTAACCGACAAGCCCGTATAATTAAAGACTCCGTTTATTCGGGGTACTGTCTTTTATGACGCAACAGTTTACAGAAACGCAGCCGGCCGTTTTGACCACGACCGATAAGCTGCGCATGCTGCTCGACATCACCAAGAAGATCAGCCGCACACTCGATCTTCAGGAAGTGCTCAATCTGGTGATGGACACATTGGATTCACTGATCCCATACGACGCTGCCGGCATCTTTGTGTTGACGCCAGGCGACGCCAGGGGTGGCGATGGTGATGCGCCCAAGGTGTTCAAGGCGGAGGCCGTGCGCGGATACGACATTGATGAACTGACCGGTCTCCACTTGAAGATGGGCGAAGGACTGCTGGGCCACGTTGCGGTTACCGGTGAACCCATCACTTCTCCTGACGTTCGACAAAACCCGCTATACATCAACGCGCGCGAAGCCACTCGGAGCGAAATGGTTGCGCCTATCATTTCGAACACGGAAGTGATCGGCGCGTTCGACCTGGAGAGCGATCAGCTTAACGCGTACTCGGAAGATGACCTGCAGGTGTTGATGCTGCTGGCTTCACAGGTGGCCATCATCATCGAGAAGGTTATGCTTCACGAGCAGTTGATTGAGAAGAAGCGTCTCGAAGGTCAACTGGAAGTCGCGCGCCAGGTCCAGTTGGAATTACTGCCCCCGCGAGACCCGCAGCTCGAGGGGTTTGACATCAGTGCTTACAACTTCCCCACCGAAGAAGTCTCGGGAGACTACTACGACTGGGTAAAAATCTACGATGATCAGATCGGATTAGTGATCGCAGACGTTTCCGGCAAAGGCGTACCGGCTGCATTGTTGATGGCGTTTCTGCGAGCGAGTTTGCGCGCGGCTACTCACATCGGGTATTCGCCACACATTTCGATGGCGAAGGTTAATTATCTGCTTTGGGAATCGATTGAGCGTCATCAATTCGTAACTGCGTTCTACGGGATACTGGACGTCACTAATAAAACTCTGTCGTATACCAATGCGGGGCACAATCCACCATTGTTGCTCGACAAGGACGGTAAGTCTGAATTTATCGAGCACGGCAGTTTGCCGCTTGGTATGTTTCGAGACACGCGTTATCACGAGTATTACCTCACAGCTAAGCCCGGCGACACGTTGGTGCTTTACACGGATGGCGTAACCGAAGCACGCAGTCCACAAGGTGAGGAGTTTGGACGAAAGCGTTTGGCGGAGGCAGTCAGTAAGCACCGGCTACTTCCGGCGCGCGATTTAATTGCAGCCGTTCAGCGCGACGTGTGGGAGTGGACCGACGGGGCCGGAGCGGGTGACGACGTTACGTTCTTTGTAATCAAAGCGCTGTAAGGTGGGACAGACATTCCTGTCTGTCCACATTCAGTGGGCCGTCAGCGAGCCGTGGACATTGTCGCCGCCTGGTGCCAGCGACGCCCGGTAATCGCCGAAACTAAACTCGGCATCGTCTGAAAACGCATAGACGTCGAAACCAAACGCATCGAGGTAATCTGCCAGGTCATCGGGTGAAAGGAGATAGATGGCGGAACTGAATCCCGCTTCGGCACGAATTTCCAGCAGGCGCTCGATCACTTCAATCGGTGCAAAACACCGTACCGGATCTTTAAAAGTAGCCATAATTACCAGCGCCCCCTTTCTGGATGCGGCCGCCGTCCCCGCCGCTTCACGAGCACTACTTTGATGTATTGAGACCGCGCAAGGTTCGTTTTCCCGACATTCGCGCCCAATAAAACTTATGAGCACTCAAGTTAATTCAGAGAATCCAGCAGGAACACCACCACCGTTGAACTTCATCGGTGTGTTGCGTCAGATGCTGAAAGCATCCGACAAGGTGAGCGATCTAATCTTTTCCCCGGGCCGTCCGCCGCAGATCGAATTGTCGGGCAAGCTACAACCCGTCACCGTTCCCGGGCTGGACAAACTGACGCCGGCGCATACCGCGGGCATCGCCAAGGTGATAATCGGCAATCATCAAACAGCGAGCGAAAGTCTCGAGAAGTCGGGCTCTGCAGACCTTTCGTTTAGCGCACCCGGTGAAGCGCGGTTTCGCGTGAACATTTTCAAGCAGCGTGGCACGCACGCCATCGTCATGCGCGTCATTCCCACCAAGCCGCCTAACTTCGAAGACTTTGATTTGCCGACCCAGCTTAAAGAAATTGTCGACATTAAGAACGGCATTGTTCTCGTCACTGGTCCAACTGGAAGCGGCAAGAGCTCGACGCTCGCTGCGATCATCGATCTAATCAACGAGACCAAGCACTACCACATCGTAACGATCGAAGATCCGATCGAGTTTTTGCATTCACACAAGAACTCCACGATTCACCAGCGAGAGCTGCATTCAGATACGCCGAGCTTTGCCATCGCCTTGCGCGCGGCTTTGCGACAGGCGCCCAAAGTCATTCTGGTTGGTGAAATGCGTGATCGCGAGACCATCGAAGTAGCTCTCGAAGCCGCCGAAACCGGACACCTGGTTTTGTCAACACTTCACACCATCGATGCGTCAAAGACCGTCGACCGTATCATCGGTGTCTTCCCTAAGAACGAGGAACGCGTAATTCGCACGCGTATTGCGCAGTCGTTCCGTTACATCATCTCCCAAAGGCTAATTCCGCGTTCGGATGGGACCGGCCGGGTGGCGGCTATTGAGATTCTCAAGTCAACCATGCGCACCCGTGAATACATCGAAAAGGGCGAGTCAGAAGGGAAGTCGCTGATTGACGCGATGGAACAGGGCGATCAGGAAGGAATGCAGACCTTCGACGCCGTTATTGAAAACATGGTGAGGTCCGGCGTTCTGACGCAGGAGGGCGCACTTCCTTACGCGACCAACGCGAACAATCTGATGTTGCGTCTGGGTGATATGGGCGGCGGATTGGCAGCTGCTCCAAAACCTGAACCGAAGGCGGAAGAGCCGTCGATGCTCGATATGATTGAAAGATAACCATAAGCGTTTATAATCGCGGAGAACTTAACCGCGCTCCCCGTTTCGCTCACATTTCAAATTATGCAGTTACCATTCGTACGTCTGTGTGGCGCCCTCTTATTCATTGCCGCCACTTGCGCCGGTTTTAAGGCGCAAACCGCTGTCGATCCGAATGCCGGCTTGAGAATAGAGGTTCCTGCCAGCCCATCGATCCGGATCGAAAATCTGTTTGGGGCGATCACCACTGAGGTCTGGAACGAACACTACGTCTCGGTGTCCAGCGAGATTGAAGACGGTACGTCCCTCAAACGTTCGCCGGTGGTGATTGAGAACAGACCAAAACAACTGGCCATTAGTATCTTGCGCCGGGTAACCGATCCCCCATTCACAGTCAATCTTTTGGTGAAGGTTCCCGAAGATTCACGGGTTGAAATCGTAACGGGAAAAAGTTCTTCGACCCTGCGTGGTTCACCGGCGTCCGCCTTGTTGCGATCGACTTCCGGAGCTATCGATGTACAGTTTCTTGATGCGCCCAACGTGGACCTCAATGCGCGATCGTTAACCGGTTCAGTCAAGTCGGACCTGCCGCAGTTTCAGACCGAGAGTGGACGCGTATTGCAAGCACGACTAGGCGCGGGTGGTCGCACGTTACGAATTAATAGCCAGAGCGGGTCCGTTAACTTACGCGTGGTCATGCCTCAACAGGCGTCCGTCGCAAGACGAGTTTTAAGTAATACCGAAGATGCACCGGTGCCGACGAAAGCTGCCGGCACACCGGCGCCGATCCTGGACAATCAGGAGATTGACGAAGGCGACGTTATCCGCGTTGACTCGCAGATGGTCACCGTTAACATGAGTGTGATCGACCGAACCACCAATCGTGGTCTGATTGGTCTGGGCCGATCCGATTTCCGGCTTTATGAAAACGGTGCTGAACAAAACATTCTTCAATTCGAGTCTGCCTCCGCGCCGTTTGACCTGTTGCTTCTGATAGACATCTCAGGTTCAACCCGCGAAAAGTTAGAGCTGATTCGCGCAGCGGCGCTGCGCTTCGTGGCCGCAGCCCGCCCGCAGGATCGGATAGGGGTGATTACGTTCGCCGGTAGTCCCACGATGGTTTCCACGCCGACGCTGGATCGCAGGCTCCTGCGCGATCGCATAAGCGCAATCGAGACGGCGCGCCTCGGCGACACGAAGCTGTACGATGCGACCGATTTCGCGTTAACCCAGATCCTGCAGGAAGCTAAGAGCCGGCGCCGCACTGCTGTGATCCTGATGAGTGATGGGCTGGACGGAGCGATTGAAGGAGTGCGCGGTGACGGTTCAGCCATCCCCTATAGAGAACTTGTTAACCGGGTTCAGGAGTTTGACGGCGTTTTATATACGCTGTGGCTCAACACACGGTATGTCCCACTGAGTGCCGAAGACACCTCAGAAGAAGCGTTCGATGAAGGCCATGATCAAATGAAGGAGATTGCTGACGTCGGGGGCGGTGTGTTCTACGAGGTAAAACGGCTGGAAGACCTGGCCGGAGCGTATGAACGAGTTGTCGCCGATCTGGGCACGGTTTATAGCCTGGCTTATCGGCCCTCAGACAAGACCAGAGACGGACGATGGCGAGCAATTCGGGTTAATGTGCAGCGTCCGGCTGCCGTCGCGCGTGGTAAGCGCGGTTACTACGCCAACTAGTTTTGTTAAATTTTTGTAGAGTCGTCCAAAAGCTTGTAAATGTCAGCGATAGGCATATAATTGGGCTCCCCAGACAGTCTTAACGGTTCCACAGCAAAGGAAATTCTCATGAGAAAAGCAAGTCTCGGCCTCTTTCCAATACTTGCAGCCATCGCCATTCTCCTTATTCCAGCAACAGGCTTCGCTCAGGATCCCGTCTCGCGGAATAGGTTCGTTATCTCAGCACGTGCCGGTGGCGTGAATGCCGTTACGGGGGGCGCGACTGTACGTACCCACGGGAAGACCGAGTGGGAGCTGCTGACGATTAAGGAAGATCTCCATACCGGAGACAGTGTGAAGACGGGCAGCGACGGCCGCGTTGAGATGCTGCTGAATCCTGGCTCTTTCTTAAGACTGGGCGAAAATTCAGAATTCGAGTTAACGGACAGTTCACTCGATAACCTCGAGATTCGACTGCTCCGCGGGACCGCCATCGTTGAAGCCACCGGAGCTGACGACAGCCATTTGCAAATCAACATTTCTACTCCGCACACCAAAATTGCAATCGTTCGTCGCGGCCTTTACCGGTTAAATGTGGTACCTGGAGACAATACCGAGTTGATTGTGCGCAAGGGCCGCGTCATGCTGGACAAGACCAAGATTGGTGGCGGCAATAAAGTCGTTTTTAGCAGCGATAACTTCCTCGTTGCCAAATTGCAGAAAGCTGATAAGAAAAAGCTGGACAGCCTCGACGCATGGAGCGAACAACGCTCTGACATCGTAGCTGAGGCCAACCAAAAAATTCGACGACGCGAAGTAAGCGCAATCATGGCTAGCGCGCGCGACCGATGGTTCAATACCTTTTTCTCTGCCGCCACTCCCGGTTTCTGGTACTTCAGTTCACGCTACGGTTGTTACACCTTCCTTCCTTACTACGGAGGGTGGGGCTCACCGTATGGTTCGAGCTATTCTAGCGCGTTCTTCCCGGGCTATTACTGCGGTGGCTGCCGCGGCCTCACTGATTACCGACGGAACGGCAGTTACCCGACTGGCGGCACGTCAGCATCAAGTGGTGGCGGCTACGGTAGCAGTGGTGGATCCAGTTCCGGACCATCAACCGTCGGCCCGAGCCCAAGTTCCCGTCCATCCATGGAAGGAATGTCGCGGCCAGCAGCGATGGAAGGCAGGATCCTTCGCCATCAGGATCGCCCGAATAACTAAGGTTCTTCGGAAATCAAAGACGAGCGGCGTCGACATAATTGTCGGCGCCGCTTTTGTGTTAGCGGCTGAGGCTGTCGAGCCAAAAAGACGTGTCCGACAGTGCTCGTCTGAGGGAACCGCTTACCGAGTAGGGGAGCCAATTAAGCCACTCAAAACGTTGTTAACCAGCGTATTAATCTCGGGGCGTGTCAGCCCCGCCAACACCATGTCCGTCAATACGGGTGCGAGCTTAGCTTCCAGTTTTTCCTGATCGCGTTTGGCTGTCAGACGGCCAATAACCACGGCGCCGGAGCCGTGCCTAACACGTATTAGGCCTGCTTTCTGCAGTTCACGATAGGAGAAGGCGACCGTGTTTTGATTGACCCCCAAATCGGCTGCTACCTGACGTACGGGTGGCAGGGAAGAACCCTCGGGTAGCTCACCTGCGGCAATAATCGCCTTAATTTCATCAACAATCTGCTGATAGATTGGCCGCTGGTCAGTTTCATCAATGGTGATGTACATATTGTCTAGTGCATGTATACACTCGACACCCCTGAATTGTCCAGAGCTATTTTAATAGATGGTTGGCTAGGTTTTGGGCCAATCGGGATACTCCCGCCGTGCCGCCCATTGAGCAGGTGTCGGAAACTATGAACACATTAGGCAGTGCAGTCTCAAAGGAGGGGCCGGCTGAAAACACGGTCGGCGTAACAGGCAGGCCGCCAACCATTCCAAGCTTTCGCCTGGTTTGTTCGTAGTAGCTCCTCGGCGTGGACGTATCAATCACTTCAATGCGGTCGCCCAAAGCGGGCATCGAACGGTGCAAACGAGTCCAAACTTTTTCGAGCGTCTCCTGGTCCATCTCCTCCAGTTCGGTTTCATCGCGATGAAATGTGAACCAGCGCTCGACATCGGTAAAGGAGTGGATTGTGACGGCGCGTTTTCCTTCAGGGGCACGCGGGTCCCACCCTGAGGCGCAGTTGAACACAAATTGGGCTGTTTCAGGGTCGTAGCCTGAGCCCTCCTGCAAATCAGTTACGTGAAGTAATGGACTCTCGGAGAACGCCTCAGCAGCGACGGCATCGATTCCTGCATAGACCATGTATGCGCCCCAGCCGCGCAGTTCGTTCATTGTCTTGCGAAGCTGAGGAGCTGTTCGGTTCAAGCCAATGAGTTTGCCGTAGGTGTCCCAAATCGTGAGATTGCTGATGATTGCACGAGAAACGTGTACCGTCTCTCCGGTCAGAAGATCTACGCCGATAGCTTTGCCCGCGGAGTCATACGAGAGTCGCAGCACACTGGTATTCAGGCGTATCTTGCCGCCGTTGCGACTGATGGATTCCGCCAGGCTTTCAGCTAACGCTGCCGCGCCACCTGCGATTGAAAACGTCCCGCGCCGATTAACCAGGACTGACGCCGCATACAAGTACGAAACTTGCGACGAGTCGCCGCTGGCTAACGTTTGAAGTTGAACGTCTATGAAGCGTCTGAAGCGCGTTGACACGGCGCCGAGATGTTTGTCAGTCGTGTCTGAGGAATACTTGTTCAGTTCGAGCGCCCCTGTGCCATGACGCGCGAGCGACAAAGCTTTGCGCGCGATAGATCCCACCAAAAACTTATGATCGGTTTGAACCACCTGGTCCAGAATAGAGCTGATCCTGGAAAGCTGCCGGTAGAACGCGATTGCGAGGTCCCGGCATTCCGGAAACGCGCGGGAGATTTCGCTTTCCAGCTGTTCAAGATTCCCGGTCACGGAAACCTGTTCTCCATCGGGAAGACTTACGACGTAGGCTGGTTGCAACGGGCGAGTCTGGGGCGGCGTTGCAGAGAGTTCTGAAAAGATGCGCGGGTAAATGTCACCGTCGGCCCATCCCGTATAGAGTCCATCCGTGGGATCGAACTTGTAACCAAACTTTTCGAATGACGCACCACAGCCGCCCACCTGCGAGTCCCGTTCCAGCAGACATACATCAACGCCCCGCTGCGCTAACAATGCAGCCACGGTGAGTCCGCCGATGCCGCCGCCCACTACGGCAACTTCGCAGTCCATTTACGTGAGCATGCCGATTAACGGCAAAAGAATGAATGCGGGAGGAGTGACGGGCTCGGGCGTATTTCCGAACCTTTGAAGGTAAGGTTCAAAGACGAGTATCATTGCGGTGATCCCATTGAACACCAAATGAATTACGACACATGGCAGTAAGCGTCCCCACATCGCGCGTACTAAAGTTAGGGCGACGCTAAGGAGGAACACTGCGGCTATCACGCCTACATTGGGAAGATACTGTGGGACGTGAATCAGCGTGAAAAGGGCCAGGACGATTACGACCGCGCCTTTGACGCCCACCACTCTTTGAAGGGGAGCAAACAAAACCCCACGATAGACAAGCTCTTCCGCGAGTGGAGCCGTGGCCACAGCGAAAAACGAGACTAAATACCGGGCCATCAATGAACTTTGGATAATTTGCTCAAGCGGAGTCGGTTTATCTGCTCCCAGGATTTTCGCGATCAGACTCCCTATCATGAACAAAGCAACCGCCAGCCCGATGCAAATTGTCAGGCCCTGGACCGGTGACACTTTCCCCCAATTCATCCCGATTGTTTTTCCGAAAGGCCGTTTGCCGAATCGCGTCACCAACGCCCATACCATCAACACCGTCACCAGGTGAATAGGAAGCAAAGCGGCAATCTGCAGAATAATCGACGTCTTATCGGTACTCAGGAATTGCACAAAGGCCTGGGTCTGTTCAGGAGTGCCAAATGTCAGGCCTTGCTTGAAGGCATAAGGAAGCACAACGAAGAAGGGGACGAAGACTACCAGGCCGATACTCAACAACCACAGCACAAATGCGGCCCCGAATCCCCAGGGAGGGTTATTCGGATCAGGCTCCACTGGCAGAATGGGCACTGACGTCGGATATGGTTCGTCGCGACTTATAAGTATTGAGCCTTCGTTTATTTCCACGGTGTCGCGAGTTTATGAAGTTTGTTCGAACAGGGCAAACGGAAAGTTGTGGTGTCGTCAGCCGGCGGGGTAATCCATTTCCAGCATCGGAGGTCCAACTCGCGGTGCCGCCAACATCACACCAATGATGGTTTTGGCATCTTCAATTTCCCCGGTCGTGATCATACTAAGCGCCTGGCCGAAGGGAATCCGCACCACCTCGACAATCTCATCGTCTTCCAACTGCTGTCTTGTCTCCGTGAGATCAGTGGCCAGGTAAATCCACATTTTTTCCTCGAGGAAGCCGGGCGATACGAAAAACTCAGATAACTTCTCAAGTTTTCCAGCAACATGGCCGAGCTCTTCCTCCAACTCACGCGCCGCGCCTTCTTCCGGAGCTTCACCATCGTTTAGCGTACCCGCCGGCGCCTCCAACAAATACTTAACGGCCGGATGGCGATACTGGCGGACCAGCGCGATAGTTCCGTCTGCAAACACCGGAATGATCACCGCGCTACCGGGATGGTGAACCACCTCACGCTGATAGATCGTTTCACCTTCCTTTATTTCATCAATGGCCACGCGAAAGACGCGACCGCGAAAGATCTCTTTGCTGGATAGGATCTGTGGACGATTAGATGAGGCCATATTCTTTTAAGTTACTTTCCAGGATGCCACGCAGGTTACCACGTTCGAATCGTGTAATTTGGTGTATTTCGTGTAATTCGTGGATCGTTCTTATGCAGCCTGAAAAACGATCCACGAATCACACGAAATACACGAAATAACACTCCAAAGAGTGTCGCTATTCAAGCATGCTCGTCTAAACCAGCCTTGACCTCCCCGACCAGGTAAAGTGAACCGGTAACGCAGATCACGCCTTCGTGCGGGGTTAGCTCTTTAGCTTTTCGCAGTGCCGCGCCGGCAGGGATTGCCACGTAAATATTAGTGTGCGACAGATGGTCCATCGCCATTTTGCGCAAATAATCCGGCTCGGCGGCCCGCGGATTCTGCGGCGCAGTAATGATCAATCGGGAGGCTATGGGGAAAAGCCGTTGAGCTATCTCATCGAGCTTTTTGTCTTTCATCGCGCCAAATACCAGGGTAACTGGCCCATCCACGTGTCCGTCCAGATACTGCCGCAAGGCGCCCGCACCTGCCGGATTATGCGCACCATCAAGCAACAGCGGCGGTGCTCCGTTGATCAACTCGAGTCTACCGCTGTACGTAGCGCCTTCAATTCCTTCCAGCATCGCAGTTTTAGAAATGGTCATACCTTTCCGGCGGAGCGACTCGGCAATGCGTATCGCTAGTGAGGCATTCTCAATTTGATGGCGGCCACGAAGTCCTATTGTTAAGTGTTGATATTCTTCACTGGTTGTTGTGAAGCTTACCGTGTAGCGCCCGTCGTTAGTGGCACTTTCAACCTCAGCTCCGGGTACTCCGATCTCAGGAACAACACCCACCTCAGCAGATCGGTTAAGAATTACTTCAAGCGCTGCTGGTATCTGGTTGCCGATGATGGCGTTTACACCCGGCCTGATGATGGCAGCTTTCTCCGATGCTATTTCAGAGAGGGTGCTGCCGAGATATTCTTCGTGGTCCATTGCAACCGGTGTGATGGCAACCGTGGTTGCTCCGGCGACGGTGGTTGCATCCAGCCGGCCTCCCAAGCCGGTTTCGAGAATTGCCAGTTGCACCCCCGCCTTCTTAAAAGCCATGAGTGCAATGGCGGTGACGTGCTCGAAGAAGGTTGGCAGTGCCTCAATCTTGTGCTCAGTCAGCAGTGAGTCGGCTGCACGGCGCACCTCCGTTGCGAGCTCGGCAAACTCAGCAGTTGAGATTTCGATCCCGTCGATCTTTATTCTTTCAGTGATTGAAATGAGGTGCGGCGATGTGTACAGACCGGTACGAATTCCGCCGGCTCGACAAATTGAGTCCAGCATAACTGCCGTCGATCCCTTGCCGTTTGTTCCTGCTATTTGGACTGACTGGTACGAAGAGTGTGGATGGCCGAGACTTTCCAGCAGCAACTCGGTGTTCCTAAGACCGAGTTTCATCGCCAGAGTCTCGTGGCCGAGGCTCAACAGATATCGAAGCGCTTCATCAAAGTTCACAGGAGGGATTTAACATCCTGACAGATGAAACCGCAAAGTAGGTTAGACATACCTGGTTCATGTTATTCGTGGCTCGTTTTTGACCATCCGACAAAAGCGATCCACGAATACACGAACAGTTGAACGGGATTAGTCGCCTGAAGCGGTGCGGGTGCGGAGGCGGCGCATTTCGGTTTCGCTGGGAATCTCAGGGTTCATCATGAAGGCGAGGATCTTGATGATGTAGTCGCGCAGTTCTCGGCGGTCGACGATCGCGTCAACCATTCCGTGTTCCAGCAGAAACTCCGAACGCTGAAAGTCCTTAGGAAGTTTTTGGCGAATCGTCTGTTCGATCACTCTGGGTCCGGCGAAGCCAATCAATGCTTTTGGTTCAGCGAGCACAACGTCACCAAGTGTTGCAAAACTGGCGGTGACGCCCCCGGTCGTTGGATCGGTGAGGACGGAAATAAACGGGAGTCGGGCTTCATCGAGTTCAGCCAGTGCCGCGGAGATCTTTGCCATCTGCATCAACGATAAAGCGCCTTCCTGCATACGTGCTCCGCCGGACGCTGCGAAGATGATGACGGCGCCATTCTCTTCCAGAGCTTTCTCAACCAGCCTGGTGACTTTCTCGCCGACGGCTGAACCCATCGAACCGCCGATGAATGACATATCCATTGCACCGGCGAAAACCAGGTGATCTCCGACCTTCCCGCGCGCGTTGATGATGGCCTCCGGTACCCCGGAGTTCTTTCGCGCTTGCCTTAGCCGATCGGGATAAGGCTTGGTGTCAACAAATCCCAGCGGATCGATAGAAATCACTTCGGCGTCAAGCTCTTCAAACTTGCCGTCGTCGTAGAGCATCGCCAGACGCTCCCGGGCGCCAATGCGGAAGTGATAACCACATTGCGCGCAGACCTGGTGCGACTCCTCCAAATCACGCTTGTACAGATGGGCGTCGCACTCGTCGCATTTGACGAACACGTTCTCCGTCTTCACCACCCGTTCCTCGGGTGGCACGGCCTCTATCTGTTTGTTCTTCTTGCTAAACCAGGGCATAGGAAACTCAACTTGGAGCTACCGGGGTATGTTGACTGGTTGATTTGGTATGGACAAAGCCTAACACAGAATCTAATAGCATTGAAGATACAGGCGGAAATCTAGAACTCGATGCCTTGTTGCGCGCGTATTCCGGCGTTAAAGGGATGTTTGATGTCCCTCATTTCCGTCACCAGGTCGGCGGCCTCTATCAGTGCGGGCGGCGCATCGCGGCCAGTAACCACGATATGCAGCGCGGGCTGACTGGTACGGACGGCCCGAATTTCATCAAGCACCTGCTCGACTGGAAGGAACCCGTAACTCAGCACATACACGAGTTCATCGAATACCAGCAGATCATAGTCGCCGCTTCGCATCTTCTCGACGCATAGATTCCACGTTTCCTGAGCAGTGGCGCGGTCCTGTTCCGGATTTTTCGTGTCCCAGGTGAACCCATCACCCATTGTGTGAACTTCGATTCCGAGCTTTTCAGCAGAGTCATGCTCGCCGTAGCGATCGTTGCGCGACTTCATGAACTGAATCATGCAACAGTTCAAACCACGACCGGCCGCGCGCATCATCAGACCCAGGGCACAAGTAGTCTTTCCTTTACCGTTTCCGGTATGGACCATTAACAGGCCTTTTGTTTGTTCCTGGTAGTCGCTGCGACGCCACTTGTACTTTTTTTCTTTGGTTGACATAGGAGAGGACATTTCCCATATATCATTTCACATTATTCATTTGTCATTACTGTCCACACTGTGAGCCATCGATTGTGATTGAATGCCTCCGTGACCAGCGGGAGCAAGCTACCCTTCCTGACCTGGAGACATTCAACCTTGACCCACAAGGCTGAATCTTGAACAGCAATGAAAAATCAGAAATGTGAAATGATGTCTGGAAATGAAACGACCTCGTATCTCCGCGCAAACTTCAATGTTCGGGCGAATCGGTGGTGTTTCCATTAGCCCGGTCGACGGCGTCCTGCAGGAGCGCAATAATTTTTTCTTCCGCTTCTTCCCAGGTGCCGCGCAGCGTGCAACCGGCGGCGTTGCGATGGCCACCACCGCCAAACATCTCGGCCACCTTCGCCACGTTAACTTCACCCTTGGAACGCAGGCTGGTGCGATAAATGCCCGGCTCAAACTCCTTCAGCATCGCCACTGCTTCAACTTCACCAACGGTCAGCGGGTAGTTTACAAACCCGTCCGCATCTTCATCCGAGGCTTCAGCCGAATGTTGCATCTCCAGACTGTGACGCAAGATAGCCACTTTACCGGTGGCGTCGCGCCGGGCTGTTGATAACACTGCGCCCATTAGCTGGATGCGGCTCCACGGATAACTTGCAAAAACGGCTTCAGCAGTTTTCGCAGGCTTTACCCCGGTACGCAGCAGCTCTGAAGCAACTTTGAAAGTGCGTTCAGTGGTGTTCGAGAAATGGAATGATCCGGTGTCGGTGATCAGCGCTGTGTAGACACACTCAGCAATCTCTTTTGTCACCCGCACACCGAGTGCCTTCGCCAGGTTGTAAATCATCTCGCCACAAGCCGACGCGGTGGAATCAATCCAGTTGATCGAACCGAAAAGCGCGGTGGTAGCGTGGTGATCGATGTTAACGACGTACTGCTTATCGAGGTTTATCAGGCCAGGACGTGAAATATCTGAGCACTCGATCACAAACACGGCGTGGTAGCCCGCATCCGCATCGGGTGTGACTCTGACTTCTTTGGCGCCGGGAAGTTTCTGGTAAGCGTGAGGCACCGGGTCGCGCATGATCACCTCGGCGTCTTTATCCAGCGCTTTCAGCAACCAGTAAAGACCGAGCGACGAACCCAGACTGTCACCATCGGGGCGAACATGTGAGGTGATCGCGAACTTACGTTTTGCTTCGATCAACTCAACTACTTGACTAAGCATGGCTAGCAAGGATGATTGATGAAGTATGAACGATGAATAAGAAAACCTTCATCGTTCATCATTCATTATTCATCGTTTTCTCTAATCCTTTCTTTCTCCAGGCCACGTAGCAACTCATCCACGCGTTCGCCTTTTTCTTCAACTACATCTCTCACAAAGTGAATCTCAGGTGTGCGTGGTAAGTTCAGGGAGAGTCCGAGTTGCTTTCGAACATAAGGTGCAGCCTTGCGTAACGCGTTCAGCGCATCGCGATGTTCCGCCTCATCTCCGGCGACCATGACGTAAACACGCGCATCGCGAAGGTCATCCGAAAGCCGGACATCGGTGACGGTCACCATCGTCAGGCGTGGATCCTCGAGTTCGAATCCAACAATCTGCGAGATCTCTTCGCGAATAGTGTCTGCGACTCTCTCTGTACGACGCATATTCAGTAAGCAGGAGCAGGAGCAGTCAGCAGGACACGATTTCCTGCCTCCTGCTCCTGCCGACTGCTCCTACAATTCCGTAGCGGCGACTTTCTCCACCACGTAGGCCTCGATCTGATCCCCTACCTTCACGTCGTTGAAGTTTTCGAGTCCGATACCACACTCAAACCCTTCTCGAACTTCGGAAACATCGTCCTTAAATCGACGCAGTGACGCGATGTTGCCTTCCCAGCTCACCACACCATCGCGAATCAAACGCGCACGCGCGTTGCGGCGAATATTTCCGTCGATAACCATCGAACCGGCCACCACGCCCGCTCGAGGCACACGGAAGACTTCGCGCACGTCGGCTTTACCAATGATGCGCTCCTTCTCAATCGCTTCGAGCATTCCAATCATGGCCGCGCGGATTTCCTCTTCGACCTTGTAAATGATCGAATGCAGCCTGATGTCGACGCTTTCCTGCTTCGCGAGATCAGCGGCACGTGCCCCCGGTCTGACGTTAAAACCAATTACGACGACTGCCGACACAGCCGACCCGGCTTGAGTCGCGGACGCCAGCAATACGTCGGATTCGGTAATCGCACCGACGCCCGATCGAATGACCTTTACTTTCACGCGGTCGGTTGAAAGTTTCTCCAGCGTTGACTTCAACACTTCGACCGAGCCCTGCACGTCAGCTTTGATCACGACCAGCAACTCTTTAACTTCGCTTTCGCCGAGCGCCTCAATACCGCGCTTGGTCGACTGCAAGAGAGCGGCTTGCCGGCTCAACATCTGCCGGTGACCCGAGATCTGCTGTGCGCGAGCGATGTCTGCCACGACCTGAAAACTTTCGCCTGCCTGCGGCACGCCCTGCATGCCGAGCACCTCGACCGGTGTCGCTGGTGCTGCTTCGGTGATGGCCTCGCCCTTGTCGTTGAACATGGCGCGCACGCGCCCGAAGATCTGCCCAACGATAAACGGTTCATGAATGTGCAAAGTGCCTTGTTGGACCAGCACCGTCGCGACAGCTCCACGGCCGCGATCCAGTTTTGCTTCCAGCACCACACCCGAAGCCAGACGTGTCGGGCTGGCGCGCAGATTCAGAATGTCTGAAGTCAGCAGGATGGTTTCAAGCAGCGTGTCGAGGTTTTCGCGCTTCTTAGCTGAGACCTGCACCATCTCCGTTTCACCGCCCCATTCCACAGGGGACAAGCCCTGCGTGGCCAATTCCTGCCTGACGCGATCTGGATTGGCGTCAGGCTTATCGATCTTGTTAATAGCGACGACAATCGGAACGCCGGCCGCCCGAGAGTGCTCAATCGCCTCAATAGTTTGCGGCATGACGCCGTCATCGGCGGCTACCACCAACACCACAACGTCCGTTGCCTTGGCGCCGCGAGCGCGCATTAACGTAAACGCTTCGTGGCCTGGCGTATCGAGGAACACCACGCGTCTCAGTTCACCAGGATTGTCAGGGCTTGCGACCTGAACGCTGTAGGCGCCGATGTGTTGGGTAATTCCTCCGGCCTCTCCAGCCGCTACTTCGGTGGTCCGGATGGCATCGAGAAGGGAAGTCTTGCCGTGATCTACGTGGCCCATCACGGTAACCACGGGAGCGCGCGGCAACTCAACGTCGTCTGCGTCCGCAGCAATCAGTTCTTCAAACTCTTCCTCGGCGACCATCTCTTCAAACGGCACGAAGGTGATGTCATATCCAAAACGCTGACCAAGCTCGACGGCCACGTCGTCGTTTAGAGGTTGATTGATTGTGGCAAAGACGCCGCGTTGCAGAAGCAGTGTCACTACATCTTTTGGTTTGATACCGAGCTTCTCGGCAAACTCTTTTACCGTGGAACCCTCAACCAAACGCACTGGCTTGATCTCTCCGGGCACCGCCGGTGTTTCCAACCGGCCTGCGATTCGATCTTCGAGAGACAAGGCCTTCGGCGGCGGAATGAAGTCGCCCTTATCGAAACGCCCAGCTTTGCCGTCAACTTTACGTCCCCCACGCGTCGGCGCGCGTCTTGAACGGCGACGGCCGGCGTCGGGAGGCGGAATGTAGGTGGTTTGTGGCGTGGCAGTTTCGCCCGGAGTGCCCATGCGTTCGGCGCGTGAGAGCGGAGTTCGTTCGCGAACCCGGCTCGCCCGATCAGCACGTTCTCGCGGTGCGACAGGCGGTGGCGGCGGAACCGGCGCCGGCGCGCGTTCGCCGGGACGAATGCCGGCGTTCAACGCTGCGACGGTCGGACGCAAAACTCTAACTTGTCTCGAAGGCGGAGGTGTTGTGACGGTGGCGGTTGACGCGGGTGCGGCTGCAACTGGCGCCTCAGCCTCTTCTGGTAGTGGCACATCCTCTGCGGCCAGCGGTTCGGTGGGGACTTCCACAGGCGCGACCGCTTCTTCCACCGCCGCCGCTACAGCGGGCTGCTCGGCGCGGGCGGCCGGAGTCATTTTCTTTATTACCCTGGCAACGGCGGGTTGTTGCGGGGCTTTGTCCGCGGGCGGAGGCGCAACCTCTTCTGCGTGCTTAACCTCGGCAACCGGCTCTATGACCTCAACCGCGGGTTCAGCGGCTTCGATCGGAGGTAGCTCTTCGGTAACTCGCTCAGCCTTCTTCACCACGCGAACGACGCGTTTGGCCGCAGTCTCCTTCTTCGGGAAGTATTTATTACGAATCTTCTCCGCCAGTTCTTTCGAAACTGAATTGGAAGGCACGCTCACGTCGACGCCTTCGCGCCGCACCTCTTCGATGAGGCGTTTGGTGTCGAGCTTTAATTCTTTGGCGAGATCGTAAAGACGGATCTTTGAGGTAACGGCCATGCACTCCTTCTCAGACGCGTAAATCTGCGTCTTGCTTCGTCAAGTGGTTTAAAGAACTCTCGCTCCAAACCACTTTTTTGAAGCCTGCGTCAGAAGCGCAAGGCGCAATCGTGGTGGGTAAGCGAGCAACACAAATGCCGGCGCATGCCGGCCACTGTGCTGAAACTAATTCGCTGCATCGTCTGAGGAAGCATTTCGCTTCGCGTCGTCAGTGCTCTCGCTTGATGCAGCATCTTCGGAAACTGCGGGAGCAGATGTTTGGGTTTCGGAGTCCAGCTCGGCGATTTCCTGATTCATCGCAAACTCGTCCGCTAATTCTTCGTCGTTACCGATCTCACGAAATCGTTCCAGGACGGCCGCCTCTGTGGGGGTAATATCCGGGGCTGGCACGACTGAATCCGGGCGTAAGTCCCGGCCGGTTTCCAGGAGAATCAATTCGTCTTCACTGAACGGCTCAGCTTCTGTTAAAGCCACTGGATCAGCAGAGAACTGTGCCCTGATTTCAGGCTCGGCGCCGTATGGTGCGCGCGTTTCCACAGCTTCGTCATAGCCTCGCGCTGTGTCGTCTTCGGCTTCAGGAGTTTCGTCAGCAGCTTCTTCTTCGCCGGCGGCACTCGCCGTCGCCACTTCTTTTTCTTCTTCTTCTTCTTCTTCTTCTTCTTCGCTGACCGTCTCGCCGGTTTCATCAGCGGCGCTTGTCTCTAATTCCTCTGCGTCTACCGCGGACTCAGCATCCTCTTCAACGCCGTGCAGTGTTTTGTCACGCATGGCAACCACGGCTACAGCAGCGTTAAGAATGACTTCGGCCTCATCCAAACTGAGGTCAAGAAACTCGACCAGATCGTCAACCGAGGTTTGAGATAACGCGTCGATATCGTTAATGCCGTGCTCTGCCAGCGTCTCAGCCTGCTGGGCCGTCACGCCTTCGATCGCTGAAAGCGGTACCGACTCGCCAGACGCGATAAGCGCACCCATTTGTTCGGTAACTTCGCGCTTGATTTCTTCTTCGCTGCGAATGTCGATGTTCCAGCCAACCAGTTTGGTAGCCAGCCGCACGTTCTGTCCGCGCTTGCCGATCGCGAGAGACAGTTGGTCCTCGTTAACGATCACTTCCATCTGCCGGTTTTCAATATCAGTAATACGTACCTGGTTTACCTTGGCAGGAGACAGCGCGTTGGCGGCGAACACTGACGGTTCGTCGGACCACTCGATGATGTCGATCTTCTCGCCACGCAGCTCGCGGATGATTGCCTGCACACGCGAACCCTTCATGCCTACGCAGGCGCCGACGGGATCGACGTCCCTCTCATTTGAAGTGACGGCAATCTTCGCTCGTTCACCGGGCTCACGCACTGCAGACTTAATCACAACGGTTCCGTCATAAATCTCAGGAACTTCCATCTCAAACAACCGCAGCAAAAGCTCAGGAGATGTTCGCGAAACTTCTACCTGTGGGCCTTTCGATTCCTTGGAAACGTTGTTGATAACCACGCGGATACGTTCGCCCTGATTCCACTGTTCGCCGCGCGACTGTTGCGAGCGCGGCAGAATTGCTTCCAGGTTTCCGAGGTCTACAATGATGTTGCCGCGTTCAAACCGCTTCACGTAGCCGTTGACGAGGTCACCGATCTTGTCGATGTACTGTTCGTAAACGTTGCTCCGGACAGCGTCGCGGACTTTTTGAAACAGGATCTGTTTGGCAGTTTGCGCGGCTATACGGCCGAGCTCTTCCATCGGTAAAGGCAACAAAAGCGCGTCGCCGAGTTCTACTTCTTCACCTGCCAGCTCACGCGCTTCATCAATTGAGAGCTCAGTTGCTTCATTGGCAACTTCATCCACCACAACTTTGGTTGCGGAAAGCTCGATGCCAGTTTCAGGGTTCCAGTCGACCTGAATATCTTCGCCTGAACGAAACTGTTTCTTGGCAGCGGCGCGCACTGCCTCTTTCATGGCTTCGATTACCAGATCGCGCTCGATCCCCTGTTCCTGACAAAGCGCTTCGATGTTTTGTGCGATGGATGAACTCATAACCTATCTCCGGTGGCTCGACGCCTACAGCTTGCGTCGCTGAGCCTATTCAATTGTTATTCAGTTGTAATCCGCGTCTGCCAACGCGGGGAAAAAGCTTCAGCTTTTCAAACCTGCTCTGCGAAACTCTTCTTCGACGTCCACTTCGAGGTTCGCCTTCGCGATTGCATCAAACGGAATTTGAACGCGCCCGTTTGTGCGATCTTCAAACCAGACTTCTTCGCCCTCTAGGCCAATGATTGTCCCGCGGAAGTTGCGCTGTCCGTTGATAGCGCGACGGGCTCGCAGTTTTGCTTTACTTCCGGCAAATCGCTCGTAATCAGCGCGTTTATAAAGACCTCGCTCGAGTCCCGGGGAAGAAACTTCCAGCGTATACGAAGCGTGTATGAAATCCTCGACGTCGAGGATGGTGCCCATGTTGAAACTCACTTCGGAACAATCCTCGTGAGTGACACCTGCCGGCTTATCAATAAAGACGCGAACAATCGGTTTGTTCTCTGGTCCCGCCACCTCGGCGTGCACTAGTTCCAGGCCATGGTCGGTCGTGACTCGTTCAGCAATCTGCCTGACACGTTCTTCGATCGAACCGGCCCCCATCTTGACCTCCGAGAAAAACCTTCGCCCAAAAGAAAAAGTGGGCGCGAACCCACCGGACGAAAACGCCGCGCTTCGAGCAAGCCGTGAATTATACGGAAAGGCCTATAGCTAAGCAAGTTGGCATAACTCAAGAAATTAGGCGGTTTTTGGGCTTTCGTTTCGTGCTTTTTTATTTAATTCGTGGACAGCTTTGGTAGCAATGAGGTCAGTACCACCTGCGGTAGCGGATGGGTTCCTTAGATTCAGGCAAGACGGGCTGTGAAAAGACCCACCCGCTACCGCAGATGGTACTGACCTCAACGGATCTAGAACGATCTGCGAATAACACGAAACGGCGCGCATTCAACCGCTCAACTTACCTTTCACCACTTCACTGACCATTCGGCCATCAGCATTTTTGCCGGCTAGCGCGGCCTGTGCTGCCTTCATTACCTTGCCCATGTCTTTCATTGAGGATGCGCCGGTTTCACTTATGGCACTTGAGACGGCGGCCTCAATCTCCTCGCGTGAGGCTGATTGAGGGAGATATTGCTCCAGGATTTCGATCTCGGCCTTTTCCTTATCAGCGAGCTCTTGCCGCCCACCCTTTTCATACTGTTCGACGGAATCGTGCCGCTGTTTGACGAGAGAGCGAAGCAGTTTGGTCATCTCCTCCTCGTCTAGTTCGCCGCCCTTCTCAATTTCGCGGTTCTGAAGCGCCGCCTTGGCCATGCGCAAGGTCGAGGTGCGTAGCGCCTCCTGCGCTTTCATCGCGGCCGTCAGATCACTCATCAGTCTTTGTTTTAAACTCATAATCCTCCTAACGGGAGCTATGACCGTTTGATTTCGCCAGATGCTCTTTCAGGTATCTTCCAGTGTGGGATGCGCGGTGCTTCATTAGTTCTTCCGGCGTGCCTGTAAACACCACTCGACCGCCGCCTTCACCGCCTTCCGGTCCAAGATCGATCACGTAATCGGCAGTCTTGATCACATCAAGATTGTGTTCAATCACCAGCAGTGAGCCGCCGTTATCGATCAGCGCTCGAAAGGCCGCCAGCAGTTTGTTGATATCGTCGAAGTGCAGGCCGGTGGTTGGTTCATCGAAAATGTATAGAGTGCGGGCGCCGGTGCGTTTGGAAAGTTGTGCCGCAAGTTTGATTCGCTGCGCCTCGCCTCCCGATAAAGTCGTAGCTGATTGGCCCAGCCGCAAATACCCGAGACCTACTTCATCGAGCACGCGCAAACGGTTGGAAATTTTCTGCACTTCGCGGAAAAACGTAATCGCTTCGCGCACGGTCATGCTCAGCACTTCGTGCACGTTCTTGCCACGATAACGAACGTCCAGTATCTGCTGTTTGAAACGCGTTCCTCTGCATTCTTCGCACACCAGCTCAACGTCGGCCAGAAACTGCATCTCCACAGTTACTGTTCCATCGCCCTGGCAAACGTCGCAGCGTCCGCCGGGCAGGTTGAACGAAAAATGCGACGGATCGAAACCGCGAGCCTGTGCTTCGCGCGTCGATGAAAACACCTCGCGGATCGCGTCGTACACCTTGATGTAAGTAACCGGATTGGAACGCGGCGTTCGTCCGATCGGAGACTGGTCCACCAGGATCACGTCATCGATCAGGTGGCCGCCTTCAAGACGCGAAAAGGCGCCGACAGCCCCCTGCCAATCGCCGCGCTGTTTCTTCAATCCGGCGTAGATGCAATCGTGAATCAAGGTTGACTTTCCGGAACCGCTGACGCCCGTGACGCAGACCAACATGTCCAAAGGTATTTCCACGTCAATGGATTTCAGATTGTGCTCGGAAGCGCCCTCCAGAGTCAGACGCCGCTTCTGCAACAGACGGCGCTGCCTGGGCTCCTTGATTTCAGCCTCGCCGCGCAGGTACTTGGCGGTTAACGAACCCTCTTTAGCGACCAACCCGTCGAAGTTTCCTTCGTAAATTACCCGTCCGCCCAATTCGCCGGCCGATGGTCCAATGTCGAGAATGTAGTCGGCGGCCCGCATCATTTCTTCATCATGTTCGACAACGAGCACGGTGTTTCCGATGTCACGCAGGTTGTGTAACAGCCGGATCAGCCGGTCATTGTCGCGCGGGTGGAGGCCGATTGAAGGTTCGTCCAGGACGTACAAAGCGCCGACGAGGGAAGAGCCGAGATTGGTTGCCAATTGAATGCGCTGGGCTTCGCCACCGGAAAGAGTCGACGCCAGACGATCGAGAGTCAGGTAGTCAAGCCCAACCTCCACCATAAAACGTAAACGGCGACGTACTTCAAAAAGGATGCGCTCTGCGATCGCACTCTGTTCCGTTGAAAGCTCCAGCGCATCGAAGAAGACCGCGGCATCTTTGATTGAGAGTGCGCAAACTTCGGGGAGTGTTCGTCCACCGACCCTCACGTCACGCGCTTCCTGTCGCAGTCGCCCGCCGCCGCAATCCGGACACAACGTGTAACCCCGGTACTTCGAAAGAAAAACGCGCACGTGAAGCTTGTACTTCTTGGTTTCCATCCAATCGAAGAAACCACGCACGCCACCGAACTCTTTCTTGCCCTCGATAATCGCGCGTTGCTCAGCGCGTGAAAGCTGCGCGAAGGGAATCGTCATTGAAATCTTTTCGGATTTGCAAAACTGACGGAGCTCATCAAACGCCCATTCGTGCTGTGCCTTGGTCCATGGTTCGATGGCGCCGTCCTTCAAACTCAGGCCCGGGTTCGGGATGACCAGGTCCATGTCCAGGCCGATGGTGTTTCCAAAACCCTGACAGGTCGGGCACGCGCCATACGGGTTGTTAAAACTGAAAAGCCGAGGTTCGGGCACGGCATAGACCGTTCCGTCGTTTTTACATTCGAACCTATCCGAAAATCTCAAACGCTGTGGCTGGGGCCCGACGGTCTCAATGGTCGCGTTGCCATGTCCTTCCTGAAAACAAATCTCGAGCGAGTCAACCAGACGCTGGCGCACTTCAGTTGAAGCTGACAACCGGTCGACCATTACGAAAACGCCGTCAAACGTTTCTAACGTGTAATCGTCAGGGGAACGCAGATCGATCACTTGTCCCTTTGCATACAGACGTGTAAAGCCACGCTGCATCAAGCTCATGATGTGGGCCGTAATCGTTTGGCGTGGTGTGGGTGTTGCCGTTCGTTTAGACTTTGATTTTGTACGGCGACCGTTACTCTTCTCCGTTTCGCCGTTGCTATGCCGGGTTTCCGTAAGTCCCGCGTGGGCTGGAAAAAGCACATAGAACCGCGTGCCTTCTGTCAGTTGCGACAGAATTTGATCGGCTACTGACTCGGGGGAGTCCTTCGTTACTTGTTGGCCGCAAACTCGACAGTAAGTTATTCCGACGCGCGCGTAGAGCAAGCGGAGGTAATCGAAGACTTCGGTTTGGGTCGCGACGGTGGAACGCGGATTTCGCGTGGAGTTCTTCTGTCGAATGGCAATTGCAGGAGCGATGCCTCGCACTTCGTCCACGTCGGGCTTGTCCATCCGTTCCAGGAACTGCCGCGCGTATGCCGAGAGGGACTCGACATAGCGGCGCTGGCCTTCCGCGTAGATGGTGTCAAAAGCGAGCGAAGACTTACCTGACCCACTCACTCCCGTAACCACCGTCAGCTGGTTAATGGGAATAGAGAACGAGATGTTCTTGAGGTTATGGACGCGAGCTCCGCGGACAGTGATTGCTTCTTCCGACATAGTTAAAAACCGGCCGCGCACGCACAGATGGGAATATGGCCGACTCCGAAAACCTCAAATCATACCGCGAAATTTGTAGGACACGAAATGCACGGTTCCCACGACGGTTATGCCGTCTGATGTGCGGAAGGTCTTTGACCTTCCGGAAGCGGCCTCAAGGATTTATGGGCTACCTCCCAGGGCGCAGCCCATAGTTTTTTAGGCGCGTGACGGAAGGTCAAAGACCTTCCGCACATCGAGCGGCATAGCCGCGATCCCGGATTGGAAACTATTCCTTTTGAATGTTTTGGGAGTATTATCAGCAAAAAAAATGGGCTTTAGCGGTGGGACTGCGCAGGCTCAAGTATTTCTCAAGGATCCTCAGTCAAAATTACGCACATCGAAGATTAAATTCTTAACCATGAAACGACCGCGACAGACTCGCCTATTCGCAATTGCTGCCATTATTCTGGCGGCCCTTTGCGTTTGCGCTCCGCCGGGACAAGCACAATCCTCCGGCAGCGTTTCGGGCGCGGTTAAGGACCAACATGGCGGAAGCGTCAGCGGCGCTAAGGTATCGCTGATTCCATCACAACAACCCGCCGTCCAAACTACTGAAACGGATAGCAGTGGTCTGTTCAGTTTTCAGCAGGTGTCGCCTGGTTCTTATGAAATTAGAATCGAACACAGCGGTTTCACAACGGGTCGACTCCCGGTGAAGGTGAGTGCAGGACAGCTAGCGGAAGTCAGCGCGGTACTCGAGGTTGCCGGCATTAGAGATGTTGTCACAGTCACCGCAGAGACCGGCCAGGCACAGGACAAACATCTCGTCGCGCAGCAGGTGAATGTCGTTAATGAGCAGGCCATCGTTCAGCGAGCTACCGGCGTTTTGGCGCAAGTGGCGGACGAAGAGGTTGGCGTATCAATGCAGCGCACCAGCCCGACGATCGGCGCCGTGCTGGTGCGTGGACTTACCGAGGTGGGCGTTTATGTAGACGGTGTTCGTTATACCAACGCTACGCAGCGCGGGGGGATCAACACGTTCTTCAATCTGAATGAGCCCACCAGTCTGAGCTCAGTCGAGCTGCTTCGTGGTCCAAACACAGCTCAATACGGATCAGATTCACTTGGCGGCACGGTCCAGTTAGTTTCACGACAACCGGAATACGGTTTCGCATCGCCCGCGATTAGCGGTGAGTTCAACACCTCCTTCACCAGCGCTGATCTATCGTTTGGCAGCAATGCACTCGTCTCGTACGGCACGAAGCGATTCGGAATACTCTTCAATGGAGTGGGCCGGCGTGGTAACACACTGCGTCCGGGCGGCGGCATCGACAGTCACGCAGCCGTAACACGCTTTCTAGGCGTCCCGTCGCATCGTTACGGGAACAGGCTAACTGACACGGCGTTTACTCAATATGGCGGAACGTTGCACATTAGTTTTGCGCCTACCACGGGCCAGCAACTCGGGTTCAGATATCAACGCAGTCAACAGGACGGTGGGAAGCGTTACGATCAGACGTTGGGCGGCGACGGGAATCTGATCGCTGACCTGCGCAACCTGATGCTGGACTTCGGCTACCTCCGTTACTTCAAACAGGGCTTTGGTATTTTCGACAATCTGTCGACCACTTTTTCGTACAACAGCCAACGGGAAGAGCGCGTCAACCAGGGCGGCCAGGGCAATCCACTGGCTGCGATTACTCATGACAAAGAACGCACCAGCAGCTTTGGGGTCAGCTTCTTTGTAGACAAACAGATTGGAACGCGGAACAGTTTTCTGATCGGTGGAGATATCTACCGGGACCACGTAGATGCGCCCTCATATCAGTTTCTGCCTGATCCAAACAACCTCTCAACGGGCACGGTGACGCTGACGCGGCCGCGTGTGCCGCATGGGGCGCGTTACATCCTCGCCGGTATTTATATGCAGGATGCTTTTGTCGCCATTCCCGAGCGACTGCGTATAACCGGCGCGCTGCGATACAACGTTGCGTCGTACCGCTCTCGCGCCTCCAACAGCCCACTCGTAAACGGCCAACCATTGTTTCCGGATGATTCGCTGCGTGTCGCGGACTTCTCCGGACGCATCGGTGCGGTGGCCACGCTCGCCAAGGGTTTCAATCTCGCCTTCAACTATAGCCGCGGCTTCAGAGCTCCAAACATAACAAGTCTCGGTTCCACAGGATTAGTCGGCGTGGGTTACCAGGTGTCCACTACTGACGTGCTTGGTCTGGGTGCAACCATCGGATCGACGGCGGACGCTAACGCAGTTTCAACGGGGATCGCGGTATCGCCATTAAAGTCTGAAACCAGCAACAACTTCGATCTGAGTTTCCGGTTCCGCAAAGGACGTTTCGACACTGAACTGACTGCCTTCATCATTGACTACGCTGACACGATTGTTCGCCAGACGTTGATTCTTCCGCAGGGCGCGGTTGGGCAGTTCCTCGGTAGCGAACGCATCGAGAGTCAGAATGCGAACGGTGCTGTGTTCGTGTCACTCTCGACGTCGCCTGTCCTCGTGCAATCAAACTTTAGCAATACGCGCATGAAAGGCCTGGAGTATGAGGTCGACTATCGCTTCAACGATTCATGGGCCATTGGCGCGAATTACACTTTTGTTCATGCAGCTGATCGGGTGACCGGTGATGCCCCCAATCTCGGCGGCGGCGGCTTGCCACCACAACTGGCATTCGCGCGGTTACTTTATCAACCGCCGCGCAAGCGTTATTGGATTGAAGGTTATGCGACTTTTGCAGGACGACAGGATCGCTTATCGACCCTGGATCTCGCGGACCGGCGCACCGGAGGCGCGCGTTCGCGCGCCAACATCCAGAACTTTTTCCGTCGCGGCGCATGCGTGCGCGGAATAACGACGCCCGGTACAAATGGTCAATGCGGAAGTGCTGGCGGGATTCTGATTGCTACCGGTGAAACATTGGCGGAGGTGCAGAACAGATTGTTGCCGATTGGCGCGACGATTAATGGAGTGCGGATCGTGGATAACAACACTTCAGTTCCGCTTTTCACGGCAATACCGGGCTATGCCCTGGTAAACCTGCGCGGTGGTTTCCGATTCAACGAAACCCAGGAGCTTTCGATCGATTTCGAAAACATACTGGACAAAAGCCATCGCAGTCCCGGGTGGGGCATCGATGGACCAGGCCGCAGCGTCACCGCTCGTTACAAGTTGCGGTTCTAAGTCTTAGACGCTGAGTCGCGAACGCGTTATCTCAGGAATTTCCGCCACCGGGGCGTAGGGATCAAGAAACTGGTCGTTGCGTCTCGCGACATACATCCGCATCGCGAGTAAGAGTATTCCCACCGAGATCGCAATCCACATAGCGGACCAAAAAACTGCAGGGATGCCTGTGGCCGCTGACATATTCAGAGCGTCAGTGGGAATTGACGGTGCAAACGGTGAAGAGAGGAAAAAGACTGTTTTCAGATCGAGCAGCGCGTTCAGAATGCATTGAACGGCGAAGAACCCGACAAAAAATGTTGCCACGCGCGAGCTGGCAAACTTGGCCAACAGAACCAGACCGGCACTCAAGCCGACGCCGGCAAGTAAAGTGAAGGGAATTCCGGACCATGCAATTCCGGAATAGATTGGTTTGAACAGGCCAAAGATCAAGGTCAACGTCAAAACAATCACCGCCGACCCAACGAGTACTGCCCCGGCTTTAATTCTTCGACGAATCAAGACCAACAGCAGGGCACCATACGCCATCGCGCCTACATAGCCGGCGCTCGCTACAAAAACCTGTGAAAACACACCGCCGCGTGACGTGTAGGTTTCTCCGCTGGCGTTAGTAGCAATGCTCAAACTCTCCACCGAGTTGCCGGTCAGCAACGCTGCAATCGCGTGCCCGCCCTCGTGTATGAACGTGACGAAAAGGCGGAATGGATAAGTAAGAATTTCAGCAAAGGGGACAAACCAGAGCACCACGGAGATTATGGCTGCCGTTAACAACAAGGATGCCTGGGGGCGTGCGTCGCTGGGAATCCGAAATCTCATTTCTTGCTCTCCGTGGAAACTATCGTTGCACCTTTAGTAAACGCTCAGAAATTGTGTGATGTTCCGCGTTTTGTTGCAACAGAAGGTCAGTACCACCTGCGTAGCGGGTGGGTTTTAAAATTCTCCCTCTCCCTATGGGAGAGGGTTGGGGAGAGGGCCTGAGACTGAACAATCGTTTGTTTCTGAAGGAAGCGTCAACTATCGCATTATGCGTGCGATGACACATTGACGCTTCCTTCAGGAACAAAACAACAACTCCGCTCAAGCCCTCCCCTAACCCCTCCCATGAGGAGGGGAAAAGTGATCCACCCGTTACCAGAGGTGGTACTAGACCTTATCTTCTGTAGTCGCCCGATTTTCCCCCAGTCTTGCTTTCCAAACGCAGATCCGAAATTACGATTCCCTTATCAATAGCTTTGCACATGTCGTATATCGTCAGTGCCGAGACTGAAGCTGCCACCAACGCCTCCATCTCGACGCCCGTTTGTGCGTTGGTCGAAGCGCTGGATTCAAGGTACACACCGTAGTCTTCAATGGTGGCTTTAACGTCAACGTGTGTCAGTGGCAACGGATGGCACAACGGGATCAGGTCGGCAGTTCGTTTGGCTGCCATAATTCCCGCGAGTCGGGCCGCTTCGAGTGGGTCTCCCTTTGGAGTTCTGTGTTCACGGAGCGCGGCAACCGTTTCGGGAGACATCAACACACGCGCCGATGCCACGGCGTGACGTGTCGTGGTGCCTTTTGCGCTGGTGTCGACCATCTGGATGCGGCCCTGGTCGTCAACGTGAGAAAGTTGGTCCATGTTCTTGTCTGTAGTTAATAACCAATGAAAACGCCCAAAGTGACTTCTCCTATTGCGTTTTTATCAGCATATCAGAATAATCTTACCGCCTTACCTTCAAAAACGATCCTGGGATTGCCTTAGTCGGGGACAATAACTCGAATCGATTCTGGCCAATAAATTCGAAATAAAATGTCAGCCACGCTTCAAGACGAACCCCTGCTCACCCTGGATGTGGAAGAACTGGCCCCGGTAACTTTCCGGCGCACAGTTGAAGTAACCAGCGACAGCGAACGCGAATTAAAGTCTTTACTGGCGCGCGGTTATAGCGGAACGCACGAACAGTCCACGCCGTTCCATTCCTTCCTTGAGCATTCAACGCTGTTCCTGTTTCCATTCTTGTTCGGGCCGGCACTTTACGTAAGTCTGGCGCGTCTTTATCACTTCGATGTTCTGTGGTCCGTATTGCTGGCGATACCGCTGGGAATCGTGGCCGGGGATTTCGTGTCCGGTATCGTGCACTGGTTCGCCGATACTTACTTCACGGAAAAAACCCCGATCATCGGACGAAGCCTGGTAAAACCATTCCGGCTGCATCATATCTATCCGCGCGACATATGCACGCATAATCTGGTTGAGATTGCGGGTAACGTTTGCATCCTGGCAGTGCCGGTGCTCTCGATGTGTTTGTATTTATTGTGGCTGTTACCGGAATCCGGTTGGCTGGCATTTAAGGTAGTGTGCGTTTCAGTCGTGGCAATCACGACCGTCGCAACGAACCAGTTTCATAAATGGGCCCACCAGGAACATCCTTCGTCGTTAGCGCGTTGGCTGCAGCGCACACGGTTGGTGCTGGATCCTTCACATCACCAAAAACATCACACTGCGCCGTTTAATCTGCACTACTGCATTACCAACGGTTGGCTGAATCCACTGCTCAACCGGATCCAGTTTTTCCGCCGCATGGAGAGGTTTCTGGGGTTCTTTGGAATGAAGCCAACGAACGTTCGCGACCACAAAAGCGAGTAGGCATCCGCAGATTACACAGATTACACAGATTCATTAGAGACAAGACAAGAAGTGTTAAGGCTGAGCGTTAAAGCCTTAACACTTTCCTGTTTTTGAATCTGCGAAATCTGAGATAGTTATTGCGGCAGGTGGAGGATGCGAATGATTGAGCCTGCATCAACGGTACCGGCGTCTTGAGGCACGACGATCAGAGCAGTCGCTCGCGTGAAGCCCACGAAGTCTGACGAGCCACCCCACTTCAGCGGCTCAGCAATCAATCTCGCGTCCTCATCAGTCTTCAACGTTGCGGGCAAATAACTTTCGCGGCCCGCCGAACCCTTTACCGCCCGTCCAAGCGCAGCGGAGGATGTTTGAAGGTCCGTTTCGGTTGCGCCTTGCATCGCCAGAATTGCCGCGCGCGCGAACAGACTAAAAGTCACCGACACTGAAACTGGATTTCCCGGCAGACCAAAAAAGAGTGGTCCATCAGGCAACTTGGCAAACACTGCCGGTTTGCCCGGTCGCAGTTTGACGCGTTCGAAGAAGATCTCGGCCCTCAGTTCGCGCAATGCTGCTTTGGTGAAATCGTAAACGCCGACCGAGACGCCGCCCGACGTGATTACGATGTCGCTCCGCGAAGCTGCTTCGCTAATCTGTTGTTTGAGTAGTGCCGTGTCGTCACCCGCGAGTGGCAACAGCTCAACTTCGGCACCCGCCTCCCGAGCATATGCGCCAATCGTGTAGTTGTTTGAGTCGCGAATCTGATCGGCGCCTGGCTGTTCGTCCACAGATACTAGTTCACTGCCGGTGGCGAGTACGGAAACTCGCGGTCGTTTTCCTACCTCGACGCGCGCGCATCCAAATGAGGCGAGCACCGCCACCGCTGCGCTGTTGATTCGATCGCCGGCGCGCAAAACTACAGCGCCCTTTTTAATCTCGTCTCCGCGTTTCACGATCGATCTTCCGAGCGACACCGGCTCGAGTATCTCAACTTCGTCGCCGTTAACCTCTCGCGTCAACTCGACCTGCTGAACGCTGTCGGCGCCTTTTGGAACTGGCGCGCCGGTCATGATTCGCACGGCTTCGCCTGCCTGCATCTCCTCTCGCCATCCGCGTCCTGCGGCTGATTCACCAACGATCTTCAAGCGAGCGGGCGTTTGTGCGACGTCAGCCGCGCGAACTGCGTACCCATCCATCTGGGAACGATCAAAAGGTGGGAGGTCTGAATCAGCGGCCACGTCCCTAGCGAGAAAACGTCCAACTGCTTCAGTAAGTTGAACCGATTCCGCGGGCAGCGGTGTGATCTGGGCCTTAACCAGCCCAATGGCTTCCGAGACTGGAATCATATGGTTAGGTTTCGGGTGATTCGTGTATTTCGTGGATAGTTCTTGGTGCATCCGAAAAAACGATCCACGAAAATACACGATTTACGCGAAATAAAACGAAGTACTGAATTCGTCGCTTTGAGGCAAGGCAATCATAGGCGCGTGCGCTGTCGAAATACAAAAATAGGTACAGCAGTCAAAAAGCACTGTACCTATTCTGTTACCGCCAATAAGTGGCGGAGCCGACGGGACTCGAACCCGCGACCTCCGACGTGACAGGCCGGCGTTCTAACCAACTGAACTACGACTCCGCATAAAACAGATGTCAGATGTAGGACAGACATTCTTGTCTGTCACTGCCTCTGAAACGACAGAACCAAGTGTGGTCTGTCTGGGGACAGGCAAGAATGCCTGTCCTACGCTGGTGGGCGCGGAGGGACTCGAACCCCCAACCTCTTCCTTGTAAGGGAAGCCGTCTACCATTGACATACGTGCCCGAAAACTTCTGCCAAAGAACGCTATCGCGGACCGCTTGTGAACGCGAAGCGCCATGCTATGAGATGAAATTCACACTGTCAAGGTGACCCACGTAACGAAATTGGCGAGTCGAATACGGCGCGTTTTATTTTGCAGTCTTGCGATTTCCAGATTATAGTTTTCCCCACCCAACACTTTTAAGCGCTCCCCGATGCCACCGTTAGACGAGAGAAAAAAGCCATGTATACCTTTCTCAAATCCACGCTGCTATTTTCGGCATTGGTCGCTGGTCAGCTACTGACAGTTACCGCACAAGAAGTTAACCAACAACAACGCCCGCGACGAGTTAACGGAAGCGCGGCGAAAGCGCCTTCGCAAAATACTCAGCCCGCCAGGACGGAGGAGGTAGCCGATGGCGACGTCGTTCGGGTCGATACTCAACTCGTGTCGGTGCCCGCAGTAGTCACCACCGTCGCCGGTCGCCCGGTAGCAGGCTTGAAGACTGAAAACTTCAAACTGTTCGAAAACGGCCAGTTACAAAAAATCGCAGACTTTGCGACCACCGAAGCCCCTTTCGAGATCGCACTGTTGCTCGACACGTCCGGGTCAACCAGAAACGACATCCAGCTGATCAGAGAGGCGGCCCTTTCGTTCATCGACGGATTGCGCGATGGCGACCGCGTCGCGATTGTTGGTTTTGGAACCGGGCGGCAAGGCCCTGCTGTGGATGTGCTTACGCGACTAACCGACGATCGCCAACTACTTCGAATAGCAATCGATAGTCTCCGCAGTACGAGCGGTACACCTTTCTACGACGGACTCGAGCGGATCGCTGAGGAGATCTTCGCTGCGCCGCCACGTGAAGAAGTGATGGGCCGGCGTGCTCTGGTTGCTTTGACTGATGGTGTCGACTCAACAGGCAGAGCCGAGTTTGAAACGGCGCGCGGCAAATTGTTGCGGACCGGCGTCGCAACTTACTTCATACAAGTAAACACCGAGGAGTTTGTTGAAAACGCTCTGTTGCGGCCGTGCGGTGAGGGTGTGGTGTTATCAACCAAACAACTGCGGCGTCATCGCCGGCTCTTCCAACCGCGCATGCGAATGGAAGACATCACAGATTTTTGCGAGATGGGTTCGTTTGAGCGCATGCAGGTCAGCCGCGATCTCTACAACCTGGCGCGTCGCGAAATGAATGAGTTGGCTAAGGCGAGTGGTGGCCGCAACTTTCTCGCTGCAACTTTACGTGATGCGCGGGAAGCGTTTGGAAAGGTAGCTGCCGAAATCGGAACGCAATACAGTCTTGGTTACTACCCGACGAACAAGGCTCGCGATGGAAAGTTCCGCACCATTAAAGTCGAGGTGCAGGGAGTACAGGACAAGGCGCAGGTGCGTGCGAGGGAAGGCTACTACGCGCCTAAGGGGTAATGACTTAAAGAACATTTACCATTTGTCATTTCACATTTGTCATTTTTCATTGCTTTCCATGCGGGCCTTTTAGAGCCGGCACACTCTGGCAAGGTGCGAAAGCACAGTTGTCGCCACTCAACCTCACGCGCTACCACACCGCTAATTTTGACTGTCACCCTCTCCGTTAACAGAGAGATGGACCAGAAAAATGATTCGCTACATTCGACGAGAGCCGACGAACTCGAGGAACGTCTTATCGACTTTGCAGTTCGCGTTATACGTCTCTGCGCGAGTTTGCCCAAGACGCCGGCAGGAAAACACATTTCGGGGCAAATCTTAAGATCGGGTACTTCGCCGGCGCCAAATTATGCTGAAGCTCGGGGTGCTGAGAGTCAGGCCGACTTCATTCACAAACTGCGCATCGTTCTGAAAGAGTTAAATGAGACCTCTGTCTGGCTGAGAGTAATTAACCGCAGTGGTCTGATGCGAAAAGATTTGATCGTTGAGATCGTCGGTGAGAACAGAGAACTCTGTCGAATCTTTTCCGCGTCTTTGAGAACAGCGACACTCGCTCTAAAATCAAGTCGGGTTCGCCAATAATGAAAAATGACAAATGTGAAATGACAAATGATAAATCTTCCTAATGATTCAACTTTTAATAGAGTCCTCTTAATCGTCCTGGACGGCGCCGGAATAGGCGCAATGCCCGACGCGCCGGAGTGGGGTGATGCGGGGTCGGATACGTTTGGAAATATCTTGAAATCGCGCGCAGTGAAGCTGCCCAACCTGCGTCGTTACGGACTCGGCAATATCCGCCCGCTTAACAATGTCCCGCCATTGGACCATCCAGAGGGTTCATACGGCCAATGCGCGCTGCGTTCAAACGGCAAAGACACCACAACAGGTCACTGGGAGATGGCCGGGATCATTCTGGACCAGGCATTTCCTACTTATCCAAACGGATTCCCGAAATCGATTCTTGATGAGTTTGTTAAGAAGACAGGTGTGCCGGGGATTCTCGGCAATGTCCCCGCCTCGGGCACAGAGATAATCAAGGAACTCGGGGAAGCACACGTCACCACCGGCAAACCGATCGTCTACACATCCGGCGATTCAGTCTTTCAGATTGCGGCCCACGAAGAGGTGATCGAACTTGATCGACTCTACGAGATTTGTGAAACGGCGCGGAAGATTCTCGACGGACAACATCGAGTCGGGCGAGTGATCGCGCGTCCTTTCCTGGGCAAACCGGGAAACTTCTATCGAACTGAGAATCGGCACGATTACGCTGTGCCTCCACCACGCCAAAACCTGCTGCCGGCTTTGAAGGACGCTGATCTTGATGTGGTATGCATTGGAAAAATTGCTTCAATCTACGATTCGATGGGCGTGACTGAGGATCTGAAAGCTAAGAACAACCAACAGTCGATCGATCAAACAATTCATGCGCTGCAACAAGACACACGCGGACTGATTTTTTCCAACCTGGTTGACTTCGACATGCTCTATGGACACCGTCGCGATACGGAGGGTTTCGCTCGCGCCCTCGAGCATTTCGATACGAGTCTGCCCCAGATCGAATCCTCGATGAAGGCGGACGATGTGATGATGATCACGGCCGATCACGGAAACGATCCAACGTTTCCAGGCAGCGATCACACCCGCGAGTATGCCCCGCTGCTAGTTTATGGAAAGAACGCTCGGGCAGGTGTGAACCTGGGAACGCGCAGCTCACTTGCTGATATCGGTCAAACTATCGCAGAAAATTTTGGTTTGAAACTAACGGCAGGGAAGAGCTTTCTAAAAGAGATTCGACCCGCTTAAAACGGCACAAGTTTGAACTGCGACAAGCCTTTGGAGTGCGGCGGCCCGACGCCGCTTTTTTAGCTTTGCTTCTCGATGCTGGATCCCGGAAAAGCCTCAAGCCGCTCGCGAAAAACTAACAAAGCGGCGTCGGGCCGCCGCACTCCAAAGGCTAGACCGTTTAGATCGTTGGATAGTCCTTCCGCTTTACTTCTTCGACAGGCTGCGATGGATGATCTCGATCCACACATCAGTCTTGATGAAGCCGGTGCCCCACGACTTCCACTCGTCCGGCAGACTCTCAGCTTTTATCTGTTCCAGCGTTTTTCCCGCAGCCATCTTCTTCCGCACGATGTCCGTTGTCTCGGTGAGCATACGGTGAAATAGTTTGAGATCGTCTGGCGTTGATAATGGTCCGTGACCCGGGATGATCTTTACACCGTCCGGCAGTTTTGCAATCACGTCGCCGACATTCCTGGTGAAACCCTCAACGTCGCCGCCGCTATCAAGGTCTACAAAAGGGAACCTACCGGTGAAGAAGTGATCTCCCATGTGAATCACATTGGAGTTGGTGAAATAGATAACGCTGTCGCCGTCCGTATGCCTTGTTGGGAAATGAATCGCGCGAATCTCTTCGCCGTTGAAGTGAATGCTGACTGAGTGTCCAAAAGTGATTACCGGTAAAGCTTCTTTGGGTGACGCGGGCGTCGTACGTTTGAAAAACTTGTTTTCCTGAACAGTCGACAGGCGCTTGCGCACGTTGTCGTGAGCAATCACGGGAGCTTCGGGCCCAAAAACCGCATTGCTTCCGGTGTGGTCGCCGTGCCAGTGCGTATTAAGTACAAACTTGAGTTTGCCCTCGCCCAGCGTTTTGAGTGCGGCTTTGATCTTTTCAGCCAGCGGCGCGTATTGATCGTCAACTATTAGAATTCCATCTGGTCCCACAGACACGCCGATGTTCCCACCGGCGCCTTCGAGCATGTAAACGTTACCGTTAACCTTGTGGACTTTGATCTCAACCTTGGACCAGTCCGTTTGCGCATGCGCAGCGGTTGCGGTGAGAGTTACAACAAGCAGTGTAAGAAAAAGAACGTATGTTTTCATCAGGATCCTTTCACTCGCGAACAAGAAACTCTCGCATGTAACATTAGCTAAGTTGCTCGAGGTAATGAGTCAATGCAACCACTGGGACCGCGGGCGTCTCGCCCGCACTGAGCGAAGCGAAAACAGTTCTACATTGCCTCATAACTTTAAGCGAACCGAGTCCGCTGTTTCTGGAAACGGGGCCGCGAGCCCGGACGTCTTGATCAGGTTTAGATGCAGGGTAATCAAGCGAGTTTTCGCTTCGCTCAGTGCGGGCGGGGACGCCCGCGGTCCCAGTAAGCACGCTGTCCGTTTCACTCAATGTCAGAGCCACTCTGCAGGCATTCACGAAGTTATTCTTCCGGGTTCTTCAAAACCGCGATGAACGGTAGATTTCGATAACGTTCGGCGTAGTCAAGGCCGTAACCGACTACGAAGGCGTCAGGGATCTGGAATCCCAAATAGTCTATGGGAACCTCTTTCTCGCGCCGCTCGTGTTTATCGAGTAGTGCGGCCAGCTTCACACTCGCGGCGCCGCGCGATTTCAGGTTGTCCAGCAGATACGTCAGCGTCAGCCCGGTATCGACGATATCTTCGACGACCAGAATATCGCGTCCTTCGATTGGCACGTCGAGGTCTTTCATGATGCGTACCTCGCCTGATGTTCGCGTCGAAGTCCCGTAACTCGAAATCGCCATGAACTCAATACTGAGGCGAGTATCGATGCTGCGAAGCAGATCGCTGAGGAAAAAACAGGCGCCCTTCAATACTCCAATTAATAGAGGATTGCGTCCGGCGTAGTCGCGCGTAATCTCTGCGCCAAGTTGTTTGATGCGTTCCTGAATTTTCTCCTGCGAGAAAAGAATTTCGAGATTTGGGTTGGAAAATTCGGATGACATGTGTGCGGAAGGTGTCGCCAAAGCTGCGTCTCCTTAATTGTCCGATAAGCTTTAGCTTGTCGGCCGTCTCGACAAAACTAAAGTTTATCGAACACATTTTCTGTTGTTGCCTACATGAAGGTCGGTGCGACATACTATTGAAGCACTCCCTTGCAGGTCAATGCGTCAAGAATATCCACCCTGTTATATTTCGGTTAAGGAAACAGGTTCAGGAGCAACATTGTGATCCGTCGAAGAACACTTTTGCTTTCGACAATACTCGCGTTAATCGTGTTCGCGTTCAGCGCGACGCCGTCGAAGGCGCAGGTTGCCACGCAACCAGCGCCCGCCACTGTCGATGCAAATGCCCGCGCCTCACAAACACTCGTCGATTCCACAATTCCAGACGATTCGGCAGTCAACAAGATGCTCGAAGCCTACACCCCGAAAGTGCGTGGGCTTAGCGCTGTTATCGGAAAACTGCGGGGCGATTTGCGTAAAGGGGGCGTCGGCGCCGGCTCACTCGGTAACTTTGTTACGGATGGAATGAGGATAGAAGCTGAACGGAAAATGGGTAAGCCAGTCGTTGTGGCCGTGACTAACAGCGGCGGCCTGCGAAAGAACGTGATCACGGAAGGCGATCTGCGCCTCCAGGACATGTTTGAGTTGCTTCCTTTCGAGAACGCACTCGTTGCTTTTGATTTAACCGGCGCCCAGGTGATCGAACTACTGCGCGGTATCACCCGACGAGGCGACGCCCAATCAGGCGCGAAGATCCAATACAAACTAAACGAACAAAAGCGACCACAACTCGAAACCGTGCGACTGCTGGTAAACGGCAACGAAGTCGAGATCGATCCGGCGGCAATCTATACGGTGATCAGTACTGATTATCTGTTGCGCGTCACAGGGGGCGACTACGCGCCGGTCTTGGGTAGCGCAAAAAACATCCGGCCACTGGAACTAACGATGCGCGACGCATTAACCCAGTTTGTGCAGAAAGAAACCGCGGCGGGACGTGAAATCAAGTCTAACCTCGACGGCCGTTTTATCTTCAGTGGCCCAGAGGGCGGCCCTTCGGAGGACCCTCAGGATGATTAACCGCCGAACGTTTTTGAGAAGCTCAATCGCCGGCGGCGCCACCCTGGCACTCCCTGCCACCGCGCTCGATTTACTCTCCGCGCCAGCCTGGCGGGCAATCAGTCAGCCGCTCCTGGAAGCGTCAGCTGGCGAGACGTTGCTTACGATTCTGCACACCAACGACACACATTCGCAGATCGATCCGCTACCGGACAACGATCGACTGAGTCCCGGCAAAGGTGGCGTGGCCCGTCGCGCGACATTAGTGAAACGGATACGTAAAGAGAATCCCCACACGTTGTTAATCGACGCCGGCGATCAGTTTCAGGGCACGCCATACTTCAATTTCTTTCGTGGAGAAGTTGAGTACAAAGCTATGTCGATGATTGGCTACGACGCGGCAACACTGGGCAATCATGAGTTTGATAACGGTGTTGACGCATTGGCGGCAGCTATGAAGTTTGCCAACTTCGACTTCGTCTCCGCGAATTACGATGTGCGTGGAACACCGCTCGAGTCTCGTGTTAAGCCTTATGTCGTGCGGGTGCTCGGAGGCGTGCGGGTTGGACTATTCGGCCTGGGCGTGAGTCCGACAAACTTGATTACGCCGGAAAACTTCAAAGGCGTGAAGTTTATCGATCCGATCAAGGCGGCAGAGGAAACAGTTCGCACCCTAAGACAGAAAGAGCGCTGTACGGTCGTGGTGGCCATGACGCATCTTGGATATTTTGCTAACCCGCGAGAAGGCGAAGTAGGAGACTCGCAGGTAGCCGCGAAGGTTGACGGTATTGACTTCATTGCCAGCGGTCACACGCATACGTTCATGAAGAGCCCTGTGGTGGTCAAGACGCCCAGCGGAAAAGACACGATTATTTTCCAGGTCGGGAAGAGCGGCATCAACGTCGGCCGTGTTGACCTCAAACTGCGCAAGGGGAAAGTTGTTGCGTTTGCGGGAAAGCTGCTCGATCTCCGAGATCCCTGGCTGGCGTAAATCGTCCGAATTAGAACCGGGAGCGGTAGCGACCGGGTGAATCCAGCGCTAGGAATACCCGGTCGCTACCGCTCCCGGTTCTAATTCGCTTGGCTTGTTGCAGATTCCACAGTTGAATTAGTCATGGCTGAAGACAACGCTACACGTGATCGCATCAGGGCCCTCGTTCGGGATGTTCTCGACAAGGCGCTGCCCGAAGAATCCGGCACTGGGCCAGAACCATCTGGTCCGGCAGGGACCACCTCAAGCCGTTTCATCGACGTGTCACCGGTAACTCCAATTAATACCAAGACCGAGGCAACTACCACGCGTGACGAGTCGTCAAAAACCGTCATCACTGAGGACGACGTGCGCGGTCTTGAAAATGGCGCGGTCTTACGCATCGCCCAATCGGCCCGTTTGACACCACTGGCCGCCGACCTGGTAAGTGAGAAGGGAATTGAACTGGTGCGGCGCGTTCCGCGACGTGGTTCTCAGACTACCCGGATGGTTGCTGTTGGCGCCGATCACGGTGGCTTCAAGATGAAGGAAGAGCTGAAGTCGTTTCTCACTGATTTGGGCCACCAGGTCCACGACTTCGGAACGATGTCGGAAGATGCCGTAGATTACCCAGACTTCGCGTACGCCGTCGCGAAAAGCGTGGCGGATGGAGCTGCCGATGTGGGTATCGTTATTGATGGCGCCGGCGTGGGCAGCGCTATGACAGCGAACAAAGTGCCTGGCGTGCGTGCTGCTGCAGCGTACTCTGTCGAAGTTGCACGCAATTCGCGCGAGCACAATGGGGCGAATGTGCTGACCCTGGGCAGCAAAACAATTTCCAGCAAAGATATGCGCGACATCGTCAGCGCCTGGCTTGGAAGTGACTTAACCGAAGAACGACACCGAAAACGTGTCGCGAAGATTGATGCGATTGAACGACAGTATCTACGTTAGCTCCTGGCACGACAGGTATCCTGCCTGTCCTGGTAAAACCAACAAATTTTAGAAAGTGATATCTGTGATGAGACCTAAATCCCCTATTGCCCGAATTCTGTGCTTAACGATCGTTGTATCGACGGTTGCTCCATCGCTCTTTGCGCAGTCAACGACCCCCGCCCCGCTCAAGCCGCAGGACAAGTTGTCGGTGCGACTAAAGGCACAACTGCCGGACTACAAAGGACCGTCCCGCTTCATCGGACGCAAGGCCCTGATTATCTACAGCCCCGATGGTCGTCTGGTCGCGATGAGCGGAACTAAACGTACGATCACAGTCTGGGATACAGAAACTGGCCAACTAAAAGCCACCCTGAATGCAGGCAAAGAAGGTGTCAGCGGTTTTGCTTTCAGTCCCGATGGTAGTTTGGCTGCCACCCGCAATTATCTCGATAAGAGCGTGCGCCTTTGGGATACGACCACATGGCAAGTGAAGACGAGTCTGCCGGGGCGCAAACGCGATCTCGAAACAAAACTTAAGTCGGGATTTTCTTTTGAGGAAGAATTTGGACCAGTACCGTTCAGTCCGGATGGGCGTACAGTCCTCTCCGAAAAAGAGGACGACATTGTTGCGATCACTCTGGTGTCAGACGGGAAAGAAATAGCTTCACTCAATCATGACACGCGCGATAGTGCGACGAAGGACATCCTGAAGGCGATGTTCTTCGGCGGCACGCGCCATTTCCTGGCTTTGCAAACAGGTTTCAGTGGCGACGGTCGTTACGCCTTTACGATTAATGGCGACAAGCAGGCGAGGATTTGGGACCCGGCTTCCGGACAACTGAAACACCAAATCACAAATAGCGAGCGTATTTACCGGGCCGCCTTCACACCTGATAACGCCTCGCTGCTGACGGTTGAGCAGCAGGGAGGTATGAAGCTTTGGGACGTTGAGACGGGACACTTGAAAGGCGAAATCGCGCCCAAGAATTTTCTCGAAGACTTCATGAAAAGTTTTGAAATGAGTGCTGATGGTAAAAACATCGCTACCTTCTATTTTGGCGACACGAGAATCTGGGACGCCAGGACAGCTCAGCTCCGTTTCAAGTTACCGAAGAGCGAGACGACTGATGCCATGTTTAGTCCCGATGGCAGATGGCTGGTAACAGCGTCGAGCGACAAACTATCATCGGGAAAGATTTGGAATGTAGAAACTGGAGAACTAAAACTCTCATTGCCGCCGACCGGGCACAAAACCGCATCGGTGGTTTACAGCCCGGATGGACGCCTAATCGCTACCACCAACGACAAAGGAATCAATCTTTGGGATGCGGAAACAGGGGAAGTGTTGGCGACCCTTGGCGAGGCCCGTTACCCGGTTGCGTTTAGCAAAGACGGACGCACGATGGTAACCGGTGCGCGCAAGGACACAGCGTTGCTTTGGGAAGTAAAGGTTTACCCGCTAAGCCCGCCCGCCTAAGGACCGGTCCAATGTCCAATGTCCAATGTCTCTCTTCGGTTAAATAACTACCGATGATTAGACAGACTTGGACGTTGGACATTGGACTTTGAGTTGCGCCAACTTTGCTTCAGTCTTTGGCGTGTTAGAATGTGTTAACAACTGGCCTTTAAGGCAGATCATCAACATGCCTAACAACCGCAACGGCGATCTCGACCTGCTAATCGAGCAGATAACTGATGCGATTGTGTCCCGTCTGAACGGTGACGGTCACGATCAGGCCGCGATGTGTGGTTGCACGTCGGAGTGCTTCAATCGCTGTCCCGAGCGGATGCACCGCATTATTGATGCCGGAGCGGCGCGCATTGGTTTGGTGCTGGGAGAAACTGCTTCCGCGCGCGACTGGGCCAGCCTGATAGACCATACACTTCTAAAACCTGAAGCTACCGACGAAGACATTAAAAAGTTATGTGAAGAGGCGGCGCGATTTCGGTTTGCGTCTGTCTGTGTAAACCCAACCTGGGTGCGTGCTGCTGCGTGCAATCTGCAAGGGACCGGTATTCCAGTGTGTACTGTGATCGGGTTCCCGCTGGGCGCAACCTTGTCAGACGTAAAGGCTTATGAAGCCCGCCGTGCGATATTCGACGGAGCGCGCGAAGTTGACATGGTGATTAACGTCGGCGCTCTACGCAGTGGCGACGATTGCCTGGTCGAGCACGACATTCGTCTGGTCGCGGAAGCGGCACATGAATACAACGCCATTTGCAAAGTCATAATTGAGACTGCGTTGTTGAATGACGACGAAAAGGTGCGTGCCTGCCGCGCTGCCAAACAGGCGGGAGCAGATTTTGTAAAGACGTCAACTGGCTTCTCCAAAGGTGGCGCCACGGTGGCTGACATTGCGTTGATGCGTAGAACTGTCGGTGCGGATCTCGGTGTTAAAGCATCCGGCGGCGTGAAAGGTCTGGACGACGCACGCAAACTAGTCGAAGCAGGGGCCACCCGCATCGGTGCCAGCGTTGGTGTTAAGATCGCACAGGAAGCTGCCGGAGACCGCGGTACAGTCTCGACGACCTCACCTTATTGATCCTCCAAATCCCCACGTAAAAGATCCCAAACTCAATGCAAAGAACATTTCCCATATATCATTTCATATTTCTCATTATTTCTCATTTGTCATTAATGTTCATTCTTGAATGCTCAGGTCAAAATTGAATGTGACGTGCGTTCGGCGCAGTCGTTCTTAGATGACAAATGAGAAATATGAAATGATATATGGGAAATGTTCTTTGCATTGACCTTAGACTCTAGACTTTGGCCTTCGGTTACGTCTATCCTCAGGCCGTTCTTCAATCCCACAATTTGGCTTAATTGATGCCCGAAAAACATAGTCTCCTGGCGGTGATTTTGGGTGGCGGTGCCGGCAGCCGTCTGTTCCCACTCACGCAACAGCGCTCAAAACCGGCGGTTCCGCTGGGCGGAAAGTATCGCCTGGTCGACGTTCCCATTTCCAACTGCATCAACTCAAATGTCATTCGCATTTTTGTTTTGACGCAATACAACTCGGCCTCTCTCAACCGCCACATCGCGCAGACATATCGTTTTTCGCCATTCGCCGACGCGTTTGTAGAAATACTCGCCGCTGAACAAACGCCCGAAAGCGGCCAGTGGTTTCAGGGCACGGCCGACGCGGTTAGACAAGTTTTGCCTCACATACAAGACTGGCGTATTGACACTTTGCTGATTCTCTCCGGCGACCACTTGTATCGCATGGACTACAGCGAGTTTCTCGCGCGGCATTACGAAACTGATGCCGACATTACGATCTCGGTTATTCCGATTGCTCCGGATTCCGCGAGTGAGTATGGGTTGTTGAAGACAGATGCGGCGGGAAAGATTGTTGAGTTCAAAGAGAAGCCGAAAGGCCCTGACCTGGAATCCATGCGCGTCGACACGACGACGCTGGGTTTAAGTGAGGTTGAAGCAGCCTCTCGACCTTATCTCGCTTCCATGGGGATCTACGTTTTCAAATACGACCGGCTGGAGCAGTTGCTGCGTGAAGACACCACGCACATGGACTTTGGTAAGCAGGTGATTCCAGGCGCGATTGGTAAATATAACGTTCAGGGTTTTCTGTTCAACGGTTACTGGGAAGACATCGGAACGATTGCGGCGTTCTACAAAGCCAACCTCGATATGACGGCGGCGATTCCGCCGTTCAATTTGTTTGATGCGGAGGCTCCGCTGCTGTCGCGTGCGCGATACTTACCGCCTTCGAAGATCGACAACTGCGCCATTCGTGATTCGATTGTGAGCGACGGTTGCATTGTGAACGGCGCCACGATCAGTGGGTCGGTGATTGGATTGCGAAGTCGAATCGGAGAGGGAAGTCAGATAGAGGCTTCGTACATCATGGGCGCGGACTACTATCAAACGTGGGAAGACATGCTGGCGGATCGTGAAGCTAACAAACCGCGGTTAGGGATAGGGCAGGGAAGTATCGTTCGCCGGGCGATAATTGATAAGAACGCGCGCATAGGAAACAACGTGCGATTGGTGAACGATAAGGGCCTGACCATCGCTGAAGGTCCGAATGGCGCTTACTTCATTCGCGATGGCATCATCATTGTTCCCAAGAACGCTATCGTGGGCGACGGGACGGTCGTTTAAATGAATGAGTACCGCAGGTGGTACTGACTGCATCATATTGTGAGAGTTCAATGGCTATCGGGTGGGGTAAATCATTTGAAGCACAAATGGAGGAAGCGAACCAGCGCGCCTCAGAGCGACGTGCACCTAAAGTACCACTTGAGGATCGCGTGCGAGAACAACGCTTGAAGTCACTCGAAGCATCACGCACCCGGATTGAGCGGCAATTAGATAGAGCGGTCCATCCGGCGCACAGGGAAACGTTGATGAAGGCCTTACAAGCGATTTTGACTGAGATTGAGGATCTCACTGAGGATGGTTGAGAGGTTGAAATATAGATTCATCATTGGTCATTAAAGGCAGAAAGCTAGCCTGTTTTGTGTTTCCTTCTGGGCCCCCTCCAAATAGCCAACTGCTAAAGTAAAGCTTTAACGAATGCCTTCGAAAACACCGACACGCGATTACCATCCCGCTCGAGTTGAACGCGCCACGGCCGCGAAACGGCCGGGGAAAAAGGCCCCAATCGGCCGGCTACTTTTACCCAAGAATGTGGTCTCCCTCGATCTCGAAGTCGACGGGCGAGTGGTGAAACTCACGAACCTCGGAAAGATGTTTTGGCCCGATCTCGGGATTACCAAGAGACACCTACTTCAATATTACGCTGACGTCGCACCGTATCTGTTACCTCATCTCCAGGACAGGGCAATGGTGATGAAGCGTTATCCGAATGGCGCGGCCGGTGAGTTCTTCTTCATGAAACGAGCGCCCTCGCCACGGCCGGACTGGATTGAAATCTGCCACATCGAGCATTCATCAGGAAACGTGATTAACTTCCCGATGATTCAGGATATGGCCGCGTTGCTGTGGGTAATTAACCTCGGCTGCATCGACCTTAACCAGTGGTATGCACGCTGTGACGACGTCGATCGTCCAGACTACCTGCATTTCGATTTAGATCCCGTACCGGGTGCGACATTTGAAAAAGTGAGCGAGACGGCACTGTTGTTGAAACAGGCGCTGGACGCATTGAAGATGCCGAGTTACGCCAAGACCACGGGTTCCAAAGGAATTCATATCTACGTTCCTATTCAGCGTGGTCCCACGCAGAAACAGGTATGGACGTTTGCGAAAGAGCTATCGCACGCCATCGCCGCACAGGCGCCAAAACTGGTCACAGCGGTTTACATAGTTTCAAAACGGCCTAAGGGAAGGGTACTGGTTGATTACAACCAGAATGCGTGGGGACGTACGCTTGCTTCCATTTACTCCGTGCGTCCGCGACCGGAGGCGACTGTTTCCACGCCTGTAACGTGGGCTGAGTTGGAGCGAGGTGTGAAGATTGAGGACTTCACGATGAAGAACGTGCCTGCGCGACTGAAGAAAGTAGGCGACCTCTGGAAGCCGCTGTTGGAAAAAAAAGGCCGGTTCAAACTTGAAGCATTTCTTTAAGTCAAAGCCCTACTTCAGCCGTTTCGTGTGATTCGTGTGATTCGTGGATCGATTTTTAACTTCTTCGCAAAAGCGGGATCCACGAGATACATGAATCACACGAAACACACGAAACAAATTGAGTCTCAAGTAACACTTCACAGGTCGGCGAGCAGACACTTCAGAGATTGCGTTAACGTATGGAGCAGGGAACAGGTGAGTTATCAGATCAGGGGTTAACGATCTGGACCGTCGGGCACTCGACGCGTTCGATTGAAGAGTTCAACCAAATTCTCAACAGCCACCAGATCAAAACTCTAGTCGACGTGAGAACCTTTCCAGGTTCGCGTCGTTACCCGCAGTTCAACAAAGCTGAGCTCGCTGAGTCGCTGGAGAAGATCGGCATTCAGTACGTGCATCAACCGAAGTTGGGTGGACGTCGTAAAGCTCGTCCGGATTCGAAAAACACTGCCTGGAACAATGAGGGTTTCCGCGGCTACGCTGATCACATGGAGACGCCAGAGTTTCAGCAGGGAATTGATGAGCTTCTGAAACTAGCGAGACTGCAATCAACGACAGTTATGTGTGCCGAGGCAGTTTGGTGGCGATGCCATCGAAGCTTGATTTCAGATTATTTGAAGGCGGCAGGCGTGAGGGTTGTACACATTCTCGGCGAGAAGAAAACTGAAGAGCATCCTTACACTCCGGTGGCGCGAATTGTTGAGGGCCGGTTGTCTTATGAGGGATTGCCAGGAGTATAGGAGCCTCGCAGGCGGAAGCGCCGACATTTAATAGCCACGTGCGTAAGCACGTGGTAAGGCAGTAAATGAAAACAAGGCCCGAAGGGCCGACAGTCATAAACAATGTGTGCCGGCCCTTCAGGCCTCTTTCAACCAAATGCGAAACCACGGGCGTGGCTATAAATGTCGGCGCTTCGCGCCTGCAAAGCACACGAAGCAGCACGAAACCGACCTCAACTAAAACTTTAGCTTCCCTTGCTGTGCCAGACTTTTTTCTTACTTCCCTTCTTACGTCGCTTCACGCCGGTTCGTCGCGGAATTTTCTTCGGGTCACCTGTTGCCGCTTTCTTAACGTTGCCCCCCTCGTCCTCCGCAATCTCGGCCAGCGTCCGACGAGTCAGGATTGAAGCAGGCGCTATCTCGGTCACGTCCTCTTCAGTGGTGTAGTAATCCTTGTGCTTGATTAAAAGCCACTGGCGGTTTCTGGTCTTCACCAGCACCCATGAGCCCTTCAGCTTCTGGCCGTCCAAGGTGAACTTCAATTCCCCCTTTTTCAACGCAGCTGCAACATCATCAGTTTCCTCGGGCTCATAAGTCCCGTAATCCCAAACCATCACGGTCCCGCCACCGTATTCGCCTTCTGGAATCACGCCTTCAAAATCTGCGTAATCAACCGGATGATCTTCCACCTGCATGGCCAGGCGTTTGACCTTCGGATCGAGCGACGGCCCCTTCGGAACGGCCCACGACTTCAAAACGCCGTCAGCTTCGAGTCGAAAGTCATAGTGCAGCGCCGTGGCGCGATGCTTTTGAATAACGAACATTCGCCCGGTCTTGGTTTTCTTCTTCTCAGGACCAGGCTCAGGCGTCTTGTTGAAGCGGCGTTTTTTCTTGTACTCAGTTAAAGATGCCATTTTAGAGTTAAGGTTATTCTTTAAGTAGATGCGAGATGTCAGCTGTGAGATACGGGAGCTGGATGTCTGATCTCACATCTGACATCTCACATCTGACATCTTGCATCGCAACCATCGGTTCCGGCTCGCTTTCAAAAAGCGCTTCCTGTATCGGGTCGAGTCCCAGCGCCTGCCTAACCCGTCCAAAACTTCGACGATGAATTGGCACGGCGCCCAACTCCTTCAACGCCCGGCAATGTTCAGGTGTTGGATAACCTTTGTGTGAAGCAAACCCGTAGCCGGCGTACATAGAATCCATCTCGAGCATGTGGGCATCGCGCGTTGTTTTTGCGACCACTGACGCTGCTGCGATCGATGCGGAGAGAGCGTCACCGCGGATAATGCCGCGCTGTGGCGAAGGACAATTTGGAATCTTGCGCGCGTCGACAAGCACAAAGTCTGGCAGACATGTCAGCCCCTGCACGGCTCGCTGCATCGCCAGCAGTCCCGCGTGGTAGATGTTTATCCGATCAATTTCTTCGACCTCTGCAAAACCCACCGACCAACAGACAGCGTCCTGTTTTATTTGGGCGGCCAGCGTCTCGCGCATCTCGGCGTCGAGGATTTTCTTGGAGTCGTTTAGCCCACGCAGTTTGTAATTCTGCGGAAGGATTACGGCGCCTGCCACGACCGGTCCCGCCAACGGCGCCATTCCGGCCTCATCGACACCTGCAACCAGCGAATAGCCTTCCGCCCACAATTCAATCTCAAACCGCAGCAATGTATGGAGGCGTTGCCCTTCCGAGCGATTGCTGCGATAGCGGGCGCGGATTCTCTTGGCCAACTGATGAGCACCCTGGCGCGTATCTACTTCGAGGGCTTCAAGGAAACCTTTAGGTACCGGCCGTTGCTTGTCGACGAACAGGGCACGTAGTTCAGGTATGGACTTACTGAGCAGGTCTTCGAGGGATGGCATTATGTTTACGAGATAGACAGATTAGTGATTGAAATATTGGTACCGACGTAATGACCTAATGCTTTAGGTATCTCGTTAGTTTTGTCGGTGCTATTCTAGAACGAAAGTTCTCAAGCAGCGAACAACCAATCAGATAAAACAAAAACGCAAGAAGGATTTTAGACTTTGGTTCTAAAACGACTGTCAGACGCGACGATCAGAACGCTTTCCTTCATTCCTCTCGCTGCTTTTCTAGCTCAGGGACTCCATTACTTTCAAACCAACGAACTAGGACACATGCTGTGGATGTGTAACACCGGCAACCTGGTGTTGGCGATTGGCATGTTCACGAATCAACGGACACTGATTCGGGTGGCAGTGATGTGGATGGTTCCGGGGTTAGTGGTTTGGAGTATTTATGTCGTGCCTACCTGGGGGGCGCTGCTCACCGGCGGCTTCACGTGGAGTCAGTTGTTTGCGGTGTTTTCCTCGACGCTGGCGCATGTCGGCGGCTTATCGACCGGACTGATCGCTTTGCGCCGAATTGGAATGGACCGATGGAGTTGGATCTATGCTTTCGGGTGGTACTTGATCATGCAGGTGTTGTCTCGTCTGATAACGCCCGAAGCGATGAACGTTAATTTGTCGCAGAAGGTGCAGGACGGATTTCAGGGAGCGTTTAATGCTTACTGGAAGTTTTGGCTGGTGCTGACGCTGCTCGTCGTCTTGTTTGCGTTAATGATCGAGTATGTGTTTTGGAGACTGTGGCCTGCCGAGGATGCGTAACGCTCAACGAATTGCTTTTCGCCCTCACTTCAGCAATCCATTAATTAACGTCGCGAGCTCACCATTGGTGGTTGGCTTCACCAGGTAACCCTGCGCGCCGGACCGGATAGCCGTATCACGATCGACTTCATAGGCGGCGGCCGAATAAAAAACTATTGGCGTGGTAGTGTCAGCAAGTCTTAGCTGCTTGCAGAGATCTATGCCTGAGCCATCGGGTAGGCGCGAGTCGAGCAAATACAGATCAAAGATTTCCTGACTCGTCACTGCCAGTGCCCCGGCGATAGTATCCACCGTAGTCACGGTATAGCCCAGTTGCTGCAGGATTAACCGAATGAGATCACGCGTATCTTCGTGGTCTTCTACGTAGAGGATGTGATGTTTACGCATATCCATAGCTGACACTTCCAGCCAGGGGTGTAATTCTGCGTTCTTATCTGGTCGGGTTAAGGACGAAAGTTTTGCCGCGGGCCTTACTTGAAAAGGTCGAGATTCGCAGAAGGCCCACGGCTACCCCTGGTTAATAGTCCTGAATAATATCGGTGTCAAGTAATTCGGTCTGTACGGTTGCTGACAGAGGGTTGTTGGCGAATATCTCAGGGGTAATCTAACGGGTTATGAGATGGGTAGGAGCGCTAAAAACCTGTCCACGAAATACACGAAATTCACGAACAGAATCCGCGACTGCGTCATTAATCCCCTGACGCTTCCTCTGTAATTCTATCTATGTTGAGCTCTTCGTGGTCCATTACTGCCCCCCTGATCAGTTCGGAGCGCATTTTGGCCTCTTCTGCCTTACGTAGAAATTCTTTGGCAGCGGACGGATCATGCACCTGCACATGTTTGGCAAGGTGACGCATCAGCATCACGCTCTCTTCAATGTTTCTAATTGCTGTCCACAAAGATTCTTCGACGCCTTCAGTTATGTCTGCAAGCAGAGTGTCTGCCGAGAATGCGTGGCCCGTGTGACAGCGAAAGCGCGCGCGATCGCCCTCTTTCAATTGCAAGAGCACGCCATGACATTCCGGACACGTGTAAGACGACTTTTCCCACAGCTCCCTGACGTCCTGGTCAATTGCCGGATCTTGTTTAGCGATCTTAACTTCAATGTCCAGATGCTCTGGCATGTCATACCTCAATCCTTCATCGGCAGGCGTTCTTACTAGTTGAGATAGGAGCGGGGCAATCTGCACCAGAGCAGGCAGTGGTCCACTGGCACGTGTTGCATGGCGCTCGCCGGCATCGACGGAAAAAGTGCGTCCTGCGGATCCTGCACAACAGCGGTTCCACCCAGCTTTTTGATGGCCCAAAGGCCGGCAGTTCCATCGTCCAGACCGCCAGTCAGAATTACACCTATTACCTTTGGTCCATAGACCTGTGCGGGAAATTCACGACGCTAAAGGAACGTTCGCGAGTTAGTAGAACGTGAGAAGGTGTCGTGGATTTTTTTTATTTATGGTGCGTAAAACAAACAAATCAGCCCGTAAAAACCGAGAGGCCGGGTTTGGCCCGGCCTCACATCGGTTGGCGGAGACATTCAGCCTCAAGTGGTCACTGTCCTCACCCCAGCAACCCAACGCCGTTGCGGGAATTTTAATCGCATTTTGAAATTCGTCAATGCAAAAAAACTTGCAAAATGAATGAGGTGGTTTTTGTGACAAAAATTTACGTACAACCACACTTCAACCGGCTACCTGCGCTTTCGGCGTTTCCGCTCGTGCCGTTCAGTGGCCTCTTCTATAGAGTGACTTTCGCCCAGCTTTACGTCCTTTTTCGACATCGATGCTAACTTCTGATAATGCTTGTGAAGCACTTCAATTTCGGCTTCTGTTAAGTCCTCAACATCAATCAGACGATTGCTCGCACCTTCGATGGCGGCGACTATCTCATTCAATTTCAAGTGCACCGCGAGCGAATCCTTGTTTTGCGTCCGCTGAATGAGAAACACCATCAGGAAAGTGACGATCGTGGTGCCAGTATTGATCACCAACTGCCACGTGTTAGAGAACTGGAACAAAGGGCCAGTGATACCCCAAACGAGGATCGTTCCGAGCGCGAGCGCAAATGCCATTGACGTGCCCGTTGCGTGCGTGGCTTTTTGAGAGAAATGTTCGAGCCATTCGCTTAAACCCTTTTTCTTCTTGTTGCGGGCCATTAAGTTCACCTCCTGAAGGTTGCGTAGATGACTGTCATTTACCTCACGCCGCGTTTTGCAGCAAGCCTTTGGAGAGCGACGGCCGTTTCGTGTATTCCGTGGATTCGTTCTTAAGCAGCCTAAAAAAGCGATCCACGAAACGCACGAAAACACACGAGACGTCCGGTGGAGTTTGTGCGTCGTTTGTGACGGAATCGTGAACCAATTCCTGTTGACTCTAAATCTGACCCTAAAAGTTTTATTACACCTCTGCTGACGCCAAAAAGCCTCCGCTGACCTAAAGGAGCATTCATGAAACGGTTTTTACGGGACAACGGCCTCTCACTAGTTTTGTTTGTGCTGTTCTTTACCGCCTTCATGGTAGGCCAAACATTAACGGGCCATCAGGAGTACAACAACGAGCAGCAGGAACATGGGCAGCAGGCGATCAGTTTACTTGACTACCTCGGCACTGGGCATTTTCTCGAGGCGACGATGGAGAACTGGGAAAGCGAATTCCTGCAGATGTTCTTTTTTGTAATCCTAACGGTGTTTCTCTATCAAAAGGGATCGGCGGAATCTAAAGACCCGGAGAAAAAAGAGGATGTGGACCGGGACCCGCGCAAGGCCCGTAACAAAAAAGATGCTCCGTGGCCCGTACGTAAAGGAGGTCTAATCCTCACAATATACGAGCATTCTTTATCGCTCGCCTTTTTGCTTCTATTTTTCGGTTCGTTCATTCTCCACGCCGTAGGGGGCGCGCGGGACTATAACGAGGAGCAAGAGGCCCATGGCAAAGCTGAGAGAGTGTCAACAATGCAGTACATGGCGACGTCGCGTTTCTGGTTTGAGTCGTTGCAGAATTGGCAAAGCGAATTTCTGGCGGTGGGATCAATGGTCGTGCTCACAATATTTTTAAGGGAGCGAGGGTCGAAGGAGTCGAAGCCGGTAGATGCGCCGCACTCGGAAACGGGGAAATGACCCTCAACCAGGTGGGGCGATCGGGGTTATGAAAGAAAGAAAGATTTGTCATTGGTCATTTCACATTTGTCATTTGTCATTAATGTTCAAGTTTGAATTCCGGGGCCAGGATTGAATGCCTCTGTGTCAGGAAGGGCAGCTTGCTCCCCCTCTTTCTTTTAATGACAAATGACAAATGTGAAATTATGTGAAATGACAAATCTTCTTCCGCGAAACTCTAATTTCCGACTCTACTATCTAAGCAGCGTAGCCTCAATTGCCCTTGCAAGAATTGTCTCCTGACGAAATATTTTCTCCAGTTTCTGACGGTAGCCGTTCCACCAATTCTGATCGAGATGATCGGTCATCACTTCGAACATAATCACGTCATCGCGGGTGATGTCTTCATCGTCGTCTTTCCATAGTCCAACCGCCGGCGATCGAATAAACGCAGTCACGCCCCCAAACTGTTGCGTGAGCTCTTGCCGCACCTGATCGAAATAAGCGCGCGGAAACGCGCGCTTATCGTTGTCATAAACTGGCAGTAGCAGTTGTACCAGGTGCACTTAGTCTCCAGATGAACTTGAAACCAGAGACTCAGCGACTCCATTCGTCAGGCTTGTTTCCCTGAGGATTTCGCCCCTGCATTTCCTGATTGTGTGCACCCTTCTCGGTCTGGCCTGTCAACTGGTTGTCTTGAGGCCCACCGCGTTGCTCCTTCACGTCGTTGCGTGGTGGCTGAGTTTGTCCATACTCGAGTTTGTCGGGAACGACCTTATTTGGATCCTGATTAGCCATTGATTCTCTCCTCCTGGGCCCATTGACCCCTGGTTAGTTGCGTGCCGATTTTGCTCGTTCCTTGACGGTGTCGCGATCGACCAGTTTGGAAAAGCGACTTTCCTTGCCGTCCTTGGTTTCTTCCTGGTAGAGAAAAGCCAGACCATTCTTTTCAAACGCGTCGAAAAACTCTTCCCAGGTGATTTCTTCCAACGTGTCTTCGCCTGAAAATCCCGGATAGTCGATCCGCAGTAAGCCTGCGCTATTCTTGCTCTCCGTACCTTTGACTCGAGCCGGCCGGCCTTCTCGTTCTTCTACCCATTGCCGGATCTCGTTGTGATCAGTAGTAACCTTTGCTTCTGCTTCTGATGCCATGACAATTCTCCTTTAATTAGACCAGACTACTCCTCGCCCTGGTTTTCGCTTCGTGTTTGCGTCGCGTGTTTTTCATTAAGTCGCAATGCGACATCCTGGTCAGTAGCGGTGTCGCTGGTGTGATCGCCGAACGCGCCGGCGACCGGTTGTGCTGGTGGAATTGGTTCATAACCCTCGCGGGCTCGTGCTGTTTTTTGTGCATCGGAACGAATCCCACGCTTTTGTGATTGTTGCTCTTCCATATTGGTCCTTTCCGAGCCAGTATTAATGCGCTCTACCGTTACCGTTTCCGTTTGACCTGGCGGATGGCATCCCCGGCTTCATGATCACCTTGATGCAGTGGTCCGCCTGTTGTTTGAAAGTTTGATATCCGTCAGCCGCGTCTTCGAGGCTGAGCCTGTGAGTAATCACAAACGACGGATCAATCTGTCCCAATTCAATCAGTTCCAACAACGGCTGAATGTATTTGTGCACGTGTGTTTGACCCATTTTGAAGGTGAGACCTTTCTGAAAGGCGACACCAAACGGGAACTTGTCGAGAAAAGCACCATAAACGCCGGGTACTGAAACCGTTCCGCCCTTACGACACGCCGTGATCGCTTGACGCAACGCATGCGGCCGATCCGTAGCCATGTAAAGTGCGGCTTTGGCGCGATCATAAAGCGCGTCGATTGAAGTGCCGTGTGCCTCGAGACCTACGGCATCAATACACGAATCGGGTCCGATGCCGCCGGTCATGAACTTCAACTTGTCGAAGATATCCTGGTCACCAAAGTTAAGCGTTTCCGCTTTGCCTTCCTGAGCTGCCATCGACAACCGATCTTCATTGTCATCGATCGCGATCACGCGTCCGGCGCCGAGAAGATACGCACTCTTAATCGCAAACTGCCCCACAGGTCCACAGCCCCAAACCGCCACTGTGTCACCACGTTGAATGTTGCAGTTTTCGGCCGCCATGTACCCGGTTGGGAAAATGTCTGTCAGGAACAGAACCTTCTCGTCCGGTAGGTTTTCAGGAATCTTGTGGGCGCCGACATCGGCGAAGGGAACGCGCACGTATTCAGCCTGACCGCCGGCGTACCCACCCATCATGTGTGAATAGCCGAACAGCCCCGAAGGACTGTGCCCGAGTAATGATTCAGCTACCTGCCAGTTTGGATTTGAGTTATCACATGCCGACCACAAGCCGCGCAGGCAGAAGAAGCATCTACCACACGCGATAGTGAAAGGAACCAGCACGCGATCACCGATCCTCAGGTTTGTGATCGCGCTGCCGACGTCGACCACGTGGCCCATAAACTCGTGGCCCAGGATGTCGCCCTTTTCCATGGTGGGCATGTAGCCGTCGTAAAGATGAAGATCTGAGCCGCAGATTGCCGTACTGGTTACCTGAATAATTGCGTCTCGCGGGTTAAGAATTTCAGGGTCCGGTACCGTCTCTACGCGCACATCATATTTGCCTTCCCAACATACAGCTCTCATGCGGCCCCCTCTCGCGCCGCGCGCGCCAGGTTGCCAACTGGTGTTTTGCTGGCCAGCTTGTTCTGCTTCCGTTCTCCTGCAGCATCAGTCTCTTGCTGCCGGCCAGATGGTTGACCTTCCGTGGTTGGGATCTCGCAAGTTTCAACCAACTGTTTTAACCGTCTTAAGTTGTTTTCAACGAGTTGGCCCGGCTCTTTGCCAAACAATTTCGCGAGCAGCGAGGCAGCTTTACCGCCCGGAGGGTTGTAGTTCAAAACGACTTTGACGTACGTCCCGTGTCCCGGAGATTCTTCGAAATGAACTGATCCCGCGTTAGTAACGTCAGCGCCTGGAAGCGATCGCCATGCGATCATTTCGTTCTCTTTTTCGTTGTAAATCTCGGCATCCCATTCGACCCTCTTGCCGCCTGGCGCATTTGCGACCCAATGCGATCGTGTTTCGTCGAGTTTGGTAACTGACTCAAGGTCTTCCATAAACCTCGGCAGATTTTCAAAGTCGCGCCAGATGCGGAACAACTCCTTTGGCGTGCTGCTGATGGTGACTGACTTCTCGATGTGGACATCGCGAGCCACGTCCTCAGACGGCTCATCCTTTGCGGTGTTGATTCCAAGCGATCGATATGCTTCACATTGCCCGGTGGTACCGCGATACAGAAGGCCTGCACCGAGGAGACCGAGCGCGATGCCGGTTTTAGTTCTGTTCGTTAATGCGTAGCCGACCAATGCTCCTCCGCCGACGGCACTAGCGACGCGTTCGATCCTGCCTACGTTGACTCTGCTGTTATTAGTATTGCCGTTGCCGGCGCTCTGCCGATTATGATCTTCGAAAGTGACTTCCCACGTATCCATGTTTTCCTCTCCTTGTTCGTCATAAATGCGCTTGCACGCTGTAGTCTTCCGGTACAAGCGTTCTGATCCGCTGTCCGTTTCGGCATCGAATAGACTGCCGAATTGCGGATGATCAAAAGAATCAATTCGTTATGGATTAAGGGAGCAAGACTGATGCCGGACGAAGGAGGCAGGAGGCAGGAGGCAGGAGCAGGAGCAGGAGGCAGGAGGCAGGAGGCAGGAGCAGGAGCAGGAGCAGGAGCAGACCAGTTAGACATGAAGAAAGCGCCGCGCAAATAAACGCGGCGCTTTCGGTTCTCCTGCCTCCTCGTCTGCCTCCTGCTCCTGCCCCCTGTTACCCCGCCCGTTCAAGTGGCCAGATATCCACATTCACTTCTTCTGCATAATGGAGCAGAGGTTCATCGGCGGGTTGCGGCAGGCCGTTGGCTTCCAGAATATTCGTATTGAACTTTATCAGTTCAGCTGTTTGCAGCGGCCACGGCTGATGATGAATTCGCGCGCGGTAAAGTCGTTCGTTATTTTCGGCGTAGAGTGCGTAGCGTTCTGTGAGAAAGAATTCCAACGAGCCCGGTTGCGACTCCTCCAGCGGCTCACCAATGTTCCACGATGCATCAAAGACAATCGGCGGATCCTCGTCAGCACTCAACGCGTAATCAATTCTTCTGCCCGTCTGCTCCAACTCGATGTCGGCGTAATGATACGGAAGATGATAAAAGTTTCTTGCGGCCAGTACTGCGGCGCGGCTATCCGTATCAAGCGAGAAGAACCAAACTCCAGGCACGTCATCAAAGTAAACATAAGTTCGAACATTTAACTCATGCATCGCACTCAAACCCGGAAGCGCCGGTAGCAACGGTGGGAATGCTCTGATGTCCCACATCGTAAACGGCGCTATCGCCACCCATGCTGAGCCATCGTAAGTATCAAGGGTTAGCGCGTCAGGTATGAGCGGGCGAACCAGTTCTTCGTCGATCCGCCAGTGCATAAACAGAAGCTTTCCCCAATCCTGATGCATGATCGGGGCGCCATCCGGACGTTCACGCACTTTCAGTCGTGCGTCGGCCGTTAATCCGTCGCGTTGTGCACCTGCCTTCATCAATCGCCTCCTGCGATCAAATTCGTGGATCGTATTTAGGTATTATAGGAACGATCCAGGAATTACTCGAAACACACGAGGTCACACGAAAGACGAATCGTCTCTGTAAGAACGAACCAAGCAGTCTGTGGAGAAGTATCGAGATCTGATGGAAGGTATGGTGTCGCTAGTTCCTTACAGGTTTCTGCGATCGCCAATCACACGAGATAGTCCTAACTATCGCCGGATCCACCTATCGTATTGTTCTTCTGAAAACTGGCGCCGCAAGACAGGGGCGCTTCGCGCGGTATCGGGCGGCTTAGTTCCCGGATTAAAGATGTAAGTGTCGCGAGTACGAACTGCCAGGTTCGGCTGGTTTACGCGCACACGGATCTGGCGACGCTGCCCTGCCTGCGCCGGGTTCTTTGGATAGTAACCAAGACTGTACTGACGCCGTAGTTCTTCCGCGATATTGGAAAATGCAACGGCAATATTTTGTATCGAGTCTGCCTGATACTTCCGCGCGCCCGTCACTTCCGATAGGTCCTGAAGATAACGGTTCGCCAGCTCATACTCATTGCGACTCGTGCCGGTACCTCCCCCGCCACCGCCACCGCCACCACCGCGACGCTTGTTGCCGCCGCTCGAACCGCCGCCAAGTATCTGAATCAGTATGTCTACCGGAGAAGGAACCTGTGTTACGGGCCAATTGCCGCCGCCACCACCCCCGCCGCCCATGTCAGCATACGTATCGTACTGAACGGGGTAAATCAGCGCGTCGAGCTCTTCGGCATCGCGCAGATTGCTTTCATATGACGCGTGGCGGCTCGTCGTGTCCACACCATCTGTGAACAGAACCACAGCCTTACGGCCATCCACCCGGCTAAGCCGGTCGTTAATTACTAAATCAACAGCATCGTAGAGCCGTGTGCTGTTGCCAGTTCGTGTGCGCAGGATGGCGTCGCGCAGGCGATTACGATCGGTAGTAAAGTCACTTAAGACCTGCACGTCGTTATCAAACGAAACGACCATTACTTTGTCGTCACGCCGCAACTGGTTTACGAAAGTGATCGCTGCGTCTTGAATGTCCTCCAAACGGAAACGCGTCGAGCCGCTCGTATCGATCATCAGCACGACCGAAAACGGTTTATCAACCGCATTGAAAAACGCTACCTGTTGTTCGACGCCGTCCTCCCACAGTCGAAAGTCGTCTTTGCGTAAGTTTGGAATATAACGTCCGTTGCGGTCTGTGACGCTGACCGGAATTGTTACCAACGTTGTATCGACCTTGATCACATCTCCCGCATCTACTTCTTCCGGGCCGTTGTCTGCCACGACCGGCTCAGGATTTGTCGATGGAGATCCGGGCGCACGGGTATTCCCGCGTAACACCGGTGGACTCGTTGGCGTCGACGGAGTTCGGCTCGGAGTAGTCGCTGGATACTGGCTGCGGGGTGGCGCTGTTGTAGTCGTCGGCTGGCCATTTTGATGCACACGCCGCGGCCGCGTTTGCGCAGACGGTAGGCTAAAGCACACCGCAAACAGTGACAGCAGGAGCAGATAGGAAGAAAACCTTTTCATGGCCAAACTCCGGAATTCAGTTAGGACGGGGAAAGATTAGAGCCTAAGTATGATGCACAAATACCGGCTCGTACTGCTTAGCCCTGGGACTGGGCATTGGAGAGAGTTTCAGCAGCCGTACAATAACGCTGTGGCGTTCTGGGTGGCAAGCCCCAGCGCCTATTTTTGGGGCCCTACTTTGATGGAACCTGTGCGATTATCTCCCGCGAAAATCAATCAACCGATGCCAATTGTTCAACGCTTACATTACTGGTGGTCGCTCTTTGTCGCGGGAGCGTTGTTACTGTTCCTCGGTCCGCCGATTCTCATCGTGGCGTGGATAACCGGCAAACATTATCTCGTTTATCCATGGGCAAGTTTTGGCTCCCGTAATTGGTTGCGACTCAGCGGGATTAACGTACACGTCACAGGCAAGCATCATCTCGATCCCAATCAGACGTACGTATTCGTCTCCAACCACCGCTCTTACCTAGACACCGCCGCATTGTTTCTTCATACCGGCCGACGTATCGGCCTCCTGGCGAAGAAAGAGCTTCTGAAAGTTCCGATCCTGGGTGTGGGTATGGGGTTTGTTAACGTAATGGCGATTGACCGGTCTAACCGCGAGCGCGCGCTGCAAACAACTGAAGCAGCGACTGCTCGGATACGATCGGGTATTTCATTTGGAGTGTTTGCCGAAGGCACCCGGGCAAAGCCGGGCGAGCTGCTCCCTTTCAAGAAGGGCGCATTTTATATGGCAGCTAATGCGGGAGTGCCGGTCGTGCCGATCGCGATTAAGAACACAGACTATTTAATGGGAAAGGGAACTGGCGTGGCCCGATCAGGAACGATCGAATTTGTGATTCTGCCTCCGGTGCCAACCACCGGTTGTTCAACTGACGAGGATGTAAAGAAGCTGGTGGAAAAAGTTGAGTCGGTAATAGCAGCTGAGTTAGGTGCGACGCCCGCTGGGCGCCGCACTCAGAAAGTTGCTGTTATGGCTTCGGCGGAGTAGCCGGCTTCTTCTCGGGTTCGTCAACCTCAAGAATTCTTACCCGCGCTCGCGCGATTTCGAAATCCGTATACTTAATTTTCATTCGAATGTGCAGGACGTCGCCACTGTCAAACACCAACTCCTCGTCTGCATACGAGTAAGTGGGAAACCACCAACGTCCGTCGATCTGCTCACGGTAAGTTTCAACTACCGGAAACTTATTGATCTTTGTTTCGGGAAGGCCTTTACCTTTCGACTTCACGATGTGCAAGTCCTGATCGTCAACCCAAATCCGACCGCTGAACAGCCGTTCTTTCGTCTTCTTTGGATTGGGTATGACTTTCGGCGTGACGTCGAAAACGAAAAGACTTAATTCGTCAATCTTTTCCTTACCCACATACCGGATGTGGTAGCGGTCAATCTTCGAAGGTTCTAAAGCGAAGGGCCCGACGCCGCCAAGGTCCTCCAAATCCTCCTGGGTCACTCCCTGAAATGAGGGCATGGGAAAGAAACTGATTCTCTCGAACCTGGTGCCCTGGTTATCAAAGGTGAACTGAGACACGCGGTGATATTCACCGGTGACCTGTCCGCCCATGCCGATGCTCTGCAGCAAGGCATCGCGTTTAAACGCATACTCATTCAGCGCCTTGCGAAATAGGACTTCCTTGGCCGTGAACTCCCGGATAATCCGTTCGACCTCAGCCGGAGCTAATTCTGGCGCCGCCACCGCCGAACCCTGGGCGTGTGCCAGGGGCGCGCAAAGCAGAACAAGAAGGAGCGGAAATAAAGAGGCGTGACGCCTTAAGTATCGAGCTAAAAACATTTGAAATCCTTCAACAATGACCGGCTTATTCAGATGGAGGTAAAGATTTGCCGCCATTTCAGATGCTCCCACAGATGTGGCTGTTGCCAGCCCCCAGCTGGATTGCGCCAAATCGAGGATTTATTGTTGCAATGTTCCTTGCATCTGATGTAAGGTGCTGGCCGCAGAGAAGGATAACCTCAGAGACGTCTTAATATGCCGCCGGCTCATCAGGCCATCACGCCACTCTTTCAGGACGGAGACAACTGTTCTTGCAGCAACTCCGAGAGCCGGCAATTTTTGAAATTTCGAGTCCTCACGTCGGTCAACTGCCGGCGTCTGAACATTCCGTGAACCTCAACGCGCGATAGCGCAAGCGCAACGCAAAGCGGCCGCGTTGCTTACATGGGATAGACGTTAAGGATCAGGCTTTGGGAGGAGCCGGATCGTAGGCTACGAGACCGATGATGTGCGTGGTGGGTATCGCTCCTTCTGGGCGGGGCGCTATTCACCACGCACGCCCCAGTGGACTCAAACCAGGAACTCAGATCAGGCTGCAAACTCCACCGCCACCTGATTGGGAATGATTCCTTTTTCAAAACCTTCTGCCAGCATTCGCCGCACCGCTTCCCGGCCACGTTCCGTGTAATCGAGTGTCAGGTCGTTCACCCACATCCCGACAAATCTGTCAGCCAACCGCGTATCCATATCGCGAGCAAACTGCATCGCGTATTCAAGGGCGCTCTCACGATGCGCCAGCGAGTAAGCAATACTGTCGCGCAAGGCTGTTGACACCCGGCGAATCGTTTCGTCGCCGAGTTCGCGTCGAATGACGTTCCCACCCATGGGCAAAGGCAAACCGGTGCGCTCATGCCACCACTCGCCCAGATCCAGGACCTTGTTCAAGCCTAACGTCTTATAGAAGAGTTGACCTTCATGAATTAACAGACCGGCATCGCACTTTCCGCTCTGTACCGCGTCAATGATCTTGTCGAACGGCACAACTTCGTATTCGAAATCGGAGTTGAAGAGACGCAAAGCCAGAAAGGCGCTGGTAAGTTTCCCCGGCACGGCAATTTTGAGTTTCGGTATATCTTCAGGCGAGTAGGCTTGTTTCGAGACGAGAATGGGCCCGTAATTATCCCCGATCGACGCTCCATGAGGCAGCAACACATACTTGTCGGAAATGTATGCATAAGCGTGAAAGCTTATGGCCGTTACGTCATACGTACCGCGAAAGGCTTCCTCGTTTAGTGTCTGTATGTCTTTCAAGACATGGGTGAAAGTTAAGTTGCCGGTGTCGAGCTTATTGGTCGCCAGGGCATAGAACATGAAGGCATCGTCAGAGTCGGGCGAGTGGGCCACGCTAATCGTCTGTGTTTCGGTAATCGTTGACATAAGTATTTCTAAACCAGGCTAACGTTTGGTTTTTCTTCCGATCGTTGGATGGGGTTGTATACCGTATCGCGTTCCACTGCGGCGAATCCTGCGTCTTCAATCAACGAGACGAGTTCTGTTCGGCTCATCTTCACTTCGTTGTTGGACTCGATTGAATAACTCTCCGAAAGTTCGCCGCCCTCGGTAATCGTTCCATCGATATCGTTAGCGCCATAGTGCAACGCAACCTGGGCGAGGCGTTTACCCAGCATCACCCAATAAGCCTTGATGTGATCGAAGTTGTCGAGCAACAACCGGGAAACGGCCATTGTTTTCAACGAATCGACCCCGGATGGCCCAGGCAAGTGTGATAGCTGTGTCTTCTCAGGGTAGAACGCTAGTGGTATCAAGCACTGGAACCCACCTGAACGGTCCTGCTGCGCTCGTAATCTCAGCAGGTGGTCAACTCTATCTTCAAGCGATTCAATGTGGCCGTACAACATCGTTGCATTGGTTTTCAAACCCGCCGCGTGGACCTTTCCTGATAACTCAAGCCAGCGATCAGCATCGCATTTGTGCGCACAGATCATGGAACGTGTCGGCTCACGAAATATTTCGGCGCCGCCACCTGGACAGGAATCCAGCCCCGCTTCAATCAGCTTGTTGATGACCTCTTCGTCTTGCATCTTGTAGAAGTGCGCAAAATGGTCAAACTCAACCATCGTGAAAGCCTTGAGGTGTAATTGCGGGTAGTGGCGCTTCAAAGCGCTGAGCAGGTCAGTGAAATAACTAAACGGCAGTTTCGTGTTTAGCCCGCCCGTGATGTGCAGCTCGGTGGCGCCTTCCTTTACGGCTTCCCCGGCGATTCTCAGGCTGTCTTCGATGTTGTGCGTGTACGCATCGGGTTGACGCGGCGTCCGATAAAACCCACAAAACTTGCAGTCAGCGTAGCAAACGTTGGTTGGATTGAAGTGGCGATTGACGTTGAAGTAGGTGGTGCGGCCGTGTTTTTGGCGACGCACGGTGTCAGCCAGTTTACCGAGGCCGGTTAAGTCGTCGGTCGCAAACAAATCGACGCCGTCCTCGAAGGACAACCGGTTGCGCGAGTCGATCTTCTCGGCAATGGCGGCAAGTTTCGGATCAGAAAATAGGTTCATCGCAAGTTCCTGAGGAGGACAGACCCCCCAAAAGTTACAAATAAGATGACGCTTACGAATGCATTAGTCGTAAAAAACGCGGCGTTAAGTTTACTCAGGTCGTCGGCGCGCACCAGCCGGTGCTGGTAAACCAGCAGGATACCGGTTGCCAAAACTCCGATCAGAGCGACCACACCTAATTGCGTAATCCAGTATAAGGTAAGCAGTGCCAGAAACGCGCACAGGTGGAACAGCCGGGCGATCAGCAGCGAATTTGCTATGCCGAATCGACGGGGTATCGAATGGAGACCTGTCTTTGAGTCAAATTCGTAATCCTGGCACGCGTACAGTAAGTCGAAGCCAGCCGTCCAGAGTAGTACAACCAGGGAGAGTAACAGCGGAACTGGGCTATCCAGCGCTCCGCGAACTGCGATCCACGCGCCGGTCGGCGCGATTGACAGACACCAACCCAGCACTACATGCGATAGCAAGGTCCAGCGTTTTGAGTAGGAATACAAAATGATACTGGCGAGCGCTACTGGCGCGAGGATTAAAGTCAGCCGGTTAAGCATAGCCGCGGCGACAAAGAATAGGGCGGCGGACACTACCGTAAACACCCAAACAAAACCTACCGACAACAGACCGGCTGGGAGCGCACGTTTGGCGGTCCGTGGGTTTAGCGCATCGTATTCGCGATCGGCGATCCTGTTAAAAGCCATTGCTGTGGATCGGGCACCCACCATGGCCAATGTGATCCACACCATTTGATACAACGTGGGAAGACCGTTTGCAGCGAGCACCGCACCCAAAAAAGCAAACGGCAACGCAAAGAGCGTGTGCTCAATCTTGATCATCTCCAGCGTGACATTAATATTGCGGAGGAGGGTCGGCATTGCGGAGGTCAGTCGTCGATGGTCTCGAGTAGTTCTGGTGTTTGATCCTTCAAGCCGGTCCACTGCGTAGCGGCGGAATGCGGCACGCCCAGGTGGTCCAGAATTCGAAACACCAGATGGTCCACGAGCTCCTCTATTGTCTGTGGCCGATGATAAAAACCTGGACTGGCCGGAATTATGTGTGCGCCGGCGCGCGACAGACGCAGCATGTTTTCCAGATGAATCGCGTTATAAGGCGTCTCTCGCGGGACCAGTACCAGCCGGCGACTTTCCTTGAGTGATACATCGGCGGCCCGATGTATCAGGTTTGTTCCTGCACCTGAAGCAATAGCGCCAAGCGTACCCATCGAACATGGCACAACTACCATTCCTTGTTGCGGGTGTGATCCTGACGAAGGCTTGGCAGCAATGTTGTTGAGCCGATGTAGATGAATCAGGCGCGAATGGCGAGGCAGGCCAACCCAATCGTTAACTGAGTGGATGTCTGAGGCTCTTAAATCGACGCCCATCTCGACGCGCGCCACGGTCACCGCAGCGTCAGACATAATCAGATTTATGCGTTCAACCACACCGCTGGCCGCCAAATGCACCAGCGTTCGTTGTGCGTAAATCGAGCCCGAAGCGCCTGTAACTGCTACCGTAAATTCCATTAATTTGATGTTACTTGGGGGGTCTGGCGAGTGCAAGGCGGGGTAATAGCGCTTTAGTCACTTCGTATTAGTTCGTGTGTTTTGTGGAGTTCGTTGATCTTCAGGTGCTGCCAAAAAAAGATCCACGAAATTCACGAAGCACATGAGATAACACGGATTATCAAAGTCGAAGAATGAGATAGAATGGTCTACCACTAACCACAATGGACCTAATAAAACTTGAACAACTTCTCGCCGCCTACAAGCGAGATGAACTGGAAGCGTCTGAGGCGGCGAGCCGGATAAGTGAACTTCACTTTGAAGATATTGGCTATGCTCGAGTTGACCATTCACGCTCGACACGCCAGGGTTTTCCGGAAGTCGTTTTTGGAGCGGGCAAGACGAGGGAACAGGTGGTAGGCATCGTCGAGCGGCTGCTGAAGCATGCTCCGAACATCCTGGTCACGCACACAGACTCCGACACGTTTGGCGAAGTACGCAACATCGTCACGGAGGCTGAGTGGCACGAAACAGCCAGGCTCATCAAAATCCAACGAGACCACACTGACCGAGGCACAGGCGAGATCGCTGTGGTTACGGCAGGCACGAGCGATATTCCCGTAGCAGAGGAGGCTGCGTTGACAGCAGAGGCTATGGGTAATCGTGTAAAGCGCGTCTGGGACGTGGGCGTGGCCGGCATTCACCGGGTGCTCGCTGAACGTTCGCTGCTTCAAAGTGCGCGCGTGGCAATTGTAGTGGCCGGGATGGAAGGTGCGTTGCCGTCGGTGGTCGGAGGGCTGGTGGCAGTCCCGGTGATCGCAGTACCAACCAGTATTGGTTACGGTGCGTCGTTTGGCGGCGTTGCGGCGCTTCTGGGAATGCTCAACTCATGCGCATCGAATGTGACAGTGGTAAATATTGATAATGGGTTCGGCGCAGGTTTTGTGGCTAGCTTGATTAATAGGAAGTGGAAGGGTGATTGATACCTACATGCAAACAGTTTGGCTATTGTCTGATTTCTCATCCTCGCTCCTTAAGCTTGCGAAGAACACTAACACTTAATATAAGCTCTGTTGTGATCAGAACGGTGCAATAGTTTTTCGCGTGCTAGCGCGTAACCACTCGATGCAGGTTTCCAGATCGTCAGTCCAGTCTTCATTGGGGTTCAAAGGGATGGGTTGAAAGACTTCCAGTAGAGTCTGGTCGGAATTACGGGGTCTTAGCCAAGTTCCGACGGAATACATGAATTTATTCCAATCATTGGAAGACGGGTGCATTGACACGGCAAGAATATCAAATTCACCGAAACGGTAAGGTCGCGTGGCCAATCCTGTGGTGCTATTCTTTCCACCGCGCGTGCGTTGAGTTTCCACAACATATTTTCCGTTTCGGATTTTTGGTTCGCCACGTTCCTTGCGCTGCATTTTAACTTGAATACTTACAAGACCGGTCTTGTCTCTAATTAGGAAATCATATGGAGCGTCGCCTGGAGGTGTAACATCTTCCCAGCCTTTTAGTTTCGCCAACACCTCGACCAAAAACGCTGCTTCCGCAATTATCCCTCGTATCCCACGTAGCGTGAGGTCACTAGCACGGTCGATTGCTTCCAAGATGACCTCTGCTTGTGTGTTCAGTTTTGCTTCAATCGCATGGATCGGAATCGTCCGGCGAAGGTATTGAAAAATTTCTAAGCGTTCTTGCTCGGTGCAAGTCTCAAGTAAGCTTATTACTTCGTCTTTCTTGGTCATTGGGTTTGTGCGGCGAAAATGATACTGTCGTGAAGTGTAATTGAGGTCATCGTTATTGACTAGATACTATGTCTCGTGCTCCTAATCAGCAAATTACGTTACCGCGTCCTGCTTTTGAACACGTAGCGGTGAAGGGGTTTAAGCCTTTCTACGAAACCGCGCTGGGTTCCGCCTACTTAGAAGATTCGCTAGCGGTTCTGCGAAACTTACCAGATAACTCAGTAAACGCAATCATCACGTCCCCGCCATACGCTCTTCATTTCAAGAAGGAGTACGGCAATGTTGACAAGGAGGGCTACGTTAGCTGGTTCCTTCAGTTCGCCCGCGAGTTTCTACGAGTCCTGAAACCTGATGGGAGTTTTGTCCTTAACATCGGTGGAAGTTACAACAAGGGTTTACCAACCCGATCTACCTATCTTTATAAGCTTCTTATTGAACTTACAGACACTCTGGGCTTTCACCTGGCGCAAGAGTTTTTTTGGTTCAACCCAGCAAAACTCCCAATGCCAGCGGAATGGGTGACAGTCCGCCGTATCAGAGTAAAGGATGCCGTCGAGCAGGTCTGGTGGTTGGCGAAGACACCTTGGCCTAAAGCGAACAATCGAAACGTACTAAGACCTTACAGCGGCGATATGATTCGCTTAAATCAGAGAGGCGTGAGGGCCACGATTCGCCCGTCGGGCCATAACATCAAAACTACATTTGACCGAATCGACGTAGGCGGTTCAATCCCCCCCAATGTTTTTGAAGAGGATGCTCCCACGGATTTCTTGAAGTTTGGTAATAACTCAGCCAATGACACTTACACCTTGCGCTGTAAGGAAGCGGGCATAAAGATTCATCCTGCCCGCTTCCCAGCGGCACTACCAGACTTCTTTATTCGGTTATTAACGGTTGAGGGCGATATCGTGATGGATCCGTTCGCGGGCTCCAATACTACTGGTTCAGTCTGCGAGGTCTTAAACCGGCGATGGATTGCGACTGAGAATGTTAAAGAATACTTAGAAGCAAGTAGATTTCGGTTTGAGGACTTGCGTTAGACGCTTGCGTGGATGGAGTTTTGTTCGTTGGTCGTTTGAGCCTTGATGGCACTTCCAGGCGGAAGCAAACCTCCCCGATTGAGAGTTTCAACTTTGAGTGATTCCTAAAAGTCCTACTCACTGTCCTTAGGGGTTTATTACTCCATTCAGCCGATCCGCCCAATCCTGATCCAGATTCTGAAGAATGTTGTATTGCTCGACCGCCGCGTCGCGATTCTTCATCGCCATGTACGCGCGTCCCAGGTTGTAATACGCTTTTCCAAAATCGGGCTTTAAACGTATTGCCTGCTTAAACGCTTCAACAGCGTCTGACGTTAACCCCATCTCGTAGTAAGCCTCGCCCATGTTGTTCGGCGCATTGGCATCTCCCGGCTTCAACGAAGAGATTTGTTTGTACGTCTCAATCGCTTCCGGATATTTCTTGGATCGCAGATATCTCGAACCCAGGCGCTCGTAAGCGCTTATGTAATCTGGCTTGAGCTTAATGGCCTGTTTGTAAGCTTGAATCTCTTCGTCAGTCCGGCCCCAATCGCGATAGACCAATCCCAGCGCATAATGAGCGTCGGCAGCGTTGAATGGATCCAGCCTGATCGAGTTGCGGTAGTTTTCAGCGGCGTCGCGGTACTGCTTCAGGTAGTAATGGGCCAGCCCCAGATTGAAATAGGATTCCGCGGATGGACGGAGGCTAACTGCCTTGCGAGAAGCCTCGATCGCTTCGGCATGTCGACCCAGCTTCTCTCGACAGAATCCCGTCTGCGCCCATGCTTCGGCGTAGTTACCATCTGATTCAATTGCCTTTTCAAAGAAGGGCAACGCCTTTTCACAATCGTCTTTGGAAAGAAAACTCAGCCCGTCCCGGAAAAACTGAACTGCGCGCGCGCGTTTATTCCTGCCGCTCGTTGCCACTAAGTCTGACAAGGATAACAACGGGCCATCCTGCAACTGTGAAATACGCGCGGACGGTATCGCGAAGTTAATGCTCTGGCCGCTGGTGACCTGCAAAGTCGCAACACCGATTACCTGGCCCAACATGTTAACTACGGGGCTGCCGCTCGATCCCGGTGAAATAGGCGCCGTGATTTGGATGATGCGTCCAAACGTCGGAATGTCCCGGACCGCCGAAACAATACCGTTGCTCACGCTTCCTTCGAGACCTAATGGATTGCCGATCACGAATACGCTTTCGCCTTCCTGCGGAGACGTGCGATCGAGTGAAAGTGGACGAACCTGAGCCGCAGGCGCATCGACACGAAGAATGGCGATGTCGCCTTCCGCATCGATTGCCAGGACACCCTTGACGGGATAAATGGCACCGCTGAACGAATGAACCTCTGCCTTGTACGAGTTCTCGATGACGTGCCGGTTGGTAACCACGCGGTCCGGAGCGATAAAGAAGCCGCTCCCGCGCGAAAGTTTTTCTCCTCGCGCGTCGAACGTTTCGATGGCTACTGCGGATGGTTTGATTCGTCGGACAAGTTCAGGAAGTTCATCCTGAGACACAACGACAGAGGGAGTGATAAAGAGGAAAGCAAATATCAGGAGAACAAATTTCATTTCGGATCTATACGCCTGTTAATGCCAAACTCTGAACGCGCGAGACTACGTCCGCAAGTTTCACGTCCTGGCTGTTCTTCGTTTGTCTCTCGAAGAGCTCAACCAGACCATCAGAGACTTTCTTTCCAACTGTAACGCGATAGGGAATGCCGATTAGGTCCGCGTCTTTAAACTTCACTCCCGCACGGTCTTCACGATCGTCCAGCAAAACATCCAGACCAGCCCGTTGCAAATCCTTATAAAGCTTTTCGCCGGCGGCATGCAGCGCAGCGTCCTTCATGTTAGTGATGGTCACGACCACATCGAAGGGAGCCAGCGCTTTGGGCCAGATAATCCCGTCCGCATCGTGGTTTTGTTCGATCGCCGCGGTGATAATACGTTCGACACCGATGCCGTAACTGCCCATCACGATCGGAACTTCCTTGCCTTCCTGTGTCAATACTCTTGCGCCCATCGACTCTGAATACTTAGTTCCCAGCTTGAAGATGTGGCCAATCTCCATCGCCTTATAGACTTCCAGAGTTCCTGAATCGCAACGGGGGCAGCGTTCACCTGAGGCTACCGTTCGCAAGTCAGCCCACCGGTCAGGAGTGATATCGCGATCAATATCTATGCCCCGCAGGTGGTGGTCGTCTTTGTTAGCGCCGGTTGTCATTCCTCGCCGGCCCTTCAACGCGTTGTCGCTAATGATAAGAAGCTCGAAGTTTGCTTCTTTAGCCTTCGCACGCGCACCCACGCCGCCGAGACTGCCTGCACTTGCGCCCATCAGCTCGCGAATCTCTTCAGGATGCGCTGTGCGTACCGTGGTCGCCGCCAGGCTGTCGGCCAGCTTGGTTTCGTGCAATTGATGATCACCACGCAACAGTGCCAGCACTGGCTTAGGTTCGTTATTAATCGTGGCAACGTAGACCAGCGACTTGATTTGTCGATCTGCTTTAGCGCCTCCGGGAAAAGTGACTAGATCTTCAATCGTGCGAACGCCGGGTGTCGGAAACTCCTCAGGCGCTTCACCCGCCGAGTTATCCTGAACTTCGTCAACTCTGGATGTCGCCTTTTCGAGGTTGGCTGCGTAGCCGCAGTTTGCACAGCTGGCGATAAAGTCTTCGCCCGCATCAGTTCGCGCCACAAACTCATTTGACTGCGTACCACCCATCGAACCTGACGACGCCTCAACGATGGAAAATTTGATACCGCATCGCGAAAAGATCCGTTTGTATGCCTCACGCTGATCTGTAAACGACTTGTCCAACCCTTCCTGATCGATGTCAAACGAATACGCATCTTTCATGATGAAAGTGCGCAGCCGCATGAACCCTGATTTGGGCCGCAACTCATCGCGGAACTTGACCTGAATTTGATACCAAACCTGCGGGAGTTGTTTGTAAGAACGAAGTTCGTTGCGCGCGATCGTAGTGAATACTTCTTCGTGCGTCATGCCCAAACACATGTCGCCGTTCTTTCGGTCCTTCAGGCGAAACATGTCGTCGCCGATAGCGTCCCAGCGTCCGGATTCTTTCCAAATCTCGGCGGGGTGCAGGGCGGGCAGGTAAAACTCCTGGCCGCCGATGTGGGTCATCTCCTCGCGAAGAATCTGCATGATTTTGAGCGCGATGCGTTGAGCCATCGGCAGATAGGAATAAATGCCGGCTCCTAGTTGCCGGATTAATCCGGCGCGCATCAGGAGTTTGTGGGAGATGACTTCAGCGTCAGCAGGATCTTCGCGAAGCGTAGGAATGAAATACTGTGACCAGCGCATTTAAGGTTGTTGGTGTAGTCGGATTATTAAGAACTACGCCATTCTCCCTTAGCAAAACGCTGAACGCAAAGGGTGACCTGACTAATGACTTGGAAAGAGAGTCGTAGAAGAACGGACTAGAATCCCGACAAGTCGGGATAGCGACTGGGTGACTTCTGAAAATCCAGCGATAAGCTTTGCGAAAGAAGTGACCCCGTCGGATCCTTCGGCCACACTAAAAATTCATCCCGAATGTCTTTTCAGGTGAATCCAGCAGCTCCTGAGCGCGCGCGACGTATCGCCCGACGTGTAACCCATCCATTAAGGCGTGATGAACCTCAACCGAGAATGGAACCAGCGTCCGATCGTTCTCCTTAATGAATTTCCCGAACGCGATTTTGGGAATAGACTCTTCGCGTCCGAAGTTACGCGCGTGCGCAAAACTGGTAAACGCGAGCCAGGGCAGTACCGTGAAGTGAAGGCGGTTTTCTGACGGATCAGGTTGTAGTGGTCTGTTGACCCGACTCGCCTCATCGACCGACTGCTGTGCGGCGGCAATAAATTTCCCAAAGTCTTCCTGGTAATCGAAGTAAGCGAAATTAAAGCTTTCGTTTGGCTGAAGTACGATTGTGCCGCCATGTACGGCCTCGTAAACGGCCACTCTGCCTTTTTCAAGTCGATACTTGAATGGCTCGGTTTCGTTTGCCGCGCGAAGTGCCACGTAATGGAGCGCCAGCGAGATGCTGATTGATGGTTGGGAACGTATGTATGAAGACGTCGCTGTGATATCGAGACGCGTGCAGATATTGAAGTAAGGGTTCGTGTAATGACGAAAGAACTCGAACAGATCCCGACGCGCCCAGTTTTCAACATCGAGATACTCCGGCATGGCCCGCGATTGTAGCATCTAATGGAACAGGCATTCCTGCCTGTTCTTGTTACGTCACCCGCAATTTACGAACAGACATTCGCACTTATTCAACGGTCTTAGAAGCCAAAGCAAGCACAGGCAGGAATGCCTGTGCTACTCGTTGCGACGCTAGATGTCGTGATGTACCATCGCCGCGCTGCCTTTAAGTATCATTGCGGGAGATTCGCAAATGAAAATCGCGCTTGCAAGCGATCACGCGGGCTTCACTGAAAAGGAAAAGCTCAAGCCATTACTACGCGACCTGGGCGTCGAAGTGGAAGACCTCGGAACAGTTTCGGAGGAGTCTGTTGACTACCCCGACTACGCACGCAAGGTTGCGGAACGCGTTGCCGATGGCGATGTCGATCAGGGACTGCTGGTTTGCGGATCGGGTACCGGCATGGCAATAACTGCCAACAAAGTCCCCGGGGTGCGTGCTGCAGTTGCCTGGTCGGAAGAGACTGCGCGCCTCGCGCGTCAGCACAACGACGCGAACGTTTTGGCAATCGGCGCGCGCACCACGCCGCCGGAACAAATACCTTCCATTGTTAAGGCGTGGTTTAGTGCTAACTTTGAAGGCGGACGCCACGCCGACCGCATAAAGAAAATCGAAGGGCAAGGTTAATCAGATGAATGATCCCCGTAATGCGACACTCGCCGATGTTGATCCTACGATCTCAGAAGCCATCGACAACGAGGTTGGGCGCCAGGCTAACGGTCTGGAATTGATCGCGAGTGAAAATTTTGTCAGCGAAGCCGTGTTGGAAGCCGCCGGATCAGTTTTCACAAACAAGTACGCAGAAGGCTACCCTAAAAAGCGGTACTACGGCGGTTGCGAATGGACCGATGTCGTCGAGCAAACCGCTATCGACCGTGCCAAACAAATCTTTGGCGCCGATCACGCCAACGTCCAGCCCCACAGTGGCGCGCAGGCAAACATGTCCGTTTATCTCGCGGCCATTCAATATGGCGATCAGATTCTGGGAATGAATCTTTCGCACGGAGGGCATCTCACTCACGGTCATCCGATGAACTTTTCCGGCATCAGCTACAAAGTTGCCGACTATGGCGTGTCGCGTGAAACGGAACAGATCGACTACGACGAGCTGCAGCGTTTGGCTGAGGAGCACAAACCGAAGTTACTGGTATGTGGCGCTTCGGCGTATCCTCGCATCATCGACTTCAAGCGAATTGGAGAGATCGCCAAGAGCGTTGGCGCGCGGATGTTTGCCGACATCGCTCATATCGCCGGACCGGTAGCGGCTGGTCTTCATCCATCTCCCGTTCCGCATGCCGACTATGTCACCACCACTACGCACAAGACACTGCGTGGTCCACGCGGAGGTCTCATCATGTGCAAGGAGGAGCACGCGAAAGAGATTGATCGAAAACTGTTTCCCGGAGTCCAGGGTGGTCCATTAGTCCATATCATCGCAGCGAAGGCAGTCGCGTTTGGTGAGGCTTTGCGCGAAGACTTTAAGGAGTACCAGCGACAGACACTGGCGAATGCAAAGGCTCTGGCTGCTGAGCTGCAACAGCACGGACTGCGTTTAGTTTCCGGTGGAACCGACAATCATCTTATGCTGGTCGACGTTTGGATGGACGGAAAGGGAATTACCGGCAAAGACGCGGAGAAAGCACTCGAAGCCGCCCACATCACAGTGAACAAAAACACCATTCCGTTTGATCAGAACAAACCTTTCGTGGCATCCGGCTTACGCATCGGCACTCCGGCGGTAACTACTCGCGGAATGAAAGAAGCGGAGATGCGCGAGATAGGCCGTTTGATCGCGGAGATTATTCACGCACCTGAATCTGAAGAAGTCCGGACTAAGGTGATGCAAGGGGTAAATGATCTGACGGCGCGCTTTTCTTTGTATCCCAAACGGATGAAACGACAACCAGAAGCGATGAGCGCTGATTAACACAACCAGAGCCAGCATGGGAGTAATCAATGACTAATTTGAGAATCGTCAGAATCACGCTGGTATTGGTGATTGTGATAGCTTCTACTGCCGGTGTTCGTGCGCAGTCTCCTGAGCCTCAAAAACCGGCGCTTCCCGCGGGCGCGATTCCGGCTCGCCCCATTGAGGATCTTGCAGTCAAACCTGGTTGGCGGCTTTATGAAATTGGATCAACACCGACCTTGGGCGTGGTTCTACCGTCTCCTCCAGGCGTCACCTTTGAATCCGTTCAAGGCCAACAGGTCAACACGTACATCTCAACAAATCCGACTGGGGTTTATGCAGTGGTGCGCATCGATCGCCTTCTGCTAAACCTCGAGACCGCACCTGAAGACTCGCGGAGTAGATATTTCCGAAGTTTTTTCGACGCTTTTGCTGCAGGTTTTCAGAGGGGACTGGAACCGACCGTAAAGGACTCTTTGGCCCTTTTAGAAGTCACCCAGTTGACCACCGCAACCGGACACAAAGGCTTTCAGCAGAGGCTTACACTCGGTCCAATGCAGGGTCGATCGCAGATGGTATTTGTCGGAAATTCCGCGTTTGCTCTCGTTGCGTTGTGGTTACCCGACGCACCCGCCGCAGATTATGATTCTTTTTTTGATTCGTTTCGACTTAAGTAGTTTCGGACAGGCAATCCTGAATTTTCTTCACGGTAACAGATTATGAAAATTGCGAGCGCACTTATTATGACCGTATCTTTGGCAAGTTCTGTTGCCTTTCCTTCGCAAGAAGCCATTGCCGCCATCTCAGCGCCGAACCGGAGTCAATCCATGGAATTAAAGAGTTCGATGGACAAGCTCGAAACTGAACTCGTTGCCAAGTATGGCGAGGCGCAGCGCGCGCGTTTGCGTCGCGGCATGACTCAAGTTGCTAACTTCTGGCGATCAGAGGATGGTGATGCTGCGGCGTTCGAGCAATTTGTGCGAGCTCAATTTGCCGGAGACCAAGCGACTCTCGATACGATGTTTTCGCGGTTTCAGAGTCTTCTGGAACAACTCGACGGGCACATGGGTGAGATTGGACGCGAGTTTCGACAGCAGTCGGATCTCGATCTCGGTCCAATCCTGGGCTTCGACGATTTGTTCGCAGCTTACGATCCCGCCGCTCACGTCAACGACGACTTCTTCAAAAATAAACTCGCGTTTGTGGTGCTGCTGAATTTTCCAATTACTACGCTCGAAGAGAAATTAAAAGAAGGTGACAAATGGTCACGGCGTCAGTGGGCCGAAACAAGACTCGCCCAGCGGTTTTCGAAACGCATTCCTGCGGAGGTCAATCAGGAATTGGGAAAGGCATACGCGGAAACATCCAAATACATTGCTGAGTACAACATTTGGATGCACCACCTGATTGACGAAAAGGGCAATCGTCTGTTTCCGCCAAAGCTGAGGTTGTTGTCTCACTGGAACCTGCGCGACGAAATCAAAGCCGACTACAGTGACGCGAAAGACGGTCTGGCCAAGCAGCGAATGATCCAGCAGGTGATGGATCGGATAGTGACACAGACAATTCCCGAGGTCGTTGTGAACAACCCAAACTACGACTGGAACCCGTTTACCAATGAGGTAAAACCGACTACCGTCAAGGATTTCGATGAATCGGCTGCTCCCGCAGCAACCACAGCTTCAAACGCGCCGGAGCCAAACACCAGATACGCGAAGCTATTGACCTCGTATCGAGCAGTACGGAAAGTTGACCCTTACTCGCCTACAGCGCCAACGCACATTGACCGGAGTTTTAACGAAGGGCGTGAAATTCCAGAAGCACGAATCAAGGCCGTGCTCGAGCAAGTACTGGCGTCACCGCTTGTTCCTCAAGTCGCCAAACTGATCGAAGCCCGCTTAGGCCGCCGGCTCGAACCATTTGATATCTGGTACAACGGTTTCCGGCCGCGAGGTGCTTACACGGAGGCGCAGCTCGATGAAATAGTCGCCGAAAAATATCCGACGGCAGAGGCGTACAAGAAAGACATGCCCAACCTGCTGGTGAAGCTTGGTTTTTCTAAAGAACGTGCGGAGTATCTGGCGAACAACATCGTGGTCGATCCCGCGCGCGGCTCGGGACACGCGTTGGGCGCGTCGATGCGTTCGGCAAAAACACATCTGCGCACGCGTGTGGAAAAAGGCGGCATGAATTACAAGGGATTCAACATTGCCGTCCATGAGATGGGCCATAACGTCGAGCAAACCCTGTCGCTCAACGATATTGATTACACGTTACTTGAAGGTGTGCCCAACACGGCTTTCACTGAAGCGCTGGCATTTGTTTTCCAGAACCATGACCTGGAGTTGCTTGGTCTGCAGAAACCGGATGCGCAGAGTCACGCACTGAAAACCCTTAACGACTTCTGGGGAACGTATGAGATTGCCGGCGTCGCTCTCGTTGATATGGCGGTCTGGCATTGGATGTACGACCACCCGAATGCGACACCTGCTGAGCTCAAAGACGCAACCGTAAAGATTGCCAGAGACGTTTGGAATAAGTATTACGCGCCCGTTTTTGGGAAGCAGGACGTCGTTCTTCTCGGGGTTTATTCGCATATGATCGATTCATTCCTGTACCTGCCGGATTATCCGATCGGTCACCTGATTGCGTTTCAGATTGAAAGCCAGATGGAGAAGGCCGGTAACGTCGGTCGTGAGTTTGAAAGGATGGCCACTGTCGGAAGTGTCACCCCGGATTTGTGGATGCAGAAAGCTACGGGTGCGCCCGTCGGCGCCGAATCGTTACTGGTGGCCACACAAAAGGCGTTAACCGATCTCGCGGCAGTGAAGAATTAAATTTTATGGAAGAAGTTTTTGGTCCTCAGGGTCTGATTTCCCAAGCTCATCCAGAGTACGAGTATCGGCCAGGTCAGGTGGAAATGGCGCGAGCGGTTATGCGCGCGTTTGAAGATCGTCGGCATTTGATAGTTGAAGCGGGCACCGGGACCGGAAAGACTTTGGCGTATCTGGTTCCGGCGATCGCCGCGGCACTGGGCGGGCGCGGCCGCGTCGTTGTTTCGACCGGCACGAAAAACCTGCAAGAGCAGTTGATGGAGAAGGACATTCCTTTCCTCCAAAGTGTACTGCCAAAGAGTTTTAAAGCGTCCTACATGAAGGGACGTAACAATTACGTCTGCCTGCATCGACTCGGGCGCTCGGAGGGTTCTCCTGTTTTGGACGGACTCGAAGAAGTTGACTACTTCGACGAAGTCTTGCATTGGGCCAAGTCCAGTTCAATCGGAGATCGTGCCGAGTTATCGAACCTGCCTGAATCGCTGTCCTTTTGGCGTCACATCGACGCGCGCGCGGAAACTTGTCTCGGCCAGAAGTGCGTTGACTATGATCCATGCTTCATTACGCGCATGCGGAACCGTGCCCTCGAGGCGGAGATAGTTGTTGTTAACCATCACCTGTTTTTTGCCGACCTTGCCTTACGCAACAACATGTACGGAAGTGTGCTGCCCGATTATTCGGCAGTCATTCTTGACGAGGCCCATTTGATTGAAGATGTAGCGTCGGAGTATTTCGGTGCACAAGTTTCGAACTACCAGATCGATGATTTGCTTCGCGATGTGAGCGCCGTCCGTTACGACGATGCGGTGTCTGATCGTGAGATCACCAAAACTTCCTCGCGCGTAATGCGCTTCGCGGATGCCTTCTGGATGGGTTTTCGCGATGGGCGCGCGGAAGAAGGCAGATACCCGATTGTGCCTGGCACTTTCGTAAGAAGGAACGGAGACGGCGAGTTTCAGTCGACCCCGCTCGGCGACCTTTATGTGGCTCTTGAGGGCGCGTTGACGAGGCTGGAGACTACTCTTGATGCTTTGAAGGAAAAGCCGCCCGAGGTCGATAACCTGGTGCGTCGCATCCGCCAGACGCGTTCAGAGTTGCAGTTTATTGTTACCGGTGAGAACAAGAAATTCGTTTACTGGCTGGAGAGACGCGGCCGCGGCATCTTTGTGCGAGCGTCTCCCATCGACGTCTCCTCGATCCTGGAAGACAGGCTGTTCGAAAAGATCGACACAGTTGTCTTGACGTCTGCCACGCTTTCGAGCGCCGGCAATTTCTCGTTCATTCGAGAGCGCCTGGGTTTAAATAAAGCTGACGACCTGATTGCCGAGTCATCGTTTGATTTTCGCAACCAGGCATTACTTTATCTTCCGCCGCAGATGCCTGATCCGAGATCGCCTGATTGGGCGCGGGCCGCGGCAGCAGAGGTGGTCAAGATTGTTAACGCGACCGAAGGCCGCGCCTTCGTGTTGTCAACCAGTCTATCCGGAATGCAGGCTCTGTATGATCTCGCCATGCCCGAGATTGAGTATCCCTGTCTAATTCAAGGCAGCGCTTCAAAAGGCCGGCTGCTGGATCGGTTTAGAAGAACACCTAACGCGGTCTTATTTGCGACGTCGAGTTTTTGGCAGGGAGTGGATGTGCGGGGCGAACAGTTGTCGTGCGTGATTATTGATAAGCTACCGTTTGCGGTACCGACCGATCCTATTGTTGCAGCTCGCCAGCGCTATGTTGAAGACACGGGCGGTTCGAGTTTCTTTGAATACAGCGTGCCGCAGGCAATTATTAGTTTGAAACAAGGCCTTGGCAGGTTGATTCGGAGCACGACAGATCGCGGTGTGCTCGCAGTTCTGGATCCGCGTTTGAAAACGAAGAGTTACGGACGGCTCTTTCTTAACAGTCTCCCGCCTTGTCGCGTCACTTCCAGCATCGACGAACTTGCTTCTATGGTTGGTTCTTTGGATGAAGTTAATTCCAAAGCTGGTTTTGCATGAAGGCGTTGCTTGCGAGACGCGTCCACACCCTCTAGACTTCTAACCCACCATGCCAGGCCAATTTGAAGTAATGATTGAGCGTAACTTCTCGAGCGCGCATCAGCTGCGTGGCTATCGAGGGAAGTGTGAAAACCTACACGGTCACAACTACCGGATCGAAATCTATGCTCGCGGTAATGAGCTGGACAACATCGGATTGCTGGTGGATTTCGTGGAATTGAAGGCTGCGGCTGACGAAGTCGTTCAGTATCTCGATCATCGCAACATCAACGAGCTGGAGCCGTTTATCGAGTTGCAGCCGTCTGCTGAAAATCTTGCCAAGTACATTTTGGAGCGAGTAGCTTCCCGAATCGGCGACGAACGCGTCCAGATTTACAAAGTGCGATGCTTTGAAACTCCGACGAGTGTGGCGACCTATCAGATAACGTAGAGTAGGAGCAGTCGGCAGGAGCACGAGCAGTAGGCGAACCGCGCTTTCGTCACCTGCTCCTGTCGACTGCTCCTGCTTACTGTCGCCGCTACGCTTCTTCAGTAGCTATTGAAACATTTGAATTGAACACTGGCGTGGGTTCTTCCACACGCTGTTCGGAAGGCTTTGTTGCGGGCTTTCTCATGTAAGGCTTCTCGCAGAACCGATAGTACAGCCATGCAAATCCAATCGTTGCCGGTGTGATCACCAGCAGCGTATTCAATATCGGTGGTAAGCTGTGAATCGCTAACCGCCACGACTGCATGATAACGAGTTCGTGCGTGAGATAGAGCGAATACGAAAACACGCCGAGGGCAGCGGCCAGCGTAACCAGTCGCGGTTGCCGCAGTCGTTCAATCCAATTACGTTCTGCATTTACCGCTCGGTTAACTACGACAAAGAATCCAAATCCCCACAACGGATGCATCAACATCCAGGCGCCATCGTGTAGTAATGTGTCCTTCTGAATGTAAGGCAGTGTCAGCGAAATCGCCGAAGCGCCGACAATCGTGATCAGACAGAGCCAAATGTTGCGACACCACTTCGGCAGTTCAACCAATCCCACTGCCGCTTCAACCGCCAGTGCGCCAAGCGCCCACGTAAACCAATGTGATGCCGCCGCTTCGGGAACGGGTAGACCATAGCCGGTGGTTAGCCAGACAGCGTGGCTCAGGAAAAACCAGCCAACGCGCGCCATCGCGCACGTAAGTAACGTCACTCCCCAGCCCCATCGCTTCCTTAAATAAAGCAAAAGAAAGTAAGCGAGGTAGAGTTGTTCCTCGATTGCCAGCGTCCAGAAAACTCCGTTGATGCTGTAGCAGGTGTGCGGATCGAGATTGTGAAGCATCAGAAGATGCATCACCACGTCATAAACAAAGAAGTGAGTAACGTCGATTCCAACACTGAAAGCCGCCATCGCCAGGAATAAGAAAATTGCGATCAGGTAAGGAGGGTACAAGCGGCGAATGCGGCGTTTCCAAAAAGCTCCGAAGCGGATCGGTTGTGGATTACCTATTTGTGACTTAGCCCACTGCAGGTGGATGCAGAAGCCCGAAATCACGAAAAATAGGAAAACACCGATGTAACCCAATGAGCTTAGGAATACAACACCTTTCACGGGCCACTGAAAGATGTTGGCGGGCACAGAGTTCTGCGTTTGAAGTACGCCGTGATACAGAACCACGCACAAAGCAGCGATACCTCTAAGGGCATCGATGCTTTGCAGTCTGCCGTTGCTTAACGTCGGAGGGTTGGATGAACTCATTCAGGGGAAAAAGAAGACTACGCCGAAACGAGTGATGACACGTCAATATTGTACTTTCTTATTTTACTGTAAAGACGCGGCCGGTATATACCCAGAAGGTTGGCGGCTGCCTGCTTGTTGCCGCCTGTACGTTGAAGCGTCTTTTCGATCACCAGACGTTCGATGTCCTCCAGCGTCATGTTAGGTGGGACGTCCCAACCGCTACCCGCTTGTGATCCCTCCGGCAACGAGCCGTTATCAAAAGGCAAATCGACGGGCTCAATACGCGTTCCTTTTGCTAATAAAACCGCGCGCTCAAGCACATTCTGCAATTCGCGCACGTTTCCCGGCCAGGAATGGCCAAAGAGTCGCTGGTACGCAGCCTGCGAGACGCCCGAAATCGGTCGCTCATATTTTTGGGCGTACATGTGAAGGAAGTGCTCGGTTAATAATTGGATATCTTCACTGCGTTCACGTAACGGCGGTACATGAATCGTAATTGTGGAAATTCTGTAGAACAAGTCGTCCCGCAGTAAGCCGTCTCGAATAGCGTCGGCGGGGGGCCGATTGGTTGATGAGATCAATCGGAAGTCGACAGCGTACGTTTTCTCCGATCCAATCTTGCGGTAACTGCGTTCCTGCAGAACGCGTAACAGTTTTGGTTGGAGTTCGATCGGCATCTCGGCAATTTCGTCGAGCATTAGGGATCCGCCGGCGGCATGTTGTACCAGGCCCTCCTTGTCGGCGTGCGCTCCTGTAAATGCCCCTTTCGTGTGACCAAACAGCTCCGATTCGATTAGCTCTTTTGGTAACGCCGCGCAGTTCACTTTTATGAACGGTTTCTTCGAACGCAGGGATTGATAATGGATCGCGTTGGCTATCAGCTCTTTGCCAGTACCGGATTCCCCAACGATAAGGACGTTAGCGTCCGACTTGGCCACGGATTCGATAGTTTCATAGATGGTTTGCATCGACTTCGCTGAGCCGATGATATTGAAGTATTCGGAACGAGTTGAGAGTTGTCGTCGCAGGTTGGCGTTCTCAGTTAGTAACTCGCGGTGCTTCAGCGCGTTTTGAACTCGTAGTTCCAATTCCTCAAAATTCAAAGGCTTATCTACGAAATCAAATGCGCCGGCTTTCGTAGCCTCAACCGCACGCGTGGTTGATCCATGTGCCGAAACCACGATTACTTCTGTGTTGGGCCGCGCGTCTTTGATGTGACGCATTACTTCAAGACCATCGATGTCTGGGAGTTGTAGGTCGCAGATTGCCAGGTGGTGACCACCTTGATCAAAGAGTTCGATAGCTTTCCCGCCGGTGAAGGCGGTGTCCACGGTATAACCTTCCTCCTGCAAGTTCAGTTTTAAAGAATCGGCGGTTGCTTCATCGTCATCAACCACCAGAATTCTGATATCCGGATTCGCCACAGTTTCTCCTCCCTAAGAGCTCGTTTCAGATAATTACGATGTTATCGGCAGACGCACACGTAAGGCGTCATTTTGTTTTTCCGCCGAGCCGCCGTGTGCTTCTACTATCCTCGCGGCCAGCGATAACCTAATTCCATCGCTGCCTGCGAACGCATGAAAAGGATCATGTTCAAAGGAACCGAAACCCTTCCAGTCAATTATTCCCTCGGCTTTCGATCCGTTTGCTCCGCGGCGCAAGACCACGCTGAGCGATGCGTCCGGAGTTTTACTTCCCAATAACTTCAACGCGCTGGCCGAGATTGCTTTAAATGCTTGCTCCAGTTTGGGCGCGTCAAACTCTCCTGATAGGGGCTGCTGATCCACTTCGACCAGAACTGGTCCCTTTAAAGCGCCAGTAACCCGCGGACTCTCATTAACGTTAGCCGCCACCTTTTGGAGTAAGTTTGTAAGATTCACGCCTGGGTGCTTGTTTAATTCAACTGGCTGTCCTAATTCCACGATCATCGAAAGGTCAGCGGCTGTTCGGTCCAACCCCATAATGAGCTTGTTGATGGTCTCGACTTCATCTGCTGGGCGTTCACTGCGCTCGGCTCGCTTCCGCAGGAACGTGGCATACAGTTTGAGACCATTTATTTGATTCTTGAGATCGTGAACGATCTGTACCGAGGCCCGGCCCAGCGCCTGCAGCGAGGAGTTGTCCTTGCTTTCTGATAATAATGGCTTCATCTAGCGTTATAACCTTCCTCGAACCTCTTGACCGTACTGTTAGGGGAGGGAATGCAGAATCAGTGCTGTGTATTGAATAGACTCGGACAGGGGGAATCCAATCTGTCGTGTTTCGGTGCGGGATCTTAGCAAAAATGGGCGGCGTATTCTAGTGATACAGGAATATCTAGCCACGGAGGTGGCCAAATTGAATCAAACCGGACATGCCGGACGGACGGGACGCGAAATGGGCGGCTCGGGAGAATCACCGACGATCCTCTTGGTAGAAGATACAGAGGACAATCGTCAGATGATGAAAAAACTCCTGGAAATGAGTGGATATCGGGTACTCGAAGCCACGAACGGTGAAGAAGCAGTTCAGGTGACTTCGAAAGAATGGCCTGAGTTGATTCTGATGGATCTGAGTCTGCCTATCATTGATGGCCTTGCAGCCACCAGGCTCATCCGTAATTTGCCCGACGGTAATCAACTTCCCATTATCGCGGTCTCAGCGCACGACACCGCGGATTTCCATGCAGACGCTTTGGCGGCAGGCTGCGATGCGTACATCACAAAGCCAATTAACTATCCTGAGCTTGAGGAAGTTGTAGCGAGGTTAATGTCAGCGCCGAAAAAGACTCAATAGTTCGGGAAACCTTTTGCTGCGCCCGTGGTCTAAGTTGTTGGACAGACCAACGTTGCAAACTAGCTTCGACGGCACTAAAATTCAGCCCAACTTATTAATGTCCTTTTCAGATCAACAGATCTCCGAACCAGATGGCTCGCGACGCAAGATAATCATTATCGTCGCTGTCGTGGCCGCCATTCTTCTCGCGGTGCTTTTCTATTTTCTCATGCGGGCGAGCACAACGCGTCCGCCCGATCCGCAGTTGCCTAACGCAATTCGCGCGGGCTCACCTGAATGGACCAACACTGCATCGAAGATTCATCTCGACGTTCCTGAGGCTACGGAATCCAAACGCGCGCTTGGCGATATTGTTATGTCTCTACAGACAACTGTGCGCAACTTCACAGGGCGCACGATCACAGGACTTGAAATAAAAGGGTCCGTAGTTAACCGGCAAGGTCAACCGGTCCGCGAAAGAACAATGGTTGTCATTCCGACTCAACAACAGTCTGAACTGGAACCAAACCGCACGATGTTGGTGGTTATCCAACTTGAAGGGATGACCGATGCTGACGAGCGGGCCAACATTAAGATGGAAGTGACGGGGTTCACCATCCGGTGAGCTAGTTCAGAAACAGTTCTTCCAAAGATTGTTTTAAAGGCTGCACAGCCACCAACTTACCTTCCGCTTTTCTCAAAGCGCCGATCACATCATCAACGTTCTTTTCGTCAGGAACTTCTATGCGTAGCCCGGCCGGTGAGGGGGTTAGTTGGGCCTTAAGATTCTGAGGCAGAGATTTTGATAAAGATTCAGCAGAGACGCCGCTGACGATTACTTCAACTCCCGACACCTGTTGACCGAGATCTTCCAACGCTCCCAAGTGCGATAACTTGCCGCGTTTCATAATTGCTACGCGGTCGCACAACACTTCGATGTCAGACAGTATGTGCGAGCACATGAAGACGGTTTTTCCTTCGCTCCTGAGCTCGGATATCAGATCACGCACCTCTCGCCTGCCAATGGGATCAAGGCCGCTCATAGGTTCATCCAGAAAAACGACTTCGGGATCATTAATGATGGCCTGGGCCAGCCCAACGCGCTGTAACATTCCCTTTGAAAATTTTCTGAGCTGCGTATTCCATTTGCTTTCGTCAAGATGAACCCGTGCTAACAGTTGTTTGGCCCGGCTTGTTCGCTCAGTTTTCGAATATCCAAAAATCTGGCCGCAGAAGCTCAGAAGTTCAAAAGCGGTGAGGTAATCATAAAAATAGGGATTCTCCGGCAGGTAGCCAATTCGACGGTGCATACGCAAATCCGCGATATCGTGGTTCAAAATGCGCGCACTCCCGGCCGTTGGAAAAATGAGTGTCATCAGGAGCTTCAGCGTAGTTGTTTTACCCGCCCCGTTCGCGCCGAGGAAACCAAAGATCTCGCCTTGATTTACAGTCAGCGACAGCCCGTCCAGCGCGCGCACCTTCCGCTTGCGTACGAATCCCACCTCATAATCCTTGGTTAGGTTTTCTATTTCTACTACGTGAGACATTTGTTATTTAGTTATGCGGTATGGTTGAAGTTGGATCTAATGCGACATCGCAGGTGTTGGTCACTAACATATAGGGCGTACCACTTGGATCGATTGGCCCACCATCAGCGATTGGCAACCGCGCAGCTCGCAGCAACGGCGCCATTTCCTGCCACGAACTGGGACACCTGCCCGCGCGGGTTCTATAGATGTCCAGCAGTTTACGGATCACGTCACGCTGGTCCATCGACTGCAATTGAAGCAACCGTAGCCGAGCCATGTCTTTGACTTTGGCATCGCCGGCCTCTTCATACATTCTGCCGTAGATTTCTCGAGCCACTTCGCGGCTGCCACCCTCGGCCGCCATACGTGCTTTCATTGCCTGCATCCAAGCGGGTGCCCCCGCGATCTTCGCGCCCTCTGAATACGCATCACCAGCCGATGCGTAATCGTCACGTTGCCAGTATATGTAGCCTAGATGCTGATAGAGTCGCCACTGGTTGGGATTCGCCGCGATGCCTTTCCGTGTAATTCTAATCGCTTCGTCTTCATCGATAGCAGGTAACACTACGGCGGCGTACAAGTACGGCTCCATGAACTCTGGATCCAATGTCGTCGCTACATCCAACATTGGGGCGAGTAGCTTCATATCGAGGTGACTGAGGTCGTCCAGCTGAATAGGTCCTTGAGCGCTCAAAATTTTTGTACCAACATATTGAAGTGCTCGCATCCAATACCAATCCGCAGCCAGTCCGTTGAAGCCCAGGCTTATGCGCTTGAGCGTATTCCCCGTGAGATATAAAGACTCCTGCTGAATTTCGGTCTGTATCTTTGGCCGGTGATTATCAAGCCATCGAGCAACCAGAACACATCCGACAACGCCGATAATAAGTACCAACGCCGGGACCCAGTTCTCCCCATGTCGCTTTGAAACCAAGTTATTGCTGCTCCGTTACTTAAAATTTCGACGCCTGAAAATCAGTATCGTCACTGCTAACACAACTGCGATGTATAACAGTGCGTATAGCAGCGACCCGGCGAAGTGTTGGATCCCCGGAACACGCCCGTGCGCGGCAGGGGTCACGAAACTGTAATTGGCAAAGTTGGGGACCAAATAATAAACAACGGTAAAAACGATGCGCGCGACTGCACTCCCCAAGGAGGTCGCTAATCCCTTCAAATCTGAACTGAAGTGACCAATTAGGAAAACAAAAAACGTAAGCAAAGCCGAAAGAGCCGGGGACGAAAAAGAGGAAAACAACAAGGCGACGGCGGTAAGGATCGCCAGTTCAAAGTAGATCAAAAAAATTGCGGGCCAGATAGTCCAAATCAGAGGATCAAAACCGCGGCTCACGTAAACGAGGGCCAGTGACACGCCAACGCCCATTACCAGGATATTCACAAGTAAAGTTAGACAGAGCCCCAGGTACTTGCCAACGACGAATTCACCGCGTCCTACAGGTTTGGAGAAGATCGCATACACAGTACGCCGTTCAATCTCTTTATAGACCAGGCCGATACCAACGAAGATCGCGATGAACACTCCGAAGAGCAACATCGCGCTGAGTCCGAAATCGACGATTATCTTTCGTTCCTGTCCACCTGAGAGTTCGCCTATGAAAATCGCAGCTGCCGTGAGTAGTAAAACGAAGAAGACTAAGTTGTATAGCACTCGATCCCGCACGGCTTCGCGGAATGCGTTGCCGGCGATGGCTAGTACGCGACCCAGCATATTGAAATGAATATACAATGCATGATGACGCTATGTCAGTAGGGATAATAAAAAAGCGAAGCTTGAGAGACTCAAGCTTCGCCTTTCCTAAATTGTCTTAAGTTACTAATTACCGACGGCTGGTGCAGCCCTCACAGCTGCTCCATTCGCATACGCGACCAACGATACGCTGTCGCCGTGGATCACGCCGTCTTCAGTGACGCCGAATCGACGAGTTCCGGTTCGGTCGACACCCGAGGTGATGATAGGTACAGCCGTGGTATAGAAAGTAGCGGGCGTGACACCAGCAGCAGATGGAGTTGCAACAAATGCGTAGCCGCTCTTACTACCAGTGCCTAAAACTTCGTCGGTGAGAAAATCGCCACGAAGGTCTGCAATGGTTCCGAACTCGCCCCGACCAGTAGTCGATTGGTACGTAACTTCGCAACTGTAAATCGTTCGCAGCGAAGATTGGGCTGACGCTTCATTTGCAGCACGACGGGACGCAAGCAAATTCGGGATTGCGATGGCGGCAATTATTCCGATGATTGCCACTACGATCAGCAGTTCGATTAGTGAGAAACCTCGGTCTTTTAACTTAATCATATAAACCACCTACTAAAAGAAAAGGGATGGAGTTTTGCCCCATCCCTTCCTTTTTCTAAGTACGATCAGTACTAGTTTCCGAGTGCATTCAGGGCATCGCACGCACCGCGGTTAGCAACCGCTGCGGTTGCGGCCGCACCTCGCATCACACCGTCTTCGGTGATGCAGAAGTGGCGCGTACCTGACTGAGAAACACCGGAGTCAGTCTGCGGATCCGACTGCGCGAAGAACTGCGCCTGCGTGCCCGCTGCGGGGGCTACGATTGTCGGGATGGTGAAGTTGTAACCA
>DATEPE010000037.1:0-150307 GCA_035273385.1 Pyrinomonadaceae bacterium | reverse complement strand
CCGACGCCGCTTTGTTAGTTTTTCATCCGGACCACGACACGACTGGAAAAAACTAAAAAAGCGGCGTCGGGCCGCCGCACTCCAAAGGCTAGCCGTTATCGAATGATGCTCGTCTTATGGAAGCATCCACAACCATGACCGATCAATCGGCACAACACCTCCGCGTAAAGGTCCTATTTTTCGGCGCCGCTCGCGATGCGGTGGGTCAACCGGAAGTTGAGTTGCAATTGGATCAGGAAGGCACTTCTGCTACGGCTCTCGCACAACTCATCGATAAATATCCAAACCTGGGACGTTTCGGCCGATCACTGCTAGTCGCCGTGAATCAGGAATACGCACGTGGTGAGGTCCCGTTAAAGAACGGTGATGAACTTGCGGTGTTTCCTCCGGTGAGCGGAGGTTCTGCTCCATCCAAAGACTTTTTTGAGTTAACCACGGCCACGATCGACGTGGGAGAAGTCGCTCGCCGCGTGGTGCTGCCTGAGTGTGGCGCTACGGTGACGTTGGATGGTTACGCTCGCGAGTGGACCCGGGGGAGACGCACGCTGTACCTGGTTTACGAAGCTTACGAGGCGATGGCACTGCAGGAATTGCATCGGCTGGGACGAGAGGCACACGAGCGCTTTGAGATTGCCTACATTGGCATTGTCCATCGCACCGGGCGATTGGACATCGGCGAAACCAGCGTGGTGATTTCAGTTGGCGCGCCTCATCGACGCGCTGCGTTCGAAGCTTGCGAATGGGCCATCCGGGAACTGAAGCGAACTGTCCCTATCTGGAAAAAAGAAGTCTTTGAAGATGGCGAAGTCTGGGCCGAAGGCGAAGGCGCGTAGGAAGGGGGCCTGCCCCTCTTTCTTTTAAATAGCAAATGACAAATGTGAAATGACCAATGACAAATCTGTCATTGGTCATTTGCTATTTAAGAAGCGGTAAGACCCCGCTCACCAACCTCCAACTAATTCTACGCGGGTGCGTCTTCCGTTTCTTCTGCTGCTTCCACTAAGGATGCGCTCGTCACCTTGTCGCTTTCCTCGATCTTGATCAGGCGTACGCCTTGCGCGCTCCGGCCAGTCTTCCGGATCTCGCCTGCTTCCAGTCTGATCAACTTCGCGTGCTGCGTGATAATCATGATTTCCGATTCCTCGTCCACCGGAAAAACGGCGACAACCTTGCCGGTCTTGTCAGTGGTCTTCATGTTGATCACACCCTTGCCGCCCCGCGACTGCAGCCGATAAGTGGTGATTGGCGTTTGCTTGCCATATCCACGTTCCGACACGGAGAGCATTTTCTCGTTGTCATCTGACGAGACCGGACAAATCGAAACTACATAGTCGTCGCTGCGCAGATCGATTCCTCTCACGCCCCTGGTAGCGCGGCCCATCGGTCGCACGTTCTTCTCATCAAACCTGATGGCTACACCATCGTGCGTCGCAATGAAGATGCGCTTCGTTCCGTCGGTGAGTACGACGTCGAGCAACTGATCGCCTTCGTCAATGTTGATCGCGATGATTCCGTTCGTGCGTATGTTTTGGAAATCTGCCAGGGAAGTCTTCTTGATGACGCCCTTGCGCGTAACCATCACCACGTATCGGCCTTCGGCGAAATCCCGGACCGGAACAACGCCTGCGAGCTTTCGGTCCGATGGAATACTGACCAGGTTCACAATAGCCTTGCCACGTGCTGCCGCGGCTGCATCGGGCACTTCATGCACCTTGAGCTTGTAAACCATGCCGTCATCCGTAAACACCATCAGGTAAGCATGCGTCGAGGCAATGAACAGATGCTCGACAAAGTCGGCCCCTTTAGCGACAGCGCCAAACCGGCCCTTACCACCGCGTCCCTGCCGCTGATAGGTGGTGATCGGGGTTCGCTTGATGTAACCGCTGTTGGTGACGGTGATGGCGACGTCTTCGTCGGCGATAAGATCTTCGATCGAGAATTCAACCCCCTCGTCGACAATCTCGGTGCGGCGCGCGTCACCAAACTCCTTCTTCACTTCCTCCAACTCATCAGCTATCACGCGTCGCAGCGAACCTTCGTTGGCGAGAATTTCCTCAAGCTCCGCTATTAACTTGATGATTCCCTCGTACTCATCGGTAATCTTTTGACGTTCCAATGCAGACAAGCGGCGGAGCTGCAGATCGAGAATCGCCTGGGCCTGCAGGTCGGAAAACGCCAGCCTCTCCATCGTCTTCTGGACTTTGCCAAGGTAGGTTTTCAGGGCGACATCGGTGGGCGCGCCCTTCCACGTCTTAACCTCGCCCATCGTCTTCATGTGTCCGGTGAGCCACTGACGCGCTTCTTCGATTGAACGCGAGTTCCGAATCAGTAGCACCACGTAGTCCAGCACATCAATCGCCTTGGTCAGTCCCTCGAGGATGTGCGCACGCGCTCGCGCTTTCCGCAAATCATATTCAGTGCGACGCCGCACAACTTCGCGACGAAAGTCGACGAAGCACTCCAGCATCTCCTTCAGGTTGAGAACGCGCGGCTGGCCATTAACGATCGCCAGGTTGATCACGCCAAACGACGACTGCATGGGCGTGAGTTTGTAGAGCTTGTTGAGAACTACTTGCGGCACCGCGTCACGCTTCAACTCAACCACGATCCGCATGCCGTTACGGTCAGACTCATCTCGCAAGTCAGAAACGCCGTCCAACTTTTTCTCGTTGATCAGCTCGGCGATGCGTTCGATCAATCGCGCCTTATTCACCTGGAACGGAATTTCAGTAATGACAACTGCATCACGTTCCTGAGACCCGCGTCCAATCCGATCAATTCCTGCTCGCGCGCGCATCTGGATGATGCCGCGTCCATGGAGATAAGCGTTACGCAGTTCTTCGCGACCGTAAATGAACCCGCCGGTCGGGAAGTCGGGACCGGTCACAATCTTTAACAACGATTCAATTTTGATGGCCGGCTCTTTTATCAACCTGATCGTCGCGTCTACGATCTCCGTCAGGTTGTGCGGCGGGATCTTGGTTGCCATGCCGACTGCGATTCCGTCCGATCCATTAATGAGAAGATTGGGAACTCGGGTTGGGAGAACTTTGGGCTCGCTCAGCGATTCGTCGTAGTTCGGTTGGAAATCAACTGTTTCCTTTTCCAGATCAGCCAGCACGACATTGGTCACACGCGCCATGCGCACTTCGGTGTAACGCATCGCGGCTGCCGCGTCGCCGTCAACCGATCCAAAGTTTCCCTGACCATCGATTAAGGGGTAACGCATGGAGAAGTCCTGGGCCAACCTGACGATCGTGTCGTAAACAGCAGTATCACCGTGCGGGTGGTATTTACCGATCACATCACCGACAATTCGCGCGCTCTTCTTGTACGGCTTGTTGTACGTGTTGCCGAGCTCGTGCATCGCCCAGAGCACGCGACGGTGGACTGGTTTCAGCCCATCGCGCACGTCCGGCAACGCGCGTCCGATGATGACGGACATCGCGTAGTCGAGATACGAACGTCGCATCTCGTCTTCGATGTTTATGTGATCGCGTTCAGAGGTGGTTTCCATCCAGTTGGCCTTTCCAGTACAATCCGCCCCGCTTCGGGCCTTGCTGTGATCAATTGAATTGAGCACACAATACGAGCCTCAAGGGTTCGATTGTGGCGTCTTATTATGGCTTTCTATGTGGGCCGCTTTCGCGTCGGTTCGAGTCCAAAAGAACGTGTTTTTTAGCAATCCCTGGAGCCTAATGTAGTAAGCGATATTGTAGCCGAAAAGGGGCTTCTCAGCAACCACCGCAACTCTTGAAAACCTAACAAAATTAAGGGGTTTACAGGTTATAGTGGGTGGGAGGAGAGAGGCTTAGGGGAACGCGAACCGTACGAGTTTCACGAGCCCTCACGAAGTTACTCACTGACACTTTTTTCCACATGCCGCAACAGGAAAAACTTAAACGGATCCGGGAGCGTCTAGAACTGAAACTTCCGGTCCGGGTGCGTTGTCGCGAGACGCCGGAAATTGAATGGACCGAAGTTACCCGACTCATCGACGTTTCGCCTTTCGGCGCGCGCTTCACGCTCAAGCATCCGGTAGAAAAAGGGCGTCTATTGCACATGACGATCCCGATGCCACGGCAGCTTCGCGTGTTTGATCATGTTGAGGACCAGTACAGAGTGTGGGCGCTGGTCAGGTTTGTGAAGTCCTCGACTACGGCTGAGAGTTCGGTATTTGAAATCGGCGTCGCTTTCATCGGCAAACATCCGCCGCGCAGCTACGAAGAGGATCCCGCCAAGCGTTATGACATCGGGGGGCGCACATCTGACAGTCTGAGTATTCCCGAAGAATTGCAAACTGCGGCTACCGAAGACCAGCGAACGCAAACGCGGCATAACATTCCGGTGGACATCCGAGTTGAGACACTCGATGACAAGGGCATGGTAGACCAATGCGAGAGCACGGTGGCTGAGAACATCAGTCAAAGAGGCGCAGCGATCTATACGACCCTGGATCTGCCGGTAGGCCGCATGATTCGTTTGACGAGCGAGCAGTACAATCTGACAGTTCACGCGGCGGTGCGCGGCAGAAGCGTCGGGCCTTCCGGCGTGCAGCGGATCCACGTGGAGTTTATCGATCGTGAGTTTCCTTTGTGATGAACAACGTCCGCGAGCGTACCGAAGTACCGCCACCCGCTAAACCAAAAAATTCCAACCTTATGCTGCCCGAGTGGTGCATTAACGCTCTGCGGCCGGTGATCGCATCCGTCAGTCGACTGCTATGGGGCGTCACACACAAAGGTTTGGAAAACATTCCAGCCGGTAGTGGCGTCATCATTGCCGCCAACCACCAAAGCTATGGCGATCCATTTTGGTTAGCCATTCCGGTTAAGCGACCAATCCGTTTTCTTGCCTGGAGCGAAGCGTTTTCCTGGCCCCTCGTAGGTACAATCATAGGATTATTCGGCGCCTGGCCGCTGCAGGTGGAAGGCAGCGATCCTTCTGCGATTCGCCGCTCACTTAACTGGCTGCGCAATGGCGGTGCGGTTGTGATTTTTCCCGAAGGCGGCCGCGGCTTACCTGACGGTTCGATGATACGTATGAAAGGCGGCGCGGTGCGGATGGCACTCGAAGCGGACGTGCCAATCCTGCCCGTGACGATTCGCGGCGCCAATCGCGTTTGGCCCAGCAACAGACGTTTGCCACGTCTTGGCAAAGTGGAGGTCACGTATCACCCGGTCATTCATGTGGAACAACTACCGGGTGAAGAGACGCGCGCGTGCGCCAGACGAGAGACGGAAAGATTGAAAGGCATCATTGAGTCAGGGTTGTGAGGAGATTCGTGTGGTGTGCGAACTATCAACCGGACGCCAGTACCTTGATCATCGCATCGTGAACCAAACCGTTACTCGCTAACGTTACCGGGTTGTACAAATCCAGAGGCTGCCCTTTGTAATCGCTGACGAGCCCACCAGCTTCTTCCACTAGCAACACTCCGGCAGCGATGTCCCACGGCCGCAAGCCTTCCTCCCAAAAACCATCGAAGCGCCCGCAAGCGAGATAGGCGAGATCGAGCGACGCCGAACCGTCGCGCCTGACCGCCTGCGCGGCCATCGTGAAGTTGGCAAACTGGCGCGTGAAATCGGCCCGCTCCCGAACGTTATAGGGGAAACCTGTGCAGAGCATGGCGGCGTTTAGGTCGTCGATCTTTGAAACTCGTATAGGACGTTCATTTAAAGTCGCACCAGCCCCTCGCTCAGCGGCAAACAATTCCTCCCGCATCGGGTCGTAGATAACGCCAAGCTCGAGCCTTCCCTCACGTTCGAGCCCAATCGATACGCAAAAGCACGGATAGCCGTGGGCGTAATTGGTGGTGCCATCCAGCGGATCAATTATCCACTTCCACTCGCTCTTGCCAGGGATAAACTCGATACCGTCTGTCGCGCCGGACTCTTCCGCCAATATTGAATGACGCGGGTAGTGAGACTTGATTCGATCGATGATCAATCTTTCGGAAGCGAGGTCCGCTTCGGTGACGAGGTCAATGTCACCTTTGTTCGATACCTGCAACGCTCTTCCGAGCCGGTCTGCGAGGATGCGGCCGGCGTCGCGCGCGGTTTGGACGGCAAAGTTCAGCAAACTTGGTCTCTCTTTTCTGTTGGTCTGGAGCGCTGGAAGGATAGCGCAAAAGCTTTTCACCCGCGACTTGGCCCATCTACGTCCTCGATCGCTCACACACTTTCGCAACACAAAAGATAACGATGCAAGATTGTTTCTTTGCTATCATCCGGCTGTGTCAAAGGTAGTCCGGACATTTTCCGCGTTGCTGACTGTGTGCATTGCATTATGCGCGACTGCTAGTGGTCAGCAGACAACCCCACGACGCCCAACGACGCCGAAGGTAGAAGTGCAACTTAATCCGACCGTATCAAAACGCGATTCGCTAAAATCAGATCCCGATGTGCAAGAAGCGGATATCGCGATCATCGCGGACATCAGAGCCGAATCGTTATTGTTTGAAGCGGTGCCAAATCCCAAGGTCGAGTTCCCCGGCAACCAAAAACTGAAGACAACCTGGGAAGCTTTCAGAGATAACTTACCCAAACCGGTACAGCCGGGTGTGACTTACCGAAACATTGGAATCCGTCTGAAGATCACTAGTGCTTTTGCAGACATCGATCGGATTGTTTCCGAAGCACTGGGCGAAGTGCCCGTGTCACAGGATCCCACCCCTGCTGATCCGAAATCCACCAGTATCCCCAATCAACAGACCCCCGCGCCGCCACCAACTTCACCACCCCCACCCAGGGAGCGTTGATGAGCCACACAAGCCGGGTCGTTTTACTGTTCTGTATTTCCATTCTTTTTTTCAGTCACAGCCAGGCGCAGACGTCAGCGCCGACACCCTCCGACAAACCGGTGCGGACGAATATTGATGAAACGTTTTATCTGAACATCATCGAGCGCCGCCTGACTGAAGAGAACTTTAAAGTCGGAACGTCAGTCGCTACCGAACCGGAGAGCGGCGTAGATGTCCAAGTGGGTGTCGGATTATCCGCTTCCCGGATCGATGTGCACATGCGCAACATCCGCGGCACGGTGCGATTTCACGGATCGCTCGATCGCATCTTGCGTCTATTGCGTCCCAGGCCACCAACTCTGCCTGACTCCCCCTAACTGCCATGTCACCGTTGCGCCCTTGCAGCCCTCATCTTGTTTATTACGATCGATCACGGAGGAAACCATGAATAAATTTCTGCTAATTGCCACACTAGCGATGGCAACCCTTGCATTCCCTGGTCTGGTGGACGGGCAAACAACCACCACCGGCTCGCCTGATACGTCCATCACACGTTCAACTCAAGCGCAGCCCCGTCCGAGTCCGACTCCGGTATCGCCGGTGCGTCCACTAACTGAAGAAGAGCGGCAGCGACAGGCAGCGTCAAGCGCGCGACGACAGCAATCAGCGGCGAGCGGTGATCCTGATGTGTTGCTCGATGTGCCAAATCTCTCCGTCGATGAAATCACGCTCGATGTGGAAAACCTGAAAGCCAAGGTTTCTCTGGACGCGCGGCTAGCAAATCTCCTGGCTTTAACAGCTGGCGCCGATGTCGGCATCGACAAGGTGAAACTTACGATCAAGGGCGTGAAAGCAGAAGTTCTGTTAAAAGTTAAACTCGATAACGTAGCGGCGATCATCGATCGTACGTTGACGACTATCGATCGCAATCCAGAACTACTTAACCGGTTACTACAGAGCGTAGATAACACAGTTGGGACCGTCGGCAATGTCGCGCAAACAGCGCTGCAACCCGGCGGCGTGTTAAGTCAAACCGTAAACACGCTGGGCCAGACGGTCCAAAGAACGGTTGACAGCACCGGGAGTATCCTTGAACGCACTTTGGATACAACCGGCCGGCTGGTTAACTCACGGACTGTGGGGAGTGTTACCGACCTACGGGTGTTATCTGAAACGACGAATGCGGCTGGACAGACCGTGCGCCGTGTGCAGGACACGGCCGGAGGAGTACTTGAGCTCACGTTGGATAGCGCCGGAAAATTGATTGGTTCAAAAGTGCTAAGCCAGGGAACACAACCGCGGCAGTAGCGAGCAGAAGGCGGCAGGAGGCAGGAGGCAGGAGGCAGGAGAACCTAAATATGGCTCTGGCTGCAAGCTCGTTGTCCCGTGTCCTTCCTCCTACGTTCTGCTCCCCGCGGTTCTCCTGCATCCTGCCGTCTGCCTCCTACATCCTGCCCTGCGTCTCGCCTCCTGCCTTATGCTATTTGTTGCGGCGCAGTTATCCTGAGCGCAATTCGCGAACTAGCGCGAGCAAAGAAGGAGAAGAAACTATGAAGAGAAGGCTCGCTGCTTCGCTTGCGGCGCTCTTGGTTTTCGGTTCACTAAGCCACGTCGCAGCATGGGGCGGTGACGGCCATCAGACCGTGGGACGGGTTGCTACGTTACACGTTAAGCCGCAGACCGCGCGCCGGATTCAGCAGATTCTCAAACCCGGAGAGACTCTTGCGTCGGTATCGACGTGGGCGGACAACGTGAAGGAGCGAATGGGAGAGAGTGATCCCGATCCGGATACCCACGCGTTCCTGCAGGACCTCGCTCACAACGAGAGGAACCGCGAGTGGCATTACGACGACCTGCCGCTCAATTGCACGAGCTATCAGACGTGCCACGATTTCGCTCCGGGAAACGACATCGTCCATTTGATGGAAGCGGCGTTGCAGACGCTGCGCGGCATTGCGCAGCCCAACTTTCCGCTGAGCGAAAGAAATGCCTTGCGGCTCCTGGTTCATCTCGTCGGCGACATACATCAACCTCTGCACATGGCCTGCGGGTTCATAGATGAGAACGGACCGAATGGTACGATCGTTATTGTTAGAGACCCCAACACTATTCGCGCTAAACGACTGATGCACGATCGCGGTGGCAATCAGTTAATCATCGATAACAACAGGCGAAACCTTCATGGGTATTGGGACTTTGATTTGGTGAAGTCGTTGATGACCGCAACCAACAGACCCACCTCCGATGAACTGGGCAACTTTCTGATGCGCAGTGTTAGGCGGCAGCCGGGTTGGATTACTTCAGGACATGTAAATACCTGGCCTGTGCAATGGGCCAACGATTCACTGCGACAATCGCGACAGCACGCATACCGGTCTGTGCGTATAACGCGCAAACGCATCGTCCCCGTGGTGCGGGATGGCAAGCCTGTGATGGGTGATGATGGGCAACCACTAACGTCAGTTGTCTATGACATTATTCGTCCGGCAAATTACGAGACAGCCAATCGCGAAATAGTTCGCATACAACTGGCGAAGGCCGGTTTCCGGCTGGCAAAAATGCTGGATGCGATCTATGCGGACCGGAGATAAAAAACATGGGCCTAAATTCCCCTCCCTTTGGGAGGGTTAGGAGAGGGCTTGAGGCGATTAGACTTTTTCGTTTTTGAGGGAAGCGTCAACGTCGCAATAAAGAAACTAACAAGTCTTGTCTCACTGACTCAGTGTTGTTCAGCACTACAAAAAATAATTGACTGTTGATTTCAACCTTACGCTCCCTCCAAAATTAATAAGGGTGCGCGCGTCCCAAGACCTCCCCTAACCCCTCATGGGGAGGGGAAAATCGCAATGTGAAGACAACTGACCTTAGCCAGCCCTTGGGCCTAATACCATGAACAAGATAAACCTTAGCAACAAACTATCGCTGATCAACGACCACTGGAACCCACGGATTGTCGGAGAGTTAAACGGCCAGTATGTGAAGTTGGTAAAGTTTGTGGGACCGTTCAGCTGGCACCATCACGAAGCGGAAGATGAGATGTTCCTCGTCGTTAAGGGAAGATTTTGTATGGAGTTTCGCGAGGATGGGCGCGAGGAGAAAGTGTGGATCGAGGAGGGCGAATTCATGATTGTGCCGCGAGGTGTCGAACACCGGCCGGTGGCCGAGGAAGAAGCGCAGGTCTTGCTGTTTGAACCTGCTTCCACGTTAAATACAGGCAACGTCGCCAACGAATTGACCCGCCCACACCTCGAGTGGATCTAAAACAAACTACTGACGACCGGGCTGGTCCTGTGTGAAGATAATCAAACAATTCTGAATGGAGGGTCTGTTTGTGAGAAAAGCGTTTAATCGTCTTGCGATAGTTTTATGGTGCGCATTGGCCGTTCCCGCGCTCGCGCATGGTCAACAGACATCGACGGGATCTGCCCTGGCGGTCAACCCGCAACCTGTAACCACGGCATCGGCCCCCACTCCACAAAACGTCATCGCTTCCCTGTCGAATCTGCCTGAAGCGGATCTGCTGTTCTTCATTAACCCGCAACGCATCCTGAATGAAGTCGTGCCAAAAGTGATGCCGGCAAAAGACGTTGAAGAAATGCGAAAAGGTTTCGAGATGGCGAAACAGATGGCCGGTGTCGATCCCACCAAGGTTGATTACATCGTGCTGGCGATACGAGTAAAGAAGCCAACGGGCGAACTTAATTTTCAGCCACCCGAGATAATGGCCGTCGCCTCTGGTGATTTCAGCTCGGAAGCGTTGATGACCCTCGCGCGCATGGCCTCGCAGGGAAAACTTCGTGACGAAAAATATGGCAACAAAACGCTCGGGCTGATGACCATTGATCCGATCGTTAAAGAAGCCGAGAAGAACCCGATTCTGAAATCGTTTACTCAGGTCGGCGTGGTGACGCTTACTCCGAATTCCATTGCGGTCGGCAGCCCGTCTTACTTGCGCGCAGCGATTGACGCGGGCGAGGGCAAGGACCGGATCACCGCAGAAACTTTAAATTCACTGGTGCGCGATTCGAACGCTTTGATTAGCATCGCGGGTCGCCCGTTTTATGGATTTGCAAAAGCGTTTGGCATGCATGGAACTGAAGTGACGGCACGAGCTCCGAAATGCGATACGCGGCTCGGAGACTTTTACGCATCGGTGACGATGGACGCTACCAATTTCATGTTGCGCGGGGCTGTCAACGAAGACAATCCCGACACGGCAAAGATTTTCAGCAATCTGTTTTCAGGAATGCTTCGTTTCGGTCTGAGCAACATCAAGGATCCGGCGATGCAGTCGCTCGCCAACAACATCACCATTGCCGCCGAAGGCGACGAGGTAATTGTGCGCGCTGACCTTCCGCAGCAGATGGTAATCGAGATGGTGAAGAAGGCGATGGCGCCGCCTCCAAAGAAAGCGGAAACGGCTGCTCCGGAGAAACCAAAGACTCCAGTCAGAAGAAGACGGACTCGACGAAGCGCGCAGTGAAGGTACCTATCCACAGTTACAGATTACGCAGATTTAATAATTTAGACCGGTCAAGACAACTGTTTAGTTCTCTGTCTTAGAATCTGTGTAATCTGCGGATGTATGTAATATGGATCCACTCTCATCACCGCTGGCGGTATTGACGGCAATGATTACGCCCGCGGTGTTGATTTCCGCTTGCGGCAGCATGATTCTGTCTACGTCTCACCGTTTAGGCCGCGTCGTGGACAGAGTTCGCGCGTTGTCAGACAAGCTGGAAGAACTAATAGAGAAACCTCTTGAAGAAACCCGGGACCGGCAGGCGATCATTTTCGAGCAGCTTGATAAGTTAACCAGCCGTGCGCGAATTCTGCAGCGTTCAATGGTCACCTTCTACCTGGCCCTCGGGATGTTTGTCGCCACGAGTGTAGCAATCGGGATCGTCGCCATTCTCGGCAGATACAACCTGGCGCCCGTGATCACGGGAATTCTCGGCGCGTGTTTTCTCTTTTATGGCAGCATGCTGCTGATTTTTGAAGCGAGGTTGGCACTAAGCACTATTCACGTGGAGATGGATTACATTTGGACCCGCACCACCAAAGTTGCCCCCGCAGATGTAGTCGAACAACATAAGCCGCATTTTGTTTATTTCCGTGCTTTCCGAAGAAAATGAGCTCGTGTTATTTCGTGTGTTCTGTGTATTTCGTGGATCGTCCTTTTGCAGGCTAAAAACCGGATCCACGAAAGACACGAAATACACGAAACGTGTTCAGTTGCGAAGATGAAACCGTCATACCTGAACCTGCTACCAACCGCCGAACTGCTGCATCGCGTCGAACAACTCGAGGCGCTGTTGGAACGTTGCACCGTCTGCCCGCGCGATTGTCTGAACAATCGTTTACAGGATGAGATAGCAGCTTGTTATTCGGGACGACTGCCAATCGTCTCTTCTTACACTCCGCATTTTGGTGAAGAGCCGGGCCTGGTAGGCACTAAAGGCGCCGGCAACATCTTTTTTGGCAACTGCAACCTGCGTTGCGTCTACTGTCAGAACTATCAAATCTCCCAAACCCACAAACAACAACTTAAGAACCAGGTTACTCACGAGCGTTTGGCAGAGATGATGCTCGAGTTACAAGCGAAGGGTTGTCACAACATCAACTTCGTTTCGCCCACGCACTTCGCACCCCAAATGGCCCGTGGAATTTACCTGGCCGCAGAGGGCGGTCTGAAAGTTCCGATTGTTTACAACACCAACGCGTACGATTCGGTTCAAGTCCTACGATTGCTGGACGGAATCGTGGATGTCTACCTGCCAGATCTGAAGTACGCCGAAGATGAAGCGGGCTATACCTATTCCAAGGTGCGCAGTTACAAGGAAGTTGCACGCGCGGCGATTGCTGAAATGTTCAGGCAGACGGGCGATGAGTTGATCGTAGGCGACGACGGTCTGGTTAAGCGTGGATTGATCATTCGGCTGTTAGTACTGCCAAACGACATCGCCGGCATTAGCGAATCGTTGGAGTGGATTCGTGACGAGTTGAGTCCGCGCGTGGCAGTCTCATTGATGGCGCAGTACTACGCTACCCACCAGGCGGCTTCCAACAATCGCTTTGTGTTGTTGTCTCGACGCATTTCCGAGAATGAATGGTTACGTGCGGTGAATGCGCTCGAGGAGATGGGAATGGAGGAAGGCTGGCTCCAGGAGTTTGACGGTTCGTCCTTCTACTATCGCCCCGACTTCAACAACGCTGAAACACCCTTCCAGGATATTCGCGACTTTACCGGGCAGTAGACGGCAGACCGCAGACGGCAGGAGCAGGAACCGCAGCTCCTGCTCCTGCCGTCTGCTGTCTGCCGTCTGCTGCTTAGGCGTTCGGTTTGAGGTGGTGAGTAGTGTGTTCGGTGACTGAAGACTGGCGCGCATTCAGGTCGTTAGTTGAAACACTGGCTGGGCGAAGCGTGGTCTGACCGTGCATCTCAAGTTGTTTTTGCTCCATCGCTTCAAACGGCTCCAAAACAGTATTGCGAGGCTTTGTAAAAAGTAATCCGTTCAGAATGATCCCGAGGCCCATAAGAAAGAACACTGCTCCGGCACCGATTAAGAACAAGAAATCTCGCTCGAACGAGGCCAGGGCCGTGAAGACTAAGCTGGCGCCCAACCCGATGGAAGAAAAGACAACACCAGCACGAATTCGCCGCAATCGTTTCTCCTCAGGCGTCTCGAGAAACTTCTCAATCTCGGGTAACACTTCTGTCGCCACCTTCTGCAGGTCCTTCGCCGACTGAGTCTCGCGTATCTTTTCCGCAATCGCGCGACTTATGTGGTCTCGGGCCGAGAATGCTGAGGTGGAGTTCGGATCGCGGCCCTGCAAACTAACTCGGACCACGCGCAAGTCGGTTCCGCAAGCGCGGCAATACTGTATGAGTTGTCGTTCTTCAAAACCGCAGGTGGGACAAAACATGGCGGTAACTTATACGGATGTTGAGGCTTCCCAGTTCGACTTAAGTTATAAAAGTTCGGAGTTCAAACTTTCGTTTGTTTGTTCCCACTGCGGCAAGCTAAAGCTTGAACTCTGAACATTGTCTACCCACTCAGCGCCCAGCACTCATCACTTTTCTACTCGTCAACCGTGACGCCGTGCCAGAAAGCGATTCGATCTTTAATTTCCTGGGCGGCGGGCTTTGGATCCGGGTAGTACCAGGCTGCATCGGCATTGACGTCATCACCGACCACGACGTCGTAGTAACTCGCCTCACCCTTCCACGGGCAGGTGGTGTGGGTAGCACTTGGCTGCAAGTGTTCCTGTCGCACTGACTCCGACGGGAAGTAATGATTACCTTCAACGACCACCGTGTCGTCGCTCTCAGCGATAACAATGTCTTTCCATGTAGCTCTCATAGTGAATAGTGAACCCTGAACAGTTAAAAGCAAAACCTGCAAGCTAGCCGCCGCTGACCGAGGGCAGGATCGTTATCTCGCTGTTATCTTTCAGCGCTGTCTCGAGCATCTCTTTCCGCCGCACATTCTCGTCGTTGAGGAAGATATTCACATGCGGGCGTAGCGCACCCTGTTCGTTTACCACGCGGTCGCGCAATCCTACGTGCTGTTTCCACAACACCGTCAGCGCTTCGCCGACTGTTCCCGCTGTCTCGTCGACCACAATCTGACTTTGCCCTCCGGTAAAGTCTGTCAGGAAGCCGGCGACATTAAAGGTAATCATGGTTCTACGGTAAGACGCCGTCCGGCACCATCCACGGCCGCATTTCAATTGCTAAACGTCCGGCTTGCACAGCAGGATCGGTTTCAGCGAGTTGCTTTGCCTCTTCCAGAGAACCAACTCGAAAAACAAATATCCCGCGTAACGTGCCCTTGCCGCCAAACGGCCCGGCGACCACCAGCTTCTTCGTCTCGGCGAGGCGGTTTATGTTTGCCAGATGCGCCTTTTGCAACTCTTCGGTCGCAGGAGTTTTCTCCGGCGTCCACTTTGGACCACGACTCAAGAACCCGAGATATGCCGTTGTCATCTTCATCGGCATCGTGGGTTTTTTCATGATGTCTTCCGACCACCAGGGAACCATCTCCGCAACCAGATGGCCATCCTTGACGCCGGGATCGCTGTCGACCCATGACTTCGCTTCTTCGGCGGTGCCGCGCAGCACGTAAACACCGATGATGTCGCCGTCATCGCTGAACGGTCCTGCGATTACCGACTTCCCGGATTCAAGCAACGACATTACATACTTGCCGTGTTCTGACATGGTCCCGTTCGTAGCACCCGAACCTTTGGTGTGCGTCTTTTCCCATTTGGGACCGCGGCGAAGTAGCGCCATTTGAAACTGGACCAGCTTTGATTCTGGTGCTTTCTTCTCCTGCGTCTGAGCAAACGTCGACGTGGTCAGCAGCAGGATTCCAATTACAGTTAAGAATGTTTTCATGAGTCCGTCCTAATTAACTCCACAGATTACGCAGATTACACAGATTTTAAGAACTGAAACAGAGCAGTGGTCTTAGCTGTCCAAAATTAAATCTGCGCAATCTGTGGAATCTGCGGATGTATGTTTCAAACTACAGCGGCTTTCACGCAAACCACCGGCGGTAAACTTTCCTGAATTGAGGTCCATGACTCGCCGGCGTTGTTTGATCCAAACAACTTGCCGTTGCGCGTTCCGAAATAGATTCCGGTCGGCTGCATGCCATCGGAAGACATGCCATCTCTCAACACAGTCTCAAGTGCGTTTTCCTGTGGTAGTCCGTTGGTTAACGCTTCCCAGGAGTCTCCTGAATTCTTTGTGCGATATACCCGCAGCTTCCCTTCCGGCGTACATCTAAATTCATCCGACTCCAACGGAACAATGAAGACGCTGTTCGCGTCGTTAGGATCGATCTCCATCGCAAAACCAAAATCAGAGGGCACTCCGTTCGCGATATCCGTCCACGAATCACCGCCATCCTCGCTTCGGTAGAGGCCCCAATGGTTTTGCAGGAACATCCGTTTCGGATCGCTCGGATGACTCACAATCTTGTGCACACACTGTCCCCACTCCGGATATCGCTGGTCCGGCGGCAGAAACTGCGCACGCACGCCGCTGTTGCGGGGCTGCCAGTTTTCGCCTCCGTCATCTGTGCGATAAACGCCCCCGGTCGAGATTGCCACGTAAAGACGTTTGGAGTTTGTTGGATCCGGGAGCACGGTGTGCAAGCAGAGACCGCCGCCGCCGGGCATCCACTGTGAACGGTGTGGATGATCGTAGAGTCCGCGCACCAGTGACCAGCTTTCGCCGGCGTCAGTTGATTTGAAAAGTGCCGCCGGCTCAACGCCGCAATACAGCGTGTCCGGTTCATCGGGATGGCCTGGCGCGATCTGCCAGATTTGTTTGACTGAATTGTCTGCGTCTTCCGGAAACTTAACGCCGTACGTTTCGGGTTCGGTCCATGTTTTCCCGAAGTCGTCTGATGAGCTTAGATACGATCCCCAATATGAACTGTTCACTGCCGCCCACAAACGATGCCGGCCATTGCGATCGTCGTAAGTCAAAGCGTACACCGCCCGCCCCGGGAAATATGGTCCTCCTACTTGCCAATCGCGGCGCGCACTGTCGGAACGAAGTACAAAAGCCCCTTTCATCGTTCCCGTAAGCAACAAGACATCTCCGGTTTTCGCATCGACGTGTTTAGTTTCGGGCATGGGGTCCTCGATTTATTGGGATTGTCGGGATGGCGCCGTGATTATAGTAAGCAGACAGCAAACAGCAAACACCAGGAAGCAGGCGGCAGGAGGCAGGAGCAACGGCTTTGCCGTCTGATGTGAGGACCTTCCGTCACAGGTGTCAAATAATCATGGGGCTTACCCAGGGCTTAGCCCTTAAAAAGTTCTTGCTCTTCGCAAAGCCGCCGATCCTGCTCCTGCTCCTGCATCCTGCCTCCTGCTTCCTTCGGCTACGGCACGGGCCTTGTTTCCCAATAAAACTAAATTTGCGAACACTGCGGGAATTACGGATAGCTAATCTGCGGATACGACGCTAGATTGACTATTTAATAAGAGCATTCGGAAACTGTGGAGCACTGAAGGGCAACGTGGTTAAAAACCCCGTCGTTAAAGCGGGCGGGCGTGTGTCCTTTTTTACATGTCTATCGAAGTCACATCTGTACCCGACAGCGGACGTGCTGTATCTATTCGAGCCATTCTCGATGGCTTCGCCTCTTGTACGGTTAAAGCCAACAAATTCCAGGTTCTTCGGTCACTGCTCGGCATGCTGGCAATTGTCGTCGTACTAGCTTCCGACTCAGTTGTGCGCTCGTATAAGTATCACTCGAGAGTAGTCGACGCCCGTTTAGCCTTCGGTTACTCACACAGCCATGCCGGTCTTTATGCCGCACCGCGTCGTATTTCTCCAGGCATGAAGATCTCAAAGGAAAATCTGATCGCATCTCTGCGACGCGCAGGCTACGTGAGCGTGCAGGGAAGCAATGCGTGGAGCGGTAGTTACCGCGAAAACGGTTCGACGGTAGAAATCACACCGGCGCCCGCGAAGATGAATGCCCACGCGAACGTCCTGGTCAAATTTGACGACTCCAACATTATTTCTGAACTGATTTCCGACGGGTTACCCATTGAGTCCTTCATGTTGGAACCTGAAGTTTTGTCTACTGATGACAGTTTCAAAGCGGGTGAAAAACAGACTCTGCTATACGATGACATTCCTGCCGTTTTGATTCAGGCAATTCTTTCCATTGAGGATCAACGGTTCTTTGCTCACACCGGACTCGACCCGGTCGGAATCGCACGCGCCATGTTTCAGAACGTGAGCGAGGACCGAATGGCTCAGGGCGGATCCACGCTCACACAACAGTTAGTCAAGAACAGCTATCTCTCTTCAGAGCGCACGTTGAAACGTAAGTACTCCGAAGCCATGCTGGCGTTTGCTTTGGAAAACCGTCTCAGCAAACAAGAAATTCTGGCGCTCTATTGCAATGAGGTTTATCTGGGACAACGAGGGGCGGTGGCAGCGCGCGGCGTGAAGGAAGCTGCGCAACTATATTTTGCGAAAGACTTGAGTCAGCTCACTCTCTCGGAAGCGGCCACTCTCGCAGGCATGATCCAAAGCCCGGCCAGGTATTCACCCTTGCACAACGCTGAAGCTGCACGGGAACGGCGAAACACAGTTCTCGACGCAATGGTACGCGACGGTTGGATCAAGAGTGACGAAGCGCAGGCAGCATCGAAGGAACCGATCGCACTCGCGTCTCATTCCCAACGACGGTCTGTCGCTCCTTACTTCATCGATTATGTAAACCGGACGGCGGGAGTCGACTTCGAGGCGTCGCCGGGCCGGCAAAGGATTTACACCACGATCGATCTCGAACTACAACAGCTCGCCGAGTCCGCAATCAAACGCCAATTAGATCGACTCGGTGCAAATCGAAAAAATATCCAGGCATCGTTAGTTGCGCTTGATCCAAGAACGGGTCACGTTCTCGCGATGGTTGGTGGGCGCGATTACGGAAAGTCTCAATTGAATCGCGCGACAGATGCACGCCGCCAGCCGGGTTCAACTTTCAAGCCGTTTGTCTACGCTGCCGCGCTGGAGGATGGAATGTCTCCGGTGCGAATGTTTACGGACGCGCCTCGTGAGTTTGTTTACGACCGGAACAAAGTCTACCGGCCGGACAATTACGGCCACGGTTATTCAATGCGCGACGTGACGATGCGCGCCGCTCTCGTAAACTCATTGAATGTTGTGACCGTTGACGTTGCGTTGCAGACCGGGCTAGCGCGAGTCGCAAACTTATCGGAAAACTTTGGCCTGCCCAGACCGGAAAGATATCCATCGCTCGCGTTAGGCACCAAGGAAGTCACCCCACTGGAGTTGGCAACGGCTTATGCCGCACTTGCGAATGGCGGCCGACGCATTCAGCCGAAAGTGATAACCAGTATCGATGACCCGCCGGCTGTGCATGCAAACTACGAGGATCTGCCGCAGGTAGTTAGCCCGACAACTTCTTACATGATCACCAACATGCTTTCAGCGGCGTTTGATCATGGCACCGCTCGCGCAGCGCGCAACTTAAAGAGAGTTACTGCGGTCGCCGGAAAGACGGGCACGTCTCGGGATGGATGGTTTGCTGGATATACCCCAAATCTGGTTTGCGTGGTCTGGTTCGGATATGACGACAATGCTCAACTCGGGCTGACGGGAGCAGAAGCGGCACTTCCGGCATGGTCGGAGTTTATTAAAGAAGCGGTCGCGCTACGACCGGAGTTAGGCAACCGGAGTTTTGAATGCCCGGAGGGAATTAAGTTCGTTGAAATTGACGCGGACCACGGTGCGATTTCTACTGTTTCCTGCCCGCATCGCGAACTGATTGCAGTGACCGATAAACTAGCGCCGAACCTCGAGTGCTATATGCACGCTCACTTTCCAGACGGGAGCGGAACGGCTCAACCCAACACAGCACCAGTCAACATCTCATCTTCATTGATTGTGGCCACCAGATCTCTACGAAGCACGTACCCCCCATCGACACGCGTTGAAATAAACTCCCACGGCAGAATTGCACTCACTAACGATCTGCGCTAAGACAATCCAGCTAGCTTTACCAAACCCTAAGTGGTAAGAGACCGTTCGCAACTCCTATGCTGCGCCGCCGCGATATGCAACGGGTCTTGGAACATTCACAAGAATTGTGGAACCGCTTTCGGCGCCGATTGGACGGCGTAGACCAGCCTGCCTTTCTGTGCCTGGTCGTAATTTGCCAGGCCGTAACAGTTTTGGTGACTTGGCGTCTTTGGCAAATTCACCGCAGTCCGCCAATGCTTCCGGCCTTGCCGCTGCCCGAACTAAACCTGGGCGTCATTATCCTCGTTTCCTTAGCTACTATTTTTGTCCGTCCTCTGGCCGGCTTAATCCTCCATACGATCGCAATCCTTTATTCAATTCTCATCGATCAGTCTCGGCTCCAACCGGAAATCATCTCTATGGTGATCCTCATGTGGGGTTCATTCCGTTCGCCGGGTCTCAAACTGATTGCCCGATCGCATCTTGTATCTTTGTGGTTCTTTGCCGGCCTAAACAAACTGCTAAGTGCCGGATATCTGAACTCAATTTCGCTGGCCCATCCACGAAGTTCCTCTCGCGTTGTCCTACTCCCACTGGTCGAATTAACGTTGGGCATACTGGCGCTAGTTCCTCGCAGCCGGAACTTCGCTGCGGCCCTTGCTTTTGCGACTCACATTACGATTTTTGCTTTTGTCTTAAGAGGTAAACCAGATTCGCCGGTTTTGTTTTGGAACCTGGCTCTCGCGTTTGCGGGTTTTGCGCTAGTTTCGTCGTGGTCAAGATCACTACCATCAAGCCTGAAAGAATTGAATCCGGTGACGGCTTCCGTCGTGCTGATGGTTCTCATCTCGCCGATCGGTTTTTATTTCGGACTCTTTGATGCATATCTCTCGCATAATTTGTACTCAAAGAGCATTCCCACAGCGATCTGGTATCGCGCGAGTGGCAAGCACGAGAGTATTAACACCTGGAACACTCTAAATGTGCCGTTGCCGCCGGAGCACAGGTTATATGAAGCTTACTTTAATAATTCGTGTGAACGTGGCGACTTTCTCATCATCCACGATCCGAGGCATTGGGCAAGATGGCGTGGTTACGCGGAGCGACGGGTGGATTGTGTAAGACAATGATCCGGGTTCAGGATTCCAGCACCACGTTAGCGATTGCATGCTCGGTCGTGTGGGACATGGACAGGTGAACTGAGGTGGCTCCCAAATCTTCAAATATCTTGCGCGCTTCGCCGTGAAAGGTAATCTTAGGCGCGCCGCTCTCCAGCGAACTTATTTCCACGTCCTGCCAGGAAATTCCCCCGCGCCAGCCAGTCTGCAAAGCTTTTAACGCCGCTTCTTTCGCGGCGTAACGCGCTGCATAATGCTGTTCCGCAACGACTCCGCGGCTGTCGCAATATGCCTGTTCCGCCGGGGTGAAGACGCGTTCGCGGAAACGCGGCGTGCGTTGCAGCACTTCGCGTATACGTGCAACTTCGATAATGTCTATACCAATGGAAACAATCATAAGTGACAGCGAACTAAAGAGTGCCGGTTTCTCCTGGCGCGAGCGCGACGGAGTGCGCGCGCTGGTTTGTGAGCCTCTCGAACAAGCAAGGTTCGTAAATGGATTTTCAACTCGCGGCGGCGGCACCAGTGCGATGCCGGAGCACTCGCTCAACCTCGCCGGCTTTAATGAAGACGCTGCGGAAAACATTCTGGAGAATCGTCGCCGGTTTCTCAAGCTCTTTCCGGGCGAATGGGCGCTCGCCGGATGCTGGCAGGTGCATGGCTCAGACGTGCGCCTGATTCAAACAGCCTCAGACGCGAAACCTGCGGAGGACGCAAAAGGTGACACGGTTTACTGCGATGCGATCGTCAGCGATGCGCGCGGTGTATTGGCAGGCGTGAAGACTGCAGACTGCGTGCCGATCTTGCTGGCCGATCCGGTTACCGGAGCGTATGCAGCCATTCATGCAGGCTGGCGTGGAACGCTGGCTCGGGTCGCATTGAAAGGGCTCGAACAAATGCGCCGCGAGTACGGCACTGAAGCGGAAAACGTAATTGCAGCCATTGGACCGGCCGCGGGTGGTTGTTGTTACGAAGTCGGCACTGACGTCATTAATGCTTTCAATATGGAGTTCCCGGATCAGCAAAGCCTGTTCACGCCGACACGCGACGGCCATGCTTGTGTTGATCTTTTCTGCGCCAATCGCACTCAACTAACCGGCGCCGGTATAAAGGCCGAAAACATCTTTACAGCACCACTCTGCACAATGTGCCGCACCGATCTATTTTTCTCTTATCGGCGCGAGAAGAACGTCTATGGAAAAGTGGGACGCCTGATGTCGGTTATTGGAAGAGGGTGACTTTCAGGGTGAAGCTTTCTAAGGCCCGCAGGGCCGTTAGTTAGTAGCCGCGCCCGTCAGGGCGTCGGAATAGACCGCCAAAACCTACCAGGCCCGAAGGGCCGACAGTGATTACCGCTACTGCCGGCCCTTCGGGCCTAATATTTTCTTACCTACGATCCACGGCCTTACGGCCGTGGCTATTCACTTTTGGTCCTTCGGACCTTCACTCCACGTTGAGCCACAAACTGAGCTCTTTAGTTTGTGGGGGAAAGCACACCTCATCGTTACAACTCTGGTAACGGACATTCAGCTTCACTTCTTTTGAACCGGTTGAGGTGCCTGGCGGTATGGTGATGTTGAAACGCATTGTCGCGCGTCCTTCGTAAACTGAGACGTTGTTCTTCGAGAACTTAAACTTCCTCACCACAGCTCTCGGGTAAGCGATTGGTCCACTGCGAATCCCATCCGGTGTGTCTACTTTCAGCGTCGTCGGAATGAGAAACTTCTCCAGCGGACGGTTTGAATTCACGTGATAGCCGCCAGGAATATCCATCGTCACGGTTGCCCGAACGGTGCGCCCGCGGCCCACCTTGTTATTGGAAAGAGAGGCCGAGACATTGATATGCGGCGGCGTCTGCGCGGCAACATGCGAACTGATGCCACCCGACAAAACCAGAATTCCGATTGCCAGAAAGAAAATTGTTGTGCCTTTCGTCGAAAGTTTCATTTGTGGTTTGTTCCCTTATTAGTTCCCTATTAGCTACGCGACGATTGATTGCCGAATTGCTTGAAAATTATTGGTCTCACGCATTGCCGCAAGTTGGCCACAAGCCGCAAAGATGTCCCGGCCGCGAGGTTTGCGAATGTACGCATGCACACCCTTAGATTCGAGGATCGCCTTAAATCGATCGACTGTTTCCGCTGGCGATGGTTGATACGGCAGCGGATCAGCGGGATTGTGCGGGATCAGGTTCACCTTAGCCCTCAGCTCGTGCCGGTTAAGCAGGTTCGCCAGTTGTCTCGCATGCTCTTCCGAGTCGTTAACGCCATCGAGCATCACGTATTCAAACGTGAACTGTTCACCTGTTCGAAGTGTTCGCTCAAACTCTTTGCATGCCGACAGCAATTCCTCGAGCGGCCATTTTTTGTTGATCGGCATCAACTCATTTCTCAGCTCATCGGTAGGAGCTGCCAGCGAAATCGCCAGGTTAGGCCGATCGGGAATCGCGGCCAGGTCGCGGATGCGCGGAGCAATGCCCGCGGTTGATATCGTCACGCGACGCGGCACGATGAACAGACCATGTGGTTCGGCCATTATCCGCAGCGCCTTCAATAGTGAATCAAAGTTCAGAAACGGTTCGCCCGCGCCCATCCCTACCAGGTTCGTTCCACGCGGTGTTTTGCCGCCGACGCCGTAGACGTCGTTTAGCGCGATGATAATTTGTTCAACAATTTCGCCCGGCGTTAACGAACGCAGTAAGCCTAACTGCGCCGTCAGGCAGAACGTGCACTGAAGCGGGCAGCCGGATTGCGAAGAGAAACAGATTGTGTCGCGGCGTTCTTCCGGAATAAAAACAGTTTCGACCGGCAAGTTGTCGTGCGTCTTCATGAGGTAGCGCCGCGTACCATCTGTTGAAACATACTTAGATTCAACCGTCAGCGTAGCGGCCGCTGCTTTTTCATTCAGCGTCTCTCGCAAACCTTTGGGCAGATCAGTCATCTCGTCAAAACTTTGCAGCCGGCGTTGCTGTAACGCTGCAAAGATCTGTTTGCCCCGGTACGCAGGTTCGCCCAACGCCGTCAGAAACGACGTCAGTTCATCTGCATCCAGGCCGACAAGATTAGTTTTATCCAACATTTTCTTCATTCTAACATCCGGTTTGCGAGCCTCTGAACCGCTCGTTGCCTGCACCGGACGAACCTCGTTCGTTTTGCTGCACTCATCGAGTTTGCAAAAAGCAACGACCGGCCACGCGGGCCGGTCGTTTACTTTTAACGCTTGCCGGAGGCCTTACTGGACCACGCTGAACTTGGCCGACGGCGTTAGGGCTTGTCCCGACACGCGATCGTGAATTCGAATCGCCAGTTCATAGTCGCCGGCAGGAAGACGCTGCGTGTCGATTAACTTGGCGAGTGTCAACCGCTGACCCGAGTCGCTCATACCCCGCCAGTCTTCAGGTTGTTTGCCCAGTTCCTTGCCGTCTTTCGACAGCACATATTCGACGTCCACCGAGGGACGCAGTGTTGTTTGATCAATTCCAGCGTTGTAAACCTGCAGGTAAACACCAACCGGTTGACCTTGACGATAGATGCCGGAAACGTTGGGTATCACTTTCTGCTGACCAATCACAAACTGGCCCACTGCAGGTTGATCGCCAATGTTCTCCAGTTTCGCCGCCAGCACGAGTGTTGAAGTGGAGAGTTTCTGCGAATCGTATTTCGGTACCGTAAATCCAACGCGCCGGATTCCCGTGGCGCCTGAGGCAACGTCACGAACAATGACATCGACCTTGTAGGTACCAGGCGCGAGTGCCACTGCTTTTTGATATGCCGACTTGCGGTCTTTAGCACTGGTCAACTCTTCGGTGGTCGCGGTGGTGATCACAGGATCCTCGAAAATCCCGGCTCGACGTCCAGCGACAGAAGTGATTCGTCCGAAGATATTGATACGAGCTTGCTGTAAGCCGCCGCTGTCCTGGAATACCAGATCCTTGTTCTCGGTCTGAATTGTGAACGCGGTAATGACTCGCTCATCAGATTGGCGGAAGAAGTCCACGCGAACATCAAAGCTCAGCGGGTTCTCTTCAATTACGCCGGTGTTAACCGCGGAGGCGAGGTCGTTAAACTTCACCTGCGGCGGCCGGTTCAAGTCCGCCAACATCTGCAAGCGCGAAAATGGACTGTCCTGCTCACGTTGGTAGTGGCTGGAACCTCCAACGCCGGTGATTCGATCCGCTTTGTTCGAAAGACCGAGCTGTTCCGAAAGCGTTAAACCTGCACCTGGAACCATCAGCAGAGCATCTTTTTCATCGGGACTGCGCGCGATGCGATACTCGCCGCTGCCTGAAGGATCCACAAATTCGATTTCGATTCCGGATCCTACGCCGGCAAGATAACGGTAAAACCAGATCTCAAAAGGATACGTGGTGGTTGAACCGCCGCCGTGATAGGAAGGACGGTCGTAAGCGCCGCCCATCGGGTGGGTCTCACGCTCGTCCGGCTTGCCATACATGATCCAGATACGACCGCGATCCGTTTTCCAGCCGGGGATGCCGGATGAGAAGTGTTCGTTCGCGTAAGCAATGCGCTCGTAGTATTCCTCTTTGAATTCGTTTTCTTCGGTGTCCGGGTCCGGATCACGACGACGCCAGAATTCTTCGATAAATTTTTCCCGCTCCAGGTCGGTCTGCAGTTTCTTAAAAGCCCGCCTCTCCTCATCCGTAATTACGTAGGTAACGTCCTTCTCCAGCCAGTCCTTGTAAGCCTTCTTCAGCTCGGGCTTGACGTTGCGCGGTTTATCCATTGGATCCTGACTCTGACGCGGATCTTGCGCCAGAACCGGGAGACTAAACGCAGCCAGCAACAGGGAAAGAATCGCCAGGCGAAAAGCGGCTTTCTGGTACGACATAAACTTAACTCCTACAAACGTGATGAGACTCAAGGAAATACTGCAGCAGGTACTTGCCCGATGCGGAAGCACGGGATTCTAAAGTTCGCAACTAACACAGTCAAGATGCGGTGGAGGTGCCGTTTCGTTGCTTTCAGCCAGCAAACCCAAGCGGGTTTTGCACCCGGGAAAACGTTCGGGATACAGACACTTACGGGTTTACGGCTGAATCGCCGTTCGCGGTTTCCCGAATATCCACGCCACCAGAATCGAGCAGAGGTAGAGCACCACCATCGGAGCGGCGAACAGCAACATGTTTGGGATGTCCGCGGACGGCGAAATAAACGCCGCCGCTACCAGAATGATGATGAGCGCCGTTTTCCACACTTTAATCAGAAACCTGGCCGTAACCAGTCCAATTCGCGCCAGGACATAAGTGACTGCAGGCATTTGAAAAACTATACCCATCCCCAGCATTACGATGATGATGAAGTCGAAATAGTCGTTCGCCTTCAGTAACAAGCGAAAGTCCTGCCCCAAACCCAGCAAATACCGGGCGGCCGGTGGAAATAGAATCTTGTACGCAAAGGCCGCCCCGAGCACGAACGAGATTGTGGACAAGGCTATAAACGGGGTGACGTAGGCGCGCTCGTGGGGATACAAGCCCGGTGAAACAAAAGCCCAGATTTGCCACAGCAGAAACGGCACCGACAGACAAATCGCCGCGTAAAGAGAAACCTTCACGTACAGTGAAAACGGCTCCATCGCACTGGTAACGATCAGTTTGTTTGTGATGCCGGAGTAAGCTTGCGGCAATGTAGCGAGATCCACCAGACGCACGCCTTTGGGAATGATTGTGTTGCCCGCATAAATCGGTTCGTCCGTGAAGAGGGCGAGTTTTCCTTCTGCGTCGCTGGCTACCCGTGCCTGGACGGAAACTCCAACCGGGATGACGATTGCCCCGATTGTTGTCTCTTCCGGAAAGATGTAACGGCCGACGTCGTCCTTCTGCACAGTATCGAGAGGAAGAATTCTTTCGTTTCCAGTCAAACCTTTAATCGGTACTTGCCTTCGCTGCGCCTCCGCCAGAGCTTGTTCCACCGGAATGGCGAGAAACGCATAAATCCGATCCGAAAAGACCCAGCAAACAGCCGCTGCTACTACGACAAAAAGCAACGAGCGGATGAGTCGACTGCGCAGCTCGTCCAGATGTGCCAGAAAGGACATCTGTCCGCCTAGTTCTTCTTCTGATTTTTTACGTGCAGCGAATGGACGTAGGAGGGTTGACATTAATTCCCGAAGTAGCTTCTACCGGCGTTTATAGCCAGTCGCGCTTCGATGAAGGCGCAGATTCGTTGTAAGTCTCTGTGGTTTCAGCTTCGCTGGAACCGCGAGCAATGACTCGATCAGCCGGCACAGCTTCAATTGTGGGTGGCTGCACGGGCTGTCCTACTTGTGCGTTATCCAGTATGGAGTTATCGGAAAACGCCCGCTGTTGATTAGGTTCCACCGCTGTGAAATTGAGTTCCTCCATCGAGACCTCGCGGTCCCAGGTGCGTTTGAAGTCTTCAGAAGCGCGCCGGAAGGTCGCCATGTTCTTTCCAATCGTGCGACTGAGTTGCGGCAATTTTCGCGGTCCAAAAAACACGAGCGCCATGATCAAAATAAAGATCAGCTCGGTGCTGCCAAGGGACTCGAGGATGAGTAGGACCACTTCTTAAACTACCTTTCGGTCACCGCGGGAGGCATTACGAAGCGAGATTGTAACCCGTGGCAGCACAAAGCAGAAGTTGCAGGCGTTAATCGATGCCTTGACACTGTGGCGAAGTGTCACGCACCCTTTGGCTATTCCCCTACACACAAGTCGTAAAGATGTTCGATGGCTGCTGCATCCGACAAATCATCCGTAGAAAGCTCGTCAGCAGTCGCTGGCGGGATGCTGCAGCACTTTGCTGAAGTTGCCGATCAGGTCGCTGGAACGACTAAGAAACTCGAAAAAGCCGCGCTGGTCGGTGGCTATCTCAAACAACTCGACGACGCCGACCTGGCACGCGCCTCCCGCTATTTTGCCGGTCATCAATTCGCTTCAAACGACGCTCGCACTACAAACGTAGGCGGCAGCATCATCACTAACGCTCTCTCAGAAGCAACGGGTGTTAGCTTCGAAGAGCTTGGACCAATCTATGTTCGGCTTGGTGATGCGGGCGATGCGGCGCATGAAGTAGTTGAACGAGCGGCTCGCTTCAGTAACCCGACGATTACCCTCGCTGAAACTGAGTCGATTATCACCCGCCTCAGTGAAACCCGCGGAATCAAAAACAAAACGGGACTGTTAATTACGGTCCTTAGCCGAGCCACGCCGCTTGAAGCGAAGTATCTGATCAAACTCCTGGCAAGTGACTTGCGAATAGGTCTACGCGAAGGCCTGGTTGAGGACGCCATCGCGCGTGCGTTTGACCAACCGTTGGCGCGCGTATCTCAAGTCAACATGTTGTTGGGAGATATTGGAGAAACCGCCGTCCGCGCTCGTTCCGGCGACCTGCATGACGTGAGCATGCGTTTGTTTCATCCAATTAAGTTCATGCTGGCAACTCCGGCTACCGATCTCGCCGATGTTGCGCGCACCATGCCGGAAGAATTCTTTGTTGAAGACAAGTTTGACGGCATCCGCGCCCAGGCACATACGAAAGACGGACGTGTCTCAATTTACTCTCGAACGATGGACGAGATTACCCACCGCTTCCCGGAACTACTGGAGCCGCTTCAGCGATTACCTGTCGATGCAGTCATTGACGGGGAAATTGTCCCCGCCCACGGCAATCGGATTTTGCCTTTTAGTGAGCTCCAGAAACGGCTGGGCCGGAAAACCATCGGGGAAGATCTACTGCGCGACGTGCCGGTCGTGCTGATTGCTTATGACCTGTTTTATGCAAACGGGGCGGTGCTAACCGACGTCCCTCTCGAAGAACGGCGGCGTGTACTGGAAGAGATTGTTCCACTAGAAGGGACCATCCGCGCATCTGTTGCCAAGAGGTTCAGACACGCGGCCGCCCTCGACGATGAATTCGACGCCGCTCGACAGCGCGGCAACGAAGGGTTGATGATTAAAAGTCCTGCATCTCTTTACAAACCCGGCCGGCGCGGGCGCGAGTGGCTCAAACTCAAGCGCGCCATTGCCACTCTCGACGTCGTGGTGACGGCGGTTGAAGTGGGTCACGGAAAACGCCGGAGCCTTTTGTCTGACTACACCTTCGCTGTCCGGAAATCTGATGATGCAGATGAACTCCTGAACATTGGAAAGGCATATTCCGGCCTTACCGACGCCGAACTAACGGAGATGACCGAGTGGTTCAAGTCGCACACGATCCAGGAATTTGCCCACGGAAGGGTGCGGTTGGTTGAACCTCAAATCGTTATTGAAGTCACCTTTGATCGCGTTCAGGAGTCGAAGAGACACAAGAGCGGATACGCCCTTCGGTTTCCCAGAATACTGCGCCTGCGCCCTGACAAGCGGCCGCAGGAGGCCGACACGTTAGAGACCGTCCGCAAGTTAGTGGAGGCCAACGTTAATTAGCCGCAGAGGTTGACCTTGCCCTTGATTGCTCGACTTATTGCTTCGCTCACAAGTCGATTTGCCAAAGCTCCCATATTCGCTCTTGCCTTGCGGGTGCGATGGGGTTAGCATGCGCCTGTCACCGCCACCTTGCCGGGCATCGGACATCGCCCGCACGCGTGACTTCGATTGCGCAGACTAATCCGCGGCCTGTAATTGGGCGTTAGAAGACCAACACTGCGAGCAATTGGATTAAGTCGACAGGAACTAATGACCCGGAAGTGGGGGAAACTGGATCCGTAGTACCATTAACCTCGGACATCTCTCTTGTTGGGGAGGGAATCGGAGTAGCGGTCATCCCCGGAGTGCTTATGTCACCAGCATAGGCAGTTCCACTCAGGAATACGGCCAGAACCAGTTCAATACAGATCACCTTCAACGTTTTCATGTTTTTCTCCTATTCAGTTTTTGGGTTGAAAAAGACAGTTAAGTCCGAAGATGGGAGCCAACTATTAGTTCTTAATCGTGCCGCATCATAGCCGCACGCTATCCTTCTTGCAAGGATTCTTGCATACCGCTGAAAGAGGGTGCCTCACATGAACTTAAACGTCGTCATGCCAAGACCACATACCGAAACCACCAAATCGTTAAATGAGCGGGCGCAGGCTGCGTGCGTGCGTGCTAAGTCCCTTGAAGAATTAGGCGAATTTGAAGCGGCCCGGGCTGCCATGAGCGACTTCTGGGAGCGGGTTGGAGAACGGCCCAAAGTAGACGAACTGGACGCCATTGAGCAGGCCGAAGTCATTCTCCGCGCCGGTGCGTTGACCGGCTGGATCGGTAGCGCGCGTCAGATACCGGGCGCGCAGGAATTTGCAAAGGATTTGATCTCAGAAGCCGGCCGGATTTTCGATAGCTGCGACTTGCGTGAACGCGTCGCTGAAGCCCGGGTTGATTTGGCGATTTGCTACTGGCGCGAAGGCGCATTTGATGAAGCCCGTGTAAGTCTCGACGATGCCCTGCAACAGTTGGGCGATCTCGAAAGCGAACAAAAGTTACGAGCACTGTTAACGCGTGCGATTGTCGACAAGCTAAGTTTGCGACCGGAGGATGCGTTAAGAACTCATCGTCAGGCTGCGCCGCTTTTTCAGAACAGCACCAACGTGGCACTCAGGGGTAAGTTTCATAACGAGTACGCGACAGTGCTCAAGTATCTCGGTCTGGCTCGGAACAGCCCTGACCTGATCGACCAGGCCCTGGTTGAGTATTCCGCTGCCAGCATTTACGCAGAAGAGTCCGGTAACAAACGGTTTCTCGCCAGCGTGGAAAACAACGTGGGCAACTTGTTTGTCCGTTTAGGTCGCTTTGACGAAGCTCACAAGCATTTGGATCGCGCACGTGCTCTCTTCGTTTCGCTGAAGGACCGCGGCCTGGTGGCCCAGGTTGACGACTCACGCGCTCGCGCTCTTATTTCGCAGAATCAACCTGGCAAAGCAGAAGCGTTGTCGCGGTCCGCTGTCAAAGTACTTGTGGAAGGCGACGAGCTCTCGCTGCTCGCAGAAGCTTTGACGACTCACGGAATTGCTCTGGCACGTCTCGCGAATTATGCCAAGGCCCAACCTACGCTGGAAAAGGCGATCAGAACCGCGCAGAGCGCCGGCGACATGGAGAGCAGTGGTGTCGCAGCTCTTTCCCTGGTCGAAGAACTCAAGGACTTTCTGCCGTTTCCTGAGCTACTCACTTACTACCGGATGGCGGAAAGTGAGTTGACGCGGTCTCAACATCCGGAAATTTTAAACCGCCTTGGTAAGTCTGCTCGCATGTTGCTCGCGCGCGGCTCGTTCAAGCCGGCGGATTACGTTGACGCTTTGGGCAAGGGCGACTATGCACCGCTGCGATCTGCACAAATGCCAAAGGTGACGCCTAAGTTGACGGGCCAGTCGCTTGAAGAACAAGTTCTCGCGTACGAGTCAGGTTTGATTAAAGAAGCTCTCGAAGCGTCAGATGGTAGCGTCACTCGCGCAGCACGCATGCTGGGCATCAGCCATCAGGGGCTTGCTTTTATCCTGAACGGGCGTCATAAAGATCTGCTGGTTGCGCGGAAGCCGGTCAAGCGCCGGCGCCGCAGCATTATTCGTTACCACTAAGGAACACTAACTGTTTGGTTGTTCTGAGCACCGCGGAGCTCCTGGCCAGCTCAGGGGCAACGCGGTTTGTTCGTTAGAACTCTAATCATTTTACCTTCAGTCAAATTCACGCCCGGAAAAACACCTTTATGAAGATTGCTTGGTCTCTCCTGATGCTGTTGAGTCTGTCGATCGGTTACGAAGTGCCGGCCCAACGCTCCCGCCGTGGTGGACGTCAACCTGCTGCGAAGCCGGCGCCGACACAACCAGCCTCGAAACCAGTTCCCGAAAGCACTCCAACTCCTGTCAGGCCTGCCGCTCCACTTCCTCCTGTGCTGCTTGCCGTAGTAAACGGGCAAGAGATAACCACTGCGAGCCTTGAACCAAATGTTCGCCAGGAAGTTGAATCACTGCCGGCCCGGATTAGCGAAGCGAAACGCGCCGTGTTGGAGATGGAAATCAATACGGCCCTGCTTGACAGCGAGGCGAGGAGACGCAGGATCAATTCGCAACAACTCTACGAGGCTGAGGTTGCAAAGAAGCTCACGAAACCAACCGCCGCTGAAATCAATAAGTTTATCGTCGACAACCGCGACAGGATCACCGAACCCGAATCCGCTACCACGCGCGAGGACGTTGCGGCTTATTTGCTTGGTGAACGCGAGGCGGCGTTATCGAAGGCGCTGGTAACCCGACTGCGTCAAACCCACCAGTTATCAACGGGAGTCGACATTAACACACCGAATCTTGCTCCTACGGCGGTACTGGCAACGATCGATGGACGGAACATCACCTACGGCAGCATCAGTGAGCGATTGAAACCAATCATTTACCGTCTACGGTTGAATTCGTACCAGACACAGAGACCCGCGCTGGATCTCACTATTAACGACATGTTGTTGTTGGCGGAAGCGAATCGACAGAACGTCGGGCCGGAAGCGATTGTAAGAAGCGAAGTCAGCGACAAAGTAAAGCTTCCTACAGAAGCCGATGTCGCTAAGTTTTATGAAGAAAACAAGAGTCGCATCAGCGGCACGCTCGACTCTGTCAAAAATCAGATCGCAAGTTATCTGGAGGAACAGAATCGCCGGAAGCTTGAAGAAGAACTATCAACCCGCCTCCGCAAAGGAGCCAACATCCGGATTTTGCTAACTGAACCTGAACGTCCCGTACAGGTCATAAGCGTCGATGACGACCCATCAAGAGGAAGTCCGACCGCACCCGTGACTGTAGTGGTGTTCACTGACTTTCAGTGTCCGACCTGTGCGTTAACTCACCCCGTCATCGATGAGGTCCTCAAATCGTACGGCAATAACGTTCGTTTGGTCGTGCGCGATTTTCCGCTCAGCCGGCATGAGAATGCACGCAAGGCAGCCGAGGCCGCCAATGCCGCTCATGCGCAGGGAAAATTCTTTGAATATGCCACGCTGTTGTTCAAGCATCAGAAAGCGCTTGATACGGCTTCACTGAAAAAGTATGCGAGTGAGGTTGGTTTAAACCGCGCAACTTTCGATGTCGCGTTGGATAGTGGCAAGTATGCGGCTGAGGTTAGTCACGACCTCAAAGACGGCGAGATTTACGGTATCGATGCAACGCCGACAATTTTCGTTAACGGCGTAGCACTGCCGGGCATAAGCGCGGAAGACATGCGAGCGGCGATCGACCGCGCGCTCGCCGCATCGAAGTCTGCGCCGAAAGCCTCAGCGCAATAGGTTCTGTTTAAGCTATCCCGCCTTCTTCTTGTCGAAGACGCTGCACGCCTGGTATGCGCCGGTTGGATCTATGGCCGACCTGCCTTCTTCGATGTGCGTGATTTTGCCTTCCTTGTCGATCACAAAAGTAGCGCGACGCGAGTAGCCTGATTTCTCGTCCAACAGACCGTAGTCCTTCACTACTTTTCGGTGCCAGTCACTCAAGAGTGGAAACGTCACTGCCAGATCCTCAGCATAGCGCTTGTTGGCAGCGAAACTGTCCATACTAATTCCCAAGACCTGACTCTCCGTTGCTTCAAATTTGGCGATATCAGCCTGATACGCCTTAAGTTCGCGCGTTCAACCGCCGGTGAAAGCGAGCACGTAAAATGCCAGGACCACATTCTTCTTGCCTTTGAAGTCGCTGAGCTTCACTTCCTTTCCGGCAGTATCCGTCAAAGTAAAGTCTGGCGCTTCCTGGCCCACTTTCAAGTGTGTCTTGGGCGGCGCCGGCTGCTGAGGTGTGGTGGCTGTTTGTTGGGCCAGGACTGAGGCCGCACAAACGGACATGAGCAAGGTCAAGAGCCACGTTCTTCTGATCATGTGAACTCCTCTTCTGCGGATTGGAGCGACGGGCCAATGCGTGATGATTACGTAAGACTTCCGTTGCCACGTTGACAACGGGCCGTGCGAAATCAGTGTGATTGGTGCCAAGGATAGGCCCGAGAGGCTTGGGAGAGCAAGTTCTAGTACAATTGCGCAACCCCCTGCCAATTAATCGCTAATCGAACCGGAGAGAGGTAACTCGCTAAATGGTCTCGCTGAAACCCGAGCGCCTGAAACGCTACAAAGACGTCGCCATGTTGCTGGTGAAATATGGGCGCTCCGATCTCGTCAAACAAGCCGGACTGGAAGAGAGTCTCGAGCTGGACGAAATAGCGCTGGAGGAGTCTGCACCCGAAGCCGAAGAGCTGGCCCACGATCTGGAGAAGCTTGGGCCAACGTTCATTAAGTTGGGCCAACTGCTATCAACGCGCGCCGATTTATTGCCCGCGCCATACCTGGAAGCGTTGTCGCGCCTGCAAGATCAGATAGAACCGTTTTCGTATGAAGAGGTAGACCAGATTGTCTCAACGGAGCTCGGCGTTCGTATCTCAAAAGCGTTCGCGGAGTTTGAGCGCGAGCCACTAGCGGCGGCCTCGCTTGCCCAGGTACACCGGGCATGGATGCGCGACGGCCGTGCGGTCGTGGTTAAAGTGCAACGACCCGGAATTCGCGAACAGATCATTGCCGATCTCGAGTCGCTCGAGGAAATGGCAAGTTTCCTGGACGCGCACACTGAAGTTGGAAAGCGCTATGAATTTGGAAACATGCTGGTCGGCCTTCGAAGGAGCCTGCTACGAGAGTTGGACTTTAAACTCGAAGCCAACAATCTGGTTGCGCTGGCCGAAAACATGCGGGAGTTTGAACGTCTGATTCTTCCTGAGCCAATCGATGATTACACTACGTCACGCATCCTCACAATGGACTACATTCAAGGGAAGAAAATTACCGAGCTGACTCCGCTGCGGTTGATGGAGATTGACGGGCCCGGGCTGGCACGCGAGCTCTTCAGGGCCTACCTGAAACAGATTCTGCTTGACGGGCTAGTGCATGCAGACCCACACCCCGGAAACGTCTTTCTGACGGACGACGGTTGTGTTGCTTTGTTGGACCTCGGCATGGTCACAAGGATACTGCCTTCGTTTCGCGACAACTTGTTAAGGCTCCTGGTTGCGATTAGCGAAGGTCGCGGCGAGGATGCGGCTGAGGTCGCTATGAGCATGGGAGAGGCGAAAGAAGGTTTCAAGAAGAGTGAGTACAAACATCGAGTCGCCGAGCTCGTAGCGGAACATTCGGACGCGAACCTTAGCCGGCTTGATGCGGGTCATGTCGCTCTGGAGATCACAAAAATCTCCGCCGATTGTTGGTTCCGATTGCCTTCAGAGTTCACGTTGATCGCCAAGGCCTTGCTGAATCTGGATCGCTCGGTATTCACGCTGGATCCTAACTTTGAACCGACAGCCGTAATTCGACAGCGAGCCACTGAGATATTGCAGCGCAACATCATGGACAGCATCACGCCGGCAAATCTGGTATCCAGCGTGGTCGAGATCAAAGAATTTGCTGAGAAGCTGCCGTCGCGCATCAACAAGATCCTGGACACGGTCGGCAATAACGAATTGCGTTTCAATGTGGACGCAATTGACGAAAAGATGATCGTGGAAGGGTTTCAGAAGATTGCGAACCGGATCACGCTGGGATTGATTCTTGCTGCCTTAATCGTCGGAGCCGCACTGCTGATGCGGGTGGATACCCCGTTCAGGATTTTGGGGTATCCCGGATTACCGATGATCTTCTTCCTCGTTGCGGCAATTGCTGGCGTTGGCCTGGCCGTTTCAATTATCTCCACAGACGTAAAAGCCAGACGGAAACGATAGGAGGCAGGAGCACGAGCAGCGGCTTGCCGTCTGGTTTCCTGCTCCTGCTTCCTGCTCCTGCCTCCTGCTTCCCTGCATCCTGCCTCCTCCTCCTGCTCCTGCTCCTGCCTCCTGATCCTGCATCCTGCATCCTGCTCCTGCATCCTGCTTCCTGCTCCTGCCTCCTGCCGCGTGTTCGTCCGTGTTTAAAACCTCAAGAATTTCTCAAGGGGATTGCAATAAATCTATCTCCGTTGGCGAAGTTCAAGGTGCGCAGCGGTAAACGGTTCTACTTAATGGCTTTTACCTCAGCAAAAAGAACAATCTCAGGAAGGATCTCGCCCTCGGCATATGTTTCTACTCGACGACTCCACTATCGGCGAATTGTCGCCGAAAATTGATCTAATCACCGAAAAGATAACCAGGCCGGTGTTGGCGCCTCGTATCTCCCGGCCGCGGCTCATCGAGATGCTGGAAAAGAGTGTTTCATCCGGTACGTCGACGATCATCACCGGTCGGGCAGGTTCGGGAAAAACCGCATTGGCAGTCGACTTCGCCCAGAAATGTGGCCGTCCCGTAGCCTGGTACAAGGTCGACGCGCCAGAGGCAGACTCCAGACTCTTTTTCCACTATCTAATTGGCAGCATTCGTGAACAGCAAAGAGGCTTCGGCTGTCGAACACTGATGCCGCTGATCCAGCAGAACATGGAACGGATCGCCTGGCTAACCGATGCTTTCGTTTATGAATTGGCAGAAGGCAAAACGGCGGGGCCTTTGCTGATTGTCATCGAAGACCTTCATCTCGTGTTTGATTCAGAATGGCTGCTTCCCTTCTTCAGCCGGCTGCTTCCGCTATTGCCTCCTGACGTTCACGTCTTGATCACGAGTCGCAGTTTGCCACCCGCGCCATTGTGGCGCATGCGTTCAAAACAGTTCCTGCTGGTTGTCGAAGAAGAGACGCTCGCGTTTACCCGGGCCGAGGCAGCGTCACTCTTCGAGAGCTACGGGCTCACTTTGGAAGAAGCCCAGATTGCACTTGACCATACGCATGGGCGAGCGAACGCTTTGCGCGAATTCGCAGGTTTCCTAAGACAGTCAAAAATTCGCCCGACGATAGTCGGTGGGCCAGGCGGCGTATCTGCCTGAGTCAGTTATGGCATCGCCAACAGTTTCAATCCAGTCTATTAACATCTCGATTGATGATGGCTTGATACCATTTCGCCATGCTAACCTGCCCGCCATTCAAAACAGTGCGGAGAGGCAGCAGTCAATGTCGCCGACGAACCGTAAGCACACCACCTTAACGGGTCCGCTGGGAACCGAAACGCGTGCCAGTCAGGTTTCGCGTCAGGGCTTCTTCCTGCGCACAAAATTACTTCCGCCGCGTCCTGCTCCGGAGTTGCTTTCACGACCCAGGCTTACCAATCGGCTACTGAATAATCTCAATTATCCACTCACACTCGTTACCGCCAACGCGGGTTCAGGAAAGACCACGCTGGTTGCAGACTTTTTAAGAACGCACAAACGGCAATTCGTCTGGTACCAGTTGGACCATACAGACGCTGACCCTTCGGTTTTTCTCGGTTATTTGGGTTTTGGAATTCAGCAGCAGGTGCCGGGATTTGGCGAAGCAATGTTTTCGTACCTGCAGGAAGCAACCGGGGAATTGGCTCAACACCCGGAACGCGCGGTCGACGTTTTCCTGAACGAGGTGCTCGATCGTGTTGAGCAGCAGCTGATCCTGGTGCTGGATGATTACCATCACCTCGGCATGGAAACAGGTGTGCACGCGGTCCTCGACCGTTTGCTCGCATATCTGCCTGACGTGCTTCACGTAATCATTATTTCCCGTGAAATGCCGCCTTTGGCTCTCGGCCGGTTACGCACTCACTCGCCTTCAGCAACCATAGATCGCTCGGATTTATTGTTCACTGACGAAGAGACACAGGAACTCTTCCGAAAAGTGTTTGATCTCGAACTAACGCCCCAGCAACTGGCGGAGTATCGCGAACGGACGCATGGATGGATCACTGCATTGCAGTTGGTCAGGCAGGTGGCTCATCGCAGCGTGTTGAGTAGCCGCGAGGGACAGGCGGGAGTGCCCGACCTGGTCGATGTGTTGCGCCAGTCAGAACGCGACATTTTTGACTACTTCGCGGAGGAAGTGTTTTCGGATGAGTCGGACGATGTCCGCAAACTGCTGCTTGAAGTGTCGTTGCTGGATCGAATTGAACTCGATCTTTGTACCGCGCTTTATCCCGGACTCAACTGTTCGCGTGTTTTGCCTAATCTGGTCAGGCGGAATGTGTTTATGTCGGTGGCGAGCGATCGCCGCGGCGAAGAGTATCGCCTGCATCCGTTGTTTCAGAACTTCTTGAGACGACGCTTCCGGAGTGAAATTGGCCGCGCCGGCGTGGCTGCTGAACATCAGCGTTGCGCAGCTTACTTCATCAGTCGCCAGTCGTGGGAACAAGCCGTGCGGCATCTGCTAGCCGCCGAAGATTTCGACAGCGCGGCAAAGGTCATTGCGGAGCGTGGACCGGAGTGGATCTCATCAGGTGCTTTGGGCTCGCTCGCGTCTTTGGCTGATGCGCTACCGGAATCAGCATTGGAGGCGCATCCAAGGGCGCTCGCGCATCGTGCGGAAGTGGCGCGGCTCGGCGGCCAGTACGAATCGGCGCACACGATGCTGCGACGAGCAGCCACCCTCCTGCGCGAACGCGACGACAAAGAAGGCGAAGCCGACACGCTCCACTCATTGGCGACGCTGGCCCGACGCCAGCGAGACTTCGAACTCGCTTTCAAGTATCTCGATCGCGCCACTGAACTAACCGACCCGCATTCCGCAGTGCGCACCAAATGCGGCAATACTCGCGGTCTCTGCCTCGTCGCTCTTGGAGAATGGAGTGCCGCCGAGCGTGAATTCCGGGCGGCGTTGCAATCAGCGGAGGAGCGTAACGACGAGGCGTACATTCGTTTTATCGCGCACAATCTGGGGACTCCTGCGGGAGTCCGCGGTGATTTTGGAGAGGCATTGCGATGGATGGCCCGAATGCTCCGCACTGACCGTCCTCGTCCGCCGATGCCTCAGGAAGCAACCGCCAATCTAAATATGGCCCGTTGCCACTTGTACCGCGGCGATTTCACGGCATGCGAACGACACTTGGACGCGGCCCTTGAGCGCTGCCAGTTGTTCAACCTATCGGGCGCCAAAGCAGAAACGTTTGAAGTTTATGGAAACCTGAATCGCGAGCGTGGTGACGTCGAGCGCGCGATTGAATACTACGAGCGCGCGGCCCGAGCGTACGACGAAGCCGGAATCAGCGTGGAACAAACGGAGATGCTCGAAGAGCGCGCGTTGCTTGGGCTGCAGGTAGGAGATTCGAATGCGGCGCTCGCACAAATCGAACGGCTCATCAATGCGCGGCCCCAGGAGAAAGACGAACGCGGGTTCTTTACCGCCACTTTAACGCGCGGCCGAATTCTGCTGGCTCGAGGCGATTTATCATCAGCGCATGAAAGCTTAATCAAAGCACTCGAATACTTTCATAACAACGGCCTCTATTACGACGAAGCACAAGCCAGCCTGTATACCAGTCTCTGCGAACAGCACCTGGACAAAGAGTTGGAGATGATCGCTCACCTGAAGCGATCGATTGAGTTATCAGTTCGTTACGACTACGAATACTGGCTGAGGCGCCGCATCGGAGACTACCCGCAGTTGTTTTCGGGTGACGAAGTGCTGGAGTTGTTGCCTCTGGACCTGCGCGAGCACGTCGCAGTTTCCGCTCAACCTCACGCAGAGCAGGTTCCTGCCCGCGTTTCTGAGATTGCACTTGCGGCCAAACCGGTCACCGATTTGACGATCAACATGCTGGGTCCCGTGGAAATTCAACGCGATCCGACGCGTCCACTTTCTGCTGACGCATGGCCAACCAAACGCGCGCGCGACATTCTGTGCTACCTGGTGTCGCGTCGCCACCATCGCGCTTCGAAAGACACGATTATCGACACGTTCTGGGGCGAAACTGATTTCGACGTCGTCGAGAAAAATTTTCACCCGACGATTTCCCACATACGCAAAGCCCTTAACAGTAATCAGGCCCTAAAGCAGAACTTCCTGCTGTACCGGGACGGGGATTACCAACTCAATTCCGAGTTCTCATACCGCATCGATATTGAAGAGTTTGACCGGCTGTTGGCGGAAGGCGAAAATGCCCGGCGCGCCCGAAAGTTTGAGGATTGTGTAAAAGCATACGAAAGCGCACTGGCTCTCTATCGTGGGGAGTTCATGCAGGGGAGTTACGAACCCTGGGTGGAAGATCAGCGCAGTTACTACCGCGAGCAGTATCTACGGCTCTTGGAGGCATTGGCGGGCGTCGCTCAGGCCTCGGAAGACTGGCCAAAAGCTATGCATTTTGCCCAAAGAATAATCAGCGAAGACCAATTCCGGGAGGACATTCATTGCCTGGTAATGAAAGCCCACGCCGCGATGGGGAACAGGGGCGCTGCGAGAGAACACTTCGAAGGCCTGAAACGCTTGCTGCAGAACGAATTAGGGGTAGAACCCAGCCAGGAAACCAAAAAACTATACCAACAGCTAATGTAGGTGGACCGTATCCGTGACAGTTTCCTGCCATTTCATTTGAAAATCGCAACTGATACGCAACACGCAATGAGAGAACAGAGACTAAGATTTCCCACGCTTTTGGGAAAACGGTGGATTGAAGGCAGGCGGTGCTCGGAGTTGATAGCTCCGGAAACTTTTCCCGAGAGTGCCCAGTACGGCAGCGACCTCGCCAGATTTAGCACGACTGCGCCAATAAACCCGACTGAGGTGATGGTTTGCTAAACATGCGGATTGGCTCAAAACCCATCTCTAAAAAATTGCGGCATTGGATTGCCATGACTCTGGTCGTGCTGGTGTTTGCGTCACCAGTAACGGCCGGTCTCCGTATTAGCGCGTCTGACGGCATCGTCATGACCGGTGTCGACGGCATCGTAATGACTGGCGTCGACGGTATCGTCATGACTGGTGTCGATCAGTTCTTCAACGCGAATGCCAACGGCATTGTGATGACTGGCGTTGACGGTACCAATAGTACCGGCTCCGACGGTATCGTGATGACTGGAGTGGATAGCGTGGCGCATCCCTACAGCGCACGGTTCCAGAGTGCCGACAGCATGAACATGAAGGGTGCTGACGGCATCGTGATGACCGGCGTCGATGGCATCGTGATGACCGGCGTTGACGGAACCACCTACTACGCAGACTCCGTGTACGTGACACTGCCGAACGGCATCGTGATGACCGGCGTGGATGGCATCGTGATGACTGGTGTAGACGGCGCTCGTCGCGAAGCTGGTAACGGCATAGTCATGACGGGCGTGGACGGCATAGTGATGACCGGTGTCGATGGGCTGACATTCGCGGGCGCCACCGCGGTGAAGGCCGTTGGCGCAGACGGCACGGTTTATACAGTTGCCCCAGAGGGGCTGCGCTTTAACGACGTCGAAGGAATTGTGATGACCGGCGTGGACGGTATCGTGATGACCGGCGTCGATGGAATCGTAATGACGGGCGTCGATGGGCTTCTTCCGAATGCTCTGAATCCTGTAACCGAAGGACTTCGGAGTGTTGATCCCCAACTAGCGGCTGCCGTAGTTGGAGCAACCGACGACAGCAACGTCAATGCAGTCATCGTCTACCACCGTCTACCCACCGAGTCTGACATAGCTGATCTTCAAAGGATTGGAATCGTTGGTGGCACTCGCTTCCGCGTGTTGCCCGCAATAACGGTTACCGGCAGGCCTGATCAGATAAAAGCCATTTGGGAATTGCCGGCGGTTCGATCAGTTTATGGAAACCGAACGCTGGATATGACCAGCGAACCGGAAGTCAGAGGAGCTACCGGCGTCACACGCGCCTGGAATGACTCCGAAGTCACCACTATCAACCGTGACCTTCCTGTCAGCGGACGAAGCGTAACCGTGGCCGTACTCGATACCGGCATTGACGCGACGCATAACGACCTCGCCGGACGCGTAACCAAAAACATCAAGCTTGCCGGTACGCAGAGCGCAAACGTCGGCTTCAACTACCCGGTCAGCTCCGATCATCTGGCTAACACCGATCAACTTTACGGCCATGGCACTTTCGTCGCGGGCGTTATTGCAGGTGGCGGCAACGCTTCCGGTGGAAAATACACGGGCGTGGCGCCAAACGCGAAGCTGGTTGGACTGAGCGCAGGCGACCTGAACCTCTTTTATGTGCTCGAGGGTTTCGATTACCTGTTGGCAAATGCGGCCAGCCTGAACGTGCGAGTAGTTAACTGCAGCTTTTCAACCAACGGCACATTCGACTTCAACGATCCGGTGAACGTCGCAACTAAGATGTTGACTGATGCCGGCGTTAACGTCGTTTTCTCCGCCGGCAATACCGGGCCGAGTCAACATACCCTGAATCCGTACGCGGCCGCGCCGTGGGTCGTCAGCGTCGGTGCCACAGATACGCAGGGCCGGTTGGCAAAATTTAGCTCGCGCGGAGCGTTTGCCAATTCATTCTTTCATCCAACGCTAGTCGCACCGGGTGTGGACGTAGTTAGCTTGCGCGGTTCCGGTGTTGCCAACGTTACGGGAGCCGTCGGCCTGGTCAATGCTGATTCCACGCGGCTTAACCATTTGGAGTTGCCGTATTACACGACGGCCAATGGAACCAGCTTTTCTGCCCCGCAAGTTGCCGGAGCGATTGCGCTGATGTTGGAGACCAACCCGAATCTGACAACTGCGGAGGTAAAGGACATTCTGCAGAGAACGGCGACTCCACTCGCGCCCTATTTCACTTATGAAGCGGGCACGGGAATGCTGAATGCACACGCCGCCGTCGTCGAAGCAGCAACCGGGCGGCGCATTGGTACGTGGCGCGGCACGATTGACAGAAATCAGGTGGAGTTTGCGTCAGAGGCGCCGAAGACCTTCTCAGGAACAGTGCAACCGGGGCAGACCACAGATGTGCTGGTCAATATTCCGGCAGGCGCGCTGTCAGCCTCCGTTCAGATTTCGTGGGGTCCTCTTTTGAGCACTAACGACCTCGGGATGTCGGTTTACGACGACATGGGGACGTTACGGGGTCAGTCGAACACGCTGAACCTAACGGGATTAAACGGCAAACGGGAAGGCGTTACTCTGGCAATGCCGAAGGCGGGAACCTGGAAAGTAAGCGTTAGAAACACTCTTGGCGGCCTTTCGACGCCACAGAAATTCTATGGCGTGGTTGAAATCGGTCGTGCCAGTTATTCAGGGTTAACTGATGTCGGCACTTTAAACCCGTCCCTCCGCGAAGACATTTATCAAAGCATTCGTTCCTTTACGATGTGGCCGATAGGCTCCAAGTTCCGCGCCGATCAGTCGGTTAGCCGCTTCGATTTGGCAAGGTCCATGGTGATTGGCGCCCGCGTCCCGCAGTACCTGCCGGCGCAGGCCAGCTACAAGGACATCGGCGGTGATTCAAACCGTGTGTTTGTTGAAAGCGTGCAAGCAGCTCCCACAGGCGCTTTGTTCAGCGACGTGAGCAAGGGTGGAAACTTCCGGCCAAACGACAATGCGACGAGGCTTGTAGCGGCTGTAGCACTGGTTCGTGCTGCTGGCCTGCGTGCTGAAGCGGAATCTTACACAGCCCCACTTACCTATTTTGATGCCGGCACAATTCCCACCTCGCTGAGAGGCTATGTCGCAATAGCAGTGTCGAAGGGTTTGATGGAAAGCGGCAGCTCATTTAAACCAAACGAGGCGTTTACGCGCGGCGATTTGGCGCGGGCGGTAGCGGCAATTCAAAGGCGGGCTGTCGAATAGGCGGTTGGAGCTTTAGGCACCCGGAGCGGTAGCGATGGCGATGTAACGCAAACTGTTAGTTTGCGTCTCAACTTTCGTTAAGGGCATCTCCAATTTCGAGTCCACCGGGCGCAAATTAACAGTTTGCGCTACTTACGCCACGAGTTCTCTCAACGCCTGTTCTTCCTCATCAGTTAAAAAAGAAAACAAGACTCCAAAGCCTATCCCCTGCTGGTAGGAAACTACTTCGCCGCGCAGGGGCAGCCATTGCCCCGACGGCAATTTGATCGACAAACTCACTACTTCGCCCTGATCGACCCGGCCGGTCGTGTTTACAAAGCAACCGCCCATGCTCAAATCTTCGATTCGCGCTTCATGGCCGCCTGACTGCCCGTCCCATCGAACAGCGAGATTGATTGAAACGCGTTCATCGCTGCGCCGGTTATCAGTCATACAATTCCCTCGTTATTTTCCCAAATGCCCGTAATAGATGCGTGTGTCGTATTCAAAGGTGACCGTTCCATCGTGATTGTGTTCCTCGAAGATTCGCTGCAGGCCTGCAGCCATTGCTTGGAAGTTGGAATGTCCCGGCTCAGGTGTGTACGAGGCTGATGCTACTCGGCCTTGAAACGCGGCGAGGTCAAAGTATTGAAAATTATCGAGATTCACTAGTTTGAAATCGTCTGGTGCAAAAAATTCAGCAAGCTTACCGGCGACATTTTCTTGCCGGACTTCGTTGTAATCCGTTCCATATTGAAGCAGCAGATCTTCATAGGCTCGAAGGAAGGGCGTCGAGTCCAGTCTCCGTTCATTCCAGATCAAGGCCACCCAGCCATTCGGTTTCAGTATCCGTCTAAACTCGCGCTTTGTTTTTTCAAGGTCAAACCAGTGGAACGCCTGCGCGGCAACAACGATGTCCACACTCTCGTCGGGCAGGGTTGTGGCTTCTGCTGAGCCATTAACACTCTCGAACCGTTGATAATCTTTCAACACTTCTTCGGCGACCGCGCGCATTGCTTCGTTCGGCTCGATACCAAAGACGCTATTGCCATTCTTGAGCAGTAGTTCCGTGAGGATTCCGGTGCCTGACCCGACATCTGCGACAACCGCTTCTGCTGTCAATCTACACTCCGATTTCAAAATCTCAACGACACCGGGTGGATATCCTGGCCGGTACTTCGCGTAGGCTTCGGCACGGCTTGAGAATCGTGTTGTAGCGTTAGTCATGGGTAACTTTATCCAAAACCTGTTTCCCCTCCCTTTGGGAGGGGCAAGGGGAGGGCTTACACAGAAAACCACCATTGTATTTTGAAGGGAGCGTCAAGGAGCCCTTGGATAATACAGACAAATGATCGAGTGTTACTTTCAACATTGACGATTCCTTTAAAAAACAAAAATGGTCTGACTGTTGTAGGCCCTCCCCTAACACCTCCTAAAGGGAGGAGGAATCTCCCAGTGTTAGTCGCGCGGTATCAAAGAACCGTGAGTGCTCGTCGTTCCCGGCGGATTCAACTTGGCGAATATGCGGTGCGCAAGTAGTAATAACATCACAAAACCAAAGGTAACTGGTAGCCGCGTATCTGATTTTACGAGCAACCAGAAGTGGAGAACACCGGCGACCCCCGCAGCGTAAACCAGTCGATGCAGGATTCGCCAGCGCTTGCCCCCCAGACGTTTAACCATCTTGTTCGTCGAGGTAATGGCGAGCGGGACCATTAGAAAGAAGGCCAACATACCGATAGCGATAAACGGGCGCGCGGCCACGTCTGAGGGAACAGTTCTGAGATTGAAGTAACGATCAAAAGCTACATACGTCAAGAGATGTAGAAAGCCGTAGAAGAACGCAAAAAGCCCCAGCATGCGTCGAAACTTCCCCAGCCCGTTCCACTTAAACACCTGCCTGACGGGGGAGACGGCAATCGTGAGCGTTAGGAAAACGAGGGTTAGCATTCCCGTCGTTCGTGTCGCGTATTCCAAAGGATTCGCGCCCACCCTGTCGCGATAGATATCCCAAAGCATTAGTGCCAGCGGCACTATCGCATTGATAAAGACTAGTAACTTCGAGAATTGCATGTTGAACAATTGCTGCCGGGTTACTAAAGCCATTTCCCATATATCATTTCCCATTTCTCTTTTTCATTTGTCATGCAGAAGCCTTTTACGACCCAACCTCCTGGTGATGACTTCCTACGACCCGCCCTGTTTGCAATGACTTCACTCGTGTCGGCCAATGACAAATGAGAAAGGAGAAATGATATATGGGAAATGATCTTTCACAGCTTGCAACGCCACTCAAAAATCCCTTCGTAGGTCCATCCCGGCGTAAAGATGCGCAACTTGCGAGGCGTACCCATTGAAAAGCACCGTCGGCTGCGAAGAAAAAATCGATTCCCCTATCCGGTGTTCCCGCGCCTGGCTCCAACGTGGGTGATTGACATCCGGGTTCACATTCGAATAGAAGCCATATTCGCCCGGTGCTTGCAGGTTCCAGGTTGCCGGCGGTTGCTCCGAAACCAAACTTATCCTGACAATCGACTTAATACTCTTGAATCCATACTTCCACGGAACCACTAGTCGAATCGGAGCACCGTTCTGCGGCGGCAGAGTTTCGCCGTAAAGACCTGTAGCCAGGATTGTGAGCGGATGCATTGCCTCGTCGATTCGCAAGCCTTCTACGTACGGCCAGTCCAAGACTCCGGTCACCTGGTTGGGCATGCGTTGCCGGTCATGCAAAGTCTGAAACGCAACATACTTCGCCTGCGAGGTCGGCTCTACCTTTTTCAGAAGCTTTGATAAAGGAAATCCAATCCACGGTATTACCATCGACCACGCCTCCACGCACCTGAGTCGGTAAACGCGCTCCTCCTGAGGGAATGCGAGCAGTTGATCAAGGTCAAACGTGGTTGGCTTGGTTACTAAGCCGTCGACGACAACCGTCCACGGCCGAGTTATGAATTGCCTTGCAGCGATCGCCACGGATTGTTTATTCGTGGAGAACTCGTAAAAGTTGTTGTAATTGGTGATGTGTTCACGCGCTGTCAGTTTTTCGTTTACTTTGAACCCCTGAAGCGTAGCTTCTTCACCGTGCTGACGCTCGACATCGGAAATAGTTTCACTGGGTGAATCTGCAGCCGTAGGGGAATTAAGTTTTCGATAAACGACGGCAGTCGTGGCAGTAGTGGCGGCCAACGCTGCCGCACGCATGAACATACGGCGATTCAGGTACACCTTTTTCGGGGTAATTTCACTCGACTTAATATCGTCAGGCCGTTTGATCAGCATGGTGTTTAAATATAAAAGCTATTGTAATACCTAACAGCCGGATTGATTGGCTCAAGGTGGAGTGTCTCAGGGTCAGGAAGGGTAGCTTGCTCCCGCTGGTCCACAAGCATTCAACCACGCTTGAATTTCAGCGTTAGGAAGAGCGGGAGCAAGCTACCCTTCCTGACCCTGAGACATTCAATCTTGAGTCATTCAACCCTGGCGTCCGAATTCCGCATTTGTTCACTACTGTAGGGGCATTTGACATGGCAGGATACTCAGGAACACCCCTGGCAAAAAAACTTGGAATAAAAGAAAACTCGCGCGTGCGGTTAGTTAATGCTCCCCAAGGCTTTGAGAAGGAGCTCGGCGAACTTCCTCCCGGTGTCGAAATAACTGGCCGAGGTAGCAAGCCGTTTAACCTTGTTCTTCTCTTTGTAAAATCCGAGTCAGCGTTAAAGAAAGAGTTTGCTAAGGAAGCAAAGAAGATCGCGCGGGATGGAATGCTATGGGTGGCGTGGCCGAAGAAGAGTTCTGGCGTTGCGACCGATCTATTGTTCGACAATGTTCAAAAAACTGGATTGCACGCAGGGTTGGTAGACGTGAAAATCTGCGCAGTGAATGACATCTGGTCGGGTCTTAAATTTGTTTACCGTCTCAAAGATCGTTGATCGAAATAAATATGTCTTTTCCTGTTCGATTTAGTAATTCATTCGCTGGGCGAGAACAGTTTTTCGGGACTACTGATGGTAGGACCATGCTGATAGCGGTGCACTGTATTGCGTGATACAGACGGCGAACGGTTTGTCGAAAGAAATCCCGCGCACAAATTTCCCAATAATTCCACGTTCCATAAACGATGATGTCGTCATGCGAACGAAAAAACCGTCGATTGAGAATCTGCTTTATGCGATCAAATATCTTCTCAGATTAGAGTTGTTTGCGATGCCAATTTCGCCTTTTAGTGATGTCAGTTCCGGTGACTTTTTCGTAACAATCACATGGACCACTCAGCACCCAAAAAGCAGTTGCAAAAACTTTTTCGATCTCTATAATGCGACTCCCCTCGCTGGAAGCGATGACTGAAAGTTGAAGCGTTGAGTCGGACCTGATTGTTGAATCCGTTAGTGGGTTACCCGCTCTTATAATTTTTTGTTGGCCCCGCTGACCTGCAACGTGATTCCACTCAGGTGTTAGAGAGTCTCCCTTCGGACAATCCGAAGAAGCTCGGCAATCTCAGGCGATCTCCCGATCCGATCGGGGTCTCTTCGTCGCATAGTCAACGCCACAATCTATAGTCAGGAAAGTGATTCTCAGGCTCGACGTGTGGCCGGAGTGTTTCTTCCAGCAGAAATCCTTCGTCGGAGTCGTAAAAATGGAAGAGACTGTTTCGAAAAATTGCCCGATTTGTACACTGGATTTACCTCTCGCAGAATTCGGTGTTTGCAGAGCGCGGAAAGACGGCCGCAATCTCTACTGTAAAAGTTGTATCCGCAAGAAAGTGACGGAAAGCAGACGCGCGTTGAAGGAGTACCGTTCAGCTCGCAAACGTTATGTGAGTCAGCCAGTTGGGGATAATGGGTCCTCCGACGGCAACTATCCTCGAATCCTCAGCAAACTTTCACCGGTGGAACGTGTGCGCGAAGCAATTCGCAAAGGCGCCCGTACCCAAAAGGAAATCGCCCAGGAAACACGGCTTGGCAAAGACGAAATAGGAGACGCCATCGCCAATTTACTTTTGTGGACGCGTGAGATTAGGACCGAAGTGGTGGACAACACGCGGGTCTACTCGTTAAACGAGTCGGCGGCGACAGTTTTACGTGAAGAGAACCTGGCGGTGCCGAAACGCAAGCGCGACGTTCCAAGTTCGTTCAGCGCACTTCAGGGGCTGATGCCCGGCAGGAACCCGGAAGGTGAACCAGCAAAGATCGGCGGTTGGGTGGCAGCCTAACCGCCGTGGCGGCGCTCAAGTGGGAAGTGCTCAAAAAGATTCGAGCACTTCCCGAGCGTGTTCTTCAGGCTGCACCTTTTCAAACACTTTTTTCACTTTGCCTTTTTCGTCGATCAGAAACGTCATTCGCTTGACGCCCATATACGTACGTCCCATAAACTTCTTCTCGCCATAAACACCGTAAGCGTCTGCGATCGAGTGATCGGTATCGGCCAGCAGTGTAAAAGGAAGTTTATACTTCGCCGTAAATTTTTTGTGCGAAGCCTCACTGTCAGTTGAAACGCCAATCACTTCAATGCCCTGCTTCCTGAAGTCGGAAAACGCGTCGCGAAATGAACAAGCCTCTTTCGTGCATCCTGGCGTATCATCCTTGGGATAGAAATACAGCACTACCTTTTTGCCTCGCAGGTCTTTAAGCCTTATTGTGTCGCCGTTTGTGTTGATGGCGGTGAAATCAGGCGCGGCGGTCCCTTCTTTAATCATGTTTCAACTCCAGTGTTTTTAGTGATAACGATAACGGAGCGCATTCTATGTCGCCGCTGTTCGCTAGCCAAATTGCGCAGGAGAACCAATGAAAAAACGAAGCACTGGAAGTCACTGGATGGTCAAACAGGAACCTGAAACTTATTCCTGGGACGATTTCGTTAAAGACGGCGAAACAGATTGGTCGGGCGTGCGCAATTATCAGGCTCGTAACAATCTGCGGGCGATGAAGGCGGGTGACCGAGTGCTCTTTTATCACTCGGGAAAAGACAAAGCTGTAGTTGGCATTGCCGAAGTCACCAAAGCTGCCTACGCGGACCCGACCGCTGATGATGAGCAGTGGGTGGCTGTTGACCTAAAGCCGGTAAAGCGTCTCAAGAATCCAGTACCGCTGGCGGCAATCCGTTACGACAAGCGCTTGAGCGAGCTGCCTTTGATTCGGCAGTCGCAACTGTCCGTGATGCCGCTAACCAAAGACGAGTTTGAAACCATCGTCGCTACGGGAGACGGCAAAACGCGCAAGCGACCCGCTGCCGGCAAGGCTCGAAAAAAGTGAATACTTAAGCAGCGCAGCGCATTTAGAACGGGGAGCGGTAGCGACCTGGTGACTGTGGTCGCCAGTGCACACGAGGTTCCCACCCTTATCGCTGGAAAGAAAGGCCGTTATGTTCAAACAAATCGACTACACGATGGTGGTGGTATCAGATATGGACAGGTCCGTGGAATTTTACCGGGACAAACTCGGCATTCCGCTAAAGTTTCAATCGCCTGAATGGACGGAATTTCAAACGGGGGCCACAACCTTAGCGCTGCATGGTGGCGGCGTGCCCCGCAGCGGCCCTCCTGCTGGAGACCCGTCGAAGCAAGCCGGCGCATGTTCATTCGGATTCAACGTTGAAGATATTGACGCCACATACCAGGAACTGCAGGCGAAAGGAATTCGTTTTGTGATGCCGCCTACGCAGCGTGACGAAGAAGGAATCAAGTTAGCGGTGGCGCTTGATCCAGATGGGTTGCCAATTTCGTTTGCACAATTGATGGGACACGACGCCGCTCACGGGTAAGGTCTGCCCATATTTCGTGTTATTCGTGTAGTTCGTGGATCGCTTTTCTTCGGGCAAATAAGCGATCCACGAATAAACAGCGAACTCTCTAAGCAAAGAGCTTGGGCTCCCTATCATCAGGTTTAGCCGAGTTCGCCAAATCCGGATACTTCTCAAATAACGGCGCTGGCGCCTCGACCACCTCTTCCTGCAACGTCGCTTTTATCTCGAGCGCATTCACAATTGCCTGCCCGCGGAAGTGATTGTTAGTAATCACGTAAGATTCCCTGGTCTTCTCCGCAACTTCTTTAATTCGGCTAATCCACGGCTCAAGCTCGTCCAAACTGTAACGATAGTTGTAACGATCATCTCGCGGTGCCTTTTCACGAAACCAATCCTGATAATTGCGCCCGTGCAATCTGACGTAACCGACTCCTGATGTCGCGTCTGCCGACGGTTTGATTGATTTGCTGAAGAGGGGTTGGTCGATGTTGCAGATTCCCACTCCTACGTCCTCTAACCATTCGTAAATGTGAGGATGGTTCCAGGACGAATGCCGCACCTCAAGGACCAATGGATAGTCTCTGAACTGGGTCAGTAAGTTAGACAAGTAAAGGCGGTCTTCGTCGTTGTTCTTGAACGACCAGGGAAACTGCACGAGTACGGCGCCAAGCTTTCCGGCATTCGCAAGAGTATCCATGCCCTCGCGCACAGCTTTCTCATCTTCGGGTTTGGCTTTCCCGCGTTCGTGGGTGAAGACGCGATGCAGTTTCGCAGTAAACAGGAATTCTTTGGCGCCGGTAATCCGTTTGATCCATGCCGACGCGGTGGTTTTAGTGAACGGGCGGTAAAAACTGCTGTTGATCTCGATTGTGTCGAAGAAGCGGGACAGGTACTCCAGAGGATCAAACTTGGGGCCAGGTTTCTGCGGATAAACAATGCCTTCCCAGTCTTTGTATGACCATCCGGCGGGCCCGATGCGGATTTTGTGAGTCATTTTAAAGTGCAGATTTCAGATGTCAGATCTCACATCTCGTATCTGACATCTATTGTTTCGGCGGCTGAACCAATTCCGGAACCTTCATAATCACCGCCTCAGGCACCGACTTCAGCTTCAATTGCTCAACCAGAAAAGCAATCCGATCGCGCCGCGCTTCTGCATTCAGCGAGTGGGGCGCATCGTACAGCTTAAAACGCTTAGGTTCGCTGACAACTTCAACATACAAAGGCACCCACTTCGGATCTAAGAACGGTTCCTGCCTCGCGTACTGTAAAAACACGGTGGCCGGCGCCGCAAGCGCGATATACCGGCCCTGGTCCGTCCAGTAATATTTCTTCTCAAAAGCCTCAAACTTCTCAACGCCTATCTGTTTTCGGTACTCCTGGTATTCAGGTATTTTCCGAGTCACTTCGTCCGACGTGGTCGACGTCATTAAGACGAATGCTTTGAATCGTTTGTCGATTCCACTGAGGATCGCCCCAACCACTCCGTTGTAACTGTGACCAACATACGCAAGTCGTTTGAGATCAACGTCTTTTCGCTGGGAAAGCAAATCAACGCCGCGCCGCATGTCAATCACCTGTTGCACAAGATACGAGACCTGCTTTTCGCTGAACGGTTGGTTGTCGGCGACATAATCAGGCCGTGCTATTGGACCATCAGTCAATAACGAAACAACACCCGCTGGTGCAAGCGCGATGGCCTCATCGAGAAATTCCTTGCGATTGCGCATCGGCGATCTGCCCATATACCAATGACCCCAAACGACTGCGGCAAAAGGTCCTTTGCCTTTCGGAACGACCAGATAAGCAGGTACCACGCCACCTTTCGGACTTGCGTAAGTGAAGTCATGAATCGTCACGTCACCACGTTTCTCGACGCCGATTTCCTTAATACCGAGCGGCGCGGTTTTGTCGTAGTCCCAATGTGCAAGCATTTCGGGAGTTTGGCCGTTGGCCATCGAACTCATTGGCCAAAGGATCACCGTAACCAGAATAAGTTGGATTAGTTGATTGATTCTCATAGTTCTCCAAGTGATTAGCGCCTGACCGGTCAAGAATGAATGTCTCAGGGTCAGGAAGGGTAGCTTGCTCCCGCTGGTCCCAGATCAGCCATTCAGGGTTGGTTGAAAGCTTACGACACAGCGGGAGCAAGCTGCCCTTCCTGAACCTGAGATATTCAGTCTTGAATCCGCTGGTGGTATTACCTCATTCGCTAAGCAGGATAATTCCGGTGCTATTTGTTATAAAGATGTCGTTCGTCTGATACACGTTGGTTAAAGGAGAAAGCGATGCGTCTGACTGAGATGGTTTCGTGCTCTGGTTGAGCGGCTAAGCTGTCACCGAGCTTACTCGCTCAGGTGTTGAGCGGGCTACCAACACAGCCCAGGAACGAAAACGTTTTAGTTGGCTTTGACACAGCCGACGACGCCGGAGTGTACCTGCTGCGCGACGACCTCGCGATTGTGCAAACCCTCGATTTTTTCACTCCGATCGTTGACGACCCATACGACTACGGCCGCATCGCCGCGCTCAACTCGATCAACGACGTATGGGCCATGGCCGGAACGCCGCTCACAGCCCTGGCGATCACGTGTTTCCCAAAGAAAGGGGTCGACCCCGCGATTCTTGGCGAAATCATGCGCGGCGGTCTCGAGACTTTGAACAAGTATGGTGTCACGTTGATCGGCGGTCACAGCGTGGACAGCGAACAGATCATGTTTGGTTACGCAGTAACCGGCGTCATAGATCCCGCTAAGATCGCAACCAATGCTGGCGCACAGCCTGGCGATGTGCTGATTCTGACAAAGCCGATTGGAACGGGAGTTATCTCGACCGGCATCAAACGTGGTAAGGCCTCAGTCGAGATCGTTGATGCTTCGGTCAAGACGATGTTGACGCCGGGACGTTACGCGGCTGAGGCGATGCGCGAGTTTGGCGTTAAGGCCGCGACCGACATCACAGGGTTCGCTTTGATTGGACATGCGTGGGAGTTGGCCTGCGCCAGTAAAGTGACAATTGAAATTGATTCAGCAGCCGTACCACTGCTTGACGGTGCTCTTGAGTTGGCGTCGGAAGGACTGCTGACGAGCGGCGATAAATCTAATCGTGAGTATGTTGGCCGCGATGTGCAGGTAGACGACTCAGTCGATCCTAATCTGGTGAAACTCTTATTCGATCCGCAGACGGCCGGCGGGATGTTGATATCAATTGCGCCGGATCGAGGGGGAGGTTTGATGGAGAGACTGAGAGAAAACTATCCACACGCGGCGATTATCGGGCGAGTCGGAGCCTTCGAAAGCGCTTCGGTTAAGGTCGAATAGACTTCATCATCTTTTTCTATTCTCCCTCTCCCTTTGTGAGAGGGCCGGGGAGAGGGCTTGAGGCGAAACACCCAGTTAGTATTTGAAGGTGGCGGCAACTTTCTCTGTGAGGGGCAAGTGAAACAAATTGAGTGTGGACTTTTACGTTGACGCTTCCTCCAAAACAAAAACCAGAAATGCGTTGTAGGCCCTCCCCTAACCCTCCCAACGGGAGGGGAACGAGAAAGTTTTTCCAATTTGTCGGTGGCGTGTATCCTTAGACATCATGCTCTCCAGCGTAAAAGCTTCCGCCGAAAAGGCACTAGCACAGCTTTATCGCGACGTCCGTGCGCGCACGATGCAGATCGTCGCGCCGCTGGAAATTGAAGATTATGTAATCCAAACGGCTGAGTACATGAGCCCGCCACGCTGGCACATCGGTCACACCTCCTGGTTCTTCGAAACACTGCTGCAGAAGTACAAAGCCGGCTACCAGGTCTATTCAAACGACTTTCTCTTTTACTTCAATTCCTATTACGAAGGGTTTGGCGCGCGTATCGAACGGCCGAAGCGCGGCACCAAATCAAGACCCACTGTTCGAGCCACGGTCGCCTATCGCAACCACGTGGACGAGCAAATGCTGACGCTTCTCGACTCTATCGACGACCAAGGGGACGAAATTCGAAGCCTGGTCCGACTCGGACTCGAGCACGAGATGCAGCACCAGGAACTTCTCGTTTACGACATTAAGCACCTGTTGGGCGATCAGTTTGATGCGCCCATAAATGCGGCACCGAAAGCGAGCGTGAAGGTAGAGGGTATGGCGGAAATCGAAGGCGAATTGTTTTGGCTTGGTTACTCCGATGTCCAGAGTCCAATCAACTACAGCTTCGCTTTCGACAACGAGAAGCCGGCGCACCAGGTGTTCCTGCAGAACTACGCACTCGATCGCGCATTAGTGACTAACGGCGACTACCTCGAATTCATTCGCGACAACGGTTATAAGGATTTCCGCTGGTGGTTTTCTGAAGGCTGGGAGGTTGTGAATCGCGAAGACTGGCGCGCGCCTCTTTACTGGGAATCTCACGACGGCGAATGGATGATCCGCGATTTCGCTGGTCTGCATTCAGTAAGCGACAAGGCCAGCGAACCGGTTTACCACGTCAGCTTTTTCGAAGCCTCAGCGTTTGCAAAGTGGGCAGGCAAACGTTTGCCGACCGAAGCCGAATGGGAGAAAGCTGCGCGCGCCGATTCAAGGCAATTTCCGTGGGGTGATGATTCAGCCACAGAAACAAAGGCAAATCTGCTGGAGAACAATCTTTGGTCGCCCGCGCCGGTCGGATCGTTTCCGGAGGGCGCGAACAGTTATGGATGCCATCAATTGATCGGCGACGTCTGGGAATGGACCACGTCCGATTACGTTCCCTACCCCGGTTTTAAATCCGAGTTTGACGAGTACAACGACAAGTGGTTTGTGAATCAGAAGGTCCTGCGCGGCGGCTCCTTCGCCACATCACAAATACACATTCGCTCAACCTATCGAAACTTCTTCCACGCGCACGAACGCTGGATGGTGTCGGGATTGAGGTGTGCGAAAGACTTGTGATCCTCGTAACGCAAACTGTTAGTTTGCGGTTCTTGCGTTAAGGATCTCGCAGCAGAACACGGTCAACGTCGGCCATTTTGAATTCGTCCGCGACTGAAGGTCATTGCTGGCGCACATAACTCCACTTCCAGTAACGCCACTCACAACAACATCCAGCTTTCACCGGATTATTCAGCACGTACCCGATTATTCGTTGCCATCCGGGGTAATCACGAATCCAGTGATCAAAGCTCTCATGAGCCCAGAACTCGCCTTCACGACCCAAGATGCGGTTAGCTTGGAAGGCTGTGTAGCCCTTGAGCGAATGCATGATGCCAGCCAGAGAATAGTAATCAACATTCTCCAGACCAAGACGGGTTACCGGTCGCCTTGGCAACGGTTTGAGTACCGTATGGACATGATTAGACATTACGATAAATGCATCTAGTCGATAGACCTTGCCGTCGCGGTAATGCAGACTCTCGGCCACCATTGTCGCTATGCGAGTATCCTTCAACCAGGTGGGTCCTATGCCAGCTTGGTCCAGCAGAAATTCGAACTTAGTAAACCACCGCCTATCAAACTCGTGCTTAACTTGATCGTAATGACTTGGGTTTGTTTCCGCTAGATGACGCAGCCACTGACGCTCAACATTCCACTGCTTAACCACCTCTACAGGCAGAGAGCCTGCGAGTCGAAAAGTGATCAAGAAGCTCGCGCCGGGCGGTTGGATGTGGGGCAAATTGCGCCGGTAGGAAGGGCGGTATTTGAATCTGTTCATTGCTTAGCAGATTCACGTAAACAACCGCTTTGATACAAGCTAGACGATAGGGGTACATGGATCCTATCGATGCAAAATTCTGTGCAAACTAAGAGTTTGACGAGTGTGGTTGGCGAAGCTGTCGCAAAATTAACGATTCTTGTGCTTAGCGAAAGTTTTCGCAAACTAACAGTTTGCGTTACGATTGCCGGCCATCACCTTAACAATGACAACCATCTTAAACGACATCGAAATCCGTGTGCTGGGTGCACTCGTCGAGAAACAGGTAACCACGCCCGAGTATTACCCGCTCACTCTCAATTCCCTGACTGCTGCATGTAATCAGAAGAACAATCGCAATCCGGTTACGTCGTACTCCGAAAATGAAGTAGCGCATGCGCTGGAGACGCTGCGAGAGAAAAACCTCACCTATGTCTTTCACGGCAGCACTAGCCGTGTGCCGAAATACAAACACGTTATGCCGGAAGTGATGCACCTGAATCCCGCCGAGCTCGCGTTGATGTGCGTGCTAATGCTGCGTGGACCACTAACAACCGGCGAACTGCGATCCAACTCGGCGCGCCTGCATGAGTTCTCAGGACTAGAAGAGGTCGACAGGACAATCAATTCACTGATAACGCATGATCCGGAACCGCTGGCCGTGCGTCTCCCGCGCCAGGCTGGACAGAAAGAGGCGCGGTTTGCACATCTGCTGTCAGGCGAAATTCCCATCGAAGAGCCTATTTCGGAAGGTGCCCCGACTAAGACTCGGGGACGTGAGGATCGGGTGGCGGTGCTCGAAAGTGAGATTGAAACGCTGAAAACTGAGATCGCCCAACTGCGTGAACAGTTTGAAGGCTTCAAGAAGCAGTTCGAATAAGAAGGTCCAATGTCCAATGTCTGTTTTGCTTACCTTGATCAGAACATCTCAGAGGAACGAACCCGTCAGATGACCGGACATTGGACCTTGGACATTGGACCTTGGACAATTTTTTAGCATGATTCACAAACTACGTTTCCCCCAACTTCCTCTGTCGCAGTTTGTCGAGAATTTCTGGCTGGTCGAGGGTTTTACCGCCGACTACACCCGCGAAAAGATCCTCCCCGATGGCGCTATCGAACTGATCATTGATCTCGACGCAGAACCCAAGAGCATCTTCGATGACGAATCCTCACAGCGGTCCCGAACAGTAAAAAAAGCCTGGATCTCCGGAGAGCGTACCAATTACATCGTTATCGGAGCGCATAGAAACCAGTCGATGGTCGGGATCCGTTTTCGTCCCGGCGGTGCATATCCTTTCTTCCGTTTTCCAATTTCGGAATTGAGCGAAAACGTGACGGAACTGGATCTGATCTGGGGAAGCCTGGTGGATGAAATCCGCGAACAACTGCAGAGCATCCAGTCACATGATGGGAAGCTCGCAGCTCTCGAAATCTTTCTATTGGCCCGCGCGCACCGTTCTCTTGAAGCGAATCGTTTAATTAGCTTCGCGGTTCATCAACTGCAACACTCGCCACAGTTCCTGGCCATCAGAGACCTGGCACAAACCATCGGTATTACGCAGAAACATTTGATTTCGCAGTTTGAAAAGGTGGTAGGACTACGGCCGAAGACTTTTGCGCGCGTGTGCAAATTTCAAAAGGTGGTGAACCTGATCGAGCAGCAGGAGGAGATTGAATGGTCAGGCATTGCCTATGATTGCGGGTATTACGACCAGGCCCATTTCATCAAGGAGTTTCAAAACTTCTCCGGATTGAGTCCCACCGCTTACGTCGCACAACGCGGCGAGTACGTAAACTTCATTCCAATAAACTAACCATCCTCCATTCGAGTGTTTCGTGTAATTCGTGGATAGTGTTTGGACCCAATTAGAAAGCGATCCACGAAGAACACGAAACACACGAAGAACACAAAAAAGCTGGTTAATTTTTTACAATACAACTCAAACCACGTTCATTAGACTCCGCGGCCGTCAACACTTTCCCCCAAGGAGTCGATCATGGACGCTTCCAACATTAACTATCTGGCGGTGTTAGTCGCCGCGCTCTCAACCTTTCTACTGGGTGGCCTCTGGTATTCACCTTTGCTTTTTGGCAAGGCCTGGATGCGCGCCAATAACTTTAGCGAGGAAGACCTGCAAACATTCAGCAAAGCGCGCATGTTTGGCTGGTCGTTTGTTTTCTCGTTGATCATGGCCGTGAATCTCGCAATGTTTCTGGCCTCGCCCAGCACCAACCTGACCTGGGGAATGACTGCAGGTGCGCTTGCCGGATTCGGGTGGGTAGCAATGGCAATAGCGATCATCGGTGTCTTTGAAAACCGATCGTGGGCCTACATTCTGATCAACGGCGGCTACATGACCGTCGCGTTTGTGGTGATGGGCGCGATCATCGGCGTCTGGCGCTAAAAAAGCAGTAGGCAGAAGGCAGTGGGCAGTGGGCAGAAGAAAAATCACTCGTACTTAGCCTAGCCACCCGTCTGCTACCGCTTTTGCCTACTGCCTTCTGCTTTCTGCCTACTGCCTTCTGCCTTCTGCCCACTGCCCACTGCCTTCTGTTTTTCAATCGTAGGCCGCTGTTTCATCTATGCAACCCGCCCGGTTTTAAGTTATAATTTTCCTCACCCATGAACCTGGAAATTTTCCATCCAGCGGTTGCACGCTGGCTTACCAAGACCTTTCCCTCGGCGACCCCTCCGCAGCAGGAAGCCTGGCCGGCAATCAAGCAACAGCGAAACACGTTGATTGCCGCTCCCACCGGTTCTGGTAAAACTCTGTCCGCGTTTCTCGCCGCCATAGATGACCTGGTGCGTCTGGGATTAGAGGGCAAACTCGAAGACACCACTCACGTTGTTTACGTCTCGCCGCTAAAAGCACTTAGCAACGACATTCAGCGCAACCTGCAAGTCCCTCTCGCCGGAATTGAAGAAGAACTCAAGGCGATGGGCTTACCCGAAGTAAACGTTCGGACTCTCGTGCGCACCGGCGACACTCCCGCGTCGGAACGAACGGCGATGACCAAGCGTCCGCCCCATATCGTCGTGACAACGCCGGAATCGCTTTACATTCTGCTAACCAGCGACGGCGGACGGCGCATGCTGCAAACCGCTCGCACGTTGATTGTTGACGAAATCCATGCATTGGTCGGCGATAAGCGTGGCTCGCATTTGGCGCTTTCAGTCGAGCGACTAGAACATCTGATTGCCCAACATCAGCCGCAATCGAAGCTCGTCCGTGTCGGTTTGTCGGCAACGCAGCGTCCGATAGAAGAAGTTGCACGCTTTCTGGTGGGAACAAAAAACATCGACGCGTCAGGTAATCCAAACTGCGTGATTGTTGATAGCGGGCACGCGCGTCGTCTCGATATTGCTATTGAGTTACCCGACTCACCTTTGCAGGCGGTCATGTCCGGAGAAGTTTTCGATGAAGTTTACGACCGGCTCGCGCAGATGATTCGGCAGCACAAGACGACTCTGGTTTTCGTCAACACCCGACGGCTCGCGGAACGTGTAGCCCGCCATCTGGGTGAACGCCTGGGTGATGAAAATATTGCCGCACACCATGGCAGCCTGGCACGGGAACAACGTCTGGTCGCAGAACAACGGTTGAAGAACGGCGAACTCAGCGCACTGGTTGCGACTGCCTCTCTGGAACTGGGAATCGATATCGGCGACGTCAATCTCGTTTGCCAACTTGGCACTACCCGATCAATCGCCAGCTTCCTGCAACGAGTCGGTCGTTCAAACCACACAGTTGCAGGCTTTCCCAAAGGCCGCATATTTCCCTTGTCACGCGACGAGTTGGTCGAATGCGTAGCTATTATCGATGCAGTGCGACGTGGTGAGTTAGATCGTTTGGAAATACCGGAACAGCCGCTGGACATTCTCGCGCAACAGATTGTCGCGGCCTCAGCACCCGAAGAGTGGAGCGAAGACGATCTCTTCGCGATGGTTACGAGCGCTTATCCATATCGCAAGCTCGACCGGGACAAATTCAACGAAGTCATCCGCATGCTGGCCGAAGGTTTCACTACCAAACGCGGCCGGCGTTCAACTTACTTGCACCACGATGCCGTTAACCAACGCATTCGTGGGCGTCGCAATGCGCGTCTGTCTGCGATCACGTCTGGTGGAGCGATTCCTGACAATGCGGATTATGCAGTGGTACTTGAACCGAGTGAGTTGGTTATAGGTTCAGTTAACGAAGACTTCGCTATCGAGAGTCTGCAGGGTGACATCTTTCAACTAGGCAACACGTCGTGGCGCATTCTGCGTGTGGAACAGGGCAAGGTACGCGTGGAAGACGCCGCCGGTCAGCCACCTTCAATTCCCTTTTGGCTGGGCGAGGCGCCGGCAAGAACTTATGAGCTATCGCATTCGGTGTCGCGTTTGCGCGAGGAGATTGCACAAAGAATTGTCCAAGGTCCAATGTCCAATGTCCAATGTCAGGGTAGCTACGAGGGGAATGGTAACGGGCACGGGGCAACGAATGATGGTGAACCGAGTTTAACGAATTCGCTGAACCTCCTGCCGGCTTTGGATTACCTGACGGGAGAGGTTGGAATCTCTCGCGCAGCAGCTGAGCAAGTGGTTGAGTATCTCGCCGGCGCGAAGGTTGTGCTCGGTGTGATGCCTACGCAGGAGAATCTGGTTCTCGAGCGGTTCTTCGATGACAGCGGCAGCATGCAGCTGGTTCTTCATTCGCCGTTCGGCAGCCGTATCAATCGTGCCTGGGGCCTTGCGCTGCGTAAACGCTTTTGCCGCAAGTTCAACTTCGAACTGCAAGCCGCTGCTACCGAAGACGCGATTGTGTTGTCACTTGGACCCACACACAGTTTTCCACTCGAAGACGTCTTTCACTATCTCAACTCCAAAACCGTGCGGCAGCTTCTTTGCCAGGCACTTCTTGACGCGCCGATGTGGAACATACGTTGGCGCTGGAATGTCACCCGATCGCTCGCCGTCTTGCGCCGGCGCGGCGGCAAGAAGATTCCTGCCCAGTTGCAGCGCATGGACGCCGACGATCTATTGACCGCGATCTTTCCGGATCAGGTTGCATGTTTCGAAAACCTGGGCGGCGGTGAGCGTGAAATTCCGCAACACCCGCTGGTCGATCAGACTGTTAAGGATTGCCTGGAAGAGGCGATGGACATTGACGGACTCGAACGGCTCCTGACCTCGATCGAACGAAACGAAAGGAACCTTTTTGCACGCGACGTAATTGAAGCGTCACCTCTGGCGCAGGAAATTTTAAACGCGCGACCTTACGCATATCTCGACGATGCGCCGCTGGAAGAGCGACGCACGCGCGCCGTCTATCAACGTCGCTGGCTCGATCCGCAAACCGCGTCTGACATGGGCAAGCTGGATCAGGGAGCCATCGATCGGGTGCGCGATGAGGCGTGGCCGAGAGTCGAAAACGCGGATGAGTTGCATGACGCGCTTGTTGAGTTGGGTTTTGTAACGGAAGCAGAAGGAACGGACTGGCAACAATTTCTCGGTGAGTTACAGAGGGACCGACGCGCGGCGGTCATGACGGTCAATCGTTTGGAAACGGGCGTGTCACGTCGTCTGTGGGTAGCGGCCGAGAGACTCCCCCAGATTCAGGCCATTTACACTGGGGTCGCTCTCGCGCCACAGATTGTCGCGCCTGCGAGTCTTGGCGACAAAGCGTGGACTGAAGAAGATGCGCTCGTGGAAATCATGCGCGGGAGGCTGGAAGGTCTGGGACCCGTAACGATAGAGAGTTTGGCCGATGCCTCGGCTCTCGAGCCTGCGCAAGTCGAAGCAAGCCTACTGAAACTTGAGTCTGAAGGGTTCGTTATCCGCGGCAAGTTCACACCGGGAACCGAACAGACGGAATGGTCTGCCCGTCGTCTGCTCGCGCGAATACACAGTTACACGCTCAATCGCCTGCGACAGGAAATTGAACCCGTTTCCACCAACGACTTCATGCGTTACCTGCTCGCATGGCAAAAGGTTGCGCCTGAACATCAGATGGAAGGAGCGGAAAGTCTGCGAGGGATCATCGAGCAACTGGAAGGCTTTGAAGCTCCGGCTGCGGCTTGGGAAGGCGAGATTCTTCCAGCGCGACTAGTGGAATACGATCCGGCCTGGCTCGACGCACTGTGTCTTTCCGGTGAAGTAGTTTGGGCGCGATTAACGCCGCCGGCGCGTACAACATCTACCGAAGCCGGTAATGAACGGGCGCGCGGGTCAGCCCCAGTACGTAACACACCGATTGCACTGTTGCTTCGCAAAAACTTTGCGACTTGGAGTTCGGTGTTTCCACAGACAACTCGGAACGAACTTGAGTTCTCATCGACTACCCAGGCAGTGTTGGATTTTCTGTCAACGCGAGGCGCGTCGTTTTTCACAGACGTCGTCGACGGAACCAAGCTCCTGAAGAGTCAGGTTGAAGAGGCTTTGGGTGAACTTGTAGCTGCCGGTCTGGTTATCTCTGATAGCTTTGCGGGACTTCGGGCACTCTTGACGCCATCTAGCAAAAAGACGAATGCTGCAGCGCGCCGAAAGCATCGGCAGCCCGTATATCAAATGTCGAGCGCGGGGCGATGGTCACTACTGAACCGTGTAGGACAGGCATTCCTGCCTGTCCCTTCTTCCCAGGACCTGGAAGCCTCCGAGGACGTTGCACGGATCCTGCTAAAACGCTATGGAGTAGTGTTCAAGCGTTTGCTGGAACGTGAAGGCATAGCACTGCCCTGGCGAGTGTTGTTGCGAATCTACCATCGTCTGGAAGCACGCGGAGAAATTCGCGGCGGCCGATTTGTGGCCGGTATCTCAGGTGAGCAATTCGCTTTGCCGGAAGCAGTCGCAATGTTACGAGCGATTCGTCGAGCGCGAACAGGCTCGATGGACTTCGGTTTCCGATCGCCGGCGGTGATCGAGTCCGCACCCGGTTCACTAGCTGTTGGTGCCCCCGGAGCCCCACCAAGCTCGGCGGAAGACATGATTTCCGTCAGTGCGGCGGATCCGCTCAACGTGGTTGGCATCATTACGCCCGGAGCACGCGTAACTGCGTTCACTTCCAATCGCATTCTCTACAACGCCGGCGAACCTACTGCGGTAATGGAATCCGGGGAAACTAAGTTCCTGGTGGAGCTGAGTCGTTCGATGGAATGGAAAGCGAAAGCCGCTCTGATGAGGAAAGCGACACCGCCAACGTTGCGCACGTATCTACGCCGACCCGCATGATGGCGTGGATGAATCAAGCAACACAGCCTCATGGTTAGGAAGGGTAGCTTGCTCCCGCTTAGGTTGGGTGGCATTCAACGAGCGGGAGCAAGCTACCCTTCCTGACCCTGAGACATTGATTGTTGAGCTATTCCTGCCCTTGTTTAGCTATTCCTGCCCGGATAAATCTCTCACTTTCTACTAAACCGGATTCAGCGTAACGATTTCAGCGCGCTCGCGGGCGTTGTCGAGGAAGGCATCGGTGTCGGTTTCAATTTTTGATTCCTGCAAGGTGCGCTCGATCTCGTCGCGCGCCTCCTCCAGCGTCGGTACGATCTGACCAGGCGCACGGGCCCGCAATCGCGGTACATATACGTCTCTGTAGTAGTCCGCTATCTCCTGCTGCGTAATAACCACAAAGTTGCGGAAGCGGAAGTCCAGATACTTTTCAATCTTCAAACGCTGGTCCAGAATCTCGTCGAGTTTTTCCGCCGTTAATCCAACTCTCTGCATGCGTTGTTGAAGCGCCTGTAACGAACCAAAGATTTTCACCAGCTCATCGCGTCTGGCCTTAATTTCCTCGGCAGTTGGCGCAATCGACGGTAACTTCTCGGCCTCCTGCAGAATCAACCGCTGGTCAATCACGAGACGTAAAGCGCGATTCAGATCCGCGGAGGTGGGATTGTCTAACGGAGTATCAGGCTGCAGCGAAAGTTGCCAGAGTAAATCGGAATACGTGATCAAACACACGCCACCACACTCCGTCGCGCCGTCGGCATTCACGGTGGCGACCATCTTGTCTACCACCTCCTGGCCCCGCAAAACAGTAGGCAGTAGGCAGTAGGCAGTAAGCAGCAAAGCGGTCATCACGAAGTAACGCGCAGCCGGCAGGGAAGGTTTGTGTCCGTCAATTGTACCCACGCTAAGGTGCCAACCGCGACACGACATTCCATGAATCAGCTTCGGAATCTGCCTTCTGCATTCTGCCTTCTGCATTCTGTTTTCTCCTCAGAACGTCTGCGTAAACCTGAAATGTATCTGCCCGGGTTTGAGACGATAGACTGCGGGTGTGCCGTCCAAGCCTCCCAGTGGACCACGTTGCGGAACCAGGAACTCGGGTGGGTTCATCATAAAGCCGTAGTCGATGGCCAGAGCGCCGCCAAACGGCGTTTGGATGCGCAGCCCTAAACCGAGTGTGTGTATCCAGTGTGCGCGCAGATTTCTCGCGTTAATCTCGGCCAGCACATCGCCGGGAGGAACAGCTGGTCCATCTTTGCCAAACAAATCCCCGATGCGTCGAAACACATTGCCACCGTCGTAGAACGGCACAACCTGCAAGGTGGGAGAAACCGGAACCCGCGCTTCGAGGTTAACGATTGCCAGGGCATTGCCACCCACCGGGACAGTAAATGGATTCAAAAACACCCGGTTCTTGTCACGATCGAGGAAGGTTCCTTCCGGAATAATCGCAACGCGCGGACCGGCTTCTTCAAAAGCAAAGCCCCGCAATGTACTCGAGCCGCCGGAAAAGAACCGCTCGCTGATCGGTAACGTCAGATCGATCTCGTCGATTTGATTGTTACCATCGCGGTCGCGCGGATTAAACAGGTTGGCCAGTCCCAATGTAACGTTGCCCGCGAACACCGTTCGACGCAGACGGTTGATCTTGTAATAACGCCGGTAAGACAGTTGCAGTTTGTTGAAAGACAGATTTCCACCCAACTGTCGCAACGCAAGCGCATAGTCCACACTGAAAAAGTCTCCGCGAGTAGCGTCCAACTGGTTAAAGCGACAGACTTCTCCGGGCGCTCCTGTCTCTTCGTCAGGATCACGAATCGCGCCAATCAACCCACGTTCACATCGCTCGCGCGTATCACGAACAAACGACGCGCCTAATTTGGAGAGACGAACCGCGCGATCAGGATGCAGAATGGGCCTGATAACCAGACTCTGCAGGTTGAACAGCCGAACGTCTTCGTAATTGTAGCGGGCGAATATAATGGACCGCGTCTTCGTGCTTATTACCCGGCGTGTTTCAATCGCAGCGATGAAGCGGTTGATGGTGGGCTCGCGTACCCGACGCCCGAATTCATCCAGCGCATTTCCGTCTTCGTCGAGACGCTGCACAATTCCCATCGTCCCCTGGTCAATCGCGGTGCGGAAGAATCGGGTAACCGTCGAATCCCGAACATACTCGAGCGTAATACCAAGCGGCCAAAACTGACGCTCGCCGTAACGTGCAAAACGTGGATCGAGATACTCAAGTCGCACCAGCTGCTGGCGGCTACTGGCACGCAGGCGCATCGCGCCGTAGCGCAGTTTGTTCATCAAATTAACGTTGCTGAGTTCAAACAACCCGTGGGCTCCGGTATCGGTCGAAGCGCCGCCGCCGTAATCCATAACGCGCGGCAGTTTCTCTTCCACGTCGATAATCACGTCGCGTTGTTTGAATCCGGCAGCTGTTTCGCCCGCGGGTTCAGTGCGAATCAGCACCTGCCGAAACGCGTCGGTCAGGTACAGCTCGCGCTCGCTTTCTGCCAGTCGATCAGAACGCAGTACATCATTTTCAAAGAGCGGAATAGCGCGCACGATCGCGTCTCGCTTGGTACGTTGTGTTGATGCACTACCGGTGACGCCATTGACGATAATCCGATTGATGTAAACCTTGTCACCCTCGTTGGTAATCGAATAGACCAGGCGCACCTGTTCGTCTTCACCTTTGACCGGCAACTCCACGAAGGAAAATTCGAGCTGAGCGTTTACGTAACCGTCATTGGAATAAAGGGCAACTATCCGTTCGCCATTCGCGCGCGCCTGCGAACGAGAGAATGGAGAGTCGATCACTGTCTTAAGCTCCGCCAGTAATTGCTCGTCGGTGTAAATAGTGTTCCCGCGCACTTCAACACCGGCGATGCGGGTCAGCGGACCCTCTGTGACGTCAAACGTGATAATCAGATTTTCGCCATCAACCGAAACACCCTGCAGGACCGTGACATCTGCTTTCCGGTAACCAATGTCACGCATGTAGTTTCGAATCGTTCGTTTGTCCTGTTCGAGCAACGCGATACTGGTGTAGCCGCGCCCGTAACCAAGAAACGGAATAAGTCCCAGGGCGCTGGCTTTCTGGGTTTCCAGATCTGCTGCCACGTCTTCGTATGTCAGCTTGTTGGTACCGGTGATGCGAATGTCCTTAAGTTTGAAACGCCGGCCCCGCACGATGTCATAACGAATCTCCACCGCACGGCCACTTAGCTGCTCCGGGTTGAGAATCTGACAAGTCCCTTCCGTGCCGTTTTCACCGAGCACCGGTAACGGAGGCGTGACCGTGCACACCGGCGTAACTTCGGCAAAGAAATACCCATCTTCCTGCAGCTTGTTACGCAGTCGCCTTGCGCCTTCGATAATGGCCGATTGATCGATGTTACCTTCGCGCTTAACAGGCAACAGTTCGCGCGAGGTTTTTTCCTTCATCGGAAAATCGGGAACGTTTACTGTGACTTTCGGACCGACGGCGCCTCTCAATTCAATCGAGACGTCGTTCGCTTCGGAGTCGCGAACGACTCGTGGGTCGTCCAGCAACGGGGCGAGGTAGCCGCTGTTGATGATGGCTTCGCGAATCGTCCTCACGTCACGACCCAGCGCCTCGCGTGTAAATCGTGCGCCGGGCTGCAGTTCAAGTGACGGCCTCACGGTACTTAGGTCAAACCCTGTGACACCTATATCGAAAGTACGCACGCGTGCTTGTTCACCCGGAACCACGCGAAAAGTTACGGTAGCGCGAGTGCCGGAAGCGTCCAGTTGTTCGCTTGATTCGACTACGGCGTTGAAGTAACCGAGGTCTCGTAAATAAACCAGCAGATCATTCGTGTTGCGAAGGATTATTTGTCGCGAAAGGCGTGTACCCGGCTGACTGAGGTTTACGCGAGCCCTCAATTCGTCTTCCGAAATCGCCACGCCGGCGCCGGGCGTGATTTCAAATCTGACATCACCGATTTGAATCTGCCGTTGAATAACAAACCGCAGTCGAATCGGACCTCGTGCGCCTCCCCCAGCTTCAAACGCCTCGACCCGGGCGCTGGCCACGCGCTCTGAATCAAACAGTGCCTGGAGTGCATTGCGAACAGTTACCGCCGAAAACTCTGAGTTTGGCAGTATGCGGATGATGGAGAGGAACTCCGCTTCTGCAGGAGGGTCAGGAGGCGAACCTTCAAAAGTAACTTCAACTGCAACTATGATTCTGCCTTCGTAGTGGTCGAGAGTTGAACCGGCTCTCGCACTTGATAGTGCAGTGATGAAGATTAAAAGGAGGAGCACAACTCTGAAGATCTCAAGTGTGCTGCCGCTCTTGGTGTGGCATCGACGGCTGAACCAAGGCCGCGCTCTGCGACCATGACTTTCCGAATTGTGTTGCCGCGCTGCTGCCACACCCATTGATCAGAATCGCTTCCTGAACCGAATCTCGAAGTTGAAGTTGTTGTTGCTGCGCGCAGTTAGATCCCGCGACGACGCCTGCTCATACTGCGCGACGAAGAACAACCTGTCTGAAAGCCGGTATTCCACCGCCAGAATCTGATTCGGGTCAGATCCGACATTCGTTGAATAGACCACCGAGAGGTCTTTATTAATTCTCCGGCCGAGAGTTAACCGGGCAGCCGGTGTTGAACCGGCCCGCCCTGGAATGACGGGATTAATCTCAAATCGGGTGAGACCAAACAGTCTGCTGGTAGCACGTTGGGCGGGCGCGTTGATCAAAGCGTCAGTCAACAAGCTCGTCGCCGTGCCTAAACTGGATTGCGAAAGAATGGAAGCGCTGGTATCTCCGGTGGCCAACTGCCCGGTGGTGATTAGTGCTACGACATCAGCTTGCGGCAACGCCGGGTCCGCACTGATCACCGCTTGCGGCTGCGAAAGCGCACCGTTCAAACCAATCGTCACGCGATAGCCGCGAATTTGCGACTCGGCCTGGATGTTAATGATGGGATCGGCATTGCGTCGCGGCGGCAAATCAATCAATAAACGGTTGACTGTGTAACGATCGTTACGGAAGTTAATCGTGCCACTCGTGCCGGTGATTCTCCCCGAGATGACTGGATCTTTGACTGGTCCATTTACCTGAAGCGATACCGAGCCGACGATGTCTGCCAGATTATTTCTGACAACCAGGGCGTTACGACCCTCAACCCGCAGATCGCTGAAAAGCGCGGCCCGGGTGACCTCCAATTCACCGCCTTCTTCGATCGATTCCTGTCGCTTGAAATTGATTAGGTCGGCGATTTCGAGATCCTGCGTGTACTCTGTGCGGCGAACATTGACGATCCCACTAACCAGTTGTTCACGCGCTGAACCTTTGATTTCGAGATCGAGATCTGCCGTGGTACGGAAGTTTTCAGGGAATGGTACGGTTACGTCGTCGCCGTGGATGTTGAACAAAAATCGCGACAGTGTGAAGCCTTCAAGCAACGCACCGCCGGTCGCCGAAATGCGGCCGCCACCCATAGTTCCGGTCAATGAATCTATCTGCGCTTGATTGGAAGTGAAACGGATGACGGAGTTTAAATTTGAAATAGTCCAGCGTTCGTTACCAAGGAGAATCGCGATCGAAGCGCCGGCTAACGATGCGGTTCCGGTCAGGCGCGGCCGCTCATAGCTGCCTGTCACGCGCACGGCGACTTCAGCCGTGCCGCTGGAGAAGAAGTCCGGCGAAAGCCCATTCAACACGCGCATGTTAAGCGCGCCGTCAACAGTTAGGTTCTGGCGTCCTTCCGCCCCGACGGCAAGCGTGCCCGCCAGCGCGATGTTGGTGCCCGGTCCAGTGAATTGTGCCTTGTCGAATGTCAGTTCGCGCGGCGAGAAACGAACAGTTAGCGGCGTGGTCGCATTCAACTGAACGTCCTCGACACGGAAACTCAAATCTGAAAAGTGCGCTGTGCCTTCCAGTCCACCGGTATAGGGGTATCCATCTTCATCGAGCAATGGTCCACTCGCTTTGATCGAGCCGGTCGCGCGACCCGACAGTCTCACCTGCGCAGACGGCAAAATCATCGTGAGAAGAGTACTAAGGTCTGCATTGTTCAGCGTGGTTTCTACACTCGATGTGAGCCGCTCACTGCCCAGATTGATGGTCGCACTAACAACCTGGTTATCACCTAACAACCCTGTCGTCAGATTTATGTTGAGCTGCCGGTTCTCTGTTCTGCCGGTGAGCGCCAGCGTTCCCGCGGGCCGGCCATTGATAACGACATCTTTTCCCTCACCGTCAAACGTAATGTTGTAACTGGAAAAATCCGGCTGCGAAAAATTGCCGGTAATGCGGGCGTTGAAGTTTGCTGTGCCGGTGACTGTTCCCATCCCCGGCCGGTTTGCCAGCGCGAGTAAACGACTTAATTGAACGCCTTCGGCGCGTCCTTGAAAATCGAACTCTTTGGTCGTCGTGTCATAGTTACCATTAGCCACGATGTGTCCGGCAGCCAGCCGCGCATCGACCGTTTCAACGTTGACTTTTGAACCCGTAAACGTGGCTCGGGCGGTGAGGCCCTGAAGCGGTTCGCCGGCAAGCCGGCCCGGACCAAAGTTCAGTTCGGCGGTCCCCGACATGTTGTCAGGGATGCCGGTGATCTTGATTACACCTGACGCGTCCGATTGAGTGTCACCAATTTGCTCCCTCGTGGTCTTGCTAAACGGCAGCACTGCGATCAGGTTGCCTGCATTAACGCGATCGAGGGTCGCTTCAAACGTCGTGTTGTCGGTACCCGTGCGTGGCGCATACAGCGCGAACTGCATACCACCACCATCTTTCTCAATTAGCCGTCCGTTATCGACACGGATCTCAGCTGCAGTCATGCGCAGGTCGGCAGACAACGCGCCCATGTCGGTACCGTTCACCAGCAGGGAGCCGAGGGAAATCTTGCCATCAAGATCCGGTGATGCGAGGCGTCCTTTGACTGAACCGTTGAAGACCAACTCTCCGGCCAGCTCGATACCGTAACTGTTCATTTGTGCTTCAACCTCGGGCAATAAACCTGAGGAAATCAACACAGCTTGGAGTTCGGTTGCGTCAGACGAAGAGAGGTTCACCTGAAGATTGGAATCGCCATTAACTGAAAACTGGCCGGTCGCGTTGAGTTTGGTGGCGCGCGTTTGCAGGTTTACCTGATCGATTTCAAACAACCCGCGATTGGCTCGCAACGAAACGACTCCGTTAATTGGAACGCGTCCGGCTTCGAGGGCCGTAGTGTCTGAAACCAATTTAGTGTTTAGTGTCCCGGACGCTTGCTCAAAATTCGTGCCCGGGAACGTCAAGTCGATCGTTCCACTTGCCTCGCCCGTTAATGGAACAGCAGCCCCGGCAAATGCGGTAAACGGCCCCGCGATTTCAATTCCGTCAAAAGTTCCAACGACTCGGGAGGTGCCGCCTCGGGCGATGGCTATTCGCGCATTTCCGCTGGCGTTGCCTCTGAAGATGGCTGCTTTGAAATCGTTGAGCTGCAACTCCGTGTTAGTTGCGACCAGACGCGCACTGGCCTGGCCCATCTCCATCTGGCCCAACACGCCGCCACCTAAACTTAAATCAGCACTCGCGCGATAACGCCCTGACGGCTCCACCACAAATGCCGGACGTGCAAGCTTCACGTTTTCCACGCGGCCATCGGCCAGCGTCACCGTGCCTGCGTCGATGTCTGCTGTAGTCCCCTCGATGCGTCCGCCACGAATCGACAGCCGCGCGCCGGCAATGTTGATGCTTCCTATCTCGGCGCCTGCCGCTGAGGTGGAGCCCACCTGAACCTGTCTGACTACCACACTGGTGGTCGCACCGCGACTATCGATATTAATGTTGTTTGCAGTGACGCCATTGATGCGGGCCCCGGAAGCTGTAATCGTTCCCGCGCGGAATTGCGCGATGGTGCCGGTAGTTACATCGTTCTCGCTTCGTATACGGAGGTCGGTTGCAGTCAAACCATTAGCTCGCGCGGTTGACGTGCTCAGACTGTTTGCCAGGAAACGCGCCGCGGAAGCCGTCAGCACGCCATCCTTCATCTCGGCGCGAGAGTCCTGAAGAATCAGGCCCATGATGGTGGTCCCGTAACTGCGTTCTGCCGCAGCCCGCAGTTCACCTACCCAGCGAAAGTCTGAGCCGGTCCCCATCACTCCACCTACGAGCTGAACGTTATTGAGTTGGAAATCGCCAGCAGTTAACAGGGCCGCCACCGCGCGTCCATTGATGTCGTAAGTCTTGCCCTGCCCAGTGCCACTGGCGGTAACGTCGAGACCCTGCAAACGAATGCCGTCGGCGGCAAGCGCATCCGACTTGATCGTTCCTTCCACCTTGTATTGATCTCCCTGGCCGTTGACTACACCTGCGAAACTGCCGGCCCCTCGTAACGTCGTCCCACTCTGAAGCACGTCGGAAAGTTGGGTCAGATCAACGTTGGACGTAACGTTCATCTGGTAACGGAGCGCTCGCCAGTCGTCCATCGTTCCCTGCAAGCGCGCCTCGGCCACGGGCGACTTCAGCACCAGCTCATGAATCTCAGCCCGGGTCTGATTAATGCGACCACGGGCATTTATGTCGATGTTGTTAATGGGGCGACCGTCGTAGGTGAAACTGGAATTTGAAAGGGATAACGTTACCGTGTTCATCCAACTCTCCGCGGGAGCCGATGGATCGTCGGGTTGGACCAGCACGTGCAGATTGCGGCCCTCGCCGGCAATCTCGTGGCGCGCGTCGCCGTAATGAATTACGCCGTTCTTGATTTCGACGCGGGCGGTTGAGTAAGCGAAAAGGATTCGTCGATTTGGTTCGGGAGGTGGAATGCGCAAGTTACGAAAGTTGGAACGTCCCTGCTCGTCAAATGTTACCCACGCTTCAAGACCTTCAATCTGCAAGTCCTGCAGGTTGATATTGCGTTGCAGGCTAAGCGAGTAAAGATCTTCTATTCGTACTGTTGCCAGCAATCGGTCTATCTTGCCGAGCTTCTCGCCAGTCTGAGCGTCATATAGATCGACACCCAGCATTTCGACCGTCTGCGGATTGAACGCCGTGTGAAACTCCCTTATCTCGGCGCGGATTCCATAGTTAGCAAACGTGTTTTTAATTTGGCCGGCTACGTAGCGATCAACGTATCCGAGCCGGTAGGCGAGAAACGCCAAAAGGATTAGCGCTACCACGCCTATTGAGGCGGCGATGGTTGCGATTACCAGGTTACGGCGATTGATGAAACGTCTTCGTCTGCCTTGAGGCGTTCGCGGGTGAGACCGCTCGGCATCGCGCTCAGCAATGGCCTCGGCCTCGGGAGGAAGCGGCTCGTCAGTTTCAGACTGTAAAGCGTCCCCGATCTCCTCCGGAGGGGAGGGACGTTCGTCTGAATGTTTAGCCGGATCGTTGTCGCGATCGTCTACACTCATAACTTGCGGCCACTAGTGGCCTTGAATCGGGTCTAAACATGGGAGAGGGAAACCCGGACAGCAAAGCGAGCTTGATAGAGAGAGGCAGCAGACGACGAGTCGCGTCCACCAACAAGACAGATGGCGCAGCGGCTAGGTGCGTTGCTCTCTCTTCTTGGACATAGTTGGTTCTGATTCCGATGGCGCGTCCTTGAGATGCGCGGGTTGTCCCAGCGGAATACTTCCAACAACTTCAAGCGCAAAGCCTTCCAGGGCTGCGACCTTGGGGGGATGGTTCGTCAGCAATTGTATACGACGCAAGCCAAGGTCATGAAGTATCTGGGCGCCTACGCCGTAGTCTCGATCAACTCCATAGCCGGTTTGCACGCTCGCATCGCGTTTGCCGACATGCTGCTCCTGCATAACTGCATAGGTCCTTAACTGATTTACCAGGTCAAGACTGTGCTCACGCTGTCGCAGGTAAAGCACCACGCCGCGACCGGCGGCGGCAATTTTCTCGAGTGCCGCGTGCAGCTGAAACCCGGTGTCATCGATCAGCGAACCAAACATGTCGCAGGTGACGTTTTCCGTGTGCACCCGAACCAGCACCGGTTCTTCCGTCTTCAGGTCACCCATCACCATCGCCAGGTGCACGTCGCCGTTAATAATGTTTTCGTAAGCAACCGCGCGAAAGCGTCCGTACACGGTGGGAAGATCTGTTTCCACCGCACGCTTCACCAGCGTCTCCTTGTTCATCCGATAGCGCACCAGATCCGCCACCGTGATCATTTTCAGTTCGTGCTGTTTGGAGAAGAGCTCTAGCTCGGGTAGACGGGCCATGGTGCCATCGTCGTTCATGATCTCGCAGATGACTCCGGCCGGATACAAACCGGCCATGCGCGCGACATCAACACTTGCTTCCGTTTGACCCGGTCGCACCAGCACGCCACCCTTCTTAGCGCGCAACGGAAAAATGTGTCCGGGTCGCGCGAGATCCTGCGGACGGGTTACGGGATCAACCGCTACCTGAATTGTGGTGGCGCGATCGGCTGCCGAAATGCCGGTGGTAATTCCCTTGCGGGCATCAATCGATACGGTGAAGGCTGTGCCGAGATAAGAAGTGTTGTCGGCGACCTGCGTAGTCAGGTGCAATTCGTCGCAACGTTCCTCAGTCAACGGCAGGCAAATTAGGCCGCGCGCGTGGCGGGCCATGAAGTTAATAATTTCGGGAGTCGCTTTTTCGGCCGCGCAGACCAAGTCGCCTTCATTCTCGCGATCTTCGTCGTCGACAATGATGACCATGCGGCCGTCGCGGATATCGGCGATGGCGTCTTCAATGGAGGTAAATGGCATTCTGTAGCTGTTGCTTTGACTTCTGAGATCTGAGATCTCAAATCTGCTTTGTGTTTTGAAACCTCAAATCCGCTTTTACTCTTGAGATCTGAGACCTCAAATCTGAAATCTAAAGGGATTATGTTAACCGAAAGACCCCTATTTTTCGACCGCCTCCACTCGATATCCGCAGATTACGCAGATTAGCCTCGGAGCCAGCTACGAGGTTCACATCCGCGGCGAAAAACATGTCGCTTCTAAACTCTTTGAAATCCAAATCAGCGTAATCTGTGTAATTTGCGGATATAGTTGACTAGCTGCCTGGCCGCGCAAGTATTCGCTCAACATACTTCGCAATCACATCCACTTCCAGATTAACTGCGTCGCCGGGCCGCAATTGCGAGAAGTTTGTAACCTCCCAGGTCTTGGGAATGATGGCGATTTCGAAGTAATCGTCAGCCAAATTCGCTACGGTCAAACTAATCCCTTCCACAGCAACCGATCCCTTAAACACCAGATAACGAGCTATCTCCGACGGATACTTGATTCGCACTGTCCACGAACCCCCATGGTCAATTGCGCTAACAAACTCGCCGCGCGCGTCGACGTGTCCCTGCACGATGTGGCCGCCCAATCGCGTCGCTGGCGTGACCGCGCGTTCGAGGTTAACGGGCGCTCCAGGTTCGAGCCGGCCGAGGGTTGTGCGATCTAATGTTTCGCGGGAGACATCGGCAGCGAAGGAATCGGGCGTGATGTCGAGTGCGGTAAGACAGACACCGTTCACAGCGATCGAGTCGCCATGCTTCGTGTCCTCGATAACCGTGTGGGCTTCGATCACAATGCGGGCGTTCTCGCCGTTCATTTCAACGTTGCGCACGCGACCCAATTCTTCAATGATGCCTGTGAACATAATCTTGTGTTCGTGTTATTTCGTGTGTTTCGTGTGCTTCGTGGAATGCTTTTTAAGACTATCCACGAAATACACGAATTACATGAAAGTTTGGTCAGATCGTTTCCTTCTAACACTCTCCATCATCTTCTCAAACACTTCATTAATCGAGAGCCCTGTCGAATCAACCATGATTGCATCGTCAGCGGCCTTGAGCGGCGAATCCTTTCTGGTTGAATCACGCTTGTCTCTTTCGACCATGTCCGCAAACGTTTCCTCGAAGTCGGCTTTCGGATCCTGCGCGCGTTCCTCGTTAAACCGTCTTTCCGCACGTTCCTGCGGCAAAGCGGTCAGAAAAAACTTGAGAGGCGCATCAGGAAAAACCACTGTGCCGATGTCGCGTCCATTCAGCACAGCCCCCCGTTTTCCTAGTTCACGCTGCCGTTCAACCATCGCGCGTCTCACGGCCGGAATGGTGGAGACAACCGAAGACATCTCCGTCACTTCTTCGCTGCGGATCCGATCCGTTATGTCTTGTCCGTCCAGAGTTACAGTCAATTCGTCCGGGTCACCCGCCAGATCAACATCAACCTGTTCCGCTAGCGCGCCCACCGCCGCATGGTCTTGCGGGTTAACCTTCTGGTCGATTACCGCCACAGCCACGGCGCGGTACATTGATCCGGTGTCGATGTAGAGCAGGTCTAACTCACGCGCGAGCAATCGGCCCAAAGTCGACTTGCCGGCGCCGGATGGTCCATCAATCGCGATGATTAGATTGTGGTTGTTGGCCAATTTGTGAATACGCCCGGAAATTCACTTCAATCTTATTAACACCGGGCTTCAGCCCGGTGATCAGAACCTAACTAATTCAGCTTAACCGTTTAACGGTTTACCTCGTTGCAGGGAAACCGTTGAAACGGTTTCTTAATCCGACGTGACCTTGAACACCGGGCTGAGCCGCGGTGTTAATAAGACAGGAGCCTGGTCGAGCTCTCAGACAAACGCAGCGAAGACTTCATTCGAAAGCAACGCCCCTGACCGGGTAAGTTTCAACACGTCGTTGTTCAATTCGATCAATCCCGCGTCATAAAACCGTTTGAGATCCTCACGGTGCTGTTCAATCAGATCCACTCCGAAGCGGTCCCGGTACTCACGAACGTTATAACCGTCCATCATTCGCAGACCCAGGAACACGGCTTCGGACTGCCGGTCATCTTCATTCAGCTCTCGCCTTTCCACCATCGGAGAAATACCAGCTGCCATTAATTCCACGTAGCTGTTGACGTCGCGCTCATTGGCCCATCGTTTGGCGACCCCATCATATGAATGCGCTGAGCATCCGAACCCAAAATAAGGCGCGCCGGTCCAGTACTTGGTGTTATGTCGCGATTCATGTCCTGGCAGACACAGATTAGAGATCTCGTAATGGGTGTAACCGGCAGCAGCTGCCTGGTCCAACATTAATTCATACATTTCCGCCGCAAGTTCTTCGTTGGGCGTTGGTTGCAACCCCGTCCGAATGTGGTTCGCGAGCGGGGTGCCCTCGTGTACCTCCAACAGATAAAAGGATAGGTGTTCGGGTCGGAGGGAAAGGGCTTCATCAATATTTCGTTGCCACTCTTCAACAGTTTGGCCCGGCAAGCCCGCAATCAGATCAAAACTAACGTTATCAAAACCTGTGTTACGTAACTGGCGAAACGTTTCCCGCGTCTGTTGGGCTGTGTGCGATCGACCCAGGCGCGCAAGTTCGTAATCATTAAATGTCTGCGCTCCGAAGCTGGCGCGGTTCACACCGAGTCGCCGAAACGCGGCCAGAGTGTCCTCCGTCACCGTTCCGGGGTTCATCTCCAGTGACACTTCAACATCTTCAGCCACCTGGAATCGCCGGTGAATAGACTCGAGAAGCAGTCTTAACTGACTGGAAGTAAGCAGGGACGGTGTGCCGCCGCCAAAATAGATCGAATCGATATGGGCGGGTGTTGAACTTCCCGCAAATGAATCAATTTCCTGCGCCACGGCTGCAACGTACCGCTCCGCGGTATCGACGTTATAAATTCCCGTGGCAAAGTCGCAGTACGAACAGCGCGATCGGCAGAATGGGATGTGAATGTAAATACCGGCTGGGTTCAATGTGACAGAATTATAACACGCACCTCACGCTGCTATTGACGCGTGCTTACGCATTCGCCTGTACCAGAAGTCGAATTACGGGTCGCTTCGTGTATTTCGTGTGGTTCGTGTTCTTCGTGGCTCCTTATTATGCAATCTACAAAAACGATCCACGAATTACACGAAAAACACGAAGCGACCTGGTTGAACTTCCGTGACGACCCAACCACATCTGGGGTTCTGTATTTATTTTCTTCACGCGCTGTACTATTTCTTAGCGACGAATGCGGCACAGACACTACTAACAAAGGGAATTTTGCTGGCATACAAGTTGTAATCGACAACTCCGAATCGGACAGATGCCGGCGGCTTCTTTGTCGGCTAAACCTTTTACCAGGGGAGGCAATATAAATGGCAGACGACAGGAACAATCCGAACACGCAACAGAATGCCGGACAACGTGAAGGGGATCAGGGCGGTCAGCAGTCACCGGGCCGCAATCCGAATGAAGGACAACAGACTGGCCAGAGGGATCAGGACAAGGATCAGGGTCTCGGACAGGGCCAACAGGGAAATCGCGACCGTAATGAAGGCGGTTTCGAAAAAGGTGGTAGCGACCGAGGCGAAGAACGCGGCGGTCAGAACCTTTAAACTTTGAACAGCTAAACGATCAAGCGGCGGCGAGTTTTCTCGCCGCCGCTTCTTTTGTGTTCGCGTTTTTTTTCGATTGCTTACTTGATTCGTCTTACACTGCCGGCGGCACTGAGATGGCCTCGCTTTACACGTTCCGCCTCCGCAAATGCACGCATAAAATTCTCGCCCAACACTTTCCGTACGTCTTTTTCGCTGTAACCACGCTTCAAAAGTTCATACGTCAGGTTCGGCAGATGAGCGATATCCTCCATTCCCACAGGCACACTCGGAATTCCATCGAAATCAGAACCAATCCCAACGTGGTCAATACCCGCAACTTTCACGATGTGATCGAAGTGGTCGATCAAAACAGATAGCGGTGTTTTTGGCAGAGGGTTTGCGGCCATCAGCTTGTTGGTTTCCTCTTCGAGCCGTTTTGGATCGTCTTTGTATGTTGCCTTCAGCGCATCAGTCTGCGGTTTCAAACGCGCCTCTCGTTCGCGCGACGCGAGCACCACTTTTTGATCGATGAACCCCGGATAAAAGTTAACCATCACCACGCCGCCATTTTTGGTAAAGCGCTTCAGCAAATCGTCAGGAATATTTCGCGTGCGGTCAGCCAGGGCACGCGCCGACGAGTGCGAAGCAATAACCGGTGCGGTCGAAACATCAAACACGTCGCTCATCGTCTTGTCAGAGACATGCGAAACATCGATCAGCATGCCCAGCCGGTTCATTTCACGAACGACTTCCTTGCCGAAGTCGGACAGACCGTTGTGCTTCGCTGTATCGCAACACGAATCGGCCCAGTTGTTTGTATTGTTGTGCGTGAGCGTCATGTACCGCACGCCCAAACGATAGAAATCACGCAGCGCCATTAGCGAGTCTTCAATCGCATGTCCACCTTCAATACCCATCAACGATGCGATCTTCTTCTGCTTCTTGGCGCGGCGAATATCGTCCGTTGAATAAGCCATCATCAGGTCGTTGGGATACTTCTCTGCTGCCCGATAAACGTAATCAATCATGTCGAGCGCGCGCCGAGCCGAGCCGCCTTCGGTCGCATATTTTCGATCGATGTAAACGGAAAAGAACTCTGCAGTCATTCCGCCCTGCTTCATGCGCGCGAGATCGGTGTGATATTTGCCAACTGACGAGACGCCCAGGTCGTAGTTTTCGTCCGTCATAAACGACAGCACGTCGTTATGCGTGTCGACCACGATGGCCTTGCGTTGAATCTCCAGCGCTTTTTTCCAGAGCTTCTCGTCACGCGGCGCGTCGCCCTGTGCTTGCACAAATGATGGAATCAACAGACTTACAATCAGGGTCAGGAGCAGAACTGTACTGGAAACTTTTCGCGTCAACATCTATTCACCTTTCCGGGAGTCTCTAATGCGGGGAGTCTGATAGCAGCGCAATAGTGCAGACACTAGCCGCGCGGCGTCAAGCGAGCCAACTGAATCGAGCGTGAAAGCGTCACGGTTCGCTGTGGCAATCCACATTGAACGTATGCACTGTCATAACAACACTACGCTGTATGAAGAAACCACTAACAGAGTTCGCCTTGGTCTGCTTGATCTTGGTCGCGGTATTCGGTTCGGCTGTGACTAATGTTGGCGATTCAAACATCAGCGACCAGCCACCATGCCCGCCAGAGCCTCCGCCGCCAAGAGTGTTCGACATTAAGGTCTCAGAAGTTGAATCGCCTGACGATGTGACACTGTTCCTGGCTGGGTACGCAGGTGACTTGACTGCGCTTTGGGAAAAACTCGGGATCAAAACAATCAATGTCCATGAGCAACAACAACTCGATCCCCGCAATTTTAGATTTCTAACAGAATGCTTTAATTGTGAGACACAGGAATTTCATCATGATCTTGATGGGGAACCCGGGCTCGAAGTCATTATTAGAGTTCAGGACAGAAACATGGAAGCGACTCGTTACCTCATATTCAAAAAACTCGACGATCCCGTCGGGAAATGGAAGTTGTTGGGCCACCTCGATGAGATGCTAAACAAGTATCGCAGCGCGCAACACGCAGTCGTAACAAGCGGTGGGCGTTCGTTGTTGATCATTACCGGTCAGGGAGCTTCCGGCAGCGGCGTGGCAAGTTATGGGAGTCGTCTCGTGCTGGTGAAACCGGACGGAATGCAAGATATCCTCTTTTACCCTTCCGATGGTCAACAAGCCGGGCATTTCGACGACCCCACTCTCACCTTCTCAGCTAGTCTCCTTTCATGTGAGATTGAAGGTAACCTCGCAACAGTCCAGATTCAGTTCTCAGCCAAGTACTTTATTTCGGATCCTTCAAGGGAGCATGCGGGATTACACCTCCTAACTAAGACACAACGAGCGGTTTTCACGCGCTGGTTGGGTAACGACGGCAACCAAATACTCGATGAAACACGTTCCGAAATAAGTGAACGGGAACTCGACGACGTTTTCTGGATCGACTCTCTAACCAATGAGGAATTTCTGATTCACAACTATGACGCTCTCGCAGGAATTGCGACTGGCCCAGGTTCGGCGAAAAAAGATTGGTTAGGCCGCTTCCTAAAGACTTGCGAGCCAACGGGAGAACGAAAGCGTCTTCAAGAGCTGCTTCAGAATTCCACGCTGCCTCATCACTTGCAATAGAACTAGAGCGCTGCTTACTGGGACCGCGGGCGTCCCGCCCGCACTGAGCGAAGCGAAACCTCACTGGGCATGTTTAAGACCTTCCGGTGAATAAGGCCAGCTCCGTTTCTTGGAAATGTTTCGACGATGAAGCGCCCGTTTTCGCTTCGCTCAGTGCGGGCGGGACGCCCGCGGTCCCAGTAAGTTGCGGGCCAGGTGCTCTCAAAGTTATGAGGCAATGTAGAACTGTTTTCGCTTTGCTCGGATGCGCGCTTCCAAAATGGGGAAACGACCCACGAACAACGTGACCGGCTAGTGTGATGCTCGTGGATCGTTTTGTTGGGGTGGGACCGTTCAGCAACCGCTGGTGACTAACTCCGCGACTTCGGCAACGAGTTGTCCTTCGTCCGCCTGGGACGACATAAAAAGTCTTCTTTCGATGACGTTGTAGTGCTGATTCACAGTGACGTAGAGATCAAGCTTGCCGTCTTTATCCAGATCACCCGCCCAGATTAATGACCATCCCGGGTCGTTTCCGCATCCTTCCAGTGTGTACAAGACCTGACTTGAGTTTCCGCTGCTGAGTACCAGCTTCGCATTCTTTGGCAACCCATCCTTCCAACACTTTTCCGTTTCGTCGCCAATAATGTTGATCTCGTAGTCAGACCCTTCGACTTTTAGCTTACGTGGCGTAATTGACTGCAGCGGCTCACCGTCACCTTCAAACACAGTCTTCACCGGCCCGCTCTGCAAAACCCAATCGGAGTTGACCAGGAATATCGGATCGATTGGGAGGTCGATACTGACTTTCTTGCCCGTCTTCTGATCACCTTCATCCATGATTGGATCGTGCACGTTCTCAACCGTGATGGTGTGGTTAATCAACAGCGAACCCTTTTCCGAGACGTGAAGTCCTAACCACTGCTCTCCTGTCTCGGCGCTAACTTCCTCTCCATGAAACTCACCCACCTCGAGCAGGCTGGCTTCCGGCGGACAAGCCGTCGTTGCCCCCGGGGAGCTGACACCCGAAATAATCATTGCAAACAGGAGAACTGTTGCGGTCAGCGTACGTTTCATGTGTTTACGACCTTCCAGTCTGTTGGTCTCGTTGAATAACGAGGCCAAAACTACAAGACACGGCTTAAGGACGTTACGTGCATCGCTTCACCATCCAGTGCCGAGGCCCACTCGATGCGGCTGTGGGTTGCCACATCCGACAGATCCTATCTCCCACAGCTAACTGTGGCCTTCCACCTTCTCCAAGACGCGCGCCATAAGCCAAGTTGTCCTCGAGTTTTTCGTGAAGAAGAGGGAGGTCCAAGTAGTGTCACCGTATGTGCGACAACATGGTTATGGTGCTGCGTGCTTCTTGATAGCCTTTTTCATCCTTGCGTTTACAAGCGGAACGACTGAGGGCAGATTGCCGCAGGCTGTCGTCGACGTTCAGGGCAGCGCCAACGGTGTTGCGGACGAAACACTATTGCAAACCGCAATTGCGAATGGAGATGTGGCTGAAGAAATTGAAACTCCCACTGATGTCAGATTATTTGTTGGTTCGCACCCGCAAGGTGATTTAACTCCGCTTTGGGAAGCACTCGGGATCAACACCATCAATGTCTCTGAGCACCAGCAACTTGATGCCCGCACTTTTAAATTCCTGACAGACTGCTCCCTCTGTGAGGCAGAAAACTTTCATTATGAACTTGATGGCGAACCCGGACTCGAAGTGATAGTTAGGGTTCAGGACAAACTGGCGCAGGAATCCCGCTATTTAATCTTCAAAGAAATCGACAAACCTGTCGGCTCGTGGAAGTTGTTAGGCCATGTCGATGGGATGCTAAACAAGTATCGTATGTCGGAACACTCTTTCGTTACCTGCGGGGGACGCACGTTACTACTTATTACAGGCCAGGGCGCGTCAGGTACTGGCGTCGCGTTGTATTTCAGTCGCGTCTTCCTCGTAAAGCCAGAGGGTTTGCAAGAACTTCTCAGTTTTGTCACGGATGGACACCAATCCGGCTTTTCCGATACACCAAGTCGCTTATTTTCAGCAGGTCTTCTTTCATGTGAGGTTGCCGGCAACCTGGCAACGATAGAAATTCAGTTTTCAGCAAAATATTTCATCGCTGATCCGTCACACGAGCAAGTGGGGCTGCACCTCCTGACAAAAACACAACGGGCGACTTTTAAGCGATGGTTAGGAAACGCTGAACCAAGCCTCGACCCGAAGCGCTCGGAAATAACCGAACAGGAAATCGAGGATGTTCACAGCATCGACTCACTAACCAGCGAAGCCTTTCTGGTTTACAACTTCGACTTCCTGGCGAAACTTGCCCGCGGTCCCAGCTCTCCGGAAAGAGACTGGCTGGAACGTTTTCTAAAATCCTGTGAGCCAACGAACGAACGAAAACGTCTCCAAGGGCTCCTCAACTCGTGAACATCTTATGAGTGGTGAGGATCGTCAGATTCGACGAGCAGCCTGTGTATAATTTGATTTACAAACGCGGGAAAAGGAAGTAGTACCTCTGACATGTCCATACTGATTGCTGAAGACAACGTGGCCCAGCGCCACTACCTGCGCGAGATTCTGGAAAAAGAATTTCCGGCCCATGCGCCCGTCGTTGAAGCAGCTGACGGCGAAGAAACCATCAAATTAGCGCTCGAGGGCAAGCCAGATGTCTGCATTCTCGACATCCAGATGCCGAAGCTCTCTGGCGTGAAAGCGGCGCGCGCGATCTGGCGCGACTTCCCCACCGCCCGCATCATTTTCTGGACACAGTTTCCGCACGAAATCTATATCAACGAAATCCGCAAGATCGTGAAGTCGGTCGATCCGCCGCCGGCTTACGGTTTTATCCACAAGAACAATCCCGAATCGCGTTTCCTGCGCTTCGTCGCAGCTGTGCTTGAAGATGGCGCGGACATGATCGATCCGGCGTTTAAAGACTCCTTCAAGCGTCCCTTACTAACAGAGTTTGAGTCGGAAGCGCTTTATTACCTCGCACTTGGTCTTTCCAACTGGGCCATCGCACGTAAATGCAGTCTGTCATTGCGCGGTGTGGAAAGCAGGCTGGCCACGCTTTACGAAAAACTTTTCGTTTCGGTAGCTGAAGGAACTGAAGACGAAGCCTACGAGAAACTCGCGTACAACGTGCGCACGCGTGCCTTCTTCGAAGCGCTGCGTCGCGGCTTGTTGAATAATGACGAGCTCGAGAAGGCATCTGAGGATCTGGAAGCCTGGATCGAGCGCGATCAGAAGAGATTCGCCGACGAGCAGAAGGCGCAACTTAAGAAGCGTTGAGGTCAGTACCACCTGCGGTAGCGGGTGGGTGGGGGCGTGAAACCGCAAGACCTAACGCAGGTGGTAGAGCTCACCGCCAAGGAAGCTCCACGAATGATCCAAAGCGCATTTAAGGATCCAAGAATAAGGCTTACGTTCGCACTCTGCCTGCTGCTTACAGCCTTCTGCCTGCTCGCTCCCGGGCCCGCTTCAACACAGGAACCGCAACCGAGTCCATCGCCGAGTCCGTCACCTTCGCCATCGCCTTCACCATCACCGTCCCCCACTCCAGTAACCGGCCTGCATCAGTGGGGCGCAGTAACACTGTTTCACGGGTTGCCGTCAGATCGCATCCGCGCAATCGCGCAAGGGGCCGACGGCATGATGTGGTTCGGCACTGAAGCCGGCCTCGCGAAATTCGACGGCCGGCGCACACAGACCCTGGTCGACGCTCAATTCCCTCAGGGCCGAGTCTTGTCGCTTCACACGGACAGCAACGGTTGGCTCTGGGTCGGCACTGACACCGGAGCGGCACGGATTATCGGCAGTCGAGTTGAAGCCATAAACAATTTAAAAGATCAGACCATTAACGCGATCATCGAACCTGAAAAAGGGCGCCTGATCATGGCGACAGAACAGGGGATGATTTATGAGTGCCTCATCAAGTCAGACGGCGGTTATGAAGTTAAACAGCTCCTGGCCCAACCGCTGGAGAGTGCTGATGCAGACAACCCAGGGCTTTTGCCGATCACTAGCTTGACTGTTGCGCATGACAAGTTGCTGGCGGGGTCGCTTAGCCGCGGGTTACTGGCAATCGAAAACGGCGCCGCGAAAGAGATGCAAGGCCGTCGCACTGCGTTCTTCATTCGATCTCTTGAAACTGACAACCGCGGGCAACTGTGGATCGGGACACGAGCGCGTAAGAACGAACCTGCACTTCGCTCGGCGGAAGGCGCAGACGATATCGATGAAGAGGAGCTGGTCACCGGCACCGTGATGGCCCTTCAACCGGGACGTAACGACGATATGTGGGTCGGCACGGAAGGCAACGGCGCTTTTTACTTTCCGAGCACACGAAAAATTACCCGCTTCACATTTGACGGCACGGCCGGCGGCCTCCGCTCGAACACTATCTTTGCAATCTTTATCGATCGTGAAGACGTTGTCTGGTTTGGAACTGATCGCGGCGTCTCTCGTTACGACCCTAACGCACCACGCGTGGAAACCGTCGGCGACGTGGCGGACAGCAACTTTATCCGCACTCTCTATCAAACGTCACAGGGCCAGGTACTGGCGGGCACGAATCGAGGACTATTTGTCCACGACAAGAAGGCAGGGCGTTGGAATTCAGTCTCCGAGCTGTCGCGCAACATTATCTATTGCATCGGTGAAGATAAGAGTGGACGACTTCTCGTCGGCTCGGCCAGTGGCTTTTATGTAGGACAGAGACTCTCGAGCGAGAGCGCGATCGAATCGTTCTCGTTCAGCCGTCTCGAAGCAGGTTCCGGAAGCGCTGACTCGGTCGGCAGCATTCGCGATATCGCGACCTTCCGCGGTGTGACCTATATCGCGAGTTATGGCCGTGGTGTGGAACGTTTGGAAGATAATCGCGTGGTTGGCGTTTGGCCCACCGGCGGCTCCGGCCCGCGCGAAGTGATCAGTTTGCATTCGGTTGGCGAGGAGCGACTGCTTATCGGAACCGGCGCGCAGGGTGTCTACAGTTTCGATGGATCAAATGCGTCGCGTGATGATCAATTCCAACCGTTAAATGGGACAACTGTTCGCTCGTTTGATACGACTGAAGACAAGACTCTTTGGGTGGCCACGAACCAGGGCGTCTACCTTTGCCTCGCAGGCAAAGAATGTGTGCCGGCGGCGCCCGGTTACGAAGCGCGCAGTTTATCTAATGCGCTGGCAAGGAACGGTAACGAAGTTTGGTGCGCAACCACGGGCAGCGGCCTCTTGAAGATCACTCGCGACGAACAACTGGGACCAATTGTTTCACAGCTCGACGCTGAGCAGGGTTTACCGTCGCAGAACGTTTTCGCTTCGTTACCGCAAAAGAATGGGGACGTGAGTTCCCTGCTGATTGGCACCAGCCGCGGGATCGCCCGCTACACCCCAGCCGTAATGCCGCCCACGCTGTACGCTTCTCGAGTCATCAGCAAACGAGTGCACGCACCGAACGAATTACCGGGCGGACTGTACCTGGAATACCCGCAGAACAGTTTATTGTTGGATGTGGCTGCCGTCAGCAGTCGCACTTTCCCGGAAAAGTTTCAATACGCCTTCACTCTAACGGATGACAATGGACGCGTAATCAAACAGAAGGTTTCGCGCGAGTCACAGTTTCCGATGGAGGGGTTGTCGCCAGGCAACTACCGGGTCACCGCGCGCGCGTTTAGTAAAGACCTGGTGGCCTCGGAGCCGATGACTTTTGGATTGAGTGTTGGCCGATCACCGTTTCCGTGGACCTCCACAGCGCTCGCAATCCTGCTGGCGCTCGCGTTACTAGCTTTGCTCTGGGCCATCCTTGAGAGACGGCGAATCGTGCTGACCAGCGCCGCGCTGGTCGCCGCCAACCGTGAACTCGCAGGTGCGCGTCTCGACCTGGCGAATGAAGCAGAGCGCGAACGTCGTCGCATTTCACGTGATCTGCACGATCAAACGTTGGCGGACTTGCGCCATCTTCTGCTGATGAGTGATCAGTTGCCCTCAAATGGCGACGCGGCCGGAAGAGATCAACTTGATCCAGCAGTGCTGCGCAAAGAGATTGAGTCTATTTCACAGGAAGTGCGACGTATCTGCGAAGACTTAAGCCCGTCGGTCCTGCAAAATGTTGGCTTCGCGGCCGCCCTTGAATTCGCCCTCGCGCATGCCATGCAGGACGCTCCGCCCGACAAGCGATTCTCATACGAGTTCGAATGTGATGATGCGCTCGAGGAGCGAGTGAAGTTTCCTCCCAACGTGCAGATGCAAATTTACCGGATCGTACAGGAGGCTTTGAACAATATCTGCCGTCATGCAGCAGCTACGCTGGTCAAAATGCATGTCAGCGCTTCTACCCAGGGGGACTTCCTGTTGCAGATCACTGATGATGGGCGGCAGTTTGATCACGACGCGACGTCTGCCGGACGTGGGCTGGCGAACATGCGCGCGCGCGCCAGCTTGATAGGCGCCGAGATATCGTGGGAAAAGATTCCGATTGGTGGCACGTTGTTTACTTTAAAACTGAAGGGCGCGCCTGAAACTTCCATTTCATAAGTTCCTTTCGTGTTATTTCGTGTAATTCGTGTAATTCGTGTTATTCGTGGATCGCTTTTTATGATCGATAAATCACTCCTTAACATCACGGACGACGTCCGCTCCGCTCTCGCTGCAACCCAACCAATCGTCGCGCTTGAATCAACCGTAACGGCACATGGTCTCCCCCGCCCGCAGAATCTTGAAACCGCGCGACGAATGGAACAGATGATTCGTGACGGCGGCGCCACTCCAGCAACGACCGCTATTCTCGCCGGCGAATTGTGCGTCGGGCTTAATCAAGAACAACTGAAATTAATCGCTGAAACAGATGGCATCAAAAAGGTCAGCATACGGGACTTGCCAATCGCGGTTGCGCAAAAGTGGGACGGCGCTACCACCGTCGCATCGACAAGCTGGATCGCCGCCAGGGCCGGTGTAAAGGTTTTTGCGACCGGCGGCATCGGCGGGGTTCATCGTGGTCCATTGCCGGATGTTTCCGGTGATCTCCCTGCTCTGGCGTCAACATCGATCATCGTCGTTTGTTCGGGTGCGAAGATAGTTCTGGATCTACCTGCCACGCGCGAATGGCTGGAAACGCACGGGATAACAGTTATTGGGTTTGAATGTGACGAGCTGCCGGCGTTCTACTCGCGTCGGAGCGGGCTATCAATAGACACGCGTTGTGATTCGGCGAACGACGTCGCAGAAATATTTCGCTCTCAGGAAGCGTTAGGAATTGAACGGGCATTGCTGGTAACAGTTCCAGTCCCTGAAGAATTTGAGGTACCTGCGGATAGTCTGAACCGGACACTGGACGAAGCGTTAAATCAAGCAGAAAAGGAACACATCGGCGGCCGTGAGCTCACCCCGTTCCTGCTGTCGCGCATGGCCCAACAGAGTGGAGGGGCCACGCTGAGGGCGAATATTGCACTGCTGGAAAATAACGCAAGGGTTGCTGCAGAAATCGCACGAGCGTTATCGCAAGACTGAAATCCATTTTCCATATATTATTTCACATTTCTGATTTGTCATTTGATCCGCGGTGATTCGCAAGATTCGCGAACCACAGGACCTAAATGACTCGGCGCAGAGTGTCGAACACTCTCACGGACATCATTTCCCATATATCATCCCAATTCCCATTTCTCATTTAGATCATTTAGATCCTGAAATTGCCGAATTTTGCGACCACTTGCGGATCAAATGACAAATCAGAAATGTGAAATGATATATGGAAAATGGATTTCACTTATTCCACTTCGGTCGTCTACCGCTCCATCCCGAATCGTCCTAAACGACTCATTCTAATTCCCGAATCCTTCTCCGAAATTTCTAGCAACTTTCTCCCACCTCACGCGCATCTCAGCGACGAACACGAACGGCTCCTCCCCAGGTCAATTACACTCTCGTCAAAACAATAGGGATTTCGTTTGAGTGCGGAACATTTGTTCCGGCTGCTGGTCTAACTATGCGCAATTAACGCGAGCTTCTCTCCCCGGGCTCTCCAATCAATCTACGATTTGAAAGGAGATGGCCTATGTCTGCCAAAGATCCACTTCAGCGACTCGCTGTAACCTCTCCCTGCACCCAGGACTGGGACTCAATGATCGGGAACGATAGCGTTCGTTTTTGCGAACACTGCAGTCTGCACGTCCATAATATTTCAGCAATGACCCGGGCTAAGGCATTGCGCCTGGCAGAAAAGTCAAAAGGCCGGATTTGTGTGCGGTATTACCATGACCCAAACGGCCTGGTTACTACGAAGCCGGTTTCACCTCGCTTACATCAACTGGGCAGACGAGTATCGCGAGTCGCGGCAGGCGCGTTTTCCGCTACGCTAAGTCTTACCGCAGCAGTGGCTCAGAGCCCCTCAGGCACACCGGGTGTCAGTCCAGTGGTCCAATCCGACGGCAGATGGGCTTTGGGTGCAGTTGTCGGTGGCACGGTCAAAGATCAACACGGTGCTGTGATTCCAGGAGCGACTGTCGCTCTCACGGGATCTGGCACTAATTTTTTTACGAGTACAAACGACGCGGGTGCGTTCCGTTTTGAAGGTCTGGCTTCAGGTTCTTACACACTGATGGTTGAGGCGACGGGTTTTAACCGTGCCGAGTCGAGTCTCTTCCTGGACGCTCCCTCAGAAAGACAATTGGACCTGACGCTGACAGTGGCCGATGTCCTCGCTGAGGTTGAGATATCGGAAAAACAGGTATTCGTCATTTCGGGTGGCGCCGCTATCGCAACTCCAAGCCATCCCTTTGTTAAAGCTGCTTCGGAAGACAATCTGGAGGAAGTCGCCCGCCTGATCGTGGAAGTTGACGTAAATCTACGTGATGAAGCCAGCGGGACAACCGCCCTGGAAGAAGCAGTCGCCAATGGCAATCGTGAAATGGTTGAACTGCTGCTGTCACGCGGCGCCGACGTAAAGCGTCGCACCGAGTCAGGACGAACAATTTTGATGCGCTTAGATGGCGACGCCACGCCCGATCTTGTGTGGGATCTCATTAACGCAGGGGCCGAAGTCAACGCCAAGAGTGAAACCGGAGACACACCGTTGATAGCTGCGGCATATGAAGAGAATGGGGAGATCTTGAAGGCCTTGTTGGAAGCCGGGGCGGAGGTGAACAGCAAAAATGAAGACGGACAAACGGCATTGATGGTGGCGGCCGAGCATGGAAGATTGCAAAACGTAAGGGCACTTGTGCTGGCGGGAGCCGACATTAACGTGGTTGATTCAGAGGGGAAAAACGCCTTGATGCTGGCTATTGAGAACCAGCAGCGCACGACCATTCGGTTTTTGCGTTCGAAAGGGGCGATTGAGACTGTGGCCCTTGCTACGGATGGAGATGAGGAGTAACGGCTGGTTGTGATAGTCTGTCCGTTGCGCGCCCCAATAAACGACAGATTCAGGAGGAACTATGGCAGACGAACCAGAGACGTGTAAGAACCCGCCTTGCGGGTGCCCCGCATCGGACGACAGCAAATATTGCAGCACAGCGTGCGAAGGAACGGGAAATACCATCCAGCTTGACTGCGACTGTGGTCACCCGACTTGCTCAGGAAATTTCTAGGGCAGCAGCAAACAAAATTAAAAAGGGGCGCAACACGCGCCCCTTTTTGTTTCAAGGTCCCGCCAGCTGCAGAAACTGCGCCGCGAGCTTCGGCCCGGTTCCTTCGTCTTCATGTTTGAAGAAGACAAACGTGTCAGACCATTGCTGCTTATTAATTCTCTCAACCCATTCGCTCAGATTCTCTTCCGAATAATTAACGCGACGCAGTCGCAGATAACCCCAGTCCGCTGTCTTATCGATATGCGTGGTCGGCATATCATCAGTATCAGAAACAACCAGCGCCAGATTACGACCCTTTAAAACCTCCAAGACGTCGTCGTCAAACCAGGTGGGGTGACGAAACTCGAACGCCACTCGCGGCGTGGCCGGCAGCTGCTGCAGAAAAGTTTCCAGCCGCGGGAGGTCTTTCTTCATATTGGGCGGAAGTTGAAACAGAACTACGCCGAGTTGATCTCCAAGAATCTCCGCTGTCTCAAAGAAATATTTTGTCTCCTCTTCGGTTTCTTTCAGCCGTTTGAAGTGGGTGACTCGCTGTGGTGCTTTGAGTGAAAAACGAAACGTTGGCGGCACCTGTTCTTTCCAGTTCTCCAACATGCTTTGTTGTGGCATGCGGTAAAACGTGGCGTTGATTTCCACCGTGCTCAACCTGCCGGCGTAGTAAGACAGCATTTCCTTTGCCGGAATCTTTTCCGGATAAAAGCTGCCTTTCCATTCTTTGTAGCTGTAGCCGCTGGTGCCAACGTAAAGATTCACGGCATTTCTTTGATGAGAATGTTGGTTTTGTTGTTTTCGACTGCGAGAGTGATCGACACTTTTTGGTTCTTCATCACCACACTGTTGGACGTCAGTCGTATCGTTTTGTCAAACTTCACTTTGCTTTGATACCAGGACTCGACTCGTTCGAGCGAATCGGAAGTCTCGAGTTGGACTGTTCGATCGCCTACATCATGGCTCATCTTCACCTTGGTGGCGGCTCCGGGATAGAGCAATTCTTCACCGGCAGTTTCAGAACTGGTATTTCTGTCACTTAAGACGCCGAGCGCCGCCACTACTCCGACCAATAAAACGATCGAGAATACGAGCAGGATAACGTTGCGCCGAAATCCTGGTGATTTGGCTGTCTTAGGTTCGGACCCCGTTGGACTGGTTGAGCGTGGATTAAGCCGTTGAGTGGTGGCAGGTGACTTATCTGGGAAAATCGCAGTAGGTTGTTCTGAACTATCAAATCCCGACACCGCCGCCCCACACTGCCGGCAGAAGCCTGTCCCCGGCAGTAAATCAGCCCCACAGGTGTCGCATTTCACTTCCGTCATCACCTGGAAATCAAACTAGTAAGGTGAACTCATAGTTGCTTGCAACGCGTTGTGGCGTCAAGTGCTTCTGTGATACACAAGCTGCCAATCGTCTTTTCATTTTTCCCTGGAGATACCGCGCACACTATGTCACGGGTGACTACGAATATCGAATCCCTTCAGCACGAAGATCGAATATTTCCACCGCCGGCAGACTTCGCTGCCAAGGCAAATATCAAAGCAGAAGACCTGGAACGCTTGCGGGCCGAGGCGAGTGCCGACCCGGAGGCCTACTGGGGCAGGATGGCTGAAGAGCTGCATTGGTTTAAAAAGTGGGGCACGGTTTTGAAATGGAAGCCGCCCCACGCCGAATGGTTTAGCGGCGGCAAGATCAATATTTCATACAACTGTCTCGACCGGCACCTCACCGGTTCGCGACGCGATAAAGTTGCGTTGCTCTGGGAAGGTGAACCGGGCGACCAGCGAACACTTACCTATCAACAACTCCACGCCGAAGTGTGTAGGTTTGCAAATGTGTTAAAGCGACAGGGAGTGCAGAAGGGCGATCGGGTTGCTCTTTACATGCCCTTGATTCCGGAGCTGGCAATCTCAATGCTGGCTTGCGCGAGAATCGGAGCGACACATTCAGTGATTTTCGGTGGCTTCTCCAGTTCCGCTTTGGTTGATCGAATCAACGACGCCCAGTGTACCCATGTGGTCACCGCTGATGGAGGCTGGCGGCGTGGCAACGAGGTAAAACTGAAGCCGGCAGTTGACGAAGCCTTGAAACAAACGCCCTCGGTTAAGTCCTGCATTGTCGTGCGGCGTACTAACACGCAGATTCACATGGAGCCGGGCAGGGACCACTGGTGGGATCAGTTGATGGCGAGTGAAGACGCGGACTGTGAGGCAGCTGAACTCGACAGCGAACATCCACTTTTTATTCTCTACACCTCAGGAACTACCGGGAAGCCCAAAGGGATTCTGCACACGACTGCAGGTTACCTGCTCCAGGCACATCTGACGTCCAAATGGATTTTCGATCTAAAGGACGAAGACATTTACTGGTGTACGGCAGATATCGGCTGGGTCACCGGGCACAGTTACGTGGTCTATGGACCACTCTCTAATGGCGCCACGGTTTTGATGTACGAAGGCGCACCCAATCACCCTGAGCCGGATCGCTTCTGGGACATCATTGAACGCCACCGGGTGAACATCCTGTATACGGCGCCCACCGCGATTCGTGCGTTTATTAGATGGGGCGACCAGTGGCCGTTAAAGCATGATCTTTCCAGTCTGCGTTTGCTGGGGACTGTAGGTGAGCCGATCAATCCGGAAGTTTGGATGTGGTATCACCGCGTTATCGGCAAGGAACGTTGTCCGGTAGTCGACACCTGGTGGCAAACGGAGACGGGCGGAATCATGATTGCGCCGCTACCGGGCGCAACGCCCACAAAGCCGGGCTCTGCTACGAAACCCCTGCCCGGGATCGAGGCTGACGTGTTGACCCGCGAGGGCGTTCCCGTGGGTCCAAACGAGGGCGGATATCTGGTGATAAAGACACCTTGGCCGGGCATGTTGCGCACTATCTACGGCGATGACGAACGTTACCGCCAACAGTACTGGTCGCAAATTGAAAACATTTATTTTGCCGGAGACGGTGCGCGGCGGGACCAGGACGGTTATTTCTGGATCATGGGCCGCATTGACGACGTCATAAACGTCAGTGGTCACCGGCTGGGAACGGCGGAGGTTGAAAGCGCGCTGGTGTCGCATGAAGCAGTGGCGGAAGCAGCAGTGGTGGGACGCCCGGACGAGCTTAAAGGTTCTGCGATCGTTGCATTCGTGACTCTCGAGATCTCGTTCAGTCCTTCGGACGAGCTTAACGCGAACTTGCGCTCGCACGTCGCAAAGGAAATCGGCGCCCTTGCGCGACCTGACGAAATCAGGTTCACCGATGCTCTTCCAAAAACGCGTTCCGGCAAAATCATGCGTCGACTGTTGCGCGAGATTGCCACGAGCGGAACCGTAGCAGGGGACGTCACCACGTTGGAAGATTTCTCCGTGCTCGACAAACTCAGGACTGAAGAGGAGTAACGAGTCAGCCGGTTGTAACGCAAATTGGTTTGCGTCGTGTTTCACAACACAAGATCGTTAGTTTGCCAATTGAGCCCTGCGCTGCCACACGCACAGTTTGCGTTACAGCCTAAAAAACCATTGCTAGTTTTGATCGCAAAAGTTATAAAGTGCCGCGTCGTCTTGCCCAACAAGGAGTTCGAAACAAATGGATCGTCAAATCGATACAGATACCCGTTCTGGTCCTCGGTACCTGGCTGCGTTTGAAGTGCGCGCCGAGTGGGACGAGCCGGGTGGTTCTCATATTGTCGCGCAAGGCATGACAGAGAATGTTGGGCCAGAAGGGACCCTTGTGCATCTGCCGCAGAAGCTGCCGCAAGTTGGGAGTCGCGTCCGTCTTGAAGTCCAAAGTGAAGATGGAAAAAAACTGCAGGTGGTGGCGGAAGTGTTGCGTATCGAGCGCAATCCCGGACACCCACTGGCGGCGCTACAACTGTTGGGTGAAACCGACGAATGGAAGGGATTGATTTGGGAAGCAGCCGCTCCACGCGTGGCCCCTCCGCCGCCGCCCGCTGCTGACGATGAAGAAGAGGAGGAAGACGAATTCGCTAACTGAGAGGAGCGCCATGAACATACCCGGCAGGTTACCCGATCATGAACGACGCAAATTCCCTCGGTACTACGTCAACACTCGCCTTACACTCGCAATTGAAGATGAAAGCCTTAGCGAGTCGATTGGAATTGGCGAACCCGGCGACATTAGTCTTGGCGGAGTCCGTGTTTGTAATCTTCCGGCATGTCCAAATGTCAGAGTCGGCGATCAGCTGGGCCTGCTGCTTATGGACCACGAAGAGGCCCTGACGTTGCATGGCGAAGTAGTCCACCACGGAACACCCGACACTTTTGGTGTCGAGTTTCGGCGTCTTTCCCCGACCGATCAACGCGCAGTAGGAGGAATCATCGCGAGACTGTATCGTTGATTTAGGTTACCAGTGCAAAAGCGGGAAACTAAAGAAGTCGCCCAGTCAGCCGCGCATGCAGCAGCAGCCGCATCGTGGCCACAAACGCGAGCAGTCCTACGCATCATTCTGATCGTGTTGGCTGTGGCCGTTGTCCTTTGGATTCTGGTTAAGCTGACCGGCGTCATCCTGCTCCTGATTCTCTCAATCTTTTTTGCCTATCTGGTTTACCCCTTAGTTGAATTCCTGCGTCGCCCTCTGAAACTAGGCGATCGTGAGCTCGCACTCCCGCGTACTCCCGCGATTGCGTTGGCTTACTTGCTCATCGTGGCGGTGATAGTCATAGGCGTTTACTTCCTGGCGCCGCAGTTAGGAAATCAGTTTCCTGAGTTTACTGAACAGGCGCGTAGCTACTGGTCCACGGTAGGCGAGAGAACGCAGGCGTGGATTGAATACTTCCGCGCCAGGCGAATGCCGGGGCCGTTGCTGGAAGCGATTAACCGGGCGATTCCGACCTTCATTGAGAGGGTTAGTCTGACGGCCAGCGAAGTGGTTGGCAGCATGGCAGGCTGGCTGATCTACATACCCTGGCTAATCCTGATTCCGGTTCTCAGTTTCTTCTTGTTGAAGGATGCGGACGCCTTTCGCGCATCAGCTCTGCACATGCTTCCCAAAGGCCGCTGGCGGTGGCGCGGTGATGAGTTTTTTCAGGACGTCAACAGCGCCCTCGCCGCCTACATTCGTGCACAACTTACCGCCTGTCTCTTCATTGGCGTAGTTTGCGCAATCGGTTTCACATTACTGGGACTGCCGAGCCCTCTGGTGCTTGGTTTAATCGCAGGAATTTTTGAATTTGTTCCCCTCGTTGGACCGGTGCTGATCGCTGTTATTGCAGCTGTTGCTGCGCTGCTTCATGCCGGTGTTCCCTCGGCGGTTATGGTCCTGGTGTTCCTGGCAGTGTTGCGCATCGTGCAGGACTACATTGTCTACCCGCGCTTAATCGGTCAGGGAATTCACTTGCATCCCCTAGCCGTAATCATTGCGATTCTTTCAGGAGCAGAACTTGCGGGTATTGCTGGAATTTTCCTGGCGATCCCGGTGGTAGCGATCGTTACCGTGTTGTACCGTCACTGGTTGGAACACCGCGGTAGCGAAGGCCTGGCGGATCTGCTTGAACCCACCCCCACTGAACCTGAAATTCCCGAAGAGATTGCAGAACTCGTCGACGAATAAGGCTGGACCCTTCGATCACGGGACCCCAGCCTGCGGAGCGGGCGTCAGCATAAAGCCTGGGGTGGAGCGAAGCGGAACCCCAGGACTGCGTCAAGAAAAATTATTGGAGCCTGCGAAGCGGGCGAGAGTTCAGGACTGGCGCTCACTCCGCGAGCTCAATCAATCTTCTCACCATCGCTTCCTGGGGTTTCGCTTCGCTCCACCCCAGGCTTTATGCTATCGCCTGCTCCGCAGGCTGTTTCTACGCTCGCTCCATCAGATCGATGAACCGCTGGAAGTGATGCCCGGCGTCGTGTGGGCCAGGCGCCGCTTCGGGGTGGTACTGAACTGAGATTATCGGCAATGTCTTGTGCTGCATTCCTTCAACGCAGCGATCGTTGAGGTTGATGTGCGTTACTTCCACATCCGCCGGCAGCGTTCCCTCCTGCACGGCAAACCCGTGATTGTGCGAGGTGATTTCCACTCCACCAGCGCGCAAGTCCTTGACGGGTTGATTCCCTCCCCGATGTCCAAACGTGAGCTTGAACGTTTTCCCGCCCAGCGCGCGGCCAAGTAGCTGGTGGCCAAAACAGATTCCGAATGTTGGTAGTTTCGCTTCAAACAAGCTCTTGATCTGCTCAACCTCATGGTTCATTGAGGCTGGATCACCGGGCCCGTTTGAGAGAAAGATGCCATCTGGGTTAAGCGCAAGGACATCGGCGGCGGCAGTTGATGCGGGAACAACAGTAATCCTGCACCCGAGGTTGGCCAGCTCGCGAAGTGAATTGCGTTTGACGCCGAAGTCGTAACAGACCACATGAAACCGTTCCTGTCCCTGGGCTGGAACTTCATATTTCTCCCGAGTTGTCACAGCACTAGCCAACTCCCGATTCTCCATCGAGGGCGATTGACGCGCTTTCGCAATCACACTGTCCGCATCACTGTCGGTCGTCGATATGCATGCGCGCATGGCTCCCTTATCGCGTATGTGACGGACCAGGGCGCGCGTGTCGATTCCCTCCAGGGCAACAATATTCCACCGTTTGAGATACGCATCCAGAGTTTCTTCTGCGCGCCAGCTCGAGGCCATGCGGCTGGCTTCACGCACCACGAAACCTTCGACCCACGGACGAGATGATTCCTCGTCGCGATAGTTCACACCGTAATTTCCGATCAGCGGGTACGTCATGCAGACGATCTGACCGGCGTAGGATGGGTCGGTAAGCACCTCCTGATAACCGGTCATGGAGGTGTTAAAGACCATTTCGCCGCATGTCTCACCTTCGGCCGCCCACGACCGACCGCGAAATGTGCGCCCATCTTCGAGAGCGAGAATGGCTGGTGGTTTACGATTCATCATCGGTAGTCAGTGGTCATTAGTCAGATAAGTTTTGTTTGTGTGTTTCGTGTAATTCGTGGATCGATTTTGTATGCAGCAAAAAAAGCGATCCACGAATCACACGAACAAACACGAAAAGTTACTGACTACTCTTAATAAACTGTTGTGCTTCATTTAGCCAACGCTTGTCCGCGCGATACTTATAAGCAGGCGCCGTCTTCACCGCATCAATGCACGCTTGCATCGAACTCGTGGCCTCGCGGCGTTGGCCCAGAGCAGCGTATGCCCGGCCCATTAAATACAGGCCTTCAGGATCCGAGGGACGACTATCGAGAAAGCGCTGAAGCGCATTGCGCGCATCTTCAGACTGTCCCGCCGCCAGATAAGTAGCGCCTACTTCTCGCCACACCTCGTGTTGGCTGTGTGATATGTCGCGGGCAACCACCTGCTCGAAGTTTTTGATCGCGTCTGCAAAGCGCTCCTGCGTACGGGCAATTCTCCCCAACTGGTAATGTGCGTCGATCTCTTCATCGTCGATCTGCACGGCGCGTTCGAAGCGTTCCCGCGCAGCGTCAAGTTCACCCCGTTGCTGATGGATCAAACCAAGATTGTAATGCGCCGACGCGTCCGCCGGGTTTAGCGTTGCCGCTTCGAGGTTCTGCTTAAACGATTCGCGCGCGCGTTGCGAGCGCGTAATCTCATTGATATATCCACGCAGTAATAGAAAAACCATTATGAGCAGAAACGGTGAAGCCAGGACCATTCCGATTATTGGAATGAAACGCGATGCCGGAATCAGAAGCGTTCCACTGACTATGACGACGATTATTGATTGGATCAGCGAAAGCCGAAACACCGTGCGCACCGCCATCACTGCCCACACGCCGAAGACACCAATCAACACCATCAAGCTCAATCCCAGGGCGACTGCTTCGACGCGCAGTAATCCCTGAGCCAGGATTTCAGGGGGCAGCTTTTCACGTTGTTCCAGCATTCCAGCCAGTACCTGTTGAGATAGTGTTTGCTGAACTTTGCTCAGGGTGGCAAGAGCCGACAGTATCGCTGCGATCAGGCTTGAGGCCGCGAGCGAGTAAAACATCGTAGCGGCAAGCGCGGCATATTCCTGCTGCAGCAGCAAACGAAAGCTACCGCGTCGCACAAACAGGTTGGAAAGGAAGAGCGCCAGCGGACAGAACACGATGGCAATAATGACGAGGAACCCGCCGGCGTAGAGAACAGTCCCGAGAATGGCTGCAGGATGTCGGAGATTAACCAGGGAACGAAGATAGAGTGCGCTGACAAAGTAAAAGAAGGCGGCGCTGATGGTTAGTGCAACCAGGGCTGAAGAGGCAAGCGACGCCCGATCACGCACCTCGCGCAATCCGCGTACAGGCGCGTAGAAAACCATCGCCAACAGTCGTAACCAATCCAGTACGCTCAACTTACCATCTCAACTCTGCTACTGCGGAACGTCAAACCCAGACGATGGGGGCGAACTAACAGGTTGTTCAAACTGAACTCCCGGCACCACCGGCGTCATGTCTTCGTGCTTGATGATGCTGGCCGAAGTTATCGGCCAATAGCGAAACAAGGCCTTTCCGTAGACGTATTTTTTGGGGACTAAACCCCAACTTCGTGAATCGCTGGAGTTGTCGCGGTTGTCTCCCATCACGAAGTAATAGTTTGGTCTGACATAAACAGGCGCCTGGCTCTTCGGAGACACATTGAAACGTGGATCAAGATACTCTTCGGCTATCTCCGTCCCGTTTATGCGCACCGTGCCCTCGCGCAACTCAATCGTGTCGCCGGGCAGGCCCACCACTCGTTTGATGTAACTCTTCGACGGGTCGTCCGGATACCAAAAAACAACTATGTCGCCGCGCTCCACTTTGGGAGCCCAGCGGTAGTCGTCGTAATAGATCAATTTGTTTACAAAGATGCGCTCGCCGTCATGAAGCCGGGGCAACATTGAGGTGCCTTCCACCTTCACCGGCTGGACGATAAAGACCACCACCAGCGCAGCGATCATCAGTGCAAATAGCAGGTCGCGCAGCAGCAGACGCCCTTCTGACCATAATCCCCGACGCGACGCCTCTTCTGGCCGGTGAATTTGGATGTCTCTGTCGTCGTTTATGTCGATGTCACCGAACGGCGGCGGCCGACGACTTCTAATACCAAACATAGTTAGCTTTCTACCCGTTAAGTTCTCCGCTGATAAACATGCCTCTGCAAATTGAGGTTAGCTTTCACGTCGTTGCTTGTCAAAGCTGACTTAATCCATTTACGGCCTATAGTTTGACATAAATAAGTTGCGTCTGAAGGATTCCCGGTTGCTCGTTAGCCCAAGGTTGACAGTCTTCATGACGGCTCTCTATCATCCCTGCCTGCAAGTTGCCGCTTATATACATTTCCCCAGTGAAGCGGACGGAGGCTGCATTGTGATCAAATTAGACATCATCAACCGGGTGGCGGAAAAAACCGGTGTCCCCAAGATGAAAGCTGAGCAGGCGGTGGATGCTCTCTTTCATTCGATGAAAGAAGCGCTTACTCGTGGTGAGCGGATTGAGCTCCGAGGCTTTGGTGTGTTTGTTGTCAAGCCGCGTAAGCGCGGTGTCGGTCGCAACCCTAGAACGGGTGAAGAAGTGGCTATCCCGTCTGGCAAGACAATTAGATTTAAACCCGGCAAGGATCTACAGGTCAGCGAAGACGGAGAACTAAGCGCTGAAATGGATTCAGACGATTTGGACGATACCGACTACTAACCAACAGGGACGCTTTCATTCTGCTGTCATACCAATTACCGCCTACCTTTGCTCCGGAGCAGAGCAGCCCTAAATGTTTATAGCCATCCGTATTGCAAACGACCGCTCCGGAATTAAACAGTGAATCGTGACGCCATAGACATTTCAGGTGGGACCGACGGCCAGATAGTCCAACGCTTTCCACCCTTCATCGCTACCGATCCGGTCGAGCGCAAACGGTACGCAGCCCGCCCGACGACCCGGGAGTGGTTGATACATTCCACGCTTTTCCTGCTGACCTTTCTAACGACAACGTTTGCAGGTCTGTTTTTCGCGATACCTTTCGATGTCCCGGTCAGTGAACCGACGATATCCGGTCCCTTCACTTACATCGTTTACGCGCCTGAATCGTACATTAGGTTTGTGTTCGCGGTGGTGTCGTACGCGATCGCCACGCCTGCAGTTCTTCTTGAAGCTGTCATATTCTCAGCAGCGTTGCTGGTGATACTGACAGCGCACGAAATGGGCCACTACCTTGCCTGTCGCCACTATGGTGTGGACGCGACTCTTCCCTTTTTCATACCCGCACCGCCGCTTTTCCTGGCTGGAACGTTTGGCGCTTTCATCAAGATGAAGTCGCCGATTCCGTCGCGTCGCGCATTGTTTGATATCGGACTAGCTGGTCCCCTTGCGGGTTTTGTCGCATTGTTACCGGTGGCGGTGGTAGGTGTGCTGCGCCTGGAAAGCGCTTCGATACCAGCGGGCACAGCAGGGATTATTTTCAGTGATCCGCTGCTAATACGGCTGATCGCAAAAATGTCGGGCTCTGATCTTTCATTGGCGTTGCCGAACTCATTTTACATGGCAGCGTGGATTGGACTCCTGGTCACAAGCCTCAACTTAATGCCGGTGGGCCAACTTGACGGTGGTCATGGAACTTTCGCGGTATTTGGACCACGGCTACATCGCAAGATTGGACGCGTTGCCCTGATTGCAACTGCGGCGATCGCGGTTTTGGGTTTTGTTTGGTATGGCAGCCCGAGTGGATTGCTCTACACGATCCTACTCGCGGTCATGTTGCGAGTTAAGCATCCTTCTCCGGAGCTCATGGAACCGCTGGGCACCGGGCGCATAGTGGTAGGCGTGATTACCTTGCTGGTATTCACACTTTCCTTCTGGCCGTTTCCAATCATGATTGTCTAAAGCAAAAGCCCACTGGAACAGTGGGCTTTGCTGGATCGTCTCATTGGCACAAATCTAAGATGTTGCTGCGGCCGGCAACAATCCTTTGATTTCCCTCACCATCTTCTCAACGTCCTTCTGATCCGCCAACGCAATCATGAAAAACTTGTAACCCTCGTGGAAGCAAATCGCGCCGTTGGCAAATAACCAGACGCCTCCGAGAAACGGGTTGCCGCCTACCAGCCAACTAATCGGCGCACCCGCGATCCCCGCCGGTTGAACAATCTGGGCCCACATAACCGCGCCCGCTGCGCAGCTAAAGGCTCCCAGCAATGGAGCGCCGACGTACTTCGTGATGTTCCGCTCAAATTCAACCCGTTCACGCTCGGCGTCAGTCAGCTTGCCTTCAGCAATTAACGCCTCTTTCTTTTTCAAGTACTCGTCGAATGTTTCGCTAAGTTTACGAACTCCAAAGATCGGCAATGCGGAATGAGTCAGCCAGTGCGGGTGTGCTCCCAGCAAAACCACGTCCAGGCCAGGTAACGCCGCACCTGCGCGGACACCCATGACCAGTGAAACTGAAACCAGCGCTGCCTTGCCGGGATTCTCCTTTATCCATTCCTTCGCTTTCAGGATGCCGGCAGTAGCCGCCGTCGATGCGCGCGTGACTTTTGCTCCGGTGTCATAAACCTGCGACGCCCGATCGTAGTAACCCTTGGCGTCGTCGAAAACTTCTCCCGCTTTCTTCCCCGCGTCACCCGCTACATCCCGCAACACGTCGCCAGCCTTCCTGGCGCCGCGCAAAGCCTCATTAGCTGCGCGCTTTGCAGTGTCATTCACCTCGCCCGTTTCGGAGAGGCGCTCGGCTTCGGTTCGCAGTTTCTCGGCGCCGGACGAAAGGGTTTGGGCTCCACGTTTAGCGGCTTCGCTGGCCGCTCGCGTGCCCTCGTCCACCAGATCCGAAATTGCGTATTTCTGGTCCAACTCACGCGCTTTGCGGCGCACGGTTTTTTGCCAATCGTCTAATGTATCTTTGTAGTCAGCCATTACGTCACTCACCCGCTGAAACTCAAGTAGTATTGCCCTTTTTACCTTACGCTACCGCCGGGCCTGGGGTTCGATCCATTGGCCTATTTTAATCGATTGGGCCGATTTTATTGGCCATCAATCTTGCGCGTCCAGAGGGTTCATGCTAGAGTTCGGCCAATCAGTCGTTGTCCCATGCTGTAACGGCTCGCCCTTTTTTCGAGACTGCAACATACTGATACTTCCATACCTCGGGCAGGTTCACCAGGGAATCCTTACGTTATCAGACACCTAACCACGGTTAGTCAGGTTTTCCACAAATTGTTGCTCATTTTTAGTTAGCTTACATGACTGACCCCGACAACAAACCGAACCGCCGCGCGCGTAATTTGACTACGGAAGAGCGCGCGGCGATGTTGATGCAACTGGAGTTTGGCTCGCGACTCGATAGGGAGTTGGTGGGGCGAATAGCCGCATCTTCAACTGCCGTAGAAGCGCGACGTCGCAGGTTTATCTATCGCGCAGGCGAACAGGCCGACGCTTTATATGCAATCGTTAAGGGCCGCATTAAGCTTTGCCGCATTGAGCCGCACACTGATCGAGAGGCAGTGATCGACATTCTGCCGCAGGGTTCTTTGTTTGGTGACTCAGCACTATATTCAACTGCCGGGCGCAGGGAAAATTGCGCAGTAGCTTATGAGACATGTCTGTTATTGAAGATTCCGGCAGACGTATTCAGGTCTGCGCTGGAAGAGGATCCTGCGCTCCACGACTACACTCTGCGCCTGATAGGCCAACGGCTGGAACGGGCGGAGCAACGGCTCGCTGATTTTGCATTGAACGCGATACCCGCGCGTCTCGATCGATTACTGGCAGACTTTTCGCACCGCTACGGTGTGCGGGAATCAGATGGCGTCTTGATAGACATTCCATTGCCACACCGGGAGATTGCCTCAATTGTTGGCTCCACTCGAGAGAGCGTGACCGTGCGGTTGAATGCAATGCGTCGCGAGGGTACGATCGAGTTTGTAAATAGACGGATTTTAGTGAAGCGTCCCGAGTGGCTGATTCCGCCGGCGACGGACGCGCCTCTGGTGAGTTAGATAATCTGCAATGAAGTGTCCTACATGCGGGAAGAAGGTCGATTGGAATGACAATCCATATCGGCCTTTTTGTTCGGAACGATGCAAGTTGGTTGATCTTGGAAAATGGGTCAACGAGGAGTATCGCGTCCCCGGGCGAGAGGTGCCTTCTGATGCTGACTCAAACGAGACTCCGGACGATTCTCAGGGTTGAGACATTCGTGAGGTGATTCTCAGTTCGTGTAGTTAAACCGCCACGATTGCAATCTTCTGCTTATCAGCAAATTCGATCATTTCCTCACGATCAAACATCAACGTCTTGCGAGCAGAAATGCATAGACAGGTCGCGCCAGCCTCGACCATCGTTTCCAAAGTCGGCACACCCACCACTGGAACATCAAATCTCATGTCCTGGTTTGGCTTTGAAAGTTTCAAAACCGTTAGTGGTCCACGACTCAAAACGGCCGGTTTAGCGGCGCCCTTCTGACCTCGCATGAGCTCCCCAGCCCGACGGATAGTGGCATCCGTGCCTTCCATTGCTTCAATCGCAACGCATGCTTTGCCTCTGACCACGATTGTCTGGCCGAGGTCGAGCGTGGCAATGTCGCGAGCTACCGCTAACCCGTAATCAATATCGGCGAGTTCAGCTGCACCGGGTTCGCGGCGAGTTAGCGCTCCGGCTGAAGCCAGGTTGTCCTGCAGGAAAAACGTCGAGTCAATCAATTCAATTCCTTCACGCTCAAGTTCGTCGGCGATCCCGCCGATTAATGAGTCTGTGTTACGACGTGGAAGCTTTAAAAGCATCTTCAACATGCGGGCGTCCGGAATCGCGGCTTTGCTGAATATTTGCACGTGTCTGACCTGGCCGGCCATGATCGCTTTTTCGACGCCTTCAGCTTTAAAAAACCGGATTAGCTTGCCGAGTTGACCCACACCAATCCACATCAACTTATCGACCCGATTCTCGATGTCAGCGTCAGTCTCTTCCTTAATCGCGGCGACTGACAGCGAAACGCCGGCACGTCGCGCTCCTTCGACAACCATGAAAGGAAAGCGGCCGTTGCCGGCGATTAATCCGTAACGCATAACTAAAAGGATGAAGGATGAAGGATGAAGGATGAAGCGAAGGATGAAGGATGAAGGATGAAGGATGAAGGATAAGGGATGAAAATTAATGCTGCCCCTATCCAGGCGGCTTTCATCCTTCCGCCTTCGTCCTTCATCCTTGCCTTTCCGCCATCATCCCTCATCCCTCCGCCCTCATCCCTTACTTAATGACCCCTCGACGGGAAGTCTCAATAAACTGCACCAGGGTATCAACCTCTGGCGAGCCCTGAATCTCTTCACGAATCTTCTCCAACGCTTGAGAGGTATTCAACTTGGAAGCAAGCAGCAGGTGGAAGGCGCGGTGTAATGACTTGATTGCGTCGCGGGAGTGTCCCCGACGTTTCAAGCCGGTGGTATTCAAACCGTAACAGCGTGCGTGATTACCGACCGTTAGCGCATATGGCAAAGCGTCTTTGACCACTACCGAGTAGCCTCCGACATAGGCTTCTTTCCCGACGCGACAAAACTGGTGCACACCCGAGTAGGCGCCAACGTTAGCGTTATCTTCAATGACCACATGTCCCGCGAGCGTGGCAGCATTGGCCATGATCACGCCGTTTCCGAGTACACAGTCATGTGCCACGTGCGCCTGGGCCATCAGCAAGCAGTCGTCACCGATTTGGGTCAACATTCCTCCGCCTTTAGTTCCGCGGTGAATAGTTACGAACTCACGGATCATGTTGCGACGGCCGATGCGCGTGATCGATGGTTCTCCTGAGTACTTCAAATCCTGAGGCGCTAACCCGATCGATACAAATGGAAACACGCGCGTGCCTTCGCCGATGAATGTGTGTCCGTCAACCACACAATGCGAATCCAATTGCACGTCATCCTCGAGTTCCACCTCGTCTTCGATGATCGAATACGGACCGATTTGACAGTTGTTGCCAATTCGCGCACGCGGGCTGACAACGGCGGTAGGGTGAATTGTGGAGGATTTCGTTGCGACGACCATAAATGACTCTGGTGAAATCTGAATTAGACGGCGGTCCGATCGGCGATGACGCTCATGATGTCGGCGTCTGCGACCAGTTGGCCTTCCACTTTGGCCTCGCCGCGCATGCGCTGGACCTTGGATCCGATTCGCAAAGCGGTTACCTCAAGCCTCAACGTGTCGCCTGGCACTACCGGCCGTCGGAAACGCGCCTCGCGTATGCCGGTAAACAACACCAGCTTCGAGTCTCGGTCTTCGATCTCACGTAGCGCCAACACCGCGCCGACCTGCGCCAGCGCCTCAACCACGAGCACGCCGGGCATCACCGCTGCACCAGGGAAGTGTCCCTGGAAAAACGGCTCATTGATGCTTACTTGTTTGATCCCGACAACCCGCTCGCGTGGCACTAACTCAATAATGCGATCCACCAGCAGAAAGGGGTAGCGGTGCGGCAGCAGTTCCTGTATTGCCCGTGAATCGAGAACAGTTTCCATGAGGTCACAATAAACAAGACGCGGGACACGGAGTTAACTGCCGCATCGCCGCGTCTGAGTTGAAAGTTCAGCTTGAATTTACTTGGCCGGTGCTACCGCAGCGGTCGCAGGATTCTTGCTATTGAACTCGTTGATGAATGCGCGGGTGATATCCAGTGTGTCAGCCGCGTAAACGAGCGGTACCTGACTGCCATCGATTATCACATGAATGTTGTTGGCCTTCGCGTAGGCCTCCAGCGCTTTGCCAATGTCTTCCTGAAGCGGGGTAAAGATCTCCTGGCGCCGGCGATTGTAGGCGGCCTGGGCATCCTCACCTTTGCGTTGATAGTCTTTTTTCAACGTTTCCAGCTGGTCGATTTTGGTTTGAATTGACTTCGGATCCACGACAGTTGCCGCCTGCTGCGCTGTACTCACTTCAGTGGTTAGGGTCTGGATGCGTTGTTGCATTCCCTGAAGTTCGGTTTGGCGAGGCTGAAACTCGCGATTGAGCGTAGTGATCAACGTATTGAACCGCCCGATCCCGGTCTTGGCATCGAGAAACGCATCGGAGTAGATCAAAGCGATCTTGCTCTGCGGCACGTTGCCAGCGGGGGCTGTCTGCGGTGTCGTGGTGGGCGCTGCCGGACGTGTTTGCGCCAGAGCGGGGGAGATGGCCACAGCCAGAACAAAGGCAGCGGCAACGATTAATCGATCTATCTTCATGACTTTCTTGTAGTACTCCTTAAAACTAAAGGCGGTTTGGTCAGTGACTTAGTTGTTTACCCGGCCGCCGTGGTTGGCTTTGAATGATTAAAAAGTGCGCCCCACGCTGAAGCGAATAACTTTCTTTTTCTCATTAAAGAAGAATGGAAAACCATCAATAACCTGGTTTTCCCGAGCTTTGGGATTATACGCAAAGATGAGCCTAAAAGGCACGTTGATGATAGGTACCTGAACGCGCACCTCCATGCCCAAACTTGCGCGGTAATCCCCTATTTTGGAGAACAAACTTTGCGACAAACGCACCGCCGTATTCGTTTGGGCTTCACCTCGCAGAAACACTTTCTGGAAGCCGAACGGCAGACCGGTGACCGGGTCAAATGGCCCATTGTTGCGGGCGTTTTCCAGCTCGGTTGATGTTACAAACCGGTTGTCCCGCAAGACCAGACCCGCAGGCGTGCCTACCATAGCAAGATCCGGGTTCGCATTACACGCGGCCAGAGTCGTCAGACTCGGGAATTCAAAACCGTTGGCCGAACGTGGGCACTGAATTAATCCCACAGTCGAAAGGAACGGTTGGTCGTCCAGGAAACTGCTCGAAAAAACCTGGTCGGTCTTTGTCCGAAGATTAAACGACGAACCGATGTCCGCAAAGGCGGCCAGTCCCACCGTGTTTCCGATAATAGGGATGCGGTATTCGAAGTTACCCAGTATTTGAGTATCGCCGCCGATGGGAGTAAACGACCGTGGAAGCTGGGCGGTGTTATTACCGGTCAGTCCCGTAAACACGCCAACGTTAGCCAATGACGCGGGGAGATTTGGAACGGCCTCAGGCTCTCCCGCCGGATTAGTCGCAACAACTACATTCTGCGAAGTTATGAATGTGTCGAGCGGCGCTAACGGACTGATCGACCGCACGTTGTATCCACGAATACTAAACTCGTCGCCGAGGAAGAACCGCTCGAAGATTGGTACACCGTCCACGAATGCCAGAGACTGCGCCTCTCTAACTTTCGCTGTAGTAGCGAAGCTGCCCACCGTTCCGGCAATGATGCGGAAGCCGAATACTTCGGGCCGTTCCGACCGCTTGCGACGGACCGGGAAGAACTGGGAATACTGAATCGTTGGCTGATAAGTACGCACGTCTCCGGCAAGACCTGCGAGTGCCAGCGACAGCGAGAATTCGCGACCTTGTGTCGGGTCGATACTGGCGTTGCGCGTGTCGTAGTTGAAACTGCCGGTTATACGGCTGGTGATGATGTTCGGCTGTTGATAAACAACCGGGATGAACGCCGACGGATTTGAGGGATCCTCGTTGACCTCCGGGTCCGTCACAGACGAAGTCGAAAACTGATAAGAAACTCCGACCCGCGAAAACTGGGTAAAGCGTCGTTTGCGATAAAACTCAGAGAGCGGAGCGCTGGCAAAGACTGACGCGCCGTATGACGTCCGCGTGAACAGGTTCTCTTCACTGACGTTCAGGAAATCGAGCTCACTTCCGCTCAGACCTTGCAAAGCTTCCGGGTTCTGCGAAAGGAACGTTCCCTCACCAAAGAACTTTTGTGTGTAACCAAACACCGAGAATCCGGCGGTAATCGGTCGGTTCTTGATATAGGGCTCGGTGAACGATAGCTGTAGGTATCTTTGACGATTACCAGCAGACAAATTGATGGAGAGAATTTCACCGCGGCCAAGCAGGTTGTTGGTCGAATATTCAAGCCCGAAGAACGAACCGCCGATACCGGAAAGTCCACCGTTAAACGAGATCTGCTGGCGTCCACGTTCGGAGACTTTTAGATTGACATCAACCGTCGCCTCTTCATCGTTGGTCCTGAAATCGGCATCGCGATCTTTGTCGATCGGATCGAAATAACCAAGCTGGTTAAGTTTGATGATGGAGTATTCCCAGGCTGTCTGGTTGTAGATATCACCTTCGTTAAGCAACACTTCGCGACGCAGCACGTTATCTCGCGTGAAAGTGTTGCCGAGGAATTCGAGGCGGCGCAAAGAAAACTGCTTGCCCTCCTCGATGGTGATCACGAAATCGACGATGCCTTCCTCGGGCTTCGCCGGATTATCTTTGAATGTTGGCGTGGGTTCAGCGGTGTACTCAATGAAGCCCTGCTGACCGTAATACTTCTTTAAGTTCTCAAACAGCGCCTTACCAATCTTTTCACCGTTTGCGACGTCGCCCTTGTTCAGGCCAATAACCTGTCGAATATTGTCTTCGGAAAAGATCGAGTTGCCTTCGATCTTCATCTCACCGATCCGGAAGAGTTTGCCTTCGACGATCGGAACAGTGACGCGCAGGCCTTCATCAACCGAAGACAGGAACGGCAGAGGCAGGATCGGGAAACCAGTGCGTCTGCGGCCAACACTTTCAACTCGTGGCTCGCCGTGTCGTGCCTGGAGATAACCTTTTGAGCGCATGTGGTTATCGACGTTGCGCAGGTCGTATTCAAGTTTCTGCCTATCCAGAATGTCCTGACCACGGAAGCGACTGATCAAACCCGCTTCTTTTACCAGCTTCATTGAACCCCGAAGACTGCCATCGCTGAAAATCTGATTACCTTCAAACTGGATATCCATCACTCGGACGCGATCGCCTTCGTTGATGACGTAGGTGAGAGCTGTGGAGGTGGCGGAAACTTCGTCGGTTCGTTCTTCTACGGTTGCATTGGGGTGACCGCTGGCGGCGAGCAGTTCCTTCAAAACGCGGACCGCGTTTCGCGATTTCACCGGATCGAAAATGCTCTCTTTGGAGATACCGACGCGGCGCTCGCGGAAGGCTTTGAGGACGTCCGACTCGGCCACACTACTCAACCCTTCAAACTGCAGATCACGAATGATCGGCAATTCCCTCACCTCGAAAATCACATTAACGCCACCCCGCGCACCCTCTTCCGTAAGTACTCGAGTAGCAGTCTTATCGAAGAAGCCGAGCGCGATGATCGCCTGCAAATCGCGTTGAACCTGTTGTTCGTTGTAAGGATCCCCTGCGCGGGTTTGGACGTAATAGAGAATGTCGTCTTTGCGGAGACGCCGGTTTCCGGTGATATCGACCGACTCAACCAGGCGTTGCCCCTGGGCGCCGACCGATCGCGTGATAAACACAGTTGAGACCAGCAGGATTATTCCGCTCACAGCTATGAGCAAAAACCCGCGATATGAATGCATAGATGCCTTTTCCCTCAGGTTCTTACCGATTCAGGTACTTCGGGGAGCTGATATGGGCGAATTATCTTTGTATGAAATAAAGACTACGGGCGAACGGCCTTCCCATTGCTCGGACACTTAGGAGACTGTTGGATTCCTAAGAATCAGTTTTCCGTTGCCAATTCTTGTCCAGCAAAGTCGCGCATTATACCCAACGGGCAGCGCAAAAGTAAAAAGGCAAAGGGTCGGGGGCTGATGTACAAAACAGGCCCTCATTCTACCCTTTGCCAGTGCTTTTTGCAGCGACGGCGGACCGCTATAACGAATACCGTCTCAATGAATTAGCAGCGCGTCGTCGGGCGCCTCAATGCCAATTGGTCGATAGTTCAAATCGTCTCCATCAAGAAACACTTCGATCAAAGCCGCTTCACCCAGGTGACCCTGAATCAGGGCTTCGGAAAGCGGGTCCTCTACATATTTTTGCAGCGCTCTTCGCAGTGGTCTGGCACCATAAGAACGGTCTGCACACGTCTTTTCCACAATCCACTTCTTGGCTTCGTCCGTTAGTTTTACTTCGAAGCCATGGCGGATCATCGTGCGGTTAATTTGCTCAATCTGGAGTTGGATTACGTCGAGCAGCTCGTGGTCGAAGAGTTGATCGAAAATAATGATTTCGTCGAGCCGGTTGATGAATTCGGGATTAAACGTCTGACGAACCGCCGACATAACCATCTCTTCCATCTTCTCTCTTGAGGCATCGCTGGTGCCCTGGAAGCCCATCGTGCCTTTCTTCTGAATGAACCGGGCGCCGATGTTGGAAGTCATGATGATGATGGCGTTCTTGAAATCAACAGCGTTGCCGAGGGCGTCTGTCAGAATTCCGTCCTCAAATACCTGCAACAACACGTTAAAGATATCCGGATGAGCTTTTTCGATCTCGTCAAACAACAAAACCGAGTAAGGCGCGCGCTTGATGCGTTCAGTTAACTGTCCGCCTTCTTCGTGTCCCACATATCCCGGTGGTGATCCAATAAGCTTGGAAACTGAATGCTTCTCCATGAATTCCGACATATCGAACCGGATCATCGAGCGTTCACTGGCGAACAACACCTGTGCTAGAGACCGTGCGACTTCAGTTTTACCTACGCCTGTCGGACCCAGAAACAGGAACGAACCTACCGGCCGCAACGGGTTCTTAAGTCCCGCGCGCGACCGGCGGATAGCGCGAGCCAATGCGGAAATCGCGGGACGCTGAGAAACCACTCGTTCATGCAGCTCTTGTTCGATCCGGAGAAGCTTGTGCGTCTCCTCTTCTTTCAAAGAGGTGACTGGAATGCCTGTCCAACGCGCAATGACCTCTTCCACGTCGTCGCGCGTGACCTGCGCTGATACCAATGCGTCGTCGCTCTGATCGCGGGCCATCAAATCGTCGTCTGACTCCTGTGACCAGTCGCTGATCTGGCTCCAATCGGAAAGTGTGCCCTGTTCGCGTCGGACCCGAAGTTTTACTCGCGCGCCTGCTTCGTCGATCACATCGATTGCCTTGTCGGGCAGGAAACGGTCGGGAATGTACCTGTGTGACTGGTAAACAGCGGCTTCCAGCGCGTCGTCCGTGTAATGAACCTGATGGAAACTCTCGTAACGTTCGCGCACGCCATCGAGAATCTCAACAGCTTCCGCTTCGGATGGTGGTGGCACCTTGACCGCCTGGAACCTGCGTTCGAGCGAACGATCCTTCTCAATTGATTTGCGAAACTCCGCGGGCGTAGTCGCGCCAATGCACTGGATCTCGCCACGAGAAAGTGCAGGCTTCAAAATATTTGCCGCATCGAGTGAGCCTTCAGCAGAACCTGCGCCCACGAGCGTATGCAGCTCGTCGATGAAGACGATGTACTGCGGGTTCTCAATCAGCTCTCGCATGATTTGCTTGAGCCGCTCTTCAAACTGTCCGCGATACTTGGTACCGGCGACGATCAACGAAAGATCGAGTGAAAGGATTCGTTTGTTCTCGAGGAACGACGGCACGTCACCGCGCACGATCCGCTGCGCTAAACCTTCAACGATCGCCGTCTTGCCCACACCGGGCTCGCCGATCAGTACGGGATTGTTTTTAGTGCGACGGCAAAGTATCTGAACCACGCGCTCGATCTCGGCTTCGCGACCGACAAGTGGATCCAGTTTGTCATTCGAGGCGTCGTCAGTCAGATCGCGGGAAAACTCGACCAGATGCGGAGTGTCTTTCTTCTGCGAGCTGCGCGCATCGGCTCCGGATTGCCTTGCTATCTCGTCGCGCACCGCGTTCAGTCGCAATCCACGTTCATAAAGAATCTCTGCAGCCATCGACCTGTCTTCGCGCAACAGTCCCAGCAACAGATGTTCGGTTCCGATGTGACGGTGTTGCAGACGATCGCTTTCCTCGTGCGCATACGCGAGAACGCGTTTGGTTTCCGGCGCGAGTGGGAGTTCAACTGAAGTGGAAATTTTTTCGCGCAGTAGCGTGCGGCCTTCGATCTCTTTGCGAATCGACTCGATCGAAACCTGGGCGCGGGGGAAAAATCGGCCGGTGAGGGTCTTATCCTCCCGCATCAATCCGAGGAGCAGATGTTCCGGTTCAATCGCCGGAGCTCCAAACTGCGAAGCTTCGTAGCGAGCGAAGAAGATAACCCTACGTGCTTTTTCGGTGTAGCGTTCGAACATCAGTTTAATTTCGCAACTGCTGCTTATGATTACGGTGCCGGGCGATCGAAAAAGCTCTCGCCCGGCAAGTGGCCGCATTATAACCCATGAATGAGAGGGTCAAAAGGTTTGTATGGTTTCCCCGGAATAAAAGTCCCAAGCGAATAGTTATTTCAGACGCATTCTTACTGAGAAGCCATCTTAACAGGTGAAAGGCGGCCATCGTGGAGTTGGAGGGTCCGATCACATAACCCGGCGAGTTTCTGGTTATGAGTGGCTATCACAACGACACTTCCATTTTTTCGAGCGTACTCGGTGAGTGAATGCGCAACTATGTCGCTATTGGCCGCGTCGAGATAACCGGTAGGTTCATCGGCCAGAACCAGCGACGGTGAGGTCACGAGTGCGCGACAAACAGCCACACGCTGCTGCTCGCCCCCCGAAAGATGCGACACGAGATGCTCTCCGCGATCACGCAAACCGGCGGATTCCAGCATCGCGCGCGCGCGTGATAGAGCTTCAGCTCGACCAGTACGTCGAATCATGAGCGGCAAACTCACATTTTCCGCGGCAGTGAGATCCAACATGAGATGGTGAAACTGAAAGATGAATCCTAGCTGTTGATTTCGAAATCGAGTCAGCGAGGATGACGACGCGGACGTCATGTCGAAAGGGCCGACGGAGATCGTGCCATGATCGGAATTATCCAACCCGCCAAGCAAGTTCAACAGGGTCGACTTCCCCGTTCCCGATGGTCCAACGATCGCGAGGGACTCGCCTGGTACAACTGAAAAGGAAATACTTCGCAGAACTTCTATGCGATCACCGTTCGGTGATTCGTAACTCTTGCGCAAGTCGCTAACCTTAAGTCCACTGCCCAAAGTCGAAGGTCCAATGTCCTTCTGACTGGACTGAACAACTGCTTCTTCACCGGCGGACATTGGACGTTGGACATTGGACATTGGACTGGTATTAGGCGTCCCGCATTAGTTCCGCCGGCCTGACCTTTGCGGCGGCGCGCGCCGGGTAAATTGTCGCCAGAGTACTAAGCACAAACGCGGCGAGCGCTGCTACGAATACGTCTACAGTTTTTAGGTTCAATGTGACGTGCGCGATGGAGTAAACGTCGGGAGGCAGGCTAATCAAATTGAATCGATTGGCTAAGTACGTTGCAATCGCTCCGAGCAACACCCCCGCAACAGCGCCTGCTAAACCTACTACGGCGCCTTCGATTACAAAGATGCCCATGATGCTGCTCCTCGTCGCACCCATGGCATTGAGAATGGCGATGTCTCGCCGCCTCTCCATGACGACGAGGATCAAGGTAGTGGTGATGTTCAAAGCGGCAATCAGAATAATCAACGCTATGATCACAAGACCTACGCGCCGTTCAAGCTCGAGTGCGGTGAACAACGGTCGATTTGCTTCCTGCCAATCAACCAACGTGTAGTCACTTCCCAAGACCTCGCGAATCTTCGCGCTAAGGTTCTTCACCTCGTAGATATCTTTGACTTGCACGCTGATCACCGACACCGTATGCCGCCCAGCGGCGAACGCTTCGGCGGCTTTCAGAGGAAGATAAACCCACGTCGAGTCGTACTCGAATAATCCGGTCCTGACTATGCCTGCAATTTTCACCCGTTGTTGCGATGAACTGCCTGACGACACGGCCATGATGTCGGCCTCATGACCTACCTCCAGACGGGCGCGCCTCGCTAGCTCAGCACCGATCAAGACTTCAATGCGCTTCTGTTCGGAAGTTTGATTCAACAGCGGATCCGCTGAACCTGCTACGACTGTAGATTGCACGGAACTCAACTGACCCGACTCGATATCGATCCCGCGCAGGATCGCGTAAGACGAATCCGACGGCCCTACAATGACTGCTCCGTCGTATGTCGTACCGGCAGCGGAAGTCACGCCTTCAATCCGCGAAATTCTGGCGGCCAGATCTTTGTAATTCGCGATTGATTGCCCGTCAGACCTCATGACGGTGAGGTGAGATGTGCCACGCAGGATCTTGTCCCGCATTTCGTCGCGAAAACCGTTAGCAAGCGCCTGCGCAACTATTAACGCCGCCACCCCAACTGAGATTCCGGTTAGCGCAATGAGAGCGGTGACGCGCGCCAGCCGCCGGTTGCGCCGGGAACGCAAATGACGGAACGCCAAAAAGAATTCGTAGGGCATCTTTGTAGAACAGACATTCTTGTCTGTTCAGTCCGCTTTTGTAGAACAGACATTCTTGTCTGTTCAGTCCGCGCTGACAGGACAGACAGGAATGTCTGTCCTACCTGTTCACTCCGCGCTGACGGGACAGACAGGAATGTCTGTCCTACCCCTGAAGCGGCGGACACTTTTGCGTGTCTTCAGGGCGATTCTCGGGAAGCAGTTTCTGCAAATTGGCAGAATCCGAGGCGGTCGTATCCCACTTAGGCCGGAGTTCGTAGACTGTGTCGGTGGCACGCCGGAAGCGAAAATGGTTCTCCAACTTCACGATCGCAGGGATTTCGCTTCGCTGCCAACCACATGGCAACCACCAGCGCGGATCGGTATCGATAAAGACGCGTCGTCCCTCGCCGAGGTGTCCCTCAATCACCGGCACCAGGTTCTCATCACCCGGCCAGCCGCCTCCAGTGCCAATCGTTTTCCACGAGCCTGCGCCCATCGCTTTCCAGTACGTCACGGCAATTGTTTGAGAGCCCGAAATCAGCACCGCATCTGAAGGCAGTTGGACCAACTGTTTGAGATACTCCTTGCTCATCGCGCGTCGCGTTATGAACTGTTTGCTGGCCGGCCGGATTAATAGACTGAAAACAATTGCCGCCACCAGCAGAACCGCTACACATGACGCAAAAGCGATTTTGACGTTGCGCATTCGCGTCGCGACCAGTCCTATCACGAAGCACGCGCAGAGCGGAGCTAAAGCCGGCATTCCCGTCAAGAAGTAGCGCCAGTTAATTGCAGTGCTGTAATTGAGATAGAGAGCAAGGTTCGCCAGTAACCCTGCGGCTGCCAACAGGAACATGGGAGACAGTTTGCGTTTGCGCCATTCACTCCACATCGCAGGGATGACCGAAACGAAAATCAGCGGCGCAGTGACAAAGAAATAAGCGAGGTACGGCGAAAGGTTTTTCAGCGTGACGGGATGACGCTCAGTTTCCTGTCGCATGGATTCGCGCCAGCCAAACCAGATGCGTTGGTAGTGGTCGTCGGTGATGAACCAGAACGCAAACCATCCGAAACCACACACAAAAAAGAGCACCAGCGAAATTGAAACGATCGCCACATTGCGCTTTGTCAATTTCCAACCATAAGCAACGGGCGCGAGCAGCAACCACGGCAAATAGAACCCGACAGTTTCCCGTAGGTTCATTCCGAGGCCTAGCAGCGCCGCCCCCAGCATCACCATCCAGATCCGTTCTTGTTGAACTCCCCTAAGGTGAACGATCAGCGCCACTGCCAGTAACAACACCGAAGGCACGTCGGTCATCACCTGACCACCGTACAGAACAAAGACAGGGGAAAATACGATGAAGAGCGCTGCCAGCGTGGCGGCGTAAATCGTAGCGCCAACCTGGCGCGCGAGCGCCCAGCTGGCGATTACGGCCAGCGGCGCCTGCGCCACTACGGCATACTTGAAGATCAGATATGCCTGATCAGGTTTGACGTTGAACAGCGAACTGGCGGCGCGATAGAGGTAGTGGTTTTGAAAAATGAACAGATTACGACCCAACGCCATCGAGGAGGGATAACCCGCAACCGAAAGCATTGTGTAATCGAGACCGTCCCAGTCGCCGATGAATGGATCAACGAACCACACCACGAGCGTCAGGGCAATTAGCGCCGGGATTAACCACCAAACCCAGGCTTGCCAGAAAGTGAGATGTTGATTGACGGAAGAGGGCGTCGCCGCGGAGTGTTCGCTGCGGTCGACGTTATTAGATATTTTGCGCGCGTTTGTCGTTCGGAGTGCCTTGGTCAACAAGTTGAGCTTCGACCGGACGCTCCGGTCTCTTCACCATTTTTACGCGATTACCCTGCGCATTGTACTCAACTTCATCCATGATGTTGTAGATGAGCAGCACCCCCCGGCCGGACGACTTGAACAAATTGGACGGATCGCAAGGATCCGGGATCGTTCGAACGTCAAAACCTTCGCCTTCGTCTTCAATAGTGAAACTTGCTTCCGTGGGCGATAACTCCGCACTCACTCGCACCAGTTTTGTTGGATCGTTTTTGTTGCCGTGTTTGACTGCATTAACAAACGCTTCGTCCAGCGCTACAAAAAGATTTGACTGGTCCGGCCTGACGAGACCGAGTTTAGCGACACGGTCCAACAAGTATTGAAGCACACCATTCATGAGCGTGAGGTCGCTGGGGATCTCAAACTCAATTTTTTCGTGCGTATGCGAAAGTAACTGTGGGTCATCTACGTAACGAAGTTTGTAAATGAGCGTTTGTTCCACAATCTCTCGGAGCTCGTCCTTGTTGTAAGACGTCCTAAGATAGTTAGCCGCTCCAAATTTGAATGCTTTAATGACTTCAGGTTTGACGTCTGCAGAAGGAAGGGAGACGAGTAGATGTTTTCGGTGCAGCTCGCTAATTGGCCGTTCGTCTGTGGAAGGTTCGTCGGTGAGGTCGCTGATGATTAGATCGAATTCATCCAGATCTTCTCGCGCCAGCGCTTCCTCGCGTTCGCCAGTCACCACCACCTGATGGCCCAATCCGCCGAGCACCGCTTCGAGGATGACACGAAGCTCATCGTTATTGTCGACGATGAGTATCCGGCGTTGTTGCATTCAGCTCCAATCTTCGAAATTTTCGAGGAGAGAAAGGCGCATGGCGAGCGCTTTACAAGAGTTTTACGAAATTACGGGCCGTTGCGTTCCGCAATATATCACTAGAGAGAGCCAGGATATAGGGACAAGACGCGCCTGGCTCCCGAAACCGGCCTTTATAACTCAGACTGTCGATACGTTACACTACGCCTCCTCGTCCAAACTCCATGGCAAAACGCGGAAAAGTACAGACGTGGGTTGAATACGCGGTCGCGCGTGCAATCTTCGCAGGCCTCAGCGCCATGCCCCTAGGTTGGGCCATAAAGGTAGGTCAGGGATTCGGAGGTATCGCTTATCTGGCCGCTGGTCACTTGCGCCGCACCGGCGATCGCAATCTTAAACTTGCGTTTCCCGAAAAGACCGAAGAAGAAAGACAGCTGTTGCTTCGAGGGACTTTTGCGGGACTTGGTCGCCAGCTTGGATTGTTCAGTAAGTTTGCCACAGACAGCCGGGAATCTTTGTTGGAGATCACACGTTGGGAGGGATTGGAACATCTCGAAGCGGCTAAAGCGTCTAAACAGCCGATAATCCTCTTTACTGGACACGTCGGCGCTTGGGAGCTGTCGAGTTTCGGGCTTTCGTTACGCGAGTCGCCAATTAGTTTCCTGGTGCGCCGTCTTGATAATCCGAAGGTGGAAGAGCTGGTCGATCGCATTCGAATGCGTTTTGGAAATCAGTCGGTCGACAAACGCGGCGCGGCGCGGCCGATGCTGAACATTCTGCGATCGGGTGGGACGCTGGGCTTGCTGGTGGATCTCAATACGTTGGACGAAGAAGCAATCTTTGTTGACTTCTTCGGAGTGCCGGCGTCAACGACCTTCATGCTGGCTAAACTAGCGCTGAGAACAAATGCGACTGTGTTACCGATCTTCGTTCCCTGGGATGAGAGCAGCGGTAAGTTTCGGGTTCACATTCTGCCACCGGTGTCTGCCGAGCTTACCGGCGATGAAGCCGAAGACATTCGAAGGCTCACTGCGAATCTGACGAAGGTCGTTGAAAACTACATCCGTCGTTATCCGGATCAGTGGTTATGGATTCATAAGCGATGGAAAACCAGGCCGAAAGGTGAACCGGATTTGTATTAGAGACTTACCGATCCTTCTCGGAAACTGATACATGGAACGCAGAAATCGTCCAGCGGGTTACGCTTCTTCTTCTTCAAGATAATGTCCTCATAGCTAATATGCGGAACCTGAGGGGGAATCTCCGGCTTTTGCCTAAGGACATCTACGACGAGCAGTATGGAGATGAAGGCGCCAACTATTATTGGCGCCACAATAAATGATTGGATTCGGCTCATTTGATAGCTTTGGACACCTTAGACCCATGATTTGTTTCCGCTATACTCGACGACGTTCCATTTGAATATGCAGGCATCCGCTGAACAGCTAAACCGCGCGCAACGCGTCGAGCAAACAGTCGACCGCGCGTATCAGTTTGCCGATTTGTCGGATTACTCCTTCAAGCAACGCTGGATGATTCGGGCCGCCGATCTCGCGTTCTACCTGGTTATCAACTTGATCGGGTTGACCGCCCGTTTTGAAGTGATCGACTGGAAGAACCATGACGCTGCGACAAACAATGGCGGGCTGCCTATTTACAACTTCTGGCACGATCGGATTTTCCTGACCACCTACTGGTGGCGTCATCGCCGCATTGTGGTGTTGACATCGAAAAGTTTTGACGGTGAATACATCGCGCGATTTATTCAACGGTTCGGATATGGGGCGGTCCGCGGATCGTCAACTCGCGGAGGCGTGGGCGCCGTGGTTGAGATGGCGCGGCTGATGCGCGCCGGTTGCACGACCGCGTTCACTATAGATGGTCCTAAAGGCCCGGCCTGCGTTGCCAAGATGGGCTCAGTCTTGCTCGCAAAGAAGTCGGGCCACCCGCTCATGCCGGTAACGATGACGCTAAAGAATTACTGGAAAGCGCGGAGCTGGGATTCCTTTCAGATTCCGAAACCGTTTACGCGCGCGCGAGTTTATGTTGCGCCGCCCATCTACGTACCCGCCGACGCTGACGAAGCGATGCTCGAAGCCAAGCGCGACGAACTCCAACAAGCTCTTGACGACCTAAACCGCCGCGGCGACGCGTGGCGGAATGGCGAGCCAGATACGATAGGACAAACTTAACGCATGGACGCTAGCCCAAAAGAAGACTATCGCAGTGGCTTTGTGGCTCTGGTCGGGCGGCCTAACGCCGGTAAGTCCACGCTGTTGAATAGTCTGGTGGGCCAGAAGATTGCCGCCGTCTCAGATAAACCTCAGACGACACGCTTCAGAATTCAAGGCGTCATCACTGAACCAGAAGGTCAGATTGTTCTGGTAGACACGCCCGGCGTTCACAAACCGGGGTACGAAATGAACCGCCGCATGATGGCGACCGTGCAGGACGCGTTGATGGGAGTGGATCTGGTTTGCCTCATCCGTGACGCCTCGGTGGCCACCGGTAATGGCGATCGATTCGTGCTCGAGTTGATCCAGAGATCGCGGAAACCAGCCATTCTTCTACTGAACAAAACCGACAAACTAAAAGACAAGGGCGCGTTGTTGCCTTTGATGGATTGGTACCGCAACGAGTATGAGTGGCGGGAGATGATTCCGATTTCTGCCTTGAAAGAAAAATCGATTGCTTCTCTTCCTGCCGAGATCATCAAACACTTACCGGTCGGCGACCGTCTGTTCGAAGAAGATGAATTAACCGATCAATCGATGCGTACGATGGTCGCTGAGATCGTGCGCGAGAAAATTCTGCAACAGACCGCGGATGAGATTCCTTACGTGACTGCCGTGGTAACAGAAAAATGGGAAGAGACTCGCGAAGACTTCACCCGTATCCATTGCGCCATTTTTGTGGAAAGACCTTCACAGAAAAAGATTGTGATTGGAAAAGGCGCTGCCCGTTTGAAAGAGATTGGCACCCGCGCGAGGCATGACATCGAACATCTGCTCGGTCATCGCTGTCATCTGGAGTTATTTGTGAAGGTCGAGGAACAATGGCGGGACAAAGAGCATCTGCTGGACGATATGGGGATTAGTGGAAACTAAGGCGAGGCTTGCTTCTCGGTCTTTCCATTTTCAACCGGAGCCTCGTCATCTTCCTCCTCTAATAGTGGCTCTTCATCCGGATCCGGCATTGCCGCCCCGTTAGGCACTATCCAGGTTTCGATGAAGTTGCCCTCATCCTCTCGCGGTTTTGCGAAAAGCACTATCACGCGATCGAAGGAAAGCTTATGAGCGTCTATTAGTTGCGCCTTCCACTTTTCCACCACCTTGTATAAATCACGCTGCTGCGGCTCAGTTGTTATTGAATTAATAGACGGTTCAGAACCGATGGGTTCGACGATCTGAATTGCCGGTTCCGCTTCCGCACTGACCTCTATCGGGCTCCCGTGCACCACAAAAACAACGCGCAATTTCTCGCTTGTTCGCACTACGTCAAGTAAACTTTCAAAAGCCCGGTTTTCACTTTCTTCACCAAGTTCCCAGACCGAAAACCTATACAAAGACACGGCCTTTGCTGGCAAACCCTCCGTTCCAGCAATCACTGGCGGCGGTTGATCTTTCTCCAGGATCCATTGCTGGATCATTGTGTCCTTCGCCTCGCCCCCGTAAATCACTTTGATACGGCTTTGCTCAATTCCCGACTCTCGGAACAATCCAAACTCTTTATCGGCGACCCGCTTCCAGGCGCGCGGCGCAGCTTTACGACCGTTGAAGGCAACCAGGTAAGCGACGGTGTCCGGGCGCGTTTTCAGCATCTGAACAAATGAATACCAGGAGACCCTGGCAATTGGTGGACCAGATCCTTCGCCTTCACCGAAATTCATCACGTCCCACCGTTCGGCTTGTTCATACAACCCGGTGAACGTCTCCAGGTCATTCCTGTACTTATCAAACGGCGGCAGCGTCTGACTTGGCGGAAGCACCCACAGTTGGATTCGTGGTTGCTTCAGATCGTCATTTTGTCCTGCGTAACTCGTCTTGATGCGATGTTCTTCGATGCCCCGACTATTGATCAAATAGTCCTTGATGATTTCAAGGGTTCTTTCACCGGGCTCCTTAGGTCCGTAGTAGACAATAGAAGCGGTGGCATCGATCTGGTTCTGAAGAGTAATCGCTAAGTTATCGAGGCGGGCCGAGTGATCACACTGACCAATCGTTCCGTATTCGTCGAATTTAAAGCGATGTCGGCCCGGTTCCGGAGTTTGTGGATAAGCTGTTGCTGCTGCAAGGCAGAGCAGCATTGATGAGCCAAAAATAAACCAGGCTGAGCGTAAGAGGAAACGCACTGTGGTCACCGGTTTAAAGCCTTCTGGGGGTGCGCGCATTCTATCTTCCTTTGCACGTCAACAGCCACAGAATAATTGGGCATTCTTAATTTTCGGGCTGGTCCACTTCCCGCCAGATCTCGATCTGTCTGGTCTCCTTTAACAATAGCGAGCCAACCACAAACGTTATCATCGCCACGATAATTGGGTAGTACAAACCGGCGTAAATATTCCCTGTCTGAGACACGACGTAAAGTCCGATCAACGGCATTAATCCGCCAAACACCCCGTTTCCTATGTGATACGGCAGCGACAACGACGTGTATCTAATCTTCGCTGGGAAAGCTTCCACCAGGTAAGCAGCAATAGGTCCATAGACCATGGTGACGAAGATTACCTGAATAAACACCAGCAGGATCAATTTCCACGCCACAGGATTGGCAATCAACTCACCGAAACTCGTGTATGGCAAAACCTCTTTCGCAGGCTGCAAAGCTCCGTCGACGACCGTCTGCGGTGTGAGCGTGATCGCTCCGGTCTCCGGACTTCGCACTGAAGTCGCAGTGACAACGTTTGACCCAACTACGCTTTGCATCGTCTGGTAGATCGGAATGTAGGATAGGGCCGCGATCAAACAACCGGCCATCATGATCTTCTTTCGTCCGATGCGATCCGAAAGAGCGCCAAAGAAGACAAAGAACGGCATACCCAGTAGCAATGCGATCGCGATGACATAGTTCGCTGACGTGCCGTTAACCTTTAAAACTGTCTGCAGAAAGAAGAGCGCGTAAAACTGGCCCGTGTACCATACCACGCCTTGTCCGGCCGTAGCGCCAAACAGCGAGATCAGCACTCGCTTCAGGTTCGGCCATTTGGTAAACGCTTCTTTCAGAGGTTGTGCGGAAGTCATGCCCGCAGTTTTTATGTGCTGAAAGATCGGCGACTCTTTCATTCGTAAACGTATGTAAAGGGAAATCGCCACGAGGAAAATCGAAATGACAAAAGGAATACGCCAGCCCCAGCTCGTGAATGCTTCGCGGCTCATTGCGTTCTGAATTATCAGAATCACGGCCAGCGACATAAACAATCCGAGCGTCGCAGTAATTTGAATGAAGCTGGTGTAGAAGCCACGCTTATCATCAGGGACGTGTTCGGCAACGTACACAGCGGCGCCCCCATACTCCCCACCGAGAGCAAGCCCCTGCAGGATGCGAATAAGCAGGAGAATTATGGGGGCGGCCAATCCGATCGTGGCGTACGTAGGAAGGAACCCAATCAGCGCGGTTGCGCCGCCCATGATCAGCAGCGTCACCAGGAATGCATACTTGCGTCCGACGAGATCGCCGATACGACCAAAGAACAAGGCGCCAAACGGCCGCACCACAAACCCGACGGCGAACGTCGAAAGATATGCAATGAGTGCCAGTGTGTCGTTGCCCTTTGGATAAAAAAGCGGCGAGATTACGGTGGCGAGACTGCCAAAAATGTAGAAGTCGTACCACTCGATCATTGTGCCCACGGCCGAGGCAGCAATGACGTTCCAGATTTTGTAATTACTTGTGGAGCTGTTTGCTGGAGAGTTGATTGATTCCGCGTCGGTCATTGAGCGTCGTATCTTAGGGCAAGCGCGCTGGGTATACTAGAGTCATTCGTACGCAAACTGTTAGTTTGCGTCTATTTCAGCAGGACGCAAACTAACAGTTTGCGTTACAACAATTGAGTTCACCTGAAAAACAACCAAAGAGTTGGTTCGCGATCGATCTCGTCGTGGACCATGACGCGCGTGAGGCGGCTGAGTATGGGTTAATGGAAGCGGGCGCGCTCGGGACCGAAACTCAGGACGTTGATAAAACCTTGCGGGTGACCGGCTACTTTGACGAACTACCGAATCGCGAACTTGTGCGAACCAAACTCCACGATGCACTCCAAATTTACGAACTTGCATCGTCGTCCTTGTCACAAATGGATCTGCGTGAAGTGCCGGATGAAGACTGGCTCGCCGAATGGAAGAAAAACTGGCAGCCGATAGTCACCGGCCGCTTCATCATCGCTCCTCCGTGGAACAACGAGGCCGCGACCGACGGACGCATCCTGATCACTATCGAGCCAGGAATGGCCTTCGGCACCGGCACCCATGAAACAACCCGACTCTGCCTGCAGGCGATCGAGAAACATTACGAAGGCGGCAGTTTTCTGGACGTCGGGACCGGTACTGGTATTCTCGCGATTGCGAGTGCAAAGCTTTTTCCACAAGCGCGCGTGGAAGCCTGCGACACTGATGAGGAGGCGGTTGCTATCGCAGTTGAGAATGCTCGGCTGAATGGCGTCCAACAGATCGCTTTTCGCGCGGGCACAATCGACGAATCCACTCAGTCAGCCGATCTCGTGTGTGCAAACTTGACTGCCGATGTAATTGTGGAGCTCATGTCAGCGCTACTTGGCGTGACATGTGGACGACTGGTGCTTTCAGGAATTTTGCAGTCACAAGTACAGATGGTTTTAGACCGCGTCCATGAGTGCGGAGGGCCAGAACCGGTTGAAATGACAAACGACGGCGAATGGAGCGCTTTAATCTTATGACGCGCCGCCGCTTTCATGCGCCGCCCTCGGCGTTCACTCGCGATTCAGTTCATCTCGACGCTGATGAAGCGCGCTACCTGCGCGAAGTCCTTCGTCTTAAAGTTGGCGAGCAGGTGTACGTATTCAATGGAGAGGGCCGTGAGTTTCGCTGCACGATCGAGGAGGCTCGTCGCGATTCATCTCTGTTGAAAGTGGTTGAGGAGATTGAACCCGCGCGCACCGAATCGCCGTTGAGTTTCACGTTGGCGGTCGCGCTGCTGAAAGGTGAAAAATTCGATCTCGTGGTACAGAAGGCAACTGAGTTAGGCGTGACGGCAATTACGCCGGTAACGACAAAACTGGCTGACATACGTTTCCGCGATCAGTCTGACGCAAAGAAACGTGTGATTCGATGGCAGCGAATTGCGCTGGAGGCCGCTAAACAATCAGGACGCGCAGCCATTCCGACCGTGGGCGAACCGCAAACATTCGCTACATTGATTTCGGAGACACCATCCTCGTCCGTACGTTTGATGTTCTCAGAGCGCGACGGAAACTCGCTGGCCCAGTTAATAGAATCCCAAACGCAACCGGTAGACTCGTTGACTGCCGTAGTTGGTTCTGAAGGAGGATGGACTGACCAGGAACTTGGTCTGGCGCGCGAGCACGGGTGGCAAGTTGTCACCCTCGGTGGTCGCACATTGCGCGCGGAAACCGCCGCCATCGCGATAACTACCCTGCTCCAGCACCTGTTTGGGGACCTCAAATAGCCCCTCAAATCGGCTGAACAACAGGCTCCAACGCAGTGGCTGGTCCCGCCATTACGCTGCCACTTGCGCCGAAGCCATGCATGGCTGATAATCCAGCTAATGATTTTAATAGAGCAAAAACACATCCACCTTGATCTTTTAAGGAGCGCATAAAGAGTGAAAGCGGAAATACAGCAATTAGTCGCTTTACAAAATCTGGATACAACAATAAGAAGACTACAAGACGACCTGGAAGCAATTCCACAAAGGCGCGCCGAGATCGAAAAAGAGTTCGATCAGCGCGCCTTTGAAATTCGTGCTCTGGAAAATGCGCGGGACGAAGCGAGACAAACGCGCACTCGGCTGGAAACCGAAGTGTCAGAGCAACGAGTCAGAGTTGAACGTGCCGAGCGCAACCTGATGTCTTCCAAGAAACAAGACGAATACACCGCCGCTATCCGTGAAGCCGACGCGGCACGCAAACAGATCTCCACGCTGGAAACACAAATTCTGGAACAAATGGAAGCGCTGGAAAAGGCAGAGGCGGCTTTGAATGAGCGCGCTGACGAGATTGCTTCGTTAAACTCTGATCGCGAAGACAGATTACAAGTGTTTGACGACGTGACCCGGCAGCAGGCAGAAAAGCTAGCCGCCGACAAGGCCGAACGCGAACAGCTGCTAAACGTGCTGCCAAAACCAATGGGTGCGCTTTACAACCGCATTAGTAAACGCATTCGTGATGGTATCGCTGTTGCCGAGGCGCGCAACGGTGCGTGCATGGCATGTTTCATGTCGCTCAGGCCGCAGGCGATGGCTGAGGTGCGCCGCGGACTGGAAGTGATCACCTGCGACAACTGCAACCGCATTCTCTACTACGCCGGAGGGGCAGCGCCGTCTAACACTCCCGCAGCAGAACAAAAGATGGCCCACACCTAAAGAGATCAGTTGTCAGAGATCAGAGGTCGGACGGTTTTTGGGTGGGTCAATAAATTCAAAACCGGGAGCGATAGCGACCGGTTTTTTCGTTGAAGATTATGAAAATACTGGTAACGGGCGGCGCAGGCTACATCGGCAGCGTTGTCACCGAAGAACTAATTAAAGACGGACACGACGTCGTCGTCTACGACAGTTTGTATAAAGGGCACCGCGGCGCAATCGCCCCGGGCGCGGAATTTGTGCAGGCCGATCTGGCCGACACCGCCACTCTCACCTCAACGCTGCAAAGCCGGGCAGTTGAGGCAGTGATTCATATGGCGGCGGATTCACTCGTCGGCGAATCCTGCCAAAACCCAGCAAAGTATTATCGCAACAACCTGGGCAACGGGTTGAACCTGCTGGAGGCGATGCGCGAATCGTCAGTTCAACGGCTCGTTTTTTCTTCGACGGCAGCAACGTATGGCGAACCTGAGAAGCAACCAATTACTGAGGGGGCCGCTAACGCTCCAACCAATCCATACGGTGAAACGAAGCTGGCCTTCGAACATGCTTTACGATGGTATGACGAGGCGTTTGGAATGAAGTTCGTTTCGCTGCGTTACTTCAACGCCGCGGGCGCCAGCGAGCGATTTGGCGAAGACCATGACCCGGAATCGCATTTGATCCCGATCGCGTTGCAGGCGGCAGCGGGAAAACGCGAGGCCGTGGAAGTTTATGGTAACGATTACCCCACCCCTGACGGCACGTGCGTACGCGATTACATTCACGTGATCGATCTTGCGCGCGCACACATCCTGGCACTCGGAATCATGGACCAGGGCAGTCGCATCTACAATTTAGGTTGTGGCGGCGATGGCTACAGTGTCAACCAGGTTTTGGAGACGGCCCGCGAAGTTACAGGCAAACCCATTCCCGCCCGCATCGGACCACGTCGCGCCGGAGATCCGGCCGTCCTGATTGCCGCGTCCGACAAAATAAAAAAAGAGCTTAGCTGGAGGCCGGAGTTCCAGGATCTCAGGGTAATCATCGAAACCGCCTGGCGTTGGCTGCAGAAGCACCCGGACGGCTACCAAAGTTAACTCCTCCAGGCTTTTCAGTAAGAATTAGTAACGCGCGTTAAGACAAGAGTTCAGAGTACAACCTTCAGGTTGCTCGTTGGTTAAGAGCAAGCTAAAGCTTGTACTCTGAACTTTTTCACGACCTTTCGTCGAAGCTTGTAGCGTTGGATGAAGTTGGGTAACTTGACACCTGATGGCCAAGAAAGAACCGACCCAAAAGCAAAAGCCCGTTAAGCGTACGAAGACAAAGACTGCGGCATCGATCAGCGCTGATGAGTTCCTGTCTCTAAAGAATCCAAAAGGCGATCTGACGGTGGCTGTGGATGGTGGGAACGTTACAGTCACCAGTCTCGAGCGAATTTACTGGCCGGATGAAAAGATCACCAAGTTTGAGTTGCTCAGTTATTACCTCCGTGTCAACGACTACATTCTGCCGCACTTGAAGAACCGGCCGGCGATCCTTCAGCGATGGCCGCGGGGAATCAAGGCGCCGATGTTTTTTCAACAGGATTTTGAAAGTGCTCCCGAGTTCGTGAAGACCGTGAGACTCGTCAACCAGCAGGGACGAGAAATCGACTACGGCGTTTTCACCACCACCGCTTCGCTCCTGTACTTCACTAACCTGGGATCCATCGAACAGCACCCGTGGCATTCTGTCGTCAGTAAGCTAGATAAACCAGATTGGATCGCGCTGGACCTCGATCCGAAACAAGCGCCATGGGAAAACGTCCTGCAGGTTGCGCTTAAAACCAAAGAGGTCTGCGACGAAGTCGGCCTCAATGCCTTTCCTAAAACCTCAGGGTCTTCAGGAATTCACATCTACATTCCGCTGAAGCCGACCAACGAATACGGTCGAGCAGCGGAGTTTTCACGTCTACTGGCCACCGAAATTGCCGGACGCGCTCCGAAGATAGCCACGGTTGAGCGCTCAATCGCAAAACGCGGCAAGACGCAGGTTTACGTTGACTGGATGCAGAATGCGCGCGGCAAGAGTTTGGCGTCAGTCTTTACAGCCCGCGCAAAACCTGGCGCGACGATATCGATGCCGTTGACGTGGAAACAAATTGAGCAGGGCGCGAAGATTTCCGACTTCACAGTCAGAAACGTTCCCGCCCTGCTCAAGAAAAAAGGTGATGCGTGGGCCGATTTTTTTAACCAGCGACAGGCCTTGAAGCTTCGCTAGTTCTTGATTTTCACACCCGCCGAGAACCGGAAACCATCTTCACGTCTGTCATCAAAGAAGACCGGAAGGTAATCCACCTGAATCGGGCGAATGTCTATGCGATCGCTGGCACGTATGTCGAGACCGGCGCCGAGCGCCATCGCGAACGCAGTCTCGTTTGTGTCCGGACAACTGAAATTATCGTCTTTGAAATCAGCCTTGTACCTGACAGCGCCAAACAGCGCATGCGCAAATGGAATCACGCGTGAATCGTTGCGCCAGTTAAACCGCGGACCAAACAACAACGTGTAGCGATGTAGTGTCGCATCAAACCGTTGTCCCGTTAGCGCATCAACGAAATCGTGATTGGCCCAGGTACCGGAGAAGTTTGCCACCAGACCAACATTTCGATGCACGTTGGCGACGACTTCACCAGTAACACCATGATGCGGGACGCGCTCGGATACGAAGTCGACGCGTCGAGTAGTACCGTTTGGATTTATGGCAACGCCGCGAGCGTCCAGACGATCGGCGCCGTTGTTGGCGCGTTCATGCGCATACCCGATAAAGAATTCCCAGCTGGAATAATCCTGGGCCAGACCTGCCGGAGCGCAGACGAGGGTGATGGCGATCAGCAACAGTAGCTTACGCATGGGCGGTAGTCCTCCTTGACAATTTCCCATCAGCACTTTGTGGTGATAAGAAAAATAGGAATCCGCACGTAGTTCCGATTTTTCCTGTTGATTGCCCGTTTAATTAAGGGGCACCCTTGTAACACGCATCGATTCGCTAGGCAAGACCAAAATCGGTAGCCTATCGACAGTACAACTAACGAAAAATTTTCTGGAAGTTGGTGTGCAGAAAATCTCGATTCCAAATGTCGGACTTCGTGTTGAAAGTGATTAACGCGGCAAAACGATCTAATTCGAACCGGGAGCGGTAGCGACTGGGTGGCCGTCAGAAAAGATATGTTTAACTTAACCAAAAGGGATTCTGCGAACCGTCATCACTCGGTCGCAACCCCGACTCGTCGGGGGTCTAACTCGTCCACTACGAGGAAGGATACACGTTCTGTTGTTCTGTTCGCGTCCCTCTTCCTCGCGGTGACGATGTCTACGGTAACGGCCCAGACGCCGGCGACCGCTACCGGAAAGGCGCGCCCGCGAACCGCCGTAAACTCTCCCGCCAAAACTCCCGCCGGAAATGAAGTCGACCAACTACTCGCCCGGGGTCAGGACGCACACGAAGCCGGGCGTTACGAAGAGGCCATCGCTGCTTACAACCGCGTAATTGCCTTGTCGAAGAACCAACCGCGCGCGGCCGCCGTCGCTAATTTCCTCATCGGCAACGTCAACATGTCGCAGAAGAAGTTTGGCAACGCCGAGATTGCTTATCAGAAGTCAATTGCACTGAACCCTTCCCATGCAGATTCCTACAACAACCTCGGCGAGGCGCTGGGCGAGTTGAAACAGTTCCCACGCGCAATTGATGCTTTTGCTAAAGCGATTGCACTCGACCCCACGCTCTTGAAGGCCCGTTACAATCAGGCGGTGACCTACGATCGAATGAGGAACTTTCGTTATTCGGAGTTTGTGTTTCGCAACCTGATTAAGAGTTATCCAAAGTACGCACTGGGCTACGACGGTCTGGCAGTAACTTTGTCAAAGGCAGGCCGCGGAAAAGAAGCAATGGCGTTTCACGAAAAAGCAATCGCCCTCACGCCTAATGAACCTTCCTTCTATTTCAACTACGCAATCAGCAACCTCATGATTGGAAACACCGCGAAGGCAATGGAACAGCAGGAGAAACTAAAAGCGATCGACCCGGTAATCGCCGAGCGCCTGGCGAGCGTAATCGTCAAGAAACAGATGTAAATGCGGAACTAACTGGAAGTGCGCCCGGAAGACGTTGTTATGGGTCGACAAAAGCTGTTGTTATTTCGAATGTTGAACTTTCAACTTGAATTCGCATAATTTAAGCTGCGGCCGTTTTGGAATTCGCTCGCCACTTTGCACATAGATCACGCGCCGCTTCCGGCCACGTCGGAAAGTCAAAAGTAAATCCGCTCTTCAGTAATTTGGTTGGAACGACCCGTCTACTTTTCAGAGCCAGTTCGCTTTCACTTCGCAGCACAAACGCCCCAACCTCCAACATCAATTCACTGGCGGGCAAGCCAAACGGTATTCCCCAGGCCGCGCGAAAATCACGCATAAACTCGGCATTCGTGACTGGATTTGGGGACGCCAGGTTCACTGGTCCATCAAACCCCTCGTGTTCTATCAGCCAGAGAACTGCGCGCACGAAATCCTGCTCATGAATCCACGAAACAAACTGCTTGCCGCTACCAATGCTTCCACCAAGACCAAAACGGACAAGACGCAACAACGTATCGAATGCGCCATCGCCTGGAGGTCGCATGACAATCGCCGTTCGCAGTAAGACCTTTCGCGTAAGAGGAGTTGCAGCTTCGTTGAATACACGCTCCCAGTTAGTACAGACATCTATGCTGAAGCGCCACGTTTCAGGAGCATCTGGCTCGGAACCGCCGATGATGCCGGTGACTTCATCGTTAGCCGCGTCAAAACGGTGCGCATAGATCGTGGCGGTGCTTGCCTGCAACCACACCGCCGGTGGCTTCCATGCCTGTGAAATCGCGTCGCCGATAACCTTCGTGGACTTAAGGCGCGAATCCATAATTAGCTTCCGATTCTCGGGCGTGTAACGGCAGTTCACGCTCTGTCCGGCCAGGTTAATCACGGCCCCAGCGCCCTCGATCTCGGAAATCCATGGTCCTAAAGATTCGCCGTCCCACTCAACAAAGCGCCAGGCGCCAGCACCGGGCCGCCGGCTGAGTACCACAACATCGTGACCGTTCTCATGCAGAAAACCCGCGAGCACTGTACCGATATGTCCGGAGCCGCCAGGTATGACGATCTTCATGAGAATGCCGCCTCCGCGTGTGCAATTGACCTATCGTCACGAATTTCTTCGCGCAGCTCAGCCACCAATCGCAGCGCTTTCTTTCTTACCGGACTCATTAGCGGGTTGCTCGCCAGTGAAATAAGTTTGTCGAGCAGATCGACGGTACGATCGATCAACCGGTAGGTGCGTCGTTGTTGAGGAGAAGAGTCGTGTATCCAGAACAGGATCACGCCCATGTGATAAAGCCAGAGAAGATAAGGCAGCTCGGCGCTTAAATCTTTGGGGACACGTATCTTCGAACCGGTAACCAGTTCTTCAAACAGCTTGATACTCTCATTACGCACCGGGGCAGATTCGTCAGCAAAAGGATTTAGCGGATTTTGAGGATCAGCGGCGGTCTTGAACAGGACGCCTGCAAACTCGTGGTACGGTTCGAGCGTGGAGATCTTGACTCTCATCACTGCGAGCAGACGTCCTTTCAAGGTCGACTCTTTTTCTAACGCAGGACGCGAGGCGGCGAGGTGTTCCTCGTGCGTCCGCTGATAAAACGCTTGCACCAAATGCGCTTTCGACGGGTAGTAGTGGTAGGCGTTGCCGAGTGATACTCCCGCCTTTTCCGCTATCGCGCGCATGGTGGTCTCTTCGAATCCTTTTTCGCGGATCAAATCGAGCGCAGTGTTCACGATGTTCGCGCGGCTACGTTTGCCTTTCCGCGTCTTGATTACACGTGCCGTTGTTTTTGGATTCGAAGATTTACTCATGTGTTACCTCGCGACGCCGGGAATGCGACTGATCTGGTAGCGGTGCTGAGAGATCATAGAAACCACTCGCCGCGTAGTCGGTAATAGCTCAGGCGATGACAGCCGGTAGGACCATTCACGATAACCGCTCAAGGCCCACAGGACCATAATCCACGCTTTTGGACCAAGGTACACAGCCCCCTCATCGCTGATGACGGTGAGATCGTTCGACGTTAGCTCGTGGTTCAGAGCTGGGAATCTGCGCCGTGCTTCATCCGATTTGATGGGCACGAGCTCCAGTTCCACCAGCTTCGGCAAGTCTGTCAGCCAGTCATGCACTCGCCGGCATAATCCACACGAGGGGTCGTAGAGAACAGTTAGAGCCATTGCCTCAGGCCTCCCGTACGGCGGTAAAAGCGTCGGGCATCACCGGCGGCGGCGAGTTTCTGAGCGTGGCGCGTCTCCGCATACGACTAAAGATGAACAGGTTGAAGAAGTGCATTCCGCCCAGCACAATTAACACCATGCCGACCTTTACCGACAGGGCTTCAATGCCTTCTTTGGCGTTTGCGACCTCGTATCCGAGCTTTAACGCCAGGCTGACGTATCCGAAGTTGATCAAGTAAAACCCGACGACCAGGAGGTGGTTAACTGAGTCGGCCAAAGGCTCGTTGCCGTGAAAGACGTCAACCAGAAAGATGCGTCCGTTCTTGTGCAGCGTGTGCGCCACCCAAATGGTCAGGGCGATGCTAATAGCCAGGTAAACGAGGTAGGTGGTGATTTCGATGGTCATGATAGGCCTCCTTTAGAAACTGAACACGTTCAACATTTACACCATACGCCCGGCGGATTGGCCTGTCAACACTTTTTTTGAACGCGTTCAGAAAATGGCTAGGCGGGTAAGACGAAGTTCCGGTGATAGGAGGTATGGGTTTATTTCGCGTTATCTCGTGTATTTCGTGCGATTCGTGGATCGTTTTCTAAGTCAGCAAAATAGCGATCCACGAACTACACGAAGTGACACGAAAACTGCAACTCAGTCGCCTGAGATGGCTTCTGCGGAAGAAGCTAGTGGTTGGAGCTGGTGCAACTGGCTGGCGTCGATAAGATTTAGTCCCTTCTCGCGTAGGTTCTGGAACCCGGGTACGATCTCGCCTTCAAACGGCTTCATCCCGTTGCGATTGCGTTTGCGGCCGGTGAAGTCCAGGTAGAGATGTTTGCGCAGCAGCCGATCAGGAACTCCGGCAAATCGAGCGAGCGGATACTTGATGCCTTTGCCAAAAAGACGTTTGCCGAGCTTGCTGTAGTAGATAGGAACGCCGAGTGAGAATTTTGCGTTTACGCGATCGCCACCGTTCCAAAACTCCAGATTGTATTTCCAGCAGGTAAAGAAAAACTCCCACTGCAAGTCAGTCATTTCGATCAACTTCGCACTCGCCTTCTTCTGCATGCGTGTGTCTTCTAAAGGCACAAAGAAGGTCGGAACGAATGTCCCTTTCGCATCGCGCAGATCGTACAGCAGATCAAGCGACTCCTTGACGTCGTCGTCCGTCTCACCGGGCAGGCCGATAATGAAGGTGCAGAATGGAAACCAGTTGTGCCGGTTCAGTATCTCCATTCCTTTAAGGACCACATCGCGCCACTGATGCGCTTTGTAGGGATACGCCTTCCCTTTCATGTAGGTATTGAAGAGACGGGCGCTGCCGGTTTCCAGTCCGATGATTGGATCGACCGCGCGCTTTTCAGAGTTCGTGGAATCTTTGTGCCTGACATGCGAGTAAGGCACCAGCAAAGGAGTCAGTCGTTCAATGATGGAAGGGTCTTTTACCACCGGCGCCATGGTTATGTGAGAAGTTTGAATTGTTTCAACTCCGGGCACGCTAATGATGCCCTGGAACAATCTTTCCAGCGCCGGCACGTTGGTCTCAAAGTTTGGCAACTGTTCGTAGAGAAACATGTCCTCCGACGAGATCATTATCTCGGTGGCGCCTTCGCGCGCGTTTGCACGGACACTCTCGAGGATGTGTTCGAGCGGAAACGATCTGCCGACTTTCGTTGCCGGTCCACAAAACTGACAACCACGACCGCAGCCGCGCGTGATTTCCACTACGCCAAAAGTCGAACGGTGTCTGACTACCGGAATCTCGTCGACAGAAGCCTGCATCTCCTTCGGCACTTTGATGATGCGCGGTAATGCCGGATCGCCGGCCATGATTCGTTTGAAGATGTCGCTGAAAACGCGCTCGATCTCGCCATCGATTAAATAATCAATGTTGAATTCATCAAGCCGGTTCGCCTTCTCGAGCTGCCATGCTCCCGGTCCACCTACGACGATTTTTGGTTGGTACTTTTTAATGACCGGATGCGTAACAATTTTGATGAACTCATGGGCGTTGAGCGGCATGAGGTTCTCGCCAAAGATCTTGGCGTAGACGTCGGTAGCGTAGGAAATGCCGAGCGGATTGTGAGCGTGTATTGCGAGCACCTTGGTCTCAGGTCCCACAAATTTTTCGAGGTTATCGATGTAACACGTGACCACATCCTGTTCTGCGAATTCGCGCAGCAGCAGCGTCTCCACCATCCGCAAACCGTTGGGAACATACTTTGCGCGTCCGTCCGGCCACGACTCGTTTGCGAATGAAACTTTGTTGAAAACCGTATTGCTGAATTTGTAGGGTACAGTAGCAGATAGCATCTGTTGCCAAATGCTATGGTTCCACTCACTAGCTTCGGTGGACGAAGCCGTCAGGACGATGAGGGGTGACGACACAGGGGAATTGGGCCTCCGACTATTTTATAGACCCACCCAAGGCTCGATACTAAACAGCGCGTTATTGGGACCGCGGCGATTGCTGTTGTGCGCGGATTCTAACACCATTTGTAATAATTCGTGTATTTCGTGTGTTTCGTGGATCGTTTTAACGCTGCATAAATACCGATCCACGAAACCCACGAAACACACGAAGCGAACGCGCCTTCAGTAATGTTTGCTGGATTGTTTCCCTTTTCCTTTTCCTCTTCTGCGCTTACCGCGACGCTTTTCATCGATACCCTTTAACGAAGCCAGCGGCCACAACTTATGCTCGACCTCTGCCAGACCAGCTTGTGTTACCGCGCGCAAAACTTCTTCGGATGATTTATAGGCCGGCGCCGCTTCATCAAGCGGCACGCGACCGTCAATATTCACCAGAATTCCAGCAGCGGCATATTCATCGTCAATCTGTCTTTGCGACAACATCCTGGTCGCCTGCCCGCGCGACAACTTTCTTCCCGCGCCATGATTAACTGAAAACCCGCTCTTCACCGCACCAGGCAGCGGGCGCAGAATGTAACTGTAGTCTTTGTTGCTTCCCGGTATCAGCACCGGATGGCCCGTGTCAGCCCAGGCAGTGTCCCGCAAGAACGGGTGGCCCGCCGGGAAGGCTCGTGTCGCGCCTTTGCGATGCACCCAGACGTCACCGAAATCAGGATGCCATTCCTTCTGCACCAGGTTGTGACTGATCTCATAGAGCAACTCGAGCTCCGCACCGAACACTTCTCGAAACGCTTCCGCGACTCCTTCAAAGATCACCAGCCGATTCAGAATTGCGTAATTGCCGCCGGCGGCAACGGCGTTCAGATAATCCTGGTAATGACGAGACTCGGGAGTGAAGTAGCCCAGGTCAATGTCTGTAATCGCGTCCGGCCGTTCCTCACGCGCCCGTTCAAAATAATTTGTGGCCATGCCGTGGCCGAAGCCGCGACTACCCGTATGGACCTGCACAAACAGCGTTCCGGTCATCTCGGATCGCTGCAGTTCGATGAAGTGATTACCGCCACCCAAACTTCCCAACTGGTCCAGACCACGCTCAGGTTTGCCTTTGCCGCCATAAGGAATCTGCCAGTCGTCGTCTACCGGAATGCGGTGCCGTTCCGCACGACTGCGATCGAAAGTGGCGCCATACTTTTCAACGTAATACTCCGCACCGCCTCGCACCAGATTGTTGAACTCAGTTTCGGTCAGTCTTCCGAGGCGATTACTCTTCCCGCCGTATCCCATCTCGACTCGCAACATCACGGCGCGATTGAACGCAGCTTTCTTTTCCGGTGTGGCGCGTTCCCACTCGACATCAGAACGCGCGCTCATCATGCCGCAACCGATGTCATAACCGACTGGTCCCATTGCCACCGCCCCGGTTTCAATGTCGGTGAGAATCACACAGCCAACAGGTACTCCGTAACCGTAGTGCACATCTGGCGTGATCACGACCAACTTCACTCCGGGAAAACTCGTGGCGTTTACGATCTGACTGTATAAAGTGTCTTCCGCGTCACCTAGCAATGTAGGTGTCAGGAAAAGACGGACTGGAACGTCACCCGTGTCTTCGGTCTGAAGTTTGTAGAAGCCTTCAGCAGTCGGTATCGCAAACGACTTCCAGTTATCGGAGTTCTTCAGGCTCTTGCGTGGCTTTAGCGCCCGCGCGGCGTTGTTTTCACTCATAATTGCTCCTGATTAAACCCAAGTGTGCGATTGTTACTGCAAAAGGGTGGCGATCTCTTTCGCGATCTGAGCCGGCGATTCACCCGCGAAACCTATTCGAAGGTCTGCCATCTGATAAAACGCGAGACGCTCTGAGAAAAGTCCCTCGGCGGCTGCGCGTGAAGGCGCCATTGGCCGCAACTGAGCGTCCTGCTCAATGCGTTGCCAGCAGACATCAAACGGCGTATCCAACCAAACCACGAGGCTATCAACCGAGCGAATTAATTCCCGATTTACGGCAATGGTCCACGCGCCACCCCCAAGAGCAACTACGGATTCTTGTGCACGATGGAGCAACTCGCGAAGCACCGCAGTTTCCTTCTCGCGAAACGCTTGTTCACCATCCTCGGTAATGATCTGGGCAGGACTTCGGCCTTCAATATCTTCGATACGCTCGTCCAAATCTACGCAGAGCCTCTCGAGCAACTTCGAAAGTGCATCAGCTACCGCAGTCTTTCCGGATCCCATGAAACCGATTATGCAGATCAGCTTGTCGTTCATCTTTCTACCAGAGACTCAAGACGCGCAAAGAAGTCAGGGAAAGAAACCGCCACGCTCGCAGAGTCCGTTATTTCTGACTCTCCGTTGGCCAGCAACGCAGCAACACTGAAGGCCATGGCGATACGGTGATCGCCATAGGTTTGAATGGTTGCGCCAACGAGACGAACTGGGCCGTCGACAAAGAAGCCATCAGCAAACTCTTCAACTGTGGCTCCCATTGCCCGCAGGTTCTTTACAGTTGCGGTAATCCGATCAGTTTCCTTTACACGCAGCTCGACTGCGTCTTTAACAGTCAGCCCGCCAGGCACCTGTGTTCCGACAACCCCGAGCAACGGTAACTCGTCAATCAAATTTGCAGTCGATTGACCTTCGATCACGTGTGATGGACCATGCTGAAAAGTGCGTCCGCGGACCCGAATTGTCCCTACCGGCTCGTTACACTCCTCCCGCACATCGGTGGTTTCAATGTCAGCTCCAACCGAACGCAACAAATCGATGACCTGTGTTCGCGTCGGATTCAAACCAACGTTCCCCAGTTCAATTTTCGACCCCACCAGCATAACTGCTGCAGCGATGAAGTATGCCGCACTGGAAAAATCGCCGGGGATTTTCAGTTTTGTGGCCCTTAGTCTCGTTGGTCCGCTGATCGCGGTTACTGACGAACCCGAGTCGTCCTCCGTTTCTACTGCCGCACCAAACCACTTCAACATCCGTTCGGTATGGTCGCGTGTCCGAACGGTTTCTCTGATCACCGTCCGGCCTTCCGCGCGTATGCCGGCGAGTAAGAGCGCTGTTTTCACCTGGGCGCTCGGCATCGGCAATTGATAATTGACCGCAGTCAACCGATTGCTCCCGTGTAGGGTCAGTGGGGGACGTCCGTTGTCCGTGCGAAACGTGGCCCCCATCAGTTCCAAAGGCTCGACGATCCGGCTCATTGGCCGCGCGCTCAATGAAGCGTCACCCGTCAACGTGCATTCAAAATCCTCGGCAGCGAGTAATCCCGCCATCATTCGCATCGTTGAGCCGCTGTTCCCACAATTCAGCGGACCACTTGGCGGATGAAGTTTCTTTCCGTCAATGCGAACCGTTGTTCCGTCTTTTTCAACCGGTACTCCCAACTCTGACAGGCAGGACAAGGTCGCGGAACAATCGGCAGCTGTGGAAAAGTTTTCGATGGTGGAAATACCGTCCGCCAAAGAAGAGATCAATGCAGCGCGGTGTGAAATTGATTTGTCGCCGGGGACCGAAGAAGTCCCTTGCAAACGTCTGGCAGACGCGATCCTCATGGCGCCATCTTAACCTTCGCCGCCCTTGCTAACGAAAGTTGTAAATGAAACTGGCGCCTCCGCTTAAGGGATTGAGCGGCAAGGAATTCCGGTTGTTGACCTTTCTTGACACACGGCAGTCGCGCATGTTACACCCTCGATTCCTCCGGATAGATTTTGGAGTTTCATAGCTTTCAACCGGGACCCGTCAAAATGGTCTTGGAGTGGCCATGTCTTTTTCTTGTGACCCAAGCGACGACTGAACTCAGATTCGCCAGCCGCATTGAAGCTGTTGACCAGGCCGCTACAGCAGTTGCTGAATTTCTGAGTGCTGCAGGTGTCAGCGAAGACGTAATCTTCGGAGTTGACATGGCAGTGCGTGAAGCTGTGACGAATGCAGTACTTCACGGAAACAAGTTGGACGAGACGAAGTTTGCGGATGTTAGTTTGAGGACTTCCCCCGGCACTTTTGAGATTACCGTGCACGATCAGGGCCAGGGTTTCAACCCGGCCGAGATTCCTGACCCGACCACGGAAGAGAACATTCTAAAGACGTCAGGGCGCGGCATTTTTTTCATGCGTAACTTCATGGATGAGGTTGATTGGACCATCAATCCGGAAGGCGGCACGACGGTCCGGATGTTGAAGAAGCTTTGATGTTGGATTTGCGCTTCCGGATGAACCATCGTTTCGGAATCGAAAACCCGGAAATCAAATCGCTAGCCGTTTCAAGGAGATTGCAAGCACATGGCTGAGTTAAATATTTCAGAACGCCAATCAGGTGATGTCACCATTTTGGATATGGACGGCAAGATCACCATCGGCGAGGGCAGCGTCGCGTTGCGCAGCGCGGTTCGACGCTTGTTGGAAGAAGGCAAGAAAAAGATTCTTCTTAATCTGGCGAAGGTTGGTTACATCGACTCGAGCGGTATTGGCGAGTTGGTCTCCAGCTACACTGCGATTAATAAGGATGGCGGCGAGTTGAAGTTGCTTAACCTGACGCAGAAGCTGCAGGACCTGTTAACAATTACAAAACTTTTGACAGTTTTTGACGTTTATGAAAGCGAAGCTGATGCGCTAAACAGTTTCAAATAGACGATAAACATACACGGGAGAGGAAAGATGGCAGAACTCGAAGTTACTGAGAGACAAGCCGGCGACGTAACCATTCTGGATATGAATGGTTCGGTAAGGATGGGTGAGGGCGCCATCTCATTACGAAATTCGATACGCGGTTTGAGCGACGGCGGCAAGAAGAAGATTCTGCTCAATCTCGGTGGCGTCAAGAACATCGATTCCAGTGGTATTGGTGAACTGATTGCAAATTACACCACTGTCAGTCGCGATGGCGGTCAACTCAAGTTGCTTAACCTGACCGACAAGATCCAGAACCTCCTGGTGATCACTAAACTGTTGACCGTATTCGACTCCTACGATAACGAAGCTGACGCTCTCAATAGTTTCAAGTAGGCTGGTCAGGTAGCTGCTGATCGCTGCAAGAAACCATGGGCAGGAATGCCCTGTCCAAAGATGTTTCGTTCCACCTTTCGCCGTTTGCTCGCGTTGGATGATCCTCCGGAGCGAACGGCGCTTGCTTTTTCAATCGGCGTCTTCATCGCTTTCTGCCCTTTTCTCGGGCTGCACACAATTCTCGCGACACTGGTAGCATTTGTTTTCCGCTTTAACAAAATTGCCATCTACAGCGGCACCTTCATCAATAACCCATTTCTGACACTCGTCCCCATCATCGTCGCGTCTTACGCGATCGGCGCTGTCGTATTGGGCAGGCCGGTACGGATTCCGGAAGAAGGGCTTTCTCTGCTGACGGATCCACACCCTTTTAGCAGCGACTATTACCGCAAGTTGTTTCGGGAGAGCTGGCAAATCGTCTGGCCGTTTACCGTTGGGGCCACGGTTCTTTCGGTGGTTTGTTCGCTGATCGCATATCCGGTAACATCGTGGCTGTTGCGCAAACACGGTCGAGCACGACCACAAACGGATTTACCCACCGGAACAGGCATCGGTTAAAGGCGTCCGGCGCATCATTAACATTCCCCAGTATTTGGAGCTTTCAACATTTACGACGTACTTATTCCGTAGTATGAAGACCTTTCTTTCCGCGATCCTCCTGGCATTTTTTTGCTCAGTCACATTCGCCCAGCCAACTCCCGCGCAAAAACCAACTCCGAGCGTGCCGCAGCGACCGGGCACGACTTTTAACTTGTCGGAGTATGGCGTCTCATTTCGCACAGACCCGCGATTGATCATCATGATGGCTGCGTTGGAAGCCGCCGGATTTCAGGCGAGCGCTTCCGGCTCGGAGCCCTCCATCTTCCGTGCGCAGGTCCGAAAAGACTTGACTGATCTGGACCCTGATCTGCGAAACCGCATGCGCACGTTCTACGAGCGCAACAAACTTCCAGCACCCGCCACCCCCGCCGATCAGGCGGCCCGTTATGTTTCTCTCGCATTCGCTCTGGGACCACCGCCGGGTCTTGATGCTCCGGCGCGTTCTGATGATCTGCCGGGGAGCTTGCTTGAAGTCCTGGATTTCGCGCCGCTGGTCCAGGAGTTTTACCGGCGATCCAACGTTGACGATTTATTGGTTACCTACACACGTGCATATCAGGCGGAAGGTGATCGTTTAAGAAAGCCAACAGCCGATATGGTAAGCAGCGTCCTGTCATATCTGCACACGCGACCCATCACAACTTCGCTCGACCGGGTGCGCGTCTCCGGACCGAGTAATAACAGGAAAAATGCTGAGGCGAAATTTGAGACGCGGCAACGAGAACGGAGTTTCTACGTAGTTCCTGATTTGTTGGGCGTTCCCGGTGCTATTAACTTCCGCGTCATTGGCGATGAGTATTTTGCAGTTGTGCCTGAAGGAATTGATCCTGCCGACTCTGAGCTGCGCCGCGCATATCTGCAGTATGTGATCGACCCTTTGATGGTCCGTTTCAGTCGCGAGATAGCTAACCGGCGCGAGCCGATCAAGCAACTGATCACTGAACGAGAGAAGACTGGCGCCCAGGTAAGCCCTGATGTTTTCCTGGCGGTGTCGCGTTCGTTGGTCGCTGCCGCCGATACACGCTACGACGAGACGAGACGGCTCGACAATCTGTCGCGAGATGCACGCGCAAGATTGGCGGCTGCGAAAGATGACGCCGCGCGTAAGGCGATAGCGAAGGAACACCAGGACGCGACTACGGCAATAATGGACGAGACGGCTGCGCGACTGGCTGAACAATACGAACGCGGTGCAGTGCTCGCGTTCTTTTTCGCTGACCAGTTGAAAGGCATTGAAAGTTCGGGATTCGATATTGCCAATTTCTTCGCTGACATGATCGCTTCTTTTGATCCGGTGCGTGAGAGTCGTCGACTGAACGACGTAGCGGACGCCAGACAACGCGCGCTGACAGCGCGGGAAGCCCGAAAGAGGATGCGCAATATTGTTACTGAGTACCCTGTCTCATCTGGAGCAGGACAACTCAAAGAGGCGCTACTTGTAAAGAGTCTAGCGGACATTGAGCAGGTAATGCGCCTGAAAGACTACCACCAGGCGGAGACGCAACTAAAAGAACTGCTGAAGTCGTACGCGGGAGAACCCCGAATCTTCTTCGCGCTGGCCCAGACCGCGAGTCTGGCAGCGGCGGATGCCACGGATGAAGAAGTACAGTCAGAACGGCTTAAACGCGCACTGACAAATTATCGTTTGGCGCGTGAGGCTGCCTCACCAGAAACCGATCGCGCGTTGATCTCGCGTGCGCACGAAGCCATGGGACGAATCTACGCGTTCCTCGAACTGCCCATCGAGGCTGCCCGGGAGTTTGATGCCGCGCTCAAAGTTGGCGACGTTCCCGGCGGCGCTTACAACCAGGCGTTGGAAGGCAAAAGCAAACTCCCTAAGTAGGACAGACATTCCTGTCTGTCCCCTTCTATTAACTTGTCGTGGCAATGTGAGGACAGGCAAGAACGCCTGTCCTACAAGTTCGACAATAAAAATGGGACAGCCATTCATGACTGTCCCATCAGCTTCCAACTTTGTGGCGGCAACGTGAGGACAGGCAGGAATGCCTGTCCTACTTTTTTATATTGGCTGTCTGGCTCCGCGGCGAATGATGCGCGGGGTTCCATCGTCATCGCCTACTTCAATTCTGACTTCGGGGATTACCGGTAACTCAATGCGCGGAGTCACTACGTTGATCGCTGGTATGGTACCAACTTGCACACGCGGCACGATCACGCGACCTACACGCGGGGCTGCCCCGGGCACCATCGGCTCTGCCGCCTTTGGAGTCACGGTGAAGGTGCGCTGGTTCTTATCTCGCACGACGGTTAGAGTCACGTCGCCTTCTTTCTTCTTGTTGATGGCCCGCGACACATCGCCGGATCCATCAACCTTCTCACCGTCTACACTGATAATCACGTCGCCTGCCCTGATGCCTGCTCTTGCTGCCGGACTATCGTCGGTTACACCGGTCACCAGCACACCCTTGCCGTCAGCGATTCCAAAATAATCGCCGAGCTGTTTCGTTAACGGCATCGTCGTCACGCCGATGCGACGGCCACCGCCAAACGAAAACACGAAGCTTTCGGGATCGACACCTGGTTGGCCTTCCCACTTCCAAACCTGCGCGCCGGGGGGCAGGTTCTTAAAGTCTTTGAACTTCTCGAACTCCTTCAGGTCCTTTAATCCTTCGAATCCCTTCATTCCTTCAAGCTGGCGAAATGTGTTCACGTAGCCTGCATGCTTGCCGATGGTTACATTCACTTCCTGTTCGGACCCACCGCGACTGATCGTCAGGCGCACAGTGTGATCCGGAGCAACTTCAGAAACGAGTCGCGAAAGTTTGCGAGTGCTGGTGATGTTGTCACCTTCGAACCGCACGATGACGTCATCTTTGCGTAGCCCCGCCTTTTCAGCCGGACTATCTTTGACGATTTCAGTAATGCCTACACCGCGAACTTCGCGCATGTGGTAACGGGCGAGGTTTTCTTTGGTGATGTCTTCGGTATGTACGCCCAGGAAACCACCATTACCAAAAAACATGGAGAAGGCAGTCGCCGGCTCGCGAGGTGCGGGCGGCGCCGGGGGCGGCGCGGGAGTCTGCGCCAGCGCAAAGCCGCACGCCAAAGCAAGGGGGACCGGAAAATAAAGAGCTTTTTTCAAATTCATGACAGAGAGAGTCCTTCCGAGTAGATTTGGAGGCTTACACGCGGTAGCGGCGGCCCGAGTTCCAAAAATACAGGAGGCAGGCGCAGGCGGCACAAAGCAGGAGGCAGGTGCAGGAAGCAGGAACACGAACTCTAAGCAGAACGCCGTTCTCCTGCCTCCTGCTTCCTGCCTCTTGCCCCTAACTCCTGCCTCCTGCTCCTGCCTCCTGCCTCCTGTACACTTCTCGGCCGTCGGCGATTTCCAGCGCCAGTTTCCGCTCGGAATGGGCCAGGTCAAGATGGGCCACTGCCTCCGAAACTGCCAGGAAGCGGTGAACGTCATCGGCGCCGGGGAACATCTGCTGCGCCACCTCGAACGCGGTAGCGCCATCTTTCGGTATCAGACCAATTACTTCCCGCTGCCGCTCTTGAATCGCGCGTATGTAGCGATTGAACAGTTCTTCAAAATCGTGCACCGGAGCCCCGTGGCCGCCATGGACCAGAGTGGGCGCGAAACTTCGCAGGCGCGCAAGGCTTACCAGGTATTCGGCGAGCGAGGCAAAACGCTTCGAGGGATCCACCGGGTCGGCAGAGAGTACCGGATTAGGAGTAATTCTTTTCAGCACGCAATCGCCGGCGATCACCGTGCGATCCGCTTCGCGTACAAACGAACAGGAACCGGGCGTATGACCCGGTGTGTGCAGGATTCGCAGCGCGCCGGATTCAAACTCTAGTTCAGCTTCATCATGCAGTTCTCCGTACTCACCATCTTCGAACGAATCGGCATACTGTCGCACGCCCTCATACATTTTGCGCATCGCGCCGATCTCTGACGGCGGAACGCCAGCGCGAATTAGTAGCGCGCGATGCTCGGCATACTCGAGGCGGCCGATCCGGTGGCCGGTCTCCCAATTGTGGACCAGCACCTCCGCGTCTTTAGCTTCGTCGCGCAAGGAGCGTGCGAGTCCGCAATGGTCCTCGTGCGCGTGCGTGAGCACGATGCGGCGAATGTCGGAGATGCGAAGACGGGCCTGGCGCATGCCCTCACGCAAGGCTTCGATGGCTTCCTTGGTTTTCGGACCCGTGTCGATGAGGGTAATCGGGTCTTCGGCAATCAGATAGACATTCACCGGACCAATGTAGAAAGGAGTTGGGAGTGAGATAGGGACGATGCGCATCTATTTGTCAGGGCTTTCGGTTTTGAACCTCTTTGAGTTCTTTTAGAAACTCTTCCCGCTCCCGGGCTTCCTTGGATCGGGCCCGCGCGCGATCCGTCAGGTAACGCTGACCGCGTATGTCGGAGTTCTGAAGTGACCCGCACCAACGCCGTAATTGTCGCGAAATACTTTCTGCCCTTGATCTCAGATCTGAGATCTCAGATCTGAGATCCGAAAAACCCTCGAGCCGCTGACACAGGCAAAGGACCGAGCGCGTCTCACCAGCCGAACCACGAGCAATGTAAAGGAAGGTGAGCGTTTCCTCGGTGGTACCTCGCTCAAAACCTTCCGCAATGTTGTTAGAAATCGAAACCGCCGAGCGCTCAAGTTGATCCTTCAGACTATATCGTCCCTTGAAAGCATCGTGCGGAGTGAAGCGATATACACGAATCGCTAATTCAATTGCATCCTGCCAGACGGGCAATTCCTCAAAACGCGAATACTTCATAACAAAATCCTCCGCTCGAAATTGAAATCCAAGCCGAGGATTTCGAATGAAGCGCAGTCAGCTCAGGATGCGCTGATTCGGGATGATATTTAGCAAAGAGCTCCTCATTGCCAATTTATAGCTAAGCGTTAGTGCGAAGCTATTCGAACGAACAGGAGCCGATTGCCAATTTCCGATTGCAGTCGACCAGATTCGTTAATAGCCCCAGTTGTCGATTCGGCAATCCGCAATCTGCAATCCGCAATCGGCAATGTCTCAGTACGCCCACTTATTCGCGCCAATCAGCACATCCGCAATCCGCTGCCGCGCCGTGATTGTGTTCATCGGCGTCATCTTCGTAAACCGCCTCAGCGCCGCCAGCAACGTGCGCAGCTCGTCACCTTCCGACATTCCCGCCAGCGTGTTCTTCGCGCGCGCCTCAATTCGCTCCACTGCGTCATTGCAAAACACACGCGTCATGTCAATGTATCGTGCGGCCGCCTCTTCGCCCTGCGACGCTGCCAGCTTCTGCGCACGCAGTATCGCCGACTCCATCGCATACGCGTCCATGATGATGTCCGCAATGCCCAAAAGTATTTCCTGCTGCTCGCCCAGCGCCATCATGTATTTCTGCGCCGCCGTGCCCAGCGTCATCAACGCAACTTTCTTGGCGTTCTTTGCCAACCTGGCCTCAGCAGCCAGCAGTTCTTCATCGTCATCAAACGAGGCCATCTGCGGCGTCAACACTTCATCCATCAACGCCTTCGCCGCCGGCAGGAGGGCTAACTTGCCCGACATGGCACTCTTCATTAGCCGTCCCGGAATCAGCATGCGGTTGATTTCGTTCGTGCCTTCAAAGATGCGATTGATGCGCGAGTCGCGATAGGCCCGCTCCGCCGGATAGTGTGCGGAGTATCCGTAACCACCGTAAATCTGGACCATCTCGTCGGCGACAAAGTCGCAGTATTCCGAGAGCGCCACTTTAATGATCGAGCATTCAGCCGAATACTCCTCAATCGCTTTCAACTTGGCATTGGGATCAGACGGGTCCGTGATTGCGTCTTCAATCATTCCCAGCGTCCGGTAAGTCATCGACTCGCCAACCCAGGTGCGAATTGCCATCTCCGCAATCTTCGCCTTGATGGCGCCAAACGAAGAGATCGGTTTACCAAACTGCTGGCGCTCGTTCGCGTAGCGAACAGCCTCGTGGATCATCAACTTCATGCCGCCCACGCACATAGCGCCAAGTTTGAAACGGCCGATGTTAAGGGTGTTGAACGCGATCTTTGCCCCCTTCCCAACTTCCGCGAGCATGTTCTCGACCGGCGCCTTCGCATCCGTTAACACCAGCGGCGTCGTGCTCGAACCCTTGATGCCCATCTTGTGTTCTTCGGCGCCTGGTGAGACCCCATCCTGTTTTTCAACAATGAAGGCCGTAAACTTGTCGCCGTCCACTTTTGCAAACACGATGAAGATGTCGGCGAAACCGCCGTTAGTGATGAACATCTTCTCGCCGTTGAGAATGTAGTGAGTACCGTCCGCGCTCAGTTTGGCAGTCGCTTTGGCAGCCATCGCATCTGAACCTGAGCCCGCTTCGGTCAGCGCGTAAGCCGTGATCAAATCGCCGCTAGCGATCTTTGGCAGATACTTTTCCTTTGCCGCGTCGGTGCCGAAGTAGATGATCGGTAACAGACCGATGCCGCTTTCCGCGCCAAGTGTGGTGGCGAAAGACGCGCAGCGCCCGATGTTCTCGCCCACCAGCGCGCCGCTGGTCTGATCGAGACCCAGCCCGCCGTATTCCTCCGGAATGTTGGCGCCGATGAGACCGAGATCAGCAGCCTTCTTAACCAACTCACGCGCCAGCTTCCAGTCGTGCTTCTCCAGATCATCGATGTGGGGCACCACTTCTTTGTCGATGAACTGGCGGGTCGTCTCGGCAATCATGCGATGCTCTTCAGTGAAGTCTTCCGGCGTGAAGACTTCCGCCGGCATGCGCTCTTCAATCAGGAACGCGCCACCTTGCACTATTTGTTTTTGTTCAATTACGGCTGCCATGACATTTCTCCTATAGCTGAGGATGTTTCCTTTACCGGGAAACAGTTAACCAAGTCGCTCGAAAATTCCTGCGGCGCCCATGCCGCCACCCACACACATCGTCACCATTCCATAACGTCCATTGCGACGCTCCAGCTCGCGCAGGATCGACGCAGTTAACTTCGCTCCCGTGCAACCAAGCGGGTGGCCCAACGCAATCGCACCACCGTTGACGTTCACCTTGTCGATATCCAGCCCGAGCGTCTTGATGACTGCCAGAGACTGAGCCGCAAATGCCTCATTCAATTCGATCACGTCGATTTGATCAAGAGTCAGACCGGCTAATTTCAAAACTTTGGGTATGGCAAACACTGGCCCGATGCCCATCTCTTCCGGCGGACAACCCGCCGTGGCATAAGCAACGAAGCGCGCCATCGGTTTCACCCCGAGCGCCTGCGCTTTTTCATCGGACATCACCACCGCAGCCGCCGCGCCATCCGACATTTGCGATGCGTTACCGGCAGTGATTGTGCCTTTAGCGCTAAATGCGGGTTTTAGTTTTTGCAGTCCCTCGATCGAACTGTCGCGCCTTACCCCTTCATCTCTATCAAACACGACATCGCGCTTTTGCTTGCGACCTTTTTCATCCAACTCTTCAAACGTAACCGTCAAAGGCACTGTCTCGTCTTTAAACTTGTCGGCGTCCAGCGCTGCCGACGCGCGCTGGTGCGAACGCAGTGCAAACTCGTCCTGTTCCTCGCGGCTCACGTTGTACTTCTGGGCTACGTTCTCAGTCGCGAGTCCCATGTTGAGATAAAAATCGGGATAGTGTTCGACGAGATAAGGGTTTGGGCGAATGATGTGGCCGCCCATCGGAATCATCGACATCGTTTCCAATCCACCGGCAACGATCGTGTCGACCGCTCCCGTGCGAATCCGATCCGCCGCCATAGCAATCGACTGCAATCCTGACGAGCAGAAACGGTTGATAGTCATCGCACTGGTTTCGACGGGAAGTCCGGCGCGAATGGCCGCCGCGCGCGCCACGTTCATCCCCTGTTCGGCCTCGGGCATCGCGCAACCCATGATCACATCTTCGATTTCAGATGTTTCCAATCCAGGCACTCGCGCGAGTGCTTCTTTGATAACCGCGCTCCCCATTTCGTCAGGTCGCGTATTACGCAAAGTGCCCTTCGGCGCTTTACCTACCGCCGTGCGTACCGCTGAAACGATTACTGCGTCTTTCATTTTTACCTCTGCGCTTTCCTCTGCGGCTGTGCCGAATTCGGTGGGGAAAGGCTTGGCCTTTCCGGTCGGCTCTTACATCTGTTAGAAGCTATGCCTCCGTCTAACATATGAGGCATAGCCTCATTGAACTAAAAATAGCTAATCGGAAAGGCAATGCCTTTCCGCATCGGATGCGGCAGAGCCGCGATCCTAGTTCCTGAGTGGTTTACCCGTCTTCAACATCGCGGCTAGTCGTTCCTGGGTCTTTCGCGTTCCGGCCAATGACAGAAATGCCTCACGCTCCAGGTCCAGCAGATACTGTTCGGAAACCCTCGTCTCGTGATTCAAATCGCCACCGGTCAGTATGCGCGCCAGCTTCTCACCAATCAGCGCGTCGTGATCCGAGATATACCCGGCACGCTTCATCTGATGAATGCCCAGCTTCAAAGTTGCGAGCGCCGCATTTCCCATCGCCAGAATGTCCGTGCGCGGCTGCGGCGCAACGTAGCCAGACGCCGCCAGCGCCAACACTTCTTTCTTGGCGTCAGCAATCAACCGATCACCGTTCATCGAAATGGTGTCATCTTCGGAAAGGAACCCAAAGCTGCGCGCCTCTTCAGCCGAAGTCGCCACTTTCGCAAGGGCGATAGTTTCGAACGCACGCTTCACAAATGGAAACGGATCAGCGTCGTCAACATTCTTCGGAATCGAATCGAGCATTCGCACCAGCATTTCCTTCGTCCCGCCGCCGGCAGGAATGATGCCGACGCCAACTTCAACCAAACCAATGTACGTTTCTGCCGCCGCGCGTACGCGATCGCCGTGCAACACCATTTCGCAGCCGCCGCCAAACACCATGTTGAAAGGCGCCACCACGACGGGTTTCGGCGAGTAGCGCAGGCTCATGGTGGACTGCTGGAAGACGCGCGCCATCATGTCGAGCTCTTCCCAGTTTTCTTCCTGGGCTTCCATCAGCATCAACATGATGTTCGCGCCCACGCAGAAGTTCACGCCCTGATTCCCAACAACCAGCCCCACGAAATTCTTTTCCACTTCGGCCAGCGACTGCTTCAGCATCTGCAGCGTGTCGCCACCGATAGCGTTCATCTTCGAGTGAAACTCGAGACAGGCGACGCCGTCGCCGATGTCGATCAATGACGCGCCCGAATTCTTCTTGATCACACCCGTGCGATCTTTAACTGACTTGAGCACGATGACGCCGGGCTGATCCGCCAGCGGAACATACTGCGACGTGGCGAAATCAAAATAGAACTGCTGACCATTTTCTTTCTTGTAAAAGGACTTGGCGCCGGCGTCGAGCAGCTTCTGCACATTCGCCGGAATCGTCTGGCCCTCTTCCTTCATCCGCGCGACCGACTCCTCGACGCCGATAGCGTCCCAGGTCTCAAACACGCCCAGCTCCCAGCTGTAACCCCAGCGCATGGCGCGATCCACATCGACAATCGTGTCCGCGATCTCGGGTATGCGGTTGGCGGTGTAAAGGAACGTGCGCGACATGGTCTTCCAAAGAAACGCGCCCACCCGTTCCTTGCCCCAAACCAGCGCCTTAATGCGCTCGGGCAAGTCTTCAATGTTCTTGGCCATATCGAGCGCCGGAAGTTTTACTTTCTCCGCGGGACGATACTCGAGGGTGGCATGATCAATGGTCCAAATTTCCTTCTTCCCGCCCTCCCCCGGCTGGCGCCGGTAGAAACCGCCCTTGGTTTTGTTTCCCAGCAGCCCTTTGCCGATCATCTGCTTCAAAAACTCAGGCGCGGTGAAGACGTCGCGCTCTTCATCATCCGTGAGTGCTTCGTAAAGGTTCTTGATGACGTGACCACCAACATCCAGGCCGACTATGTCTAAGGTTCGAAACGTAGCGCTCTTGGGCCGGCCCACGGCCTGGCCGGTGATCTTGTCGACCTCTTCGATTGAGTAACCATCCTCCAGCATCGTCTTAATCGTGATCATCGAGCCGTAGGTGCCGATGCGATTCGCGATAAAGTTTGGTACGTCTTTCGCGGGCACTACGCCTTTGCCAAGCCGCTGATCCAGAAACCCGTAGAGAAAACATGAGACATCCGGCTTGGTCCATTCAGTGCGGATGATCTCGACGAGATGGAGGTAACGAGGTGGATTGAAGAAGTGGACGCCGAGAAAGTGTTGCTTGAAATCGTCTGAACGGCCTTCCGCCAGTTGTCGAATCGGAATACCGCTCGTGTTTGAACCTACGATCGAACCGGCCTTGCGATGCTGTTCAACTTTTTCGAAGAGGCTGCGTTTGATGTCGAGATTCTCGACCACTGCTTCGATGATCAGATCGCAGTCCTTTAATTTCGACATGTCGTCATCGAAGTTGCCGACGCTAACGAGCGATGCGTTTTCTGGAACGAAGAAGGCCGCCGGCTTCGCTTTCTTAGCCGCTTCCAGTCCGCCCCGCGCAATCCGGTTGCGCACTTCTTTCGACTCAAGCGTTAAGCCCTTCGCCTCTTCTTCCTTAGTTAACTCACGTGGCGCAATATCGAGGAGGAGTGTGGGCACACGCGCGTTGGCGAGATGGGCGGCAATCTGCGCCCCCATCGTCCCCGCGCCTAAAACGGCAGCTTTTTCAATTCGCATGTTTTAGTAGAACAGACATTCCTGTCTGTAGTGGGACAGACATTCTTGTCTGTCCATTTCCGGGAGTCGGGGTTATTCGGGAAACCCAACACGATGCAGCCGCTGCGGTACCGGCCAGTTTCCTTAAGTTAATGCGGCCATAATACTGAATGAGTATTCATTCAGGCAAGCTGCTGGGCAGGTTTTGGGAATCGCCGATCATCGAGCGTCCGCACAACTCAATAAGAATTGACGTTTCCGTCAAACGAGTGCGTTGGGTTAGCGCAAGCCTTTGGAGTACGGCGGCTCGACGCCGCTTTTTTAGTTTTTTTGTCAGACGCGTTCTCAGTATCGAAGTCGCTTCCATAGCATCGCGAGTTTCAAGTCCAATCACGTTCCGCAACTAACAAGGTGCACTCCGATCAATTTATTTGACCTCTGCGGTCGGAAAAAGTAGCCTAGCGCGTCTCAAAGCGAACCGACAAGAATTATCGATAAACTCAGGTTAAGCCCACATGCGTTGCCCGGCTGTCTTTGCAGTATGCCCCTACTTTCTCTACCAGCCCGCTTCCTTCATTTTTATTCGCGCAATGGCTTTCGCGGCCAGTGGCGACTTACATCTCTGCTGAGTCAGCGAATCAAGTCGCTGCATCATGTCCCCATTGAAGTGAGTAACCGTATCGTCTTTGTTGATTTAAGACTTGGTGGCTCGCTCGACTTACTGAAGGGGAGCCCGTGGGATCGCGCACCGTTTGAGATCTGCGAACAAGAGATCATGAGGAAGTTAGTACGCCCCACAGATACCGTCTTCGACATCGGCGCCAACATCGGACTTCACACTTTGCTATTAGCAGACTTGGCCGATCAGGGAAAAGTGTTTGCTTTCGAGCCTAATCCCGAACTCCTGCCATGTCTGAGATTAACTATTTCCAGGGTTCAAAATGCGGAATTAATTCCGTACGCATTATCTGACAAAAGCGGGACCCAAACACTTTTCATTCCTGATGACGATCATATGATGTCGAGTTTTTCAGATTGGTCTGTAGGCTCATTTAGTAGGTCTGCTCACACTGTCAATTGCGAAACAATAACTCTTGACGATCTTCTGAGTTCGGGAAGAATTACTAAGCCTGATTTCATCAAGTG
>DATEPE010000036.1:0-176993 GCA_035273385.1 Pyrinomonadaceae bacterium | reverse complement strand
TTGACCCTGCGCCCCGGCCGCTTCTGAAGCCTCAGCAGCAGGTTCCGCATGCGGGTGAATTTGCGTGAGCGGGAAGTGACGAAACACAAAGCGAAGTTGGTCTGCCATGATTTCCTGCACCTTTTTGACGATGACGTGAGCCGCGGCGCAGTAGGGACATTCGAAATCTCCATATTCCACTAACGTCACCGGCGCGTCCTCCGGTCCCTGCACGTGGTCGCTGTCGTTAACTGGTACGGTTAGGATTGCTCTCATGCTAGTTGCCATGTGCCACCTTCTTTTTCTGCAAATTTTCCAAAGCGTTGAGAATGCCGTCGGCGCCTGGATTGACTCCGATCGGCGAAACGAAACTCCAGGCGATCGTGCCCTCGCCGTCGATAACGAAAAGCGCTCGTTCACTAATGCCCTCGCCTTTGCGGTATACACCAAACTTTCTAGCCACTTCGCCTTTCGGTTCGAAATCCGCGAGCAGTGAAAAATGCAAATTGCGCTGTTCACGGTAAGCGGCATGACACCAGGCGCCATCTACAGAAATGCCGAACAGGTAGGCTCCGTGGCGCCTGAACTCCGGCAGTACTTCGTTGTACAACGCCATTTGATCGCCGCACACCGGACTCCAATCGGCGGGGTAAAAGGCCAGGATGACGGGACTGCCGCGAAAGTCGCTCAACGAAAGTCTCTGATCAGGCGTAGATGGCAGCGTAAAATCAGGGGCCGGCGTGTCCGCTGGTAACGCCGATTGAATTGCTGCAGCTTGTTGTTGTTCGTCTGTTGCGCTCATTAGTTTTCCTCCTGGTTATCACTCGTCGCCCAGTGTTCGTCTTCTGACTTCTATCAACTCGCGGTTCAGCAGCTCGATGCGCTTTACTAAATCGAGGATGACGGCCGCACCGTTGAAATTCACGCCGAGGTCGCGTCTGAGCCGTTGCATGCGGCGCAGTTCTACAACGACGTGGCTGGGCAACAACGGCTCGTTGCTTTCACTCTCCAACGTTTCAATCAGGCCCGCGCGTGCCAGGCGCACTACCATCGAGCGCCGGGCGCCGATTCTTTCGGCAACCACTTCACACGTCAGCGGGTCATCCATGTCAAAATCTCTGAGTTCCATATCTATGGTCAGCCCGACGGCTCTGTGTCCGCGTTGTTATTGCGCACCCCCGCATACCGCAAAACGACGGCAAGGGTAAGCAGAAATGCTGAGAGTACGAGCATCTGCCGCCAATCGACCTGGACAGTCCCAGTCAAGATCACTTCGTGCAGGGTCGCTACTATTCCCACTTCGACCATGGTGGCCACCGAAATGCTGTGTTCCTCCAAATAGATAATCAACAACCGAAATAACTCGATAAGCACCAACATGAACAGGATGTCGGCGATTACTGCTGAAAAGTCTGTGCCGCCGAGCAGAGACTTGCCCAGATGAAACAGCTTGACCAGCATCGCCACGAAGAGCGCCGCGCAGAGGCCAAGCACGATGATGTCCTGTACCACCTCAAGATACTTTCGCACCAATGGATTGTGGCGGTGCTTCGCTGCCGACTTACCGTGAAAATCAAGTTCTTGTTCTGCCGTCATCTTTTTTTGCTCACTTGCCGTGGCCTTTGGTGCCGAGTTGTCCACTTATCGACTCTTACGCGGATCGAATTTGGATACGCGTTTGAGTTCTTCATAGAGACGACGCTCCTCGTCGCTGATTTGCTTCGGCGTCGCAATCTTCAATCGCACGTATTCGTCGCCACGGCCTCCCCCTCGCTTGTTAAGTCCCTGTCCGCGCAGGCGCAGCCTTTGTCCGCTTTGCGCGCCCGCCGGAATGGTCAAATCCACTTTGCCGTCAATCGTCGGTACCTCGACTTTCGTGCCCAGCACCGCCTCCCAAGGCGCAATCGGGATTTCGATCTCAAGATCGTCACCGCTTACTGTGAAGACCGGGTGCGGACGCAGGCGAATGCGCAGGTAAAGATCGCCGGGTTGCGTGCCATTCATGCCGGCGCCGCCCTGTCCTGCCAGGCGCACCGTAGAACCATCGCGCACGCCGGCCGGAATGTTCACTTCAATGGTTTTGGGTTTCAGGACCTGACCCGAACCGCCGCACGTTTGGCAAAGCTTGTCGCCTACCTGGCCGGTGCCATTACAAGTCGGGCACGTTTCAGCCGCCTGCATTTGCAGCGTACGACGTCCGCCGCGATGCGCTTCTTCCAGCGAAAGCTCCAACTGGGCTTCGACATCTTCACCCCGGTTTCTTCGTCGACTCCTTCCGCCGCGCCCGCCCGCGCCGCTGAACATTTCTTCGAAGATGTCGAAGCCTACGCCCCCAGCGCCACTGCCACCTCCGCGTCCAAAGTCACTGAAGTCAAAGCCGCTGAAGTCGAATCCACCCGACTGCGGACCACCGGTGGTGCGTGTTCCTTCCCAGCCAGGCGGCGGCGCACCGCCCCCTTGCTTCACCGCTTTCCAGTTTTCGCCATACTTGTCAAAGAGCTTGCGATTCTCCGCGTCTGAGAGCGTGTCATAGGCTTCCTGCAACTCTTTGAAGCGCTCTTCCGCCGCCTTATCGCCCGGGTTCAAATCGGGGTGAAACTTACGCGCGAGTTTGCGATACGCCGTTTTGATCTCATCGGCGGATGCGCTCCGGTTGACGCCAAGTACCTCGTAGTAATCTCTCGTCTTGACTGCCATCGCGCTTCATTTCTCGATCCGATTCAGGGACAGGATTAACAGGATTAACAAGATGAAAAGAAGGAAAGGACGCAATGCGAAACGGGATTGGTCTCCTCTTCTGATTTCATCTTGTTAATTCTGTTAATCCTGTCCCCTTCCTATTTCGGGGTGTACTCGGCATCGATGACATCGTCATCGGCGGGGCCGCCACTTCCGCTCCCTCCGGCGCCTGCTCCCGCGCTCGCAGCGCTTGCCTGGGCACCATAAGCAGCGCTTGCCAGCGAGTGTGATATCTGTTGCAAGTCACTGGTCAGTTGTCGCAGCCGGTCGATGGGTGTTGACTCATCCTTCACCGCCGTTCTGATGTCGCTAATCAGTGATTCAGCGCGCGCGCGCTCGTGTGCGGGTACGCGATCACCCAGGTCACTCATCGCTCGCTCAACGCTGTAGGCCAACGAATCTGCCGTGTTGCGTGCTTCGACGAGCTCGCGTCTCTGCCGGTCTTCAACCGCATGCTGCTCGGCGTCGCGAATCATGCGATCGATTTCGGCCTTGTCGAGAGAAGTCGAGCCGCTGATCGTGATCTTCTGTTCCTTACCGGAGCCCAGGTCTTTAGCGGTTACGTTGAGAATGCCGTTGGCGTCGATGTCAAAGGTGACTTCAATCTGCGGCGCGCCGCGTGGCCCGGGCGCAATGCCTTCCAGTTTAAACTGGCCCAACGTGCGGTTATCGCGCGCGAGTTCACGTTCACCTTGCAGCACATGAATATCGACGGCGGGTTGATTGTCTGCGGCCGTTGAAAAAATTTCGGTCTTCCGCGAAGGAATGGTGGAGTTACGTTCGATGAGCTTGGTCATCACCCCGCCCAATGTTTCGACCCCAAGACTCAGCGGCGTGACATCGAGGAGCAGGACGTCCTTGACTTCACCTGTCAGCACCCCTGCCTGAATCGCCGCGCCAACTGCAACTACTTCATCGGGATTGACTGACTGGTTAGGTTCCTTGCCTCCGGTTAATCTTTTGACCAAATCCTTGACCGCTGGAATGCGAGTTGAACCGCCGACCAGTATGACTTCATCGAGATCCTTTTCCGTGATCTTCGCGTCAGCAATTGCTTGTTTGACCGGGCCCATCGTGCGCTCGACGAGGTCGTGAGTAAGTTGATCGAATTTCGCGCGGCTTAACTTCATCAATAGGTGCTTCGGCCCACTGGCATCCGCGGTGATAAAGGGTAGGTTGATTTCTGTCTCAATCGCCGACGACAACTCGATCTTGGCTTTTTCGGCCGCTTCTGTAAGTCTCTGGAGCGCCTGACGATCTTTGCTGAGATCGACGCCCTGCTCGCGTTTGAATTCCTCTACCAGCCAATCCACAACCCGCTTGTCAAAGTCGTCGCCTCCCAGGTGCGTATCACCCGCAGTGCTCTTTACTTCGAAGACACCGTCGCCTACTTCAAGTATTGAGACGTCAAACGTTCCGCCGCCGAGATCGAACACGAGAATCGTTTCGTTTTTCTTCTTATCCAAGCCATAGGCAAGCGCGGCGGCAGTCGGTTCATTAATAATGCGTAGCACATTTAGCCCTGCGATCTGGCCTGCGTCTTTGGTGGCTTGACGTTGCGCGTCGTTAAAGTATGCAGGCACTGTAATTACCGCGTCTTTGACCTTCTCGCCAAGATACTTGGCCGCGTCGTCGGCGAGTTTCCGCAGGATGTGAGACGAGATCTCTTCAGGCGAATAAAGTTTGCCGTCGATGTCTATGCGAACTGCGTCATTTGGACCGGGCACTACTTTATAGGGCACCTGCTTGAGCTCCTCGGTTACCTCGGAATACTTTCGGCCCATGAAGCGTTTGATTGAGAAGACGGTCTTCTCCGGATTGAGGGCAGCCTGGCGTTTAGCGATCTGACCGACAATCCGTTCACCGGTTTTGGTGAAGGCCACGACTGACGGAGTAACTCGACCGCCTTCGCTGTTAACAATAACGGTGGCAGTATCGGCTTCCATTACTGCCACGACCGAGTTGGTTGTTCCGAGATCAATACCGATAGCTTTGGCCATTATTAGCTCCCCCTTCAATTGGAGATTGTGAAATACGCATCGGGGCTTAGAACTGACTTCGACCGACGTCGCATTTCAAATCCGCATTCCGAAATCCGAATCTGAAATCCTTCTTACCGCGGACGTTCACCCGCGACTACCAGTTCATTATTGACGTCGAAAAGACCGGGCACTCCGCGCGCCTTGACGTATGCGATGTTCGCATCGCCTTTCGAGTCAACAATGCCCTTTAAAGTAGCCCGCCCGTTTTTCACGATGATGTGAATCGGAGGCACCGATTGATGTCCGTAACGGAACAGCGGCGAGTTCCAACCGTAGATAGCGCGGTACAGTGCAACGCGCAACCGATCGTCGTTTGGAGACAAGGGCAGAACCTCGATCTCGTTTACGACACGAGAAACGCCTTCGATGTCCTTGACGCTGACTTCGGCATCCGACTTTGTCGTCGGACGAACGACCTGACCACGCAGTATTACTGTGTTGTCGGGAGTAACTTCATACTCGAGCCAATCGAACACGCCGTAGTAGGGCAGCGTGGCCAGCTCGTGTCGAACTTCTTTGATAATCTTTGGCGACTGCAGTGCGGAAGCAGCAAAGCCGGGGCCGAGCGATGCAAATGTCATCAATGCTGCCAACGCAATTGTTACAAACCATTTCTTCGACATCTTCATTCCTCCATCGTTCCGAGACGTTCCAGTCTGTCAGCGATCACACTCAAGCCTGTGGTATCTGCGGTGTCACAGACTGAGGTGGTGCCACACTCAAATCGATCTACAAGAGATTTACGTTTAAGCGGTGCACGCTCCATGCCACGACGCCCACACGAAATAATCATCTCCCGATGTTCTGTGGACGTGTGTTTCACTTGATATGTGGTCTGCGACCGACTGAAGTTCGGAGGACGAAAGTTCCCAGTGGGTGAAATCACCCGTTAGATTTGCTTAGGGCATGGAAATAAGAGATAGACCAGGTTTGCTATTTCAATCTTTCCCGTTTCGATCTATCATCTAATCAACCTAATCCTAAATTTTTCAGTGGAACGCACCTTACCTGCATCTCCGGTAAATGATGGTCTAAATGTATTTGAACAAGGAGAACTCGCCCATGACTCCCACAAACGCTAACGGCGACTCACACGCCGACCTGAACAGCAAATCTGCAAAGATCGAAGCGCCCATTCGTTTTGCGGGTTCCGTGCTCGGCAAGCAACGACACATCTGCGCATTCTTCAGTGATCCTAAAGAGGAATATCGCGTGCTATTGCCCTTCATCAAAGAAGGCTTTGATCGCGGTGAAAGGGCATTTCATGTTGTCGATCCGGAATTGCGCGAAGAACATGTGCGCCAACTCGAGTCCGCGGGCATTGACGTGGACACCGTCCAACAGGAAGGCCACTTCGAACTGCTTGACTGGAATGAACATTATTTTCCGGATGGACAATTCGATGAGAACCGCATGTTAGCCAAGTGGGATACGGTGCTCGATGGGGCCATAGAGAAGGGTTATCCGCGTACCCGCGTGGTGGCCCATCTTGACTGGGGCACAAACCCTGATGTGCTGCTCCAATACGAAGCGAATTTCAATTTGTCGGCACCGCGCAATCGGGACCCAGTCGTTTGCACCTACGACCTCAACAAACACAGCAGCGCTTTTGTAATTGACGTGATGCGAACGCATCCAATGATCATCGTCGGCGGCATACTCCAGGAGAATCCGTTTTTTATCCCGCCTGATGAATTCCTGCGCGAGTTGCGACAACGCAACGCAAGCGCGGCTAACGCGACTGACGCGTCCAGCACATAACAAACCACGCGGCTGCTGCCATGGACAGTCCAAGTGCGGAGATTAAAAGCCTTCAGGGCTGCCTCAATGATCTGATCAGCGTCCTTGCCTTTCCAGCTCTCTGGAGTGGTCGCGAGCCAGATCAGATGGTTACCGCTCTGCTCGATGGTTTGGTTGCGATGCTCCGCCTTGATTTTGCCTACGCGCGTGTGGGCAGCCTGGGTAGCGGGCCACCGCAGGATATGCTGAGTTTGCCGGGAGGAAGGGTCGGAAATATTAAGGCCGGCGAAGTAGGGTTGGCGCTTGGTCCATGTCTTAAAGGCGATTTGCCAGCGGCAACTCCGGTGAGAATCCCAAACCCTGTCGGTGCCGGAGAGATACTCGTAGTGACCCTCAGTCTCGGGCTTCAGGAACAAATCGGATTGTTAGCTGCAGGTTCTGCCCGTCCTGACTTCCCCACCACCAACGAAACGCTTCTGCTTCGCGTCGCTGCCAATCAGGCTGCCATATGGCTGCAGGAGGCGCGCCACCAAAGCGCGCAGAAGTTAGCGGCCGAGGAGCTTGAACAGAGAGTCGTTGAGCGGACCCGCGAGGTCAGCGCTATCAATGAGGAACTCGTTAGGGAAGGCAGCGAGCGAGAGCGAGCTGAACAACGACTGACGGCCCAATACGCCGTCACCCGCATCCTCGCAGAATCCGACACCCTTGCGCAGGCTGCTCCGCACATCCTCAGGGCGGTGGGTGGAAGCTTGGGCCTCGAATGGGGCGCGCTATGGGTTGTCGACCAGGATGCGAGAGTCATTCGCTGCCAGAATATCTGGCACGCGCCCGACGTTCGATCGGCAGAGTTTGACGCCGTTAGCCGGCGAACGGTGTTCAAGCTGGGGGAGGTGTTGCCAGGGCGGGTTTGGGAGACTGGTTCTGCGATGTGGTTTGGCGATATCAGTCGAAATACCATTTTCAAGCGCGCTAATGTTGCGGCCAAAGAAGGCTTGCTCGCGGCAATTGCATTCCCGATCCTGCTTGGCGGTCAAACGCTCGGTGTCATTGAATTCTTCAGCCGAAAACCTCGACGTCCCGGCAGCGAGCGGTTGGCAACGCTCTCAGCCATCGGCAGCCAAATTGGGCAATTCATCGAACGCAAACGCGCGGAGGAAGAACAGCGAAAACTCGCTTCGCTGGTCGAGAACAGCACCGACTTCATAGGCATTGCTTCAACCGACGGACAGGTGCTCTTTGTCAATCGCGCCGGCCGGAAAATGTTGGGTCTGCAGGGTGACGAACACGTCAGGCGCACGGTGATGACCGATTTTGTGGCGGACTCGGAGCGGGACAGATTTGTAAACGAAATCTTGCCGGCCGTAATGCGGGATGGACGGTGGGAAGGCGAGGTGTTGTTACGACACTTCAACTCGGACGCGTTGATTCCCATGCTTAACCATCTGTTCTTCATCAGGGAATCAACCACCGGAGACCGTCTGGCGCTGGCCACCATCAGCAGAGACATCACCCACCGCAAGCAGGCCGAAGAGAAACTGCGCCGCAGCGAAGCCAATCTGGCTAAAGGGCAGCGAATCAGCCACACCGGCAGTTGGACCTGGAACGTTGTCACGGGTGAGTGCTTTTGGTCAGTCGAGCACTTCCATATCTTCGGTCTCGATCCTGAGACTTTTAATCCAACTGTCGACAACACTCAGCGGCTGATTCATCCCGAGGATCTGCCTCTGGTTAAGCAAACGTTGGAGAGTGCGATCCGCGACCAAAGCAATTTCGAAGTAGAGTATCGACTGGTTCGTCCAGACGGGTCGATACGGCATCACTGCGGTATGGGCCATCCGCACAGCAACAGTGAAGGTGAACTTGTGTTTACAGGCTCGGTCATTGATATCACCGAGCGCAAGGAGGCGGAAGCGCAATTACTGGCTGTGAAAGATGAGCTGGCTGCCGAGCTGATCTCAATGACTCGCCTGCATGAGTTCACCAACACATTACAGGCAGAGACTGACCTTCATACGCTGCTCGAGGCAGTTCTGGATGCGACAATTGAATTGCAGGGTGCAGACTTCGGAAACATTCAACTCTTCGGCCCCAACACCGGCGCTCTTGAGATCGTGGTCCACCAGGGTTTTACCCAAGAATCTCTCGATTACTTCAGGGAAGTGCGTGAAGACAGTTCCGCCTCCGGCAGGGCCATTGCCCACGGCAAGCGAGTTATTATTGAAGACGTTGAAACCGATCCCGATTTTGCGCGCCACCTTGAGATCGCAAAAGCCTCTGGCTATCGCGCCGTCCAGTCCACGCCTTTGATAAGTCGCGCCGGTGACCTACTTGGTGTGATCTCGACGTATTTCCGTCAACCTCATCGTCCTTCGGATCGTGTTTTGAGATTCACCGACCTTTACGCGCGTCAAGTTGCTGACTTACTCGAACAGAAAAGTGTGGAGTCGGCATTGCGACGAAGTGAAACGTACCTGGCTGAAGGGCAAAAGCTCAGCCATACCGGCAGTTGGGCCGACAGTCTTTCCACTGGAGAAATATACTGGTCACGAGAGCATTTTCAGATCTGTGGTCTCGATCCTGAGACAATCTCGCCGACCTATGAAATGTTTCTTGATATGGTGCATCCGGAAGATAGGTCGCAAGCGCGGGAAACCTATGACAAGGCTGTCCGCGAAAGAGGTGACTACGAGTGTAACTACCGGGTGGTTCGTCCGGATGGGACGATCAGGTACATTCACGCCCTGGGCCATCCGGTTTGCAATGAGTCGGGCGAGTTAACTGAGTTTGTGGGGACCGTTGTTGACACTACCGAGCGGCGGCTATCGGAAGAAGCGCTACGCCATGCGCACGACGAATTGGCACACGCCACCCGCGTGCAAACGCTGGGTGAAATGAGCGCGTCGATTGCACATGAAGTAAACCAGCCTCTGGCAGCGATCGTTACCAACGGCCACGCCTGTCTGCGTCTACTCGGCCGTGAGCATCCCGATCTGGAAGGGGCCCGGGAGGCGGTTGAAGCAATGATTAACGACGGGATGCTGGCGAGCGATGTCATTAAGAGGATCCGCCGCCTGCTAAAGAAGTCCGCGCCTGAAAGATCTCAGTTGGATATGAACAGGGTCATTCAGGAGGTGACTTTGCTTACAGCGGGTGAACTGTCAAAAAACAACGTCTTCGTTCGGACTGAACTCGAAAGCGATCTGCCGGCGGTAATGGCAGATCGCGTGCAGATCCAGCAAGTGCTTATCAACCTCATCCTTAATGGCAGCGAGGCCATGAGCGGTCTGCTGCTTGGGCCTCGGGAGGTCTTAATCCGCTCGCTAAGAAGCGCCCCCAGGCAGGTCACCGTGTCGGTTCAGGATTCAGGCGTTGGTCTCAAGGTTGAGGCGCCCGAACGGATGTTTGATGCCTTTTACACCACTAAGCCTGACGGGCTAGGACTGGGGCTATCTATTAGTCGGACCATCGTTGAAGAACATGGCGGAAAGCTTTGGGCCACGCCCAATAAAGACCAGGGAGCAACTTTTCGTTTTTCTCTGCCCGCATGCAACTGATGCCTGACGCAACCGTCTGATGATGACAGAGCAGGAACCAGTCGTATACGTAGTTGATGACAACGAGTCGTTGCGCACAGCGATCAAACGACTCGGACGGGCCGTAGGATTGCGGGTCGAACCATTTTCATCAGGGAAACAGTTTCTGGATGCCGAATTGCACGATGGACCAGCTTGTCTGGTGCTCGATGTGCGGCTGCCGGGCCTCAGTGGTCTGGATCTTCAGCAGGAAATGCTTGGCAGAAACATTCGCATCCCCATTATTTTTATCACCGGCCACGGCGACATTCCGATGTCAGTGCAAGCTATAAAAGCCGGAGCAGTCGAGTTTCTTACCAAGCCTTTTCGCGATCAGGATCTTCTGGACGCAATTAATGTGGCAATTGAGGGCGACCGCGCAGCCCGGATCCAGCAGAGCGAGTCCGCCGAACGTCGCCGGCTCTACGACTCGCTGACGCCACGCGAACGCGAGGTGATGCGGCTGGTAGTGACCGGATTACTCAATAAGCAGATAGCCCTGGAGCTTGGCACCAGCGAAAAAACCATCAAGGCGCACCGCGGTAACGTGATGCATAAAATGCACGCCAGCTCATTGGCCGCCCTGGTTAGTTCTGCAGGAAAACTTGCTATTGATTTTCCCGATCTTGGTATATTGGACTAAAGTCCAGTAGCACTTCCTCAAAGTCCAATATCTAAACTTCCGCAGCAGCTATAGGCTACGCCCCACAAAGCAAAACAAACGCTAAGCTTCTAACCAAGACATTTCACTGCTGATACGCGTTTATTTTCTCCCTGGACCCGACGGCAAGGTTCCTGGACCGTTAAGGAGGTGGGTAATGCTGTCTAAAAGGGTGCTCTCGCTCGTAGACGATGATGAATCTATGCGGGCTGCGACTAAACGACTGATTAGTTCTGTTGGCCTCGAGGTGGAGGACTTTGCCTCGGCTGAAGACTTTCTAGACTCGGATCGTTGTCACGACTCGGCCTGCCTGATACTCGACTTGCGGCTGCCAGGCATTGATGGGCTGGAACTTCAGAGCCGCTTGACCGCCGCCAACTCGAAAGTTCCTATCGTGTTCATATCGGGCCACGGTGATCGTCAGGAACGGGCGCGTGCGTTGGAAGCCGGGGCCATTGACTTCCTGCAAAAACCATTTAGCGAGCAGGATCTTTTCAAAGCTATTGGTCCATTTGTGGACGACGCAGCCCGAAGCGGAAACACTGCCGGCGGTTTTACCGGAACCAGCGCGCCGCGGCCTCCATTGAAAGAGATTCCGACAGGCAGTCGAGTTAATGGCAACCGGAACAGGTTTCTATTCGAACAAATAATCGGAGAGTCGGAAGTGATGCAGGAGATGCTTCGGCTCGCGCGCCGCGTGGCCGAAAGCCAGGTGTCGTCCGTGCTATTACAAGGAGACTCAGGGACAGGCAAGGATCTAGTTGCGAAGGCAATTCACCACGCTTCAAGAGGCGCAGACCATCCATTCCGGGCCATCAACTGCGCTGCTTTGCCGTCGCACTTAATCGAATCGGAATTATTTGGTCATGAGAAAGGCGCCTTCACGGATGCCAAGACGCGCAAAGAAGGACTACTTGAACTTGAAGGCGGCGGCGGAACCATCTTCCTCGACGAGATCAGCGAAATGGAAATTAATCTGCAAGCCAAACTCCTGCGAGTGTTAGAAGAGGGAAGCTTCCGGCGGGTGGGAGGTTTGAAGGACGTTCCTTTCAGTGCGCGAGTAATTGCCGCTTCTAATCGCGACCTGAAGAAGGAGAGCGAGATGGGTCGTTTCCGGCTTGATCTTTATTATCGACTGGCCGTGATTCAGATCGACATGCCTCGGTTGTCCGAGCGTGGTAACGACGTGATTCAGTTGGCCGAACACTTTATAAAGGTGATTGGACGTGAGAATGTTAAGGGTCTTGCATCCGAAGTGATCAGGGCCTTCCGGCTTTATGATTGGCCGGGCAACGTACGTGAACTAAGAAACGTGATCGAACGCGCGATGGTGCTGGAAGATGGGGACACAATTTCAACTCGATACCTTCCGCGCGGCATCGTGCCGGATAAGACCGGCGATTCAATGGGCAACGGACGACTGAGTGTGGTTGACTCGGATGGCACGGTTAGACTGCCACAGGGCGGAATCTCACTGAGTGAAGTTGAGAAGTCACTGCTTCGGCAAGCACTGTCGCAGGCTAGCGGTAATCAAACGCGGGCCGCAGATTTGCTGAGTGTCACTCGCGACCAGTTTCGCTACCGTCTGAAGAAACTGCGCCTGGAAAGTCCAAGGCTGTAGTCGAAGTCCATTGTCCATTCCAATGTCATGTATCGAACAGACATTGGACATTGGACTAATTGTAGGGTCTTTTCGCTCGCCTTGAGATTGGTTATTTTCCCCCAGCCTTCGACTTTTCTCACCAGACTTCACCGGTTTATGGCGGCATACCATTTGCCGTTCGCAAGGCAAAGTAAATTTGCTTTCGCCGGGGGAATCTGGGGCCATGATTAATATCGAACGAATTTTGTGCCCGGTAACTTTGCCACCCGAGTCAGATGAAGCCCTGCGTTACGCGGTGAGCCTGGCACGCACCTTTAACGCCGAGCTGTTTTTGTGTCACTGTGCCGGCCCTCCTTCACTGGTCAACTTTCTCACTGATACCAATGACCATCAATCTGAGCAAAAAGAATTGGTGGAAGCCCTGACTCGGGTAATTGGACCAGTAGGTCATGGATCACCACCCTGGGACGTGATTGTCACTGAGAGTGGCAAAGACACTGGCGAAACGATTGTGCAGACTGCGCGCCAGCAGCGCATCGATCTCATCGTCATGCGCTCGCGCCGTTCGCCCGTAGTCGGCCTCCTCGGCTCAACAGCCGAACACGTCTCACGGAATGCGTCGTGCCCGGTGCTGGTAGTTCGGATGCCCTCGCCAAAGGATGAACCGGAGCAGCGCGAAGCCGGCTTTCGAGCAATACTCGTTGCGCACGATTTTTCCAGCAGCTCGGAGCTGGCGCTTTCTTACGGGCTTTCCATCGCCCAGAAACGCAAAGCGGACCTCTATCTAATTCATGTCCTTCCTGAGCAGGAAGAGGATGAACCGGAGATTGCCTGGGGGCCCACAGCTCTTAGTAGTGCTTACTTACATGCCGCTCGCAGGCTGCAGGATTCTGTGCCGGAAGAAGTCTATCGGAAGTGTCGCGTAACACACGTCGTTCGTTGGGGTAAGCCGTATCGCGAGATCCTGGCGTACGCGCGGGAGCAGGACGCTGACCTTATCTGCATCGGAGCGCTGGGTAGCGACTTCGGTTATGAGGCGCTCTTCGGATCGAATGCCGATCGAGTGCTGCGCCAGGCTACCTGTCCGGTGCTTGTTGCGCGCCCCCTCCAGCCCGCCAGCCGGGTCTCTCTGCTTGCGAGTGAGGCGGCTGGTGACAGAGTTTCTTTTACAAGGAGAGCCATACTGAAAGGAGTTGAAAATGCAAGAAGCCATTGGCCGAGAACAGTGGTCTGATTTTGCTAAGGAATTCAACCATCGCAACAGCAGGCGGGCAACGCGACTCGAGGTTGTCGGCCATGAAATTAGGGCACAGGAAGTAGAAGCCGGCTTAAAGACAGAAGACAGAAAGCAGAAGACAGAAGGCAGAAGGCAGAACATCGAAGACAAAACGCCCCACGTTGAGCGAATCTTGCTCCGCATGTGAAAGTAGCCCTGCATGGACCTCCGCCAACTCGACAAGAAGTACTTCGGCCGCCAGGGCGAAGCCGAGGACGTCCTCGTCGGTAACTCCGCCGACAGCTATCTCACCGATGCACGAGGCCGCAAATACATTGACTTCATGATGGGCTGGTGCGTCGGCAACCTGGGGTGGGGCAACACCGAGATCCGCGCGGCGGCGCGGAAGTTCGATGGCCCCGATTACGTTCATCCAAACCACCTCTATCGACCCTGGGCGCAGCTCGCCGAAATGCTCGCTCGCATCACGCCCGGTAAGCTCGCGGTCTCCTACCGCACTACCGGTGGCACCGAATCAGTCGAAGGCGCACTTCAAATCGCCATGGCCTACACCGGTCGCGGCAAGTTCGTCTCCGTCGAAGACAGCTACCACGGCAACTCCATCGCCAGCATGAGCATCGGCGCTTCGAGCAATCGCGAAACGTTTAAAAACCTCCTACCCAACTGCCACAAGGTTGAGCCACCTCTGGATCACAGGGCTCTTGGCAAGGTCGAGACAATGCTAAAGAAACGCGACGTTGCTGCCTTCATCATGGAGCCGATCATTTGCAACCTCGGCGCCCTCGTCCCCGAGGACGAGTTCATCCGCGGCGTCCGCAAGCTTTGCACCCGCTACGGCACCCTCTTCATCGCCGACGAAGTAGCCACGGGTTTTGGCCGGACCGGAAAGCTCTTTGCCTGCGAGCATTTCGATCTCGAGCCCGATGTCCTGTGCATGGCCAAGGCCATCAGTGGCGGCTACGGCGGCTTGGGCGCCGTGATCACCACGTCCAAAATAGCAAAGGCCATCAAGAACGACTTCGGCCTCTATTCCACGTATGGTTGGCACCCGCGCGCCGTGGCCGCCGCCCTGGCCAACCTCACGTATCTGACGCGCCACCGGAATAAGCTTCTCAAAAACGCTACCCAACTCGGCCAGTACTTTCTCACCCGGCTCTCTCAGATGAGTTTTAAGGGCAAAGCCACCATCCGCGGCAAAGGCTTCGCGATCGGCGTTGAAGTCGAAGATGAGAACTACGCCTCCGAGATTGGCGATACCTGTAGAGAAAACGGCCTGCTCGTCTCCGCCGAAGCAGATGTTGTCATGATCTTCCCAGCCCTGACCATCAGCCGCGAAATTGCGCAGCGCGGACTCGACATCTTCGAAAAGTCCCTCTAGCCCACGAAACCATGACTGCGGCATAACCGCCGTTGGACCAGGACATGCTGGCAACTGTTTGCCCACACTTTGCGCACGTTCGTATTCAACAACGAGCCGCCACTGTTGATATACGTCACGCACGACCTCGGCATCGCAGAACGCGGCTCCATTATTTGACCGACTTTATTAACAAACCAGAAGCTCTTCATTAATGTCGCTTTCTACTTGCACTTCGGACAGTCCCACAATCCCAAGCCATGGCCCAGTTCATGGGCCATAAAGGTTTGCAGCACATCCGGCCGAGTGGTTCGTTCATCCAGCACGATCCATGCTTTCCGCTTAAGCCCTCAATGCCATGCCAGCTTGAGACTCAGACCCAAGTTAGAACGGTAGCACTAAACGTTAGCGACAATTCTCGTCACAGACTTGCTGAAGTGACGGATCGGTCCAAAGGAACGAATGACCGCCTACGGGATTAACCGCTCCTGATAATGCTGCAGGCTACCCCGACTGGCATCCTAAGTGCACTACCCCTCTGGGCGAGAACGAAACCGCTAAAGTTTCAGTCCCGCAAGCCTGTTTGCCTGGGCGGTTCGCCACTATCGTTCTCATTCGCCACCTAATCCCAGATCTCCATTTCAATCAAAAAGTATCGCGAGTCACTGGGCGACAACTACTACTCTGTAACTATGATGGTCGTTCAGGAACTGACCCGGTCTTCAAGCCCTGCATCCAATTAACAAAACATTCCAAGGTCGGTACAGAATCGTTGGCCTACTCGGAGAAGGAGGCATGGGCGCGGTTTATGAGGCGGTTGATGAGCGGCTGCAGGTAACCGTCGCGCTAAAGGAGGCCCTGTCAACGGACGATAGATTGCGCCGCCAGTTTCAACGGGAGGCGCAATTGCTGGCCCAGCTTCATCACCCTGTACTTCCTCGTGTAACCGACCACTTCATAGAAGGTGACCGGGCGTTTTTGGTAATGCAACATATTTCGGGGAACGATCTAGCTGCCGTCATCGCCCGGCAGCCAGGTCCATTCCCTGCCAACCAGGTTGTTGCCTGGGCGGACCAATTGCTGGATGCTCTCATTTATCTACATTCCAGCGATCGGCAAATCCTTCATCGCGACATAAAGCCACACAATTTGAAAGTCACTGAGAACGGGCGAATCGCTCTCCTCGACTTCGGGCTTGCCAAAAGACATGCCAGTCATCCTTCGGGGGCGAGTTCAGCCATAAGCATCTTTGGCTACACACGCTGTTATGCGCCGCTCGAGCAGATCCAGGACGAGGGCACTACTCCCCGAAGCGACATCTATGCGCTCGGAGCTACGCTCTATCATTTGCTCACGGGGGTGAAGCCGCCGGATGCCCTGGTGCGAGCCGCCGCGTTGATTGGTGGCAGGCCGGACCCTTTGCGACCGGCCGACGAAGTCAATGGTGCCGTGGGATCTGAACTGGCCGATCTGTTGAGTTGCGCGATGGAGCAAAACCCGGATAAGCGTTATCGCAGCGCGAAGGAATTTCGTGCGGCACTGCGGCACATTGGTCGGACCGATGAAGTTAGGAAGGTGATTCCCGATCTAAAGCCGAGGGCTCAATCCTGCGAAGCCGAAGACGAAGGCACAACAGTAGTGGGTTCGGCCGGTAACTTTTCGGCCGGCGCAGTCTCAGCCCAGAAAATATCAACTCCCCGCACAAGAGGTCTTCTCATCGCAGCGGCCGTTGTCCTTTCAATAATCGGCGGTGGCGCTGTGGCCGGCCATTATCTTAAAAGCGAAGCTCAATCAGAAATTGGAAGAGTTGCACAAGCTGAGAACACCACTGTTGACGGCTCCCTTCAATCGTATGCACCTTCCTCCAAACGCGCCCAGACAACAAAGTCTGCGTATGCCCGACCGCGCACGTTTGAGACAACACAACTCGCTCGGTTAAGTACGAAAACCTCTTCGGTAAATGATGGATCCATCGGCAGTGACAAGTCAGCTTCCAGAAAAACGCTGAATGTTCGTCTACCAGCGGCTTCCGCGCTTCGCCTAAAATTGAATCGCACCCCCATGCCGGAACCGCCGCATTTTACGCCGCAGTTAGCTGACCAGATTTCCCTTCCCGCTATTCAAAGTATTTCCAGTGCCCGGCAAAGATCGGTGCCGGACCCACACGTCCTGCGTTCGGTTCAAGGTATCAAGATCGTCAAGTATTCCGACGGGTCCAGGCGCGTCTTCCGGCCGGGCGAGAGGGTCTCAAGCGCAGGTGAGCAATAAAAAAACTAGATTAAGTTGAAGCCAATGATGATTCTCAACCACGCTCCAAATCAGCGCTCTCTTTCGATGATTTTCGGACTGCTACTGGCGATTTTCCTTCAGCCGGGGTCAACGTACGGGCAAAACAAAGCTGCATCAACTCAACTTGCGAATCCGGCCGGGCCTGAAACGGTCTCCTGGAATATCACCGATCGCAAAGCCCCACTACTGGTCGCACCGGAGCTTAGTTATTCAGCGCTGGACCCTCGACTCGCTTATCCAGGAAACGATTTCGCTTTTCCGCTGTTCCAGGCCCTCTATTACGAATCAGGATGTGATTGTTTCGCACTAATGGTGCTTCCTCCCCAGAGCACGCTGTTGCAGGTACTTCACCTGCAACGGTTGTCAGACAATAAGTACCAGTCGGTGAATGGCCCCCTTGTTCAACTTGAAGAGTCAAACTCTATCAAGGTCGTTACCTCAGCAAACAAAACCTCATTTCTATTTGCGCAGGTGGGCGATGAAGAGTGGCGTTGCGCTGCGATTCATGATCCGTATGGGAATTATCTGCTCATTGACTACCGACCTGACGGCCTGATAGCGCGTGTCAGGGATTCTTTCTCGCGATCCGTTGTAGTTAACTACCATGAAGGACGAGTGTCCTTTCTCGCGCAAATGCTAAAGAAGTCCGAGTAACAGCGCCCCTGAAAGCAAAATAGTTCCACGATTTTGGACGGGCGGCAGCAGTCAAAAATCAAGGTGTGTCTGGCTCGAAGTAGCGTGAATCATGTCGAAATAAGGATTGCCAAGACGAAGGCGTCGCCTGACTTTAGCCAGCTTGTGAAAGGACTTCTGCACGAGTTGTCACCGCGATCTTATGTCGCTTAATCATGCGGTCGAGCGTCTTGCGGTCGACTTGCAACAAACGCGCTGCTGCCTGTTTGTTTCCGCCGGTGTGCTTGAGCACCTTTTCAACATAGCGGCCTTCAACCAGAGAGAGAGACGTCCATTCTTGCGCCACAGGAGCGGCTGGACCGGCGCTACCTGAATCCACTACCGACTCACTGATTTTTTGGACGCGCTCGGGCAAGTCTTTGACCCGGATGGTGCCATCGCAGATCGCAGCGGCCCGCACGATGGCATTCTCCAGTTCGCGAATGTTTCCAGGCCATGAGTACTGCTCTAATACCCTGAGTGCTTCCACCGAAAACTTTACGTGCGGGCGGAGCGAGTAAACCCGCTCTGCAAAACTCTTCGCCAAAAGCAAGATGTCCTCTTTACGTTCACGCAACGGTGGCAGCACAATTGAAACAGCATTCAGGCGATAAAAAAGATCTTTGCGAAATCTGCCCGCCTGCACCTCTTCTTCGACATTACGATTGCTCGCGGCTATCACTCGAACGTCAACGCGTTGCGTGTGATTGGAACCAACCCGGCGAATTTCTCCCTGCTGCAATGCCCGCAACAGTTTTACCTGAAAAGCCGGCGTGGTCTCCGTAATCTCGTCGAGGAATACCGTCCCACGGTCTGCCTCTTCCCACAGTCCGGGGCGGTCACGGTCCGCTCCGGTGAAGGAACCTTTGACGTGACCAAACAACTCAGACTCGATCAACTCGGCTGATATTGCGCCACAGTTCACCGGAATAAAAGGTTGCTTCGCACGACTGCTCCGGCTATGCAGGGCGGAAGCCACCACCTCTTTCCCAGTTCCCGATTCGCCAGTCAAAAGCACCGGCAGATTTGTGGCTGCTACCCGTCCTAACTGTTTCATAACTTCGATGAATGCCTCGCTTCGTCCAATCAACCCAAGATCGGTCTCAATTGAAGCTCCGTGTACGGCGCGCAGCCGTCGCGACGGTTGAGTTAGCAACTGTTGGCGCAGCGCTTGCGAAAGCAATTCCAATTCGTGTGGACCAAACGGCTTGAGTAGATAGTCGTAAGCGCCAAAGGAGGTCGCATCAAGCGCGCCAGAGGCACTGCCGTGCCCTGTCATCAGCACGACCTTGGTTGGCGGCATCTCCTCTTTAAAGCGGCGCAGCACGCTAAAGCCGTCCGCGCCTCCGAGCTGGACGTCACAGAACACAACTGCCCAATCATGTTCGCTCAGCATTTCGAATGCCTGCTCAGCGGATTCTGCGGACGTAACGTCCCAGCCCTCCTCACGAAGCACCTCCGCCACGAAGCGGCGCACCCCAGGCTCGTCGTCAATCACCAACGCTTTCATGTCGAATGTTCATGGGCGGCCCGCCTGATACTTCTTCGGGCTCCGCTCATTTCCCTCCCTTATAAACTCCTGGCCGGCGCGCCGGCTTAGCGCGCACGTCATAATCGTCACCGAACATTTCCCGAAACACTTTCCGACAACCGGCGGCGGCGTCAAAGTAAAGATAGCTCGTCTGAATTTCGTCTCTCCTTCGCAGCAGGCGGTTGAATAGGCTGTGCGCCGTTCACGACAGTCGACCTCCACGATGTTATTCTCACCGCCGGCGTGCCCTTCCTAGTCGGGCCTCGCGCAATCTCGTCGCAGCATCGCTTCGAACTCGCCCGCCGGGACGGGGCGGCTGAACAGGTAGCCTTGCATATCGTCGCATCCAAAGCGGCACAACATTTCTCGCTGCTCCGCCGTCTCCACGCCCTCCGCCTTCACCCTCAGTTTGAGGTCATGTGCCAGCGTCACGATCCCTTTCAGGAGCTTGGCGCGCTTGGCATTCGTTGTGGCATCGCAAACGAATGAGCGGTCGATCTTTAGGGTGTCGATGGGCAGGTCAATTAGGTAGCTCAGGGAAGAATAGCCCGTGCCGAAATCGTCAACCGCAATCTTGACGCCCAGCTCGCGCAATCCGCTCAACGTCCCAACGGCTCGCCCTGCGTCTATGACCAAGGAACTCTCGGTCAACTCCAACTCGAGCCAACGCGGGTCAAGGCCCACCTCGCTCAAAACGCTCAACACACTTCCCGAAAGGCTCCGATGATGAAACTGACGCGCGGAGATGTTGACCGCCACGCGCAGGGGGCTAAAGCCGGCCTTCTGCCAAGCCATGTTCTGAGCGCAGGCCGCGCGCAAAACCTGCTCGCCGAGCGGCAGGATGAGGCCCGTCTCCTCGGCCAGCGGGATGAACTGCCCCGGCGGGACCAGCCCGAGTTCGGGATGCCGCCAGCGCACGAGCGCCTCCGCACCGCTGATCCGCATCGCGCCGCCCACGGCAGACAGGCGGTATTGCGGCTCGTAATAGACGACGAACTCGTCGCGCTCTAATGCACGGCGCAGGTCGCTCTCCAGCGACAGGCGCATGAGGGCTTGGGCGTTCATGCCCGCCGTGTAGAACTCGTTGAGGCCGCCGCCTTGCTCGCGCGCGCGGCGGAGCGCGGCCCCGGTGTTGCGGAGAAGCGTTTCGGCGTCCTGGCCGTCGCCTGGCGAGAGGCTGATGCCGATGCTCGCCCTCACATACAGCTCGTAGCCGTTCACGTTAAACGACGGCCTGAGGCCTTCGCGCACCCGATGGGCGACTCGGATGGCGTCGCGCGCGTCGGCGACGCGCGGCACGAGCAGGGCGAATTCGTCGCCCCCGAACCGCGCGACCGTCACGGACTCTTCGACGCAGTCGCGCAGCCTGTCGGCCAACTCCCGCAGCAGGCGGTCGCCCACCTGATAGCCAAGCAACTCGTTGATTTTTTTGAAGTCGTCGAGGTCGAGGAGCAGCACGGCCAACGACTCGCCGCCTTCCGCGTCGAGGGTGAGGGCGTGCGCCAGGCGGTCTTCGAACAACACGCGGTTTGGCAGTCCCGTCTGCCGGTCGTGATAGGAGGCGTGATCCAATTCCGCCGTGCGCTGCCTGAGCAACTCCTCGAGGTACTCTTCATGGCGCCGCTTCTCTTCGCGCAACCTCTGGTGCTCGAGAGCGCGGAACACCGCCGCCTCCACATGTTCGAGGACGAAGGGCTTCGTAATGTAGTCGAACGCGCCCGTTCGCATTGCCCGGATAGCACTCTCTATCTTCTGCTCTGCGCTGATCATAACGACCAACGTATCGGGTGCGATCTCGGCAACGCGAGGGAGCATCTCGAGGCCGCTTAATCCCTCCATCGTGATGTCGCTTAGGACGAGCGCGAACTCTTCGGCGCCGAGGAGATGAAGCGCCTCTTCGGCGGAAGAAACTTCGCGGCACGCGTAGTCGTGGCGCAAAAGTTCGCGCAGCACTGTCCTCACTCGCCTGTCGTCATCGGCGATCAGAATGCTTGGTTTTGGTCTATCCCCCGCGACTCGCGGCTGTGTCCCGTTCACTCTTAACTCTCACTTCCCGCAGGGCGCGCACCGACGCGCACAGCTCCTACTGCGTGCGCTCGCCGTCCAACACTTCGCGCACTTTGCGCCCCAAGCTCTCAACGGTGTAAGGCTTCTGAATGAGCGGTCCATATTTCGCGATCAGCCCGTCAGATTTGACGAACCTATTCTGCACGGTGTCGATGCTGTAGCCGGTCATAAAGAAGACGGGGACACCGTTACCGAGCGCCCGGATGCGCTCGTAAGCTTCCTGTCCGCCGAGGCGCGGCATCACCACATCGAGCAGCAGCAGGTCAATCTGCCCGCGCGCCGCCGCGTACATCTCCACGGCTTCCTCGCCGTCCTTCGCCAGCAGCACGGTGTAGCCCAAATCCTCGAGCACGTCTTTAACCAAACGGCGCAAAGCCTCCTCGTCCTCGGCTACGAGAATCGTCTCCGTACCACCGACAAGCGTAACCTGCTCTGGCGCGGCACCCTCTTCAGCCTCGCCGGCAGCTATGGGCAGATAGACTTTGAAATTGGTGCCGTGTCCTGGTTCGCTATACACGTTGATGTGCCCGTCGTGCTGCTTGACGATGCCGTAAACCATTGCGAGGCCGAGGCCCGTGCCCTTGCCTTGCGCCTTTGTGGTAAAGAACGGCTCGAAGATGCGCTCGCGCGTCGCGGCGTCCATCCCCAGACCGGTGTCACTCACGCAAAGCTCGATGTAGCGACCCGCACGGGCGTACGGGTGGAGGCGGCAGTATGCTTCGTCCAGCATAACGGCGCGCATCTCGAGGGCGAGTGTGCCTCCGCTTGGCATGGCATCGCGCGCGTTGACCGCGAGGTTCATCACCACCTGCTCGATCTGCGCCGGATCGGCGTAAACCGGTGGCAGGTTCGGCGACTCCTTGACCATTACCTCGACGTCGGCGCCGATGATGCGGCGCACCATCTTCATGATCTCGCTTACCGTGCCGTTGAGATTGAGGGGGCGGCGTTCGAGATGCTGCCGGCGGCTGAAGGCGAGGAGCTGGCGCGTCAGCTTGGCCGCGCGCTCGGCCGCCTCCCTGATCTCGTCGAGCCGCAGGTGAAGCGGGTCTTCACCCGCCAGGCGGCGCGCGGCCAGTTGCGTGTTTCCCAGGATGGCGGTCAGGAGGTTGTTGAAGTCGTGGGCGACGCCGCCGGCGAGCATGCCGATGGCCTCCATCTTCTGCGACTGGCGAAGCTGCTCTTCGAGATGTTTGCGCTCGGTGATGTCGCGGGCGATGCCCTGAATGCTGATCGCGACGCCGTCCTGGAAGACGAGCCTGCTGCTGACCTCGATCGCCACCCGGCGGCCGTCCTTCGTGATTATCTCCAGATCGTAGACCGTCTCTTCTTCGCCGGCGAGTTTCCTGGCTACCATCCGGCGGGCCTTTTCGAAGTATTCGGGCGCAACGACCCGAGCAGTGTTCATTCGCAGTGCTTCCTCCCGCGTGTACCCGGTGAGCTGTTCACCCGCCCTGTTGAGCGACGTGTAGTTGCCCTCCAGGTCCTGCGAGTAGATGATGTCGCGCGCGTTTTCCACCAGGTCGCGGTAGCGCTCCTCACTCTCGCGCAGTTCGCGCTCGGTCGCCTTGCGCTCGGTAATGTCGCGGGCGATGGCCGAGGCGCCGATGACGCGCCCCGCCCCGTCCTTCATCGGCGAAATGCTGAGCGAGACCTCGACGTGCCGCCCGTCCTTGCGGACGCGGACCGTCTCCAGGTGCGTGACCCGTTCCCCGCGCGCAATCCGCTTCATCAACTCTGACAATTGTTCGTGGCGATTGGGCGGGGCGATGAACGAGACGTGCCGGCCGACGGCCTCCGCGGCCGGGTACCCGTACATGCGCTCAGCGCCCGGGTTCCAACTCGTGACGCGCCCGTCGAGGTCCTTTGAAACGATGGCGTCCTCGGAAGATTCGACGATGGCGGCGAGCCGCTCGCGCTCCTCCTCGGCCCGCTTGCGCTCGGTGATGTCGCGGAAGGCGAGGACGGTCCCGATAATGCGGCCGCCGGTCAGAATGGGCGCCGCGGTGTAGGAGACCGGGAGCAGGGTCCCATCCCGTCGCGTGAACACGTCGTCCTCGCCGCGGCAAGTTTCGCCGGAAGTGAGCACTCCCAGGAGCGGGCAGTCGTGCGCCGGCCGGGGCGCGCCATCGGCGTGCTGGAAGTGGATGACCTCGTGAACCTGGCGGCCGAGCAGTTCCGCCTCCGTCCAGCCGAGCGCGGCCTCGGCGGCCGGGTTAATGAAGGTCAAACGCCCGTCTTCGTTGAGCGCGTAGACGCCCTCGCCCATAGATGCCGTGATCGCCGCGGTGAAGTCGAGCTGGTGGCGCAGCCGCTCCTCGGCCTGCTTGCGCTCGGTAATGTCCTCGGCGATTCCCGCCAGGCGGTAGACTTGCCCCGACTCGTCGCGGACGGCGAAGCCGCGATCCCAAACCCAGCGCTGGGTCCCGTCCGGCCTGACGATGCGATACTCGACCTCGTGCCCGTCGCGCCCGTCCTCCATCGCGCGGGTGACGCGGTCGCGGTCTTCGGCGTGGATCGCCTCGATGAAAGACCTCGGCGAGCTGAAGACGCTCTCGCGCGTCAGCCCCCAAACGCTCTCGTAGGCGGGGCTGACGTAGAGGATTTCGCCGATGTCAGGCGTCCTCATCCAGAAGACTTGCCGGACGTTCTCCGCGAACTGGCGGAACCGCTCCTCGGACTCGCGCAGCGCGGCCTCGGCCCGCCAGCGGTCGTAGGCCGTGCGCAGCATGTCCGCCGACGTGACTAGCAGCGCCTGCTCCTCGGCGAGGAACGGGCCGTCATCGCCGTGTGCGGGGGCCGCGGTGTAGACGACATCGACGCCGCCGGCCTGCCCGTCGGCGGTCGTGAAGTCGGCGCTCAGGGCCGCGGGCGAGGGGGCGAAGCCGGGGGTGGCGGCCTCCACGGTGCCGAGGCGGACGCGGGCGGCCGTCCGCTCCGCGTGGCGGAAGGCCGGCGGCAACAGCTCGGCGAACCGGCCGAGGAGGGTCGCCGTGTCGGACCATTCGCGCTGGAGGAGGCGGGCCACGCCGTGCAGCGCGGTCAGCTCCTTGACGCGCTCGGCAAGATCCGCGAGCAGCTTCCGGTTCTCCTCCTCGGCCAGCTTGCGCTCGGTGATGTCGGAGATCATGCCGAGCGCGCCGGCGAACTCGTCGACGGGGCCGTAGAGGGGGTTGGTCGAGACGAGCGCCCACACTTCCGTCCCGTCTTTGCGGCGCAGGCGACATTCGTACTGCTCGGCGATGCCGCGCCGCCGACGCTCGAAACGCCGCTGGGACTCCGCGACATCGTCGGCGTCCATGAAAGCGACGGTAGGGCGTCCGAGCATCTCCTCAACCGTGTAGCCGAGCATCTCGGCCATGCGCTGGTTGACGTAGGTGGTGCACGCGTCGGGGTCGACCGTCCAGACGCCTTCTCTCGCAGTCTCAATGATCTGGCGGTACTTGTTCTCGCTGGTGCGCAGGGCTTCAAGCGTGCGGGCGTGCTCGACGGCGTAGCGAATGGATCGCTCCAATAGCTGCTTGTCGATCTGTCCCTTGATCAGGTAGTCCGCCGCCCCAGCCCTCATCGCCTTCAGGTCAACATCGTAGTCGTCCTGGGCCGTGAGAAGAATTGCCGGCAACTTGAGGCCGCGCGCGCGGGCCTCGCGCAGCAGTTCGACGCCGTTGTACTCGCCGAGGCGGTAGTCAATCAGGCAGACGTCGGGGCCGTTCGATTCGATTGCCCGGAGCGCGTCGCCGTAGGTGGCTGCCCAAGTCGTATCGAACCCGTCGGGGCCAATTTCGGCGAGCAGTTCGCGGATCAGGACGTAGTCGTCCTCGTCGTCATCAACCACCAACACTTTTAGGACATTGTCGTACATCGCGGTATTAACTCGTGGGATGGGTATTCCTGCCGCCCGCCGCACTTACGCGTCGGGCTGAAGGGACACTCTATGGATTATGAAACCTCCGGGGTCTGACCCGCCCGCAGAGGCAAGTCGCGGAAACGGATGCTGCGGTTGCGGCCCCCGCGCTTGGCGGCGTAGAGGGCGCGGTCGGCGGCGGCGACTAGAGTGGCGGCGGTCACCGCATCGTCAGGCAGCGCGGCCACACCCAGACTGACCGTCACGGGGAGCTGCGTCTTCCGGCGCGCGCTGCCGAAGCTGAACGGGCGCGCGGCGACGCGCAGTCGCAGCCGCTCGGCCACCTTCAAGGCCAGCCCGCTGTCCATCTCCGGAAGGACCACCGCCAGTTCCTCACCGCCGTAGCGGGCCGGCATATCAATGGCGCGCACGCAATCGCGGACGAGCCGTGCGAGCCAGCGCAGCACCTCATCGCCGACCGGGTGTCCGTAGGAGTCGTTGACTGCTTTGAAGTAATCCACGTCGAGCATCACCAGGCTAAACGGGCGGCCGTAGCGCTCATGGCGGCTGGCCTCGTCCTGGAGCAGGCCGTCGAGCGCGCGACGGTTGTAAAGCCCGGTCAGCTCGTCGCGGTTAGCGAGGCCGCGCAGCCTCTCGAACTGATTCGAGCGCTGCAGCGCGTAGCGGATCGAGCGCTCGATGATCGACGTGTTCACCAGGCCCTTCACCAGGTAGTCGGCCGCGCCGGCGCGCATCGCTGCGGCGTCAAGGTCGTAGTTGTTGTGACTTGTAAGCATGATCATTGGAGGGGAGCATTGGGCGCTCCCCGCCTCGCGCAGCAGATCGAGCCCGGTACGCTCGCCTAGCCCGTAATCGACCAGACAAACGTCGTAGCCCCCCCTCTCGATGGCCCGGAGCGCATCCTGGTAGGTCGCCTCCCACCGGAGATCAACCTTGCGGCCCCCGACTTCGGAGAGGAGCTCTCGGGTTAGGAGGAAGTCGTCCTCGTCGTCCTCGATGAGCAGGACCTTCAGGGGCTCGGCAGTCAACATCATGTCGTCGGTCAACACGGTTTCGTCGGCTAACATGGTCTTAGGGGTAAGCATGGGTCGTCCTCAGCTTCTGCGCGGCAACTCTACGATCTCGAACCAGTACGTGCCGAGGTCTCTCATCACCCTGACGAGCGACTCGAACATAACGGGCTTGGTGATGAAGGAATTTGCCCCAAGGTCGTAGGTGCGGTAGATATCCTCCTCGGCTTTCGAGGTAGTCAGCACGACCACGGGAATCTGGCGCAGGGAGGCGTCGGCCTTGATCTCCCTTAGCGCCTCGCGGCCGTCCTTCTTCGGCATGTTGAGGTCGAGCAGGATCAGGCCCGGGCGGGGGCTGTCGACCAGCGCCGCGTAGTTGCCGCGCCGGAGCAGGTAGTCCATCAGCTCCTCGCCGTCCTCGACCATGTGGAGGTCGTTAGCCAAACGGCTCTCAACCAGCGCGTCCTGGGCCAGCTTGCGGTCGTCCTCGTCGTCATCGGCCAATAAAATCGTGATCGGTCTTCTCTCGTCTTTCATTTTGTCTCCGCTTCCTTCGTCTGTCTCACGGGCAGGGTGACGACGAAGGTCGACCCCGCCCCCGGCGAGCTGTGTGCCGTGATAGTTCCACCATGGCGCTCGGCGATCTTCCGGCAGACGGCCAGGCCGACTCCCGTCCCCTCGTACTCCTTGCGCCCGTGCAGCCGCTGGAAGACCGTGAAGATGCGATCCAGGTATTTCTCGTCGAAGCCGATGCCGTTGTCTGCGACGCAGAGCCGGCACACCGGGCCTCGGGCGTGCGCGCCCTCTGCCGAATCTCCGGGTGCGGGCCACCGGCGGCTGAGGCATCGAGGACGCTGGCGCTGATTCTGATTTCCGGTGCTGTGCCGGGCACGCGGTATTTGAGCGAGTTGCCGATCAGGTTCTGCAAAAGCTGCCGCATCTGGAGCGGGTCAGCCTTGACGACCGGCAGCTCGCCGACCTCGATTAGCGCGCCCGACTGGTCCACCTGCACTTCGAGGTCGGAGACCACCCCCTGCACCACGTTGCCGAGGGCGACGGGGGCGAAAGGCTGCGCCTTGCTCTCGACCCTCGCGAACGTCAGCAGGTCGTTGATCAGATTCTGCATCCGTCCGGCGGCCGACTGCATCCGCTGCAGGTAGTCGCGCCCCTCGTCGCCGAGCGAGTCGTGGCACCTCGCCGCGAGGCGGTCGCCGAAAGCCTGAATTTTGCGCAGCGGCTCTTGCAGGTCGTGCGAGGCAACGGAGGCAAAGTCCTGTAGCTCACGGTTGCTGCGTTCGATCCGCGCGCCGAACAGCTTCAGCTCCGCGTCCAGCTCCTTGCGCGCAGTGATGTCGCGGTAGTTGTTGACGATGGCGGCGACGCTCGGCTCTTCTAGAAGGTTGGTGAAAGTCCCCTCCAGCCAGCGCCACGAGCCGTCCTTGTGGCGCACGCGGGCCTCAACTCCGGCCGAAGCGCGCGGCCGCCGGACAACCGCGGCGAGGCACTCCGCCGTTAACCCGCGGTCGGTCGGATGGATGAGATCGAACGCGTTGAAGCGCAGCATCTCGTCCGGCTCATAGCCCAGCACACGCGAGGTCGAAGGGCTGGCGTAGGTGATCCCACCGGCGGCGTCGAAGAGGGCGATAGCGTCCGAGCTGTTCTCAATCAGCGAGCGGAAGTGTCGCTCCCCGGCGCGCAGGGCCGCCTCGGCCCGGCGGCGCTCGGTCACGTCCTCCATCGCGAGTAGAATCATCTGGACGCGCCCGGTTGCGTCATGCAGCCGGCACGCGTTCAGCAGGATGACCTTGCGCCCGATGACGGGGAACTCCCGGTCAACTTCGAAGTCATCAAGGTGCGTGTTGCGCGGGAGCACTTCGAGCAGCAGCGAGCGCAACTCGGGGATGTCCCAGTGGCCGTCCCCGAGGCCGAAGAGCGAGACCCCTTCGGTTTCCTCCCGGGACACCCGGAACGTCCGGTAGAAGGAGCGGTTCGCGAGCCTCACCCGCAGCCCGCCGTCGAGGACGACGAGCGGCTCCCTCACCGTTCCGACGATGCTCTTCGCGAGCTCTTGCCCCTCACCCATCAGTAAGTCGTCCTTCCTTGCGGTGCCAAAAGTCATCGGATAACACCCCCCGTCAGCCCTTAAGCCTGAACTGATCGACGAGGTCTTGGAATATCTCCGTCAGCTTGTCGAGGTCCTTCGTCTTATCCAGGAAATAATCGGCCCCCAGCTCCATGCACTTCTGCCTATACTGGGCGTGCGTGTGGTTAGTCAGCATGACCACGATGGTCGGCGGCGCCTCACGCTTGATGGTTCTGAGCACCTCGATGCCGCTCCCGCCGGGCATCTGGATGTCGAGGACTACGACGCGCGGCCTCAAGCGGCGGATGCCCCTGATGGCCTCGGCGGCGTTCTGGGCCTGCCCGACCACCTCGACGCCCTCCACCTCCGAGACCATCCGTACCAGCCTGTCGCGCAATGCTTTCAAATCATCAACGATGAAGATCATCTTCAGACTGCCTTCGACCATAGGTGTAAACTCAACGTAAATTAACCTGATGCGGGGGGCGGGGGTATCAGTCGAAAGATAATAATTGTGTCCGGGTCTGTCCTACGTCGCAGACGGGAAGGGATGAGTGAGTTAACAGGAATGCGGGGGTAAGTCACCGGCTCGTCGGATTATTGAATTAAAGAGCCGGCCTGTGAATCAATGATCTTCTCGCCGCGTGCGCCCCAGTCTACTGGGTGAGGCGGTTGCTAATGGCGTAGTGGGTGAGGTCGGCGTTCGTCTTCATCCCCATCTTTTCGAGGATGCGTGCCCGGTAAGTGCTGATGGTCTTGTCGCTCAGTGAGAGCTCAAGGGCGATCTGGCCCACGGTCTTGCCCGAGGCGATCATGCAGAGCACCTGGTACTCGCGGTCGGACAGGCTCTCGTGCGGCGGCTTCTCGGAGTCGTCGGCGACGCTGGCGGCCAGCAACTCGGCGAGGGCCGGGCTAATGTACTTGCCGCCGGCCGTTACCCTGCGCACGGCTTCGACGAGGTGCTCCGGGGCGCTCTCCTTCGTCATGTAGCCGGCCGCCCCCGCCCTTAAGACGCGAATCGCGTACTGCTCCGCAGGGTGGGTAGTCAGGATGAGGACCGGGGTGCGCGGGCGCACCTGCCTCAACTCCTTGAGCGCTTCGAGGCCGTTGCGGCCCGGCATGGAGATGTCGAGCACGACAATGTCCCAGTCCTGTTCGCTTGCGAGACGCAGGACTTCCGGAACGTCCCGCGCCTCGCCGACGGTGACCGTCTTCCATGCGTCAGTCAGGATCTGGATCAGGCCCCGTCGCACGATGGCGTGATCGTCCGCGATAAGAACTCTCATAATGCACCTGGGCCGGGCAGGCACCCGGCCCCATTCCGCGGTCATTCCAGCGGGATTCTCACCGTCACCGTCGTCCCACGCCCCCTGGCCCCTTCGATCTCAACCAAGCCCCCGAAGACGACGGCGCGCTCGCGCATGCCGAGGAGTCCGAGCGATCTGGTGTCTGTGATGTCGCTCTTCTGGATGCCGCGCCCATCGTCACAAACCCTTAGCACGAGGGCGCCGTCTCGCTTCTCCATGCTGATCTCGACCCGCGTGGCGCGCGCGTGCCGGGCGATGTTCGTTAGCACTTCCTGGAAAATGCGGAACACGGCGGTAGACTTCTCCGCGCTCAGCGCGACCTCCTCATCGAGCGACGTAATCACGCACTCGATCTCCGTCCGGCGCTGAAACTCCCGCGCCTGCCACTCGACGGCGGCGGCGAGTCCGAGATCGTCGAGCACCGAGGGGCGCAGTTCGGTCGAGATGTTCCGCACCTTCTGGATGGTCTCGTCAATCAGCTCGGACATCGACCTCAGCTTCTGCCGGACGGCCTCGTCGCCGGCCGATGGCAACTTCCTTTCGATCCACGACACGTCCATCTTCAGCCCGGTCAGCCCCCCGCCCAGCTCGTCGTGGATCTCGCGCGCGATCGTGATGCTCTCCTCCTCCCGCACGGCCTGGAGCCGGGCGGCGAGGGCACGCAGCTTCTCGTTAGATTTTCTTAGCCGCTCCTCTGCCCGCTTGCGCTCTGTCACATCGCGCCCGATGCCCTGCACACCGACCGGAACATTGTCCCGATAGACGAGCCTGGTGTTGAGTTCAATCGTGACGCGGCGTCCGTCCTTCGTGACGGCCTCGAGCTCGTAGACCGTCTCGCTTTCCCCAGCGAGCTTTCGGGCGAGCATCTGTCGCGCCTTCACAAGATACTCCGGCGCGATGACATCCGCCGGACTCAGCTTCAGGGCCTCCTCGCGCGTGTAGCCGAGGAGATGCTCTCCTGCCTTGTTAACTGACGTGTAGTTCCCCTCAAAATCAGTTGTGTAGATAACGTCGCGGGCGTTCTCCACCAGGTCTCGGTAACGTTCTTCGCTCTTCCTCAACTCCTGCTCGGCCTGCTTGCGCTCGGTGATGTCTTCGGCAATACCCGCGATGCGATAGACCCGACCCGATTCATCTCTGACCGGGAACCCGCGATCCCAAACCCAGCGCACCTGCCCGTCGGGTTTGACGATTCGATACTCGAGCTCGAACCCTCGCTCCTGCTCATGCTCCATGACGCTTTTGGCGCGCTCGCGGTCTTCCGGGTGAATCGCGTCCAGAAACGATCTAGGTTCGCTGGAAAGACTCGCGCGCGGTTGGCCCCAGATGCTCTCGTACGTAGGGCTGACGTAAAGGATTTCGCTAATCTCAGGCGTTCTCATCCAGAAGACTTCCCGGATGTTTTCCGCCAGTTGGCGGAATCGCCCTTCCGATTCGCGCAAGGCCGTCTCGGTTTGTCGGCGGTCGTAAGCCGTCCGCAGCATGTCGCCCAACGTGTTGATGAGGGCGCGTTCTTCCGCGAGAAACGGCCCTTCGGTTTCGGGCGGGCAGCTTTCGGTGTAAACGACCTCTATGTTCCCCGACTGTCCGTCCGCGGTGGTGAACTCAGTGCGTAAGGCGGAGTGCGAATCCGCAAAGCCTCGTGTCGCCGCCTCGATTGAGCCGAGGCGGACGCGAGCGGCTGTGATCTCCGGATACTGGAAGGCGGGCGGCAATAGTTCGGCCATTCCGCGCAGAATACTCGAAGTGTTCGTCCACTCCCCTTGCAGGATGCGCGCCGTCTCGTGCAGCGCCGTTAACTCTTTGACACGCTCTGCCAGATCATGCAGTAGCTTGCGCCTCACCCCCTCCGCGCGCTTGCGCTCCGTAATGTCACGGGCAATCCAGACGACCGAATTCTGCGAGAGTGGTGACACGCTCCCGTCAAACCAGATTTCGGCACCCTCAGTTTGCAAACTGTATTCGACTCTTTGCATCTGACCTTCGTCCAGGGCGCGGCGTATGTGTCCAAGCAATACCTCGGCTTCATCTTTCGGGAATACTTCGTGCAGCGTCTTGCCAATCCGTCCAGCCGGGGGCGCGTATAAACCGGTAGGGCCCGGCGGCGCGATCCTTAGATAACGACCCTCAGAATCAAACACGAAGATTAGATCGGTGATGGCTGCAAACAGAGCGCGCAGTTCTGCCTCGGAGGCTTTGAACGACTCTTCGGCTACTCTGCGCGCCCGGCGATTTTCGGCCTCCTGCAACTCCCGCTCGATGATGGGCGCGAGCCGCACCAGATTATCCTTCATCAAATAATCGTGCGCCCCGGCCCTCATGGCCTCGACCGCGACCGCCTCGCCAACCGTGCCCGAAATGATGATGAAAGGGATGTCCAGCCCAGTCTCTTTCAGGAGCGCCAGCGCGGAGAGCGCGCTAAAGTGAGGCATCGAGTAGTCGCACAGGATCACGTCCCACTCCCGCGATTCGAGCGCGGCTTTCATCCCCTCGGCCGTTTCCACCCGTTCGGAAACGACCTCGTAGCCGGCGCGCGACAAGTGGCGCGTCAGGAGCGCCACGTCACGCTCCTGGTCTTCGACGTGTAATACTCGTAAAGCCCTTTTCATGCTAGGCATTTACTCGGTCGCTGCGGGCAGATTCAAAACCAGCCAGTACAAACCCAACTGCTTTGTCGCTTCCAAAAATTGATCAAAGTCCACGGGCTTGCGAACGTAACTGTTAGCCCCCAGGTTGTAGCTGTTGATGAGGTCTTCCTCTTCGCTTGAGGAAGTAAAGACAACGACCGGCAGACGCCTGGTGTGCTCGGTTGCTCTTATCTTTTCCAAGACCTGAAGACCGTCCACCTTGGGCAGTTTCAAGTCCAACAAAATGAGTTGAGGCATCTCCCGCATCTCTCGACCGGCAGACGTTCCGTCACCGAACAGATAGTCCAACGCCTCCACTCCATCGCGCGCAACAACCACCTCATTGCAGACGTTGCTTTTCTTGAGGGCGCGCATTGTTAAGGCTTCATCTCTGGGATTATCTTCCACCAGGAGGATCACTTTGCAGTCCATGTTTCGCCTCCTATGAAATCCGGCAGCGTGAAGGAGAAAGTCGCCCCCTGACCTATTGTGCCCTCGGCCCAGACGCGACCTCCGTGCCGACTGATAATGCGCTGGACGGTCGCCAGCCCGACGCCTGTGCCCTCGAATTCGTTGGCGGTGTGAAGACGCTGGAAAGCGCCGAACAATTTATTGACATAGGTCATATCGAAGCCGGCTCCGTTGTCTCGGACGAAATAAAAGGTTTCGCCGTCCTTCTGGTCTTTGCCGAAAGCGATCTCCGCCAGTGCCAGCTTTGAGGTAAACTTCCATGCGTTACCAAGCAGGTTGCGAAGCATGGCTCGTAACAGTCCCTTGTCTCCGGGCGCCACAAGTCCTTCCTCAATATTTATGACTACTGCTCGCTCTCGATCCCCTTTTCTCAAGGCAGCCATCACCTCATGGGCTATCTCGCTCAAGTTGACGACCTCGCGGCGCATCTCGCTGCGCGACACGCGCGCAAGCTGCAACATGTCGTCAATTAGTTGCGCCATCTCGTGGCTCGCGCCGCGCAACTCTTGAAGAAAGCCCTTGCCCTCCTCGTCGAGCTTGTCCGCGTAGTCTTCCAGCAGGGCCTGGCTGAAGCCGTTGATGTGTCTCAGAGGGGCGCGCAGGTCGTGTGAGACGGAATAGGAGAAAGCTTCGAGTTCTTTGTTGGCGGCTTCGAGTTGTGTCGTCCGTTCAGCGACACGTTGTTCGAGCGTCTCGTTCAGTCGACGAATTTGCTCCTCCGCGCGCTTGCGCTCTGTGATGTCGCGCGCAATCGTTGAGGCTCCGATGATCGTGCCGGAGCTGTTCTTGATCGTGGAAATGGTTAATGAGACTTCCATCTGCTCGCCGCTTTTTTTCAAACGTGTTGTTTCGAAATGTTCAATGCGTTCCCCGCGGCTGAGCCTTTCGAGGATGCGCGTCAGGTCTCCTTTTCTGGCGTGCGGCAAGAGCACGCTCACGGAATGGCCCACGATCTCTGCCGCCGAATAGCCGTATAGCCTTTCGGCCCCTTTGTTCCAACTCGTAATGACGCCGTCCAGGGTTTTGCTGAAGATGGCGTCCTCGGATGACTCGACGATTCCGGCAAGGCGAACCACCATCTCTTCGTTACGCTTGCGCTCGGTGACGTCATTTGCCAGCACGAGCTCGGCGTGACGGTCGTCAAAGATTATTGCGTGCGTGGTAATCTCCACATCAATGACCGTCCCGTCCTTCTTCCGATGTCTCCACACGCCAGCATCATCAAGTTCAACTGAGAGATTTTTAAGGGCAGTAAGAAGACCGGGAACGTCCTCAGCGGGACGAATGTCCTTAATGGTCATGGAGAGGAATTCGTTTCGCGAATACCCGTAACACTGAGTTGCAGCTTTGTTGACGGCCAGGAAGCGAAGCGTTTCCCGATCAAAAACCCACATCGGGAGCGGGTTGCTGTCGAATAGGAGCCGGTACCGTTTTTCACTCTCGCGCAGCGACTGCTCACTTTGCTGGCGGGCCGAGGTAAGGAAACTGACGAGCAGCGATAAGAAGATGAACGCACCGACCCGCATCACGTCATCTTCAAGCCCCGGCGAAGAACGCGGGCGGATTATGAAATAACTGCAGACCAAGGCGGACAAGGCGATAGCCAGCAGGCCGGGGTTGCGGCCGCCATACCACGTGCTTATTATCACTGCCGCTAAAAAAAGCGAGAACGGCGTTCGGTCGGCGAGTAAATCTACCTGGAGCGTGACGAGCAGAGCCAGCCCCACTGTGATGACGACCACGCCATATCGAAGTAGTGAGGTTCGAGGCTGAGTCATCACATTGCTTGCAACTCGGAGCGCGCGTCGATTATTGATTCGGAAAAGAGCGTCGAATTGTCTGCAATAGATACTCACTGTCCGGCGCATGCTTCGATAAATAGGTGTGAATCGGCGGTGTCGTAACGCAAACTGTTAGTTTGCGGCGACGTTGAAAGCCATTCACCCTTCGCAAAACTAACAGTTCGCGTTACCAGACGTCTGATTCACTCCCTCACTGAGAACATAACGGTGATGTTGATGTGAGAAGTGGGGAAGTAATCTGCGTAAGACTCCTTCCCCACCTCCAGGCGCGCTCCGATGCGGGGCGCGCTCGTTGCGGTGCATTTTGTTCGCCCCAAACCAATGCAACCGCAAATCATCCGGGCAGACCTCTGCTCCTGTCTCAGGATAAAGATCCGAGAGATCAGACGGTATCGTCGTAATCATGATTTTCGTGTCAGTGGTGGCCTTACAAACGTGTCGGTGTTTGCCCTACAAACAATTGCTCTAGCTGCTTTGGGGGGTGCAAGCGTGAGGGCTAAATGGTGGGATGGTGGATCCTCGGTCTTAATTTGCCAGTTTGTTTTCGACGGCGTAATGAGTAAGTTCAGCGTTGGTCTTCATACCCATCTTCTCTAGAATCCGTGTTCGGTATGTGCTTATTGTGCCACTACTGAGTGATAGTAGTTCGGCAATCTCGCCCACTGTCTTTCCTGAAGAGATCAGACGCATCACTTCGAATTCCCGATCTGAAAGAGTCTCATGTGGCGGGCCTTCCGTGCCGCGTCTGAGATCAACGACGAGCTTTTCGGCAAGGGCGGGGCTGACATACGTCCCGCCCTTGATGACTTTGTCGATCGCTCTGACCAACTCCGCTCGCGGGCTATCTTTCGTCACATAACCATCAGCGCCCGCCTTGAAAGCACGTCGAGCGAATTGCTCCTCCGAGTGCATGCTAAGGATTAGCACGGGCAGCTTCGGCCGCAACTGTTTCAACTCCTTCAAGACGTCCAAACCGCTCCTTCCGCCCAACGAAAGATCGAGCAATACCACATCCCAATCTTGCTCCCGCGCGAGCTTGAGGGCTTCCTGAACTCTGCCTGCCTCTCCGAAGGTCGCGGTGCCAGGTTGTTTTTCGAAGATTCTCTTCACCCCGTCTCGGAGAACTTCATGGTCGTCAACTATAAGGATTCTTTTCATCGCTACGGCACCACATCTTGTTTGGCTATGCGTGTGTAGATAGCGTAGTCACTGATTTAAGGTGACGGTTGATGATTACTCGCTACGCCAGAAACAGGTATTCGCACAGTAACAACAGTACCCTCTCCATCAGCACCTGCAACTTCAACCTCGCCGCCGATGAGTTGTGCGCGTTCTTTCATCCCAAGCAGACCCAGTGTGCTCTTGTTAGATTTCTCATCTTGCGTAATCCCTCGTCCGTTATCACTGATGGTCAGGATAAAATAACCTTCCCCTTCACTCACCTTAATATCAACCCTTGTAGCCTGCGCATGACGGAGAATGTTGGTGAGGGCTTCCTGAAAGATGCGGAAGACGACGGCCGTTTGCTCCTCGTTCAAATCAACGTTCTCCAAAGTACAATCGCAATTAACTCCGATTCCGGTTCGCTCTTGAAACTGAATGGCTTGCCACTCGATCGCTTCGATCAGGCCGAGTTCATCTAATGGGATTGGCCGCAGCTCCGAGGAGATCCTTCTGACGGTATTTACAGTCGTGTCAGTTAACATCATCATAGCCTTGATCTTCTTCCGCAACGCCAGAAGTTGTGGTTGCTCCCCTAACTCGGTAATGACTTCGTCAACATCCTCCAGGTCCCATCTCAAGCTCGACAACGCCGATCCCAATTCGTCATGAATCTCACGCGCGATGCGAGTCCTTTCCTCTTCTCTGGCGGACTCAAGGCGCGCCGAGAGGGCGCGCAACTGTTCCGTGCTGGCTCTGATCTTTTCCTCCGCAAGCTGACGCGCTGTGATGTCACGGTAGATCGCATAGACTTCTATTTGTCTGCCGGGTAGTGAGACCGGCACGTGGGTTATCGAGACGTACAAGCGGCTGCCGTCCTTACGCTGACGCAGGCCCTCGGTGGCCACACGTTGCCCCTGTGCCAGCAGGCCTATCATTTTTTGCACCTCATCGCGCGCTTCATCGGGGACGATCAACTCATCAAGTCGCTGGCCTTGGATCTCTTTTGAAGCATAGCCAAAAATGCGAGTGAACTCTCGGTTTACACGTACGAGTCGGCGGTCCAAGCTCATTAACGCCACAGCCTGCGGCGCCTGTTCGAACAGCTCGTTGAGCAAGGCTCTCTGTTTCTGAAGTCGGTCCACCCCTGTGGTTAGTAGAGCGACGACGAGAAACATTACGGGGACGATCACGATGCCAAGTAGGCCTATAGATGTGATACTAACGACGTTGGATAAGTCGGCGGACTCACCGGCTAGCGTGAAGGTGACCGCGGTCATCGCAGTGTAATGCATGATGGGGTTTGCTGATCCGCGAACCCACGCGCCCCCGTGGTGCCGCAAGCCGTGACGGGGCGCCTCATCACGAAAAAGAAAGCTCAGCATTAGCGCCATCAACGAAAGCGCTATTGCCAGTATTACTGAAAGGGTGATGAGCGATGAAGAGTAATAGTGCGCTGGTGGCATCCGGATCGCCGCCATCGCAGTGTAATGCAGGCTTGAAATCCCTACACTGCCGAGAAGGATGCTGGCAACGACGGCGCGCAGCCATCCTACTTTGCTGCGGCCAATGACAAGAAGCGCCCCACCAGAACCGACAATAGCTACCAATAGAGAAATCAGTACCATCGGCCAGTCGAGTAATATCGGAACCGGCAAGTGTAGCGCCAGCGTTGCCGTGTAGTGCATCGACCAGGTGCCGATTCCATCAGCCATCGCGCCTCCGCCCAACCAGGCGAGCCAAGCCCGACCGCGAGCGTTTCTCATTCGTTCGATAAGTGCTATCGCCGCATATGCTCCTAAGATCGACACGAACACGGACAGCGCCACCAAGAGGTGATCATGAGTCGCGGTCATTACCATGTCCGGCGTCATCTGCTTCGTCCTAACAGTATTATGAGGAGACTACCTTTGAAATGATCACTCAGGTTCGCTGGTTTCCAACCCCGGCCTTTTAACTGTGACCGTAGCCTAATAGTTAGTCAGCATTACACCAGGCATCCGGTGCCTGTAAATCAAAAACCATTCCGCTCATACGCTCAAGGTTTTCTGCAAGTTATCTACTCGCTTGGGTTATCTCCCTCAAGCTTCCGTAGCGAACAAATGACTGTGATGTCTGATCCACCTGAGCCTTGCATTCCTGGTATATTTGCTTCAATTGATCGCAGTTTGTTAATGAGAGGTACTACCGATCCTTCTTACGCATGTACCTTCCCATAGGCATTCTTCCGTTCTCAATCGACCATCACCTCCCCTTCTTGCCGTTATGAAAGATCACTTCCTCAACGCTCAACTTAGGCCGTGAATTCGTCGGCGAGCCACGACATTCTTAATGACTTAAGTCACTTCTGAAGGTCTGAATAGCTTGCGCGTGTTCAGCATTAGAAGTGGCATGCTGATTGTATCGGGGCCGAATGGTTATGTACTGCGGCCAAGTCGCTGATACGGCCTACGTATTGAACCATCGCCAAATCAATCGGACAGACCTTGGGGGGCCCAAAATCATTTACACCCGGTCCCTCAACCTTTTCGCTCACCCCATCAACAAACCCATTTCACTGACAGGAGAAAACTCAAAATGAATTTCCGTTCCCCCTTTCGCTTCGCACTTCTGCTTACCGCGCTCTTCGTCTTCGGCGGAGCTGCCTACGCACAAGGGCCGGTGGTCGGTGCTTCGACTACTACTTCAGAGCTGGAGATGTCTGCAACCGTGCAGACCGCCGTGCAGCTCAATATCTCGACGGGCTCGGGCGGCGCGACCGTTAGCGGTAGCAATTCCACCGGCCTCTTCAGCGTCAGCTTCGGCAACGTCAACGGTCTGGGACTAGGTACCCCCGCCGCCGGCGTGAGCGTTGTTGCTGACGATTCGGGCGCGCTCTACAAGACGCCCATCAACCTGACGCCAGTTTACTCCGGCTTTACGACTGAGACGGCCACCATCGAAGTCGAACAGGATGCGGCCGGCGACACACAGCTTGCTCGTGAGGGCAACTCGTCAATCTCTTCGGCTTCAACAGTCAGCACTTCAACGCCGGCCTCAGTCGCGTCGGGCGCGGAAAGCGGCGCGGCCGTCGAGCGCTACGTCGGCATGTATGTTTCCAGAGGAGAGGCTGCCGGCGCGAAGAGCGCGACCTTGATCTACACCATCACCGTCGAATAACCCTTCCACGTTTTCACCAAGCCAACCGACCGCCTGCTTGTCTGACGGATTCTGATTGACAAGAGCTTTGTAGCTGGAGTTGTCAGTCTCTTAAGACAAGCGGGCGCGTGCGGTTTCGAGGATGATACAGATGAGTCAACCGACAACTCTCCTTAAGCGCCTTTTTCTAGTGGCTCTCCTCATGTGCAGTGCGTCGCTGTCACGCGCGCAGCAAAATTCCGTGGGCGTCTCGCCCGCTTCGATCGATGCCAGGGTCAAGCGTGGCTCGACCTACACCCAGGTTTATACCCTCTTCAATAACACGTCTGAGAAACTGCGCTTCAGTTGTTCGGTGCTGGACTACTGGTACGACGAAAGTAACAGGAGAGTGACGAGCCGCCCGGGTACGCTCCCGCACACGGCCTCTCTGTGGGTGCAGTTTTACCCCTCGGAGTTGGTCGTTGAACCAAAGAGTTCAGCCAACGTCAAAGTCATCATCACCGTTCCGCTCACCGCCAATGGCGGCTATTACACCATGCCCGTCTTTGAAGCCATGCCGGTTAAAGACGCGGCAAAATCGGTGCGGCCTGCAGACGAGAAAGCCACAGCCTCGATTGGCATACGCTTTCGCGGTCTCATCATGCTGGCGACCGCGGACGGGAGCGAATACAACGTCGAGGTCATGGGAGGGAAAGTAGCGCCGCCCACCGAATCGTCACCCCTCGAAGTTGACATCGACTTGCGCAATCGCGGGACGGTGCATGCGCGCGTGCAGGGTAACTTCGCCATCCTCAATGAAAGGGGCGAGCTTGCAGGGCGTGGCAAGCTCGAAGGCTCGAGATTTCTGCCCGGCCAGAGAAACATTGTGAAAGCCGCCTGGGCCGGCACCCTCATGCCGGGCAAATACACCGCGCTCGCTACCTTCAGCTACGACCGCATCAACATGGAGCCTTTGTCACTATCGTATGAAATTCCGTTCGTAGTTGCCCCACCCTCCGGGGTGGCACAGCACAAATAAGAAGCGGCGCAACGACACACGCTGATGATGCTTTTAACTTCTGATTGAACACCACTGGAATTCTAGTGCCCGTTAAGCGCCGAACAAATCGCAAGTATCAAATCTGGTGGTGTGCAAGATGCACCTGCGTCCTCGCGATCATGGTTTCCATCCTGGCTCCGATTCCTTTGGCGTACGCCGCTTCATCTTCCATTGAATTTGTCCTGCATAGATTCATCCCTGGTTCTCTTCAACAGGATGCAGAACCACAAAAACGGGAGCCCGCCCCTTCACGCAACTACGTGCCCCGCATCAAACTGGCGACGGGAGAAACACGCGAACTAAATTTTGGCGAAGCAATCACGTCAGCAACAGTCCTGGATGAATCGGTAGCTTCTGCTGCGAAGACAGGCGAGCGGCAAGTCGCGCTTAGAGGCATTGGCGCCGGCGAAACAGTTCTCATTCTTTCCGGCAAGATCTTGCGCAGTACCTACGTCGTTCAGGTCACCCGCCCGCGGCAGCGACGTGATCTTCACTCGGCTCTCAACGACGTTAACAGGCCCGGCAGAGAGTATGACCAGTTTTCCGGCGTTTATAGTTTCTATTTCTCGCCCGGATTTAACGGAACGCCGTCGCTCACACGCCACAATTTCGAGTTCAACCAGAAGCTTTCAGGGGAACGTACCCTGCGCGGAAGCGGGGAGTTGTTCAATTTTGGAAAGGGTGAGCGAGCATTCGCGACGCCTGCCATTGCGGCTTTTGGCGTAAACCGAATCAGGCTCGGCATCGATGCCACATCGAGCAGCCTTGACCTGCTGGACAGCGAGTTGAGTGTCTCCCGGCTCACTTTCAACAACTATACTCTGCGCGGGCTTCACTTCGTTTCAAAAGCAGATTCCAGCCAGCGCGGGTTGGAAATCTTCGCGGGCCGCGCTCGCCCGCAAGCCTCATTCTTCAATCGTGGCGAAGGGTTAGTGGCTGGTGCGCTCGCGCCTCTTGTTGAAGAGGGTTCATGGCACGTGCGCGCTGGGTTGTTTTTCATCTTTCCGCAACGCAAGGCGGGGGAAAGTCCAGTAGCACCCACCTTGCACATCGATGCTCGCTATTCACCGCACGAAAGAACGATGGTCGAAGCCGAAGCGGTTTACGGTCAAGGCCAGTTATCATGGCGCGCGCGGCTTGATTTGAAACGCAGCGACTTCCGTCTTTACGGGGAACTGTTCCGTCTCCAACCACGCTCTGCGCTCGTGCAGGTCGGGGCACAGAGTGCTGGACGCCATGCGAATCTTTTCGGTATCGAGTGGCGACCTGGTGGGCCGTTTGCGGGATCCTTCAGCTACAACACTTCTACCCGCGCGCCGCTCGCAAATACGAGCGCGCTGGACTTGAATACCAGAGCATTCAAGGTCAATGTCGGTTACAGCCTCGCGCGCGGCTCGCGTTTCAGCTTTAGCTTCAATGAGCAGCAGGTTGAGACGCCGACGGCGCTTGCACTCCCTTATCTTGACCTCAGAACGCGCACTATCAATTTCAGGTACGGGCAGCGCATAAATCGCCAGTGGTCTAACGACTTGGACGGGCGCTTCATGGTGAGTCGTGAGGGCAACACGAACTCTCCGGTGAAGAACGGTTTTGACCTGCGAGAGCAGTTGCGATATTCATGGCGGCGCAATTCGCTAACGGGCTTTATAAACTACAGAAGCAACACCCCGTCTCTGACTGGTCTGGTCGTGCGCAATCCGTCGCTCCTGCCTGTTGCGTTGCGTGACGCCTTCGTCGCGGATCCCGCTCGCTTCCTTCTGACGAATCGAGAATCGCTTCCGCAGCTTTTCAGAAATATTGAGCTGCCGCTCACCCGAAGCACCGAGGTGGGAATGAGATTACAGGCAGCCTTCTCGCGCGTGAATATCGCCGCCGAAGCGCGCTACTCCGTGGGTAAAATCCTGGCCGGCGAAGGGCGCCGCCTTTTCGCCTCCTTCACGACCAGCTTCAAGTTGGACGCAGCCAATTCCCTGGAGTTGAGCGGCGCACGGTCCTTTTCCATCGACGGGGCCGGACCCCAGAGCCTCCTGACAATCTCTTTCACGCATCGTTTCGGAGCGGGAAGCGGTGGCGGGTTTCAGCTTTCGAGCCTGTTGGGGCTGACGCGCGCCCGCGTGCGAGGGCGCGTCTTCTTTGATCTAAACGTAAATGGTCAGGACGACGCCGGAGAGCCGGGGATGGCGGGCGCGAAGGTGCAACTCGACGATAATCGCACGGCGACGACTGATGCAATGGGCGGTTTCAGCTTTAACGCAATTGACGCCGGCGAGCATAAGGTTTCTTTTGCGGGAGAAGGCTCCGGCCTGAACTGGCGCGCGACCAATAGTATGCAGCGGCAAATACTGCTTTCGCCGCGCGAGACGGCTCAAGTAAGTTTTGGCGTCACAAACTTCGGCTCAGTTGGAGGTCGCCTCTTCAACGACCTCTTCTTGAGGAATGAGATGTCCGCCGGAGACGCGCCAGGACTGGGCGGCGTTCGACTCACCTTGCAGCGAATCTCCGGCGCAGCATTAATGCGTGAATCGCTTTCACAGACCGTTGGCCCCGAAGGCACATACGAGTTTAGAAATCTTCCTCCGGGCGAGTACCTGCTTGAGATTGATGCGTCTTCTATACCGACAGATTTTCGTGCGACCGTGAAAACAAGTTGGCCCGTTACCATTTCACCCTTACAAGCCTTCTATCTGGATATTCCCTTCGCCGCCCAGCGCGCCGTCTCCGGAACCCTCTTTATCGACACGGATAGAAATGGGCAATTTGATCCGGAGAGGGATGAAGGCATCGGTGGGGCGCGCGTTTTCGCAGGCACTTGGGAAGCTCAGACTAATAAGCGCGGATCCTACATTCTGCGTAACCTTCCGGCAGGTATTTTGGAGCTGCGCGCTATTCTTCCCGACGGAAGAATGATTAAAGGCACTACCCTCGAACTCGGCCCCAGTCCTATTTATAAAGCCGGTGTAAATCTGATTGTCCAATAACTCTGGCTGCAGTCTGCCCATAAAACCAATTGCCTTTAACAGACTCATTTATCGAAGGTGGTATGCATCCGGCGCAAGGTAATCGAGCCGCGACGATCACTAACCCACTGGCGAAGCGGTTTATCTAAAGTGCGAGCGACGTCTTTGGTAGAGTGGCCGGTCAGGAGCGCTACCGCGAGGAACGAGAGGGCACAGCGTGAATGCCTGGCTCCAGGGAAAGATAGCAGTGACGTGGGCCAGTCGTAGCTTATGGGACCGGCAAGCGGAGGGCGAGCATGCCAGTGTAATGCATGGACCAAGTGCCGATTGCCATAGCCATGGCGCCGCCGATACGCCAGGAGAGACGGGCGACACCGTGAGATGCCCTTACTCGTGCCGCTAGATTAATGGTCGCATACGAGCCCATCATTGCGATCGAAATGGACAGGGCCGTTAGACCGTAATAGTAAGAACCGGCCATAACCAGGTCGGAGGGAGCCTGCGGAGCTGGCTACAGATTAGCCTCACAGATACGCACCTGACGCAGCTTCGCAGGCTGGGTGTAAATGATCTCCCTCCCACGCTTCGCTGCGCGACGCGTGGGGCTATTCATTCCCGCTGCTTCGCAGCCTCGTAGGCGCCTGAGTTGTCGATTGCAAGTTCTTAGCTGTTGTGGCCCAGTTCAAAACCCAACATTTTCTTTCGGCGTAGCGTTCTAGGAAAACAAAGCGTCCGCGTAACTGGGGTCGAAGTTACTTCTGCCAGAAAACTCCGGGTTACTGATCGCAGGTGTTTGCGAATGTGCCAGGGCTTCCGGATCCATTTGAGACAGTAGCTCGACGATGTCTGGATCAAACTGCCTCGCTGAGCGTTGTTTGAGAAACCTCATTGCCTCATGATATGTCAGCGACGCCGAAGCCCTGGGCAGGACCAGCAAATCATATTCGTCCGCGACTCGGAGTATACGGCTAAGGAGAGGAATCCCTTCCGCCTTCAATCCAGTTGGGGAGCCCGAGCCGTCAAAATTTTCGCGAAGAAACTTTATCGTGTCGGCAATGGTCTCGAGTTCCGGGATCGCGGCCAACAATCTCGCTTCGCATGCGGAATGCGCGCGAACAGAAGGGTTTAGATTGACTTCGAAACATCCCGTGTACACAGCCTTACCAGTGTTAGCAACGTGTCCAAGGTTGTGTAACAAGGCAGCAGCCGATATTTCCGCTTTGGCCTCTTCGCTCAGGCCCATCCTTTCGGCAATCAGGCTCGCAGTTTTGCTTACTCTGAGAGCGTGGCCGTGGGCGTACTCGTCCCTGGCGCTCACCATTTCGAATAGAGCCGTCACCACAGTTTGCTTTGTTTCTTGCAGGCGCGTCTCCAACCGGACGTTCGCGAGCGCGAGAGTAGAACTTTTTTTGTTACTTTCGTAGTGCTGGCACGCCCTGCTGACTATCAGTTTCAGATCATCGTTGCTCCATGGCTTGGTGACATACCGGTAGACGAGCCCACAATTGAGAGCTTCAACCAACGCTTCGACATCGGTGTAACCAGTCAGAAGAAGGCGTACCATGTTGGGCCGCAGATTGGCAGACTGTTTCAGCAGCTCAATCCCCGTCATCATGGGCATACGCTGGTCCGAAATCAAAATCGCCACGTCGTGTTGTTCAAGCAATCGGATTGCCTCAGCGCCAGATGAAGCTGTCAGGCAGTGAAACTCGCGGGAGAACAGTCTCTTGAGCACGCGCAAGTTTGCGGGCTCATCGTCAACTATCAGCAGTTTGTTTGTCATAAGTAACCTTCTATGAATTGGAATTCTCTTTAATCGGTTCAGCCGCTTGAATGGGAATAACCACCGTGAACGTGGTGCCAACGCCAGGTTTGGTTTTCACTGTAATCGTCCCGCCATGACGTTCGATGATTCCATAAGAAATAGATAGACCGAGGCCTGTCCCCTCGCCCACCGGCTTGGTGGTAAAGAAGGGATCAAAAATTCTGGGTAGTTGATTTTCAGGAATACCACAGCCCGTATCGCTAATGGCTACCACCACTGAATCGCCCTGTGCTCTCGTCGAGATGCTTATCTCCCCGCTGCCAGCCATCGCTTGCGCCGCGTTGCCCAGCAGGTTCATCCATACCTGATTGAGTTGTCCGGCGTAGCATCTAACAAGCGGCAGCGCAGTGTAGTCGCGCTGAATCCCAACTCGTCCGCTACTGAAATATCGTGAGAGCAGGCGAATAGTTGATTCAATACCGTCGTGAAGATCGATCTGTTTGAGCTCCGCCTCGTCCAGGCGAGAGAAGAGACGAAGATTCTGGACTACGTCACGTATGCGCTCGGCCCCTTCATGGCAATCTGAAACAATCGAATCCAGATCTTCTACCAGCCCCTCGTAATTGATCTGACTTTTCAGTGGGTGCACAACAGCGGCGACGTCCGCCGGCCAAGCCACTGTGTCATAAACGGCCAGTAGTTTTTTCAGGTCGGAGAGGTAGTTACGCATCAATTCCATGTTGCCGTAAATAAACCCGGCCGGGTTGTTCAGTTCGTGGGCAACGCCGGCGGCGAGCTGGCCCAAACTAGCCATCTTCTCGGCCTGTACGATCTGAGCCTGGAGTCGCTCCAACTCAGATTTTCCCCGGGCAAGTGCGAGGTTTTTGCTCTCCAAATTCGCCTGGTATACGCGAGCCGTGCGTTGCAGAGATCTGCGCTCAAGAGCTCGTTCAACCGAAAGAGTTAGGATGTCAAGTTCGCAAGGTTTGATTAGGTAATCAGAGGCGCCGATGCGCAGCGCATCACGAATTCTCTGGGGCCGGTCTATGCCCGATACCATGATGACGGCTGTTTCAGGATATTTTGAGACTATTTCGCGCAACAGCTCTACGCCGTTTCGTCCCGGCATCATGATGTCCGAGATCACGAGCCCAAATGGAGATTCTGCAAGCAAATCGAGGGCTTCATCCGCAGATGAAGCAGTGAGACAATCAAAACTCTCCTGCAAGTGATTGGCAAACAGGTGTCTGATCGCAGCTTCATCATCAACGATCAGAATGCGAATATCAGCGGCTTCTCGCTCAACACGGGGATCCGGCAGTGAAGTCATGTTCGCCAGTCGATCAAAAGTCACTGAGGTTGTCATAGCTTATTTATCTTATTGTCTTGACCACTGGGGTAATACGGAACACCGGAAAGGTGCGGACACCGGCGTTCTGCCATACGACCCCAACTCGGGGGAGCGTCTTCGCCGGGCCGGCAGTTCTCACCGCAGTCGTCGTGCCATGGCGCGAAGAGTGGTTGAAGTAAGGATGTTTCAGAGCATACGAACTACTCGCTGCCGGTCATGAGGTTCCCGCAAATTGAACTGAATCCCGGAAGGAAGCGGGGAAGTTTTTGTAAATCGCGGTGGAGGGATGTCTAACCTGGCGTTTGCGCGGGGAGCCCGGGCGGTTATCTGAACTTCAATTGGGTTCCCTTCCTGGTAGATGAGATGAGCGCTGACTTCAACTCGCAGGTTTTTTCCCGAGATCGTGACTAAGTCGATCTCCTCAAGCGTTAGTTTCCGAGCATCCAGCGTCTGACGGATCGTTTTCTTAAGCAGTTCTCGATTTTGTGGAGCGACAATCTGAAAAATGTTCCGGGTCAGTATCTCTTCCTGGGAGTAGCCAATCAACCGCTCGCCGGCGCGGTTTATCGAGGTAAAATTTCCCTCCAAATCGTGGGTCGCGATCATTTCGTCCGCGTTCTCCATCAGTGCCAGATATCGGCGCTCCCGGCCTTTCTGCAAAGAACTTGCTCGTGCTTGTTCAAACACCCAGCAAATCGAGCGCTCGATTCTTGCCGCAGTCAAAGAATCCCTGATCAAACAGTCCGCCGCGCCGCCGCGAATCGCTCTGATTACCTCAGTGGCCTCGTTTGAAGTGACAACGATTATAGGAGCGGTGCAACCGAAAATTTGGGCCTGCGCGACCAGCTTCAGCGCGTTTCCGCTGGATGAGTCGATCAAACAAACGTCGTAGGACTTATCGCGAAAAGCTTCAAGGATGGTTCCATAGCTGATCGCATAAGCGACGTCAAAACCGGTAACACCCTGTGCAGAAAGGAATGTGCGAACACTGCTCGGGCTTTCGGCAGCGAGGTCAATTATGAGGATCTTGATCATATGTTTTCACCTGCATCGGTTTGAAGTGAAGCGTTGAGATTTAGTGATCGCGGGCAACGTACCAATTCTCAAGAAGCACAATAGACCGGTACGTCTCAGGTGTGGCGGAGAGTCTTAAAGCGAGATTTTTGCCGCTGCCAAAAACCCCATTCTGCAGAACGGCCCGGCTCAAACGCCAATCGCTCTATCGAATCGCACGTTCCGTGCCCATGATAATCGGGACGAAAATGATCGCTGCGACATTTCGCAAGCGATACCGTCTCGACGGCACAATGCTTGCCGATGTTTAAGGCGGCGGAGTGCCGTTCGACGATGTACTCGGCCAGCGAATCGCACCGGGGATGCCGTCGTAGTAGTTCCTATCCCTAATCCCCTTTCTGCCCCGGGGAAACCTCACGCAATCCACAACTTAATCCTACGGAGCCTGTCATGCAGATGAACCGCAGTTCGTTGCTTTCCCTTTACCGCGTGGTCGTTCAACCAGCGCTTATAGTTTCATTGATCACATTGCTCGCAGGTCTGTCTCCGGCGGCAGTGGTTGCGGAAAGTGAAGCGTCTACGTCAAGGGAGTTGCGCCTCACTTATCGTTGGAATCTCCACGACGATAGCTTGCCTTTGATTAGTCTGCCCGACCGCATCGGCGAAGGCGTCGACCTTTCGCTCACCTATTCGATGGACCAGTATCAGTTTCCGCTCTTTCAATCTCTTTACCACAACCAGCAACTGGCAAAATATATTCTGCTGGTGATTCCGAAGCAGAGCCTGAGACGCGTTGAGTTCATAAATATGTCTTCGAAAGGGAAAGGCCAGTTTGTCGCTGACAATTCCAACCTGCGCTTGACAGATAAGGGTTTTGCCAAACAGATCAGCACGGGTGATGGGACTGTTTACACTTTTACTCCCGTTGGCGACGGGGAGTTTCATTGCAGCCGGATTGAGAGCCAGGGGGGCGTTCGGATTAATCTAAAGTATACGAACAAGGGTTCGATTGAGACTATCGCCGATGCTGCTGGCAGAACAATCAACTTCGGTTATACAGAGGAGTTTCTGAGCTCAATTACTCAGAGTTGGGGAGTTGGCCCGGTAAGGGTTAGACAAACATGGGCGATTGCGGTAGACGCCGCAGTCCTCACTAGAGCAAAGCTCGCTGACACCCGAGTTGTGTCGGCGAAAATCGTTCCCACAAACGCCATCAAGCCAATCTACACGGCGATGATGTCGGCTTCCGATTTAACCTTGGCCCGGATGTTTGGCGGGCCAGGCGCGGTGGCGGCGGCAAATGGATTCGAGCCAATGGGACTGGGAAGCCAATATCCTTTCTATCGTGGAGACTTGATAGGCGACGACGGCATAATTCGCCGCGGACATCTTTCATATGCCATGCACTTATATGGAAGCCCGAACGGCCGGGGTGACACGGCCATTTACGTTCCGGCCGGTTACGTTTCACACAGCAGCCAACCCACTCCTACCGACGCCGCGGTCACGTTTTACTATCCCAGGTTAGGCAACATTACAAACGTAACTCTGGCCGTTTTTCACGTCGCAAATTTCCAGTTGAGTGAAGAGAACGGACGCGTTCGTATTGGAAGCATTGGAGGTCCCGGGGGCTCTGTTGCCTCTTACAAACATGCGCACCTGGAGTTCTATCGAGGTGATACCGGCCTACCCCCTGCGTCGCATCGCGCTCGCCTTCGCATAAATCCCAGTGCTGTTTTTGATCCTAACCCGACGCCACATCCGCTTTACGATTGAGCCGCGTAGCTTGAAGAATACAACCGCCACCAATCAAGACTGTCCCGTAAGATCCTTGAGCCAATGATCAGTTGAAGACTGTTGTCATGCGCTCCTCTTGAACCTAACGCTCTGATTATGGTTTTCAGATGTGGAAAACCGGATGATCCAGGACGAGTACTGCGAGTGGCGGGTAGCGCGATATAGCCACCGACCTCGGCAAACCTCACGACAGCATGCTGCGCACGATTCTGCGTCGCGGCATCCCGTTTGGCCCACCGATCGCCGTATCAAGAAACCATCGCCGGCACTTGTGCGGAAGGAACGCGGGCTGATGTTCATTTGTTACGCCAGCACCATTGAGGATCAGTTTGAACTGCCAACGCGGCGCTGGGCGCATTCTCCGGTGCAGCCAAACTTTCGTGGTCACGATCCAATCATCGGCCAGCGCGACGAACGTGACGCACGGACCCGTTTCATCGACTTTCCAACTGCGGCTGGACTGCGCCGCATCAAGCTCAGCGAAGAATGGGTGATTCCGACTGCGGTGGCTATTTCTTTTCACCACAGATTGAGGCAATCGCGGGAGTGTTGGGAGCTTAACGAGATACACCGAACAGACTCTAAACCTTGGGGAGTACTGCCTGACGTGTTCACGATTTGAGAAGCTGCTTAAGGGCCTTCGCAACGGTCTTGTTGCCTGACGACTTGACCTGTTTGCGAATAGTGTCGAGGTCGCGCCGAAGGGTCTTCGAGGTTGTGCGGTTGGCTAGTGAGTCGAGGAACGCGAGACCTCGCTCCAATTCGCGTGTGGGTACCTTCGCTTCTTCGTTTTCCAGCAGTTTGAGAGAAGTGTCCAGGAGGCTCATCGCCTCTTTTGTTAAGGGCTTGTCTGCCAGAATCAAACCGAGGAGCGGGATCTGCACGCGCTCGAAGAGCGCAATCAACTTGCGACCCGCATCCGTGGTGGCCAGCCGTTGATCACGAACGTCGCGCAACTTTTGTAACGTTCTTCCAGACCCGGATCCGGACAGTGTTGTGCCGATAAACTCTATTGCGCAAATCGATTGAAACAGTAAGGAAATGATCCCTGACCTCGTCTCGATTTTGGTTGGCTCCGGATTGGCGGGGTGGAACGACTCGGGCAGGTTCACCGAGCCGTCAGGCCGCAGGATCGGTAGCCCGGTTTCGAAGCCAAAGCCATACGTCTTGCGGAGGGCGGGATCTGCAATGTGACGGCTGTACACGTAGTCCGTGCTGGTGCCCGTGGCGGCATAGAGCCCACGGATCGATGTAGGCGTGTAGCTTCGACCATTAACAGCATGAATGTCCGCAGCGATTTTGGCCGCCACTGTTTGAAAGCGAAGCTGGTCGCGGGGAAGCATGTATTCAAGATGCGCCGGTGGAGTCAGGGACGCGCACGTTGCAGTGGCAAGGGTCGTGAAACGCTGAGTGGGATCAGTAGTTTGCGTATGCGCATGGCCCCACGGATAGAGGACCAACCCGGTAAATGAGTGGACGTCCAGGAACACGTCAATGCGATGCGCGTCACACAGGTCCCTTATGTTCCGCGTTTCAGGCTCAGAAAAGCGGTCCGGGCCAACGTATGTCTCATTGCAAGGACTGCACGACGTAAAGGGCGTGGTGACGCCCCACACGATGTCGTGGTTTCGGTTAACGTCCACGCCCTCACACGAAGTTCCGGGATTGTCTCGTCGATTTTGCCTCCACATCTCGTCGACGTTCATGGCGTGCTCGCGACCGTCCGGGTTGGCGCACGGCAGCAGCCAGATGTCGAGCGTATTCATCATGATCTTCAGCTCGCGCGCCCGCCACGTCTTACCACCAAGCGTAATATCCTGATTCGCTGTGTAAGCCAAAATAAGCTCAATCATCAGGTCGACTATGGCGTCAGGGTTCATCAGTTCGCGCCCATGCACGCCGCCCACTATCAGAACGCCGCGGCGGCCTGTGGCGGTGCCGGCATGAAATCGCAGGGCATGGATGGGGCGGCCTTGAACGGATCGGTTTGGCATCTCGACGCGAGTACACAACTCGGGGAAGTCCGTTCCGAGGGTGTTCATAACCATGTCCAGCTGTGCAACCGTGCGATACATGAGTGTCTCGATCTCTTAGTCTGACTCTTGATCAGGTCTACTGGCCTACCGTTTACTGCTTTTTGCGTTTCGTTCCGAGTTTTTTGTCCAACCAACGACGCACTGACTCGTCCTTCTCAATCAGCTTCGGATTGAGAGGCTGTACAGGATGTGCGTGATGCAGATGTACTTCAAACCCCTGGTCCAACAATCGCGCGAGGTCAGCGGCAGTGACGAGAGCTCGGACCAAACCTTTCGGGTCGGGGACACGGTCGATGTCGAGTTGATCTATGCGGCTGGCCTTTTGCTTGTCAGGGGCATGGATGGTTGCGTCGAACCGCATTGTGAGAGCACCGTCACGATGATCATTTCCTGATCGGGCGTCGGAGGGATTCTGAGGTTTCTTACGTTCAGGCTTCGATGCAGGCGCTCGGCTTTGCTTCGTGCTTTTGGCCCGGCTTCCTGCTCCGGCCGCCTGCTCCTGCTTCTTGCTCTTTTTGGCCCGCTTCATATTCTTGTCCGAATCACGGGAATGCGAGGAGTTTCAAAACTGGAATTCCAGGGTGTCGGGAAATTCCCAGTCATTAATGCAGCATTTATTGAGGGCATGAGAATATGCCCAGGTTAGTATTAAGTCAACGAATTTGGGACGGGGCGTCTAGTGTTATTCAGTACCCGGCTTAAGCCTGCGAGAGCAATTTCCGTTCGCGGAATGCGAGCTTTGCTGGGAAAACGCGAACAGATGGCGCATCAGCGGAGCCGCTGCGCGAGCCAATCGCCAATCCCGGCTATGGCGAACACTTGAGGGTGAATGCCTTCGATGTAATCCTGGGGATACGTCCGGAACGTTGGTGCTGTGGATCGCTTTTTTGGCAAGTAGAGAACGATCAACGAACTGCACGAAATACACGAACTAACACGAATAAGACGAATCGTCCTATAGTCGACTTCTAAGGCAAAGCCACTCAGGACTACTACGACCGATGAAACCAATGAAAACAAAACCTCGACCTGACATCCGAGCGTTAACACGATGTGTGCCTTCCGGCGGAAATCTTGTTCAGGGCCAATCAGAACTGGCTATCAATCCGGCCCTGGCTGAGGCGGCCGCACGGATTATTTCAGACAGCAAGAACCACTACGGTCCAGCGGAAGGTTTAAATGAACTTCGGGACGCTGTGGCGGAAAAGATCTTTGCTCTTAACAAAATCGAGATCGACCCGGAAGGCGATCCACTCGAACTGTTAATTACTCCGGGCGCGACGGGCGCTCTCGTAAACATCGCTCAAACTTATCTCAGAGGAGCTTCGGCGCTGGTATTTGAGCCTTACTATCCTTATCACCGCCACATTCTGACCGAGTTGGGAGGAAGCACCGAGGTGCTATCACTCCATGGTGAGAACCTGGAGCTGGACCTTGATGAGTTACGAGCTCGATGTCGAGAGTTGAAGAACCGCAAGGTGTTCCCGCTGCGCGCCATCATCATTTGTACACCCGTGAATCCGACCGGCAAGGTGTTCCAACGAAGAGAATTGGAGTCCGTTGCTGCCGTTTGTCAGGAGTTTGACCTCCTTTGCGTGGCTGATGAGGTCTATGAACATTACGTGGTAGGTGGTCAGCCGCACATTTCCATAGCGACCCTACCGGGCATGTGGGAACGAACAATCACAGTCAATTCTTTCTCTAAATCGTGGAATATCTCTGGCTGGAGACTCGGCTACGTTTACGGTGACTCCAGCCTCGTAGCTCCTCTCAACAAAGCCAATAATATTTTCTACGTCTGCTCGCCTACTCCACTACAGCGTGCGTTGAGCGAAGTGTTAGTGGCTGATCCTCAGTACTATTCCAATTTGCGCGAGACTTTCACGGCTAAAAGGAAATTCGTGGTCCAGGCGCTTGAGCAACTGGGATTTAAGATTTACGACTCAGGATCAGCTTTCTATGTTTGGGCACATATTCCAGAAGGCTTCGAGGATGCAATGCAGCTTAATGAGAATTTGATTGAGCGCGCGGGGGTCGCAGGCGTACCCGGTAGTGCCTTTGCTGATGGTGATGAATGGAATAATTACATGCGTCTGTGTATTGCGCGTGAAGACGCGGTCTTGCAAAGCGCACTCGATCGACTGAAGCGCGCCCTCACTGCAAATACCTTGCACGTACATTAAGGAGAGATGAGGATGAGCTATCGGGTTATCTGCCTGGTTCTTCTATTAGGCCTTGCCAGTACTGTTAAGGCGCAGGACAGAAAAATGAAAATATATATTTCAGCTGACATGGCGTCGAACGTTCTTGAAGTCTGTCGCTCGTAAGGTCGTCGGGGTTAGACTCCCGCCCGCGGCACCCACCTTAACTCCGCCAAATTGTCCTTCAAGTGTTGGACTTCAATCTGTGTCTCCAATAATCTAACGGCCATGAGTCGTCTATTCATCATTCTCGTGACCGTCCTTTGCCTACCGGCTTTCGCGGAAACCATTCAAGCGTGTCAGTGTCGAGAATATGGGACTCCCACCTGCGCTAAGTTCTGGCGCTCAGATGCGGTCTTCGTAGGGCAAGTGGTCGATGTAAAACCGCTCCAAAAAAAGCCGGACAATGTGTACTCGTATGTAATGGTTCGCTTCATCGTGCAGGAGTCATTCCGAGGTGTGTCTGGTACGAGAGTCGGCGTCGCAACAGCGACCACAATGTGCGATACAACTTTTAAGAAGGGTAAGCGATACCTCGTCTTTGCATCCCTCGATGACGACACAAATCAATTGTTCACCGGGATGTGTAGGGGAACAACTCTAATTTCCGACACCGACGATCTGAACGAACTACGCAAACTCAAGCAACGGGAGGCCGGCGAGTCCATCTCGGGCCGTATCGTAACCAACCGATATAAAGGCTTGCCGGGAATGACGGTTGAGGTAACCGGTAATGATAAGACGTTAAAAACGATGACGACTAAGTACGGAGAGTTTTCATTGCCTATGACGGGTTCCGGCTCTTTCACAGTGCGAGTCTCCGTACCGTATGCAGTTCAACATATGATGTACTCCAACGACGATCTCGACGTCAGATCCGTTCACACCGAGTCAGTTTCCACTTTCGAGTACGATGTCACGCTGCAAAAGAGCGAGTGTAGTTATCTCGAGATTGACGTACATGGCACCGATCCCCGCGCGACGGCGGCAGTTGCCGGAAACGTGCTGACAGCAACCGGAGAGGCCGTCGCTAAAGGCGCGATCTCTCTGATTAACGACCTTGAGACTGGACCAGATTACGTGGAACATGTGCAAAAAGATGGTTCCTTCAGATTCGAGGGAGTTGCGCCAGGCGAATACCACCTCGTTCTAAACGCAGGAAAGGAAGTCCCGGCGGAGTTCGACGCACCTTATGCGCGTACTTACTTTCCCGCTACCGAGGATAAGAGCGAAGCAAAAAAGATTTCTGTCACTGAAGGAGCCGTGATTGAAAGTCTCTCGATGCGCGTAGGTCGTCGAATGAGCGAGCGCACCGTGGCGGGTAAGGTTGTTTGGAATGGCGGGCTTGCTCTCGAGGACGCATACCTGGCGGTGTATTCAGGAGACGAGTATGTTCGTCGCGTCGAGATCGAAGATGATGGAACGTTTAAATTTATTCTCTACGGTGACTTTGCCTATAGCATTGAGGCGCGCGATTTCATAGATGAGATTGAAGGCCGGTCTCAACGCATAACCATCCCGCAGGGAAACTCCGCACAACACAAGCTAGTCATACGTCGCATAAAACCCTAGCTGCTTTCTGATCAGGCTGTTCACACTGAGGACAGAAAATGAATAACCAGATAGCTTGTCCAGCATGCGGAAGCGGAGATGTTAAGAAACTTCTCTACAGCTCGCAGGGCGGTTTGATTTGGACGCCGTTTTTGAACTTTATGAAGTGCCGAAAATGCGGCGTGCGTTTCCATGGTAAGACGGGAGAAGTAGATCCGCAAGTTCCGAAAGTGATGCGCGTGATCTCGGTGCTGATTATTCTCGGCTTCGTTGGTTTAATCGTTGGTCTTGCACTTACGCTGCCGTCGCTTAAACAAAGCGAACCTGTGCCGGAGGCCGCTCCACAGTCACGTCCCACCGCACGACGCCATGAGTAACGGTGTAGGCGCGTCGTGTCGTTTCGTGTAATTCGCCGATCGCTTTTTGTTAGCGTCCTGGAACGCGAAGATGTAAAAGAACTTTCGCTCACCAGTTACCGGTATCTCAATCCAACGTTATAGTCGCCGCCGTAGGGCGAGCGGAACCTGTACCAGCCGGTAACAAACGTATATGTTTTGGTTGCATTATCGAAATACCACACGCCGATTAACTTAAGACGAAGATCTCTGGTGAGGCCCGATAATCGTTTCAGACTCCAAACGTAAAAAGCGTCTCGTTCCCTCTTGCTAATTCGCTGTATTTCTAAATTGGAGTTTCGAAGAACCACTCTCTTGTCCTGCTGAATCTCTCGTCCCGCTACCTTGACTCTGCCCCTATAAATATTCATCTCCGACGTGTTGTTGTTCGCGGTCAATTGGTAAGTACCGTCCCTCAGGATCTCATACTCGGCCTGCGGCGCAGCGAATGTAATAACCGGGCGCTGATCTTGATCCTCGTCACCATATGCTAAAAGGACAATTGCCGAACCATGCAAGACTTTTATAGCGGTGTCCCCGTCCGCTCTGGCACCGTAAACAACTTCCGTATCACTTCCCAGAAACAACCAGCAGGTCCCATAGAGTGCGATTTGAGCGCGCCCATTAGCATCAGTCTTTATTCGTTCTCCGAATTGTAGTTGTGTCTCAGGGTCCAACGGCTTCCATTCAGACGTTTCATTCCGGAAGAAAACGCCCGGCTGAACAAAAGTTGTTATCCCGCCCAGGGCCCGCACGGTGTGAACTTCGCGACTGCGGCTGTCTGGTCCGTCGTGTGCAATTTTGACGTAACTTCGCCGATTCTTCTGAAGAGCTCGATACCAGACGGCGTTTTTCAGATTGTGATTGTGTTTGACCAGCGCGTGGCCCCGCGCCTGACTCCATCTGTCAAAGTGATCGGCTTCATCAGTATCAAACTTCGCAAAAGTCGGCGATCCGTTACGAAAGTTTGCCCGCGTCCCATTCTCAACGCGCCGCCCGGCAAAAAATGCACGGCCCTGAGAGACTTTCATTTCGGTTTCGCCGTCCCCGCTGACGTCGAACCGGTAAATTCCTCCAGCCACCAAACTAAATTGGTTTTGGGGAAAATTGACTGTGATCGGATCGTAAAAAGCGGAATGAGTGGGATCCGGCTGCCACGAGAATCCCCATCGAGGTTGGATCATTGCTATTTCGATAATTGCAGATCCTCTGGTTATCGTCAGGGTCAGGTTATCAGCGGCTAGATCCATGAACACAATCTGAGTGTTCCCAAAAAGACGCAGGTAATAGCCGGGATTAAGAAGGACTTCGATGCGCCCGTCTTGCCCTGTCAGAATCGCATCGCCGTTTTGCACCTCGAGTGTGGGCTGGACAAGTTGCGGCGGCGTGTCCGGTCGCAGCAAAGCCACCTGGCCTTCGACCACGTTGACCACTCCACCCTTTGTCAGGAATCCGCCGAGATCCGTTTCGTCTATCTGGCGTTGGGGTTCCTTGTACTCTTGAGTTAAGGCGGACGAGAAGAGTAGTAATACCAGCAGCGCTGATACGATTGTTTTCACAAGCGACTCCTCAGAACCAAAGAGAAGATGAAAATCATATCGCACACCAATTTGGCAGTCACTCTAATTGCGGCTGCCGACGCAGTCTCCGGAAAGGCTCCGACTTTCGTCCAACTAGTTAATAATTAGACTACGCATTCGATAGCTTGTTGGACGCTTTCTCGACTAAGCGCTCGGCATCTTTCACTTCGTTAACTGCCTCTTTTAGATCCGCTTCGACACTTCGCGCCCGTTTGGTCGCTTCCGTCACACGTTCCTCAGCCTGCTTAAGATCTGCCTGGGCCCTCGTCTTAGCCGCTTCCAAGCTTCGTACGCGCGCTTGCGCCTCCATCAACGATTTCTTTGCGTCGTGCAGTGACGCTTTTGCCGCAGCTAACTTCTCCTGATTCGCTTCTTCACTCTTACGTTTTTCATCACTCCTTCGTTGCGTACTTTCTGCGTCCTTCCTCCTGCCTCCTGCTCCTGCCTCCTGCTTCCTGGTAACCGCCTCCTGCCTCACCGGGACAAACGATCCGAAAGACTCAAACCCCGGCGGATCGACATCGTGCGTCAGCCGCCCCAGGTGTGGTCCATCATCACGCGATGTGTATGCTGAGATTCCTTCGAGCGTGGTGGTTATGCGATGAATCGTGTCCGGTGATGGATTGTGACCGGCGCCCCGCAGCACCGGAGCTGCGAGATCCGATAGTTTTGTAAGTGCCTCCCTTCGAGCGTCCAGGGCCGTACGCATATCCGCTACTTTGGCTCCGCTTCGCGATGACTGTGCCTTGTGAAATCGCTCACCCGACGCGAGCAACTTGTCGAACGCCTCACGGTGGTTCCAATAAAGTTGATTCACTGCCCACGCGGATACAGAGGGCTTGCCCAACGCCTTAACGGCAGCCGCTTGATCACCCCGCCCGTCCTTCTTTAGCTGCGCGGCGACCGCATTACGCGCGCCAGTAAATTCTGACAGCGGCAGCCTAAACAAAGCCTCGACAGCTTCATCCGAGTCGTTCTTACTCTTCTTCATTTTCATCTGTCTCTCTCATCAAGAGCGGGTTGAACGCGGCTATGCCGCGTGCGTAATCGTTACAGGCTGGATCATTTCTGCGAACTTTTCGAAACGCTCTTTAGTATATAGGGGCGTCTTCTTTACAGTTATTGTGGTTAACAGTCAAACGTTTCAATCCGTCATACCCACACGGTAAAGTTCATCAAAACGCGAAGAGTGTGCGATAAACTCAAGGTGCTCTTATTAAGTCTCCATCCACGTTAGCCCGCGGAGCGGAGCGATAGCATAAAGCCTGGGGTGGAGCGAGGCTTTGCGAGCGGAACCCCAGGGGATCCCGTGAAATACCTGGTTTTAAGCCCGCGAAGTGGGCGACAGTCTTTTGATCACCACTGACTTCGTTCGTTTTCGCTATCGCGCGCTGGGCGCGCTCCATTACTTTCAGCTCGTCAGCAACCTGGGGTTCCGCTTCGCTCCACCCCAGGCTTTATGCTATCGCCCGTTCCGCGGGCTCGGGAGTTGTCGGACAAAGGAATCTAAAGATGAAGACAGACTTAGTTAAGACAACTGGAGTTTTGTTAATCCTCCTGGCCCTATCGATTTGCGCAACACAAGCGCAAACAAATGAACCAAAACGTCGTGAGGGCGAGATGTGGTTTGAACCGCCGATCAAAGCAGAAATTGGCGGTCAGGTTTACGAAGGCGAGCGCGGACACCTGATGGTTCGGGAGAATCGCAGTAACGCGAACTCTAATTTAATCGAGCTGGTTTTCGTTCGTCTAAAAAGCTCGAGTGACAAGCCGGGCTACCCGACGGTCTACCTCGATGGTGGTCCAGGGTCTTCCGCGACCAGCATTGCCGGTGTTCCTGATTACATGCGGGCTTTTCAAAAACTGCGCGAAGTTGGCGACGTGATACTACTGGACCAACGCGGTGTCGGGCGTTCGAAGCCAAACCTCACATATCGCACCCCAGAATCGTTACCTACAGATGTGTTTGCGGACAGAGAGGTGGCTTTACGAGCATTTAAGGAACGGGCGAAGCTTGCCGCAGACCATTTTCGTTCCCAGGGTGTGGACATACTCGCTTACAACTCAGTCGAAAGCGCTCACGATGTCGATGATCTGCGAAAGGCTTTAGGCGCCGAAAAAGTAAATCTTGTTGGTTTCAGCTATGGCACTCATTTGGGCCTGGCCTGCATTCGCTATCATGGTAAGAACATCAATCGTGCGGTGCTAATTGGCACCGAAGGACCAGATCATACTGACAAGCTGCCAAGCACTTCTCACAACTCAATCAAACGATTGTCAGACATTGTCGCTAAGGATTCCGTGATCGGCGCGAAGATGCCGGATCTCGCCGGCACCTTAAAACGAATTCTTGATCGCCTGGATAAAGAACCTGTAACAGTTTCCATAACGGACCAGCGCACCAAGAAGCCGGTAGATGTGAAAGTCGGAAAAAGCGGATTGCAGTTCCTGATTATGCGCGATCTCGGCGATACCAATGATTTGCCGATTTTTCCACTCTGGTTTTACACGATGGACAAGGGAGACTATTCGATCCTCAAACGCTTCGTCGAAAGGCGTTACAACCAATTCAGCGCCGGAATTTCCGTAATGACTCTCGTGATGGATATTTCGTCTGGAGTTAGCAAATCACGAAGACTGCAAATTCAGAAGGAAGCCAGGACCGCGATGCTCGGCGACATGGTTAACTGGCCGATCTCTGAGATGGGTGATGTGTTTGGAAACCCGGATCTCGGTGATGAGTTTCGCTCGTCATTAAAGACAGACGTTCCCACTCTCTTTGTGAGCGGCGTACTTGATAACAACACCCAACCTTTCCAGGCAGATGAAGTCCGCAAGAGTTTCAAAAACAGCACGCACATAGTCATCGACAATGCGGGCCACGAAAGCATGCTGGTTGATCCGCAGGTCCAGGAAGCCATGGTTCAATTTTTGAGAGGTGCGGACGTCAGCAAAGTGAAGATCGCATTGCCCCCACTGAAGTTTGAACCGCTGCCCTGATAAGGTGTCCGACATGCTTCAGCTTGTCGTGTGATTTTCAGAGGTGACGACAAGCTGAAGCATTTTGGACACACAACTCTATTTCGGTGAGATTTCTTGACGCAGATAGAAAATTAGATCCGTTGAGGGTGGCTCAATTCCCAGCTGGCGAATCATTCCCACCACCTGACCACGGTGCATCGTCGCGTGGTTTGCCACATGCTGCATCTGATCAACCAGACGCATCGAGCTCGAGTCACCGCTGAGGAGTTTAAAGGCTAGTTCGCTGGTTAATTTCGCCTCATCCAGCTCCGAAACATATTTCGAACGCCGGCCGACTACTTCCATCCAACGAGCCCTTAACGTAACAAGGTCAGGACAGGATTCAGTGGTCCAATTCGACCACGCTTCGTCCTTAGCAGGAGATCTTCCGTTCCATCGTTCGAGCCAGATCCACTCGGCTCCCGCCATATGCAACAGAGTCCCAAAGATTGATTGGTGACTACAACAAACGTCGCGGTGCAAACTCTCTTCCGGCAGGTTTGATGCAGCATCTATCACCAGGTCGTTGGCCCATTCGGTGTAGTTAAAAAGTTGATTGATGTCAGTTAGATCCATAATTGCTCACCTTGGTGTCACGTGTTACTCCGAATCGCAAACACACTTACCCTTCGCCTTAATAACTTCCATCGCTTCAACCATCACCCGGCCAAGCGGCTTGCTAAGGCTCGTTCCCACACTGGTGTTAACCTGCACAGCGACAGCCACCTTGTGATCAGGAAAGTACATCATCCCCGTCAGATACCCCGGGAAGAAACCGGTGTGACCGTACGTGGTACCCAGAGACGTTTTCCGAATGATCACTCCCAGCCCGTATCGAGCTTCGCCACCCAGCGGTGGAGCCGGCACTCCGTCGAGAGCCTGCGGCATTAACTCCGGAGAAAATGCTTTCCCCTCATAAATCATCTTCGCCCATCGCGCGAGATCCTCCGACGTCGAAATATAGCCGCCGCCAGTCCATTCAAACTGCGGATTAAACGCAAACTTGCCGTCCTGGATCATCGCGTCGCGGAGACCGAACGGATTGTTTGGTCCCGCATAACCCTGGACCAGGCCTTTTAGTCTTATTGCGTCTTGCGGACTGGTGTTTTCAAGTTTCAGCGGTTTGACCAGACGAATGTTTGCCTCGTCGTAGAAGCGATTGCCCGTAACCTTTTCGATAATCATTCCCAACACGATGTAATTCGTGTCGGAATACTCCCAGCCCTTGCCGGCCGCGAATGGAGGCTTCTCGTCCAGTAGATACGAAACGAGCTCTGCCGGCTTCCAAACTTTTTCAGGGTTGGCACTCAGGTCTTTAGTGAACTGTTCCTTAAATTCATAGCGCACCAAACCACTCGTATGGTTCATCAACTGCCGGACAGTAATGTCCCTGGCGTTAGGCAGACGCGAGAACCACGGCTCGCGGCCCAGGTATTTTTCGATCTTGTCGTCGAGTCCGATCTTCCCTTCCTTGACTAACTGCAAGGCAGTTGCGGCAGCAAAGGTTTTTCCAACACTGCCGGCCAGCATCCGGTCATTCGGCTTCATCGGTGTCTTCAACTCGCGATCGGAAAACCCAACCGCCAAACCAAATGATTCACCGTTGGGAAGAGCCACACCCAGAGTAGCGCCGGGAAAACTCCCAGCCTTGTGCCACTCATCGAGTTTGAGCTGAATCGCCTGCTTGAGTTCAGTTGTTTTTGAGACGGCTGTTGTCTGACTGCGAACCACACCGGTGGAAAGCAGGCAGACCAATAAGAAGACAGGCAGGAAGAGTAATGTTTTTCGCATATTTGGTTTCGCTTGAGTAATGCTGCCCGATTTGAGAAGTGATGATAGCAGGAGCAGCCTTCTCCGTTCATTTGAATTGGGCCACCCATATAGTCTCTGGGTCAGGAAGGGCAGCTTGCTCCCGCCTTGGGTCTCAGAGGCATTCACCGATCATTGGAATTGGATCAAGACACATAGTCTCAGGGTCAGGAAGGGTAGCTTGCTCCCGCCTCAAGTCTCGAATTAGCTCAGTCTTGGATGTCACTGAACCTTGAGGCGGGAGCAAGCTGCCCTTCCTGACTGCATTTAAATAAGCTTGAGCCCCTTCGGCTTCAGCTCTTCACTGTCTCTCAACTCTCCCACCAAGATGCTTACCCAGAAACTCCTCCATGGCGCGATAAAACTCGAAGCGGTTCTCCTCATTTGAAAAGCCATGTCCTTCGTTGGCTTTCACAATGTAAGGCACGTCGATCCCTCGGCCCTTCAGCGCTTCTACCATTTGATCCGATTCCGCTTTGTTTACGCGCGGATCATTCGCTCCCTGGGCAATCAACAAAGGCACTCTAATGTTCTTAGTATGGAAAACAGGAGAAGCCGCTGTCAGAAGCTCCTTATCTTTTTCTGGATGTCCAACCATCTCGTAAACCATTTCGAGAAACGGCTTCCAGTAAGGGGGGAAGGCTTTGATGAAGGTAAAGATGTTTGACACGCCTACGTAGTCGACCCCAGCGGCGTAAAGCTCCGGCGTAAAAGTGAGCCCTGCCAGCGTGGCATAGCCGCCATAGCTACCACCGTAAATACCAACTCGTTTTGGATCGGCGATACCTTCGTTAATTAGCCATTTCACACCATCGCTGATGTCGTCTTGCATGGCCTTGCCCCATTGCTTAAAGCTCGCCTCCCAAAACTTGCGACCATATCCGGTCGAACCTCGGAAATTAACTTGCAGCACCGCATAGCCGCGATTCGCCAGAAACTGCACTTCCGGGTTGTAGCCCCATGAGTCGCGGAACCATGGACCACCGTGTGGATTCACGACCACCGGCAGATTGCGCGCCGGCACTCCTTTGGGAAGAGTTAAGTATCCGTTAATGGTCAGACCGTCTCGGCTCTGGTACTTGATAGGTTTCATCGGGACCATATCCTGCTCATTTAGCCAGGGGCTCACGTCCGCAAGCTTGCGAAAGTCTTTGGATTTCAGATCGTAAAAATAATAAGCGCCGCGTGAGCGATCAGTGAAAGTGCGCACGAGACACTTGTCTTCGTTATCGTTACAGCCGGCCAAACGCACTTCATAACCGGGCAGACGACGCTCAAGATCTTTCTGCAAGTCGGCGCGCTGCTTGTCGATAGAGTGGTAATGCCCTTTGTCAGTCGTGTAAGAGACTCCGGTAATCGCCCGGCGCTTGCGGGAGCTAAGCAGATTCGAAACGTCTACCTCGGGATGTTCGAAGATCTTCTCGAGTTCCTTTTTGTTTTCAACGTCGTATTTGACAATGGCTGTCTTGTCGCGGCCGATGTTGGTCGCTACATACAGCTGTTGGTTATCAGCAGTGAACACTAACGGCGCGATCGTCTCTCGGAAGGTGGTGGTAACAACCGGAGTAAACTTGTCGGCTTCGGTCTTCCTCATCAACAGCGAGGTGTTCACGCCATCCGTGGTTGTGGCGATGCGAAGATTTCCGTCCCAGTCAGTGCCCCAACCGGTGTAGTTGCCGGGATTCTCCGCAATCATCTTCATCTCGCCGGTGTTGACGTTGATGCGGTACACGTCGTGGATCCGTGCGTCGCGTTTGTTGAGACCGATCAGGATTTCGTTAGGGTTGCGTTCGAGCCGGTCGATAAACTGCGCGCGAACTTTCTCAAAAGGAGTCAGGTCCTTCGGGTTAGAACCGTCGATGTTTACGGCGTAAAGCCGGAAGTTCTCATCGCCACCCGTGTCCTGCACATAGACGATGCGGTTGTCGCCCTTCCAGGCGAAGCCGGAAATGTCGCGCGCCTTAGCGCTGGTAACGCGAGTGGCGACGCCGGTGCCAATCTTCTCGACAAAGACATTGAGGCGCGTCTCCCAGGGCTGCAGATATGCGAGATACTCGCCATTCGGTGAAAGTGAGTAGGCCGTCTTCACCGGATTTCGAAAGAAATCCCTCATCGGAATCAGCGGCGCCACCGCTTGGTTAGTTTGTGCTTTCTTCTGCGCTGACACGGACAGGGTAACGACAAGCAGGAGTGGTATCAGCAGAAAGGTTTTAGTTCTCATTGACTTCCTCCAGGGATTAAGGAAATAGCCGGCGGTTTGGCTCTAAGTTTTGCTCTAATACGGTTAGGACGTCAATTGGTTGCGTTCGGAAAAAAGATTTACCATTTATCATTTCACATTTCTCATTTGTCATTATGTCCAAGACTGAATCCATCGGCCGGGGAATTGAATGTCTCAGAGACCGGAAGGGAAGCTTGCTCCCGCCTCAAGATTAGATGACTTCGAGGGTTGAGGTAATTGAGCGTTGCGGCGGGAGCAGCTGCCCTTCTTGACCCAGAGCCAATTCAATCCTGGCTCCGAAGTCAATCTCGAAAATCAATGACAAATGTGAAATGACAAATGATAAATTTTTAGTTGCTTACCGCGATGCCTAAATCATTCCCTGAGTGGATTCAACCGATGGCCGCGACTCTCACCCAGGATCGCTTCGCCGGTCCGGAGTGGATCTTTGAACGGAAGTTCGACGGCATCCGGCTACTCGCATACAAGAAAGTTTCGCGAGTCGACCTGTTCTCCCGCAATCGTTTGCCGCAAACCATTCCCGCGCTGGCTGGCGCAATCGCCAAACTCCCGCACAAGGAATTGATTCTCGATGGCGAAATCGATTGGCCCCAAGAGACTCAAGGCCCGCCTGCTTATCACGTATTCGACATCATGTGGATGGATGGCCGTGATTTGACGAACCTGCCACTTGAAGAACGCCGTGCGCTGTTGCGCAAACTGCCGCTCGCCGCGCCGTTGCACCGGGTCACGGAGTTGCACGACGAAGCGCCGTGGGAGCGCGCACAAAAACACGGGTGGGAAGGTGTGATCGCGAAACGGCGCGACTCCGTTTATGAGCAGCGCCGTTCGCCAAACTGGCTGAAGATGAAGTGTGAGCTGGCCCAGGAGTTCGTGGTCGGCGGCTTCACCGAACCGCAAGGCAAACGCGCAGGCCTGGGCGCTTTGTTAGTTGGTTATTACGAAGGTGACGACTTTGTCTTCGCCGGAAAGATCGGCACCGGGTTTAATGTGCAAATGTTGCTCGATCTGCGCGCGCAACTCGATCGACTCGAGATCGACAAGACAGCCTTTACGAAAGCAGTAGGCCTCCCCAAAAGCAAGGTCAGAGATAGCCTACGCGTTCATTGGGTCCGCCCCGAGATCGTGGTCCAGGTCGGTTTCATCGAATGGACCAAATACAACAAGCTGCGGCACCCTCGACTTCTTCGTATTCGTAACGACAAATCGCCACGCGAGGTTGTGCGGGAGGACTGACAGATCCAAAAGGAGATTTATCATTTGTCATTTCACATTTGTCATTTGTCATTAATCTTCAGAATTGGATGCTTAGTTCAAGATTGAATGTCTCTGGGTCAGGAAGGGTAGCTTGCTCCCGCCGCGGCTTTAGAAGCATTCAATCTTGAGAGAACCATCCAGGGTTGAACATCAATGACAAATGACAAATGTGAAATGACAAATGATAAATCTTGTTTTGATTTAACTACTTCCCCGCCAGTTGTTGAATGTAGATCACCACAAACTCAGCCGGCTTGAGTGGTGCGAAGCCGACGACGACGTTGAATACGCCAGAGTCGATGTCAGCCTGAGTGGTAGTTGTTTCGTCGCACCTGACAAAGAAAGCATCGCCCGGTTTCGTTCCCTGAAACGCTCCCTGCCGAAACAAACCAGTCATAAAAGCGCCGATGCTCGAACGAATCTGGGTCCAGAGCAGATCATCATTCGGCTCGAAAACCGCCCACTTCGTTCCACGATCGAGGCTCTCTTCGACATAGAGCGCCAGGCGCCGTATCGGGACGTATTTCCACTCGCTCGCATTCTGATCAAGCGTACGCGCCCCCCATACAACATTTCCGATCTGCGGAAAACTCCGGAGCGCGTTTACGCCAAGCTTGTTGAGCTCAGCGTTATCACGTTGAGTTAGCTTCACTGATATGTTTGCACCGCGTAATTCTGACTCCGCTCCCGCCGGCGCGTTCCACACGCCGCGCTGATCTGTTCGCGCATAGACTCCGGCGATCGTACCGCTCGCGCCGACGTTTCGAGGCTGATTCTTATTAAGAGGATCGGGAATTTCGAGTCGGGGGAAATAGGTTGCCGCGTTACGATGCCGCAAGCCGTCGTTAGTTTCAATCCAGCTAACCATCTCGTCCTTAGTTTTAATTGCAGACGGAGGATCAATGATTAGAAATGCGCGTTTGTCGCAGCAGTATTTCTGGGCGGCGGAGATGACGGTAGCAAATCCCTTCTGGTCCAGGTTGGCGGCGGCTGGAATGCACAAAATGTTGAAGGCGTCCGGCGCAATTGCATCCAGCGCGTACACGCCGGTTTTGGCTTCTGGATCTCCTATGAGTTTCCCGGGCGAAGGATCGTCCACTCGAACTACCCACGCGACGCGCCCGCCATTTAAGAAATACTGCCGGATGGCATAGCTGGCTTCACTGCGTCGGTGCAACCCGCCGAACACGCGCTCGAATTCGGCGAAGCAATCTATCTTCACGGCCTTACAAATCGGTCCCCGCTCGAAAATATCTATAAAGCCCGCCGTGGAAGTGGGCACTCCCGGGATGGATTTACCCGTGAAGGGAACCTCCTCGATGTAAACGCCTGGCGCTAGATACTCAGTCATGGATCGTAAATCCCTCCTGACAGTCGAAAACAACATTTCCCATATATCATTTCACATTTCTCATTTGTCATTGATGTTCCAGTTCGAAAGCCTTGGGCGAGATTGAATGAGCGCAAAGCTGCGAAGGGAGCAAGCTACCCTTCCCGACCCGGAGACATTCAATCCTGAACTAAACATCGAAAGTCGACCCACAGCAATGTTGATCTCAGCATTCAACCTTCAACATCATGACATGATCTAAAATAAGATTTCCCATATACCATTCCCTCAGAATGCTAAGCTCAACCTTGAACATCAATGACAAATGAGAAATCGGAAATGATATATGGTAAATCTTCTTTTCTGCTTAAGAGATTTATTAAAAGTAACTGGACGATGTGCCACAAATCAGTCCTTGCCGGTGTTCCCAAGTTGGAAATATGCGCGCTGGAGTCAGAACCATAATCGATTCAGTCTCAGCCCAAGCTGAACCGCATGACGCCGCCCTAAGTTTTGATGAAGCATTCACACTTCATCATCGGGCGGTCTTTTCGACAGCGCGCGCGGTAGTCCGTGATTCGGCCCTGGCCGAAGAGGTTACCCAGGAAGTATTTCTCAAGCTCTTTCGCCATCTGGATTCCGCGCCTCGCAACGAGTTACTGCGGCCGTGGTTATTAAGGGTTACGTTGAATGAGGCGCGTAACACAATTCGCGGCCGAAATCGTGCATTGGCGCGCGACGGGAATTATCAAAGAACCCATAGTCCAAGCCCGGCGACAGACTTGGCAGCTGAACGCAACGAGGAGTTCGAAGCGGCGAGGCAGGCACTGGATAAAATCACAGAGCCAATGCGAAGTTGTTTGCTGCTGCGACACCAGGGTCTTTCATATCGCGAGATCGCCCAAGCGCTTTCGCTGAAAGAGAATTACATAGGTTCACTAATAGCGCGGGCGCGTAAACAGTTCGCAGACTTTGCACAAAAGTCTCGTAGCCATCGAATGTCTCGCGACATCACGAACCAGGCCCGAAGGGCCGGGAGTAAATAGCCACGCCCGTCAGGGCGTGGAAGGCGGTGGGCATGGAGAGAGGTCCGAAGGACCGACAGTAAAGACCATAAATGTCGCACCTTCGGCGCTCTCGTGAAATTCTCGTTTGGAGTCCACGCCCTAACGGGCGCGGCTACTAATTGACGGTCCTTCGGACCTGTTATTTGTAATTGCAAAGATACGGGCTGTCACGGACTTTTGTGCAAAGCCCAGTTCGCACGAACGGCGATCGGAGTTAACCGATGAGAAACTGCATCCCCGAGGAAACTCTCCAGGCATGGTTTGATGGCGAGTTGGCCGACAATGAAGCAGCCATTGTGGCCACGCATCTAACCGAATGTCTTAATTGCGCGGAAGGGGCGCGCACGGTCGAGGCCGAGAATCTGATCGTATCCAAAGGACTAGCGTTTGAGTTTGACGGAACGATCCCGACTGAACGATTGCGGGAACGAGTCGTGACGGCGGTGGCCGGGCTGCAGCACGCGGGCATATCGACCGGGCGATTATCACTTTCGCAGCGGGCCCGTGAATTGTTTTCCTCATTTCGACCGCTTGCTTACGCATCGATTGTCATAGCAGTCTTACTTGGTGGGTTCGTCGTTTTTACCTCGTGGAAAAAGGAACAACCCACGAGGACTACCCCTCCCGAAGTGGTTCGAAGCAATTCGGTGAAAGTGCCATCTTCAAATGCCACAGCGTCCAATGAAAAACCGCCAACGCACAAACCTTCTGCTTCGCCGGAAAAACGGAACGATCGCAGGTCAATAGCTATCAAGCGAAGTCGACCTGATGAACCGGACGCATTCTCATTGGCGTGGCAACAACGACTGTATGACTACGCGATTTCGAGGCTGGACGAAGCTATCAGAGTTCAGCCGGCGATGCGGCCCTCGGTTCAGGTTGAATACGCTTACAACATGGCGGTTATCGACAATGCCATCGCGACCGGCCGCTTAGTCGCGCGCCGAAATCCAGGGGATCCACATGCCACCCAATTCCTGCTGGATGCTTACCAAAGCAAGGTCGATCTGATGAATCAGATTGCAAATCCGCGCGTCCGTGATGAATAGCGCCGGGTCGCGACTCACCCTATTTCGTGTTATTTCGTGTGTTTCATGCAATTCGTGGATCGTACTTTTGCCACAAAACGATCTGCGCCGGTGTTATAGAGGTTGAAATCACAAAAGGAATCCGGAAAGGAACGTCCATGAAAAGAATCACCTTATTTATCACCATCCTGGCGCTGGCATTACTTACACCGATAGCGAATCAAATGCAGGCCGGCGCGACCGCCGTCGCCGGCAATTCACCGGTTGCTGGTCCAGTCCAAAAACCGAGAGGTGACGAGCTGACGGAAGAGTTTCATCAGTCCTACCCGTTGTCGCCAACCGGTCGAGTGCACATTTCGAACATCAACGGCGACGTGCACATCAATGTCTGGGACCAGAATTCTGTGAAGGTCGATGCAGTGAAACGTGCTTATAGTCAACAGCGTCTCAGTGAAGCGACGATCGACGTTACGAACACTGAGGACAGCGTAAAGATCAAAACCAATTATCCCCAAAACCGGACTTATGGTGGCAACGGCGACAACAGCGCCGCCAGCGTTGAATACACGCTAACTGTCCCGCGCGGAGCGCGTTTGCAAGGCGCTGAACTGGTTAACGGGTCTTTGGATCTGGAAGGACTTCAAGGAGACGTGAACGCGTCGCTCGTTAACGGTGCTGTGAAAGCGGAGAGGTTGGGCGGCGCGGTAAAACTCTCCACGGTCAACGGCCGCATCGCAGTCAACGCTTCGGGTTTGGAAAACGCGAAGGGCGTGGCTCTAAACTCAGTGAATGGCGCAATCGAGTTAGTAGTTCCGTCCGGCGCCGGCGCGAGCGTCGAAGCCAGCACAATACATGGCCCGATAACCAACGATTTTGGATTGATCGAGGAAAAGGGTCAGTACGTGGGCCGTAACCTGAGTGGTCAAATCGGCTCCGGCGGACCAAAAGTTAAGCTCAACAACGTCAACGGCTCGATCAACATCAAACGCGGCGGCGGCATGGAGATGTGATGCAGACTCTCTGTGTTCCCTCCCTCTGGGAGGGTTACGCAGGGCCTGAGCGAACAAAAGAAGGAACTCTCGGAGGGTCCACTCAATCTGGAGTGGACCCTCCTTATTCGGCCGATAACACATTTACCCTTATTTACCATATATCATTCGACATTTTTCATTGGTGAATTCAAGTCGGAAGTGCAACAGTTACAGTGTATGACGAAAGAATTTCCCTTCCCTTTGCGAGGGGTTGGGGGAGCGGTTGTGACACATGGCTCTGTTTTTGTTTCTGTATCGAACGTGAGGCGTAACCTGTTCAGCCGGTAGTTAGACACGATGAACAGGATTTACAAGATTAAAGGTAAGAGAACAGCTTAAACGATGATCGGAATCGCATCCTGTACATCATGTCAATCCTGTCCACTAAGCGCTTTCCTTAAGATGCCGTTTCAGTCAAAGACGCCTCACGAATTCGGAACGTTCCAAGTAAAAGCCACCGGCGGGCCTCTAGCTCGTGATCGGGCTTGGCTTCCAGAGGTGTCGTGTAGTGCCAGAATGGCAGCTTGTAGATTGAAATTCCTCCCTGAATATTAAGATCAACTATCCTGGAGAAATGCCCCCCGCTTTCATAAACAAGATAGTGATGCGCGACCGACCGGTTGGTGAACATTACGTGAAAATCCACATAGCCGTTTTTGAGTTCTGCGTCCTCTGGATGATGATCGTTGTGAGGCCCGACGTAATCTCCATGTTCGTAGCAGCTAACCTGGATCCCGGGGTCTTCATCCAACGGCAGTCCCGTAAGAGACTCTGCAAAAGCGAGAAAGGAATCGGAACGCATCATCGCTAACAGCCCGATCTTTTCAGCCGCCCGGTAGGACCGGCTATTACTACTTCGGAGAAAAGCGGTCTTAATCCGCATCGTCTTGTTTAGCACTTCCTCGTAGTTCTCGGTCATTCCCGTAATAGACTCTCGCGGAATCTTCCGCTGCTCGACTCTCAGGTGCCCGTAAAGTTGCTCATCCAACAAGCTTACACAGTCCCGTGCTTTGCCCTTTTTAATAACACCGTCGAGAGTCACGAAATACTTCTTCTGATCTACAAATAGGCCGCTTGAGTTCTTCGCAGACCGCGTGAGAATACTTGTGCCTCTTGAGGTCAGCAGCTCGGAGAATTCGTGAGGAAAGGCTTTCATTGTGGTTTGTCTTTTCTCGGACGACAGGTCACGCGCTGCCTGACTGCGGTTCATGACAACCAACGGTCTATTGCTTTTGCAAACAGTTGCGGCGCGTGCTCTGCAGTACGCAGGTACATAGAGGGCTCTATTAGTTCCAGCTCCATCACCGCAAACTCGTCGCCGGTTCGTACAAAATCAACACGTGCGTAAAGCGGTGTCGGTGAAATTTGTTTCAGGATTTTTTCACCCATCAAGGGGAGAGCCTCGGGCGCAACGACCGGCTGGATTGTGGCCCCATGTTCCTCCTGGACCCGGAAGTCCTCTGCGTTAGGAGTCTTTAAAACTGCGTGGCTGTACAGTCCGTTGAAATAAAACAAAGAGTACTCTCCCTCGTTCACTATCTCATCCATAAATGGTTGGACCATGTAGGAACGATTCTTAAAAACCCCAGCCCACCCGTCAACATCGTCAGCGCTTCTTTTTATTCGGAACGTATCTTGTGCATTGGCGCCCACGCTGGGCTTGATGACGATTTCGTCTGCTTGTAGTTGATCACACCATTGTTGAACCTGACCGGAGTCAATGCTGCTATCTCCTAAAATAGTTGGCACTATTCTGGTGCCCTGCTTTTCGAGATCCCGAAGGTAGCGGCTCTTGTCGGCATTCCATTTGGCAATCTCAAAAGGATTGGCCAGCCGCGTTTGCGTCTCTATTTGCTCCAACACGCGTAGGAATGCGGATAGATCGTTCTGGTAGTCCCAGGTGGTACGAATAACCACGCCGTCAAACTGGCGCCAGTCAACCTCGCTCTTCCAGGGAACAAACTCGGCTGTGTGCCCGAGGCTTCGCAATGGCTCGATCATGAGCCCATCATCTGCAACAAAGTTTTTTTCCAGTTCCTCAACCGGGATTGAAAGAAAAGCTATTCGCATAATTTAACGCATCTGATTGACGGCCCTTGCAATGGAGATCGTAATCAGGAAGATTCCAAGCAACGCCTGAATACATGCAATGACTTCCACCAGCAAGTGCTTGGGCCGGCCCCTCGTGTAGCCGATGGTAGTTTGGGTTTGGACACTAATCAGCAGGTGTTCCAGCAGAGCTTTCCACGAGTCACGATCGACACCTTCTAGCATGCCCTCCCAATGCCATTCGAGGATTCCATACCAGAAGGCGAAGAGGCAAATAAAGAAGAAGTAATAAAGGATGAGGTAGCTGAGAGTGAGAGTGGCGCTAAATGCCAGAGTACTAAGGCTCCATATGAGGAAGCTGGCAAATATGATCGACGTTATAGAAGTAAAGACATCCAGGGGACCATTCTTTCTCCACCACGCGTTCGACTCTTCGGATTTAACCGCCTTAACGGAAAAGATGGAAACAAAGTAATAGACCACGATGTAACTGATACAGAAGATTGAGATATGGTAAGGATCGTTAACAAAACTCGAAAGGAAACTCGGAATGTCTTGAATGTTCATAGTTGGTCACCACATAACGTAGGTAGGTACGTCGAACAGACGTTCAGAGGTTGACGTAATAAAGTGTTCGCAACGACCGCGCGAGGAGTTACTTGTAGTTTGCCGAATCTGACTAACAGCACCATGGTGAGGAGTGTCATTCGTGAACCTCCTACGAGGTGTGAGTTTGCTCTAGCTGCTTTACATTCCAGCTCAGTAAGACTCTGTGTGATGACAGAGAGAGCCAGCGAACAAGTGTGGGTGGCTTATATCACTGCCGTTAATTCCGACTCAAGTGTTTTTGGTGTGGCGGCTTGCCGTCTGATGTGCGGAAGGGCTCTGCCCTTCCGACAAGCTTCTAAACCATTCCGGGGCTCCGCCCATCTTCATGCTCCCGTCTCCAGATTAGCTGCCTCCAAGGTTGAGCTGATTCAAACTTGAGGCGGGAGCAAGCTAACCCTTGAGACATTCAATCTTGATCTAAGGATTCAACCTTCAACATCAATGACAAATGAAAAATGATATATGGGAAATCTTGTTTTAATTTGCCTGAAGTAACTCATTGCTCAATCACCGGTTCTGGTGGTATAACGCGCTTCGTTTTCTCACGTCCCCATCCGGAGGCACACCCGCTGCGCTAACGCAGTTTGCTTCATTCTTTCAAACCTGTGATTAGGAAAATTAAATGAGGAAGTTAAATACCATTTGGCCCTGGTTGTTTGAAGGTCGCGACAAGTCGCGATTTAAAACCGTGCTTGACAGTCTCCGGACCATCGTCGAGATAGTCGCCCTTGTAATCGCCGGCTGGTGGGCCTGGGAACATTTTGAAAGAACCGAAGCACCTGCCTTGAAAAACAATCTCAAGATTGAAGCTTCTCTAAAATGGTTTGACGCCGCGAGCAAGGAGTACTGTTGGGGTCAGGTGACGTTAGGGATTGAGAATGCCAGTAAGAGTTCTGTTGAAATAGGTAAAGTGGTTCGCGAAGCCTGGCACTTTAAGTTACCAGAGACCCAGACAAGTATTGAACCGCTGGATGTTACACAACTTCCAAAAGAAGGTTTCACCACGCTCACCGTTCAAGACGGTCCGGGAAGCTGGTCCCTTGCTCCAAACGCTTCCGTAAAGCAGGAATTTAGCTGGAACGTTAAAAAGAACGCCGGTTACTACACTTTGTTCAAGGTCAGGTTTTTTGAGAGATCGTCAGACGGTAGCGTCGGTAACGAAATTACGTCTCACTATATCTTCGGACCAACTTGCCAGGTCGCAGCCAACGAGGACGACAAATGAAACATCAACCGCTCCCAGGCCCGAAGGGCCGAAAGTAAATAGCCACGGCCGTCAGGCCGTGGAACAGGTTCGAGATGGGTCGGAGGTCCGAAGGACCGGCAGTCGGCGGATCGTTACTGCCGGCGCTACGCGCCTCCAGTTACGCAACCACATGGACCCCGGCCTTACGGCCGGGGCTATTTACTTTCGGCCCTTCGGGCCTGGGAGCCTGTTGACCTCAATGGCTCGTTCGCTACTGAGAACACTAGACAACATCGCGACCCCTTCCTCCGTGAAAGCGTAAGGCAAGTAGCGCCGGCCTCCGCGGCCTGGCTTTGAGGTCGCAATGTGCGACCTCAAACTTTCTGCCTCAGACTTCGTTAGCCGAAACATGAAATCTGCGGGAAAGCGTATGCGATTGCGTCGAACTTGTTCGTTAAGGCGTTTTGTTGGGCACGTCGTAGAGATCTGCCAAATCTACATCGATCATGACCTTGTGATCACGAATCAAATAGATTCTCCGTTCGATAACTTGCACGGAGCCCGCGAAACTAATCAATTTCTGCTGGGTCGGCACAGCTGAGATTAGCAAGCGAAACTAAAGGAACGAAAGCCTGCGATCCTCTTGTCGCAAACTCATCGATGTTCACTTTTCACTCTTCACGCTTCACTGTTTTCCAGCTACATCCCCGCGCGTCGCGCCACAAAAGTCGATCCGATAGTGGCGTTGAGATGAGTAAAGAACCCTGGGCTGCTTAATATTTGTTCAGGCTTCCGCGGCTGGCGGTGTGACGTACTCCGCTTTCACCGGCACATCGACCGGATTTGGGTTCCCCAGCAATACGTTGATGATGCGCGTCCCCAGATTGGAGGCACCGTGACTATTGGTGAGCACAAAGCAGCCGATGGGCGATGCGTTCCCCGTCCCCACCCAACTCTGATAGCCCATCCATGAGGTAAAGCCGGCAACGCCACCGTCTTTCGCAAGATATGTGACCTGCTGGCCGTTGATCATCTCGTGGTGAAAAAACCAGCCCAGGCTAACCTCCGGACCATCCGGGTTCGGGCCCGAACACTGCCCGCGAGTCCAGGTGGTTCCTTGCTGTAACTGCAACACAGGCAAGTTGGGGTTAGGATTCCCCATATTAAAGTTCAGCCAGATCATCATGTCGTTGCCGGTGCTGACGAGATAGCCTGCTCCCATGAGCATCGGCGCAGTTGGCGCATAGTTGTGGTTGAGTGGGAGCATCGTCCAGGTGCTGTCGTATCCCACCGGCAGGCTGGCATCCATGGACGAATTGTAGGGCGCGGTGTTTCCCGACATGTTGAGGTCGGTGGTGAGTGCGGTAATCAGCGTTGTCCAGTCCTGTAAGACATTTTCAGAGTAACTGCTGACACCTGAGGTTGCCAACGCAAGTAATCCCCAGCCGAAGTTTGAATACGAGTAGCACGAGCCCGCTGGGTACTGCGGCAAATTTTGAGCATTCTTGAGAAAGTTTAAGAGGTTCGTGAGCGACTGCGTAACGCCCGCCGGCCACCACCCGCCTTGATTATCGGTTGGAAAGCCCGGGCAATAGCTCGCTAGATCTATGATAGTGATATCACTTAGCAATTTGGGCAGCGTTACTGCGGTAATAAACTGGCCAAGCGTTCCTTCATAGTCCTGGTGTTTGAGGTACCATCCCAGGGAGGTGAAGACTTTGGTTATGGAGCCAATCTCAAAAAGCGTATCGCCATCGAGAGTCAACGATTGTTGTTGCGTGTTCCATAGCGTGTCACCGCCGGCGAAGAGGAGTGTCTGCCCGCCTTGAACATCAGGACTGATGATTCCGGCAACTACGCCGATGTGCGGGCTCGTGGCGGCATGCTTATTCACATAATTGGTCAGAAGCCCTTGTACAGCACTGGTAGGATCCGTACTCATTTGATTACCTCTTTTGCACCGCGAGCATCTACGTGCATGAAGCAATTGATCCGCGGTTTTGGACGGGTAATAGTTCCACCTGCCATCTCGCCTAAAAGGAATAGTGAAGGATGCATTTTTACCTCCAGAGTTTGAGACGGAAAAACTGGCCGACGGCCTGGCTTGGCTTGAGGTCAGATAGTTAGGAACCCGAGGAACGACTAACTTATATCACATGGAAGTCGCTTTCTCCGGCTCTGGAGAGCAAATACTTCGTCGCAATAAGTGGCGCCACAGAGAGCGCCAGGAGCGGTGCGGCGCGTTTCAGCATGTTGCTCTTCGCAATTTTTGCGGGCGTCGCTTTGTTACTGGCAGCGGTTGGAATTTATGCGGTTACGCAGCGTCGCGGCGAGTTTGGAATTCGGATGGCGTTGGGAGCACAAAAACGAGATGTCTTGAAACTGACTATCGGTAAGGCGTTGAAGCTGGTGTTGCTGAATGTCGTCTTTGGATTAGCTGGCGCCTTCGCACTTACGCGACTATGTCGAGCTTACTGTTGGGAGTCGGCGCCACCGATCCTGCCACGTTCGGCGTCATCACGTTAGTGTTGGTTGGCGTCGGGTTGTTAGCGAGCTACATCCCCGCGCGTCGCGCGACGAAAGTCGATCCGATCGTCGCGCTGCGATATGAGTAATTCCCCTCCCTTTGGGAGGGGTTAGGGGAGGGCCAGTGGCTTCACTTAATCTTCAATTCAAGCTGCTCATTGACAAAGACATTTCCCATATCTCATTTCACATTTCTCATTTGTCATTTATGTTCGTGTATTTCGTGTTCATTCGTGCATTTCGTGGATCGCTTTTCGGACGCTTGGAAAGAGGATCCACGAACTATCACGAACCGCACTAACATCAATGACAAATGAAAAATGTAAAATGATATATGATAAATCTTAGTTATTGGCGTTGTCGTCCAAGTGGCCCAAATCAACATCAATCATGACCTTGTGACCACGCATCAAATATATTCTGCAATCGATGAGTTCAACTGACACGCGCGACAAAATCTGATTCGGGCGCTTGGCGGTAACCACAGCGCCGAGAGTAGCTGGTGAAAATAAGGGGACGGAAGCCTGCGATTACTCTTGTCGCAAACTCATCGATGCAACTTTTGCACACTATAGATTTACGCGGCTCAGCCGCCGCACAGTGCGGAATCGCGATCTCATCGGGACTGCCTTTCGGTAGCTTCCGAATTGTTTTGGAGGCTACGCCTCAGAGGCATAGCCTCATACAATTTCAAAAGAACTTAACGGTAAGGCTGAGCCTTACCGCACTGTGCGGCGGCAAAGCCGCAGCGGGAGCAAGCTGCCCTTCCTGACCCAGAGACATTCAATCTTGAACTGAATTCAATCTTCAACATCAATGACAAATGAAAAATGTGAAATGATATATGGCAAATCTTAGTTCTTTGTCACCGATGGAGTACCTATTGGCCCGGCGCATGGCAGTGGCAAAGGATCTGCTGCGTCACCAGGAGCCCGGAATCGACGAGGTCGCCGAACGCGTCGGTTACGGCTCAGTCAGCATCTTCAGCACCGCCTTCATACGTCAAGTGAGCCAACCTCCAAGTCACTACGCCCGCAAGCGGTGAAAGGTAGCGCTCTGCATGTTGTTTCCGAAGCGTGCCGTATTCTTGTTTCACTTTCTTCATTGCGCGACACTTTTTCCCGCTCCATCCCGCCCGCCACCACGAAAGTCGACTCATCAACCTTGCTGCGGCACTAGTGGCTATGTCTTATTGATCACCAAATCTTCCCTGCTGCGATCTCTTCTTCAGCTGTGACTTTCCGCTTCAAGCACTTCAAAGTTTTCGAGTCTGTGATCGTCTCTAGGTTAACTCTGCCTCAAACGCCAGATAGCCGCCGTTCAGACACAGACCCCGCTGCGCGGGAAACGCTATAGTTGATCAGATTGCTCCGCGTGCCATCTCTCTTCTGAAACTCGGGAAAGGCCCCTGCCCACAAGATAGTGACGGTTGACGCCGATCCCGAAGCGCGGGCGCACGGCGCGTTGCAGAACAATCCTCAAGCGATCGGCTTTACTTCAGTGATATAATCAACCATTCCGGAATTAGGAGAGTCAACGATGTGGCGCTTCGCAAACTGCCTACAAACGCATAACACTCACTAATCCTTGAGCGTCAGAGGTCCTCATCAATGCACTTACAAAAGATCGCGATCAAGAACTTTCGTTTGCTGAAAGACGTTGAACTCTTTTTTGAACCCAAAACTACGGTAGTAGTAGGGCGAAATAACAGCGGCAAAACCTCTTTAACTGAGCTATTTCGCAGGCTTCTCGGCGATAGACGGCCAACATTTCGTTTGGAAGACTTCTCCACGGCTGCACATCAAGGGTTTTGGAACGCGTTTCTTTTGAAGTGTGAAGGACGAGAAGAAGCAGACGTGCGTGGTGCCCTGCCTCGGATAGAAATCAATCTAACCGTCAGTTACGCATCGGATTCAGATTTTGGCCAATTAAGCGAGTTCATAATTGATCTTAACCCTGACTGCACTGAAGCACTCATTGAAATCAAGTATGAATTACGCGATGGAGAAGTAGACTCTTTTTTTGGTGACTTAGAATGCGTCGATGTCGAAGAGCAGCGCGCATCCTTCTATAAATCATTAAGCGATAGAGTAAAGAAGTCATATACATCGAATGTCAGAGCGGTGGATCCAAATGATCCTACGAACGACAAGCCTATAGAGTGGTCGCAACTACATGCACTTGTGCAAACGGGTTTTATCCACGCCCAACGTGGCTTGGACGATACGACCGATAAGGATATCGACTTTTTGGGAGTAATCCTTGAGCGTCTACTTCAAAGCGCGATGTCGGAGTTGGCTGATCCGAAGGATCAACAGACAGCGCAACTCCTTCAAAAAGCAGTCCAAGAAATGCAGGAAGGACTCGATTCAGGCTTCAATAAACAATTGAAGGAACTCTTTCCGGCCTTCTCCTTATTCGGCTATCCGGGACTCACGGATCCTAGATTACTCACTCAAACAACCTTAGACATACAACGACTTCTCAAGAACCACACCAGAGTTCAATACGAAGGGAGCGGTGGTATCAATTTTCCTGAAACTTATAATGGACTAGGGGTTCGAAATCTAATTTATATCCTTTTGAGATTACTGGAGTTTTTCAAAAACTTTCGCACTGCTACTCCCGCGCCCTCCTTCTGCCTAATCTTCATCGAGGAGCCCGAAGTACATCTTCATCCCCAAATGCAAGAGGTCTTCATAGCTGAACTTGGTAGGATAGCTGATGTTCTGGCCGCACAATTCAATAGTTCGTGGCCGGTGCAGTTTATCGTGACGACCCATTCTTCCCATCTTGCTAATAGGGCTAACTTTGATGGGATCCGATATTTCAAAGCGACACCAAGCGTTAGCGGCTCCGGATTTGTTACCGTAATAAAAGATCTCCATCAAGGTCTTAGTGCATCCGGAACGGATCGAGAATTCCTACACAAGTATATGACTTTGACGCGTTGTGATTTGCTGTTTGCCGACAAGGCCGCGCTAATCGAAGGCACATCGGAAAGATTACTGCTACCAATAATGATCCAAAAGGTAGACGAAGAAGACTCCACAGATATTAAGTTATCGACTCAGTATATTTCGATAGTTGAGGTAGGTGGCGCATACGCACATCTGTTTTTTGACTTAGTAACATTTCTAGAATTGCCAACCTTAATTATCACCGATCTGGACTCGATAGATGCGACTACTAGAAAGGCCTGTAAGGTCTCAGCTGGAGCTTATACGAGCAACGCGTGCATCACCTCTTGGTTTTCAGACTCCAACATTGACCTCAATTCAATAGGAAACAAGGTAGAGATAGATAGAGTCAAAGGAAGCTGTCGCTTGGCGTATCAAATACCTGAGTCGGAAGGCGCATGCTGCGCAAGAAGCCTTGAGGGGGCATTCATGCTAGCAAATCCGAACTTGTTTGATCTTGATGGAATGTCTGAAGAGCAGAAGGAAACCGAAGTTTGGGAGAACACTAATCAAATCGGCAGAAAGAAGACCGAATTCGCCTTGCGATACGCAATAGAGGAAACGGATTGGAAGGTTCCTAGGTATGTGGGCGAAGGCCTTCGGTGGCTCCGCGATGTGCAGACACGAGCAGACCTGGGTGAATCGGCTTCAGGTGAATCGGCTTCAGGTGAATCGGCTTCTGAGACTGACGAAAGGAGGTAGGGTCCGATGCCTGAATTCTCTCGAAATCCTGCAGACGCCGCTGCCGAAGAAGCCCGTCGACAAATGATCGAATGCATCGAGACCGATCAAAGTTTCTTGCTGGAAGCAGGAGCAGGTGCAGGCAAGACCTACTCTCTCATTCAAGCACTTCACTACTTGATCGAGAAACGCGGTTTGGATCTCCTGCGTCGAAAACAGCAGGTCGCATGTATTACCTACACGAATGTTGCCACCGACGAAATAAAGTCCAGAACAGATGGACATCCTGCGATATTGTCTTCAACTATTCACGCTTTCTGCTGGTCCCTTATTAAGGATTTTCAACCACTCCTACGACGGAAGCTCCCTGAGCTTGCAGGTTGGCCGCAACGCCTCGCGGAAATCGATGACCTTGGGTCGCACCGAATTGAATACAACCTCGGGTATCCTGGAGCCAAGAAGGCAGACAAACGAGTGTCTCTAAGCCACGACGATGTGTTGCAACTCACCGTCGCAATGATGGAACAGCCAAAGTTCCGCCATCTGTTCACGACACGGTATCCGGTCCTGTTTATTGACGAGTATCAGGACACGAACAGCGTTTTCGCTAATTCAATTTGTACACACCTCCTCGGCACTAATGAAAAAATACTGATCGGTTTTTTCGGCGATCACTGGCAGAAAATCTACGAGGATGGCTGTGGAAAGATTGATCACCCTGCACTGAAACGGATAAACAAGGAATCAAATTTTCGGTCAGCGCCGGCGATAGTGAATGTGTTAAATCGAATGCGCCCCGACCTTCCGCAACAAGTCTCTAACCGAGAGGCCATGGGATCGGTCTCTGTTTACCATACAAACGAATGGCGTGGCTCAAGACGAAGCGGAACTAATTGGGGAGGCGATCTCTGGCCAAAAGTCGCCAGCAAATACGTCGACTCGATGCTGGAACATTTGAAAACCGACGGTTGGTCATTAGAGCCGAAAGATACGAAGTATCTTTTTCTTACTCATCGAATTCTCGCGGCTCGACAGGGCTATAGTGATCTTTTGAATGTCTTTCAATTCAATGATGCCATCGTGAAAAAAGAAGACCCTCACATTGCGTTTCTTGTGGATATCGTTGAACCGACGGCCACAGCCTATGAGGAGCGGAAATTCGGCGAAATGTTTGCTGCCATTGGTACGGCTGTCCCAAGTATCTCTGGTAGAGATGCCAAGCTCAATTGGTCACGAGATTTGACGTCTCTGCTTCAACTGCGAAAGACAGGAACCGTGGGTGACGTAATGGACCACTTAAGACGAACGCAACGTCCCCGCTTACCCGATAACGTCGAGGAGAAGGAGCGCGAGCTTGCCGAAGCGGGTGAACGCTCCTCGAATGACGTTCTGCGCCAACTAAGAGAGGTGCGATATCAACAGATCATAGCTTTGACAAACTTCATCAACGATAAGACCCCGTTTGCAACGAAGCATGGTGTCAAAGGTGCTGAATTCGAAAATGTGCTTGTTGTGTTTGGTCGAGGCTGGGCCAGATACGACTTTGTTCAGTTTCTCGAATGGGCGCGGAATCGAGATGCTATTCCTCCAGACCAAATAGAGATGTTTGAACGGAATCGTAATCTGTTTTATGTAGTATGTTCTAGACCTAAGAAACGCTTGGCCATCTTGTTCACTCAATATGTGACGGAACCCGCGATGAATACTCTTATCGAGTGGTTTGGCAGAGACGCTATTCATGCACTAGACACCGCCCAGACAACTACATGAAAGTGGCTTATCGGGGACGCCTGAAAGCTTGAAAACCGGCGAGCCAAGTTGAAGCAGGCTGCGAGACACTTGGATCACACCTCAGTTCCAGTTCGAGGATTCTCCCCATAATATTGACTGCTCTTCAGAAACGAAGCTTTCACGCATAGTAAGGTTGAAGTTTGCCCCCCGGTATTCCTCGCCCCCCGGCAGGAAACTGCGGAACTGCTTCGCTTGTATCGTAGAAATTGACGCCGGCTCCTGATACAGCTGTAAATATTGGATCGGCCGCAATCACCCGAGTTCTAAGCCATCCTTGTTGGTTGGCCTCGTACGCAAGAAGCCAGTGTTCTCCTTGAAGCACATCAGGCTGTGCAATGAGATTGGCCCACTTTGCGGTATTCAGAGATCCTGTAGGAAAGAGACCTTGCTGGTCTGCGTGAAGCGAGAGTAGGGCAACAATATCATCCTCGAGTTCGCTGACGAGAGTCGCAGCGTTTTCGCTTAGCGCGACATTCCACGCCAACGCCCCCCAAAGAGCCCAAGCCACCTCACTTCCTTGACCCTGCGGCGCGTGTGCCAGAATTAGACTTTCGAACACCTCGTGCAACGGAAATCTTGAAACGGTATGGCCACGCTTGGATCCTACCTCGTACAAAGCTCCAAGAACCGCCGGCAGGGTAGAAGGATCGGCACTGGCGGCACTTAACACGCTGTTTTGAAAGGTCCGCCATGCGCCCGGAAAAACGTGAATGTTGCTCACACGCGCAACAGCGTACCTGAGAACCGAGTCTGTTGGACGCGCTGCCGCGAGTTCCAACGCCTTACTAAATAACCCTAAAATGTCGGTGCGTTGAGCCTGCGGCCCAGTATTTCTAATAGTGAACGTTCGCAGGTCGATGCTCCAGTTATCTTCGAGCGGCGTCGGCAACTCCAGTAAGCCCGTCTTAATAGGATTCAAATACAATTCATACTCGGCCAGCAGACCTTGTAGCGCGGTTCGCACCGTTTCAGCTTCGCTAAGCCTGATAAACGATAACTCGTAATCGTCCACGTGGCGAAAGCCACGAATCAGCCCTGGACACCTTAAAAACAGAGCTTCATCGATTGCGGTCAACAGAATCTCAGCAATCACGAGCGAGGTGTCTGGACCGATCGGTATCCCAATACTCTGACCGTCGTTCATCGCTCGCAAAGCAGTGTCCAATTCGTCGCCAAAAAAGGCGCGCCGAACACCACGCGGGAGGCGAAGATTTGCTTTGCACGCCGCTTTCGTGTGCAACGCCCAGGGAATCGCATGCGTGTAAATCGAGGGGTAGAACTGACCGATGTCGGCTCTCAATAAGTAGCGACATCCACGTCGCCGTAAAGTCCGAAGGCGTGGAAGTTCTCGGTGAAGATAACGAGCGATGATTGCTCGACCAGTACTGGGCTTGATGTGAGGTCGGCTTGTCGATAGTCGAACCTTCCAAGTGTGATTTCGAATGGCTCGCCAGTTGTTAGCAATTACTTCAGCCAATACTGCGAATGATACAGGATGGGGAATTTTCAATGGCCTGCGAAGACCACCCGGACGTGCGAGGTTGTGAGAAGCACACTTCGTCTTATTGTTTCTAGGCCAACCAGCGATAGCACGCACAGCATAAGAGGCAAAGGAATCGGTTTTGAAGGTTGGCGGTAATTCACGTGGAAAGTACCCACTCGTTAATAAACTGTTGAGTGTTGTCATTTGAGTTGAGGTGTCACTTGCAAAGGGGTCTTATTTCTGCTGACTTACAAGATCTCCATAAAAGGCGGATTTCGTTGGAGTCTTTATGCTTACCAAAGTTTGGATGAGATCGTTACAGCGCTATATGACATTCGTCAATACAAGCGGAGCGTCCATATCATCGATTAATGTCATGTTCCTGCAGTATTTGTGAGCGACATTCGACTACCTGATCAGCGCACAACTCATCAGCTAACGCTGGACTGTTTTTTGGAATCTCTAAACCACACGATACGCAAACGGCACGGTTCAATCTAATCTCCCCCTTCTCTAGCGGTTCGCGCTCTAATTCGCATATCAAGCTCTCAGGATAGTCACAGATAGGGCAATCGAATTCCCAAGAAACCTCGAACGTATCTCGAAGTAATTTATTTTTCTGTCTTTCTTGAAACGTGTGCCGACGCTCGAACTCCTCGTCCTCAAGGTCGAGAACTTCCGCCTCCCAATTTGATAGCAGTGACTCTCGAATGCGCCATCGAATTTCATGTGCAAGTGGGATAAAACACGACGAGGCTCTAACATTTGGAATGTTTTTTGTTTTTTGGTAAACGATCTGCGCCACATCAAGATGCCTGTCTAAATTAAGCAGCAACCCACCATCACGCACCCCTTTTCGCTTAAGCCCAAAGTTGAAGTAGCTCTTGTAACATCGTTCGATAAAGGGATAGCCCGTATTGAGAAGCAATGCGGCAGCTACCTCGTCATCGCTGGGGCTAAAGCCGAAATGAATGATTTCATTTCTTTTTCGCCTGAAGTCAGACAAGTCAAGTGTGTTAAAAGACAATCCTGCTTGCAGATTTGAATTGGCGTGCTCGAAAAGCTCTTCAAATCGTTTCCTAAGTAGACTGGGAAAAGCAGCCTGAACCGCACTCTCAATTGCCGAGGCTGTCGCTACTAGGGCAGATGGATAACGAGCCATCGCGAGTAACAAGAAGGAAGTTTCTAGATTTTGGAGCGAACTCGCCAGGGGAGGACGATCCAACCAATTCTGAGGAGTATCGCGGAAGAAGATTAATCGCGGGGTTTGCCGATTCTTGGCGCTCACGTACGCTTACCGTTTGCGAGAGGTGGGTTTGTGTTTGGGGCCCCGGTGGCGGGTATTGCTGGGGAGTTTGGTCGGGAGGTCGAGTTCGTCGTCGGCTAATTCTTCCATGTGGATGCCCGCGACGCGGGCGTATTGAAGGAGGACCGGTAACGGAGGTTCGAGCTCATCCCGTTCGAACTTTGAAATTCTTGTGTAAGGCATCAAGTCATCGACTCCCAACCTTCTGTACATCTCGGTCTGTGAGAGACCTAGTGCGGTTCTAATCTGCAGCAGTTTCTCAGCCAGGCGCCTGGGCCTGATTCGCGGATAACCCATCAGAAGTTACCTCCTGACGGGCCGTCGCTAATCGAAAAGGGCTTGACGCTGTCTATAACAATAGATAGACTGCGCTCGCGTTTGTTATTCGCCGTGAGTTGGAACCTTCCACTCTCAACGGCGATGCTCATCACTCGCTTAACTGGGAGGTTGAGCTACGCATTTGGCCGTTGTCAGATAGCAGATGTCAGATGTCAGATGTCAGAATCTAACGGTACTGACCAGTTCTGCATCGCCGCAGAGAATAACACGATTGTGAAGTGCTGAGTGCAAAGTGCTGAGTGCAAAGTGCTGAGTGCTGAGTTCACGCCAAAATTCGCAGATCCGTTTAAAGGTCTGAAGCTAATCTCACCCTCTTAAACCGCTAAGCCGCTAATTGGATCACCCTCTTTGCAAATGCAAAGGAGGTGGGGATCTATGTTGGGTGATGCGGGTGCGCGTGCGGCGGAAACGAAGTTTCGTGTGTTGTATTTTGGCGCGGATTTGAAACTCATTGCGGCGTTGCAGCAAGTGTTGACCAAGCCGAAATATCAACTGATTACTTCTTCGAATTATGACGACACGGTGCTGTTTCTCAAGAGCAGGATTCCGTACGACTTGTTGTTGATTGATTTCGACTGGCGGGAGGAGGAAGGTCTTAAACTCGCGCGGCGAGCGCGTGCGATTCGTCATCGGAAGCGAATGCCGATCGTGTTGGTGGCGGCGAAGGAACCAGGCAGCGAAACGAGGATGCTTCTTAGCGGGGTGAGTGTTAACGAGTGGATTTTGAAGAGCGACGATGTTTTTAAAGTGATCGCTTCATATGGGAAATTCTAAGAGCAGATTTACCATATATCATTTCACATTTCTCATTTGTCATTTCGTGTCATTCGTGTACTTCGTGTGTTTCGTGGATCGTGTTTATCGTTCGGTTTAAAGTCGATCCACGAATTACACGAATCATACGAAACACACGAAATAAAATGACCGATTGTCAGGCGCTCGTCATTCTGTTAAAAATTCCGACACAGCAAGCTCATTCCATTTGATCAGGGAGAAAAAACCTTCATGAAAAAGTGTCTGGCGATCGCGCTGGCATGTTTTGTTCTGACCGTTTCCGCGGCGGTAACAGCTTCAAGTCAATCAGGGGATCAACCCACGCTGCAAAAGGACAGCCTCCAGATTACGGCCTGGACGAACAACTCTTACAAAGGAAACTACGACGTGTGGAGTTGGGTGCCGCGGTTTGAGTTTAAAGTCAACGGCCCCATTGCCAGTGGCAGCCAGCTGTTTGTCGAGGTCCAACAACCCGGCGGCAGCGCGCCGTGGCTTTCGTTCGACTGCGACACCGGAGAAATTCAGAAGGGTTACTGGTGGAAGACCGAGTGCGGCGGCCGCCAGGTTGAAGACAAGAGCTTAACAACAGTCGGCCTCGTCAACTTTGCTATCAAGATGCGCAACGAGCTGGCGGGAACCAACGCGACGATCTTCACCGGCAAGATGAAGGTGGCCAAGACACTTTCAAACGAGCATGGACCAAAGGCGGTCAACAAGTTCGTCTACTACATCGACCACGACTGGAACCTGCCGATTGGCTATGTCTGGTACTCGCCGGACAGCGTGTACGGGTGGGACTACCCAACGTTCAACGTCGGCTTTTGGGTGCGCGGAGAGGCTACGAAATTGGACCCGCACCTTTTCTATAAGGGGCAAGAAATTGGACGGCTGATCCAGGACGGCATGCTGGTGGGTAAGGGCGGTTGCGGTACTTACGTCGAGAACAACACGACGCACTCCGTCAACGACGGCATCCCGCAGCAGGCCAAGTGGCGTCGCGTGGAGTGCAGCTTCCCGATCGTAAAGCGTTGGGACAAGACGAACGATGGTCAGGGCCAACCCAACACCAAAGATATGTTTAAGATGGCCGCGAATCCCGGTGAGTATGAATTCAAATTGTTGTGGAACAACAAGCTCGCACGCTCTATCAAGTTCGTGGTCGGGCCCGATGGGAAACTGGACAACGGCATTGCCACCTCAAACAAGCTCGGCAACGACCGCGTCATCGTGCCCGTGCAGATCCTCGGCGATCAGGATGGCCAGTGGAACAAGCTGGCGTGGAAGTCGGAGGCGTTCTATGGCAACCCGCTGACGGGCTTCAATCCGCCGCAGTAATCCGAGACTACTTTGTTCTTCATCGGCTAATTACCTTCGGAGAATGAGCCGCTTTCATACTGGGACCGCGGGCGACTCGCCCGCACTGAGCGGAGCGAACAGAACTTTGTAACCTATCACTTTGCATGGAACGCTCACATTCAAGTCTCGGCGTGTGTCAGTTCAAAGGTGTTTTCGCTCCGCTCAGTGCGGGCGAGACGCCCGCGGTCCCAGTAAGATACCTGCGCGTTCTTTTGAAGTTATTAGCTGATCGACGATGTGTTTCTACTATCTATTAAACGCCTGTTATTTATGGCGCCGCTACGGCGGCGTTCGCTTCCTTCGTAAACACAGTGGCTTTGCCTCGCTGTTTCAAAGTCATCTGATTTTTTAGCGCGTCGAACTCCAAAACGATGCCGGCCGGATCGAACTTAAATGTGTCCTCCGCAGTCGCCTCGAGTGCGACCACACGTTGCCCGTCGGGTTGTGCCTGAAGCGTCGCGGCGTCGCGGCTGATCGTAAGCTTTTTGGATTCCCCGGCTGCGGAATAAACGCCCACGTACTTGTCCAGAATTTCGGGTTTGACCGCCACCGTTTCGAAAGTCGGAATCGTGAAGGGTTTATTCCGATAGATGTCGACAACACCAACGACGATATCGTTTGACGGATAGTTCACGCCGTTGGAAGTGTAGGCAAGAGCCAGCTTTTCTTCGGGCATGTATACGAGCAAAGACCTGAAACCGTCGATCGAACCTCCGTGCCCGTAAGTTGTCTTGCCATCCAGCGGATAGGTGTTCATACCCATCTTGTTTTGCATCATCTGGTTCAGGCTCTCCTGCGAAACAAGCTTGAGCGCAAACAGCGCTTCAATGAATTTGACCAGGTCGTTAGGCGTCGAGATGAGCGCGCCGGCTCCGCCGGGAATACTCATATGCGTTTCACTTACCTGGTCCCAGTCGCGGGAGTAGCGATACGACAAGCCTTCGTTTTTACTTACCTCGGTCATGCCTGTACCGACATACGTATCCTTGAGCCCGATCTTCGACGTGATCCTCTCCTGCAAAGCGATCTGGTAGGGTTTGCCGGTTACCTTCTCCAAGATATAGCCCAGTGCCAGATAGTTTGAATTGCTGTACCCATACTTCTCGCCCGGCTCAAAAGCTGGTTTGCCTTTCGCAACAAGAGCGATCATCTCATCGTGGGTTTTCGCATTCGACTTCCACGTTGGAAAAGACGGGTCCTCAGTTAGGTTATAAATACCGCTGCGGTGTCCGAGCACCTGCGCGAGGGTGATTTTGTTAGCATTGGGAATTTGCGGGAAGAATTTGTCGAGCGTGTCAGTCAGCTTGAGCTTCCCTTCCTCCACCAGCTGAAGGACCATAACCGCGGTAAACATCTTGCTGATCGAACCAATACGGTATTTAGTCGCCGGGGTGGCCGGTTTCTTTCCAGTGCCATTAATTTCGCTAAAGCCGATCGCGCGGCTGTAAAGAACGTTTCCATCTCTGGAGACGGTCAGGCTGCCCATTGCCTTGTTCTTTTCGGCGAGGCGGTCAAAAAACTGGTCGAGTTTGGCCTTGTCCAGCGTCTGTGCTGAAACTGCGGTGAACAACGCCAGGATTAACAGGAATGCGGATAGAGTTCTGGTTTTCATATCTAGATAAACGACGGCCGGCAGAATTCATAAACAGTCCAATGGAAAAAAGAGTGATGAGATAGCCGTGTGTCCGTCGTTCGGCCAATGACTCACGAATTACACGAAATAAGGTGAATTAACGATAACGCTGAAAGCGTTCGCTAATTGCAGCCCCGGCTTGCGCTTTGGCAACCCTGGGAAACGAATGTTGTGTTAACGATAACGCTGAAAGCGTTCGCTAATTCCAGCCCAGGGTTGCGCCTTGGCAACCCTGGGCTGGAATTAGCCAACGCTTTCAGCGTTATTCGTGTTCGCGCACTGCTTCTGCTCCTAAGGTAATTTTCCTTATTCATCCGGTCAGTATTTCGCAGAGTCTTGTGAAGTCGATGTTGCCGCCGGAGACGATGCATACAACCTTACCGTTACCCGCTTTGCCTGATAACGCACAGGCGACCGAGGTTGCTCCCGCGCCTTCAGCGATTACTCGATTCCGTTCAGCGAGGAGTCGCAGCGCTGATTTAACTTCTTCCAACTCGGCGACGAGCGAGCCGTCAATCACTCTTTGTGCGCGCGCCAGCATCTGCGGGAAAACCATCTTCGCACCAATTCCATCTACGAACGTCGGTTCATATGCAACTGTTTGCGGAACTCCGGCGGCCAGGGACGCAACCAGTGGCGCTGCTGTCGCGACTTCCGCCGCGTAGATCCGGCACTTTGAATTCATCGCGCGTAGTCCCGCAGCAATGCCGCACGCAAGGCCACCGCCGCCCCAGGGAATTACCACCGCATCAAACTCAGCCAGGTCTTCAAGGATCTCCAACGCAATCGTGCCATTGCCGGCCATCACATTGAGATCGTCGAACGCATGGATAAACGTCGCGTCCACGCCGGGAAAGCTGCGCGTTTCAAACGCACGCCACCATTCTTCAAAAGGAACTTTGATTACGCGTCCGCCCAATCGTTCGACTGCGTCGACTTTAGTGGCGGGCGCGGTGTCTGGCGCAACGACGGTGCAAGGAATGCCGAGTTCACGAGCTCGCCATGCAACACCCTGGGCCATGTTTCCCGCTGAGGCAGTCAACACTCCGCGGGCTAATGCTTCCGGGGTCATGTGGGCCATCGCATTTGCGGCGCCACGAATCTTGAACGACCCGATCGGTTGCAGGTTTTCGAGTTTGAGATAGATTTCGGCTGGTGCTTCGTGAGTGTTGAGACGCACGAGCGGAGTGCGCAGTGCGGTGCCGGCGATCAGGCGCCTGGCGTTCTGAATGTCGGCGAGTGATGGGAAGTTTTCCATATGGATCGGTTTCGTGTTTATTCGTGGATTTCGTGGAGCGTTTTTTTAGTCGGCATAAAAGCGATCCACGAAACACACGAAATACACGAAGTTAATATTCAACCCATGTTCCTACTTTGAGTCGCTCAGCCTTTTGGCAAAGGTATTCCGCTGCAAACAGATCTTCCACCGAGATACCAAGTGACTTGAAGCAGGTTATCTCCTCCGCCGAACTGCGTCCCGGCTTTGCTCCTATGAGAACCTCTCCAAGTTCAGCTCGTATATGATCCGGTCCGATCAAACCCTCGCGTGCTGCAAGTATGTAATCACCGGCTTCATTTAGTGCTGACTCACGACTATCAACAAACAAACTCACGGCTGCCACTGTCGCGCCATCCGCTTCACGAGCGTCGGGAACACATGCGCCTACGAGGTTCAGGTGACTGCCAGGTTTGATCCATTCGCGTTTGACGATCGGCTCCCGAGCGGTGGTTGTAGTGACAATTATGTCTGCTTCTTCCAAAGCCTCGGCCACAGTCTCAACAGGCTCCACCGCGAAAGGAACTTTGTGGTTCATTTCGTTCGCGAACTTCTGTGAATGTTCAAAGTTCCGGCTGGCGACGCGGCAATGTTTCAGCTCACGCACTTCGGCCATCGCGAGTAGATGAGTGCGTGCTTGCACCCCGGAACCCAGGATTGCGAGAGAATCCGCTTCCTTTCGGGCAAGTAAATCAGTTGCGACGGCGGTAGCAGCGGCCGTGCGAATGGCTGTAATCGCAGAAGCATTCATCAATGCTCGCAACTCGCCGGTCTCACCGCTGAAAAGCAGGACGGCGCCCTGGTGTGCATCCTTGCCGATCGCGGGATTTCCCGGGAAAACGGAGACAGCTTTCAACCCATAGGCCGGACGTTCACCTGATGCGTAAGAGGGCATCAATCCTAAAAGACCTTTGGCTTGCGGTGGGCGGATGATCGATCTTAAGGGCAGATGAACCTCGCCCGATGCAAGAGCGATGAACGCCTCGCGCATAACCGGGATGCATTCATCGAGCGGCAGGAGTTCGGAAACTTCAGCGTGGCTTAGGACCAGGATCACACGCGACTTCATAACTCATTTCCAGGTTAATGGTAAATGGTGAATGGTAATTGGTTCGTGAGTTCGTGTAATTTCGTGTAATTCGTGGACCGATTTCATAGCAACGATTAAAAGCGATCCACGAATTACACGAAATTACACGAAGGATTGGAAACAAAAGATCATGAAAGCAATCAGAGTTCAATCTTACGGCGGCCCTGACCAACTGCTTTACCAGGATGTAGAGAAGCCTGAGCCTCGGCCCAATGAGGCGCTCGTCAAGATAGATGCCATCGGCGTTAATTTCATCGACGTCTATCACCGAACGGGTCTCTACCCGTTGCCACTGCCGTTCACTCCGGGATCGGAAGCGTCGGGCATAGTCGAATCGATTGGTTCTGAAGTGACCGACCTGGCGGTCGGCGATCGTGTGGCTTACGCGATGTCCATCGGCTCTTACGCGGAGTACGCCGCGGTGCCGGCCGCGCGATTAGTGAAGATGCCCGCGGGGATAGACGCGCAAGCCGGCGCGGCCGCGATGCTCCAGGGCATGACGGCGCATTACCTCTCCACCTCGACTTATCCGCTAAAGACCGGCGACACCGCACTGGTCCATGCTGCAGCCGGAGGCGTAGGCCTTCTACTGATCCAGATGGCCAAGCGTGCCGGAGCGCGCGTCTTCGGCACAGTGTCCACCGAAGAGAAGGCACGCCTTGCTCGCGAGGCGGGCGCGGATGAAGTAATCCTTTACACCGAGGAGGATTTTCAGCAGGAAGTCAGACGACTAAGCGACGGCAAAGGCGTCCAAGTTGTGTACGACTCGGTGGGGAAAACTACTTTCATGAAAAGCCTGGATTCGCTTGCGCCGCGCGGGGTGTTGGCGCTGTTCGGGCAGTCGAGCGGCAGCGTTCCCTCTTTTGACCCCGCGTTGTTGGCCCAAAAAGGTTCTCTTTATTTAACGCGGCCGTCTCTCGCGAACTACACTTTAACGCGGGAGGAATTGTTATGGCGCGCCGGCGATGTCCTTAACTGGATTACGACGGGTGAGCTCAAGCTGCGAATAGAGAGAACATTTCCGCTCAGCGAAGCGGCCGAAGCGCACAGGCAACTTGAAGGGCGCGCTACGACGGGTAAGATTCTGCTGCTGCCGTGACTGGGTAAATCGAGAAGGGTCGTCATCGAGCGCGGGTGTAAGTCCTTCATCAGCTAATCATTTCCAAGAAACGGGCCCTTTCTTACTGGGACCGCGGGCGTCCCGCCCGCACTGAGCGAAGCGAACAGCTCCTTCAAACACCTATTACTCTTAAATGAACAATGCCCCTGGGGAATCGCGATTATTAAGACCGGCATGTGTTAATTCACAGGCTGTTTTCGCTTCGCTCAGTGCGGGCGGGACGCCCGCGGTCCCGGTAAGATACTCGCGTCGTTCTTTTAAAGTAATTAGCCAACGAATCGTTCTCCCGACGTGAATTAAAACATGCAACAAAATGCGAGCTGGGGCGTGTATGCATTCGAATGATTCGAATCATTAAGGGAGGAAGACTATGCGCACCTTGGTTGTGATCGGGTTACTCGTGGGTTCGTTTGTGGGCGTTGTCGCTCAGCAGCCGAGCCAGAAAGCACAGGCAATCGCAGCGACGTTCAATAAGCACAAGAACGTCGTCAAGGAGAAGCGTGGCGTCCGAATGGAAAAGTATAAGGACGTCCGGGCTGAACCTGTTGTTAAGCAGGATGCTGGCGATTACCTCGGCATATATGAAGTCGGAGACTTGGGCTTTCTGATTCGCATTGAGGTCTCCAACGTTGACAAAATCCTGGCACGTGGGTACGAACAGGGCGGGTCGCGCACATTCAAACTTGAGAACGCCACGATTGAGGGAGGGCTGCTCACGGGGTCTAAGGTTTACCAGGATGGAACGACTGAGAGCTTTGAAGGTGTTTTTCTGAATCGCACGGAACGCAACAGCCCGACTGCAATGCCCGTTACGACTTTCGGATTAGGCGTTTGGCTTAATAAGCCTGTTGAAATAAACGGGCTTACTTTCCAGCGAATGTTTTATGAGTTGAAACGGTGAAGGGCGCAGCCCAAAACTAGTGGTCTCGGCCGGAAGGGCAAAGCCCTTCCGCACATCAAGCGGCATAGCCGCCGCGCTTCTTATCGGATCTATCAATGCTCTACCAGGCCCGCAGGGACAGTGAGTGTGACTGCCGGTCCTTCGGACCTCGGAATCCCATGACATCAGTCCACGACCTCACGGTCGTGGCTATGGACTGCCGGTCCTTCGGACCTACTTGACTGACGCCCTTCGGAGCTGTGTGGCTGTAGTCTTGCCTTATGGCTTTTAGTCCAATCACTCTTGGTGCACGACTCAAGACGGCCGAGTTAGCGGGTTTTGTCCTGACCGAAACGACGCATCAGCCGAACCATCACCTGCCTCGGCACAATCATGAACGAACCAACATCGCATTCGTCTTACAAGGTTCCTTCACAGAGATCCTGGATCGGCGATCCATCGACTGTCAGCCACAGAGTTTGTTGATAAAGCCTCCCGGCGAAGCTCACGCGAACCGTTACGGGCGCGCAGGTATGCGTTGTCTGGTAATTGAATTCCAACGGCGCCAATTGGAGTCACTGCACTCCTGGTCGCAAACTCTCAACCAGGTAAGTCATATTCGCGGCGGCAATCTCTCGCTCCTCGGAATGCGAATCTACAAAGAGTTTCGGCTGATGGACGCGGCGACGCCACTTGCTATCGAAGGATTGATGCTCGAGTTGGTGGCAGGCCTGTCACGTCAACGGAGTATCCCAAAAGGGCACAAGCGACCGCGTTGGTTGGACCGGGCGAGAGAAATTCTGGAAGCGGACTTCCATGAGAGCGTCAGCCTCACACGGGTGGCTGAAGCCGTTGACGTTCATCCGGTTCATCTCGCGCGCGTGTTTCGCAAGCAGTTCTCATGTACTCCCGGTGAGTACGTTCGGCAATTGAGAATCAACTTTGCTTGTCGTCAACTTTTGCGGTCTGACACACCGCTGGTCGATATTGCCCTGGCGTCAGGTTTTGCTCATCAAGCCCACTTCAACAGAGTCTTTAAAGCGCAAACAGGCATGACGCCTGCTGAGTTCCGCACAACCTTCCGCGCGCGCTAATCGCAAGCAAACACGTTTCAAATAGGCAAGACGCTCGCATGTTGATCTGGTAATAAATACTAGCCAGAGTGGGGTTGTATGCGCCACTCGTCGCAGTACGCGCGGAGCGATCTAATTAACACCGCGGCTTTAGCCCGGTGGTAAATAGCACAACTCCTTTCGCTCTAACCGTTTTAACGGTTTCCGTTGCCAAAGAAACCGTTGAAAACGGTTAAAGCAAGATTCTCTCCGGTTCTTACACCGGGCTGAAGCCGCGGTGTTAATGAGATTGTGGGCGGTGGCTACCGCTCTCTGTCCTAATCTGTTGATCGAAGCGGGGGTTTGTGCCCAGGCGCTACCGCTCCATGTTCTAACCTTTTATAGAGGAACCTCTTATGCGAATAGCCTTGATGCTTGCGTTCCTGGTTTTGAGTGGTCCATCTGCTGCGGCCCAATCAAAACCACCTCAGCCGGTTCGATACGACCTGCACGTTACAGTCATCCCTAACGAAAATCTGGTAGACGTTAGCGGCACAATGACGCTTCCCTCCTCTGCCACTTCACGAACCTTTATTCAATTGTCTTTGAGCGAGTTGATGACTGACTTCACGGTGGAAGTCGTGCGGCCGAGCGCTAGTGCTGGTGCTGCCAGGCTGGAAAAGAAAGACGTCGATAGTAATGAAGCAACCTGGAATGTCTACCCGCGAAACGCCTTTCCTTCGGGTGAAGATATTGAATTGCGTTTCACTCATTCCGGCGGCAAAAACCTGGCAACCCTTTTTTACATCGGCCCCGAAGTTTCTTTTGCTTCCGCTTTCGGCACGAACTGGTATCCGATTCTGGTTGGTGGCCTTGACAAGGGAATCGGTGCCCTAAAGATCACCGTGCCAGCCGGCGAGACGGCCGTGGCTGCAGGAGATCGACGCAGCTCCGCAGAACAGGAAGCGCAGGGTATGTTCCTTTTCGAAATCAATCGCGCCACTTACTTCTCTTTTGCCGCCGGCAAATTCACCACAGTGCGAAGAAACGGACGAATTCCTGTTTCGGTCCACCTGCTTCGCGAACGTCCCGATATGCAGCTGTATCTTGAACGCGTTCAGCAGCTGCTGCAGGTTCTCGAAAGAGAATTTGGTCCATATCGCTTTAAGGAACTTGCGCTCGTCGAAATACCGCGCAAGTTAGCTAAAAAGGCCGGCATGAATGCAGCCATGCTACAGGGCTTCGCCTATGTAAACAGCAACGCGTTTAATGTCTCACCATCTAACTTCAACAACCTGGTGGGATGGTACGGGCACGAGTTTAGTCACAATTGGTGGCCTCACACGGTTTGGATTTCCAGGGAAGGAACGGGCGGTTGGGCTACTGAGGAAGCGCTGGCAGAGTATGGCGGGCTGCGTGCGGTGGAAACCATTGCGGGGCCTGCGCTCGCCGAAGCGTACCGGCGCAAAGGATACCCGCCCGATCCGATTTACAGCGCTACTGAATATTTCAAACTGGTGGGCGCGGGAATCGACTATGAACTCGGAAATCTGCCCAGGAGTGTTGAAGGCCACAACATCGGATACAACAAAGGATTTCTCGTATGGAACATGCTCTCACTGGAAATTGGCAGGGCGAAATTTCAACGGATTTTGCGTGACCTTACAAGCCGGTACGCATTTCAACACGTCACTCTCAAAGAATTCTGGCGCGAGATTGAAATACGTTCGGACCGAAACCTCGGTTGGTTTTTTACACAATGGTTTAAGCGGAAAGGCGCTCCGGAGTTTCAGTTGGACTGGAAACAAAAGGGGCGCAAAGTGGTTGGTTCCGTCACACAGGTCGCGCCCTACTATCGTGCCACAATGGAGGTTGCGGTCGAAGGAACTGGGAAACGGCGATCAGTTCATAAGATCACAGTTAATGGAGCACGAACTGATTTTGTCTTGCCGGTAAAGTTTTCGGCGAGATCAGTAATGCTGGATCCGCATTACAACGTATTGCGATGGACTCCGGAGTATCGCGCCGCCGCGGAAGCAGCGAGGAAAGTTCCGAAGAAGTGACCTACTTCATTCCGTAAACGCGCAGCTTGCTTAGGTGCCAAGCCTTGATTCCAGCCTCGTTAATCGTCTATTTAATAGCTGAATTTGCGAATGCTTTCAGAGTTAAAGAAGGATAGTGACGATGCGCTCAATCCTTAACGAAGGCGACCGGGCCGAAATCAGTAGGAGGCTGCGATCGCTGTCAGCATCATCGACGGGAAAATGGGGCAGCATGAATGTAGAGAACATGCTGCAGCATCTTCGGTTGTCAGCCAGCATGGCCCTTGGAGAGCTGCCGGTGCCCTCTGTGAACAAACGACTGTTTCAGATGTTCCCTCTGAAGCACCTCATCCTCTACGTCTTTCCGTTCCCGAAAGGTGCGCCTACAGCACCCGCTTTGAAACCCAGCGTTGCGACAGCGTTTGAGGAGGAGCGCGCAGCGGTGTTGGAGTTGATCGAGCGAGTCGCCGCAGGCCGGTCTGAGTGCGAGTCGCGGGCTCATCCTCTCTTTGGGCCACTGACTCACAAAGAATGGTGCGCAGTCACCTACAAACACACCGACCATCATTTAAAACAGTTTGGAGCGTAAAGCGATCGGCTTTACTTGTTTCGTGTAATTCGTGTTGTTCGTGTAATTCGTGGATCGCTCTTTATGATCATTAAAATACGATCCACGAACAACACGAATTACACGAAACAAAAGTTAAGGCCTAAACTAAGGCTTAGCTGGCGCAGTGAGGGTCGCGTCTGGCGTTTCAACATCAAACCGTGTGAATGCGCCGTAGTCGAAAGTGATCCTTCCGCCCAGCATGACTTCAGGCTTTTTGTCCGCTCCGGTGCGTCCTCTGCTGTTGTTAGTAATTACAATTCGCTTTGGCGTTAAAAATCCAAACCGGCTGTCGGCATATTCAAACTCATATCTAATAAGGACAAGAGGACGGTCTACCGAAGGAGGCCGGAGCGTGAATTCCCTCACCTCTCGCCTGATTTGTGCGGTCTCAGAATCCAACCATAACCGTCCACGATGAAACGGCTCAGAGCCTTTGAGTGGTGGTGGGAGGTCGAGTTTAAGGTTGATGTGTGGACTCTGCGAAACCTGCTGATAATCAACCACGATCGTTTCATGGCCGTTCACCTGCTCCCGTCCCGCGAACGTGTACTTAAAAGCATCGCGCACGTTTTCCGCCAGCAGCGATCCCTGGTAAAGGGTCATCCCGAAAAAGCTAAAGCCAAGATCGTATCTTCGGCTCTCGCGGTCAATCCGGTCGAGTTCTTTCTTAACCGACTCGGTTTTGGCTGACTTGTTTATTAGGTTTATCAACCGCGATTCGCGCTTTTTAATCGCCTTGCCGTCAACCGATTTTACGTCGCGATACTCAACCATCTGAGTTGGATCGAGCTGGGATTGATAGATAAACAAATCAGACTCAATCCGGCGCTGCTTCTCGACTTTACCCCGTTCGTCATACTCCTCGACTTTTTGATCTTCTTCAGCGGTGAGATCTTTGAACTTCGCTTTGTACTCGACTGTGCTGAGAGCAGCGCGCCGAATGAGATCATTCAGATCTGGTTCCGGTTGCTGCGCGAAACCTGGGATGGTGACCAGTGAGAGAAAGAGGAGAAAGAGGAAACGTATCATGAAACATTTACCATATATCATTTCACATTTCTCATTTGTCATTGGAGCCGACCGAGAACCGACGACAGACGACGGACCGCGGCATTGGACGCAATTACCCGTTAGCCGTTCGCCAGTTAGGCAATAGCCGGTCGGCCGTCGTCTGTCGTCGGTCGGCTTATATTCTCACTTCACCGGCAGCCGGTTAGTAATGAAATCCGCAACGCGGCTGGCGCCGGGTGGGTCGGTGTTTGCCAGCACTGCGATCACGTAGCCTGGGCCGGGACATATTTTGAGTTCGCCATTCATGCCTGGGGCGCCACCGCCGTGGCCGAAACACCGGGTGCCGTTAACCATCGCATCCATGAATCCATAAGCGTACTTGCTACCCATCGGTGTATCGACTTTCCCGGTCGTCAGCATTTCGGTGTATTGAGCATTGAGCAGTTTGTGTGTTTGCAGCGCAGTCGCAAACTTCAATAGGTCTTCCACCGTTGAGTAGCCACCGCCGGCAGAGGTTCCGCGATAGGGCAGCGTGTCAGTGTTAGGCTGCAAGCCGTTGCCACCGAATCGCGTGTAACCCATGCTTCGATCCGCCACGAGTTGATCTTCCGGTTCAGAACCAGTCGCAGTCATTCCGGCCGGCTTGAAGATGTTGTCACGCACGTAGTCGTAATAACTCTGGCCGCTAACCTTCTCAACTAGCACACCGAGCAGAAGGAAACCGTAGTTGCTGTAAGCCCAACGACTGCCGGGCTCGTATGCCACGGCGCGATTACCGTAGAGCTTCACGTAATCGTTCAAAGTTTTTAACTCAAGCCGGTTCTTTTCGTACTCGGGACCAAAGATGTCGCCCGTGCCTCCCATGTGCGACAGCAATTGTTCGATGGTTACCTTGGAAGCAACGTCTTTGTTCGGATAATCGGTCAGGTAGTTGCCAAAGGGAGCTTTCAGATCGAGTTTGCCGCGTTGAGCCAGTTGCAGTGTGGCAACCGCGGTAAACATTTTGTTCATTGAGCCGATTCTAAAGCGCGTCTTCAAAGTGTTAGGAGTTTTCTTTTCGCGATCTGCCAGACCGTACGCCTGGGCAAAAACAGTTTTGCCGTTTTTAGCGACGAGTGCCGCGCCCGAAAAACGATCGCCAGCGGCTGCTTCATCCAGACTCTTCCTTAACGCCGCAATCAATTCGCTCTCGCTCAGATGAGGAAGAGCAAACTCTGCCGGGCGCGCGGTCCCCTGCAAAGCGAGCTTGGTGATCTGGTGTGGCGCAGCGGGGTCGACGTCAACGTATAGGCGCACAAACTGATCCGAAAATCGTTCCTGGAATAGAGCAACGATCTTCGCCGGCGTCGCCTCCTCAACTTTCTTTAGTTCGAAGCCGCCTGACATTCCTCGCAATTGCAGTTCGCGATCAACGCGCTCCAGGCGACTGGGCGCATGCTTGCGCAGGAACTCCTTATGCTTTTCGGCATCTCCGGCATTGAAACTCTCCAACCAGGCTTTTGCCTGATTGCCGGCAGGTGTATCTGGAAAGGTGGTTTGCGCAAGGCAAACTGGAGCGATGAACAATAGGATTGCGATGGTTAGTAGCGAATAGTTTTTGTGTTTCATGATCTGAATTACGGGAAAAAACAATAAGAAATGGGGGAAAATTTGTTCGAGCTGGATGAAAACGCTAAAAGTGTTTAGTTAGTTCCAAAAAGGTAAGTGGTAAATGGTTGTTCGTGTCATTTCGTGTGTTTCGTGAAATTAGTGGATAGTTTTTAGGCAGCTCAAGAACGACCACGAATGCACGAAACACACGAAATAACACAAATTAACCATTCACAATTCACCATTCACCATTTGCCAAATATTGACATACTCAACAGCTATCCTCTAGCTTACGCCCCTGAACACGTTCGTCTTTTCAAGTTGCTCCGCAAATTCCAGTTAACGATCAACAGCCAACACGAGGTTGACGGCCGCGTTGAAACGGTGCCCCCAATGTAATCGCGTTGAAGCGGACGACTCGCTGGTCTACTGCCGCACTGATGGCGCAGCCCTCGTTCCCTCCTCTATTTCGAGTGAATCGAGTACCGCGCAACTCGATGCGAGCGAAGTTCACACAAGCATCCTTCCTCATAACACAGATGCCGCAGCGACACGTGGAACTGGACCAACTACATCACTTCCGGTCCAACCCTCAACAGCTAACACGAAAGAGTTACCCGGAACCGGACGAAGCAAAATCCTTGTTCCCGTCGCCGCGTTGATTGTCTTTGCTGGAATTATCCTGGCTATCTATTTACTTGCCGGAAGATTTCTTGGTCCAACTAAACATCAAGGCATTCAGTCAGTGGCTGTGTTGCCGTTTGAAAACAAGAGCGGCAATTCTGATTCGGAATATCTCTCGGATGGTTTGTCAGAGTCTCTGATATATCGCCTTTCACAGTTGTCTAACCTCAAGGTGAGCCCGCGCAGCTCGGTGTTTCGCTACAAAGGAAAAGAAATTGACGCGGAAAAAATCGGAAATGAATTGGGCGTCGACGCCGTCATGTCGGGAAGACTCACACAGCGCGGCGATAACCTAACGATCAGCGTCGATCTAATCGACGTCAAAAACAGAAGGACGTTGTGGGGCGAACAGTTTGAACGAAAGATGTCGGATCTGTTGACGACTCAAAGCGAGATTGCATCAGCAATCGCACAGAAGCTCCAGCTCAAACTCTCCGGAAACGATTCGAGCGGAATCAGCAAGCAGTACACCGTCGACAATGAAGCTTACCAACTCTATCTACAGGGCCGTTATTTCTGGAACAAGCGACAATCGGGCCAACTAAAAAAAGCCACCGAGCTGTTGAAAGCCGCTACTGAAAGGGATCCGAAATTCGCACTCGCCTATGCAGGGCTCGCCGATTGCTATGCAGTCTCTTATTACTATGTTGGTCAGCGTCCCCGGGAACTAATGCCGCTGGCACTTACTTATGCGGCCAAGGCCATCGAACTAGATCCGACGCTCGCCGAACCACACGCGACCGCTGCGTTCGTCAGCTGGTTGCTCGAGCGGGATAAGGTGGCTGCAGAAAAGGAATTCCTCCGCGCTATCGAGCTGAATCCGAATTACCCGACCGCCCATCACTGGTATTCAAGGTATCTGCGGGGAGTCGGGAGGATGGACGACGCTTTTCGTGAAATCAAACGGGCAGAAGAACTCGATCCCCTGTCCCTCGTTATTATCAACAACCTGGCGGAAATTTATATCGATAAGGACGACCTGAATTCGGCGAGCAGAGATTGTCAGAGAATGATTGACCTGGATCCTAATTTTTGGGCAGCGCATCAAACGTTGGGAATCATTCTGGTCAAACAGGGACGGTATACGGAGGCTCTCTCCGAAGCCCAAAAAAGCACTCAATTTGCGGATAGATCGAATGCGTCCATGGCTTTGCTAGGACATGTCTATGCCAGGCTGAGACGCCAAAGTGACGCTGACGGGGTAATTAAAGAACTCGAAAGACGATATGCAAACCGGGAAGCCGATGCGCGAGACCTGGCCGTGGTCTATGCAGGTTTCGACAAAGAAAAAGCGTTCGAGTGGTTGGAGAAGGCTTTCAAAGATCAAAGTGTCTTTCTGGTGTTTTTGAGACTTGAACCGCTGATGGAGAGTTTGCACAGCGATCCGCGGTGGCAGGAACTCTTGATGCGGGTTGGGGTAGCGTAAGCGCCGACAGAACCATTTCCCATATATCATTTCCCATTTTTCAGTTGTAATTCGTTTCTGGAATTGATTATCCCCTCCCTTTGGGAGGGTTAGGGGAGGGCTTATGACGCTTTATCCTTTTTGTTTTTGAAGGGAGCGTCAACGTTCGAACAACTAGTCAGCACTTGCTTCGTTAACTACTCAGTTGACGCTTCCTCCAAATTACAAAAACTATTTCCGAGTTAAGCCCTCTCCCCGACCCTCTCCCAAGGGGAGAGGGAGATATGACAAATGACAAATGAGAAATGCGAAATGATAAATGTTTTTTGGTCAACGGTTCTTCATCCACCAGAACCATTAACCTCCCAAAAAGTTTATTGACAGCCTCTCGGCCAAGCTGCTAATTTGCCCGCGCCTCCACTGATAAGGGTCCTCCGACCCTTAATTCAGATTCCACATCTCTAATCAAAATCTGATTAGCGCGGATAACTTCATGCGCGCGAATAGATCTTTGCGCTACCTCTAAACACTCAGACAGCTCGACCAAAGACTATTTGCGAACCTAACTACAAGGAGCACCAAAGTGAAAAGAATCCCCCTGTCCACCTTGGTTGGCGTGCTTTGCTTTGCCATCCTCTCAATCTTCACACTGCAACGCGTAGCGGCTGAGCGCCAAAGCGTCAAACTGCCATCTCACTCCACCCAGCAACCAACACAAGGACCTGGCACCTTAATAGGTAGACCAGAGCAATTGATCGTTAACGACGACGGCACAGTCTCAAGTTCGCAGGACGAAGATGGAACGTTTGTACCGGGAGAGATTCTGGTTAAGTTTCGCAACGAGAGCGACGCAGTTGCTGCCAGCCGTGGACAGAAAACGGCGGTGGACCATATCAAAACTTCGAACCCACGGTTGAATGATGTCTTTGCACGATTCGGCATAAAGAAAGGCCAGCGGCCCTTTGCGAAAACTAAACACAAATCGCTGCATAAGGTTGTAAAACTCAGCACGAACGACCAGCGGGGCCGCAAGGATTTGAATGAAGTGATTGCCGCATTGCGTGCGCTACCTGAAGTTGAGTACGCGGAGCTGAATGCAACGATGCGCACGCAGACGGCGCCGAACGACGCGTACTACAGCACCACCGGCGCCTGGGGCCAAACGTTTCGAGATCTCTGGGGACTGCAGGCAATCAATGCAGAGCCGGCGTGGGACACAACGCAGGGTGCATCGATCGTCGTCGCGGTGGTCGATACGGGTCTGGACTACAACCATGAAGACATCGTGGGGAATGTTTGGGAGAACACTGGTGAGACCGGGCTGGACGGTTCCGGCAACGACAAGAAAACCAACGGCATTGATGACGACGGAAATGGATTGATTGACGACTGGCGAGGCTGGGACTTTGTCACGTTAGACGGCACACCGGGCGACAGCGATCCGATGGACAATCACGGTCACGGTACGCACGTGAGCGGCACTATTGCTGCGACCGGCAACAATGGATTGGGAATTATCGGCATCGCTCCTCAATCAAAGATCATGGCCCTCAAAGGGCTCGACGCGAATGGCAACGGGTCGACCGACGACCTCTGCAACGCGATTATTTACGCGGCGGACAAAGGCGCTTCTGTAATAAACAACAGTTGGGGCGGATCCGGCGATACTCCGCAAACGTTGATCGACGCGATCTCCTATGCCCACGACGTGAAAGGCTCAGTGGTAGTAGCAGCGGCCGGCAACAGCAATTGGGAAGTCGGCACTGAGAACAAAGGCTTCTATCCCGCTTGTATTCGTGACGTCATCGCAGTGTCTGCAATCAATAGCGTCAATGCGAAAGCGTGGTTTTCAAACTACGGCTCCAAGATTGACGTGGCAGCACCGGGTGGTGGAGATACCGATTCGACGGGCTTAGTGATTCAACCGGACCGCTCAATCCTCTCCCTGAAGAGTTCTGCCGCTGGCAGCAGCATGACTGGTTCCGGTCAATTGATCGTAGCGACGAAATACTTGAGACAGTCCGGTACCAGTATGGCTTCGCCGCACGTGGCCGGCGTCGCTGCGTTGATCCGCGCGCAGCATCCGGAATACTCACCGGAACAGGTGCGACAGGTTTTGAAGAGTAGCGCCGACGATATCGGAGCTCCCGGAGTTGATAATCAATTCGGTTATGGACGATTGGATGCGAACGGTTCTCTGGTCGCTCCAACACCCCTTGTGGCCCAGTTGACGAGTCCAATCGGAACCTTGGCCGGCCTCACACAGGTTGACGTTACGGGTTCAGTTGGTGGCCCGAATCTTAGTAATTGGCGTCTTGAATACGGCGCTGGAACTGCGCCGACGAGCTGGACGCAGATCACTTCATCGACAACTACAATCAACGCGGGCGTACTGACAAACTGGAACCTTAGCGGCGTCAACGATGGCACTTACACGTTACATCTCGTGGCCCAGAGTGTGACGGGTGAGATTTACGAAGATCGTTTAACCGTCGTGCTTGACGGTCTCGTGATCACAGATCCATCTCCGTTTACTGTCGGCATCACGCGCGGCAATGGTGGAATAACTATTCGCGGAACAGTTGCATCGGCGAATTTTGCGCGCTATGGAATCGGCATTTTGGCGGTAGCCAGCAATACCTGGGTAAGTCCCTCCGCGATCAATCTAGCCAATGGCGGGTTACAACCCGTGCACGATGGAGTGCTGGGAACGTGGGACACCACGGGCGCAGCGTCCGATACTTACCAAATCTACGTCACACAAATCTTCACCAACAATTCTTCCGTCTACAAGAGTGTAAAGATCGTGGTTGACTCCACATTGCATGATGGTTGGCCGGTTGATGCTGGACTGATGCGCAACGGCATGGTCACTTACGGTTTGATAAACCATCTGGGAGCTGCCGACATTGATGGAAACGGAGCTAAGGAACTGGTGATCGCCTACAACAACAAGGTCAATATTCTCGATCACACAGGTGCTCAGCTTCCCGGTTGGCCCCAAACTATCGATCCTCAAAACAGCGGGGCACATATTCAAATTAGCCCCACTGTGGCCGACCTGGACGGTGATGGTTCGCCTGAAATTCTCGCATGTAACGATCAAAACAAAGTCTTCATCTGGCGGGCCAACGGAACGCTATGGACCGGATGGCCCAAGACCATTGGATCGTTCATGACGAACATCGCAGTGGACGATCTGACCGGCGATGGCCCGAAAGAAATAATCATCTCCACCTACGGCAGCGTCAGGGTGTTCAACATCAATGGCGTGTATTTGCCGGGCTTTCCGGTATTTACGAACGGGTCCACAAATGGCCCACCAGCAATCGGCGATGTCGACGGCGACGGACAGAAAGAGATTGTGGTGGTTACGCTTGAGGGACCGTCAAATCTCTACATGATCAAAGCCAACGGCACGGTCATGCCGAACTGGCCGCGCGCGATCAACCCGACCCTGGGCTCAAACTTCAACTCGTACTCGTATCCCATATTGGGTGATCTCGATGGCGATGGCGATATGGAATGTGTAATCGGTTCGACCACCGGAACCGTGCATGCGTTCCGCTCTGATGGCTCATATCTGCCGGGTTGGCCACAGTCGACCAAACCGGTCAAGGTAAATAGTCCGGCTATCGGCGATATCGATGGCGACGGCTTGCCGGAGGTAATTGCGGGCAACGATAGGTTTCCCGAAAACGGTTCGTATACGAACTACCTTTACGCATGGCACGCCAACGGAACCTCCCTGCCCAACTGGCCGGTGAAATACGATCGGCAACTTACCGCAACTTCCTATGGGTATGGACCGCCGGCACTGGCCGACCTCGATCAAGATGGTCGCGCAGATATTATTGTGTCCAGCGATACGACATACGGCGCTTACTCTGCGGTCAACGCTTACAAGAGTAACGGTTCGAAAGTCCCGGGCTTTCCAAAGCCAACCCTGGACACCAGTGCATTCTCCACCAACACCGTCGCCGTCGCAGATTTGGATGGCGATGGTCAATTGGAGGTGGCGTGGATTGATTTCGACGCCCAGGTGTATGTCTGGGATACTTCAGCTCCCAGCACTGCCGTAGCTCCGTGGCCCATGTTCCAGCACGACGAGCGACATAGTGGAGCCTGGGTGCGAACACCAGAAGTGATCGCACCGGCGGCAGCGGTAACGTCACCTGCTAATGGTGCAATCGTCGCAGGTAACCTCAACGTCGTCGCAGAAGGCACTGACAACGTCGGCGTAGTGAACATCGAACTCTACAAAGACGATGTGCTCGTCGGGTATTCAAGCACGAGCCCGTTCACATTCGCGTGGACCACTACCAGCGACACCGATGGTCCACATACCTTCGTCAGCAAGGCATACGACGCGGCAGGAAACGTAGGAACGTCTTCCGCGATCGTAGTTAACGTCGATAACACGGCTCCCACAGCCAGCGTTACAACGCCGGCTGACGGAGCGATCGTCCGCGGGACTGCGGTTGCGATTGCGGCAACCGCTAGTGACAGTTCCGGCGTGCAGAAAGTCGATTTTTATTACGACGGAAACACCTTAGCAGGAACCGACACCTCCGCGCCTTATACGGTCAATTGGGATACTTCAACTGTTACGAACGGCACGCATGGTTTGCATGTGGTGGCGACAGACGTGGCAGGAAATAGCATCTCTTCAGGGCAGATATCGGTGACCGTGGATAACGCGCCGCCGACGGTTGTATTAACCAATCCTGCCAATGGGACCGCATTAACCGGTGTAGTTAATCTGGCCGTGGATGCCGGAGATAATCTTGGAGTGCAGAAGGTCCAATACTACCGGGACAGCAACGTCCTGCTGGGAACGTCGTTGTCGGCGCCGTTTGATTTCAGTTGGGATTCCACAACTGTAACCACCGGCACGCACACCCTGTATGCAGTGGCAACCGACATTGCCGGGAACACAGCGACCTCAACAACGATCTCGGTGACAGTAGATAGAACCCTACCTACCATTTCGATGACAACGCCCGCGAGCGGAGCATTGGTTTCAGGAACGGCAGTCGCACTTTCAGCTACGGCATCCGACAACGTTGGAATTGCAAGGGTTGATTTCTACCGTGACAGCAACGTTCTCATCGGGACAGATAGCACGTCGCCATATGAGATGAGTTGGGACAGTACCTCAACAACCAGCGGCGCACATACGGTCTATGCCGTTGCGACCGACACAGTCGGGAATACCAGGACGTCGAGTGTCATCAACGTCACTGTGGATAATACTGGACCAACGGTATCGATGAGTGCACCCGCGAATGGTGGTCTCGTTACGGGAACGTTAACTGTTTCTGCAAATGCGACCGATAACCAAAGCGTTGGGAGGGTCGAGTTCTATCGCGACAATCAGGTGCTGCTCACCACAGACACTTCGTCGCCGTTCAGCTTCAGCTGGGATTCCACAACGGTGACGAATGGGGCGCACACGCTCTACGCAATTGCCGAGGACTCGGTTGGAAACCGAACGACATCGTCGGTGATCAACATTACGGTGGATAACGCGGCGCCTACGGTTGCGATAACGAGCCCGGCAAACGGCGCGCAGGTCAACCGAAATTCAACCGTTAATATCAACGCCAATGCCTCGGATAATACTGGCGTGGTCAAGGTGGAGTTTTATGTGAATAACGTTTTGAGGTGTACCGACACCGCGCCCGCCTATACCTGCGCGTGGTTGGTGCCGAATCAAAAGACCACCTGGAGCTTGAAAGCAACTGCTTACGACGCGGTAGGCAAGACCGCAACGCATACCATTAGCGTCACGTCTAAGTAGTAAGCTGGATAGATCGTAAGCAGCTGAAGGCGCGGGATCGGAATCGATCTCGCGCCTTCAGCGTTTCTTTTTTCGTGTTGTTCGTGTATCGGCGGCAATGAAAGCGGGTGGGTCCACTTTTCCCCTCCCCATGGGAGGGGTTAGGGGAGGGCTTGAGCGGAGTTGTTGTTATGTTTTTGAAGGAAGCGTCAACGCGCGCATCACGCGCATAATGCGATGGTTGACGCTTCCTTCAGAAACAAAAACGATTGTTCAGTCTCAGGCCCTCTCCCCAACCCTCTCCCAGAGGGAGAGGGAGAATTTTAAGCCCACCCGCTACCGCAGGTGGTACTGACCTCATGCTCAGCCCTTCGAACTAACGCCCGGCAATACGCGAAAACCGTTACGAACGGCAACGCATCGTGATCCCGACGGACACGGTTTCTGAATTCCGAAGAACGGCGTGCCGGAGCCAAAACGGTACTGACACGTCATCAGATTGCCGGGAGCCATCAACGCACGTGCGAAGTTTGCCTGCACGTTGATCGTGGACCAACCATCCATGCCTCCGTATGGCGCGACGAGATGTGTTGGGCAGGTTACCAGTGCGACCTGGTTCGGCAAAGTATTACTGTGGGAAGACGTAGTTGCTGCGGTTAACAACGCACAACCAACGATTAGGATACTGAGGACTAGCCTTGAGCTTCTCTTCATGGGTTTTGCCTCCTAAAGACGTGTTGATGGATTGAGGTTGAGAACGCTGAACATTGTACTCCTCGTACCAGAAAATCATGGTGCCATCGTCGAGGTCTGAAAGACCGCCATTGAATAGCCCCCGGCCGTGAGGCCGGGGTAGTTGGAACAAAGAATGGTGCAGCGCCGAAGGTGCGACACTATCGCAAACGTGCCGGCCCTTCGGGCCTCGGTCTTCCTTCGAACTCTTCCACGGCCTTACGGCCGCGGCTACTGACTGACGCGACCTTCGGCGCTGTAGTGCATCACTTGGATCAGCTTTTACGCAGAGCTAAAACAACGAACCGGTTTGTGGACGGGAGCTCTACTGGCTCACCACCTCGATCGCTTTCTCGAGTTGCTCATCCCGCCCTTCCGCTACGCCGCGGATTGTCCGCGACACGGAGACGGTAGGTTGGATGCCGACGCCATGATGTTGCGAGCCGTCGTGCTTGAGCACTTTCATTCCGGTCCAGGCCACTTGATAGTTTCCGGGTAGCGCCAACGGATTGACGTTACCGTTGGTGCCGGCCGTCGTTTCCCCAACGATTGCCGCAAGTTTATATGCCTCAATTATCGCGAGGAACGATTCCGCATAACTGATCGCGCGGCCATCCGTGATGAAGGCCATTTTGGCTTTTAGGCGGGGCTCTAGCGTCGGCACGTTCCATCGACCTCGTTCGTCGTAGTTAATCGGTTCCTTCCGATCCGGCTCGGTGATGATTGGGATCAACCAGCGCGCCGATTCGACCGGCTTGTCTGTTAGATAGGAAATGACCTTGGGCGTAACCTTGGGATAGCCGCGCAGGTCAAAAACGATTCCACGAGCTTGTATTAGTTTCGGCAGGACCACTTCAAAGTCTTCATCCTTAATCCGATCAAGATCCAGGTAGAAGATGCCCGGCTTAATCTCCGCAACCTGCGCCGGGCGGGTTTCTTTTAATGCCCACGACTCGGAGTCACGTTTCAAAACCACCTGGCGGGGACTCCCTGTAGCCGACTGGATGTCGAGTTTAAGCTCGGAATCTTTCGCGCCCCTTCTGAGTTCATTTACGGAGCGATATCGCCGCCACTGTGGAGTGGCTCCCGAGATCAGCGCTTCTGTCTCCGCGAGCACTTCAGCGGCATCTTTCCCATCGATTTTGAGTACGACATCACCCGCCTGCAAACCGATTGCTGCATGTGGAGCTACCTGCGTGATAACCAAACGTTTTTCAATCCATCCGAACATGACCGGCACGGCCGCAGCCGATTGACCAGCGGGATGGAAAACGCCTCCATGACCATCGTGCAGCGCCACCACCATACGCCTGAGCGTATTCAAAAAGGCTTTCTCATCAGTATCGGTGGCCGCGGAGGCGAGCGCCTTCGTCAGTTCTGCCTGCCAATTGGTTTTCACCACATCGAAATAAGGATAGAAGTGTTGAAATATATTCCACGACAGAGCAACGTCAGCCAGGCGCGTGGCCCGATCACTACCGGAGTATCTGACTGGCGGGGTTGCTTCCGGATCGCCTGGTGAAGACCCAATGTGCGGCAGCGTGCCGCGGGCATCAGCAAAAAGCGCTATCGGCATGAGGATGGAAATGCCACCGGGTAGATCTGCAGTAAAGAGTTTCTGCGGGTCGGGAGAATCCGGCGGCACTTTTCCACCCGGTGCATCCTTACTGAGCCGTTCACTCTTGTATATCGTATAAGCCGGGTCAACCTTTTGCCCGAAACCGATGTGACGGTAGAAGACGACTTTCAGTGCTGTCTCATTTCTGTGTGTGACCAGCTCACTGGTGGGCGGTTTGCCGGTTGGGAACACACGCAAGGTGGGAGCGACGGGACGAAATAATGTTTCCAGCTTGCGGGCCAAATCGGAAGCATCGCTCGCTCCTTCAATCGCGCGAACGCCTTCGAAAGCAACCAAATTCCAGTCGGCGGCAGCGGCTTCATCACTGGGATGAAAATGTCTCACGTATCCAAGCACGCGTGTAAACGCGGTCAGATTCTCCAATCCCCTTTTGCTCAAAGTCCGCGCTGGCTCAAGTGGCGGGGACTTGCCGAAATCTGTGAGGGAAACATCATCCAGCCAAGCTCCTCCGGTGCCGATCAACATCATCCCGATGTTGATGGATACAGCGTCCTCTTCAATGTCGCCGACGATCTCGTAGTAGCCCCACTCCCGTAAGGTGATCGGGCGATTTTCCATGTTGTCAAAAAAGCCCATCTGCGATCCTGCGCGATCCACGCGCATCCACAATTGAGCGCGTGCCCCCGCAGCTTCAGTTCGGACCGCTGCTCGTAATCGCACCCGTCGCCCGCGAAAACTTGAAGCGTCGATCGACTGCATTAGATTTCCGAAAGGGGCGGCCTTCGCTGGTTGCCCAGAGACAGTACGGACCACCGCGGCGCGTTTACCTGTTTTGGGATTTTCTTCGATCAGTTGGGCGGTGTAACCGGCGCCATTCGACGGCGACCGCCAACCGTCAGGCACCTGGCCGGGGGATCCCTGTTCAAAATCCGGATTAAGGAGCGAAGCGTTTGGCGCGGGACGCGCGGGGCTTGTTTGCGCACGAGTGTGCTGTGTGGTGCTAACAAACAGGCATAGCAGAATTGAGCTCAGGAATGCGAAGGACGTGAGGGACACTTTCTTCATTGTCGGGACTCCTCGTTGAGTTTTTGGAGCGCATTCGTGCGAAAGATATCACCACATTTCGTGTTAGTTCGTGTGTTTCGTGCAATTGGTGGATCGTTCTTATGCTACGTAGAAGATTATCCACGAATTGCACGAAACACACGAACTAACACGAAATAAGACGAATCATCCCTTAGCGAGTCTTGAGGCTAAACAAAGACTTTTTAGTTTTTCGTGGGCAAGGTAATGCTTCGCCCAAAGAAAAGCTAACAAAGCGGCGTCGGGCCGCCGCACTCCAAAGGGTTGCTGCTATTCATAGGCGTTCGTCTGATGGAAACTTGACTAACCGCCAGCGTCTACGAACTTAAACTCAATAATTCCTGTACACTTCTCAAAACAATTTTAGTTGGGGAGACTTTTGATGAGTGTTAAAGCTTTTGGTGCGTACGCTGCCGACAAACCGCTCGAGCCGATTGATATCGAACGGCGCGAGCCAGGGCCGCGAGATGTTCAAATCGAGATCGACTATTGCGGAGTTTGCCATTCGGACTTACACCAGGTCCGATCTGAATGGGAGGGCACACTTTATCCCTGCGTTCCCGGCCACGAGATCGTGGGCCACGTGTCCGCCGTGGGAGACGAGGTTGCCGGATTTAAGGTCGGCAATTTGGTGGGTGTGGGCTGCATGGTGAATAGCTGTCAACAATGCAGCGCTTGCAAGGAAGGACTTGAGCAGTATTGCGAGAACGGCTTCATTGCTACTTATAACTCGGAAGTTGATGAACCTCCGGGACACACACTCGGTGGCTACTCGCAACGTATTGTCGTCGATGAAAAATTCGTTCTGAGGATCACGCATTCTTCGGAACAGTTCGCTGCGGTCGCGCCACTCCTATGTGCGGGAATCACCACTTATTCGCCGCTTCGCCACTGGCATGCCGGTCCGGGCAAGAAAGTGGGCATCGTCGGCATCGGTGGACTGGGCCACATGGGTATCAAGCTGGCGCATGCGATGGGAGCACTTACCATCGCTTTTACAACATCGGAGAGCAAGCGAGAGGACGCCAGGGCGTTGGGTGCTGATGAAGTGATTGTGTCGCGGAACACGGAAGAGATGGAGGCGCACGCCAACAGTTTCGATCTCATTCTTGATACGGTTGCCGCCAGTCACGACCTCGACATCTATACGAATCTTCTGAAGCGCGAAGGGACTCTGGTGCTCGTAGGTGTTCCTGAGAATCCCCACCCTTCTCCGGACGTCTCGGCACTGATCTTCAAGCGGCGGTCGATCGCTGGTTCGCTAATCGGCGGTATCGCCGAGACTCAGGAGATGCTCGATTTCTGTGCTGAGAAACGGATTGTCTCTGAGATTGAGATGATCCCTATCCAAAAGATCGACGAGGCCTATGATCGGATGCAGAAGAGTGACGTCAGATATCGCTTCGTGATCGACAACGCGTCTTTGAACGCCGGGTGAGACTTGTTCGTGTCAGAAACCCACACCATCAGTGCGGCGGACGGTACATTGAGCAAGTGTGAAGTTCCCCTCCCTTTGGGAGGGTAATAATATACTTGACTAACCACCGAGTTTGGGAGGGGGGATTGCTATCGCGCCGTCAGCTGCAAGGTCTGTTAGAGGCGGGTTTATTCGTCACCCACAACTTTGAAATGTGGATTTTCGATGATGCCAAAGACATTTCCAAACGGGTCCGTCACTGTCGCTACGCGAATGCCGCCACCAACATCATTCACATCGCTATGCTTCTTCGCGCCAAGTTTAAGCATCCGCTTGTATGATGCGGTGGCATCTTTCACACCCCAATAAGCGACTGCATTATTACCTTTTGATACACCGGACATATCCGGGTCTAGCCCCAACTCGAAGCCACCAACATTGAAGCCAACATAAAACGGTTGATCAAAATAAGGCTTAATGCCTAACGCCTCTGTGTACCATGCTTTGGCTTTCTCTAGATTATCCACATGGTAAATGACAGTCCTTAGTCCTTGAAACATTCTCATCTCCTTCGCACCAAGCGGCGCAGGTCTGTTTTGCTGATTACGATGAGCATACGCTAGAGAAAGAATCAGAACGGCAAGTGAGGCGAGAATAAATTTTCGACCCATCATTTCGCTCTCTCGTTTTTCAGTCCAACGTTAACCTAAAAAATCCTGCTAACGTCTTGTGGATGTATTGGGAGTTGACGCTTCCTCCAAAACAAAAAGGTGGTTGCACCTAAACCCTCCCCTAACCCCTCCCAAAGGGAGGGGAACTTTCACTTGCTCTGTGTACCGTCTGCCGCACTCTAAAGGCAGGCGCAATTCAAGCGTGCTCGTCTGATGGCAACGTAACTAACGCAGGTACTTCTTGAACCAGTCCAGCGTGCGTGACCAGGCGAGTTTCGCCGAGGCTTCGTCGTAACGCGGCGTGGTGTCGTTGTGAAAACCATGCTGTTTGCCTTCGTACATGTGTGACTCGAAAACTTTGTTGTTGGCTTTCAGCGCCGCCTCGTAAGCTGCGATGCCTTCGTTGATCCGTTGATCGTTTCCGGCGTACTGAAACATCAGCGGCGCAGAAATCTTCGGCACATCATCAACACCGGCTTGTCGTCCATAGAACGCGACACCCGCGTTCAGCTCGGGGCCAAGCCGCACCGCCAACTGATTCACAATCCCGCCGCCGAAACAAAAACCTACCGCGCCTAGTTTGCCCGTTGAATCGGGACGCGCTTTAAGCCACTTGGCCGCCGCCACGAAGTCCTCAAACATCTTCTTCGCATCAACCTGGCGGAAGAGCGCTGCGCCTTTTTCATCGGTGCCGGGAAAGCCACCGACTGAAGTTAGACCATCGGGCGCGAACGCAATGTAATTCTCCGTGGCCAGCCGGCGCGCGACGTCCTCTATATAAGGATTGAGTCCACGGTTCTCGTGGATCACGAGGACAACCGGGTGTTTCTTGCCTTTCGCGGGCCGCGCGAGATATCCCTTGATGGTTCCATTTCCGGCCGGCGATTGGACCGTTTCATAACCAACCTTAATGCGCTGGTCGTCGGGCTTGATCTGCTGCGCCCACGCATAGTTGGGCGTTAGACTCTCGAAAATCGCGGCGACGGTCAGCCCGCCTACCGCGAATTTGCCAACACCTTCGAGGAAAGTGCGGCGGTCAATGTCGCCGTGCTGGTATTCGTGAAACAGGTCAAGCAGTTCCTGCGGGTAATCGGATGCGGATTTGCGTTCCATAAAAATCTCCCGGATCGTTTTTTGTGCGAAAAGATTAACACTGAAAGGGCTGCGCGCGCATTTCGTGTAGTTCGTGTGATTCGTGGACCGATTTTCAATATCGTCAAGAGCGATCCACGAATTACACGAATTACACGAATTAATACGAACGCCGTGGCAAGCATCGACGCGTCAGGCTAAGATACTGGCCCAACTTCAACCCTTAAGGAGATCCCCCAATGCAAGCAGCAGAGAAAGTCGTGAGTGCAACGCCTGCAAGCCTGAGAGACTATGACGCCATCACCAGGACTGTTCAGACTTATATCGACGCCGGTAAGTCAGGCCGCGGAGCAGACATGAAGGCGGCTTTCCATCCCGACGCCACGATCTTTGGTTATGTAGGTAACGACCTTTTCGCCGGTCCGATACAGCAGCTCTACGACTGGAACGATCAGAATGGACCGGCGGCGGAATTGCAGGGCCGGATCGCCAGCATCGACATCTTCAATACAGTGGCTGCCGTACGTTTGGAGCTCGACAACTGGACGGGCCACCGATTCACAGATCTGTTTACGCTGCTGAAAGTCGATGGCGAGTGGAAAATCATTAACAAGGTTTTTCACCTGCATCCGTAACAGTTGACTGACAAGGTGGGTCGCGGAGAAGTTCAGAGTTCAAGCTTTAGCTTGCTGCTTCCGTCAGCCGCAACCTAAAGGTTGAACTCTGAACTTCTCCGCTTATTACGTAGGTGGGCGCGACACCGTTGATTCTTTGTTTTCAATTCCCCTCCCCTTGGGAGGGGTTAGGGGGAGGGATTGTGACGTGGCCCCCCCCTTTTTGTTTTTTGGAGGAAGCGTCAACGTTCTAATTAGTCTCTCTTACAAGTGCCTCGCGTCAACTACCGGTGCAAGCCCTGATTGACCTGAGTGGTGCTGCGAATCTTACGCTTCCTCCAATTAATAAAGACCTGGGCCCGCATACAAGCCCTCCCCTAACCCCTCCCAAGAGGAGGGGAAATCAAAAATACAAATCCACGCTCAATCACTTCCTAACGACAGCCTCAACTTGCAAAGCCGGATGGAATCCGTATTCTCATTCGTTTCCCGAAATGCGGGCAAACAGATCACATGAAATGACCGAACCGTTATCGCACGAAATTCTTGCTTGCCTGAGACACGCGCTCGATGAAGACGTCGGCGCCGGCGACGCGACCACTAACAGCATCGTTCCCGAAGACGCAACGCTGAACGCCCAAATCATTGCGAAGCAGGAAGGCGTCGTGGCCGGCCTGGACGTCGCTCAAAAAGTGTTTCTGTTGTTAGACGATCGGGTCAGCTTTCTCGCCCACGTCACTGAGGGCTCAACTGTCACAAGCGGCACGGTCCTGGCGGATATCTCCGGTCCCGCGCGCGCGTTGTTAACCGGCGAACGCACGGCGCTCAATTTCCTTGGACGCATGTCAGGCATTGCAACGCTAACCCGTCAGTTTGTGGATGCCATGGCCGGAACACGGGCCAGGGTTCTCGATACGCGTAAAACTGCACCGGGCCTGCGTTTGCTCGACAAACTCGCAGTCCGGCGCGGCGGTGGACTAAATCATCGCACTGGCTTGTTTGACCTGATACTAATTAAGGACAACCATATTGACTTCGCGGGTTCACTGGAGCAGGCGGTGAAGCGCGCGCGCGACGCCGGAACGCAGCTGGAGATAGAAGTCGAGGCGCGCACGATTGACGACGTGAAGGAGTTGCTGGATCTCGGTGTGGAGCGAATACTCCTGGACAACATGCCCGTGGAGATGATGAGAGAAGCAGTGCAACTCAACGATGGACGTGCACGGCTCGAGGCGTCCGGCAACGTGACGCTGGAAACTGTTCGCGCGATTGCTGAAACGGGCGTGGACTTCATCTCGGCGGGAGCGCTGACGCATTCGCCGAAAGTGTTTGACGTTAGTTTGAAGTGGAAAACCAATCGCGTCGATTGAACAACTAATAGCAGGGAGTCTTTACTTCGTGTCTTCACGAAACAGGTACCACAATCGATGATGAACACAGAAACAACCACCATCGGGATGTATGAAAAGATGAAGGCGCTGCTGGCGGACACAGTGCCTGACTTCGAACTGCGTCTCAAAGCCGAACTCGCCGCCGAGATCAACCGGCTCAAAGTCGAAAAGAATGCGGTGATCCTCGGCCACAACTACATGGAGCCCGCGTTGTTTCATTCCATCCCAGACTTCGCCGGCGACTCGCTCGACCTTAGTCGCAAAGCGGCGGAGACCGATAAAGACATTATCGTTTTCTGTGGCGTCAAGTTTATGGCTGAGACGGCGAAGATTCTGAACCCCAGCAAGAAGGTCCTGATTCCGTCGCTGAAGGCAGGCTGCTCACTGGCAGCGAGCATTACTGCAGAAGACGTTCGTAATCTAAAGAAACAATTTCCAGGCGTGCCCGTCGTGACGTACATCAACACTTACGCCGATGTGAAAGCCGAGTCTGACATCTGTTGCACTTCCTCAAACGCAGTCGCAGTAGTCGAATCACTTAACACTGACCGGGTAATTTTCATTCCTGACGAGTACCTGGCGGGCAACGTAGCTCGCGAAACGGGTAAAACCATCATCTACCCGACCCGGGAGCCACGAGCTAAGTTTCCCGGTGATCTTCAGTATCAGATGATTGGCTGGCCGGGCCGCTGTGAAGTGCACGATAAGTTCACGGTGGAAGATATTCAGAACGTCAGGAAGCAATTTCCTGATGTAGTCATTCTGGCCCATCCCGAGTGTAGTCCGGCAGTGGTTGAGGCTTCCGACTACTCCGGGAGCACAAATGCGATGATCAGGTACGTGGAAAAAACAGAAGCGCCGAGATATCTGATACTGACTGAATGTTCGATGGGCGACAACATTGCTGCTGCCCATCCTGAAAAAGAGATGTTGCGACTGTGCAGCGTCCGCTGTCCCCACATGAACGAGATCACACTGGAAGAGACCCTTGAGGCCCTGCGCAAAGAACAGTATGAGATCGAGATAGATGAAGATATTCGACAGCGCGCACTAAAATCTGTGCAGCGCATGTTGGAAATTGGCTAGTTCCCGTTCGTGTATTTCGTGTGTTTCGTGTTTTTCGTGGATCGCTTTAATTTCCCCTCCTTTTGGGAGGGGTCAGGGGAGGGCTTGAGGCGAGGTAGTATTTGTTTCATGGGGGAAGCGTCAAGGTTCGGTTTAATGCTCAATCGTGCTCTTCGTATCGACGCCATAGTAGAAAGCGAGGTTGACGCTACCTCCAAAACAAATTAATTAGTCGCCCAGACCCTCCCCTTTGCCCCTCCCAAAGGGAGGGGAAAATTAAGACGATCCACGAAATACACGAATAGGGCGAACCCACCAACCGCTCACAATTCACTCCCAAATTAACTTTCTCTTCAAAACTTCACTAGCGTTCTGTATTCTTAATTCATACAAACGCAAATGAGTCGTCGGTTGGCGCCAGGAATAATGTTGGGTGTCGCGCTTGGTCTCGCTATCGGCGTGGGCGCCTATACGTTCGTCTACGCGCGCGGTTACTCGTACATGACCGATGACCCAGACGCGTGCGTCAATTGCCACGTCATGAACGAACAGTATGCCGGCTGGGTGAAGTCAAGCCACAGGTCGGTCGCCGTTTGTAACGACTGTCACACGCCACCAGAGTTTGTAGGTAAATATGCGACCAAAGCCCGCAATGGATTTTGGCATTCCTACTATTTCACCACGGGCTGGTTCCCTGACAACATTCAAATCTCGACGCACGGGCGCGAAGTCACGGAGAGAGCTTGCCGTAAGTGTCATCAGGAGATTGTCGGTGCGATCGAAGCGCATTCGACCGATACCGACTCACAAACCCATTGTCTCAAGTGTCACAATTCGGTGGGCCATATGCATTAAACAGAGGTGAATCGAAATGACCGAAGAAGCAAGAAAGCCAAAGAGACGGCCCTTGTGGCGCTTCTGGGGCGTAGTGGCCTTAGCGATCCTCGCGACCGTGTTAGGTCTGTCGTTGCTGCTGAACATCTTTCAGCGCAAACAGGAAGCCCGCAATCCATTTTTCAAAGTCGTCGAGTTAACTGACGATACGGTTGATCCTGCACTCTGGGGTAAAAACTTTCCGCTTCAATACGACGACTATCTGAAAACCACCGATCAAGTACGCACGCGTTACGGCGGTAGCGAGGCGGAACCGCGCACCCCGACACAAGCCGATCCACGCTCAATCGTGGCCCAATCAAGACTCGAGGAAGACCCTCGCCTGAAACAGATGTGGGCAGGCTATGCTTTTTCCAAAGACTTCCGGGAGGAGCGTGGACATGCGTACATGCTTGACGATCAGACCTTCACTGAACGTCAACAGGTAAAGCAACCCGGCACTTGCATCAATTGTCACGCCTCGGCTTATGTGGTTTACAAACAGCTCGGAGGCGGCGACATCATTAAAGGCTTTGAAGAGCTGAATAAGATGCCTTATTTCGAGGCACGAAAAATTGTGACGCATCCGGTCGCGTGCATTGACTGTCATGATTCACAAACTATGCAGCTACGCGTCACGCGGCCCGCATTCATCGAGGGAATGCGCTCGCTGAAAGCGTCACAGGGAATTCAAAATTACGACGTTAATAAACAAGCCACTCGTCAGGAGATGCGCGCTTATGTCTGCGGGCAGTGTCATGACGAGTATCACTTCAGCGGGCCGGAGAAGCGTTTGGTCTATCCGTGGGCCAAGGGACTGCAAGTCGAGAACATCCTGGCTTTTTACGACGAGCAGAAGTTCAAGGATTGGGAACATGCAGACACCGGCGCGCCGGTCTTAAAGGCGCAACACCCCGAATTTGAAATGTGGAGCCAGGGAATCCATGCGCGTTCGGGCGTTGTTTGTGCAGACTGCCACATGCCTTATAAGCGTGAGGGGGCGTTAAAGATTAGTGATCACCACGTACGTTCGCCGCTGCTGAACATAAATCGCGCCTGCCAGACGTGTCACAAGTGGTCGGAAGATGAATTGAAAGCTCGAGTTGAAACGATCCAGGGGCGTACTTATAGCCTGCGCAACCTCGCGATGGATGCCCTGATTGATTTGATCAATGACATCAAGGCCGCGCGGACTGCCGGCCGCACAGACGCGGCGCTGACTACAGCACAGGACTTCCAAAGACGCGCGCAGTTTTATCTCGATTTCATTGAGTCGGAAAACTCGAACGGCTTTCATGCTTCACAGGAAGCCACGCGAATCCTGGGAGAATCAATTAACTTTTCGCGGAAGGGTCAGGTTGCTCTGCGGGGCGGTGTCCAACCTGGCAAGTGATTCCGTCGCGTCCTTCTGCGGCGTGGTTCGATGTCGGAGAGTTGCCAGAGTCCCAAACACTTACCCAATTCAGCGTCTTCAATAAGGAGCTCAAGCGGCTGCGGAAAGTTGAAAGGCGCTGATTGCAGGTTGATATTCCGCCACCCTCCCGAGTACACGTCCCTGTTTTTTGAGACTTTGACGTGAGTGGTCGCGAGCAGAAACTGCGATCCGCTCTCTTTGAAATTACTAAGCGTGCGCCGAATGTCTCTGAACGAGAGATGGATGAAACAATCCCGGCACAAGATCGCATCGGATTGCGCAGGCGGATCTCTGGTCACGTCAGCGACGATGAAGTCCCTTCCTGGCCCACCGTACAGTTGACGGTTGCGATTAATCAGCTCGTTCACCACATCAACACCTGTATATCGAATGTCTCCGAGGTCGACAAGACGCATCCAGTTGAAGTCCCCGCAAGCTGCGTCGAGCAACGATTGTGCGCCGATGCTCCGAAGAAGTTCTGGTAACGCACTTCTAATCTTTTCCGTGCGCGCCAGAGTTGAACCTCTTCCCGAAACGGATTCGGGATCTCCCCAGAGGTTATCGCGATAAATTTTTGAGAAACCTGGCGCCCAATAACTACGCAGGCTGTCGGCCACGCTGCGATACACGCGTGCGCCTCTGGGAAATGAAGATTTCAGATAATCTTTCATGTCGCTCATCGGCCAATACCGTTTTGCTCAACTTCTCTCAGCCTCTTCGCAAGAAATCGCCGTTCACTTTCATTTGTCACTAACGCCAGCGCTTTTCGATAACTGCTCGCCGCATCTCCGTTAGACCCACTGCGGCGTAGAAGATCCGCTCGCGCTGCATGGAAGAGATGATATTCACCCAAAGCACCGTCTAACCCATCGAGCAAAGGCAAACCCGCGAGCGGTCCGTCTTTCATCGCCACAGCGACCGCGCGATTTAGCGACACCACCGGGGAGGGCTCGACGATTTGAAGTGCGTCGTACAACTCGACGATTCTCGCCCAGTTAGTTTCATCAGAGTTCTTAGCTTTGCAATGTTCCGCCGCAATTGCCGCCTGCAAAGCGAATGGACCGACTTCAGCGCGTAGTGCCTCGGCGACTAACGGCAAGGCTTCTGCAATCTGTTCCTGGTTCCAACGACTTCGATCCTGCTCCTCAAGTACGACAATATCGCCGGACTCATCCACGCGCGCATTTCGGCGCGCATCGTGCAGCAGCATCAAGGCCAACAATGCGGTCACATGCGGCGGCGGAATCGTTATCAGCGCACGCAACAAGCGGGCGAGTCGAATTGCCTCCGAACAGAGATCTACTCGCACGAGCGGTTCCCCGCGGGTAGATGCGTAACCTTCGTTAAAGATGAGATAGATCGTCGTCAATACAGCGTCCAGACGATCAGGCATCTCCTTTGTATTGGGCACCGAGTAAGGAATGCCGGCGTCTTTGATCTTTCGTTTGGCGCGCACGAGGCGCTGCGCCATGGTTGCAGCTGGAACCAGGAACGCTCGTGCAATTTCTTCAGTATCCAGACCACCGAGCGTGCGGAGAGTAAGTGCAACCTGTGCTTCCGGCGACAGCGCGGGGTGACAGCAAGTGAAGATGAGGCGCAGACGGTCGTCGGGTATTTCTTCGGTGTCGTAGTCAGGATGGTCCGAAGTTTCAATCAGGTCTTTATACGACTCCAGTTTTTCCTGTAGCCGGTTGCGGCGGCGGATACGATCAATCGCTTTGTATTTAGCAGTCTGAATGATCCAGGCGCGCGGTACGTCCGGCACACCTTCCGTTTTCCACTGGTTTACAGCCGAGGCGAAAGCCTCCTGCGCCGACTCCTCCGCAACGTCAAAGTCCCCAAACTGGCGAATCAGCGTAGCTACAATCAGGCCCCAATCAGAGTGGTACACTGCGTTCACGGCAGCATCGGCATTGGATAGCATCCCTGGATAATAAAAACTTTAGGCGGCGGTGTCGATTTCGCGTTTCCCCATTCGACTTAACAGTGAAGGCGCGAAGAAAGCGTTCAGGAGGCAAACGATGAAATACATGTTACTGGTTTACCTGGATGAGCAGGCGCTAAGCGATTCCGAGCGGGAGCACTGTTACGTGGAGTCTGCACAGCTAACACAGGACTTAGACCGGAGTGGTCATTATCTGCATGCCAGTCCCCTTCATCCAGTAGCCACGGCTACCAGTGTTCGGATGCGCGGGGGGAAGCGATTGGTAACGGATGGTCCGTTTGCGGAGACCCGGGAACAACTCGGTGGGTTTTATTTGATCGAAGCAAGCGATCTGGATGAGGCGATTGCAATTGCGGAACGAGTGCCTCCGGCGAAGTTTGGTACGGTTGAAATTCGGCCGGTGATGGAGATTGAAGGTCTACCGGCGAGTTAACGTTTTGAGGTTTTATTGGCTCTGCTTTAAGAGTCGGGTCAACACGTTTCGTGTTACTTCGTGTGTTTCGTGCAGTTCGTGGATCGTTCTGGTGCTGCCGAAAAGCAATCCCGAAACACACGAAATAACACGAAACAAGACACTTAGTTACCGGGCAAGCCCGGTGTTAATGAGAAGGAGAGAATCAGATGCGATTTATGGTGATTGTTAAAGCGGACAAGGATTCGGAAGCAGGCGTGATGCCGACAGAAAAAATGCTTGCCGACATGGGAAACTACAACCAGCAACTGGCCGACGCGGGTGTGATGTTAGCGGGTGAAGGACTTCATCCGACGTCAAAAGGCGCACGCGTTAAGTTTACCGACGCCGGCATGACGACGGTGATTGATGGGCCATTTGCTGAGACCAAGGAACTGGTCGCCGGGTTCTGGCTGTGGAAAGTGAACTCGAAGGAAGAAGCAATTGAATGGCTCAAGCGCGCACCATTCGAAAACACCGAGGTGGAACTCCGGCAGGTGTTTGAAGCCGAGGACTTCGGCGAGGAGTTCACGCCAGAGCTGCGCGAACAGGAAGACAAGATCCGGGCACAAGTCGAAGCACAGAAAGGCTGACAGCTAACAAGTTAAGGTTCAACTTAATAGTCTCAGGGTAAGGAAGGGCAGCTTGCTCCCGCTGATTGAGTGGCATTCAACGAGCGGGAGCAAGCTGCCCTTCCTTACCCTGAGACATTCAACCTTGAGAGGTTCAATCTGAAGCAGTCAACTAATTCCAGTAATAAGATCATGAAACATTGACCTTGCACCTCACCCAAAAATAGAATGCGCGCACCAAGCAGGCCGGCCAACCGGCCTATTCTTTTAAACCCCTCTCTTCAGGGTTGTACGCTGCGCGCGCTATGGACCCATTCGAGCTCATTGTCTTTCTGCTTGTCTTATCGCTGCTCGCGCTGGGTTTCGTACTGCCAATCGCCGCTTTAATCCTTGCTATCACTACGCGAAGACGCCTGAACAAGGAAATCGCACGGCTGCGATCCTCGCTTCCAGCAAACGCACCTCAACAAATTTTTACGGTGAGCCCAGACACAACAGCAGCCGCCGGCGCGATCCAACAACTCGAAGAGCGAATCGATCAACTCGAAGCGACGCTACGGGCCATGCGCGAAGGACCCAGACCGCCAGTCGTTCCTGCTGAGCAACCACCGCCACTTCCGCCATCACCAGTTCCATCTCCTCAGGTTGAAGTGCCTCCGCCACCTTTAGTCGAGCCAGTCAGTGCACCCACACCAACGAAAGCCAAAGCGAAAGCCGCTGACCTTGAGTCGATCATTGGGCGGCGTTTGGTTGGTTGGATTGCCATTGGTCTCATACTTCTCGCCACTGCCTTCTTCCTGAAATTCGCGTTCGACAATCGCTGGATTGGCGAACTGGGACGAGTTGCGATCGGTGTAGCCGCTGGCGTCGGCTTGAACATACTCGGGTACCGGTATTACCGGCGCGGCTGGCGGATCTTTTCGCAGCTACTTATTGCGGGCGGCATTGTTTTGCTATACCTGTCGGCCTATGCAGCTTTTGGTTATTACCATCTGGTCACTCAAAAAGCGGCCTTCGTTTATCTGATTATCCTGGTAGCGCAGGCCGCCGCGCTCGCAGTGCTTTACAACGCGCAGGCGATTGCCGTGATGGCGCTTATTGGTGGTTTCCTGGCACCCGTCCTGCTCCGATCCGATCGCGATCAATACCGATCGTTGTTTGGTTACCTTGCCCTGCTGGATGTGGGTGCCCTGGCCATGCCGAAGCACTGGCTGGGACTAGGCTCACTCGCCTTCGGTGGAACACACTTCCTGTTCTGGCTGTGGTACGGCGAAAACTATCACCCGCGAAAACTCGCAGCGGTGATCACATTTCATACCGGTATCTTTTTGATTTTTCTTTTATCCGCGGTGGGTCGCAGACTATTCAGACGTGAGGCCGCCACTATCGAAGACTTAATGCTGTTACCTGCAAACGCCTTTGTGTTTTTTGCGACTGCCTACTTCTTCTTAAGTCCTGAGTATCACGATTGGATGGGCCTGTTCGCTATCGGCATGGCAATCATCTACGCAGGAACTTCTAAGCTTCTGCTCGACCGGAAGGCAACCACCGAGCGCGAGATGCTGGCGATGATCGGAGTAGCTCTCACGTTCGTAACAGTGGCCATTCCGATTCAACTGAAGGCGAACTGGATAACGATCGCATGGTCAGTGCAGGCACTAACGACTTTGTGGGTAGCAATTCGCATCCGCTCAACACGTCTCTTAATTACCTCTTACACTCTGATCATTCTCGCGGTCGGTAAACTGTTTGTCTGGGATACATATTTCAACAGGGCGATCTTCACGCCCGTGCTGAACAAGTATTTTCTTTCTTCCCTCGTCGTGACGACCTGCGTGTTTTTGGCAGCATCGTTACATCGAGGCTGGAAGGCGGAATCGCGCATCGTTCCCCGGTTTGTCGATGTGGTTGTGTTAATGCTGGCCATCATCACGCTTTGGTGGGTCTTATCGGTTGAGACCATCACTTACTTCTTTGCGCATGCCTCCGCGTTGAAAGAATACGAAGAGTACCGCCACCAACTATGGCTCGGTCAGATGGCGTTGTCCGTACTTTGGACGCTTTACGCTGCGGTGCTCGCAGCGATCGGTTTCGTTCGCCGTTCAGCACCTATACGCTGGGCAGCATTAGCGTTGTTTGGAGTGACGGTAGTCAAGGTGATGTTCATAGACATCGCACAACTGCGGCAGCTCTATCGCATCGTCGCTTTTCTTGTGCTCGGTGTCGTGCTGTTGGTGGTGGCCTGGGGTTATCACAAAGCATTTCGTCGTAAGGAGTCGCTGTCATGAGAAGGTTTGTTTACACCGTTCTAATAATTCTTTCCCTATCGGCGTCTGCAGTTCTGATCTCTACTCGCGCCCAGACTGCTACGACTGCCTGGCCGTTCATAGTAGAAATACAGCCTGCACCAACGGCGCCTGGTTTGTATGATTTGACCGTTCCGCTCCATGTGATGGACCGCTCGCGCTCGGATTTGTCCGACCTCAGGCTCTTCGACGCGCAAGGAAAAGAGATTCCGTACGCAATACGAATCCGTAGAGACATTGACCAACGACGTGCTGTCGACGGCAACTTGTTCAACCAGGCGAGCACCGGCGAGTGGAATGAAGTTTCGGTTGATTTAGGTGAGTCTCCGCTGAATCACAATGAAGTCGAGGTCGACACTTACGGCTCAAACTTTCGCCGCCGCGTCGAGGTCGATGGCAGCGACAATGGAACCGATTGGAAGAAACTTCAAAATAATGCGCTGGTCTTCTCTTTTGAATCACAGAACAAGATTGCGCAATCGAATCGCGTTAGTTATCCCGTCAGCAGATATCGCTTTCTAAGGGTGCGCGTTTTTGGAGACGATCTCGTGGACAAGGAAGCACCCGGTATCAGAAGTGTAAAAGCGGTGAATGTAGTTAAGGGGGAGGGCGAGCTGAGCACCTGGAACGTCAACGTCCCGTCATACCAGTTGTTCCGCTACGAAGGCGCGCCCTCTTCTGCGTGGAATATTGATCTTGGTGCATACGTTCCGGTCGATCGCTTAATACTCAATGTGGAACAAACAAGCTTCTCGCGTCCCTTCTATCTCGAGGCCGTAGATGACTTGCAGAACTTGCGGCTGGTTGCTTCAGGCGAGTTGACGCGGCGAACTGGCGAAGAGATCAAACCGATCGTCATCAAGCTTGACCAGGAAGAACACGCACGGAAGCTGCGGCTGGTAGTGAATGATCATAGCAATCATCCACTGATGCTTGATTCGATTAGCGTCGGGGCGCCCACACGACAACTGGTCTTTGAGTTAAAAGAGACACCGGCGTTACCTTTGCGTCTGTTTTACGGTAACCCAAAGGCCGAGGCGCCTCATTACGATTTCGAAAATGAACTACCAGCAAAACTAGCCAACAGGCCGGTGAGGATCGAAGTTGGACCAGCCACGCAGAATCCAGGCTATGAACCTGAACCATTACCGTTTACTGAAAGAGTTTCATGGTTAATCTATATCGTGCTTGCCATTTCAAGTTTGGCACTGGCGTTAATTCTCTGGAAGCTGGCGCATGCAAGAATTAAGACCAACCCCCCTGAAACCAACCACGAGGGTGAAGCGGTCAGAGGCGCGTAGACAAAGCTAAAAGTGGCACTTTCGTGGTCGGAGTGAACACCGGACTTACTGGGACCGCGGGCGTCTCGCCCGCACTGAGCGAAGCGAAAAATACGTCTTAAACTACTGCTCCTACCAGAAGTAGGGCACGCGCCTCGCTCTTTTAAGGTACTTAGGCAGTCGAGCGGTAGTTTTCGCTTCGCTCAGTGCGGGCGGGACGCCCGCGGTCCCAGTAACAAGAGGCCTTGCTCAATTAAACTATTAGGCATGCAGCGAAGTTTTCGCTTCGCTCATGATGGTCCAAGCCGTGAAGGTATCTCCGATTGTTATTGAAGGTCAGCACGTCCGGCTGGAACCGCTGACACACGCTCACACGCAGTCGTTAATTAGAGCGGCTAACGACGGTGAGATCTGGAAATCCGACGTCACGATTGTGCCTTCGGCGGACACTATCAATAAGTACATCGAGGATGCTCTTCGTGGTGTGGAGCGCGGTAACGAGCTGCCGTTCGCAATCGCGAACAAGGCATCGGGAGAAGTGGTTGGCACGACCAGGTTCTATGAGATTGTGCCGGCTGATCGACGAGTGGCGATCGGTTACACCTGGCTGGCGCGTAGCGCGCAACGCACATCGATAAATACAGAAACAAAGTTGTTATTGCTGCACCACGCGTTTGATTATTGGAAGTGTGTACGAGTGGAGTTTATTACCGACGTACTGAATGAACAGTCGCGTGCGGCAATACTACGTCTGGGAGCAAAGCAAGAAGGAATTCTACGGAGTCATATGATCATGCCCAGCGGCAGGATTCGCGATTCCGTCTTCTTCAGCATCATCGCAGAAGAATGGCCGCAGGTGAGGGCTAGCCTGGAAGAGAAGCTGAACAAGGGTTGACGCCGAATTTCGTGTTATTTCGTGTGTTTGGTGTATTTCGTGGATCGTTTATCCCGCCCCAAAACGAATCCACAACCTACACGAAGCAACGGATAATTCACTTCCCAAAACTGTACATCGCGCTGCGTGTCCTTATGTAGATCCTCCCGTCGGCAATCGCCGGGGTAGCGTAAACCTCATCATCCAGCGAGTTCACCTTCAGCACTTCCCACTCGCCGGCCGCTTTCAAAACCGAGACTTCCCCGCCCTGTCCGATCAAAAAGACTTTGTCATCTGCGGCAACCGGAGACGAAAAATATTTATCGATCGCGCCATGGAGCCGTCCCTGTTTCAGCACATTACCGGTAGCGGGATCAAACGAGAGCAGAATGCCGCTGTCGTTGATCATGTAAAGGACGCCTTTGTAAAGAAGCGTGGAGGGAACTTGTGGCACCGGTTTCGTGTAACGCCACTTTATCGCCGTCGCTGTTTGATCGCCCTCACCGCCCATCTTGATCGCTAACAGGCCGTTTTCCGAGGACATCATCGAACGGAACACTTCCCAGTCTTTCGGGTTCAGCTTTTCATCGCGGTCCATGTCGAAGGCTTCATAAGCATTGCTCAACATCCGGTCCATCTTTTCAGTACCGGTGACCTCAGCTTTTCCAACTTGCTTATCGCCGTCTTTGTCGTAGCGCTTGAGCGCCTCATCGAATGGAATGGTTGCGATCTGCGCGCCGGGCTGGTTCGTCGGAAATCCCCAGCCGTTAACGTACAGATATTCGCCGTCGTTGCTGGCGATCGATTTCATTTCGCACGCCAGGCCACGCACCCACCAAACTCGCTTGCCGTCTGCCACCGAGTAAGCCGACAACTGAAATGATTCGGGAATAACAACTTGTTTAGGACCTTGTTTTGGCTGGTAAATAATCGGTGTCGAGTAACCGGAAATGACAACCGGCCGGTCAACTTTCCAACGGATGCGGCCGCTGTTCTTATCGACCGCAATCAGATAGGAAACCGGGCTGTCCTGATCGACAGGCAGGATAACGTTGTCGTCGACAAGTATCGGCGACGCGCCGAAGCCGTAGAAAATGTTGAAGGGCCCAAGTGGCAGGCGCCAACGCTCCTTACCCGCAGCGTCATACGAAATCATTCCAAAGTCCTGGAAAAACACAAAGACGTTTTGACCATCGGTAACCGGCGTCGGCGAAGCAGGATTATTCACATTCTGCAGCCGTCCACGTTTGGGACGAGGAACTTCGCGTTGCCACAGTATTTTTCCCGTTGGCCGGTCAAGCGCGATGACCAGCAGTTTGTAATTCTCCTTATCAATCGGGCTCGCCTGCACGTGTGCATTCTTTTTGTCGTCGACCTTTTGATAGGCAGTGACGTAAATGCGATCACGGGTGAGGACGGGGGAAGAATGCCCCGGCGGTAGTGGGGTTTTCCAAACCACGTTTTTATCTGGTCCAAACTCCTGCGGCAGGCCCGTTGATGCCGAAACACCACTTCCGTTAGGCCCACGAAATTGCGTCCAGTCTTCCGCACGCGCAGAAGGCGCGGTTACGAGCAAACCCGTGGCTAGGAGTGCAGCAATAATTAGTCTCATTTGTGGTCCGTTCGATTGAATGGTCGTGACGAGTTCTGTTATAGGGAGACTTTCAATTTTGCTCGCAGATTCTAATTCAAGCGGCTCGTAAAGAAAACGCTGGACGACGTACCGCAAACTGTTAGTTTGCGGTGAGGTGCCAAGTGCTCAAGCTGAGGTCTCGAAAACACGCAAACTAACAGTTTGCGTTACATCGGAATGATCACGAATTACACGAAACACAGCAAAATATGGCCAGCAGATTGTCGATTTCCGGGTTTGCCGTTCGACTTATAGGTAGAAAGCTAAAAGAAAGGACATAACACAGTGTCAACAATCGAGACTGGCCAAGGTAAGAGCCACAAGATCACACCTTGCCTGTGGTTTGACGGTAAGGCGGAAGAGGCCGCGAAGTTCTACGTTTCAGTGTTCAAAAATTCAAAGATTAACAACATCGCTCGCTATGGCGACGCAGGGTCAGAGGTCTCCGGACAACCTGAAGGCTCAGTGATGACGGTGGAGTTTGAACTGGACGGCCAGGAATTCCTGGGACTTAACGGCGGACCAAACTTCAAATTCACGGAAGCAGTGTCATTCATAATCAATTGCGATTCGCAGGAAGAGGTCGACAGATTCTGGACGACGTTAACTGAGAACGGCGGCGCCGAATCGCAGTGCGGGTGGCTCAAGGATAAATTCGGACTTTCCTGGCAAGTGACACCAACCGTTTTAACCGAGCTGATGAAAAGCAAAGACCGGGCAAAAGCGGAACGAGTGATGAAGGCAATGCTGCAGATGAAGAAGATCGATATCGCCACGCTCGAAAAAGCGGCGCGGGGTGAGTAGTGGCATTCTTGCGGGGTTTGTAGACTAAATTCGGTTGTACTCGTTTCGTGTGGTTCGTGTGTTTCGTGGATCGTTCTTATGTAGCCTAAAAAACGATCCACGAAGTACAGAAAAAACACGAAGCGGCACGACCTCTAACGAAAGGCTTGATGCACCACCTTGAAAGGTAAACATGAAACTAAATCCATATCTGAACTTTAACGGACAGTGCGCTGAAGCGTTTGAGTTTTATCAACGCGTACTCGGCGGCAACATCGCAGGCAGCATGACTTGGGGTGAAATGCCGGACGCAGAAATTCCGGCGGAGTTGCAGAATCGCATCATGCACATCTCGCTGCAAATGGGCGACGGATGGTTGATGGGCGCCGATTCCCCTCCCGATAATTACCAGAAGCCCCAGGGTATCAGCGTCGCACTTCACTATGAGAAAGCGTCAGAGGGCGAGAGCATTTTCAACAAACTTGCTGAGGGAGGAAATGTCCTGATGCCGTTTCAGAAAACCTTCTGGGCCGCCGGCTTTGGCATGTGCGTCGATCGCTTTGGAATTCCCTGGTTGGTGAACTGCGAAAATGCCTAGTCCAATGTCCAATGTCCGATGTCCGGTGCACCTAGTCCAATGTCCAATGTCCAATGTCCGGTGCACTTGCCAGAACTTGATCCTGTCCCGTTAATCGAAATGATTCAACTGCGAAACACAGACATTGGACTTTGGACATTGGACATTGGACTATTCCTCTGACGATGAAGAAATCTACCAGCAACCTTGTGGCAAGAGATGTTGATGAGTATCTCGCGCAGGTGCCAGAGCCCGGTCGTAGCACGCTCGAAAAACTACGTAAGACGATCAAGGCAACGGCGCCAAAGGCTATCGAAGGCATTAGTTATCGGATTCCTGTCTATAAACATCTGGGAATGCTTGTTGGTTTTGCTGCCTTCAAGAACCATTGCAGTTTTTTCCCCATGAGTGACGCTGTTATGAAAGCGCACCGTAAGGAGCTACAACATTATGACGTCGAGAAAGGCACCATTCGATTTCCATTGAATAAGCCGCTTCCGGCGCAGCTTGTACGAACTATGGTCAAGGAGCGTATCGCCGAAAACACGGCGAAGCGCGGCTAACTTAAAATAAGGAGAAGTCATGAGCTACGTTGATGGATTTGTGGTACCGGTTCCGACCAAAAACTTGCAGGATTATCGCCGCATGGCGCAAAAGGCCAGCAAGGTCTGGCGGGAGCATGGTGCGTTGCAGTACGTTGAAGCGACCGGAGATGACCTGGACGCGAAGTTTTGCACGCCCTTTACGAAGATAATGAAATCCAAGCCGGGCGAAACAGTTGTTTTCGCGTGGATAGTTTTCAAGTCACGAGCGCATCGAGACAAAGTGAACGCGAAAGTAATGAAGGACCCTCGCCTGAACGAAATGATGGGTGGCAAGAAAATGCCGTTTGACGTAAAGCGGATGGTCTACGGCGGATTCAAGTTTATTGTGAGCGCGTAATTCGTCCAAAGTCCAAAGTCCAATGTCCAATGTCCGGTACTTAGCGGGCTTCGTTTGGTTTTAGGTTGAGTCCAGCGCTCAACCTTCCAAACACAGACATTGGACTTTGGACATTGGACATTGGACAACGAAGGAAAATGATCGTCCACCTAATCGACGGCACATACGAACTGTTCCGCCATTTTTACGGGATCCGGCGCTTTAAGAAATCCGACCCGCCTTTCGGCGCGGTTGCCGGAGTGCTCGGCACAGTCGTTCGCATGTTGGAGGAAGGCGCGACTCATGTCGGCGTCGCCACCGATCACATCATCGAGTCGTTTCGCAATGAGCTCTGGCCGGGATACAAAACCGGCGCCGGCGTCGAGCGCGCGCTGCTCGCGCAGTTTCACCCACTCGAAGAATCCTTGATGGCAATGGGCGTAGCAGTCTGGCCGATGGTCGAGTTTGAAGCGGACGACGCACTCGCGGCCGCAGCGCATTTGGCAGCGAAAAATAAACGGGTACAGAAAATTTGCATCTGGACTCCCGATAAGGATCTGGCGCAGTGTGTAGTTTCAGATCGCGTGGTCCAGGTGAATCGAAGGACGGGCGAGATTCGCGACGCGGATGGCGTGCGCGCAAAGTTCGGCGTCGAACCGAAATTCATCCCGGATTATTTGGCCCTCGTGGGCGATTCTGCCGATGGCTATCCGGGGATTTCAGGTTGTGGCCCACGCACGGCGGCCGGCTTGATCAATCGCTACGGGCCAATCGAAAAGTTTCCGGAAGACGTAATGCGAAATACCGATGAGGTCAACAAACGCGAGCTGGCTCTACTGTTTAAAGACCTGGCGACGCTGCGCACAAACATCCGGTTGTTCAAGAACGTCGAGCAGTTGCGTTGGCAGAAACCACTTCCGTCGTTTGAATCAGTGGCTGAGAAGATCGGCGAACCGCGATTGGCGGAGCGTATTCGAAAGTTGCAACAATAGATTTCGTGTTAATTGGTGTAATTCGTGTATTTCGTGGATCGCTTTGGTTGATCGATAAAACGCGATCCACGAATCACACGAAACAACACGAAAGGACGTCCGCTCACTTCGAAACTTGTTGGGAAGGTGGATTAGCAAGTGAACATCAAACGATTTAACTGGCAGATATGGGCGGGGTTTCTGCTGAGTTTTCTCGCCTCGCTCGCCTATCCTTTTTTCTTCGTCAATTTTCCGATTACTCGCGACTTTCCGTGGGCCACATTGATCCTGTATGCGTTCGCGGTGGCCCTGTTATTGATTGGATTAAAGCGCGCGTTCGCCGGCAATACGAAGCGACCGCTGCTGTCGAAGATCGTGGCTTCAGCTGTCGCCGGCCTAAGCGTAATTTTCATTGGTCTTTTCCTCTTCTCGACTCTCATCATGGCGCGTTGGCTACCGCCTTCGACCGGCGCGCCTCAGGTCGGCCAAAGAGCGCCTGACTTCACTTTGAGCGACGCTAGCGGAAAACAAGTTTCACTCTCCGACTTGTTGTCACAGCCCATAGCCGGTCAGTCTCAGCAACCAAAGGGTGTGCTGCTGATCTTCTACCGTGGCTACTGGTGACCGTCCTGCCACTCCGAGTTACGGAGCATTCAAAAGAACCTGGCACAGTTTCACGCAGCCGGTATTCAGCCAGTGGCTATTAGCGTTGACCCGCCGGAAACAAACCGCTGGATGCTTGGGCAGGCTGGTTATACATTTCCTTTTCTTTCGGATCCTAATGCTGAGGCGATCAAACGGTGGGACCTTCTTCACGAGGGTCAAGGTAGTAATGGTGGCGGCATCGCGCGTCCGGCGGAGTTCCTGCTGGACTCACAGGGCATAGTTCGGTGGATGATGCTGACGGAAAACTACTGGGTGCGCGCTCGGCCGGAACAGATCCTTGAAGCTGCCACGGCGGTAGATACTGTGCAGTAGCTCGTCAGAGGATTTCCCATTTCTCATTGTTGACGATGTTTGACGGATCCTGTGTCTGCTGTCGTCCTCTCCCCCTGGGAGGGGTTGGGGGAGGGCTTGTGACGACTCCTTAAAAATGAATCCGGAAGGAAGCGTCACCTCCGCTTAACACGCGGTGTGATGATGTGGTGGTTGACACTTCCCCCAAAAAAGAAAAGGGTCAGTCCTCAAACCCTCCCCTAAATCCCCTCCCAGGGGGAGGGGACAACAATCATGATCTATCTTCCCGAATCAGATGAACAGTTGTTGCAGGAATGTGAGGTGCAAACGTTTCGTTCCAGCGGACCCGGCGGGCAGCACGTCAACAAAACTGAAAGCGGTGTACGTCTAAAACATCTGCCCAGCGGAGTAGTTGTTTCTTCACAACAGGAACGCAGTCAGCATCGAAACAAAGCGATCTGTATTGAGAAACTTCGGAAGAAGATAGAGAGGCTGAACTACCGCGCGCCAAAACGCGTGCCCACTAAAACTTCACGCGCAGCGAAAGAACGCACTCTTCGAGAAAAATCACGCCGCGCTCAGATCAAGAAGCTTCGCTCGAAACCCGCAGCGGACGAATGACCATCAGCGCATAACGGCTTTGCACAAAAGTAGGTGGCAAGGTTTCGCGGAGCGTTCTCATTAACACCGGGCTTCAGCCCGGTGAGCAAGTGGTCCACTTTCTGTGAACCGTTTTAACGGTTTACCGGCTGCCGCGAAACCGTTGAAACGATTTACATTTCATGTTCGGAGTCGTCACCGGGCTGAAGCCCGGTGTTAATGGGAACGCTTCGCGTGATAACTCCGGCCGAGTGCCGGGGGTGGTTATTACCGCAAGAGGGCTTTTTGCGAAGTAAACCGTTACTCAATTCGCCGCGTCCGTCTTCGCCACCTGTTTCACATACTTCCTGATCGCGTCATTCAAATCAAGGGAGCGCTCCCAGCTAGTGCCAATACTCTTAAAGCGCATGATGCCTTCATGATCGATCACGATGTAGGTGGGAAATGCACGCACACCGAACTTTCGCTGTATTTCGCGCCTGCTATCCAGGTACTGCGGCCAGACCATCTTTTCTTTCTCAATAAAAGACGACCACGTTTCCTCGTCGGAGTCTGAACTCACGCCAATCAACACAAATGACGGCTCTTTCGAAAACTTCTTGTGCAGCTGGCGCAGTGACGGAATTGATTCCACGCACGGCGGGCACCAGGTCCCCCAGAAATCCAGCACTACAACTTTGCCAAGCAGATCTTCGGAAGAGATGTGTTCGCCTTGTGCGGTAACAATTGAGAAATCGGGTGCGTATGCTTCACGGGCACGACGCGGATTCGCAATCATCTTTTCCGCCTGCTCTGTATAGTCCCCTTCTTCTTTCGACTCCAGATATTTCTTTAACTCTACGATCCCTTCAGCATCGCGGTTGAGCTGCATTAAGACATAGCCGAGGTTGAAGCGCAGGATCGGGAATCGGTTTGTCGGGTCGAGAGAAATGCCGGTTCGGAAGACCGTTTCTGCGGCGCTTAGTTTCTTCTGGTCCTTGCCCTCAGCCGTTGCGCGAATCGATAAACCCTTCACGTTGTAACCGTAAAGCAACGCGTCTTTGTTATCGCCCGCGATCCCAATTAGTTTGTCCGCCGTGTCGGCAGCGTTCTTAAATGCCTCCATCGCGAAATAGGATTGGGCCATCCCGTAGAGACACATCACGCAGGACTTATTGCGTAAATCGTTAGCTTTCTTGAAGCTTTTAAGTGCGTCTTCAAATTTCCTGCGCCTCAGAAACTCATTTCCCTTTTGGAGCTCAATCTCGGCGGCGTCATCGTCCTGCGCGACTACAGATGAATCGCTCGAGTTTGCGCGCGACGCCGGTGGAATAAGTTGCAGGCCAACAATGGTTAAAAGGATCAGTAAACACCACGTGAGTCTGGTGATGAGGACTTTCGTTGCAATCTTCATGAGTACCCTCCCAAAATTCGCGCGAAATAATAACATCAGTCTATGCCGAAGGGCGATTAACGGGAGACCTGGCGGCGACGGTATAATCTGTCATCATGGACTGGCAAAATAACCTTATCAACAACAACCAACAGATCCGTGATCTGCTGGCAGCAACTAAAACAATAGCCGTGCTCGGAATTAAAACTGAAGCACAGTCGAATCAACCGGCTTTCTATGTTCCGCGCTATCTTGCCTCCGCCGGCTTTGAGGTAATTCCCGTACCGGTTTACTACCCGCAGGTAACAGAAATACTCGGCCAGCCGGTATATAGGAAACTGGTTGACGTGCCGAACGATGTAGATCTGGTCAACGTCTTTCGTAGATCAGAAGATGTGCCTGCCCACCTGAACGACATTCTCGAGAAGAAACCAAAGGCCGTCTGGATGCAGTCCGGAATCAGCCACGATGATGTCGCTAAAACCCTGGCCCAGGCCGGAATAAAGGTCGTTCAGGATCGCTGTCTGATGGTTGAACATCGCTACCTCGGACGGTGAGTAACCGTTCCACGCAACGCAGATCCCCGGAGAAACTTCTTATGCATCGTCTTCTCTCATTAGTCGTGGCTGTGTTCTTCCTATGCGTAACTGCTTTCTCCCAAACTGCGCCGGACGCAGCGGAGTTGACCAAATTGCTCAATGATTTCCTGGCAGGCGCAGGGCGAAACGACGCGGCCATGCACGATCGCTTTTGGGCCGAGGACCTTATCTACACTGGCAGCGCGGGCAGACGTGTGGGCAAAGCCGACATCATGAAGGACGTGCGTTCGGCCCCGACGCTGGTCAACGAACAAAGGATCACCTACAGCGCCGAGGACGTTCGCATTCAACAGTACGGTAACACCGCGATTGTCGCGTTTCGTTTGGTTGCCAAGGTTGAAAGACGAGACAACGTCGACATCACACATCATTTCAATACGGGCACCTTCCTTAAACGCGACGGCAAGTGGCAGGTGGTTAGCTGGCAGGCTACGCGCTTACCGCGGCCGGAAGCACAAACAACAAAACAACTCTTAGCAATCGACGACAAGTTTGGTAGGGCCACACTCGCGGCCGATGTGAATTCGCTCGAAGAGATACTCGACGAGAGTTTTATTTGGACTCAGGATGCGGGTGAGCAAGTGTCTGGCAAGCAATTCGTAGAGAACCTGCGTTCCGGACGTCTGAAGTTCTCGCAAGTCGAAAATCGAAATGTGACCGTATCTACCTATGGGGATACTGCCGTTGTTCGCGGCGCAACTGTTCGACGCCGCTCGGCAGTACCTTCGTCGCCTGGAGCCTCCGATAGCGCACCTTACACTGCGTTCTACACCCTCACGTTCGTCAATAAAGGCGGCTTGTGGAAAGCGGTCTCGATGCACACCAGCCGGCAGTAGCATTAGCCCGCGGACCGCGTTTTCCCCTCCATCTGGGAGGGGTTAGGGGAGGGTCTGAGGCGAACAACTTTTCTAATTTAATTGGGGGTGGGGTCAACACTGTTTAGAAAATGAAGTTGGCGTTTGAGTGTTTGAAATCAACGTTGACGCCTCCTTCAAAAAACAAAATATAAAACGCTTCAAGCCCTCCCCTAACCCCTCCCAGCGGGAGGGGAAATTCAATAATCTCGACACGGCCCATAATCGTGTGTTAAAAAGCGCGACGTTCAACGTTCCCCTGGACCATGGCAGCCGTCGACACCACCCTAACAGCCTCCAATCAGCCGCAACTGTGCGCGAACTGCGGAACCGACTTAACCGGCAAGTTCTGTCACCAATGCGGCCAGAAGCAGATTCATCGTCACGAGTTTTCACTGAAACACTTTGTTGGTCATGTGGTCCATGAGATCACACACTTCGACTCAAACAAAGCACTCAAAACTTTTCTGACGCTGCTCTTCCGGCCCGGCATGCTCACTTCAGAGTACCTGGCCGGCAAGAAAGGCAGCTACATCAATCCAATCCGGATCTACCTCACGTTTAGTGCTCTTTACTTTCTTTTCGCGTGGGGCACCCTGGCTGACCTGCGTGGTGGCAGCGTGCAAAGGATTGCCCGCAATCCACAAACCGTAGCAATGGCCCAGGCCAGAGGGATGGAACCGAAGGCGCTGGCGGAGAAAGCAACTCAAAAGGCGGAGAAGTATGCCGCTGCGTTGCGATTCCTTAGTGTCCTGGTCTCGGGACTTTTTCTTTCAGCACTGTACTTCTCAACGAAGCGGTACTACGTCGAACACCTCATTTTTTCGCTCCACTTTTACTCATTCGATTTCTTTACCAAGAGTTTATTTGCTCTCCTGTTTATTGTGACCGCCGCTGCCGGTTTGAAGTTGCCGGTGATGGCCCTGAACTTGTTTTATCCGGTCGCGTTCATCTACTTACTCTTTGCCTTGCGACAAGTATACCGGCAGGGTTGGGCCATGACGTCGGTCAAGGCAGTAGTTTTATTTACGTGTGAGAGTCTTCTCTTCATTGCTGTAAATATCGCCGGCTTTATAATCGCTTTTGCGCTGGTTTAGTTAATACGCATCATTGTGGGTCAACAAATGCAGCCGTAACGCAAACTGTTAGTTTGCGTCGTGCTGACTGCGCTCATTTAACGGTTCGGGTGAACTTACTGAGAGAATCGTCAATCGATCGATCGCAAACTAACAGTTTGCGTTACGGCTGCATTTGTTGACCACATCGGGGATCAAACATAGGATCGGGGGTTCTTGACGTTGACTTTTGTCCGAATGCACGCGATTCAAATTAATCATGGGTAAATCAAGAATCATTCATACCAGCAGCTTGCTGGCTCTTCTGGCGACTCTGGCGCTACTGCAGGTGGGCAAACCACAGCCTACTACGGCCGCGCCGAAAGGCTTTGCGCAACCGGCCGTCGAGCTCACTGCACCTACTCCACAAATCCGCAACGAGAATTTCAGCTACTACACTTTGCGAGCTGACGTGCGGCGCTGTGCTTCGCCAATGTGTGGCGGATTTTTTGTCAAACTTGTTAACCGCGAACGCACACGATGTGCTGATGGCCGTAACATGGCGGAATGTTACGTCGCCGAGATTGATTGGAATGGACAACCATCAGGCGAACCGCGAACGATGTTGGTCAGGGGCGACCTCATTCAGCGCAGGTTTCACGGCTCACGGCGGTTCGGTGTGCTGCGCGTGATTGAGTCGTGGCGTGCTGCTTCCGGACGCCCGCCCGAGGGAATGTTCTTTAGAGTTAAAGACCTCGGTATTCGCTGCATCACCCATCCTTGCTTATCGCATCAGGACGAAAGACTCAATTCTTACATGCGGCGCAAGATTGCCGGCGTCGACCTTACCCGGGCTCAGGCAAGCTCTGACGCGGTTGCATCGGCCCATCAGGCAATGACAAGTTCTGAAGGCGTTCTGGTGGCCGGCACTCATGGTTTTGTCAGTGGTCCAGCCGGACGCGCTGCGACTTTGGAAGCAACGCAGTTTTATTTGCGAACTTCCGGGCCTATCGCAAAAAAGCCGTGCATCAAGACGGGCTGTGCCGGACAGGTGTGCTCCGATGAGTCAGTAATTACCACCTGCGAGTGGCGTCGAGAATACGAATGCTATCGCAGCGCTCGATGTGAGCGTCAGGCAAGTGGCGAATGCGGTTTCACACCAACCCCCGAACTGACCGCATGTCTGCGTCGGAGATAACGTAGAACTCTTGATGATCATAGAAGACTGCAGACCCATCAGATTGGAAGTCTGTACGCCGAAGGCGTTCGCTAATTTCAGCCCAGGGTAGCGCTCTGGCAACCCTGGGTTTATAGGTTCCTAAGAAGTCGACGCAACCCTGAAGGGGTTGTGTGAAAGCCAGATATTGAAGAAGCCGCCGGGACTCCTTCAGAGTTGGGAAGAAATCTGATTGATGTGTTCCTTACCCAGGGTTGCCCGAGCGCAACCCTGGGCTGAAATTAGCGAAACCCTTTGGCGTACCCTTACCATCCGGTTTCAACTGAAGTACCGATTTCTACCCCGTTAGCGCAACATCGCTATCCTCGTTATAATCCTCCGCACCCCCCAACAATAATCGTTTAGAAAGGAATTACTGATGTTTCATCAGAAATCGATCTCCGGGTCTGCGCTTTCATGCTTAGTGGTTTTGGTAGCAACATTCACCGCAGGCTGCAATGCGAACGTCAACAACAACACTACCGCAAATGTAGCCAACACCAATTCCGCAGCGACTCCAGCCGCACCCGCAGCACCTTCAACCACTGCGCCCGCCGCGAAACTGAACATCAACACGGCGACCGGGGAGGACTTCCTGCGCGTCATGCCCGATCTGGGCAAGCGCATGGTCCATGAGTTTGAGGAGTATCGTCCCTATAAGAGCATTCAGCAGTTTCGTAAAGAGATCGGTAAGTATGTAGATGAAAACAAAGTTGCTGAGTATGAGAGGTTTATTTTCGTTCCGATTGATGAAAACCAAAGCGATGCGGCCACGTTGCAACAGATCCCCGGGTTGGACGCGACCGAGGCACAACAGTTAATTGCCGCAAGACCCTACGCATCGCGTGACGCTTTTCTGACCAAGCTCGGCGAGTATGTGCCGGCCGATAGCGCGGCCACAGCACGCACATACCTGGTTCAGAAATGAGCGAAGTCGTAAGTGGCAACCATACCGATTCGGCTGCCGACGTTCTGCGGCGGCTCCGGAGGTTTTTGCTTCTGCTGACGATTTCACTTTTTGCGGGAGCTCTCGTAGAACTGTGGTTGGTCGGCCACACTGAAGACGTGATTCAGTTAGTTCCGTTTGTGTTGTCGGTGGTGGGAATCGTGGTCAGCTTGCTGGTTTTCCTGAGGCCGTCCTCAGGAACGATCCAGGTGATGCGCGTTTGGATGGCGGTCGTTTTCCTGGGCACACTTCTGGGAGTTTACTTTCACATTGAGGGCAATGTTCTGTTCCAACGTGAAGTGGATCCCAGTACGACTACTTCGCAACTGGTGTGGGAGGGATTGGGCGGTGGCAATCCACTCCTCGCGCCTGGAATTCTCGCCATCGCGGCGCTGTTGGCGGTAGCAGCGACCTATCGCTATCAGCCTCCCGATTGAGTTGTTCGCGTTATTTCGTGTATTCGTGGAAACTTCTCAAAGAAGATTCGCACCGATGTGGGTCAAGGAATGCAGAACCGGGAGCGAGCGGAGCGACCGGGTCCGCACTGGGCCACACAACCAGAACTGAACGTGGACGGTCGCTGAGTCTATTCAATGTTAAACCCGGTCGCTTCTCTCCCGGTTCTGCTGGCAGGAGATTTGATTTCAATGAAGAATATCGGCTTACATCTAATTTCAATTTTGCTCTTGTGCGTGTTCACCTCTAGCTCTTATTCACAAACACCAGTGTCGCCGCAACCTCCCGGTCCCGACTTTCATTCATACGCAAACGCGACAGACGTGCGTGTGAAGCATATCGACCTTGACTGGCAAGTCTTGTTTGCGCAGAAAGTCTTGAAGGGCACCGCAGTGCTCACCGTGGAGCGTGTGTCGCGTAACAGACGGGCGCCGCTGATACTCGATACCAAGAACCTGAACATCGAGAAGGTCGAGACGTCTGTCAACGGCAGGAACTACAGGCCCGGCAAATTTACTCTTGCCACTGAAGACAAAATTCTGGGTGCCGCCTTAACAATTCCCTTACCTGCGGGAGCCACACGCGTGCGAATTCACTATGCCACGCGTCCGACTGCGTCCGGTGTGCAATGGTTGGAACCATCGCAAACTTCGGGAAAGAAAACCCCGTTTATGTTTACGCAGTCCCAAGCAATACATGCACGCAGCTGGATTCCGCTGCAAGACACGCCCTCAGTGCGCGTAACCTACAACGCGCGCGTTCGCACGGCGCCAAATCTTCTGGCGGTCATGAGCGCTGCTAACGATCCGAATGCGCCGCGCGATGGCGATTATTCGTTTGCCATGCGTCAACCAATTCCGTCGTATTTGATTGCGCTGGCCGTAGGCGATCTGAGCTTCAAACCGCTGAGCACGCGTACGGGCGTTTACGCCGAACCTTCCGTGGTCGATAGGGCTGCACAGGAGTTTGGCGACACGGAGAAGATGGTCCAGGCTACGGAAAAACTTTATGGACCATATCGTTGGGAGCGCTACGATTTGCTGGTGTTGCCGCCCAGCTTTCCTTTTGGAGGCATGGAGAACCCGCGGCTGACGTTTGTAACGCCGACTATTCTCGCGGGCGATAAGAGTCTCGTCTCACTCGTGGCGCATGAACTCGCTCATTCGTGGTCAGGTAACCTGGTGACGAACGCCACCTGGCGCGACTTCTGGTTAAACGAAGGTTTTACTGTTTATCTGGAAAGGCGCATTCAGGAAGCGGTTTATGGAAAGCCCCGCGCCAACATGGAAGCTGCGCTCGGTTTACGTGACCTTCAGGACGAGTTGGGACGCTTGGAGGATCGTGATGAGATTCTTCATGTCGACTTGAAGGGTCGAGATCCGGACGACGGTTTCACCGATGTTCCGTATGAGAAGGGCGCTCTATTCCTATTGCACCTCGAGCAGACATTTGGGCGCGAGCGTTTTGATCAGTTTCTGAGAAGCTACTTCGATCATTTTGCATTTCAGAGCATAACCACCGAACAATTTCGCAGTTATTTAAAGGCCAACTTACTGGACAAACATCCTGACCTGACAGCAAAAGTTCCAATTGACGAATGGATCAACAATGCCGGCACGCCGGCTTCCGCGCCAAAACCCAGCTCGCCCGCTTTTGCTCAGGTCGAACAGCTGGCACAACGATGGCAGCGTGGAGAAGTGCCGGCGGCACAGATTCCGGTGAGCGCGTGGTCCACGCAGGAATGGCTGCACTTCCTGAAATCCTTACCAGCGAAACTAGACCAGAAAAAGATGGCGGAACTGGATCAGGCGTTTAAGCTCACGCAGTCCGGCAACTCAGAAATCGCATTTCAGTGGTTGATGATGTCTATTCAGAACGCATATGAGCCGGCGTTTCAACGCGTGGAGGATTTTCTGAGCACCATTGGGCGGCGAAAGTTCATCAAGCCGCTGTATGAAGAATTAGCTAAGAGTCCGGAAGGACGAGCGTTCGCGATGAAGATTTACCGTCGCGCGCGTCCCACGTATCACCCGATAGCAGTCGCCACAATCGATGAAGTATTGAAGTGGAACGGATAGCCGTAGTTTCGTGTATTTAGTGTACTTCGTGTATTTCGTGGATCGTTTTGGTGTTCGCCATGCTCCTGCGCGCAGTCATAATAACTACCTTACTTTTGAGTTCCTGCTTCTCCATTTTCGCGCAGGATAATTTCAGGAGCGTCGATGCCTTCCTGAAAGTGACATTGCGAGAGGGAGAGCAACTGGGCACGTCAGCCAAAGGCGACCTGAATGGGGACGCGACTGAGGACTGGGTTGGTGTGATTCACGGCCGCCCAGAAGATGGCGCGCCAACGTATCAGCTGTTCGTACTCGTCCGCGGCGGCGATGGCGGCTACCGGATTGCGGCAAAAACGGAGAAAGCAGAAATCCCCGGGATGGGTTGTTGCTGGCTCGAAGATCTTACCGTTCGCGGCGGCAGCATCTACATACAAAACAACGCTAAGACAGCTGCCACAATGGAAGCTGCCACTCATCAGTTCAAGTGGTACAAGGGCGAATGGCGACTCGTGGGTGTCAGCATCTACCTTACCGATCACACACCCGGCTCTGAATCGACGAAAGACACGGACATGAACATGCTGACAGGTCTGGTGATTGAAAAAACTCAAAAGGGTAATAAGCGGCCCGTCTCAACCCGCCACACGAAAAAGTTCCCCGTTGCTTATCTCCGCGACTTTGATTTTTTAAACGGCTTCGGAACTGAATAAGAACATGCCTTCAATGGACCGTGAACTAGGTTTGCGAATCACCCTCGAAAAGCCGACTGCCGGCGTCGATTTTGGTTTGCAAAACGGACACGGCAGCAACTACGAAACTGTTCAGACGCAGAGATCGGCAGGCAAAGATCTACGCTTCGAATGCAGTGTTCGAGTTTCTCGCGCGAAAGATGGTTCGCCAAACTTTCTTGGGCCATTCGCCCAGGGGCCCGCAGGTGGGAGGTTCATTTACGTCGACATCGGAACGGCTGCGGGGCAAACAGAAACATGCTGGAGCAGGCGTTTGAAAATACCGTTGTACGGAATTACCTGGCAGATGATAAACGGAGCAAATAGTTTGGAGACGCGTGTGCCCGGTACGGGTAAGGATGGGGGCCCGGCATGCGCAACGGTGAAGCCGTTTGCCGGCTGGCGGGTTGTCGCTTAGCTAATACGGCTCCTCCGCATTGCGCGGTTACGCCTTAGCGTTAGCGGTTCTCTTCGTACTCATTGCGCATCTTGTCTTCTCCCGCCCGCGTTCGAAAAAGCCCCTCACGTGATTTGACGAACGATCGATGTGAGGTCAGTACCACCTGCGGTAGCGGGTGGGTCAATTGTCAATAAAGCTCAGCCCCTGACTTGACTTAGTTCAATCTTGAACATCAATGACAAATGAGAAATATGAAATGATATATGGGAAATGTTTTTCTAATTGACCCACCCGCAACCGCAGGTGGTACTGACCTCACTGCGAACCCCCGCTTGCTCTTTATGCTGGTGTGCTGCCACCATGGCCCCACACTTTCGTAATGAGCTCCGCTGAAATCACCGACAAACAAAAGAAATGGAAGTTGACTCCCGCAACGGCGTGGCGAGACGCGCGCGAGCTGGTATGGGCACACCGTTATCGTCTGGCGTTGGGTTTGTTCCTGATGTTAATCAATCGCTTGATGGGATTGGTGCTACCCGCAAGTTCGAAGTACTTGATTGATGACGTCATCCTCAAGCAACAAAGCAATCTGCTGGTCCCCCTCGCGTTGGCGGCAGGTGTCGCTACCCTGATTCAGGCGTTAACTACGTTTTCGCTTTCGCAAATCCTCGGCGTCGCGGCACAACGCGCCATCACAGAAATGCGCAAGAACGTGCAGCAACATATTGCACGACTTCCCATCCGGTATTTCGACTCCACCCAAACCGGCATATTGATTTCGCGAATCATGACGGACGCTGAGGGCATCCGGAACCTGGTTGGGACCGGTCTGGTCCAACTCCTTGGCAGTCTTCTCACCGCGGTAATAGCTCTCGTAGTTTTGATTTATCTAAACTGGAGATTGACAGCCGTCACGTTGTTGGCGCTGGGAGCGTTTGGCGGCGTGATGGCATTCGCGTTCAAAAAACTTCGTCCGGTGTTTCGTGAACGAGGGGAGATTCAGGGAGAAGTTACCGGACGTTTGACTGAGTCGCTCGGAGGCATCCGCATTGTGAAGGCGTATGCCGCGGAGAAACGTGAACAACTGGTTTTCGCGCGCGGTGCACACCGTCTCTTTCGCAATGTAGCCAAATCCATGACTGCCGTTTCCGGAGTCATGGCTTTCTCGACTCTGATTATTGGGCTCGTTGGAGTCATCCTCATCCTGGTTGGCGGGCGGGACATTCTTAACGGTCGAATGACCCTGGGCGATCTCTTTATGTACATGCTTTTCACCGGCCTGGTCGCCCTGCCGATTATCGACATTGCAAACATTGGAACGCAGATCACCGAGGCTTTCGCCGGCCTCGATCGCATTCGTGAAATCAAGCGCATCGCTACGGAGGACGCGGACGACGATGCACGCGATGAAGTTAAATCAATTAGCGGAGACGTTGAATTCCAAAACGTGAGTTTTGAATACACCGACGCGACACCTGTGCTGCGAAATGTCTCGTTTCGCGCGCCGGCTGGATCAACGACGGCGTTGGTCGGTTCGAGTGGTTCGGGAAAATCGACGCTGATCAGCCTGGTGATGGCTTTTAACCGTCCGTTTTCAGGTACAGTAACAGTTGACGGACGCGACCTCTCATCACTTCGGCTAAGAGACTATCGAAACCAGCTTGGCGTGGTTTTGCAGGATAATTTCCTTTTCGACGGGACGATTGCGGAAAACATTGGTTTCTCGAATCCTCATGCAACGCGCGACGAGATTATTAAGGCTAGCCGGGTCGCGCATTGCGAAGAGTTCATCAACGGTTTCGCCGATGGCTATGACACCGTAGTCGGCGAGCGCGGCGTCAAACTCAGTGGTGGGCAGCGGCAACGGGTGGCGATAGCGCGCGCGATACTCGCAGAGCCAAAGATTCTTATTCTGGACGAAGCGACTTCGAGTCTGGACAGTGAAAGCGAAGCGTTAATCCAGGATGGTCTGCAGAGCCTGCGACGTGGACGCACAACTTTCGTCATTGCCCACCGCCTCTCAACAATCCGCAGCGCCGATCAGATACTTGTGTTGGAAGCAGGAGAGATTGTCGAACGAGGGACCCACGACGAACTACTATCAGCGGGTGGTAGATACAAACAGCTTTACGATAAGCAGTATCACTTCGAGAGAAATCAGTTCATTAACCCGGGAGAGGACTTCACGCCGGAGGTGCAGAAGCCTACTCCAGGCGCACCAGACACAATTGCGTTGCCAACGAATTTGTGATTGCCAGAGGTCTCGTTCTTTTCGTGTTTTTGGTGTAATTCGTGGATCGTTTTCCAACTGAGCAAAAAACCGATCCACGAATTACACGAAATACACGAAAAAGGCCTGGACGGCTTCATCGACACTTCTCATATGTCAATACACTTAACCGATCGAAGAAAATTCTTACGAAACGCCGTACTCGCTTCCGCTGCGGCAGTCACCACACCGCGGCTCGGTTGGTTGGCGCAAGCTTCACAAGAACTTCTGCGTCCTCTCGCGCCCGTGAAGGTGGCGCGCAACCGCATCATTCGCACAGTGGTCGGGTTGCGTCCGTTCCGGCCGGAAGGCTTTATGGTTCGCGCCGAGCGCGTTGGAAATAAACTCCTCATTCACAACTACGGACATGGCGGTTCTGGCGTCACCCTGTCCTGGGGCACGTCGTCGCTCGCAGTGGACCTTGCGCAAGAGGCTGCATCTTCGCAGGTGAGACGGCGATCACGAACTCGCCCAAAACGGTTCGCAGTGCTGGGATGCGGCGTGGTTGGCTTGTCCACCGCTCGACTGCTGCAGCAACGTTTTCAGGACGGACCGGGAACGGTAACCATCTACGCCAGGGATCTGCCGCCGAGCACGACCTCAAATATCGCCGGTGCTTTGTGGCATGCCTCGTCTCCGTATGACAACGACCGCGTTACAGAAGCCTTCAACCAACAGTTTGAGCAGGCATGCCATATTTCCCATCGGACGTTTCAAGGTTACGTGGGGCCGGATTATGGCGTGCGTTGGCTCGATGCCTACGAATTTTTATTAAACGAGCGATCTATCCAACGTGACCTCACATGCGGAACCATTCCCTATTCGGCAATTCAAATTCACCGAGATCCTCAGCGTTATTTTGGTTATCAGTATACGAGGCAGTTCAGCGCTTTAGTTATTGAGCCGTTCACCTACCTGCGTGCCCTGATGCGCGACTTTTACATGGCTGGCGGAAAGATCGTGGTGCGCGAGTTTCGCAACCGTGAAGAGATTTCGCGATTGCCGGAAACGGTTGTATTTAATTGCACGGGGCTGGGAGCGCGCGACTTGTTCGCGGATCAGACCCTGGTGCCGGTCCGAGGTCAGTTGGAAATATTATTGCCGCAACCTGAGATTGATTATTGCTATCTGTCCGAAGCCGGGCACATGTTTCCCCGGCGCGATGGAATCGTTCTGGGCGGCACCTGGGATCGCAACGATTGGTCGCTTGCTCCGAACCCTGAACACACCAACAGCATTCTTGAGGGCGCCCTCTCGATAATGAACCGAGCTCAACGCTAGAAAGGTTCTAATTCGTGGCTGCATAAAAACGATCCACGAACTACACGAAATACACGAATGTCCCGCGTGGTTTTCGGACGGATTAATCGTTCAATTAGATAGACTTTTCCTCAGCAATTCCGCCGTTTCTCCACTCCACTCCAGCGTACATTTTTGCCCTTCGGGTCATCATAGTAATCCGTTAGCAACGCCTTTATAACAAACGAGCCCCGGGGGAGAATTAACGTTGAAATCATTGAAGCGCCATTCAGCATTCTTACTGCCAAGCCTTTTGTTGTTAGCTCTCGCCGGTTTATTCATCCTCCCAGGATGGAAACCTTCGCGAAACCGGAGCTTCTCTCAGTACCTACCTGTATCTCTTCCGGCGCAAGCGTCAGAGATGAACCGCTGGACTCTGGCAGTCGAACAGGTAAAGGCTGATCGCGGCGAGCCGATGGGCAAGCAAGCGAAAGTCGAAATCCCACAACAGGTGAGGCACTACGGCGATACACGCCGATTTCTCGCTATCCAGGTTGCCGAGGTTAAGGAACACGGCCTGCACACCCCGCAGGATCTCGTCGAATTGGGCGAGATGGTTGCGAAGGGTGAAATGGTTTCGCTGCCACAAACCACTGACAAATACGTGCTTTTCGGCGTAGGCGCCAACGCGCGCAAGACTGCGTTTACTCGTTACATCAACGGCAAGAGCGTTCCGGTTTACAACGAAAATGGTTTGCGCCGTGCGTATCAGGAGATCGCCGACGCCCGTTCGCGGGACGAGCAGGAAATTGCCACTCTGAAGAATGAGATTAGCGGACTCGGCAAAAAAGAAAGGTCGAAGCGCGCTAAGTTGCAGACGCAGATTACGGCCGCGCAAGCGACAATCAAGTCAACCGACGAAGACCAGGAGCTGTTGGACAGGTTCTACTCTGACCCAGAGACACGAGAACAGTTGTTCGGTCAGTACCGTTCACTCGAGACGCTCTCCAGGAACTTCCGCGAACGCGATTTCAATATTGAAGACGACACAGCGCGGCGCGACATGAAGGTGCGGCTGCTCAGCTCGCTGCGTCCCGAAGCGTTAAGTGTATTAGAGGAGATTGCGGGAGCTTACTACGAGAAATTTCAACGGCCGCTACCGATCACATCCTTGGTGCGACCGGATGAGTATCAGCACGCGCTCAGCAAGGTCAATCCGAACGCGACGAAGATTGAAACACCGCCGCATTCAACCGGACTGGCTTTCGATATCTACTACCGGTACATGACAGCGGACGAGCAGGCACACGTCATGGATCATCTCTCGAAGCTGAAGGACGCTGCGCGAATTGAAGTGCTGCGCGAGAACCGTGATCACTATCACGTGTTTGCGTTCATCGATGGTAATCGGCCAAGTGAACGATTAATTGCGGCGTCGCGCAGCGGTAGCGCCACCGCGCCTGTCGCCAACGCTGCGGCCAAGTCAGCGGCGAAGCCTGCGGCCAAACCGGTCGCGAAGCCTAAAGTAACTAAGAAAGCCGTTGCCAAAAAGAAAGTAGCGAAAAAGGCTGTATCCCGGACCCGCAAGCGCAGATAAGACGAAAAGATCCACGAAACACAGAACCCACGAATTAACACGAAACAGCGGGGAAGGCTTTTACCTTCCCCGCTGTCCTTTCTGCCTACTGCCTACCGCTTTATTGGACAGTCACATCGTCAATTCGGAATGACGTTGGCAATGTGATGTCGTTGGTTCCGCGGAATTGAATCCGCACTGTTTGGCCGGCAAATGAAGCGAGGCTGTAATTTCCTCTCAACACGTATACACCGGCTGTACCGCTGTTCTGGTTACTGAACGTTGCCAGTGTTGCCAACAACGTGCCGCTCGTGTTTCTGACTTCAATAAACAGTCGATCAAACACGGCCGCGCCGGCAGCTTCACTGGTGGTGATGTTCAACCAGAAATTCAGATTGGCCCCACCGCTCGGAATCGTGACCGTCTGATACAGCGTCCCCGAACTGCTGTTGACGCCGTTGATGATCATGTAGGCCACACCCGAATGTGGATATGCTCCAGTACTTCGAGTCACCTGACCCGAAACGACCCATGGCGTCGTACCCGTCTCGAAGCCCGGGTTAACTATGAGGTTGCTTCCTCCTCCGCCAGTTCCGGCCTGGGTCACGGTGAACGTTTGGCCGGCAATGGTCATGGTGCCGTTGCGCGATGACGTGCTGGCGTTGCTGGACACCGAATAGTTCACGGTCCCATTTCCTGATCCACTGCCGCCGGAAGTAATGGTAATGAATGTAGCGTTACTGACAGCAGTCCAACCGCAACCCGCTCCCGCAGTTACAGTGACACTGCCCGTTCCGCCGCCTGCATTAAAACTCTGACCTGTCGGATTGATCGAGAAGGTGCAGGCCCCACCGCATTCACTCGGAACATCGCTCGCCGCGGTATGCGTTGTTCCGTCGTTTCCGACTGCCGAAACACCCATGCCGTGTCGAGCAAATACCGTCCAGATAGCGCAACGGTTTGCGCCGCCGTTCAGATTCTGATCGGCTTGAAGAATGCCGTCGCGCGCGTTCAGGAACGACGGACGGATCGGCGTGAACTTCATACCGTTCAGGACGAGCAGGTTCGTGGTTGCGGCACCGAGTGTCTGGCGCAGATCCCACAACGTGGCCGCCCAAACTTCACCGTCACGGTGGACCTGACAACCACCGGCGCAAACGTCGGCATACGAATCGTGCACGGTATTAGCCGGCACGGTGTACGCAGCTCGCCGGATGCCGGCCGTGTTGTTCATTACATACTCACCAACTGCGCCGTCGCCGTTTATTGTGATGGCCCAGTAGTCTGACCAGCCTTCACCCATCGCTCCGGACTGAGTTCCGCTGAGCGCGGTGCTGCCGTTGCCGATCAGGCGGTTTGAGATGCCGTGCCCGTACTCATGGAACACGACGTCGCCATCAACCGAGCTGTCACGATCCGGACTGGGAGAAGTGAACAGATACTGTTGCATGCGCGGACGCGAGCCGTCTGGCGGCGTCGCGAAGTTTGCATTGTTAGTACCTGAACCGTCCTGTGCCTCAGCTCTGACCGAGTCGTTGCCGCTACCACCGCGGCCGTAATTATTTGTCTGGAAATTGCGCGCCGTCTCCGTGAAGCCGAGGCCGTAAGAGAAGTCGTGCATCACATTGTTGAAGTAAAAGAGGTTGGTTACCACGGCCGCCTGCTGAGTGCGCGGATCAACTGTGGTCGAGAAAGGGAATGTAAAGTTTTGATTGGAAGCGAATGCGTGTCCATTAGAAAGGCCGGTGCCGTTATTTGCGTCGGGAGCGTTATCGGCATTGGTGTCCAGGTACGCTTCGACGTTGTTGCCAGTTGTTACTGTTGACGTGCCCATCCACCCGAAGCTGGTGTTTATGGTGGTGTCGCCTACAAACGATAGCAAAACGCGCGCACCGTGCGCCGGGCTTTCGGTGTAAACAGTTCCCTGCGCCTGGTCAACGTACAGATTGTGTCGCAGCAGCAACTTGCCATCCTGTGCGTCCACCAGAATTTCGTACCACTCATCAGCACTCACCTCGACATAAACGTGCCATGCGAGGCGGGCAGTGTCGCCGATCCTGAGTACGTTGAGTTCAGAGATAATGTCCTCGTAATAAGGGTTGACTGGGTTAGCAAATTGAGCCGCTTCGCTGTTGGCGGCCCGCGCTCTGGTCTCCGCGAACGCCGGGAAAATGTTGTGGCCGGCATATTCAAACGCCTTAGCGATTCCCTGCTCTTCGCTAAGCCTGGCTTTTAGTTTTACCGGTTGATCTTCAACCAGAAAACCTTCGCGAACGGACAGCACTTCGCCGTTCTGGTTAACGACTACCTTTACTTCGCCCTCAAACACTTTGTAGCCGCCTACGGTTTGAGCGTAATCGAGAAACACGGTGCCGCGGTCGTTATCTTCATTAGTTAGTTTCAGGCTTGCTGAGTCGGTTTTTGAAACAGCAAACACCTCGTCATGGCGCTTCAGGAATCCGCGCGCAATGTTATCGGGGGTGTCCGACTGCGGTTCCGACAACGAGTCGCCATCGATAAAGAAATGCTTCATTGAACCGGTTTCGGTGGCTATCGCCCTCAGGTTTTGTGCCGCACCCGCGCGCGCGTTAGCACGAAATGCCGCGACCGCTGAAGCGCGGGCACGCACTGACGCATTCTGCAATGCCGCGTCTTTCCCCTGCGGTGTGGAGAGATCGAAATCGGAGAACTCGCCCCTGCCTTCCAGACGAATGTCGTAATTTGGTAGTCCCCTGCCCTTTGGACCGGCGTCTCCATCTTGTAACGCTGTCCCAGCAGTGGCTCTTATTTTGGCTGCATCTGAACGGGTTAACGGAAAGATTGCTGCGGCTACTAAACCCAGGCACAGCAATCCAAGCAACAACTTCATGCGCATAATTATTCTTCTGCCTCCGTTGGTTGGTTGAGGTAAGGCAACAGCTCGCCCAATAGCTGTTCAAGGTGATAAAGAGTGACGACTTGACACCTTGCCATTATGGTTGTGAGAACTGCCTAACGCATTGTTTGACTTGAACCACCAAGAGCCTACGAATCGACTGCTAAGCGGACGTGTCGTGAAGCGCTCGTGATCCACGTTTACCAAACCCTGTCTCCTGACAAGGTTCGCGAGTTATTTACTGGGCTAGGTTCTTTGGCGACTGTGTCTAGACGCCGGGAGTTTTGGGGGAGCACAAATTACCAGTTTTGCGGTTGAAGGTAAACGGTTTTTGTTCGGGAAGATTATTGCATTTGCGATGCAAAGCAGGGCTATTAACCGACATCCGGTTCCATGTTTCGTGTTCGTTCGTGTAATTCGTGGAAGCGTCCGGATCCGAGGGCGGAGCATCTCGCATCACCAAGTTGCAATTCGCCTACGTGCAAAAATGCTCCCGGTTTTGTTCAATCGCCCATTCTGTGTAATCTGACCCCCAAACATTATTCGAAAGTGTCAGGTAATCCATGTCCACAGAACCAAACAAAGTCATTTATTCGATGGTCGGCGTCAGTAAGTTTTACGACAAGAAGCCGGTCCTTAAAGATATCTATCTCTCCTACTTCTACGGCGCCAAGATTGGCGTCATCGGTCTAAACGGCTCCGGCAAATCCTCTCTGCTACGCATACTTGCCGGTGTTGATAAGGAGTTCAACGGCGAGACGGTGATCTCGCCGGGCTTCACGGTCGGCTATCTTGAGCAGGAGCCCTTGATCGACGACGCGCGTACGGTCCGCGAGGTCGTGGAGGAAGCAGTCAAGGAAACGATTGACCTGCTGAAAGAATTTGAGGAGATCAACGCGCGGTTCGGCGAAGAGATGTCAGACGAAGACATGGACAAACTGTTGGCGCGTCAGGGAGAAGTCCAGGAAAAACTCGATGCCCTCGACGCCTGGGACCTCGACTCTCGTCTCGAAATGGCGATGGATGCTCTCCGTTGTCCGCCAGCTGACACACCGGTCAAGGTTCTCTCCGGCGGCGAACGACGCCGCGTAGCCTTGTGTCGTCTGCTTCTGCAAAAGCCCGACATCTTGCTGCTGGATGAACCTACAAACCACCTTGATGCGGAGTCCGTCGCCTGGCTCGAACACCATCTGCAGAGTTATCCGGGCACGATCATCGCTGTCACGCACGATCGTTATTTTCTGGACAACGTGGCCGGTTGGATCCTGGAGCTTGATCGGGGAGCCGGTATTCCATGGAAAGGAAACTACACCTCCTGGCTGGAGCAAAAGCAGGAACGGCTGCGTCGCGAGGAAAAATCCGAAACCGAACGACAGAAAACTCTGCAGCGCGAGCTTGAATGGATTCGCATGTCTCCTAAGGCCCGGCACGCCAAAGGAAAAGCACGTATCAATTCTTACGAAGAACTATTGAAGAATGAATCGGAAAAGAGACGCGAAGATCTCGAGATTCACATTCCACCCGGACCGCGCCTGGGTAACGTCGTGGTTGAAGCCGACAACGTTAGCAAGGGTTATGGCGATCGACTTCTCATGGAAGATATGACCTTCAAGTTACCTCCAGGAGGCATCGTCGGTGTGATCGGTCCGAATGGCGCAGGCAAGACCACACTGTTTCGTATGATCACTAAACAAGAACAGCCAGACAGCGGTCAGTTCAAGATTGGCGAAACAGTGATACTGGCTTACGTCGATCAAAGCCGGAACCTTGATCCAAACAAATCTATCTGGGAAGAGATCACGGACGGAAGCGACCAGCTGAAGTTGGGGGCCCGCGAAGTGAATTCGCGAGCTTACGTTGCGCGATTTAACTTTTCCGGTTCAGACCAGCAAAAGAAGGTCGGGATGCTGTCTGGTGGTGAGCGCAACCGCGTGCACCTCGCGAAGATGTTGAAAGAAGGCGCGAACGTAATCCTCCTGGATGAACCGACCAACGATCTCGACGTCAACACACTGCGGGCTTTGGAAGAGGCGCTGGAAAACTTCGCCGGATGCGCCGTTGTCATCTCTCACGACCGGTGGTTTCTGGATCGCATCGCCACTCATATCCTCGCGTTCGAAGGGGACAGCAAGGTGGTCTGGCATGAAGGAAACTACTCTGAATATGAGGCCGACAAGAAGGCGCGGCTCGGCGCAGCCGCCGACCAACCTCACCGGATCAAATACCGGCAACTAACGCGTGGATAGCGTCAGTTATTCGTATATTTCGTGTAATTTGTGGATCGCTTTTTTGCTTAGCAGCTAAAAACGATCCACGAAAAACACGAACTACACGAATTACACGAAAGGTCCCATTCCAAATCGTGCATCTACACACGCATAGCTTCGCACATCGGTTACCTCACGACGTGCAACCAAAAGCCGATTCCCGAAAACGCCGATAAATCCACAAATAGTTGGACTTCCGCAGGCTCGCCCTCCCAACGAGAAGCTGGCACAGTCATTGCCAAGCATGCTGCGGCACACGTTTCACCACAAACGAATCAGAAACGTGTTGAAGAAGGTGGGTCATGAGAAACCAGGAACCGGAGTCGAAGGTAAGAAAGTTGTTCCGGTCACATTTGCGGCGCTTGAAATTGCGCCGGTTGAAATTACGAAGACTCGAAATGAAAACAAATACCGTCAAAAGGTTTGCCGGCGCGATGGTGCTGTTGGCAGTAATTGGCTCGAGCTTCTTAGACGTTGCTGCGCAACGAAGGCGTAGTCCAAGAGTCCGGCGTCCGGCCCGGGCCCGCGTCGTTCCGAAAACTCCGCCGGTGGTCTATTACACCATCCCGGCTAACACGGTGCTCGACGTCCGTCTCAATCAAACCATCGGTTCCGAAACAGCTCGCGTCGGTGACGAGTTTACGACGACGGTAACGATGCCAGTCTATGCAAGCGGCATTGAAATAATCCCTGTAGGCAGTCAGGTAGTCGGCAAAGTGACTTCGGTTACGCGCGCTTCGCGCAAGAGCAAAGCTGGAACACTGGGTGTGCATTTCGTATCACTACGACTCCCAACTGGAATCGCGCGAGCAATAAACGGCGGACTGACGAATGTTTCAGAGGACATGAACGCAGACACCGAGGGGTCAGTTGAGGCCGAGTCTGCGACTAAACGAAACGTTGTGTTCATTGGTGGAGGTGCGGCGACAGGCGCGTTAATCGGAGCAATCGCGGGTGGCGGCAAGGGAGCCGGAATCGGTGCCGGCGTGGGTGCCGGACTCGGAGTTGCGGGTGCGCTGTTTTCGAAAGGTCACGAGGTTGAGGTGAAGTCAGGCACTGAGTTTGGAGTCATCCTTAATCAGAGTTTGTCATTGCCCAGTGCGAACGTTCGCTAAATATTTCAAGTCGCAAACGACTGGTCTGTTCTTACGTACAGATTGAAGGGTTTGCGGAAACAGGATCGGCCAGCCTCGCGGTTGTCCGATACCCAGGGGGCCCGCCGGCGAAGGGGAGAGCGCAGGCGGGCTTCCGACTTTGTAGGACAGGCATTCCTGCCTGTCCATTTTGGAAAGAAGTTGTAGGCAGGCATTCTTGCCTGTCCACTTGTAAAGACTAGCAAGTCAATATTGGAAAGAAGGACAGACAGGAATGTCTGTCCTACTACGCTGAAGCTTCGCGGCGTTTCGATTCAGTAAGACGAGAGAAGTCGGGATTGAGATAAACCAACCGGCCACCGACAATGGTCGCGATCGCGGCGCCAGTCATTTCCCTGCCGTCAAATGGCGTGTTCCGGCTCTTCGATTTGGACGAAGCGACGTCAAACACCCATTGATAATTCGCATCCAGGATGGTGATATCTGCATGCGCGTCTTTCCTCAAAGTGCCACGGTTTTCCAATCCAAAGATGCGAGCCGGGTTGGTTGAACATAAGGCAACCAGTCGCTCCAGATCGATCACCCCGCGGTGGACCAGTTCAAAAGCTAAACCTATTGCAGTCTCGAGTCCGGTGATACCGAAAGGCGCTCGATCAAACTCCAAAGTCTTTTCGTCCAGGTGATGTGGAGCATGGTCAGTTGCGATGGCGTCAATTGTGCCGTCGCGCAATCCTTCCAGCAGCGCTTCTAAGTGATCACGGCTACGGAGGGGCGGGCTCATCTTCATGTTCGTGTCGTAATCAACCAACGCTTCGTCAGTTAACGTCCAATGATGAGGCGCTACTTCACACGTCACAGGCAGACCTGCTTTTTTGGCTCGTCGCACGGCATCGATTGAACCGCTGGTGGAAATGTGGGCAATGTGCACGGCTGCTCGCGTCAGTTTTGAAAGAACGCAATCCCGAATCACCTGCACGTCCTCTGCGGCCGCAGGCATCCCCTTTAAACCGAGTGTGAGGGACCAACGTCCTTCGTGCATCACTCCACCTTTACTCAACGACGGATCCTGACAATGGTCGACCACAGTTAAACCAAAACCGTGTGCATACTCCATTGCGCGGCGCATAGTGCCTGCATTAGGAACCGGACGGCCGTCATCAGAAACAGCGACAATGCCGGCGTTTTTCATCTCACCCATTTCCGAGAGCTCAACGCCTTCCGAACCTTTTGTTAACGCGCCGACCGGAAATACGTTCGCGAGTTGTGCCCGTTCAGCTTGCTCGATGATGAAACGTGTAACCGCAGCACTATCGTTTACCGGATCCGTATTGGGCATCGCACAAACGCTGGTCCAACCGCCGGCCACCGCGGCTGCAGATCCGGTGGCAATCGTCTCTTTGTATTCAGCGCCAGGTTCGCGCAGGTGCGTATGAAGATCGATAAAACCCGGAGCGACGATCAACCCCGTCGCGTCAAGCACTTCACAATCGCGCGGCGCTTCTTCTCCGCGGTCCAGCATTCCCGTTATGTGTCCATCTTCCAGCAACAAATGCTTTCCGCCGGTATTTATTTCCTGCGAAGGATCGATGATGTATCCGTTTGCGATTAGTAACTTCATTGAGTTGGGTTTACTTGGGCGAATTCATTTTGGAGTGCAACATTCGATAACTCTTAGACTCGACAAAAGCAGAACCGGGAGCGCAGCGACCGGGTCGTGTGAGTAAAATGGCCTCTATTCTGCGCGACCCGGTCGCTGCGCCCGGTTCTGCTTTTTGTCGACCCCCACACGTTCGGGTTCTCCGCCTAATGACTTCTGTCTTCTAATTCAGACCGGCCACCTCCCGCGAGCAAATAGAGAACTGCCATTCGCACTGCGACTCCATTAGTTACCTGGTCAAGGATCAGCGACCGACTGCCATCGGCAATTTCGGAAGATATTTCCACCCCACGATTCATTGGACCAGGATGCATGACGATGGCATCTTCAGCCGCCAGCTTGAGATGTTTGGCCTGCAGGCCGTAGTGGACTGCATATTCACGCATGGAAGGAAAAAATGCAGCGTCCTGCCGCTCGCGTTGGATGCGAAGAATCATCACCACGTCAGCACCGTCGATTGCATCCTGGATTCCCTTCTCTACCCGCAGCCCCTGATCGACGAGTTCGGCAAATTCAGTGGGCACCAGCGTTCCTGGACCAGCAACACTAACCGACGCGCCCAGCTTGGTTAGGAGATGCACATTTGACCGCGCAACTCGCGAGTGCAACACGTCGCCGATAATTGCAACTTTGAGATTCTCAATATTTCCCTTGTGCTCCCGAATCGTCAGAGCATCGAGCAGCGCCTGGGTCGGATGTTCATGTGAACCATCACCGGCATTCACAATCGGTGAATTACCCATCCTCGCGAGTTGCTGCGGCGCTCCGGCCATAGAGTGACGCACCACGATGCAGTCCGGCGACATAGCCTCAAGATTTCGCGCAGTGTCCAGCAGCGTCTCTCCTTTGCTGACGCTCGATGTGGAGACGCTGATATTTACCGCATCCGCTGATAATCGTTTTGCGGCAATCTCAAATGAAGTTCGGGTGCGTGTCGACGGTTCGAAAAAGAGATTTATAACTGTCCGGCCGCGTAAGGCAGGCACCTTTTTAATTTCGCGCTTGGAGATGTCGCGAAAAGTCTCGGCCGTGTCGAGTAGATGAGTGATCTCACCCGCGTCAAGTTCCCGGATGCCGAGTAAATGTTTGCGTGCGAATGTGCTAGTCACGTTGTAGCTGTAGGACAGGCATTCTTGCCTGTCCAATTTTCACGTTAAACCCTGTCAATTTATGGACAGACAGGAATGTCTGTCCTACCCATAGACAGACAGGAATGTCTGTCCTACCTGCAAAAAAAAACGGCCATCGCTGGCCGCTGGTGTCTATCCATCTTCGCCCGGTGGGCGTTCAACAATAACCACGCCTTCTTCCTCATCGAATTCCTGTAACATCACCTTTATTATTTCACTCTTTTTGGTGGGCACCAACTTGCCGATGTAATCAGCCTGAATTGGTAACTCACGATGCTCCTTACCGCGGTCAATCAAAACTGCCAACTGCACGCGTCGCGGTCTTCCAAAGTCGATCAACTGGTCCAGCGCGGCCCGGATGGTGCGACCGGTATACAGGACATCGTCGATCAGAACGATATTGCGACTTTCAATGTCGCCGGGAAGGTCTGTGCGATTAACGATTGGTTTGGCGCCGACTGTAGAAAGATCGTCGCGATAGAGTGTGATGTCGACTATACCGACTGGCGGTCGATCGCCTTCGAGGTCTGCGATCTTATCAGCCATGCGTTCGGCAAGTGGAACGCCGCGCCGCCGGATTCCGACGAGATACAGGTCATCGGCGCCATGGTTCTCTTCCACGATCTCCGATGCCAAACGCGCCAGCGCCCGATTAATTCGCGGGCTATCCATGATGCGCGCTTTCTCGATGAATTCCATTTCGCGGGATACTAACAAGAACAGTATATAGTGACAAGTCAGACTCAACCGCAGACAAACCAAATGAAGTGTTGGATGGCTCACACATAAAAAGATAGAATCACTCCGCTCAGTCACTGCGAAAACTTCGCTAACCACTGCTTCATGCTTTATCGCTCATTGCTGCGGTCCGTACTCTTCCGCCTGCCGGCGGAGACGGCCCATGAGTTGGCGCTGAAGTCGCTCGCATCGGCGCCTTCCTTTGTTACGTCGGCACTTGCCAATCGTTATCGCCGCTGTCCTTTTGGAAAGCTGCAGCGGTTTGGGCTGACGTTTGAGAATCCTGTCGGACTCGCAGCGGGCTTTGATAAGGACGGAATCGCGCTTTCGGCACTAGCGTCGATGGGCTTCGGTTTCATCGAGGCGGGTACTGTGACGTTTCACCCTCAGCCTGGCAACCCGAAGCCGCGATTGTTTCGTCTGCCACTTGACCGCGCGCTAATAAACCGCGCCGGTTTCAACAATGAGGGCGCCAAGGCGTTTGCGCGTCGCGTTTCCAAGGCGCGTCCGGATTGCGTTCTGGGCGTCAGTATTGGCAAAAGCAAGATCGCTCCATTAGAAGACGCTGTGGCGGATTATCTCAAAACGTTTGAGCTGGTTAACGAAGTGGCGGATTACATCGCTGTTAATGTGAGCTCGCCTAACACGCCGCGTTTGCGCGAGTTGCAGCATGCGGAGCATCTGGACCAACTCCTGGCGGCTTTGCAGAAACGTAATCAGGAGCTGTCCGAGCAGCACGGTCAAAATCTAAAGCCCCTGTTATTAAAACTTTCCCCGGATCTGTCGGATGAAGAACTCGAGGATGCTATCACGGTGGCCGAGCGACGGAAGATATCAGGCATTATTGCAACTAACACCACGACCGATCGTTCTGACCTGCGAACCGATGCGACCGTAGTAGCCCAATATGGCGAAGGCGGCTTAAGTGGTGCGCCCCTTACAAGCCGGGCACGCACAATGGTTGCGAAGATCTACAAGCTGACAGGCGGCACTATGCCGATAATCGGTGTCGGCGGTATTTTCACAGCTGGAGACGCCTGGCAAATGATTGCGTCAGGCGCGAGCCTGGTCCAGGTCTACACCGCCTTCATTTACGACGGGCCTTCATTGGCTGCGAAAATCAACGATGGGCTGCGACGCATTATTTCGCGCGAGGGTTTTGTTTCTCTAGACGAGGCTGTAGGGTCACGAATAACTGCCGCTTAGTATTTAGTAGCACAGATATACCTGTCTGTTACTGATTCACAGGCAGGAGAGCCTGTCCCACAACCTGATGCCGGAAGTCTCTGTGCTGATGGACAGGCAGGAATGCCTGTCCCACAACCTTATGCCGGAAGTCGAAACTGAACGCCTTCGTCATCGAATGCTCCGCCCCGAAGATTTGGCGGACTTGCTGTCTATAGTCGGTGATAGTGAGGTCATGACATATATCGGCGTTGAAGGCGGAGTTCCCCTGAGTAGCGAAGAAGCAAACGACGCGTTAACTAAAATGATTGCGTTTTGGGAACAGCGAGGCTTTGGCCGCTGGGCAGTCGTGAATAAGTCGACCAACCATATGGTTGGCTTGTGTGGTTTAAGGCTGATGGAAGACACTCCCGAACTGTTCTATGTGTTTGCGAAGGACGTTTGGGGTTTGGGGCTGGCGACCGAATCGGCTAAAGCTTGTTTGAGATATGGATTTGAGGAATTGGGATTCGACCGCATCGTCGCGGCCTGCCGGCATGCAAACGCCGCTTCTATACGAGTGATGAAAAAGATCGGCATGAGGTATGAGAAGGACATTAAGTATCAGGGCGTAGACGCAGTCTGCTATGCCATCACGCGAGACAATTTTGTCGTCGACGACTCGAAGTATTTAGTAACTCGAAAATGAAACCAAATAAACTAATCGTCGCCCTCGACGTCGATACTGCCGAACAAGCCAGGCGACTGGTAGCGCAACTGCGCGATGTCGTGGGCATGTTCAAGGTCGGCTCGCAGCTTTTTACCGCGGCAGGACCGGACCTGGTCCGTGAAATCGTCAACGGCGGGAACCAAATTTTCCTTGATTTGAAGTTTCACGATATTCCAAACACTGTAGCTGCAGCGGCGGTAGAGGCGACGCGGCTGGGCGTTTCTATTTTTAATGTGCACGCTTCCGGGGGTTCTGAAATGATGGAACGTACGGCCCACGCAGTTTCGGAAACGGCGCAGGAGGAACAGCTACCCAAACCTAAGGTGATCGCCGTGACGCTCTTAACCAGCGCTAATGAAGCAACGCTGCACGAAAAAGGAATTGACGCGCAACCCGACAAACTCGTGACTCACCTCGCCAGAATGGCGGCCAGTGCCGGTCTGGACGGTGTGGTCGCATCGGCACTGGAAGCGCCGGTTATACGCAGAGCTACGTCACCTGACTTCTTAATCGTCACGCCAGGCGTTCGTCCGGCCGGGGCGACCGAGGGGGATCAGAAACGAATCACCACTCCGCGTGAAGCTATCGAACGCGGCGCGGATTACATCGTAGTTGGCCGGCCGATACTTAACGCTTCCGATCCAGTTCTCGCTGCTGCACAAATCGTGGGAGAAATCACGGGCGTGTCACAACTTGCGGCGCGTTAACGGGGAACCTTAATAGGCCACGTGCGTGTACAATTCTGCAGTTCGCATGCCTCTAAACACTACGCGTTTTTCTATTTTCTATGCGTGGTCTGTGAGAAAAAGGCTCCGAAACGGAGTCTGCCGTTTGTTCTACCTGCAATTTGAAACTATGATTCGAGGGTGACCCTAAGGTTGAAACTCGTCGCCGCTTCTCTTTTATTGTTAGCAACAGCGTGGACCACTCAGGTTTGCGCACAAACTATTTCCGAGCAGCCTTTCTCCGCGGGCCCTTATCGCATCGGTGAACGGCTTACCTATAACGTCTCATTTTCCAGTTTCAACACCGCAGCTCATATTGAACTGCAGGTGACGGCGCGTGCCCCGTTCTCGGGCCGCGATGCAATTCAGTTGAAGGGCCACATCGAAACACTGGGAACGGTCCATGCGGCGTTGCTCGCTCTCAATCACGACTTAATCAGCTACGTCGAACCGGCAACTGGCCTTCCGTTTCACGCTCAACAGGTTGTGCGAACCACCACGCCGAGTTCTGAAGTGTCGATAGACTTTAATCAGCCGGCCGGTGCACCGATTCACCAGTCTTCAGCCGTCACGATTCCCGGTACTTATGATGTGCTTGCGGCGGTCTATCGAGTTCGTGCTTTGCCACTAACTGAGGGTGCCAGCTATCGACTATTCGTGCGGCATGAAAATGACACGGAAGAGATCGAAGTAGAGGTTCGCGGCCGGCGTGAGGTTAAGACCAGCGTCGGCACATTCGACACCGTCGTCACGGAATTGAAGGTAGAGGGCCATTCGGCCATCGACAACATACGAGTATACTTCAGTGACGATCAACGGCATGTTCCGGTGCTGATGACCGGGAAACATCACGCAGGTGAAATACGAGTTGAGCTGGCAGGTTCCGAGATTATTGCGCCGCCGCCAGTGCCGCCGGCTTCGGTCCCAACACCAAAGCCGGTTGTGGCGCCGCCAAATCCATCAGCAACGCCTGCCACCAGTGTTAGCGATAACCGTTTAAATGACCTGCCGTTTCAGGTTGGTGAACAACTGAACTATCAGATTTATCTACCGACGATCAATGCGCCGGTGGGAAGGGCTGCCTTCCACGTCCGCTCTCGCTCCAAGTATTTCAACCGGGATGGCATCTGGCTGTCGGTCAGCGCACAGACAACGAATGCTCTGCAGCATCTGTTTGTCGCAAACGATCTGATCAATTCATACGTGGATCCAAAAACCTTGCTGCCGTTTCATTCTGAAATGAATTTGGTGGAAGGGCGAAGCCGTTCAAATGTAAAGCTGACTATCGTCCAGGACTACGGTACGGCCACTACGGAGCAAGGAGTGCGAATTGAGATTCCGGTGGGCACGCACGACTACCTGAGTTTCTTTTACGCGTTACGCACCTTTAATCTCGCGCCTCCACGCAAAAGTGGCATCTCGCTATTGGTAAACAACAAACCAAAGACGCTTTTTATTGAGGCTCTCAAGCGGGAGCAAATCCAGTTGGGTTCGCAAACCATCCCGGCCATCCAGGTGGTGCTAACCACCGATGACACTCCAGCCGACAAATATCAGCTGCGGGTTTGGGTAAGCGACGACCGAAGGCGGCTACCGCTCCGTATATCCGGCCAAACTCAGCTGGGACCCATCCGTGCCGATTTAGCAATCATTCCCGTAACCGCTCAGTAGGTAACCCACCGTAACGCAAACTGTTAGTTTTCGGAAAGCCGGGCAGCAAGGTTATAAGGGAAGCTCTTAGTACCGAGAGCCGAGGCTTCCAATGGTACGCAAACTAACAGTTTGCGTTACAGCTCCCAGCGAAATTGAAATTGGTTTTCAATTAGACTATACTGCGCGTGGGTTATTCGGGCTTGCCCGGTGTTCCCATTGAATCCATCTTCACGCAGAAAGTCTTATTTCATGCTGAATTCATTCATTATCGTTCTTCGAGAAGGCTTCGAATCGTTTCTGCTCGTCGCCGTAATCCTGGCTTATTTGAAGAAATCGGGGCAGAGCTGGCTGAATATTGTTGTCTACACCGCCCTGGCGCTCGGTTTGTCGGCTAGCGCAGCTCTCGGTTATCTCCTGGCAACCGGGGTTGACGATGTGCGTACGACTCAAATGTTTGGCGAGACCCTGGGCGGATCCATCAATCAGTTTTTTGCTAACGAAGCGCTGCGCGAAGCCGTGCTGGGTTTAATCGCGATGGTTATGGTGGGCACGCTGGTCATTCACATGTGGAGAACTGGTCCAAAGTTGCGCGAACGCATGCACGAGCGACTGAACAAGATGTCCTCGCGCGGTTCTCGCATAGCAGCCGCAGCTGGAGTTTTCCTGTTTACATTTTTGATGATTACGCGAGAAGGCATGGAAACGGCATTGATGCTGTTGCAGGTCCGCGACTCGCAGTTAGTTACCGGCGCATTGTTAGGACTTGTTTCTGCTGTTCTATTTGCACTCGCTTGGACACGCTTCTCCCACCTCATCAACATTAAGAGGTTCTTTCAAGTTACGGGCGTGTTCCTGCTGCTGTTCATGATTCAGGTCGGCATTTATTCTTTCCACGAATTCACTGAAACCGGACTGTTGCCAAACAGTGAAGTGCTTCACGAGGCCACGGAGAAGTTTTCACCCGACGGCCTATACGGCAAATGGTTTTCGGTGTTGATGGTTTCGTTTTGCTCGCTGTGGCTACTGGGTGGTTGGGTAATTGACCGCTTGAAAGTAGCTAGACATAATTCAACGATTAATTTAAGCCAGGCTTAACTCCGCGACCGCGTCAGAAACGAAAAAGGGCGAGCCTTAACGGCCCGCCCTTTTTATTGGGCTTAGACGAATGTTCAGAGTTCAAACTTTAGCTTGCTTGATTGCCCACAGCGACCTGAAGGTTGAACTCTCAATATCGTCCAGCGAAGCTATTTCCCAGATAACTCTCGTTTCAGCAATTTGCCGGTTGGACCCTTGGGAATATCAGCCACAAATCGAATTGACTTCGGGCATTTGAAATCCGCCAGTCGGGCCCGGCAATGCGCTAACAACTCTTCTTCGTTCCCTTCCCTGCCGTCCTTCAATACGACAAACGCCGCGACTTCTTCTCCGTAAAGTGGATCCGGAATGCCAATAGTTGCGGCCGCAGCCACGTCGGGATGTTGGTAAAGAACTTCGTCAATTTCACGCGGATAAATATTTTCACCACCTCGAATGATCATATCGCTCTTGCGATCTACGATGAAGAAGAAACCATCGGCATCGCGATAACCAATGTCTCCTGTGTGAAACCAACCGTTGCGAAACGCTTCCGCAGTCGCGCGGTCGTTTTTGTAATAACCCTTCAAGATGTTTTCACCACGCAGCACTATTTCGCCCAACTCGCCATCCGGTACGTCGCGGTCCTCTTCATCGACAACTTTCATTTCATTCCCGATCGGGATTCCGCACGAACCGGGCCTGCGGCGTTTGTCGGGTGGGTTAAAAGTCGATCGGCAGGTTGACTCCGAAAGTCCATAGCCTTCGATCACGAGGCAGTGGAACGTCTCTTCAAAACGTTGCATCACTTCGGCAGGCACGGGCGCCGATCCGCACATCGCAAACCGCAGCCGGCTGGTATCGAGTCCGGCGGGGACGCCATCCGGATAAGTGTGCAGCAACATCGACAGCATGGTAGCGACGGAGCCGAATGAAGTTATTTGATATTCAGAAATAATCTGCCAGAAGCGTGAGGCAGAAAACTTTGGACTTACCACCGTGGAACCACCGGCATAGAGTGCCGACATCGTAGTTACCGAAACGGCGTTCATATGGAATAGCGGCATCATCGTCAACAAGCGATCGTTTTCAGTAAAGCCAAGCCACTGGCTTATCTGCCTCGCGTTCGCGATTAGATTTCCGTGAGTTAGTAAGCAGCCTTTAGGTTTTCCGGTCGTACCTGAGGTGTAGATGATGATGGCTTCGTCGTCGGCCGAGACGTTTGCGGCGGGGGTTCCGGGAGAGAGGTAGCATCGTTCGATGTCCCGTGAAGCGTCGTCGAATCCAATAACCGATTTCAAGTGGGGTAATTGTTCCCTAATGTTCTCGATGCGTTCCCGAAATTCGGTGCCTACCACAATCGCTTTCGCTTCCGAGTTGTTTATTACATATGCGGTCTCGTCCTCTTTGAGTAATGAATTTACCGGTCCAGCCAGGGCGCCCAAACGCCAACACGCAAAGTAACTGACTATGTATTCGACGCTGTTCGGCATCAATAAGCTAACAACATCTCCTCGTCCTACACCATAAAACTCTAGTAGCGCCGATGTCGCATTCACGAGTTTTTCAAATTCGGAGTAAGTGAAAGTTCGGCCGTCAGCTTCCGAAAACAGAAACTGTTTTTGTGGATTCTGCTGAACGCGTTGTTGCAGAAGGCTAGTTAGATTTTGGGTTTCCAATGGCGTGCTGGTTGGCTCTCTGGTGCTGTCAATCACAGCCGCAGATGATATATTAAGCGCCGTTCCAGCCACTAATCCCGAATTCTTACTGAGCAATCCATGCAAACCTATCGGAATTTCATTGCCGGCAAATGGATCGAATCGACGTCGTCCAAAACCGCAACCAACATCAATCCAGCGAACACCGACGAGACACTAGGTACCATCAAACAAGCGACTCGGGAGGAAGCGCGCGCCGCGGTGGAAGCGGCAATTGAGGCTTTCCCTGGTTGGCGATCCACGCCGGCGCCGGCCCGCGGAAAGATCGTGGCGAAGGCCGCGCGTCTTTTCGAGGAACACAAAGAAGAACTTGCGCGCATCCTGACAAGTGAAGAAGGCAAGACTCTCGCCGAATCGCGGGGTGAGCTGCAACGGTCTATCAACGTCGCTGAATTTTGTGCCGGCGAATCGCGGCGGATGAATGGCGAAACTATTCAGTCTGAACTGCCCTCAAACTTTGCTTACACGATCAAACAGCCGCTGGGGGTTGTCGCCTGTGTCACACCCTGGAATTTTCCGGTGGCTATTCCGGTGTGGAAGATTGCGCCCGCACTCGTCGCCGGCAACACAGTGGTTTTCAAACCCGCGAGTCTGACGCCGGCGACCGCCGTTCGTATCGTCGAGATATTCGAAGAAGCCGGCATTCCTCCGGGAGTACTCAACCTGGTGATCGGGTCAGGCTCAGAAGCAGGTGACGAGATCATCGGTCATCCCGCAATCAAAGCCGTTTCATTCACCGGCTCGAATGAAGTAGGCATTCGTTTGTACGAACAGGTTTCGCGTCGAGGCGCGAAGGTCCAATGCGAAATGGGGGGAAAGAATCCAGTTGTCATTCTGGAAGACGCCGATCTTGACCTGGCAGTTGAATCGACGGCGCAGGGTGCGTTCGGTTCTTCGGGACAGCGATGTACCGCCACCAGCCGCGCGGTGGTAATCAACGAAATCGCAGATGAGTTTGTAGAACGAGTCGCGCGGCGAGCCGAGTCAATGAGGATTGGCGACGGCATGGATCCTGAAACCGAAATGGGCCCTAGTGTTGACGAAAGCCAGTTTAAGACGGTCTTGAAGTACATCGATATCGGCAAGGAAGACGGCGCCAGATTAGTTTGCGGAGGAACTCGAGCCACCGGAGACGGTTTAGACAAAGGCTACTTCGTGAAACCGACGGTGTTTGATCACGTTACGCCCGACATGCGGATCGCTCGGGAAGAAGTTTTTGGACCAGTGTTATCGGTGCTTCGTGCTAAGAATTTTGATGAGGCGATGCAGATAGCGAATGACACTGAATACGGACTCTCGAGCTCAATTTTTTCCAATGACGCCGCGCGTATCTTTCGTTTCGTTGACGAGATTGAAACTGGAATGACACATATCAACTCTCCGACCACGGGCGGCGAAGCTCACATCCCGTTCGGCGGAATTAAAGGCACGGGTATCGGTGACCGTGAACAAGGTTCTACTGCCCTCGATTTTTATACAGAACTGAAAGTGGTTTACGTCGACTACACCGGACGCAAACGCGAAGGCAATTTGTACTAATGGACGTTTCCGATCAACTCTGGCAGTTCTTCCGCAGCTTGTTACAACAGCTGCCATCGATGCTGACGTTAGTTGGTTGTCTCATCTTTTGCCTCGTCCTCGCGAAACGCCACCCGAGAGTTTCGGTGGTTGCCGCCTTGAGTTTGTTTTATTTACTGCTTCATGGACTGTTGTTCGCCGGAGTTTACACCTGGGTTCCGACCTGGTTCATCGGCGACCGGACATCAGCAGACATGCAGACGTTCATGCTGGTGTTGCGGCTGATTTACAACACCACGCTCGCAGTTGGGTTTGGGTTATTGCTTGCCGCGATATTTATGCGTCGCGGTCAGGCACCGGCGCACCCATAGCGTCGGGCCAGTAAACATCAGGCGATGGATCCTTCTTATCTTTTTTATATTTTCGCAGGCCGTATCCCCCTTTTCCTGCTGCTTCTCGGGGGGATTGGTTTCGCATTCATGCGATGGAACCGGCATTCCAGGGTCTCGTTTTTGACCATTCTGGCTCTGTTCTTTTATCTTCTGGAATCAATCTTTTTCACCTTCATCGTTTTCATGCTACCCAACGTGCTTCCTGCTGGAGCCAGGTTTGTAGCCAGTGATTCGTTCTACACGGTTTTATTCCTCCTCGATGACATAGCCTACGCCGCCGTAATAATCGTCCTGGTATCGGCTGTGTTTACCCAGCGCAGGGTTGAGCCGGTGGCCCCGATTTAAGTCTTTGCCACAAAACCAAGATCGACCACGGATTAGAACCGGGAGCGGTAGCGACCGGGTAATCACCACTTGTACGCCGGCAGACCCGGTCGCTACCGCTCCCGGTTCTAATTCGTTGCTCAAGGTTCGTGTTCAACTCCTCTTAGAGCTTAAGTCTCCCAACAACTTGAAACTCCGACGCTTCTATTAGCGTACAAGTCTTTCAGTTCGATCTGTGTCCGGTTCTCAATCCCATTAAATAATGAAAGAAGGTTCTATGAGTTCAATTTTCGCCCGCAAATCGCTGCGATTTGTGTTCGTTTTGCTATGTGTCGGCCTTCTGGCTGTTACCTCATCCGGCCTCGCACTGGCTCAGGGTTCCAGTCAGCCACCTCTAATTGACCGCGAATTGTTTTTTGGCGATCCGGAGATTTCCGGGGCGCAGATTTCTCCTGACGGAAAATTCATCTCGTTTATCAAACCACTCAAGGGAACCCGGAACATTTGGGTGAAAAAGACAGACGCTCCTTTTGAGAGTGCCAAACCGATAACTGCGGACACGAAACGGCCCATCCCGGGCTATTTCTGGAGCCGCGACGGCAAATACATCTTGTTTGTTCAGGACCAGGGCGGCGACGAAAACTTCAACGTCTACGCCGTAAACCCGGCGGACAGTCCTGCTTCCGGCCAGGAGGTTCCGGCCGCTCGCAATCTTACCGATGCCAAGGGCATCCGCGCGGCGATATACGCTGTTCCCCGCAGCGAGCCCGATGCCATCTATATAGGACTCAACGACCGCGACAAGGCGTGGCATGACCTGTACAAGATCAAGATTTCGACCGGAGAAAAAACACTCGTTCGTCAGAACACCGAACGAATCACCGGTTGGGTGTTTGACTTGAAAGACCAACTCAAGATGGCGACCAGGTCCGCTGAGAATGGCGACACGGAAGTGTTGCGCGTCGATGATAAGGGATTTACGAAGGTCTATTCATGCAGCGTCTTCGAGTCGTGTGGCCCCGTCAGGTTCCACAAGGATGGCGAACGCGTTTATTTCACAACCAACAAGGGTACCGGTGTTGACCTGACACGTCTCGTACTGCTCAACCCAATGACGGGTAAAGAAGAGCTGGTTGAATCCGATCCTCTTAACCGCGTCGATTTTGGGGGCGCAAGTTTTTCAGAAGTTACGGAAGATCTAATCTTTACCGGCTACAACGACGATCGCCAGCGTATTTACTGGAAAGACAAGTCGTTTGAAGCAGACTACAAGTTAGTGCAAAAGAAACTCCCCGGGAAAGAACTCTCATTCGGGAATTCAACCAAAGACGAACAACTGTTTTTGGTCACTGCTTTCAGCGACACCGAACCGGGCGAACGTTATTTGTTTGACCGGAAAACCAAAAAGCTGACACTGCAATATCGCACTCGCGAACGTCTCCCTCGGACTGCGCTTGTTCCAATGAAAGCCATTCGCTTCAAGTCGTCAGACGGTATGGAGATTCCTGCCTACCTGACACTACCGGCAGGCGTCCCCGCGAAAAATCTTCCCGCCATCATCGTTCCCCACGGTGGTCCATGGGCACGCGATTCATGGGGTTACAACTCGATGGCGCAGTTTCTGGCAAACCGTGGTTATGCAGTACTCCAACCAAATTTCCGCGGCTCTACCGGTTTCGGCAAGAAGTTTATTGACGCCGGCAACAAGCAATGGGGCGACAAAATGCAGGACGACGTAACCTGGGCCGCAAAGTATCTGATTGCGGAAGGCATCGCTGATCCGAAGAAGGTTGCTGTTATGGGTGGTTCCTACGGTGGGTACGCCACACTGGCAGGTGTCACCTTCACTCCGGATTTATATGCGGCGGCGGTTGCGATTGTAGCCCCGTCAAACTTGATCACTTTGCTCGAATCTATTCCGCCTTACTGGGAACCAATTCGCAAATTGTTCTACGAGCGCATGGGCGATCCGAATACGGCGGAAGGTAAAGCGCAACTACTACGACAGTCACCACTAACGCACGCTGACAAGATCAAGACACCGCTGTTGGTGATTCAGGGCGCTAACGATCCACGTGTGAAGAAGCGCGAGTCAGACCAGATTGTGGTTGCCTTGAGAGACCGCGGCTTTCCGGTTGAATACCTGGTAGCTCCGGATGAAGGCCATGGCTTCGCTCGTCCGATTAACAACATGGCGATGTTCGCGACCGCCGAAAAATTCCTGGCCAAACACCTCGGCGGACGTTTCCAGGAGACGGCCACACCGGAAGTAACCGCCCGGTTGAAGGAAATCACAGTTGATCCGAAGACGGTGACGCTGGTGAAAAAGATGGAAGCAACCGCGACCGCGACCGACGGTCCAAAACCATCCAACGGTCTTACTGCGGGCACTTCAAACTACAAAGCCACGATCGAGGTAGGCGGGCAGTCAATTCCCTTGACCGTCAAATCGGAAATTAAGGAAGAGGGCAACTCGTGGGTTGTAAGCGAAACAGCTAACACACCACAGGGCGTTCTCTCGGATGTTTCCACGATCGAGAAAGGTACTCTGTTGCTGACGAAACGCGTTATCAATCAGGGACCAGTCGCGATTGAGGTAAACGTCAAGGACAACAAAGCGACAGGAACTATGACGGTAAACGGTCAGGCACGCCCGATATCAGTTGACCTTGGTGGTTCGCTGTTCGCCGACGGCGCCGGCATGTACGACGTGATTGCCGCGCTACCGTTGGTGGAGGGTTACGCTGTTGGCTTCCGAAACCTTGATGTGATGAAACAGAAGCCTTCGATGAAGAATTTGAAAGTCGTGGGCATGGAAAGCGTCACGGTTCCGGCGGGCACCTTTAACGCATACAAAGTTGAGATCACGTCGGTGGACAACGAAGCCGACAAGACGATGCTTTGGGTCGCCAAGGACACGCGCAAGGTGCTGAAGATCAGTTCAGTGCTGACTCAGTTGAATGGCGCAGTGCTGACGTCAGAACTCGTGAATTAAACAATCTGGCGCGGGTCCTTTGGCCCGTTCCAATTTCGAAAGCCGCAATCGGGTATTTCCGGTTGCGGCTTTTGTTCTGCCCGCAAGGTACTTATCCGCAGATTCCACAGATTTCGCAGATTCAATAAATCAGAAACCTCGCTCGGGGCAGCAACCGCCTTAGCAGGTTCATTGAAATCTGCGGAATCTGTGTAATCTGCGGATGAAATAATGTAAATTGTCGCCTCCAAATGCTCCGGAAAGGCAGGGTCAATGCGAACACTAATCAAGAGTGGACGGGTCATCACTGCGACCGACGACTACAAAGCCGACATACTTATCGAAGACGAAAGAGTCTCCGTCATCGGTGCGAAGCTCGACATGGAAGCCGACACCGTAGTTAACGCCGCCGGCAAGCTGGTTATTCCAGGCGGCATTGATCCTCATACGCATATGGAGCTTCCTTTCGGCGGCACTGAATCGTCCGACGACTTTCTCACCGGGACCCGCGCCGCAGCGCACGGTGGCACCACCACCATTATCGACTTCGCTGTGCAATACAAAGGCCAGTCACTAATCGAAGGAATTGATAACTGGCACAAGAAAGCCGAAGGCAAAACTGCGATCGATTACGGTTTTCACTTAATCACAACTGAGCTCGAAGACAATCAAATTGAAGAACTACACACGGCCATGGATGAAGGTGTCACCAGTTTCAAAATGTTCATGGCCTATCCCGGTGTTTTTCTGGTCGATGACGCCACGATATTTCGCGCAATGTCTGCGGCAGGTGAACGCGGTGGACTGATCTGCATGCACGCGGAAAACGGAATAGTTATCAATGAAATCATCAAGCACGCCCTTGCGAAAGGCCACACTGCGCCCAAGTATCACGCGCTAACGCGACCAACTATAGCGGAAGCTGAAGGCGTGCATCGCGCGATCGCCATCGCCGAAATGGCGGAGTCGCCGGTTTACATCGTTCACCTCTCGTGCGCGGATGCCCTCAACCAGGTGCGTGAAGCCCGCGATCGCGGGATTCCGGCCTTTGCCGAAACCTGTCCGCAGTATCTCTTTCTCTCTCTGGATGATTACGACGAACCCGGTTTCAACGGCGCAAAGTATGTAATGACTCCACCCTTGCGCGAGAAGTCTAATCAAGCCGAGTTGTGGAAGGGATTGAAGATGGACGATCTGCAGGTCATCTCGACGGACCATTGCCCTTTCTGCATGAAAGAACAAAAGGAACTGGGCAAGGACGACTTCACCAAAATTCCTAACGGCGCACCCGGCGTCGAGAACCGGGTGCCTCTGATTTACAACGGCGGCGTGGTTGAGAACCGGATCAGTCTCAACCGGTTTGTCGAATTAACATCAACGGCGGCCGCCAAGATGTTCGGCCTGTTCCCAAAGAAAGGAACGATTGCAGTCGGCTCCGATGCTGACATTGTGATTTTCGATCCCGAGAAAGAACAAACACTGAGCGTGAAGACCAGTCACATGAATGTCGATTACAATACTTACGAAGGCAAGAAAATTAAGGGCGTCGTTGAGACAGTGCTATCCCGCGGAAAAGTTGTGATCGACAGTGGTGAGTACAAAGGCAAAGCCGGCGACGGTCAGTTCTTAAAACGCGGTACCTGCGTTGCAATGTAATCTGCGGATAAGGAGAGTTATCGATGCAGCAAAGGTTTTTAATCCTGTTGGCAGCTCTGTTCGTCCTGTCGCTTCAGGCTCGCGCACAAGACACGCCGGACCGGCCACTAATCACCGTGACCGGACAAGCAGAGGTACTCGTCGTACCCGATGAGGTTGTTTTTAGTCTGAGCGCCACGACCGTCGACAAGAACCTGGCGGTGGCGCAAAGAAAGACTGACGAAGTAGTCAGGAATGTGATCGCACTTGCGCGCAAGTACCAGATACCGGCGACGCAGATACAGACGGGTCACATTAGACTTGAGGAACAACACTCGGATGAAGAGGCTACGAGGAAGCCCAGCGTTTTTATCGGTTATGCCGTGAGCAAGGGCATCGCGATTATTCTTCGTGATGTGAGCAAGGCTGAAGAGCTTCTGGCAGAACTCTTCACCGCAGGAATTACCCGCATCAACGATGTCGAATTTCGCACTACTCAAAGTCGCAAGCTAAAGGACCAGGCGCGAGCTTCGGCGATCAAAGCCGCACACGAAAAAGCGAGGGCCCTCGCCAATGAGATCGGTCAAAACATTGGTAAGGCCTATACGATTGTTGAAGAGGGATTCCCGCGTGGATACGGCGCGAATGTTTCCAACAGCCTTGGCTCCATATCGGGAGTATCGTCTGATGATGACTCAACGATCGCCCTTGGTCAGATCTCGATAACAGCCCGCGTGACGGTCAGTTTCGAATTGAAATAACTTTGCCACCCCCTATGGCTACAAGAACAGAATCCTCCGACATAGCCCTAACCCAGCGCGACTTCGAAGAGCTGCGAAAGGACGTTTCCTCCAGCTCACTTTGGAATAAAGACCTCGCGCCCACCACAATCAAAGAACGCACCTGGTCCACCTGGAACATTGCCGCGCTGTGGATCGGCATGAGCGTGGTCATCACCACCTACACGCTCGCCGGCGGTTTCATAGAGGCCGGCATGAACTGGTGGCAGGCGATGATCACGATCCTGCTCGGCAATACCATCGTGCTCATACCGATGATGCTCAACGCGCATGCTGGTACAAAGTACGGTGTCTCCTTCCCTGTGCTCGCTCGCGCATCATTCGGAACTAAAGGAGCAAACATTCCGGCGCTGTTACGCGCGGTCGTTGCTTGCGGCTGGTTTGGGATTCAAACCTGGATCGGAGGGACTGCGCTGGACGCACTGTTCAGCGTGATTTCGCCAACATGGGCCCACCTCTTCAACGACGCCTCGGTGTTGGGCGTGGCAGTCCACACCTGGATCGCGTTCTTCCTGTTCTGGGGAATTCAGGTTGTGATCATTCTGAAGGGCGTTGAAGGTATTAAGTACCTCGAGACGTGGTCGGCGCCCCTTCTTTTGGTTGGCGGAGTGATTCTGTTGATTTGGGCGTCGTGGCGCGCGGGAGGTCTGGGCCGCGTGCTCACAGAGTCTGCTGCGCTGCAAAAAGAACGAAACGCTTTTTGGACTATTTTTCCTGGCGCACTAACGGCCTCGGTAGGTTACTGGGCCACGCTCAGTTTGAATATTCCGGACTTCACCCGTTACGCACGTTCGCAAAAGTCACAAATGGTAGGTCAGGCGCTCGGCTTGCCACTCACCATGACCGCCTTCGCGTTTATCGGCGTTGCTGTCACCAGTGCAACTCTTCTGATCTATGGCATTGCCATTCCGAATCCTGTGGATTTGATGGCTCGCTTCAATAGCATCGCAATTATTCTGTTCGCTACCGCAGTTATCTTTGCTGCTCAATTAACCACCAACATGGCAGCGAATGTGGTTTCACCGTCTAACGATTTTTCCAACCTGAACCCGAAACGCATCTCATATGTTCTTGGCGGACTGATCACGGCGCTGATTGGTGTCGTCATGATGCCGTGGAAACTTATGGATTCCATGGGCGGATATATTTTCACCTGGCTGATAGGTTATTCAGGTTTGATGGGCGCGATCGCCGGAATACTAATCTGTGATTATTGGATACTACGCAAACGACGGCTGGACCTGGCAGGATTGTTTGAAACGGAGGGACCTTATTCCTACTCGCGCGGGCCATCAATAGGGTTGCTACTGTGGCTGCTTGCGTTTGGTACAGTGGTCTTTGTTGAGTTACTTCTCTTCTTTTCAGACACGTTGTCCGCCGGCATTGTCGTGCACTTGTTCCTCGCCATTACGGCAGTTGTGCTACTTGTGCTGGCACCTCGCGCGTTTGCTACTCCGACCGAGAAGGGCTGGAACTGGTCCGCCATGATTGCGCTTGGCGTCGCCATCGCGCCGGTAGTCCCGGGATTCATTCGGGCCGCCACTACGCCGGGCGGACAGGTGTCAACCCCAACTTTTTTTGACTACCTTTACACTTACACATGGTTTGTTACCTTCGGCCTCGGATTCGTCATATACTACGTCCTCATGAACGGAAAGCTTAGGCGCGAATAGTTTCGCACTGGCACGAACGAGTCTTACCAGTTTCACATCTGTTATCACCCAAAAGTCTACGAGATCTACCTGAGGGGGTTTTGAGATGCCACGTACAGTTAAATGCGGGTTGATTCAGTGCACGAATGCGGCACCAACCGACTTGCCGATCGATGAAATCAAGAGAATCAATATCGAAAAGCACCTGGGATTCATCGAGAGAGCTGCCGAACAGGGCGTGCAGATTGTATGCATGCAGGAAGTTTTCACTACGCCTTACTTCTGCGCCGAACAACAGACGCGCTGGTATGAAGCTGTGGAACGAATCCCCGATGGGCCAACAGTCAGACTGATGCAGGAAGTGGCGAAGGCACACGGTATGGTGATCGTGGTGCCAATTTACGAGGAAGAGATTACCGGCGTTTACTACAACACCGCCGCGGTGATTGACGCCGACGGCAAGTACCTGGGCAAATACCGGAAGAACCACATCCCACACGTAAACCCCGGATTCTGGGAAAAGTTTTATTTCAAACCGGGCAATCTCGGTTATCCGGCATTTGATACTGCATTCGCAAAAATTGGCGTGTACATATGTTATGACCGCCACTTCCCCGAAGGAGCGCGAGCGTTGGGGCTCAATGGCGCGGAGATAGTGTTCAATCCGTCTGCTACCGTTGCCGGATTATCTGAATACCTTTGGAGAATTGAGCAGCCGGCTCATGCGGTTGCGAATGGTTACTTCGTGGGAGCAATAAATCGCGTGGGCCATGAACAACCCTGGGACATCGGTGAGTTCTACGGTCAAAGTTATTTTTGTGATCCGCGCGGACAATTCGTCGCGCAGGCGCCTCGCGATGAAGACGCGTTAGTAGTCGCTGATCTAGACCTCGATAAAATTCGGGAAGTGCGAAACACCTGGCAGTTCTTCCGCGATCGCCGACCGGATACGTACGGCGCGCTAGTGGCTGACTAACACGAAACCCAGGTCTCAGGCCTCAAGTCTCAAAGTCTCAATATGTTGGATCGTGTGATGACACGGTATGAGTAGAATAGAAAAATTTGAAGACTTAGAGGTTTGGAAGTTGTCACGATCACTCGCTAACGCGATTTACAATGAAAGCAGCGTTGGCGACTTCGCGCGTGATTTCGCTCTTCGTGATCAGATTCGTAAGGCTTCGATTTCCGTTGTATCAAATATCGCAGAGGGGTTCGAGCGTGATGGTGATAAGGAATTTATTCAGTTTTTGTACACAGCTAAAGGCTCGTGTGATGAAGTAAGGGCTCAACTCTATCTGGCGTTTGACCGGACGTACATATCTGAGGAACAGTTATCGGCACTGAACCGGCAAGCTACAGAAGTCAGTCGTATGATTTCTGGTCTGATTAAGTATTTAAGGCAATCTCAGGTAACTGGCAAAAAGTACAAACCAACCGCACAATCCTTGCGACCAAATTAATGTGGAGTAGCGGAACCTTGAGACTTGAGTCTTGAGACCTGAGACTTTAACGGAGTTAATTACTATGGATCTATCGATTACCGTAAACGGCATCACCTTCCCCAATCCCTTTCTCCTCGGCTCGGGCCCGCCGGGAACAAATGCGCGTGTCATCGCCAAGTCGTTTGATGCCGGATGGGGCGGCGCCGTCGCTAAGACTGTCAGTCTCGAATCCGCCAAAGTGGTAAACGTCGTTCCCCGCTACGGCAAGCTGCGCTCCAAGACTTCCGGCGAAGTTATCGGCTTCGAAAACATCGAGCTGATTTCCGATCGCCCGATCGACGTTTGGCTCGAGGAGTTTCGCCAAATCAAGAAAGACTATCCGAACCATGTCTTGATTGCCTCGATCATGGAGGAATACGAGAAGAGCCGCTGGCAGGAATTGACGCGAATGGTTCAGGACACGGGCGTAGATGCATTTGAGCTCAACTTCTCCTGTCCTCATGGGATGACGGAACGCAAGATGGGATCAGAGATGGGAGAGCACCCGGATCTCACTGAAGAGGTAACGAGTTGGGTGACCGAAGTTTCCAACATTCCCGTCTGGGCCAAGATGACGCCCAACATCACCAACATTAAGGAACCATCACTGGCCGCCGTGCGCGGTGGCGCAGTCGGTATCTCGGCTATCAACACGATACTCTCAGTGATTGGAGTGGATCTAAATACGCTTCGTCCGATGCCTACGGTTGAAGGACACACAGTTCCGGGTGGTTATTCGTCTCAAGCCGTGAAACCAATCGCTTTACGGATGGTGAGCCAACTCGCGCTCGGCCTGCCGCAAGACGTTACCATCAGCGGCATCGGCGGCATCGATAATTCTCACGACGCACTCGAATTTATGTTGCTGGGTTCTTCAACGGTACAAATCTGCACCGGCGTCATGTTGCATGGCGTGAAGATGATCGACGAACTCAGGGAAGGCCTGGAAAAATTCATGGTCGATAAAGGGTTCTCTTCAGTCCAGGACGTCGTCGGTAAAAGCCTCGGCTACTTCTCCACTCACATGGATCTTGTGCAGAAGATGAAGGCGGCCAAACGAGCTAAAGCCGGCGAAGCAAGCCGCGACAACGAGTGGGGCCAGAAAGACATCACCGAAAAGACTGCAGAACTAACGTCAAATTAACCAGCGCGCGATCTCTGCGCGCATAAGTCTCAGCCAAGTCGCATAGTCCGTTCGTGAAAATAAGTCCACTTCTCTAAAAGGGTCCTCTATGTTTTCACCAGCCCCCTATCCGTCGACACCGTCATTTAACACTCCGTACAAGTCAGCGCATAAGCGCGCCCAGATTGTCCGCCTCCTGCTAATAGTCGGAGCGGCGCTGAACGCTGTCATGTTGGTTTTCTACTTCATCCATTACGTCGCTCCGGAGACGGTAATTACTGACGACACTACTGAACCTACCGCCATTATCATCGCGTTAATGGAAGGCGGTGTAGCTTTGCTGTCAGTGGGTGTTTACATCGCCACGATCGTTTTCTTTTCGATGTGGATCTACCGGGCCAATGAGAACCTGCCGGCCTTTGGAGCCAGATCCAGCTACTCTTCCGGTTGGGCGGTCGGTAGTTGGTTTATTCCGTTTGTATCTCTCGTTATTCCTTACCGCGCGACGAAAGAGTTGTGGAACAAGAGCGTACCGAACACCGGCTCAATGTTCAGAGATTTGAGTCCACCGGCATTCTTTCCAATCTGGTGGATGTTCTGGCTACTTTCAAACTTCGCCAGCAATGCATACTTTCGTTTGACGTTGAATGAGCAGATTTCACCAGAAGCGGACGCGCTGCTGGGTGCACTCACGTCGGTTCTAAGTATCCTGGCGGCATTGTTCGCGATGAAGGTAGTTGCGGAGATCGACAAGCAGCAAACGGAGAGTGCGAGCCTGATTGGACAAGAAGCCATTTCGGCAGGCCCGCCACCACCGGAGATGTTCCTGAATCAGCCCGTTCGGTCGTCAACAGAGGCGTAAGGCACATTTTTTTGTGTGCTATTCAACAAGTAAACTTTCTGTTAGCCCCAAGTAGTAATGTCACCTTTCTCCAAAGTTGAAATGTCACCTTTTGTGATAGTGAAGCAGCAGCTTCCACACGAAAGGGACGGAGAAAGTGAGCCCACTACTAGCGATGAGCCAACCGGAGCTAACCCGCCT
>DATEPE010000035.1:0-11777 GCA_035273385.1 Pyrinomonadaceae bacterium | reverse complement strand
TGACAATATCTTCATTGCCGGGTGCTCCCTTCAAAGTCAGATTTTGAGTCAACCTGCAAAGGCCAAACTCGTATCAATCGTTGGACATTGTCCAACTTCTAAATCGACTTTGGGAGACCCGGCTTCATAGTTTCTGGGGTGAAGCGCAGCGTAACCCCAGGTTGCCGACGATTAATGAAAAATTAGCGCGCGAAGCGTGCGATAGAGCAACCGCCGCAGGTCGCTATTGATGAATGGCTGTCGCCCTCCGCGGGCTAAGGTAAATCAAACTGATGATGAACTTATCAGACCTTCAGTGAAGCAAGTCGACCCCCTCTTGGGAGAAACCGATGATAGAGATGAAGCGGTCTACGGCTAGTCACCTTTTAGTAAGCATTCTTCTTTTATTTGCTCTGTGCTCAGCAGCCCAGTCGCAAACACGAAACCGTGTTGAATCGCTTCCGAAACTTTTGCCAGTGCGTGACCAACAGGCCTTGCGCGAGAGCTGGTTAAAAAAACGGCTTGAGACAATGCTTCTCCCGATGATGCGTCAACAGAAGATCGAGATGTGGATCGTAACGAATGAAGAGTTTCACGCCGATCCTGTGACCGCGTATATCGCGCCGCCCATTCCAATTCAGGGTAGGCGCGACTTCTTTATCTTCGCCGATCGTGGTGGAGACAAGCTTGACCGACTGGCGCTGGTTCGTTATCCCGAAGAGTCGTTGAAGCGTTACTTCGAAATCTTGAACCCTCCGGGTAGAGACATCGCCGCAACACTGCGTCGCCTGGTAGCGGAACGAGACCCGAAAACGATCGCGCTCAACATGGGAGGAACGCGCGGCGCGACCTCGGGTCTCACTCATGATGCTTACAAGTTTCTGGTGGAAACTCTCGGGCCAGACTATGCATCCCGGTTCGTTCCCGCCGCGCCGCTAATCGTCGAATACATGGACACGCGCTTGCCCGAAGAACTTGAGCACTATCGAACTGCCGTGGCGCTTACCGACATCCTGACGCAGCGCGCATTCTCAAACGAGGTGATTACGCCCGGCAAAACAACGGTGGGCGATGTCCGCTGGTGGTTTCTGCAACAGGTTAACAATGCGGGGTTGGATGTTTGGTTCCAGCCTGATCTGCGCATTCAAAGACAAAATCAGGAGACAGGAAAAACTCAGCAGTTTCTCAGCGTGGCTGAAGAGTCGATGGTCATCCAGCGCGGCGATGTGATTCACATTGATTGCGGAGTGAATTACCTCGGACTCAGTACAGACTGGCAGAAGATGGGATACGTGTTGCGCGAAGGTGAGAAGGATGCTCCTGAGGGTCTCAAACTGGCCCTTGCGAATACGAATCGACTCCAGGATGCGCTGTTCACTCACATCAAACCCGGCGCGAAAGGCTTCGAAGTTTACGACGCCACCATGGCGGATATGAAGAAGCTTGGAATCGAAGCAATGATCTATTCGCACTCAGTGGGAAACCAGGGACATGCTCTCGGCGCCAGTATAGATTTCCGCCGTCCGGCTACTGGTGCTCCGTTGGAGCCACCCTTTCGAGAGGGCTCGTACACATCGATCGAATTGAACACCAGCACACCTGTTAAAGAGTGGGGTGGGCAAAAGGTAACAATCATGATGGAAGACGATGCGTATCTAACTAAGGATGGAATGAAGTGGTTTCGCCCGCGACAGACTGCTTTCTATTTGATCCGGTGAGATCAAGGACCTGGCTTGCACACAAAGTCGCGATTGTTTGGTTGCGGCTTGCCGCTTCGTCCGGCGCAAAAAAAAACAAATCGAGGTGAAACGATGCCGCGAAAATTAATTCCTGCCTGCCTGATCCTATTAGTCACGACCATCGCAGTAGATGCCCAAGTCGGCTTCTCGCCATTTCGAAGCGACTTTCCACCCGAAGAGTTCGCAGCACGGCGTGCCAGGGTCTACGAATCAATCGGCCCTTCCGCGGTCGCGTTAATTCAAGGCGCTGCGAGCCCGGCTGGCTACACCCGCTTTCGTCAATCAAACGAGTTCTACTACTTGTCTGGCATCGAAGTGCCTCACGTGTATCTCCTTCTCGATGGGGGTTCAAAGCGTGCGACTCTCTTTCTTCCTCATCGCAATGAAGGGCGTGAACGATCAGAAGGACGTCTGCTTTCAGCTGAAGATGCAAGCGAAGTTAAAAAGCTCAGTGGCATCGATGAAGTAGCTGGCACGGATCTGCTGGTGGAAATTTTAGCGCGTCTCGCTCGCGGTAATGCGCGGACGATTTACACTCCGTTTAGCCCGGCGGAAGGCGCTGCAATGTCGCGTGATCTTGCGGTTCGAGTTATTGGTGACTATGCCGCTGATCCATTCGATGGTCGCGGCTCTCGCGAAGGGTTACTTGTGCAATCACTGCGTACTCGTTTTCCACAGTTCACTGTCAACGACCTCACACCTACGCTGGATCAACTACGCCTCATCAAGAGTCCGCGAGAAATTGCAATGATCGAGAAAGCGACGCGGCTCTCAGGTGTCGCTCTCATGGAGGCGATGCGATCCACAGTCCCTGGGATTTATGAGTACGAACTGGATGCGGTCGCAAAGTACGTTTTCTATCGCGAGGGCGCCCAGGGCGACGCCTACTATTCGCTCATCGGCAGTGCACAGAATGCTTATTGGCCGCATTACAACGCTGGTCAGCGCAAAATGTTGGATGGCGATTTTCTTTTGATGGACTACGCCCCCGATGTTGGTTACTACATGGCCGACGTTACGCGGATGTGGCCAGTGAACGGAAGATTCAGCCCGTGGCAACGTGAGTTATATGGGTTTTACCTGACTTGTTACCGGGCAATCCTCAAACACATTCGACCCGGCGTCACGGCGCCAACTATCAAGGAGGAAGCCGCCCGCGACATGGAAACTGCTCTGGCAAGTACGAAGTTCTCCAAGCCAGAGTACGAGCGGGCCGCACGAGAGTTTGTATCGAATTACAAGAGATCGGCTGCGAACCCAAGGAGTGGACTGGGTCACTGGGTAGGAATGGCTACCCATGATGTTGGTTCTTTCGAGGGTCCATTGCGTCCCGGTATGGTTTTCACGATTGAGCCGGCATTAGTAGTGCCGGAGGAAAAGATCTATGTGCGCCTGGAAGACATGATCGTGATCACCGAGACCGCTGCACGCATCATCTCTGATTTCGTTCCCATGGATATTAACGGCATCGAGAAAGTGATGCAGGAAGAAGGAATGTTGCAGCGTTATCCAAGAAAAAAGGTTGGCAGCTTAAATTGAGCCGTAAAACCAACCCAGCCGAGGAAGCTTTAGTTAGCGCTAAGACGAACTGCTCTTCGAGCTGAAAGGACCAGAGACAGCACAGCTCATCAATCCGGTGACATAGGCCCATGCCAGTACGTCGACGTAAAATTGAACCGACCTGTGGATGTTGGTGAGACCAAAAATGGAACGCTCTGTTTGAGGTTTGCATTCATTGGTATTGTTTGACCCCCGTCTCACAAACACGCTATCGAGAGTCGCTTACTTACCTGGCGGTCAAGGTTCCGTATTTTCAGTTTTCATTGACAAGATTCGCAACCCAGCATTATTCTCCCGCACATTATTACCGAACTTTAATCGGCTCCGCGCCAATAGTTAGCCGCCTCGTAACCAGTTCGGTTTGAACCACAAAGGAATCCGTTTGGGCGCACTCCCGCATCTGCGCGCCTATCCCTGACTCATCAACAGAACAAAGGAGATACAAATGAAACTCGTAAAGTCCCCTCGCCCCTTCGTGCGCCGTTCCTCGAAGCGTCGCTCCATTCGTTGGTTGCCATTTTTTCTAACCTTAACCTCTGCCATCCTGGCAACTGTAGTGGTTGCATCGGCCTGCACGTTCATCCTGAAATGGGGAACTACGGGTGGGGGCAATGGCCAATTTTTGAACCCCAGAGGGATCGCCGTTGACCCATCCGGTAATGTCTACGTCACTGACTCTTCAGGCGACAGCGCCGGTCAAATTCAAAAATTCGACGCTAACGGCAACTTCCTTAACCGGGTCGGGACCAACGACGGCACCGCTCAAGGTTTTATTAGCGCCTTTGGAATCACCACCGATTCAGCCGGTAATGTTTATGCAACGGATGGCGCCCCTGAGTCGACCACTAACGTTGTGAAAAAGTTTAACTCCAGTGGGGTATTTCAGTTTGCATTTGGAACCAGCCCCGGAACGTTCCAGGGAGCGGCGGACATAGCGGTTGACTCATCAGGCAACATCTATGTCGCTGACTTAGGCGCCAATGTCGTAAGGAAGTTTTCGTCTACCGGTACATCTCTCGGCACGATCGGTTCCGGAGGTTCCGGCGATGGCCAGTTCGCCACCCCTATAGGCCTCGCAATTGACTCATCTGACAACCTCTACGTAGCCGACAGCGCGAACAATCGAATTCAAAAATTTAATAGCGCGGGCACATTCGTTACCAAATGGGGAACAAGCGGGACCGGCAACGGTGAGTTCAGCGGACCAACCGGCGTTGACGTCGATGATGCGGGTACAGTTTATGTGGCTGACACCGGCAATAATCGCGTGCAGCTCTTTTCAAACACCGGAACTTTCATCGAAGTCTGCGGAAGCGCAGGCAGCGGCGATGGACAATTTTCTGGCACAGCGGACGTTGCGTCCAACAGTGCCGGCACGTTCTTTTACGTGATCGACAGGGACAATACGCGCATTCAGAAATTCAGCACTGAGACGGCAGTGGACCCAACGGCTGATGCCGGCGACGATCAAACCGTCGAATGTGAAGGTGCTACTACAGAAGTCAATCTTGATGGTTCGGGTTCCACTCCGGGGAGCGGTTCGATCGATTCCTACTCCTGGGCTGAAGGCGCCACGCCGCTTGGAACAGGTGCGATGCTGAGCGTTAATTTGCCAGTGGGTGTTCACACGATCACACTCACCGTGACAGACACCGGCGGCGGATCTGATACGGACGATGTGATTATCACCGTACAGGACACGTTAGCGCCTGATATCACGTGTCCCGCTGACGTGGTAGTTAATCTGCCAATGAATTCCAATGCTACGTCGATGGTGGTCAACTACCCAGCCGTAACTGCGACGGATAGCTGTTCAGCCAGTGTCACAGTGAACAGCACGCCCGCCTCGGGCTCGGTGTTCCCAGTCGGCACAACAACCGTCAACGCGACTGCTGACGATGGTGCTGGACATGTATCTAATTGCAGCTTCACTGTCACCGTGCAATACAACTTCGCCGGGTTCTTCCAACCGGTTGATAACCTTCCGACAATGAACAAAGTTCAGGCAGGAAGGGCCATTCCCGTCAAGTTCAGCTTGAGTGGAGATAAGGGACTTGGAATTTTCGCTGCCGGCTCACCTTCATCGGGACCGATTGCGTGCAATTCCAGCGATCCTGCAACAGACTTGGAAGAGACAGTCACTGCAGGCGGTAGCAGTCTTAGTTACAATCCAATAACTGACCAGTACATCTACATCTGGAAAACTGACGCAAGTTGGGCGGGCACTTGCCGGCAACTTGTGATTGAGTTAAACGACGGCACCATTCACCGCGCAAACTTCCAGTTCAAGTAACTTTGAGTTGGCCGGTTAGGTAATGAAGTGAAGGCCTCGCGTTAGGTAGCGAGGCCTTCGCTTTTGGCGGCCTCATTGGCTTTGCCTCTAAAGTCGAGTTCAACACTTTTCGTGTTGCTTCGTGTCTTTCGTGCAATTCGTGGATCGTTCTTATGTTGCCTAAACAGCTATCCACGAATTGCACGAAACACACGAAATAACACGAAATAAGACGACTCCGGTTTTGCCCGGAAACTGTCATTTTTGACAGATAAACCGAACGGGCAGCTTCGATAGACTGGCTGGTAAACCCATGAAGCCAATTACTCAGCCAGACTTGGCAATTGAACGCGGGCCGTCGTCGAACTTATGGGACACGTTGATTCGCGTCGCGCTAATTGGCGGATTAGCGCTGCTGTGTTTCCAGGTCTTTTCGCCCTTCCTGAGACTGACTGTTTGGTCGATCATCCTGGCGGTCACGATCTACCCGTTGCATCAATGGCTTGCCCGCCGGATCGGCGGAAGGCAATGGTTGGCCTCTCTCATTCTGGTGATCCTGGGCCTTTCGTTAATCGTCATCCCATCGTGGTTGCTAATGAATTCATTCGCCGATTCTGTTCACCGTCTCGTCGGCGCGGTGCAACAAAACACAGTGCAAATTCCACCTCCACGAGAGGGAGTAAAGAATTGGCCCATAGTCGGCAACAACATTTACGAGACCTGGTCAAAGGCTCAAGCGGATTTCCCGGGACTCGTCCAGAGCATGCAGCCCAAGATCGGTGATTTGGCTCGGGCGGCTCTATCCATGGTGGCAAGCATCGGCGTCGGCATGTTGTTGTTCCTGGTTTCATTCGTCGTTGCCGCCATCATCATGGCCTATGGCGAACCAGCTGAGCGCAGCAGCCGGGCCATCTTCGATCGCGTCGCTGGTCCATCCCGAGGCAAGTTGTTGGCAAAACTGTCAATCGCCACCATCCGAGCTGTCGCGCAAGGAGTTATAGGTGTCGCCGCCATTCAGGCGCTGCTTATTGGTCTAGCACTGTTGTTCGCAGGGATACCTGTGGCGGGCATCCTGGCGATCATCGCGCTCATATTGGGTATCGCCCAGATACCGGCGCTGCTCATTTCTCTGCCAGTGATCGTTTACATCTGGGCCAGCGGCGATTACAGCACCGGCGCGGCAATCATGCATACGATCATCCTGCTGCTGACGGGCGCGGCAGACAATGTCTTGAAGCCAATGATGCTTGGCCGCGGCGTTGATGTTCCAATGCCGGTAATCCTTTTCGGAGCACTGGGAGGGATGGCAACCGGCGGAATCCTGGGAATGTTTGTGGGCGCGACGGCGCTGGCGCTCGGATACGAGATCTTCATGCACTGGCTTGCCACTAATCCGAACTCCGACGTTAAGCCCACTGTTGTGTGAAAACAGGCGTTGCACAAAAACTAGAATACGAAAGCTACCGCAACGAATAGTTGATCTCGAGTTGTGTGCAACGCCGTGAAAATAGGTCTCTCTTTGCGTCCACACAAACTACAAATCAGAGATCGACAAAGTGGATATAATGTCGCCCTCTTCCGAATTTGTTAGTAAGGAGTTGCGACCATGAAACACCTTGTCGCGTCAGTCCTCCTCTGTGTCTCGCTTGTACCTGCAATCACACTCAGCCAAACCAGGAAAAAAATCGCGCAGCAGAGTCCATCCCAAAGCGGACCTCTTCAAAACAACGCGCCGCGAAGCGGGACTGTGAAAATATGCCTGGGGGTAGCGATTCCTGAGGGCTATGTCATCGTCGGACACGAGAATTCCTCTGCTTGCCCTAAGGGTGCATACCTACTCCGAAAAGAGGAGATCAAGTCTCAGACATTTGAAACGACCACTTCTGCTCCACAAGTTTCTTCTCCGCAGCCACCAATAGCTCGACCGCGCAGAGTTGGTGACGCGCAACAGGCGCTTGGTCGCGAGTTAACTTTTTCCGGAGCGGCTCCGGATCTGCTCGAACCCGTTTTGTTAGGGACGGAACTCACCCCGACTGTAAAAGCGCCGGCAACGGACCCTGCTTCTAATACAGTGGAAGAGGTGGCCGAGGGCGACGTGGTCCGCATCGACACCAATCTTGTGACGGTCCCGGTGAGTGTGTTCGATCGTCAAGGCAGGTTAATCCCGAATCTCCAGCGTGAAAGCTTTAGCGTGTTCGAGAACGGTGTCGAACAGCAAATAAAGCATTTCGAGCCTACCGAGAAGCCTTTCACAGTGGCGCTGGTGCTGGATACGTCAGGTTCAACCGTATTTGATCTAGGAGAGATCAAAGAAGCGGCTACCGCTTTTGCAAAACAACTGCGGCCGCAGGATCGGGTTCTGGTTGTGACCTTTAATGATCTGGTCATGTTACTGACCGAGGCTACCAGCGATCTCAAAGTGGTCACCGAAGTGATTCAGCGGGGGGCGAATACAGGGTTTTCCACAAGGCTTTACGACGCAGTTACCCTCGTTATCAACGAGCGTCTGAACAAGATAGAAGGCCGGAAGGCCATTGTGCTTTTCACGGATGGTGTCGATACCAGGAGCTACATGGCAACTTATCAGAGCACGTTGCGCGAGGCTGAAGAGTTGGATGGACTCATCTATGCTATTCAGTACGACACCACTGACTTCGTAGCTGTCACACAAACTCCAAGCAACGACCTCACAATCGTGACCACGAGGAGTAATAGTTGGCCTTATGGAACCACTCAGCGAGTAATCAGCGGCCCTACGATTCCGGTCCCAGGAACCACCATCGGAGATTACAAACTAGCTGATCAGTATCTACAACGGTTGTCCGAAAACACTGGTGCTCGACTCTACAAAGCCAACGATCGAGAACAGTTGGCGGCGGCTTTTTCCAAAATCGCGGGCGAGCTTCGCAGTCAATATAGTCTTGGCTACTATCCGAAGATTGCTGCGAAAAGTGGCGAGCGTAAACTCATCAAAGTTCGAGTGAACCAACCAGATCTCGCCGTGCAGGCGCGAGCGAGCTACGTACGGCGAGTTTTGCCGAGGTCGACACAATGAGAATGAAACCGGCGGCGATCCCCAGTGGTCGAAATCTTTGACTGCAGAGTAGTGCCGAGATACCCACCTCGGCGCTCTGGTATACCTTCAATGGTTCTTACGTACAGCGTTGACCGGTTGTTGAAGTCATCGAACGACCGCGGTAGCGAGGTGGTGACAAGGCCGCACTCCAAAAGGGGATCATGGCCCATTGCCTCTCTTCAGTTTTCATGATCAGACTGACTCTTGTGAGGACATTTCGGATAATGCGCGTCTAGCTTCTTCTCTGACGGATTCCGAAGAACCGGACAAACCTTTTCTAATGATGGCTTGAGCCTCAGATCCGCCAATGTGCCCTAAGCCATGAATAGCACTTCGCCGAACCAGATCATCTGCGTGTTGTGACATCAACTCTAATGCCCGAAATGCGGCCGGTCCCTTTACATGATCCCCCAGTGAGTCACCGATCTTCCAGATATCGATCTCCGAGGGCGACACCGAATGGATTAGGGTAAGTAAAAGCTGAGCTACGTTTTCAAGTTGGGCTGATGCTACTTCGGTTCGATCCAAAACCGTATCCAGTGCAAATAACGCGTGCCATAATCCTGACTTGTCGGCGTCATCCGAAGCGGGTGCAGAGACTTGCAATTCATGCAGTGAATCCAACAATGCAGCCAACAATTCTGGGCCGCAAAATGCCCCGGCTACATAGACCGCCCGATTTCTAACAGATAGGAAGTCATCATATAGGCAGGTAACAATCCCACGAGTTACGTCATCTCTGCCAACAACCTGAGGAGCAATATCATTTAGGGCTGATAAAGAGAACTCCCGTATCGTGGAACGTTGATCAACCAGTCCTGTTAAGAGTGCCTTGACCCAATCGTCTGGTACCGACACCGGAATACCGTCCTCTTCAAGTGCAACCACTTGCAAAAAGGCACTCCAGAGTTGTTGGCGTTCCTCTATTGTTAACTCTGGCTGTTGAAACCTGGACAGCAATTCCGAAACACATCCTGCTATTCCGCCGAGCTTGACAACCTCGATTGATATTACATTTGACTTAATAGGACCGTTTTCTTTTCCACAGAATGCCTAAACTGACATCTGAAACTGAAAGGGGTGGCTGGTAGTCAACGACGATGGTGTATTTCCCGGCTTGTCTAAGTTCTGCAGACGTATCGTGGACTTATAAGTTTCCCCCAGAAAGTGGAACACAAGCAATTTCACAAAGGCGCGGGATGCCCTACGCTCCCGAATCAACCGTTTTTCGACTCTCACCAAGCTGTCGATACGCCCTGTGTCTCGGATCCATTTGACAACACCAACTCCCTTCCCCAACCAAACGTATTCGTCATATGAGCCCGCAGCTGTTTTTTTCCTTACGCGTAGCTTTACCGCGTTACTGAAAGTTCCGGCGGGAACTGAAACCGTCTCGAATGCAAGAACCGTAATGATCAGCACAACTTTCCCAGCCTTTGATTTTAGCCGGGTCGACTCGTGCTTTTTGAGCGTTCTGCGAAGTAAGAGTTGCGGCGTAGCGCTCCCCGCTTCGTTAAGTTCACTCTTCCAGAAGCTTTCGTAGGTGATAATTCCTTGTGGGGTTTCTGCATAGGCTCCTAAACCTATCATGTTCGTACCAATGATTTGGTCGCGTCTTCGAGTGTCGGCCTGGTTGACGAACACTAACACCGTATTAGATTCACTTTGGATTGCTTCAGAAATAACAGTGGTTTCAAAGGCTTGTCCCCTGTAGACCGCGGAATAGGTATATGAGGTACCCGGCGCGAGGGGGAAATAATCCGAAGCTATTTGACTTAAAGCTGGATGAGACGACAGCAGCGTAAGAGCCAGCCTAATCATCCACTTTGAGAGTGAAGCCTTTGGAGACATTGATCGAATTGGCTCTACGGTAGATGTGAGTTGCCACTACTAGTATTACACCGAGAAGCGCGCCACCGGCGAGCCCGAAAAACCCGCCCACTACCGCTCCGGCCAGGACCCATTCAGACTCACCTTCATCAGGGAACCTAAGCAGTGACACAATCGAAAACAAAAACGCGCAAGTTATCGCTCCTCCCGTTGCAGCTAGAACGATCCAGCCGAGGGCACGGGCCAACTTCAGCGATAAGGCTGTGGTTATGCCAATGGCACCTGCAGCAAAATCCGAGTTCATGGTTAGAGGGTATTCCCAAGGCTGCTTATTTGCAAAGAATTCTCATGAGTCCGGTTTGGAGATCATCTGGCCTTATTTCTCCATCCCACGCCTTGTTCATCAGTTGTCCAACCTGCTCACCGGCGTAATCATCAGCGAGTTCGGCAAGACTTTCTTTTCTTCCCCCATCCGCCTGCTTTTTGTCCCAGGCGATAAATTCATTCTTGACTCTATTTTCGCCAGCCAGTACTGCTCCTGCAACAAACAGGATGTGTCTATACACGTCGCCATTTTGTCCATAATCCGTTAAGTTGTCCTTAAATCCGTTCGTAGGATTTCCCTTTGAGTAAGGCATTGCCTTATTAAACGGATTCTGAACGGCAATTCGCATCATTGTTACGCCCAAATCCGCTTTTATCTGCGGCGAATACCATTTTGGATTGGTCGCCCATCGAACCAAGTCATTGACGAAGGCCACGCAACTAGGATTCTCTTTTTTCCCATTAGAGGTAATGGCTCGCATGGAAATGGTTGTGAGCATGAACCCGTAATCAACGCCTTGTTGAGCGCCTCTAGAATCAAGATAGGGATCACCATATACAGTTACGTCCCCAAGGCGAGATTTGGGAATACAAACCGTTTCACCCGTAGCGGGATCAATCGCCAGCGTGCCATCGCAGCCCGGCATAAGACCGTCTGGATCAATCAAATTAACAGGGTCGTTGACGTTGTAAACATAGCGATTGAATGTTTGAGGCGCGCTTTGATTTCCACCCACCGGGTCTTGAGAAGTCCACCTTCCGGATGAATTTTCATACTTCCGCCACCAAGTGTGGTCCAATCCTGTGGTTTCATCCTTTTGCGTAAGAGCAAACCTCATCCCGTTCTGATCCATGACGCCGAACTGCTGAGCCGTTGTTCGCATTCCGACACCTGCCCACAACTCCTCGCCAAATGGCAGATAGTCATGGCGGGCAACGACATTTCCTGCACCGTCCATCACTGCCCTCGTCGAGCCCTGATGGTCCATGAACACAT
>DATEPE010000034.1:0-24128 GCA_035273385.1 Pyrinomonadaceae bacterium | reverse complement strand
ACTTTGTTACAGATCCTGAGTCTCACCCTTTTCGACAAAACCCCCATTTTAAGCTTGCTTCAGCAATCTCAGTACAATCTTGAAATGGTCCATGACGTTAACCAGTTGCAACTATTGGACATCTAACCGGACAGTACTGATTTCACATTTGTCATTTTTCATTGAAAAGAAAGAGCGGGAGCAAGCTACCCTTCCCAACCCTGAGATATTCGATCTTGAAGCTCAGTTTGAATCTTGAACAATAATGACAAATGACAAATGTGAAATAATGTGAAATGACAAATGACAAATACGCTTTTCGCTTTACCAGGTATACGTCTTCCCCGGTTCCATGATTCCCAACCCTGAGATATTCAGCGCCTTCAATTCCGCAATAATCGTGTCACGGTAAGCTGGCTTGATATGGACCGCCAGAATATCCAAACCGTTGTGGTTTAGTTTGCCTAATTCGCGTCCCAATGAAGCCGGCGTGAAGTGCCGCGAGACTTCTGCGAGCTGCGCCATTGAGTCGGGGAACGAGCTTTCAATCAACAAAGCATCCAGCTTAGGAGCGCTGTTAACCAGGTTCCAAAACTCCTCTGTCTCCGCTGTGTCCGAGCTGAAAGCCACCGTACTACGACCGTCAGAAACCAATAAGCCAACTGTCGGCACGATGTGATTGACCGGCACGACCGTCACCTTCAGGTGAGCGACTTGAAACTCTTTTCCCTCCGGCACGGGCACATACTCCATCACTGGCCCGAAGTCGTTCTTTAACTCCGAAAACCTCGGGTAAACATTCCAGTTGAAGATGTCGCGCTCCAGTAAATCGATGACCACCTGCGTGGCATAGACGCGGATGGGCCGTTTTAGTGTCGGGTAAAGATCGTCAATGAAAATGGGAAGACTGGCGATGTGGTCCATGTGAGGGTGCGTGACAATGATGTCGCGCACATTTTCCCGCTGCTCTGTTGACAGTGCCAGAGCTATGCTGCCGGCATCCACCGCGACGGTTTCGTCGATCAGGAAACAAGTCAACCGTTGTTCGGGGGTTGCATGTCCTTGCTCATCGAAGGTGCTTGGTAGGAGTTGGATGTTCACAGGACAGTCCTGAGATTAGACCACCGCACAGTTTTTACTCAAACCGTTTGAAAGCTCTTATCGGCCTGAGGCACGCAGACGCGCCAGGAGCTCGGCAAGTGCCTGACGGTATTCGGCCTCGCGTTCGTGGGCGTCGTGCGCCCTGATCCCGCGCCCGACCCGGCTCCGGTGAAATGCTAGTTCGCTGGCCATCTGGTTCAGTTGGCGGCAGGCTTGCCAGTGTCCAAAACCGCCCCGGGAAAATGCCGTGTAAGCCGAGCCCATCCGTCCCCTGATTGTTCCGAGCTGTTCATACTCCCGTTGCGTCAGCAGGCCGCCGTGCAGGTCGGGTGTCAAATGTTCTCGAATGATCTGGCCTTCCCGCCTCAGCGCCAACGCAATCACCACGAACATAATGAAGAAAGCCGGCACCATTAGAAAAATGTAAGTGATCAGGAATCCGGGGCCGCCGAATAGGACCGCCGAACCATTCCAAATTGCATGTAATGAAATCGCCGTAGCTAAACCTACGAGCGGTGTCAGGAACTTGATTGCAGCATTCGATGATTGGCGCGCCAATCCCAGCCCGATGCCGGTCATCGCCGTAAACAACGGGTGAGAGAAAGGCGCGAGGAAACCGCGAAGGATGAAAACAAACTGCAACGTCTCCCCGCCACCTTCCTGGACAGCGCGTCCGTAGTATTGAATGTTTTCGGTCATCGCGAAACCGAGGCCGACCATCGCCGCGTAGACGATGCCGTCGATGACGCCATCAAATTCGTCCTTCTTCCAAAAGAAAAATATGAAGAGGATTAATGCTTTGGCGGACTCTTCCACGATTGGCGCTGAGACCACAGCGCCAAACGCTTCGCCGGCGTTGGCATCACCGGACATTAAAGCCACTGCGATCGCGCTCGCCGTATTGAGTACGAACGCAAAAAATACCGCCACGAGGGCTCCCCAAAAAAATGCCGTGGCCAGCATCCAGTAAGGCTCTCCTTCGTATCGGTCGATCCACAAGACGAGCAGGAGATAGATAGGAACCGGGAGCGTCGCGGAAACCAATCCGATCATCAAACCTACGGGACCGGTCTCCACCCCGATCAGCAGTAGCACCAGGAGCCCAAGCAGGACCGCCGCAAGAATTGCGATGATACCGGCAATGATCTTTATTGCACTGCGGTTGGCGGGACGCCGTGCAAGTGGCTGCACAACCGGACGGTACGCGGGGTTGGCCCGCGGATCACTCATCATCAAAGGACCGCCTTCGGTTCGAAGTTGTAATTAGGATCGTCATGTGCTGGCGCGGGAAGTATATAGTAGAGCGTCTTTCGGGAGCGAGTTTTCAGTTTCGAGTTGTCATTTTTAGCGAGCGCAGGTTTGGGCCCGGCCGCCGTCGATGGAATAGGTGGAACCGGTAATCCAGGCCGCTTTGTCAGAGGCAAGAAACAGAATCAACTCGGCAATTTCACGAGCTTCACCGACGCGGCCCAGCGGATGCGTTGTTTTTGAATGGTTTAGGAATGCCTCGTAATCCTGGTCGGACATGCCGCCGCGTTTATGAATTTCGGTGACTACCACACCCGGATTTACCGCATTAACTCGTACACCTTTTGCCGCCAGCTCCAGTGCCGAGCAACGGGTCAGTTGATCCAGCCCTGCCTTCGAAACGCAATAAGCGAGTACCCCGGGGAACGCGCGCAAGCCGGTAACACTGGAGACATTTACAATATTGCCCTTCCGGTCAATCAACGATGGCAGCGCCCGCTGCATCATCAAAAACACGGATCTCAGGTTGATATTAAGCATTGCGTCCCACGCTTCAAGTGACGTCGTTTCAACCGTGCCGGTCGAAATGTGGCCTGCGGCGTTTACCAGTACATCAATACCGCCAAACTCTTCAATCGTCTTCATGACAGAAGCGTTGGCGCTTTCCGGCTCCGCCAAATCCGCCTGGATAGTGACGCACTGTGCGCCCTGTCCGGCCATTTGATCTCGCAACTCCGTCAAGGCAGCTTCATTTCGTCCAACTGCTGCCACGTTTGCGCCGGCTTCGGCAAACCTCAGCGCAGTCGCTCTACCAATGCCTGACGTCGCTCCGGTAACCAGCAAAGTCTTCGAAGCAAACTCTTTGTCCATTCGTTTTTCCTTATGGTCAATTTCGACTAAAATGTTAAAGCACAATGGCTTGGCACAAAACTCAAGATCAAAAGCGGATTAGAACCGGGAGCGGTAGCGACCGGGTATCGTGAGCTGTGCAGTACTTGAAAAGAACCGACGAATCTCGCAGTAGTTTTGTAAACCGGGCAGAACCCGGTCGCTACCGCTCCCGGTTCTAATTCGTTACGTGTAGCATTCGTATTCGCCTTTTTGTGCAACGCCAAGCACAATCATATATTGACAGTGGAATAGTAAAAAGCTGAGTATTAACCTCTACTACTTGGGCGCAAGGCTCGAGCGTTCCAACTCCCGGCGTAAACGAAACTAAACTGGTCTCCTGAGAAAAACACTTGGGCAACCATTCCGCAAATGATGTCTTCCAGCGGAGCGCGCGACATGGCTACACGTCCGGCTCGCACCGACGTCCCGCGCGTATGCCGAACAGCACCGGTTACTTGCTCAGTGCTTTCGTGGTAGCCATCATTTTGTTCCTCGCGCTGTGGTGGATGTTGGTGAGTGGCGGCGACGAAGCGCCGTGGATTCCGGCCGGCCTTGCGGCAAGCGTGGTGTTGCTCGTTGCCTTGTCCGCCCGGGAGGTGGTGATGCGCCGCGCCTGGACGCGTTACTTGCTTGAACAAGGAAATGACTCCTCACCTCGCTCGCGACACTCCCACGACAAAAAACAAACCAGCAGCAGATCACCGTCGGGGTCGGTACTATCGGCCGCCTGGCGAGCCATCCAAAAGCAATCTGAAGAAGCCGAGGCCACTACGTCTCCCGTCGCCCATTACGACGTCTTCAACCTCTGCCAGGAATATTTAACGTCTACCGACGATGCTTTGCGATCAAGTTCGTTGCCGCCGGAAAAGCGAATTGCTATAAAGGCCGGGCAGGAACGTGTTCGAGCCTTGCAGCGGCATCACATGTTGACGTGGGCCCGGGACTCCTCCCGGGCAATGACCCGCGAAGCACAGCAGAAAGCGCGCGTATCCGATAAGATCGAAGCTGCCAATCGCGCTCTGGAGTGCCTGGAGACCGCGAGGAACCACTATCCCAACGAGGTTGAACTACGAGAGTCGGCGCTTGCGATCCACGAATTCATAGCCTCCGTGAAGGTCGCGCATTGGGTCGAGTTGGCCGAACGTTCTGCCTTCAAGGGCCATTACCGGCGCGCGATCGAGCGTTACAAGGATGCTCTGTTCTATCTTGATCGTGATACCGTAAAAGATGAAATCAGAATCCCCGGCACTGAGAGAATCCGGCATGAAATCGAATCGCTCCGCTCTAGAATTGAAGAGCAAAAGCGGCAACCGGTCGATGCATCTAACGGAAACCAGAACAACTGAGAGGGCCCCAAGAGATGATTTCTCAGAAATGTCCAAAGTGCCGCAGCCGGCGAATCCGGCGAGGTTATAAGCCGACTCCGCTGCTGCTGCGGGTGGTTGGCATCTATTACCTTTTATGTAATCATTGCAACCTGCTTTTCACAGGTTTTGCGTTGCCGGGAACGGTCGGCAGATCCAAGGGAGGGCCGAGTTTTAGGAGCTCAGGTAAGCAGGGTTCAACACAGTAGCCTGTTCATTAGCCTGTTTTTGACCAAAGTTAAGTTTTTTACTCCTCTTCAGGGCATCCAGGGCGTTCCCTCGCTCATCTTCTGAACGACCGAATTTGAAGTATTGAGGTTTTTATGAAAGAAAGTCTGTTAATCGCTGTGCTGGTCCTCTTGAGTACTCAATCGCTGGCGTTGGGCCAGGACCAATCTCCGTCCATGCCTCCTCAGGGACCGGGATCAAGTGGTGTCGATAATCAGGGCATTAGAAATTACCTGCTCGGCCCTGGCGACATTTTGGACGTACGGGTGTTTGGCCAACCAGATTTGAACGCGATCGTTGAAGTCGACAGCGATGGGAACATCAGCTCTTTGCCCTTTCTCGAGGCCCCGATTCCGGCAAAATGCCGGAACGAGAAAGACGTACAGAAGGCGATTGCAGTGGCCTATGAGAAGTATCTGAAGAGGGCTCAAGTGAGCGTTCGCATCACTGAGCGGAAGAGCCGGCCACCCGCAACCATATGGGGCGCAGTTCGGCAGGGCATGCGTGTGCAAATGCAGCGCAAAGTCAGGCTCAGCGAGTTGATGGCAGTGTCGGGCGGATTCACGGAGCGCGCCTCCGGGGCGATTCAAATTCTTCATACCGAACCGCTAATGTGTCCGGGGCCCGGAGAAGAGAAGGAAGCGCAGCCGATTGACTGGAATAACAATCCATTTCAGTTAGTGCAAATTTCAGATCTACGCATGAACAAACCGGGCGCCAACCCCTACATTCGTCCTGGTGACTTTGTGGTGGTTACGGAAGCCGAGCCCGTGTACATCACAGGCAGCGTAGTTTCCCCACAGGGTGTCTACATGAAAGAACACCTTACTTTGGGTCGCGCACTGGCGATGGTTGGAGGTCTGCGAAAAGAGGCCAAAGGGTCTGAGATCAAAATTCTTCGGATGAATCCGGAAACAGGGAAACAAGACACCATCGCGGTAGATTTCAATGCGATTAAAAAGAACCAGGCGCCCGACATAAAGCTGCAGGCGTATGACATCATCGACGTGCCGGAAGCCGGAATCTTTTCTTCTGGTCGGCTTGGACAAACCTTACTGGGTGCAATCACCGGAACTTTGGGAGGCGCTATCACGAACACTGGGGCAATGTTGCCGACACGTGTTTTGTACTAACGGGATAAGAAATGCCAACTAACAAAACTTTGTCAGGCAGTCGCCGTCGCAGAAAAATCATAACGGCAGTGTGGTTCGCTGCGATTTCGATCGTGACCATCGTTCTCATCTATTGGGAGATGACTGCCGTACTTTACATTCTCGCGACGCTGGGTGTGACGGGTCTCCTCGCGGTTGTAGCATTTACCGATCTCGGAACGGCGCATGGTCCATCCGGTGAAATTGAGCGAGTTAACGATTCGGCGGCACTCGGTAGTGGCATCTCTTCTACCTTCGGCAATAAGTAAATCTTTACGCATCTATAAGCAGCGATTTATCCTCTTTTTCCTCGCATAATCACCAATTTCAAGCGGTTGAAAGTTTAATCGTACTGTTGCATAATCCGCGTGCGTTCACCTCCCCGGTGAACGAAGTGGTCGCGTGGGGTGAGGACACGTGGCCTTTGGGCGAGGACTGTGGGAGGTCCTCGCCCGCTTTATTTTCTTTAGCGAGTTTTTTGTCGCCAACGCTGATGTCCGATAAGCATCAGCTTGTCGTGGTGCCACCGTGGAACGTGCTTAAGTTTTTGTTACCCCCTTGTGCGATCGAAACCGACAAACTAAAGTTTATCGAACACTTCAGGCTCTTGACGCACAGTTGAATCAGCGTAGAATTTCTCGATTAAATCTCAAGGGGAGATGACCAGGGTCTGGTGCCCGAAGCCTGGTCCAAATGATGGTCCTTTCCGAGCGAACCAGGCGTAGATTTAAACTCTGGTTATTCAGAGGCCAAAAAGAAGACGGCGCCGAAGACGCCCACAGCCCACACAAGCAACATCCGTGGTGGCAGGTAATGTGTCTAACCGGCGTCGATTATTTTTCGACACTCGGTTACCAACCTGGCATTGCTTTCCTGGCAGCGGGTCTGCTGTCTCCCATCGCCACACTGATTCTTGTACTGCTCACGATTTTCGGCGCCTTGCCGATGTATCGTCGTGTCGCGGAAGAAAGTCCATACGGCGACGGCTCTATCTCGATGCTGGAAAACCTGCTCTCCCGTTGGAAGGGAAAGCTGTTTGTTCTCGCGTTGTTGGGCTTTGCGGCTACCAGCTTCATCATAACCATCACACTCTCAGCAGCAGACGCCACTGCACACATAATCGAGAATCCCTTTGTGCTCGATCACATGCAGTTTTTGCATCACAAGATCATTGTCACAGTTGTGTTGATCGCCGCACTCGGCGCGATTTTCCTGAAAGGTTTCAAAGAAGCAGTGGGTATTGCGGTAATCCTGGTTGCCATTTACCTGGTGCTCAACCTGGCGGTGATCTCTGTGTCGTTTTACCAGGTAGTGACGCGTCCTGAAGTTTTGTCTAACTGGAGACTGGGGCTATTTACAAACTTCGGGAATCCACTGCTGATGATAGGTTTATCCCTCGTCGTCTTTCCCAAACTCGCCCTCGGTCTTTCGGGTTTTGAAACAGGTGTGGTCGTGATGCCTTTAGTCCGCGGTAATGGTGACGACCTGACTGAGGACCAGTTGGAAGCGATTCACACGACGCGCAGCTCTCGCGCTGTACAGAATGCCACCGCCAGGCATTTGCTTGATGCTCGAATCAAAAACACTAAGAAGCTCCTAACCATGGCAGCTTTGATCATGAGTTTCCTGCTGCTGACCAGCAGTCTTGCCACCACCTTACTGATTCCAGCTGAGGAATTCAGGCCAGAGACGGATGGGCACGAGGCTGGTAAAGCCAACGGTCGCGCGCTTGCTTACCTCGCTCACTTTTATCTTGGCGATGTCTTTGGTACGGCCTACGACCTCAGCACCATTTCCATCCTGTGGTTTGCCGGTTCCAGCGCTTTAGCGGGTTTGTTAAATATCGTGCCGCGCTATCTGCCTCGGTATGGAATGGCTCCGGAATGGGCCAGGGCCACGCGTCCACTCGTCGTTGTTTTCACTGTCGCTTGTTTCATCGTCACCATACTCTTCCGCGCCGACGTGAACGCGCAGGGCGGCGCCTACGCGACCGGCGTACTGGCATTAATGACCTCGGCGGCGATCGCAGTCACGCTTTCAGCGAGGCGGCGCGGCGAGAGGAAGATGTGGGCCTTCATGCTGATCTCGTTAATATTTGCTTACACCACTGTCGTTAACATCATCGAGCAGCCGGAAGGATTAAAGATTGCGACGATCTTTATTGTAGTGATTGTGATCAGTTCGCTGTTTTCACGCGTATGGCGTTCGACTGAGTTACGGGTGGACAAAGTGGAGCTGGATGATCGAGCGCGAGAGTTTATCCGGCAGGCGGCCCGGGGCACGATTCGAATAATCACCAACCGTTGTGACGCCGGCACGGCTGATGAATACCGGACGAAAGAAAGGGAGAAGCGGGACGACAATCACATTCCCCCCAGCGAACCCATTCTATTTTTCGAGGTCACGCCGGGTGACGCCTCGGAGTTTTCGGGAGTGCTGAGAATTCGCGGCGAGAGTGTTGAGGGGTTCAAGATTCTGCGCACCGAATCACCAGCAGTGCCGAATGCTATCGCAGCGTTCCTGCTGTACCTTCGCAACGAGACCGGCAAACTGCCGCACGTGTACTTCGGCTGGAGCGAGGGAAATCCAGTTTCGTATCTGATGAAATACATCGCGTTCGGAGAAGGCGATACCGCTCCGGTCACACATGAAGTTTTGCGTCAGGCTGAAAAGAATCCTGAGCGGCGACCGGTGGTGCACGTGGGCGGTTAACAGGAGTTGCGGCGAGCGGATGACAGGAGTAGTATGCGGTCGTTGACAATCTAATGTCTGCCGAAGTTGCAGAAAGAGGCTGCAACGCGGGGGAACCACATGTCCCGACAGTTCGGGGCACGGGGCGCATCGTCAGGCTGAAACCAGCCAGACGTAGAACACTTCCAGTTCGAGCCCGACAGCTAACCTCGTAGGCCAACAGGAAGGGCAATGCCGCGATCTTTGAAGGCGCGGGGCATATTGCTCCGCGCCTTTCCGTTTTTGTGGCGTTGCGTGGGGCGTCAAAGTGGCGTTACGCAAGAGCTTTAAACGCTGGCTGTATCGGGGCGAAAAGACTAAACAGCCGTCTCCCGATCAGCCAGTCGCACATAAACAGCACCCCTGGTGGAAAGTAATGTGTTTGACAGGAGTCGATTACTTTTCGACTCTTGGCTACCAACCGGGCATTGCTTTCCTGGCCGCCGGCGCGCTCTCACCAATCGCCACTCTCGTTCTCATTCTCCTTACCCTATTCGGCGCTTTACCAATCTACAACCGGGTCGCTGAAGAGAGCCCGCACGGCGAGGGTTCCATTTCAATGTTGGAGCATCTGTTGTCGCGTTGGAAAGGAAAACTTTTCGTTCTTGTATTGCTCGGCTTCGTTGCTACCGACTTCATTATCACCATTACGCTTTCTGCGGCAGACGCGACTGCGCACATCATAGAGAACCCGTTTACGCCCGAGGTCCTGAAGCATCAGGTGTGGGTGACGCTCGTCTTGATCGGATTGCTGGGCCTAATCTTCCTCCGCGGTTTTAAGGAAGCGATTGGCCTGGCCGTAATCCTGACATTTACCTATCTCGCGCTCAACGTGATCGTGATCGGAGTTGGAGTTTATCAGCTACTTACTCACCCTTATCACTTCCCGGAATGGCAGCAACTCATGTTTCAGCATCCACGCGTCAATGGGAACGCGTGGATGATCGTATTTGTATCGCTGTTGCTGTTTCCCAAGCTGGCTCTCGGGCTTTCCGGGTTCGAAACGGGTGTGGCAGTCATGCCTCTGGTTAAAGGTGACTCCGACCTCACCAACGAAGACTGGGAAAGCATTCATTCCACGCGAACAGGCCGCCCAGCCGATACTCGGGTGACACTGCTGTTGCAGGGGCGGATTCGCAACACCCAGAAACTGCTGAGGACGGCCGCTGTCATCATGAGCGTGATGCTCATTTCCAGCAGCATCGTTACCGCGACACTAATACCAGCCGAGGCGTTCCAGGAAGGAGGTGAGGCTAATGGGCGAGCGATTGCCTACCTCGCACATCATTACCTCGGCGACATTTTCGGGACTCTCTACGACACCAGCACGATTGCGATTCTATGGTTCGCTGGCGCGTCAGCCATGGCGGGCCTGTTGAGCATTGTTCCTCGATACCTCCCACGTTATGGAATGGCGCCTAATTGGGCGCGAGCCACCCGCCCATTGGTGCTTGTATATACGGTGATTGCGTTTGTAGTGACCGTGATCTTCAACGCTGACGTCGACGCGCAAGGCGGCGCGTATGCTACCGGCGTCCTGGTTTTGATGACCTCGGCGGCAATTGCGGTCACGCTTTCAGTGCGTAGACGGCGGAAGAGATGGTGGCCGTTTCTCCTAATCGCACTCGTATTCGTCTACACAACTATTCAGAATATTCATGAACGACCTGAAGGAATAAAGATCGCCTCGTTCTTTATTTTGGCAATCATTGTTTCATCGCTGGTCTCGCGAGTGTGGCGTACGACTGAGTTGCGAGTAGAGCGAGTGGAGCTGGACGATGTTGCGCGGGAACTTGTTCGCAGGGCCGCCACCGGCACCGTTCGGATTATTGCGAACCGTCGAGACGTTGGTGATGCGAATGAATATGCAACCAAGGAGACAGAGAAGAGACAGGACAATCATATTCCCATCGCAGATCCAGTAATCTTTTTCGAGGTCACTCCCAGTGATGCATCGGAATTTTCAGGTGTCCTAAGAGTTTGCGGTGAACGCGTGGAAGGCTTCCGCGTACTGCGCGCAGAGTATCCTGCGGTACCGAATGCCATCGCAGCCTTCTTATTGTTCATCCGGAATGAGACCGGCAAGTTGCCGCATGTGTATTTCGGTTGGAGCGAAGGAAACCCGTTGAGTTACTTACTTAAATACATTGCGTTCGGTGAGGGTGATACAGCGCCAGTGACGCATGAAGTCTTACGGCAGGCGGAAAAGAATCCTGAACGCCGCCCAGTCGTGCACGTTGGAGGCTGAGGCTACAATTTTATCGTGTGGAAATCGATTGGCCATAAGCAATTTCTCGGCTACATCGCAGCAGTAGTGGTAATTGTGGCAGCAACCGCCGCGCTCAGTGCCCTGGGCAGTCACATTAATCCACCTACAGTGGCACTGACCTTTGTCCTTGTCATTCTCTTTCTCGCCGTTGCCTGGGGACCAAAGCCAGCCGTCTTGGCGTCACTTTTGGCCGTAGGATGCTTCAATTTCTTCTTTCTTCCACCCGTTGGTACGTTTCACATTGCAGATCCTGAGAATTGGATTGCGCTCGTCGCCTTCCTCATAACCGCCATCACGACTGGGCAGCTTTCGGCCCGCGCAAAGTTACGGGCTGATGAAGCCACAACTGCCAGGAAAGAAATCGAACGTCTTTACCATGAGTTACAGGATTCCTTCGAAGAAGCTAGTCAGGCAAAAGCGCTGAAACAAAGCGAGCTACTGAAGTCGGCTTTGCTGGATGCCGTCACGCATGACCTGCGGTCCCCCCTCACCTCGATTAAAGCCTCGGTGAGTACCCTGATTGATGACCGAGACGAATCCAGAAGCGACGAGGATGGAGGCCACCTGAATGAGTTAGCGCGGCGGGATCTTCTGCAAGTGATCGATGAGGAGTCTGACCGGCTGGATAGATTTATCGAAGATCTGATGGCGTTGGCTCGTATCGAAGCCGGCGAACTACATTTGCTTCGTGAATGGGGCTCACTCGAAGAAATTTTTGCGGCTGCGATGAAACGGGCGACGCCGTTAACGCGAGAACATCAGGTCGAATTAACTCTTGCCCAAGAGCTTCCTCCGGTGAGAGTCGATGAACGGGCGGTCGCCGAGGTAATTTATGTGTTACTCGATAACGCCGCGAAGTACTCACCACCTCACACAGTCATTCGGCTGGCGGCCAGGCGAGGCTCGCCTGGCATGGTGCAGCTTGCGATTGACGATCAAGGACCCGGAATTCCACCTGAGCTACGCGAGCGTGTGTTTGACAAGTTCTTTCGCGCAATGCGCAACGGTGATGTGTCGGGGAAAAAGCCGGGCACTGGAATGGGGCTGGCTATCGCCAAGGGAATCGTGGAGGCCCATGGCGGACGGATTTGGATTGAGGACGCGCCAGATTTGAAGGGAACAAGGGTGAATGTGCTTTTGCCCACGGGTGATGTGGAAACCAAGACCTATCGGACCGGCCCACCTAAGAAGATGCAACTAGATCAATCCGAAAGGCTTCGCTCTTAGACCAAACACGCGACCCATTGATGACAAGCAAACAGCGCATTCTAATTGTTGACGACGAACCTCAGATTGGCCGGGTGATGCGCACTGGCCTGTCTTCCCGAGGATTCGATGTCCGTGTTGCGGCTGACGGCGAAGCAGGTTTGGATCTTTTCAACGATTGGCGCCCGGATTTAGTCATCACCGATCTCTCCATGCCAAATGTAGGAGGACTGGAGTTCTGTCGTCGCCTCCGCATTATTTCAGAGGTTCCCGTCATCGTGCTTTCAGTGAAGAATGAGGAGTCAACCAAGGTGGCAGCTTTGGATGCGGGTGCTGACGATTATGTAACTAAGCCATTCGGCATGGATGAACTATTGGCTCGCATACGAGCCTCACTCAGACGAACTTCACCTCGAGCAACTGATCAATCGTCTGTGATTAAAGTCGGTGATTTTCGAGTTGATTCCGAAGCCCACGAGGCTTCGGTCAACGGCCGTGAATTACACCTCACTCCGAAAGAGTTTGAGTTGTTGCTCATCATGGTCCAACATCCCGGAACTGTGCTAACTCACAGAAAGCTGCTGGCGGCCGTCTGGGGCGGGGATTACACTCAACAAACGGAATACCTCAGGGTTTTCATCGGCCAATTGCGGAAAAAAATAGAGGTGGATCCCGCAAATCCGAAATATATTCTCACCGAACCCTGGATAGGATATCGCTTCAACGCCGGTGAATAGCTTCTTTCCGGACTCCTTTTAATCCTTACGAATTCTTTATTTTCCCTTTACTCCCTTCTTATGCGGGCAGGCGTATACCTGTTTGTATGAGAGTCCAAATGAATCGTAAACGCTGGCAAAGATCGGAGGCAGTATGTGGCGTCTGCTGTTTTATCGCAGGGATCGGAGCGCCGGTGTTGGGAATGTTCGTGATGACCCTGGAATGGCTGGCGGGTGTCACAGTGCATCCAGGGCTCCACGCCATTGGTACCACTCTCTTGATTGTGGGAATTCCGCTAATTGTTTTTGCTGGTTTTTGTCTCGACTGGGCAGAAGCTAAGCCGAAGGAACGCCAACGCAAATTGAAAGAACATGCTGAGCAACAGACAAGGACATCTAAACCTTCACCGCTTACCGACAACCCTTAAATCGCGCCGGGAAGTTCCGTTCAAAGACTTAAGCCTGTTCCTGTCGCTGTGTCTCGCGCGGCTCATGGTGTGTCGGGCACTTCGACGCCAGGCCAACGAGCGGGCGACTCGACTCAAGCGGATCAGATTAGTGCCGCGCCCGACGACAGCTTCTTTGAATACCTCATTTCACGATCGGTTGTATTGCGACATCTCGGAGTTGAAGGGAAGGGCTAATTCATGGCAACCGCGCTCAAGCGGCTATTGGTGGGCAGGGCACTCAGAACAGAACAAGCGGCGCACGAGCGTCTCACAAAAAAAACCGCTTTGGCAGTTTTTTCATCTGATGCGCTCTCCTCGACAGCTTATGCTACTGAAGAAATTCTACTCGTTCTTGCCGTGGCGGCCGCCGCAACGGCTGGTGCCTCCTTCAGCTATGTAGTCCCCATCTCAATCGGTATCGCTCTGCTCCTGGGTATCGTAGCGACTAGTTATCGCCAAACTATTCACGCTTACCCATCGGGAGGCGGGGCATATATCGTCGCGAAAGAGAACCTGGGCACAAATCCAGGATTAGTGGCAGGGGCCTCATTGTTGGTGGACTACGTTCTGACAGTATCCGTTTCGATAGCGGCAGGGGTTGCTGCAATCACATCTGCCGTGCAGGGTACACGCTACGCGTGGTTGAACGAACACCGAATCGCGTTGTGCCTGATCTTCATCGCCTTTATCGCAGTCGCTAACCTGAGAGGCGTTCGCGAGTCTGGAGCTCTGTTCGCAGCCCCCACCTATGTGTTTGTAGTGAGCTTTCTGTTTATGGTCGGGTTCGGTATGTTCCATTACTTTCTTTATGGTGGCGCCGCTCCAGTCCCTGCTGAAGAAGAATTGAAGACCGCCGAAGGCTACAGCATGCAACCGCTGACTTTATTTCTGTTGTTGGGCGCGTTTTCAAACGGCTGCGCCGCGCTTACGGGGATAGAGGCAATTTCAAATGGCGTGCAGGCTTTTAAGAAACCCGAGGCGCGCAACGCTGCAGCGACGCTTGTCTGGATGGCCGTGCTATTGGCAACGATGTTTCTTGGAACAAGTGTCATGGCCTATCTCTACCACGTTCACCCAAAAGAAAGTGAAACGGTAATTTCTCAGTTCGCCCGAATAATGTTCACCGGTTCGTTAGGATGGTTTTACTACATTGTTCAGGCGGCTACTGCAGCAATCCTCGTTCTGGCAGCTAATACTGCCTTTGCCGACTTCCCACGATTATCCAGCTTGCTTGCGCGCGATCGATACCTTCCGCGTCAGTTAGCTAATCGAGGAGATCGCCTGGTGTTCTCGAATGGTATCGTTATTCTTGCGATCTTTTCCGCTCTCCTGGTGATTGTCTTCGCTGGCGACACGTCACGCTTGATCCCGTTATATGCGGTCGGAGTTTTTTTGTCGTTTACGCTTTCCCAGTCCGGCATGGTTGTGCATTGGCTAAGGGAAAGAGCCAGGCTCCGCGAGGTGCAGAATGAGAGCGATACTTTCGGAGAACAGTCGAACCATGCAAACGGGGTTTTAGTTGAAGGTCCAGTCAAGCTAGTGCCGGACATCGAGCTCGAAGAGGAAATTCATCGATCTTATTTTGTGACCGATGAAGTCACCTCTCCCTCAAACTGGAGGAAGTCAATAATCGTTAATGCGGTTGGTGCAATTGCAACGTTTGTGGTGCTTTGCGTTTTTGTGGCGACGAAGTTTCTTCACGGTGCATGGATAGTAGTGGTCGTAATTCCGATGCTGGTGTTATTGTTTCAGGCCATACACAAACACTATGTGATGGTGGCCCGACAGCTCTCCACTGAAGGACTGCAGCAGTTACGCCCGAAAAATCACATAGTGATCGTGCCTATTTCCGGAATACACCGAGGCGTAGTCTGGGCACTCCAGTATGCAAAATCTCTCGGCTCAGCAAGTGTGCAAGCTGTCTATGTTGATTTTGAAGAAGAAACGACGACTGGCTTGAGAGATAAGTGGGAACGTTGGGGAGCCGGCATCCGGCTCGTTGTACTGCCTTCGCCTTACAGGGAGTTAACGCGTCCGATAGTACGCTACATCAATGAAGTCGCCCGAGAAAACGCCGACGAGATAATCACAGTTGTGCTGCCCGAGTTCATTCCCGCCAAATGGTGGCAGCATGTACTTCACAATCAAAGTTCTCTCCTCTTAAAGGCATCGCTCCTCTTCAGAAAAGGCGTGATCGTTACAAGCGTGCCGTACCACCTGGAAAAGTAATACACATTAGCAGCATGAACCGCGGGGTGACGTACTTTGCCAAGCGAGTGATTATCACCCTTTGGCGTCCACGTTTTAGGTTCGGGAAAATTGCGGAGACAGTCTAACCGTCGAGCCTGAGGAAGCTGCGTAGTCGGAAAAGAGAAGTAGAACGAAAGTCAGGCGTTCGCCGAGTCGTTGGCGTCAGGCGTGCGGCCGGCGAGGAAGCATGAGCGGCAGTAAACCGGACGGCCTTGCGATGGATAGAACGGTACGGTAGTTTGCTGTCCACACTGTGCACACTGAACGGAGACTTCTATGCGCTGACGAACTCCGGATGTTTGCGCCGCGGTGATTGCGGCCAGCCGTTCATTCTTTGCTTGCTTGCAAGGCTTGCAACGCTTTGGTTCGTTCTTTAGTCCCTTGTCGTGAAAGAATGCTTGTTCGCCGGAAGTCCAGGTGAAGTTCTCACCGCAATCGACGCATTTGATGGTGCGATCAGGATGTTGGCTTTCTAATTCTGGGTCCACCTCGATGGCTTGTTCCCTTTGTGACATAAGAGCTCTCCCAGGGTCGATCTACCCGTATTTGTTGATTGGCGGGACCACGCAAGCGAGGCTGCCATTTCTTCAAAGAGGAGCCGCTAAATCCTGGCGAGTGTCGGGAGGAGCAGTTGGCTGCCCTCAACAGGCGGAGCGGATGCGCCAAAGTATAACTATGGCGAAATTGTGTCAAGGTTAAATGGGGATTATCCTACCGAGTTCTTAATTGGGTTTTAACGAGAGGGCAGCTAAAAACATGAATGTGTTGGTTTTAGGGTCGGGCGGGCGAGAACACGCGATTCTGTGGGCGCTGAAGAGAACTGCGGAAACCGAAGTTAAATTGTTCTGCGCTCCCGGAAACGGAGGGATTTCAGAGATTGCGGAATGCGTTCCTATAGCCGTTTCTGAGCACGAGGTGCTCATAGAATTTGTACGAAGCCACCATATAGAACTGACGGTTGTCGGACCAGAGGCGCCACTTGCCGCTGGCATAGTCGACGAGTTTCAGCGGGCAGGGCTGAAGATTGTTGGGCCAGACAGCGCCGCAGCACGACTGGAGTCAAGCAAAGCCTTTGCAAAGGACTTCATGCAGCGACACCGAATACCCACCGCGGACGCCGTCACGGTTAATTCAGCAGCGGATGCAATCCAGGAGATTCGAAGTGGAAGATTCGGAGCATTGGATGGGCCGGTCGTAATCAAGGCGGACGGACTGGCGGCGGGGAAGGGCGTGATTGTCGCGGCCTCGCGCTCTGAGGCAGAAGCTGCGATCAAAGAAATAACCGGCGGCAGGCTTGTATCAGCCGACGCAGCACAGAAACTAGTAATTGAAGAAGCGCTCAGTGGCGTGGAAGTTTCAGTGCTGGTGTTTTCAGATGGCAAAAACCATGCGCTGATGCCACCCGCTCGCGATCATAAGCGCATTGGCGAGAACGATACGGGACCAAACACTGGTGGGATGGGTGCGATTACTGATCCATCTGTTTTGGATCCGGCGACGTTAGCCCAAATCGAAAAAGATGTAATCGAGCCAACGCTCAAAGGCGCTGCCGCTGAGGGTTTCCCTTTCCGGGGAATCCTTTTCGTCGGGTTGATGCTGACAGCGGGCGGTCCGAAAGTGCTCGAGTACAACGTCCGCTTCGGCGATCCGGAAACGCAGGCGATTCTGGTGCGGTTGAATTCTGACTTGTTAAAAATATTTGAGGCGATGGTTGATGGAACATTAAACGGGATGAGTGTGGAGTGGACAGATGAATCATCAGCTTGCGTCGTGATGGCAAGCGGCGGCTATCCCGGTGCATACGAGACAGGGCAGCAGATAACGGGGTTGCGAGATGCGCCTGAGGGCGTGGAGGTTTTCCATGCGGGGACCTCTAAAACTGAGAACGGTGATTATGCGACTGCGGGTGGCAGAGTGTTGGGCGTAACGGCCGCAGCCGAAACTTTGGAGCAGGCTTTGCGGCTCTGTTATAGCGCCGCCGAACAGATTGGCTGGGAAGGGGTGCAGTATCGGCGAGACATTGGACGCTTTCGAAGTTCCGGGTTCGGAGTTTCGAGTTTCTAGTTTGGAGTTTCTGGTTTCGAGTTTAGAGTTCGAGGATAGGCTTTGGCTGTCACGCTGCAGCATGAATTCTTCGGCTGTGGTCACCGCAACCGCTGAATTCGAACTCGAACGCTGAACCCGGAAACTCGGAACTGGAACCCGAAACTCGAAACTCCCAAGGTGTACTGTTATACTCGTTTTCACTAAGACATACGGGATTTTGAACCCTTCGAGCTTATCCTTCGTACAAGTCATATGCGGGCGGGCATAAGTTAGAAGGTATTGGTTAAACACGCTCTAACCAACAAAACCGCTGGAGGATTGAGGAAAAATGGGACTTTGGACGAGAATGAAACGCTCTTTGCGTGCGGCTTTCGGAGGCCTTGTCGAATCCACCGAAAACCCGGAACTCATCCTTCAACAAACCATCCGCGACATGCGTGACCGTGTGCCTGAGCTGAACAACTCTGTCGCGCAGGTGATGGCCACCGAGAAGTTGTTGGCAAAAAACAAGGAGCGGCTGGAAACGCAGGTTGTTGATTTGGACTCCAAGATCCGCGCATCTGTGAAGATGGGTCGAGACGATATTGCGACGGCGTATATTGGACAGCTACAGCAGGCGCAGCTTGACCTTGTAAAAACGGGACAACAGTTTGAACACGCGACGCTCGCTTCGAAACAGGCGCTGAAAGCCCGCGACAACTACGTGCTGCAAATGCAGAGGCGTACTGCCGAAGCGATGCAGCTGATCAATCAGTCGAAGCAGGCTCGTTTGCAGGAGCAGCTTGCGCAGACGATGGAATCGTTCCAGCTTGGCGACGACGCGTCCACGTTCAATGAAATGCGCGACAAGATTGATCGTCGCGCAGCAGCAGCCGAGGCCAAGATGCAGTTGGGCGCCGCGTCAGTCGATAACCAGATGCAGGATATCGAGCGCGAGGCGATGGACATGCAGTTGCAGGACAAATTGCTTTCATACAAGCGAGACATGGGGCTGTTACCGGCGGGCGATAGCGCAACCCCCCAGGCGCTGCCGGCACAGGGTGAAACAACCGGCCAAGGCGGCAACCGAAATTAGACAGAATTTCAGAGTTCAAGCTTTGCTGGCTCGGTAGCCAAAGAAAGGTTGAGCTCTGAACATTAGTCACAGTAAAGATGGACGTTAATCTCAGTTCTTCAAGGTTATGGCAGACGCTAAGTTTGATTCGAAGTACCTCAAAGAGGCTTTCAAGGAACCTTTAAACTTTTGGGGATTGGCTACTTTTGGAATAGGGGCCGCCTTTTTTCAAGATGTAACATTTCTCGGCGCCGCGCTCGCGGCGGAAGCGGTTTATCTAACTACATTACCTGTGAGTTCATTTTACCGACGACTCGTAGAACGCCGCGAAAAGCAACGCCTGCTCAAGCTACGCGACCAGCAGCGTGAGGCGGCGATTAAATTGTTTGACCCGCGAGAGCGTGAGGCGGTTGAGTATCTGCGTTGGATGAAAAACCAGATCTACTCAAACTACAAAAAATTCACGGGCACTAAACAGGTTCCCACCAACATTCAAAGTTTGGACCAGCGTTGGGAAGACTTTGTCGACCTGCTGGATGTTTACCGCCGACGTAAACATCACTTGCGCTCGATCAACCGTCAGGCTGTTCAGAACCAACTGATCCAGGCGGAGCGCGCAGTAGAACATTCAAAAGATGATCGGGAGCGGAGAGTTCAGCAGGCGAACGTTGAAATTCTTAAGCGACGCGTGGCTGCTTTTATGGATATCGAGCGTTCGGTGAAACTCGTCGAGGGCCAGTTACAGTCGATCGAAAACTTCTTTGGTTTAGTTAATGATCAGGTGGTTACGCTGCCAACTCCGGAAAGAGTGTCTTCGCTCGATTTCGAACAACTAAGCGATTCGATCGCGATGACCAAGCAGATGCTGGAAGAAACTTCAGACACTTTTGCGGCACTCGACAGCCACAATCGCGGTATCGGCAACTACGAGCTGCTCCTCAACAGCTCCTCGAAATAAGTCAATATTCAGCACATTCAAACCGTGTGTTAGCTCGTCGTCGCGGCTACGCCGCTCGATCTGCGGAAGGTCTCTGACCTTCCGAAACCAGCTGCTAATTTTGGGGCTGCGCCCCCAATCCAGGGCGTAGCCCAAAATGATTTTAATGCTGGCGGAAGGCCATAGGCCTTCCGCACATCAAGTGGCTTAGCCACCAAAACAACGTCTACTTAGGCGCTCACGAATCGTACAAAAACCCACCAAAACTCGTCTTTTTTCAGTAGTTTAGTTCCTCATGTAAATCCTCAATAAACACAGTATAATGCATTGAAAAAAAAGATGACCACAAGATATTGACATGCGGATTTCAAAGGAGTATATTGCGCTCCGCTTGGAAACGAGGCGGGTTGACTTGGAGCAGCGGCAGGCCCCCTGTGTGCACTCCACCGAGGTTTTTCGCTTCGAAGAAAGCCAACCGTAGTATCCGCTAAACATCAAACGATTGCGGTCCGTCTACAATAATGTAGTCGTACCCCCGTCTTTGAAACTCGCAGAATTGACTCGTGCGGCTCCCTGGGCACGAGAAAGGGTAGAGATGAGCGCAGCCATTGGAAAAACCACCCCCGACGCTAAAGTATCTTCAACAAACAACACCACCACGCCGGCAGTACGTCGCAAAACGCAGCCGCTGGGATTGAACGCTAAGCGTGTTATCAGCAAGCGTTATTCGTTGAAAGATGCGAAGGGGCGGGCGCTCGAGGAATGGCCGGACATTGTCAGGCGCGTCGTGGGCCACGTGTCCGCGGCGGAAAAGGATCCGCAGAAGCGCGATGCGTTTTTTGCCGCGATGAGCGACATCATGTTGGCGCGCGAGTTCGTGCCGAATACCCCGTGTCTCGTTAACGCCGGCAAAACCAACGGACAACTTGCCGCGTGCTTCGTGTTGGATGTTCCGGATTCAATTACCGGAATCATGGACCACGCAAAGGCTGCGGCCACGATCCATCAGACCGGTGGCGGCACAGGCATGACGTATGAGTTCCTGCGTCCTCACGGGGCCCTGGTAGGTTCCACTCGCGGAGTGGCTTCCGGCCCGGTCTCGTTCATGAATATCGTTAATCAGGTTACTGATGTGGTGAAGCAGGGTGGTGTGCGTCGTGGGGCCAACATGGGAATGATGCGCGTTACGCATCCTGACGTCCTTCGCTTCATTCACGCGAAAAACGATCAGCACTCCCTGACCAACTTCAATATCTCCGTAAACGTTACTGACAAGTTCCTGAAAGCGGTCGATGATAACGAATGGTTCCAGCTCGAGTTTGATGGTGAACCCTGGAACGATCCTATTCACGATCCGGTCCGTGACGGCGAGTACATCGTTTACCGGCGTCCGGATGGCTCGACAGTTACTTTCCCGGATAAGCAATCGTTCGCGACTGCCGATCTGTCGAACTGCATGATTGAAGAGCCGCCGCGCCCGGGTATGGTTTACGCGCCTGACATCTGGAACCGCATCGTCGCCAGCGCGCACAAGTACGCGGAGCCAGGCATCGCCTTCATCGACGAAGTCAATCGTCACAACCACATGATGAAGTCGATGGGGCCGATCTATTCGTGCAATCCATGTGGAGAGCAGTTCCTGCACTTCTCAAACTCGTGCAACCTGGGTTCAATCGACCTCGCCAAGTTCTACGATCCGGAAAAGCGCGTTGATTGGGATCGCTTGAGGGAAGTGACCCACCTGTGCACGCGTTTTCTCGACAACGTGATCGACACCTGTGCCTGGCCGCTCCCTGAAATTAACGACGTGGTCAATCGCACGCGTCCGGTCGGCCTGGGCATCATGGGCTTTGCTGATCTATGTCTAAATCTGAAAGTGACGTATGGCTCGGCCGCGTCAATCGATCTGATGGACGAAATGATGGGCTTCATCAGACGTGAATCCTGGAACGCCAGCATCAAGTTGGGGGCGGAGAAAGGCGTGTTTCCGGAGTTTGAACCGAACCGCGAAGCTTACGAAGACTTTCTTTATAACCAGATAGGCATCCCGCGCGATGTAACCCTGACGCCGCGCAATTATGAAGTGACCACGATTGCGCCGACGGGAACAATCTCGCTTGTTGCCGAAACTTCTTCCGGTATTGAGCCAAACTTCTCGTGGGCCTACGTTCGCAAGGACACGCTCGGCACCCGCACTTATGTTCACACGTTGGCTGCGCAGGCGCTCGGCATGGACGTGGACCAAACCGATCAGGAGTCGATCGACAAAGCTGCTGATTATGTTGTTGAGCATGAAAACGAGCTGCCGCAGTATTTCATTTCGGCGATGAACATTTCGGCAGAACAGCATGTGCACGTGCTGGCTGCAGCACAGCGCAACGTTGATAACAGCGTTTCGAAGACCTGCAACGGAGCAGTTAACGATACTGTGGAGTCAGTCGATAGCTTGTACAGATTGGGTCGTCAGCTTGGCTGCAAGGCCGTTAGTTACTACCGAGACGGCTCCCGCGAGAACCAGGTGTTGACGTCAATGTCGACGGAAGAACCGAAAGGTGAGATCGCATGCAATCCCGAAGCGCAGGTGGAAGTGTTGGACGAGCCGCCGGCAACGCATGCAGATGCTGCTCATCTGGTTCCTGTAAGCACTGATTCTGAGGTGCTGGCCCGACAGCAGATTCAGGCTGATACCCAAGCTTCGTCGGAGCCAGAGGCGCGACGGGTTCAGTCAGTTCAAACTGAAGCCATTCGCATCGAGCGTCCACGTGAGTTACGCGGGGCGACTTGGCAGATTCCGTTCGATGGTCAGAACCTTTACGTTACGGTCAACCACGATGGCAAGATGATCCAGGAAGTGTTTGCCACTGGTCCAATCAGTGGGGGTGTGGGTTTGCTTGCTTCGAAGATGCTGCGCGGTGGTTTCGACGCAGCGGAAGTGGCCTACAGTTTGAACAAGGTCACCGGCACACACGCGGTCTGGTTCAACGAGCGCCTGCTGACTTCACCGGAACAGGCAGTTGCCGAGTGCATCATGATCACCAACCGGCGCGTACAGGATCTTCCTGATTCAGCTCGCGCTCTCGGGAAGCAACAGCAAAGCGGAATTTCAACCAACACGCCGACAGCCGGCGTGACGGGCGCGATCATGTCAAACATGATCGGCATCTGCCCCGAGTGCCACGGCCAACTCGAACACGCCAGCGGCTGCGACTTCTGCAGGGATTGTGGATACAGCAAGTGTAAGTAGTGGCCAACTAGAATCACTGGTAATGCGGCGATCGAAAGGTCGCCGCTTTTTCTTTTTTCGTGTAATTCGTGTATTTCGTCGATCGCTTTGACCAGGTAATAAACACGATCCACGAAATACACGAATTACACGAAATAACACGAAACAGAGCTGCAACAACGTCGCTTTCAGAATCGTAATCTGTTACGTATGCTTTCTGACATCTGACATCTGACATCTGACATCTGACATCTGGCTATGTTCTGTCCTCAATGTGGAACCGAATCTTCTTCCGGGCTGCAGTATTGCCGGCAGTGTGGCGCCAACCTGAAGGTAATCGGGAAGGCTGTCACACTCAGTGAGGCTATTGCCCGATCTGACCGCGGCCCTCTTCCGAAGCTCAAGGAGATGATGAAAAAGCTAAACATGGAAGAGGTGTCTGAAGAAGTCTCGAGCGCTTTGGATCAGATGCATCAGGAAATGGTGAAAGACTCCGGAACCCTCATCGCTGTACATAAGCCGTGGAAGTTGAGGAAAGAGAAGGCGCCACCGACCGCCCAGGAACGACGAGAGAAACACATCACGCACGGCTTAATTTCGCTGTTCAGCGGGATTGGTTTGATGATTTTTCTTTATTTTCTCGCCGATTCACTAGTCTTAAGAGTGCCGGAGGAGATCCGGGCACAAGCGCCATTCGATATAGATTCTGTCGTGAAGATTATTTGGCTCGTCGGTTTAATGCCTGCGCTCACCGGGGTGGGTCGCATCCTCGCGGGACTCTCAATTCGGCGTGATGCGACGTTGCCTTTGGAGCAGCCGAGTACGACGAACGAGCTGCCACCTCATTACGAGCCGGCGAGCGTAACAGAGCGCACCACCAACATCTTGAACCGGGATGTTCGATAAGCTTTAAGCTCATCTGGTTAACTTAGCCTGCGAAGTGGGCGGCGATAGCATAAAGCCAGGGGTGAGCGAGGCTTTGCGAGCGTAGCCCCCAGGGACCTTCGTGGAATACCGGGTTGCAGCCCGCGAAGTGGGCGGCAGCCCATTCATCATCCGTGATCTGCCGGTGGTTTCCGCTGTCGCACGCTCCGCGCGCTCTACTCTTCATAATGGTCGCAAATACCTGGGGTTCCGCTCCGCTGCACCCCAGAAACTATGAAGCCGGGTCTCCCAAAGTCGATTTAGAAGTTGGACAATGTCCAACGATTGATACGAGTTTGGCCTTTGCAGGTTGACTCAAAATCTGACTTTGAAGGGAGCACCCGGCAATGAAGATATTGTCA
>DATEPE010000033.1:0-238619 GCA_035273385.1 Pyrinomonadaceae bacterium | reverse complement strand
ACCGACGTCGTTGTCGTTGATAGTGACAGTCGCGGTGGCAGGTGTTCCGAGAGTTCCACCTGACGCATCTGACAGCGTCAGAGTGAAGGTCTCCGCACCTTCGATGTAGACATCGTCAACCACCGGAATGTGAATCACCTTGGTTGCTTCACCCGCCGCGAAACGCAAGGTGCCGACTACCGTAGCGTAGTCACATCGTTGCGAAGCGTTGCCGGTGACCTGCGAGCACTCATTGAGGCCCGACGGATCGCTGGTGGCGTAGTCAACCGTAACTGCCTGCGACAAGTCGCCGCCGCGGTTAACCGTGACCGTTACTCGCAGATCATCTTCGTCAACTGTGTAAGACGAAGCATCGAGCGAGAACGTCGGCGGATCGTTGTCGAGGATCGTCAGTACTGCGGTAGACGGCGAACCGAGGTTGCCGGTGCCACTGACGTTCGAGAGTGTCAGGTTCACAGTCTCGTCCGGTTCATCATCCGGGTCAGGAAGGATTGGTATGGTGAACGTTTGCGACGTGACTCCATTACCGAAGGTGAGCGTACCGCTCGTCGCCGTGTAGTCCTGACCAACTCCTGCCGTTGCAGTGCCATTGCTGGTCGCGAAATCGACGAACGCCGTACCAGTACTGCCACCCACCCGCACAACTGTGATGATGACAGAGCCACCACTTTCGCTGACCGAGTAGGTTGCCGAGCTGAACTGCAACGCTCCACCCGGATCGTTGTCGACAATCGTCAAGACTGCAGTTGACGGAGTGCCGAGTGATCCAGAGCCCGTCACATTGGACAAGGTCAGGTTAATTGTCTCGTTAGGTTCGTTGTTCGGATCTTCGTTAATCGTTACCGTAAACGTCTGAGAAGTCACCCCCGGACCAAACGTTAACGTGCCCGACGAGGTCAGGTAATCATCGCTGACACCCGCCGTCGCCGTGCCGTTGCTGGTCGTGAAATCGACAGTCGTAGTTCCAGCCGTGCCGCCCGTGCGGTTGACTGTGATCGTGGCCGTACCACCATTTTCGTTCACGCTGTAGGTCGCTGAGCTAAATTGCAGTGCGCCACCATCATTGACGGTGATGTTAACTATGTCTGTGTCAGACAACCCCCCGCCGCTGCCGGTGTTGCCAAGATCATTAGTCACGATCTGCAACGATGCGGCGCCGGCAAATCCGCTGGTTGGCGTAAACACCAAACCATTAAGTGCGGTATTGATGCTGGCCACAGTGCCCGTGAAAGTCATGTTGCCATCGGCTGTCCCGTCACCATTTGAGAAGGCCAGACCAGCCGTACCCGCCAGGGTAATGGTTCCGTTGGTGGCTGAGAGAGTCACCTGCACTCCCGGCGCTCCCGCATCGACGTCGGCAATCGAAATCTGATTGCCGTTGCCGGCCGAGAACGTGAGCGTGCCGTTTTCAGTGACACTCTGAGCACCCGGTACAGTGTTAACCGGGCCATCGTTGACTGCGTTGACCGTGATAGTAAACGTCTGCACCGCGGACGTATTTTGTCCGCCGTTGGCCGTGCCGCCGTTGTCTGTCAGTGAGACAGAAACCGTGGCCGTACCGTTCGCGTTAGGTGCGGGCGTATAGGTCAACGTACCCGTCGGGCTCACCGCAGGTTGAATCGAGAAGAGGGCGTTGTTGTCATTGGTGACATTGAATGCCACCGTCTGACCGCTCTCATTCGCCGGACCTGCCGAGATTGCTGTCGCCCAATTGGAAACGCTCTGAGCGCCAGCGTCCTCGTTGACTGTCTGGTTCGGTCCCTTCGTGAACGAAGGAGCGTCGTTAACCGCATTCACCGTGATGGTGAATGTGTACGGTGGGAACGGCGAAGTATCTGTTCCGCCGCCATTGTCTTGTAGCTGCACCGACACGGTGGCAACGCCACTTGCATTAGCTGCCGGCGTATAGGTCAACGTACCGTTGGTTGCAATGGCAGGCTGTACTGAGAACAGACTGTTATTGCCGTTGCTGACCAGGAAGGTCAACGTCTGGCCACTTTCATCAGCCGGTCCCGCCGAGATGCCGGTCGCCCAATTAAGAACAGTTTGCGCTCCGGCATCTTCGTTTACCGTTTGGTTAGGTCCTCCAGTGAAGGTAGGCGGATCGTTGACCGCATTCACCGTAATCGTGAACTGTAACGGTGGAATTGGGAACGAATCCGTGCCGCCGCCATTGTCCTGCAGTTGCACGGAGACAGTGGCAACTCCGCTCGTATTTGCCGCGGGCGTAAATGTCAGCGTCCCATTAGTAGCAATCGCAGGCTGTACTGAGAACAGGCCGTTATTGTTGTTGCTGACCAGGAAGGTCAACGTCTGGGTGCTTTCATTGGCCGGTCCCGGCGAGATACCAGTGGCCCAACTGGGAATGGTCTGCGCGCCGGCATCTTCATTCACGACCACGTTCGGTCCACCGGTGAATACTGGTGGATCGTTCACAGGGTTAACCGTGAACAAGAACGTGTCACTCATGTTGCCGCTCGCACTTTCCACCGTCACCGTTATGGTGGTAGTGCCAAATCCGTTGACCACCGGAGTGATGGTCAGCGTGCGTGTCCCGCCCGCGCCGGTAACAGCCAGGTTAGCCACGCTGTTCGGCACCAGCGCTGTGTTGCTGGAGGTGGCGGTCACATTAGTGATGGCTGCCGCACCGCCAACGTCGAAGCTGAACGAGTCAGAGCCGTCCTCATCGATCGCGCGATCAGCAATGTCTTCGAGGAATACCTGCGCTTCAAACGCGCCGATATCAACGGTGTCGACGGTGTCGCCGTTGCCATCCGTGATCCGGTCAAAGCCTCGCTGATCGTTTACCAGACCGGCGGTGGTGGCCTGGTTGTTATCACCGGCGTCTATCGCGGGGCTGCCCGCCAATAACGCGTGCGTCATGGTTGGACCGCCATTGTCAGCCAATGGAGCCAATCGCGGATCGCCGGCGACCAGGTTGTTTCCACCAAGACCGATGGAACCCGAAATATTCGTGTTAGTGGTCGCGGTGTTGCCGGCAATAATCGAGTTTCTAATGAAGCTCGGGTTGGCCCCTACAGCCAGACCCCCACCGTCGCCAGTCGCGGTCGGACCGCTACCGGTGTCGCCGTTGGCCGTGTTGTTGGTGACCGTGACGTTGATCATGGTCAAGCTGCCGGCGCCGAGATAAACACCGCCGGCGTTGGTGGCCGTGTTGCCGGAGATGGTGGTGTTCAGAATCGTCAGCGTCCCGCCGGTTATTGCGACGGCGCCGCCGTTTCCATTGATAGCCGTGTTGGCTGTGAAGAGCAGGTCCTTCAGAGTGACATCGCCGCCGGTTACTAACAGACCGGCGCCATGACCACCGTTCACCAGACCGCCTGTGATTGTTAATGGGTCAATACTGACCGTGCCGGAAGTCACTTCGAATACCCGGCCGGTGCTGTTTCCATCAATGGTCAACTTATTAGTTGGTCCATTGATCTCCAGGTCTCCCGCAATTGCCGGTAACGCACTCGCTAGTTCTATCGTGCTGGAAGCCGGCAGGCTGAATGCGATCGTGTCGGCGCTGGAGGCGTTGTTTGTTTCCTGAATGGCAGCTCGCAACGTGCACTGATCACCTGCTGCGGCGTCCGTGTCGCAAACTCCGTCGAGAGCTAAATCGGCTGCGTCTCCCAGGGTGTTGACGATCAGATCCAGTTGCGGCGTGATGGTGATGGTGAATTGTTGCACCGCACTGGTATCAGTGCCTCCACCGTTATCGCTCAGCGTGACATCAAAGGTTGCCGTGCCGCTCGTCCCGGCCTGCGGCGTGTAGGTAAGGTCTCCAGTCGTAGCGTCGATTGACGGTCCACTGGTGAACGCAATCGTGCCCGTGGTTCCCGCCGGACTTAAGTTGAACGTCAACGTCTGGCCCGTCTCACCCGGTCCCTGCGAGATGTTGGTCGCAAAACTATTAACCGTCTGCGCGGGGGAGTTAATGGCAATAGCGGGCGGATCGGCTGCGATAGTAAACGACGGCGGATCGTTGACCGCGTTTACTGTGATGGTGAACGACACCGCCGCGCTCTGGTTCACGTTTGGAGCCGTGCCTGAGCCGCTGTCGGTCGCTACCACGTCGAATGTGGCCGTGCCAAACGTATCTGCCGAAGACGTATAAGTCAGAGCGCCGGCGTTGCTGATGGCCGGTGCGGAAGAGAACGTCAGACTTCCGGTTGAGCCTGTCTGCGTCACGGTATACCCGACCAGCGTCTGCGACCCCTCATCGGTAGCCGCAACCGGGCCCGGTTGGAAATTCGTTGCAAAGCTGTTAACGGTCTGCGGGCCCGCGTCCTCATTCACTGCCGGCGGATTGCTGGCGATTTGGAACGTAGGCGCGTCGTTGACGGCGTTCACCGTGATCGTGAAGCTCTGTGTGCCACTGGTGTTAGTGCCACCGCCATTGTCGCTCAACGTCACGTCGAAAGTAGCCGTGCCGTTAGTGTCTGGTGACGCCGTATAAGTCAGGTTTCCGGTGGTCGCGTCTATGGATAGACCACTCGAAAACGCGAGGTTGCCGGTAGTTCCGTTTGGCGTCAGGTTGAAGGTTAGGGTTTGGCTCTCGCCCGGTCCGGACGAAATGCTGGTGGCGAAGCCGTTGACAGTCTGAGCGCCTGCGTCCTCGTCCACTGCCGGCGGGTTGCCGGCAATGTTGAACGACGGCGGATCGTTCACGCTGTTGACCGTGATGTTGATCGTGTCCGTATCGGATTGCGATCCACCAAAGCCCGTGTTGCCCAAATCATCAGTCACGATTTGCAGGCTCGCCGCTCCGCTGTAGTTAAGCGCCGGCGTAAAGGTCAGGTTGTTCAGCGCATTGTTAATGTCGGTGATTGTTCCCTGGAAGACCATGGAAGCATCACTGGTGCCGTCTCCGCTACATCCTCCGCAGGCAAAATTCAGTCCGGTTGTACCGCTGAGGCTGATTACACCATTAGTCGCCGTTAGGCTTACCTGAACCGGGTTGGACCCGGCGTCGGCATCTGCGATTGAGATTTGAGTCGCACCGGTAAAGACAAGGGCGACGTCTTCATCGGTTGCCTGTGGGCCCGGTACTGTGTTCACCGGCGCGATGTTGTCCGGGAGAGTATTGATCTGAGTTGGATCGTTAGCCGTGTCGTCGGAAGTATCTAAACCTCCTCCGCCGGATACAGTCGCTGTGTTGGTCACTGCGTTCGGACCCGTGGGTGCGCCGCTATCGACATTCACTGTCAGGATGATGTTTTCGTAAACACCACCCGAGGCGAGCACGTCACTGCGTGAGCACGACAGAACCGGTAACGGCTGGCAGGTCCAGTTGGTGCCGCTGAATCCGGTAGCCGTCAAACCTGCCGGCAGGGTGTCAGCAACGGTGACTGTCCCGGTAGTGTCCCCTGGTCCATCGTTAGTGACGGTGATGGTATACGTGGCGCCTGTTTGATTGAGATAGAAATTACCACTGTGCGTCTTGGTAATCCTCAAGTCAGACGGTTTGCACTTACCTTGAGTACCCGCATTACTGATCGCCAGTATGTCGGCCACCGGCAACGCTGTACTGAAGATCTCGACTTCATCGATCACGCCGGCGAAACCGGACGAGCCGTCCTGAGCTGCACCGATTCGCAGCGGTAGAGCGTTGACAGGGATTGCGCCTGTCAAAGGCGTTGTCGAATCAAGCACGCCATTGATGTAGAAGACGACATTGGCTCCATCGTACGTAACCGCAACGTGCGTAAACGTAGCGTTCGGAATGACGCCTGTCGATTGAGCAGACTGGCTTCCGAATTTGAAGCGCAGGTTTCCGTTCACCAGGTCGAGCGAGTAGCCGTCGGTACCACCGACCGAAATCTTATCGACCAGGCTTCCATTCGCATTGGCATTGGTTGGATTGACCCAGGCGTCCATGGTGATCGCCGAGGTGAGATCCAAACTGTTTGAATCAGGCGCCTGGACGTAATCACCGGTGCCGTCGAGGTTGAAACCATTCAGCACCTTGCCTGCGGCGTAACCCGCGTTGCCTTGAAGCGTGCCATCGTTGCCACCAACTATGTCTCTGGTGGTGTCGTCACCGGTCCACCATGCGACCATATTCGCGGGCGGCGTCAGGCAAAGCTGGTTAATAGTGGTTTGATCGGTGTCCGAATTGTTCGCGCCGTTAATATCACCACCGCCTGACACGGTTGCAGTGTTATCCACACTCAAAGGTGCGTTGTTTGCGACATCCACGGTAAGCGTGATGTTCGGATAGCTAGCCGCGGGGTTAAGTACATCACTACGCGTGCAAGTTAGGTCCTGACCGACGATGCTGCACGTCCATCCATTGTGCGCACCGTTGGGAGCGGTTGGAGTTAAGCCAGTCGGCAGAGTATCCGCCACGGTGACGGTTCCGGAAGTGGCTGTTCCACCGGAATTGGTTACCGTAATTGTGTAAGTCTTGCCGGTATCTCCCTGTGTGAAGACATCCGTGTGAGACTTGTCAATTGTCAGATCAACACCGGCATTGATCGCGGTCGGATCGGTATCGGAGTTGTTGCCGGTATTTACCTCACCACCGGCGCCTTGAGTGACGCTCACATCGTTGCTGAGCGCGGGATTTCCAGTAGGCGCATCACTATCTACGTTCACCGTAAGAGTGATGTTTGGATACGAGGCAGCCGCAGCTAACAGCGTATCGCCCGAGCGTGCGCAACTAATCGTGGTCGGTCCGGAAACCGGGAACGTATTAGGTGGCGCCGTCGGCGCGCAGGTCCATCCTGTCCCGCTCATCGCCGTCGCGATTAGACCATCTGGCAATGTGTCGGTAACAGAAATCGATTGGCCTGTCGGCATCGCACCGTTACCGCTGTTGGTGACGGTGATTGTGTAAGTGGCGCCTGTCTGCCCCTGGAAGAAGGTGCCTGTGTGTTGCTTGTCGATTGTTAGATCCGGAACCAGAATCACCGTCTGTGAAACGGTACCGCTGCTCGCGTCATAGTTGCCGCCATCCGCGTTGTAACGAGCGGTGATGGTGTGCGGCGAACCCGCTGCCGTCAGCGCAGTCGTCGTACAGGTAGCCTGGGCCGGATCGCCGGACAATGGCCGGTCGTCGCAACCAGCAATTAGGTTTGCTGGTATAGCGGCGCCGTCGAAGAAGTCAACCGTTCCAGTTACAGGCGTTGGGCCAGCGGAGACTGGCGTGACCGTGGCCGTGAACGTGACTGAGCTACCCTGAACGATCGAAGGACTACTGGAGATGACCGATGTTTGCGAGTCGAACAGATCTATCAGCGTTTCGGTTGGATCGGCAGCGCCGCCAACTGCTGGATCGTCCGTCAAGACGTCTGTGAAGTTGGTTCCTTCCACAGTGCCCTGATTGCTGACGCGTGCCGGATTAAGCAGGGTCAGGTTCGGCGGATTGTTCACCGTCACTCTGAACTTGATAGTGATGGTCTTGTTCGCGGGTAACGTGAATCCTGAGCCCGATCCAACGACGGAAACTGTCTCGCCCGCCAACATCATCGGTGCGGAGCCGGTAACCAAATTAGTTACCGCCTGGTAAGCGCGTTTGATCTTACTGACCGCGTGGTGTGAGTGACGGCGGATCGCCGTTGTGACCTTGCTTTCGCTGGTGACCGGTGCGCTTTCAACTTTTTCAAGCGCGCGTATGCCGGTGGCTTTCGCAACAACGCTTGAATAATCTCTCTCAGCAGAGACACTAGCAACTGCTTCACGCAACGAGCCGGCGTTTGGAATCGTCAAGAAATTTACCGGCAGGGTACAGGCTGGCTGTCCGAAAGTGACGCCGGCAGCGGTAACGGTCGCGCCTCCGTTGGCGGCGGTCATGGCTGCGGCGCTCGCCTGGGAGGAGGTCATCGTGGTGTTGGTGTCTTCGACCAAATTAATTGAATTTGGCGAGAGAGTGTTGCCGCTGATGTTAACGCATGTGCTCGCATCGCCGGCCGCGGCATTATCTAACGTCCTCACCTCAATAGCCTGGTTGCTGCCGCTATTAGTTGTCGTAAAAGAATTATTAGTTATGGTGACATTAGCAGTAGCTACATCCTCATTGTCTATGAGGAGGAAGTCGTCGGTGGTAGCAGCCACACCGGTGTTGCCGTTTATCTGCACATCAATCTGCGCGGCGTTGAGATTTCGAAACTCTAATTCCAGCGACTCATCCGTCGCTGCCGCCGTGGGCATGTTCCAGTTATTGCCCAGGATTTTGATATCGCCGCCGGCGGCCTGTTCCCGATAAGAAATGTAAATAAATCCCCGGTTTGTGCCGGTATAGGTAATGTTAGTGGCGACGTTGTTCTCAAATTTAATATCAGAAAAGTTAGCTGCACTGTAGCTGATTGGCTCGAAAACGTGACCAATCACGTGACGACCGCCGGCGCCTGCGCCGTACGCTATGTTCTGAATGGTGTTACCCGATACAACCGCCGTCATCTTGCCACCACTATTTTGGGTGCGAATGATCGACGTGTTGGCGACTGTCCCATCTTCTGCAATATTTTCCAGCAGGTTGGTACTGATAGTCGCGTTATGAGTAGCACTGTTCGACACCAGTGCCGCCACGTTGTTTTCGGAAACCCCGGCGGCGTTTCTGAACGTGTTGCCCGTAACTAGTGAGGTCAGTGTGCCGGTAGTACCCGCGAGAGCGCCCCCCGCCATGGTGATGGCTTGACTGCTTAAGGCCTCAAAAATACAACCGTTGCGAACTTCAACCGTCATGTTGGCGGTGCCGGAGTTTGTGGCGTTGAGCGTCGCAGCAGCGGAAGAAGAATTCGTGAAATCGGTGTCATTCACTTCAAACAGTGTGTTGTTGACACTGTCGTTTCTGACGTACAAGCCGTGGGTGGCCGGATTATCAATGTTAGTAATAAGACTGTTGTTATTAATACGAGATGTTCCCGTCAGGTTACGCGCCACCACGCCGCTACCCGCCGGAGCGTCAATCGAAATGCCCGATAAAATAATGTTGCTGCCGCTAATGGCCTCTACGCCGTGTTCGCCCGTGTCATCTTCGTTGTCCTCGATCAAAGCCTGCAAAGTATCGCCGGGACTAACCATGTTAATCGACTTAAGTGTGATGTTGTTGCCATTAGACAGGCGAACGCCGTCACTTGTGGTATTCGTGAAAGTACCGCCGGAACCATTACGCGCGTTTGTGTTATCACCGATAAGACTGAAGGTTCCTGAATTGTTCTGAATAACGACACCACTGGGCGCTCCGTTAACTGTGACCTGAGTCAAAACCATGGCCAGCGGAGTGGTGCCCGCGCCAGTAATCTCGACGCCCGTGCCGGTAGTAGTCGTGATAGTGCCGCTGGTTGTGGTAATGGTGCCGGTGGCGTGGTCCGTTATGTGTAGGCCGCGTTGGCCGCCGTCAGGATTGATATCCAGATCTGTAAAAGAGATAGCGCCTGTCGAGTCGTCAATAAACACACCGGTGCCACCTGACTGAGTGATGTTTGCGGCCTGGAAGCTAATGGCAGTCGTCGAGTCCTGAATATCCACGCCAGTGAGCGTCGGGTTGGTAATGGTCGTCGCGCCTGTCACCGTTGTGGCGCCACCAGCCGTCGAATGGAACAGACCGTTTGCTGAAACGTTCAAAATGGTTAGAGTGCCGAACGTGCGAGTTCCTGCTGAATTGTTGACAAGGCTTACGCCGATTGTAGGTTCAACCGCCGCAGTCGCATTTCCGACCGAGGTATTGCCGAACGATATATCTGCTGTGGACAACGTCACATGAATGCCTTGCGTGGTACTGCTGGTGACGGTCGTGCCTCCAATGGTGAGACTACCCGCAACCTGCTGGAGCAAGATTCCCTGGGCTGGACTCGTGTCGACGGTGATGCTGGACAAAGAAGAACTCGAAAGCGTGCCGTTGATGAGTTCAAGAGCACGGCCCGTCCCGCTCAGAGTCATCTCAGTGATACTGGCAGTACCAAATCCACTGCCCGCGATGTCGGAATCTGTACTGTTCGCAATGTTAAAACCACGAAGCGTATTGCCCTGAGCAAGCGTGATCGAGTCAGTGGCGGCTGCGGCAGTAGCCACCGTGGGATTAGCGCCTCCGGTTGCGGGCAACGCCAGACTTCCCGATGGTGGGTTAAGTCCGGTTATCACAGACAGCGACTGGGAAGCGCCCCCGCCGATTAATCGCTGGTTGTTCTTCAGGACCAGCCCCCCCGTATAAGTGGTCGCGCTGGAATACAAGAAGATGTTATCGCCTACGCCATTCGCCGAAGCGCTGTAGCATCCCGCACCCACCAAACAATTGAAGGGCGAACTCAAGCGGCCGTCTCCATTCGCACCGAGGGCCGAATTAACAAACCAGATCATCCCCGTAACGTTGAACGTCACGGTGCCGGTTCCGGTAGCACCGCTTGGGTCGGTGACTGTATAGGTGAACGTATCCGTGCCCTCGAACCCCGGCGCCGGATTGTAGGTAAAACTACCGTTGGCGTTCATTGTCACGTTGCCGCCGTTTGCGCTGGTGGCACCCGCGCTCGCCGTTAGTCCGGTGTTATTCCCTGTGTCCGGATCGATGTCATTAACCAGCACACCACTACCCGCCGGAATGGTGATCTGCACATTTCCGGTTGCCGTATAACTCGGATCATCGAATGCGATCGGCGAAGTGTTTACTGATCCACCCACCAGTGTTGTATGAGCATCAATCGTGTCGGTGAAAGTTACGCCAGTAGCGTCCGTTCCGGTGTTCTGAATGGTGACCGTATATTCGAGGGTGTCGCCGGGATCGACGTTGGTGTCGCCGTTAACGTCGGTGAACAACGCGTCAACCTTCGAAGCAGTGATCGTGGGAACCAGCATCGCAGCCGGCGCGCTGACGTTCGAGACTGACGAATTAACTGCCGCCGGGTCAGAGGATTTTTCGGGTGCGCTCGGTAATGGCGATGCCTTAAAAGCGACTTGCTTGCGAGAAGCCGCCAACGAAGCCAGAGGAGTTGTGAATAACGTGAAAGTTATCAGGCAGGCGATAAAAAAACGGACGGTGCCAGACCGCCGGGGGATAAACTGGTACATAACTTCTCCTTAGTTCGTAGTTGCGAGAGTTCTTGGCTGCGAGAGCGCTACCTTAGAATCAAAAGTCTGGGCCAGTGGTGTAGGACCAGAGAAAGTCACATGAGAAAATTATCTGCGACCAAAAGCACGGCTGAAATGCGTTGTAACATTTGATAGACCCAGACCGAGCGATATTTGGGGCTCGGCGAGGAAGGTCACATGGTTTCGATCCACATGTATCAATTGGGAATGTCTGTTAAACCCGAGTGGTGAACATTTATTCCGTTGGAGCGTGAAAACTACCACAAAGGATTGACTTACGACAAGTCTGATTCGTCTTTAGATTGTAGGGTTTATGTGACTTACCAAGGGGCAATAGGTTAGACACTACCGGAGCGACATGTGGGGGAGGGTTTTCCTGACTGGCTACTTAGAGAAAACTGCGCAAAAACGGAACCAGGCCGCAAGCTGCGGCCTGGTTCTGATCGCCTGGGCAACACCTTACGGGCGTTGCGGGAATATGCCCTGTAGCGCGATACAAAAATTCAGCGTCAGATAGGGCTGCATATTGTTGTGCGGCAATCCGCCTCCAGCGAGAGAGAGCGACTGCACCGCCAACTGGCCAAGCGCGCCTGAAGGCTTATACGCGACGCTCAGCTTTCCGTAAGCGTGACCTACCGGGATCGTCGAATTGTCGTCCTCATCAGAGCCGTTAGCGGCGTGAGTGTGAAACGGTATCTCCGAAGTAAGCAAGGTGACCGTCTCCACGCCTGACATTTCACCGAGGTCTCGCAGCGACAATCCCTGGCCCTGGCCGGGCTGCATAGGAGCATTGCCCTGCATGTCAGGCAACGCAAAGGTTGATTTGCCATCCCCGCCATACGTCGTCCCCAGGAGCGAGAAAAGTGCCGTGTTCTGTGAAATGGGCATGAGCTGGCCATTGCAGAATGCCCAACCAGTCGGGGGGAAATTAAAAGGGAAAATGCGAATCTCAGCGACAAACTGATCTGACATTGATGGTCTCCTTACGTTGCATTCGGATACACGCCGAAAAGCGAGAGGATAAAGTTGATGCAAAGGAACGGCTGGTCATTTTCGTGTGGCTGGCTGCCACCTATCGGCGTGACGGCACTGGCATTCATCGCCACTAACGACGGCGCCGGTACATCCGTCGTGTAAAGGTCACCCTGGGCCACGGCCGGCACACCGCCTACCGGCTCCGCAGTGTTGGCATCTGCGGTTGATGCCAACCACGGATGCGTGTGAGTCGGTATCTGGTTCGTCGTCAGTGTTTCCTGTTCAGTGCCCGCCATCTCTCCAAGCTGGTAAGTAGTACCGTCAGGACCAGTGCCCATGTGGATAGGTACGCGGCTGGCAAGGTTTGGAAGATTGAAAGTCTCTTCGCCATCGCCACCATAAGTGGTGCCAATCAACTGGAAGAGCACCTCATTTTCAGAAATCGGCAACGTCTGTCCCTGGCAGAACATCCAGCCGTTTGGAGCAAAGTTGCCCGCGAACATTCTTATTTCACCAACGTACGGCGCCATTTGATTTCTCCTTTAGTTTTGGCTTGGGAAGATCCCTTGCAGAGCGATGATGAAGTTAAGCGTCAGGTACGGCATCATGTTGTTGTGGGGCTGGCTCCCGCCCACGTTTCCTATCGTGCCGGGGGCCATCGTTGACATGCTGCCCGCTGGTCCATAACCCTGAATCGAAGGCTTTGCGAGAAAGTTTCCCCCAGGCGTGTCAAGCGTCGCCGCCTCATTAGTACCCTGCAAGAAATGTGTATGCGTGGGCAGCTGCTGAATATTGATGGTTACGCTCGTACTACCTGCTGCTTCACCAAGGTCATGCGAACTATCAAAGTGAATAGGAACTCGTCCGCGAAGGTTAGGCAAGGCAAAAGTGGTTTGCCCGTTCCCGCCGTAAGTCGTCCCCAGTAATGCAAACAACGCCTGGTTCTGATTTATCGGCAAGAACTGTCCATTACAGAGCGCCCAACCTTTGGGCGCGTAATTAAAACTAACGATCTTAATTTCAGAGAGAAAAGGTTCTGACATGGGTGTACTCTCCGGGAGTGAAGGCTAATTGGTTTGGTGAGTGGCGGGCGGACCCGCGCACTAACTGTGTTTGCTAACTTAGTAAGCCATGCTACGGCGGCAAAAGTATGCGAGCCGCTTGGGAAAGATCTGCCCTTGAGGAAGAAAAAAGGACCAAGCTGATTTCAGCGGGCGGGATTCTATCCGCAACGTCTCAGAAATACAAGAACTCTTGCTTAAATTTGTAAAGAAAATACAAGGGCCCTTAATTGAACTTGTAAGGCTCCCGAACCGCTCATTTTAAAAGCGGGAAAATTGTAGGTTTTTTGTTGGCATAAAATGGAAACTGCAATATAGTGTGCCCCCACAAATTGGGATGATGTTGCAATTGATAACTCACCCACCGTTTCCTAAAGGAGATTGAAATGCGCTTACCCCGTCGCGGCTTTGTCAAAACAGGCGTGTTATCAGCAATTTCGGCCGGAATCGTTGCCAGCAACCCCGGGTTACTTTTCAGCCAAAAGGGCCAGGGAACTCAATCGGATGGTTTGCGGTCCATTCCACTCTCGGCGCGGCGCAATCCGGTGTATGCCTTTACTCAGGCGACATTCGCGGGATTTGTCGGTGACATCTTTACCACCCCCAATGCTCGCGGTCGAAAGTTAGAGTTGGAACTAGTGAAAGTTTCAGGATATGAACCCAACCCGAAGGCCAGGATGATGTTGCGCAAAGGCATTCAGCCGGCAACGTTCTCATTGACCTTCCTTTCAGCGGACGAGCTTCCGCCGTTCACGTCCATTCATAAACTGAACCACGCGAAGTTCGGTGAGTTTCCCTTATTCATGACGCGGTCGCGTAGGGAAGATGGACTCTACTCTTACGAAGCCGTCATCAGCCACCTCTAGTCAAGCAGTGAGAAGTGATTAGCAAGAGGCCCGCTTGGCTCAGGCGAGTGGGCCTTTTGTGTGCTTGACCTCACGATCTATCATTCGTCAGTTCCATATCTGCGATGAGTGCTATTCAAAAGACAGACCGGTTCAAACTGCCGCGCGGAGGGTGGTTGGAATTGCGCGCAGTGAAACCGGAAGATGATCCGTTTCTCCTGTCCGTTTATGGAAGCACGCGAGACAAAGAGCTCTCGCAGGTAGAGTGGCCGGCCGGACAACGCGAGGCATTTCTGCATTGGCAGTTTGATTTGCAGCGCAAAGAGTACGATGCCAGGTTTCCTAACGCACGTTATCAAATTCTCATCATTGATGGTGAACCCGCAGGCCGAATCTGGATCGGCGAGAATGACGACGAGATCAGATTGCTGGATATTGGGATATTGCCCCAATTTCAAAATCGCGGCGCGGGAACGTTGTTACTGAAAAACCTGATTCTCGAAGCTACCGCGTTTGGGAAGACGTTGCGTCATATGGTTTTTGTACTGAATGACAACGCCCACAGGTTTTATGAGCGATTGGGGTTCAAAATCATCGAAGAATTGGGCGCCTACAAACACATGGAATACGACGTAAATGCGAAAGGTGACCAGCAAGCGATTAGTGATTGAAATTACCGAGACGCTTGCCGGTTTAGGAAAAAGATAGAGATGGCTGAATTAACTGAAGAAGCGTTCAGGCGGCACCTGTTTACGAAGTTTCAAATCCCCGCCGAAAATCATGATCCTTTAGAGCTTGAGCTGGTGGAAGTCACGCCCTACCAGGGCGACGATTCCGAAGAGAGCGGGATGGAACGGTTTTCGGTTTTCTTCATTGGCCCACCCAATGTTGAGCTGCCGCAATATACCTATCCTCTGCAACATTCCGAATTGGGCGAGTGCGATATCTTCCTGGTGCCGGTTGGACCGGAGGAAAAGGGGTTCCGGTATGAAGCGGTGTTTAATTACTACCGGAACAAGAAAAGTGATGAGTGAATGAGTTATGAGTGCTAAGTGATGAGTGCTGAGTGATGAGTGCTGAGTGCTGAGTGCTGAGTAATAAAGTTTGAAAATTTGAACATTATCTACTCTCAGCACTCAGCACTCTTTAGCACTCAGCACTTTTAGCACTCAGTACTTTTTCCTTTTTATTTTTCACTCTTGATCTGTTCCTTCAAATTCAAATTCCGTATTAAGCGATGTAAATAGTTTGGGTGGACGCCGAGCAGCTTAGCTGCTTCGGTGTAGCTCCCTTTCGACTGGTGCATCGCCTCCAGGATCATTTCTTTCTTGGTGCGGGCCAACACCTCGTGATACCCGGTGGCGGGCTCGCGCACGGACTCATGCGACTCCAGAACTGACTCCGGTAAATCCTCGGGCAGGATTCGATCGGTTGTCCCCAACACTACGGCGCGCTCGATTGCATTCTCCAACTCCCGCACATTGCCGGGCCAATCGTAGGCAGTCAGCAGCGCCTGGGCCTGCGTCGAAATGCCGCTGACTCGCCGTTTACATTTCTCGCCGTACTTCGCCGCGAAATAACTGGCCAGTAACGGAATGTCTTCGTGCCGTTCCCGCAACGGCGGCATTTCCAGACTAACCACGTTTAGCCGGTAATAGAGGTCTTGCCTGAAAGTCCCGTCCGCTACCGCCTTCTCCAAATCCTTATTGGTGGCGGTAATCAACCGGATATCGATCTTCATCGAGCGAGTGCCGCCAACACGTTCAAACTCGCGTTCCTGGAGCACCCGCAAAAGCTTCACCTGCAAGGCGGTGGAAAGCTCTCCAATCTCATCCAGAAACACGGTGCCGCCGTCGGCAAACTCCAGGCGGCCCTTCTTTTGGACCAGGGCGCCGGTGAATGAGCCACGCTCGTGCCCGAACAACTCACTTTCCAGAAGAGATTCAGCCAGCGCGGCGCAATTCACTGCCATAAAAGGTTTGTTCGCGCGATGGCTGTTTCGATGAATCGCGCGGGCGACCAGTTCCTTACCCGTACCGCTTTCACCTGAAATCAAAACGGTCGAATCAGTCGGCGCAACTTTGGAGATGAACTGCAACACGCTTCTGATGGGAGCGCTCTCTCCGACCAGGTTGTGTTCTATTCCAAAATCTGCGACGAGCCGTTGATTCTCACTCACCAGCCACTCGATGTGCCGTGCGTTTTCCAAAGCAACGGCGGTGATAGCTGAAATTGCGGAGACTAACTGCAAGTGGTCGGTATCAAAAAATGTGTCTGGAGCGCGAGTGTCGAGGTAAATCACACCGAGCGTGCGGTTCAACATGATCAGCGGCACGCACAGAATTGAATTAGGGCGATCCGTGATGAGGCTTTCAGAATCAAGACCGACGGGCGGAGGTTGATTATTGATGAGCAGTGCCTCGCCCTGGTGCAACACCGTTCTGGTGATCGTACGGCTCACCTGAATCGACTGGTTGGTCCCGTGTTCGCGATCAAGTCCGAAGACGGAAGTGAACTGGGCTTCTTCACCGGCTGCCGGAATGTGATCTGCCAAAAAGATTGCGCCTCTTTCGGCAGGTACCACTTCGAACAGCAGCTCCAATAGAGTCTTTTGGAGTTCCTCTACGCCACGAATCGCATTGATGGTGGTGCTGACCTTCATCAACGCGCTCAGGTCGCGCGCCATCAGGTAGAGCGCGTCATTAAACCTGACCTGCAGGGTCGATCCGCTGACAATCTTGCCGTCGTTGAGATGTACGTCGCTCGAGCTGCGCGGCCGTGCGCTCTCGTGCATTAAAAACAGAAACTGCGAGTCGCCGATCCGCACCCGATCACCGTGTTGAAGCTTTCGACGTTTTACCGGGACGTCATTAATAAAGGTGCCGTTAAGACTGTCGAGGTCGAGGATTACAAACTCATCCTCTTCCTTATCAATTCGGGAATGACGACGCGAGACGGAGGCATCGGCAATGCACAACGTCGCGTTCGTTTCTCTGCCGATGACGACGGGCAAGTCTTCAATGGTGAAGACGCTGCCCTTAAGTCTTCCGGCGATGGCTGTCAGTCGCGGATTCATTGAGTTGATCGTGAGCTTTGGATAACGCCTCCAAAGTTTACGCGGAGAGTACGTGCCTAGCAATAGTCCTTGCGGAAAAACTGCTCCGCTTCTATCTGGAAAGATATGCGTCGCTATCCGACTGGATAGACTCAAATGATCTATCCCGGTAAGGCGTCAAAATCGCTTTCACTTCGGCAGGCCCATTAATGCTGTGCAATATCGATTTTCAAGCGTGTACTAGTTTTGCCCAATGCGATGCAAAAACTGCGGCATGAAAGTGGCAATACCAGGAAACAGCTCGCACACAAATTGAACCAGCGAGCGGCAAGCTTAAGGTGATCGTCAACCACCGGCTTATTAAAGTTTGAGGTCGACATATTTCGACCGCAGCCCTAACGGGCAAGAGGAGGAAAAATGAAAAAGCAAGTTGTTAAAGGAATCACGATGCTGACGATGATTGTGGCAATTGCGTTTGCCACAGCAGTGGTTTCTGCCCAGGCCCAGTCAGGTAAGACAGTAATTTCCAATATCCCGTTTGAGTTCGTCGTGGCCGATCAAACGCTTCCGGCGGGTAAATACCAGGTCAACCGCTCCATCGGAAACGCGTTGGCAATTTCAACGAGTGACGCGGCGGTTTTCCGTCTGACGAATGAGATTGAACCGTCCAAAGACCGGCGCGCCCGCCTGGTATTCCATCGGTACGGTAACCGCTACTTCCTGGCTGAAGCTTGGACTGGCGCAGGCGAAGCAGGCCGGCAGCTCTTGAAGTCACGTCAGGAACGCGCGATAGAGCGTGAGATGTCCACCCTGGCTTCGAAGCTTGAACAGGGAGAATGTGGTCCGGTACTAGTCGAGGTGGCTGCGGTGCTCCGGTAGTTCTCAAGACTCCCGCACAACGGTAGATGAGCGCCCGCTCATCTCCGATTGTAAAAACCAGAACGGCAACCCAACGCCCCCGGGTTGCCGTTCTGGTGTTTGTCTCCAAGTAGTCTCAGCGAAAAACCATTTCCCATATATCATTTCACATTTTTCATTTTTCATTTGGTGTAGTTCGTCAGTTCAGTGGACCGTTTTTATCGATTGGTCAAACAGGATTCACGAATTACACGAACAACGCGAACACAAAATGACAAATGAGTAATGTGAAATGATATATGGGAAATGTCTTTTGCGAATCTTACCTAAAGACGATTCTCCAATTATTAGTGGGCTCAGTGGGGATCGTCTTATTTCGTTCGACCCAGTCAATAATCAACTCGCGGATCTCTTCACCTGATCGATAGACCACGGGAGCGTTCTTGTACATGGTGTAACCACCTCCACCATTCACACGATAGTTGTTGGTAGCCAGTCGGAGTTTCTGGTTGGGTGCGAGAGGCTTACCTTGAAACATCAGCTTTTCGATTCGCTGGCCAAACGGTTTGCGGATATTGATTTCGTAAGTTACGCCTTCCGCAATGTCGAAGTTGTACGCCGGAATTTTGTCGTCTATTAATTCAGCCAGGGTCTTTCCCTCTTCATAAGGGCGAAAGTATTTCGCGGAATGCTCCAGTGCGTCCTTCACCTGCTGACCAGTAACCTCCAAAACCACGAGCGTGTTCTCATAAACATAAAGCCCGGCCATCTCCCGCACCGTAACCTGGCCCTTTGGAATGCGCGCCTGAAGATTAAAGACCGCTGCCATAGAGACATCAGCTTTACCAACGTCCATCTGCACGCGTTGAATCAAATCCAGAATCGCCGTGTCCTTAAAGCGGGCCTCAGTAGCTGTTAACTCTGTTGCCGACTCGCCAATAGCAGTCGACAACCACGATTGCGTCTCTCTGTGATAAGGCTCCGCTAGCTTCGCTACCTCCGCATCCGCTTCCACTTTGTCATCCACCGGAATTGTGCGAGCGGAGCGCGCCGCCATCCGCCAGCGGTCGCCCGCTTTATCCAGATACAAATCCGCGCGCGCGAGGTGACGGCCCCAGTGATTTGCCTGCGTTAGCAAGACGCCGTTCACAAACAGATCAGGAACATCACGATGTGTGTGACCCATGAAGATCACGTCAACCCCGGGCACTTGCCGCGCAATCGTGACAGCCTGGTTCTCGTTCAACACTGAGCCGGGATTCAGCTGGCCAGTGCGTAAGTCTTCTTCCACCCCCATGTGCATCGCAATAACAACAACATCGGCGCGCTCTTTCTCACGCAACACCAGGACCCATTTTTTTGCTTCGGGAAGTGGCTCATGAAACTCCAGCCCCACGTAATTTGGTTTGTTCTCCCAGGTTGGAACTCCGGGCGTAGTGAGACCAAGAATTCCCACTCGCACTCCTCCAACCTCCTTCACGATGTACGGCTTATAGTGCGTGTTGGTTGTTCCTTCGTCGTAGGTGTTTGCGGACAACCACGGAAAGTTTGCCTCACTGCGAGCTTTCTCGAGCACTTTTAATCCGAAGTTGTATTCATGATTCCCGACTGCCATCGCGTCAAACTTCAGTGCGCTCATCGTCAACATCATCGGATGGCGCGGGGTGTTGTTTTTCTTATTGTGAAAATAAGCGAGCGGTGTGCCCTGAATCGTATCGCCGGAATCGACCAACACAACATTCGGATTGTCTTTGCGAACCTGTTTGATCAGAGTCGCAACTTTCGCCAGTCCACGGTTGTCCGGCTTATCGGTGTAGTAATCGATCGGAAGTATGTTCCCGTGCAGGTCGGTAGTGCCGAGCACAACTATGTGGACGCGCTGGGCCGGCGTTTGCCCCGCTAACGGTAAGCCTGCGAAAAGGACTGCTAAGACTAAGACGATGAGTAATAAGGTCGATCTTTTCATGTTTGTCCTATTGATTCGTAAACACTTCTGCCGCGGTCAAGCCGTTTACCTTCTCTTCATGGATCAACCGAAAATTCGATCGAACAAACTGAATCTTCTCGCGATTCTCAAAGTAGGTCCGGCCGCGTTGAATGATGACATAGGCTGGCCCAGAGATCTGAGTGACATCAAAATCGGGGGCCGATAAAGCTTTCGAGTTCAAATCCTGCCGGCTGAATTTTTCAAGATAATAACCCGTGGCAGCCGGTGTTTCATGTGCGATCAGCGCGCCTTGCGGTGCTGAATCACACACAAACTTGATGGCCTGACGCAAGCCATCATCGTAAAACTCGTCGTGCGGAAAGAAGTAGCCTTTATAACTTGCTCCCAGTGCATTCGTGTAGAGACCGTAGTGTGGCGCCTCGACATAAGCACCGACTGCCGGCCACACCATAAACAACAACAGGACGACGGTGACCGCAGCGGCGCGAACCGGCGCTCCGGTCAAACGCGCGCTAAGCAACCGGATTAATTGAAAGACCCCGACCGCCGCGCACATGTAAATGAAAGGCATCAGTGAAAGCGTGTATCGCAGCCACTTGGCGCCGGCCAGCGAGTAAGGAACTATCCAGAAGAACAACATGAACAGGACAAATGCGTGACCGGGATGTCGCCAACGCTTGATAGAAATCACCAGGCCACCGAGGAATGCGGCCAGCACCACCAATGGAATTTTGATCGCGATGAACAAAAAATAGAAGTAGATGGGCATTCCCCAGAATGGCGATCGCGACATCTTGTTTTGGAAAAGCTGCTCCCCCATTAGATAACCCGAATGGACCAACAACTTCTCGCCCATGTATGCGCGCAGGTATTCCCAAACCTCGGGCAATAACACTGCGGGATTCGCAACCAGGAAGGCGACAGCCATGGCGACGTAAAAGACCATAGACGTCTTGCCACTCGGTTCTCCGGGTAGGCGTGTGCGCACACGTGCGTAGTGATGGTAGAGAGAGTTTAGGCCGAGGTAGTGTGGGAAATACTTCGACGCCATCATCAATCCAAAAGAAATGCCTGACAGCAAGTAGTTCCTATTTCGCACTTTAGTTTCACGTGTGTCTGCTTGCTTCGCCCGCAGGTAGAAATAACAAGCGAACAACATGAAGAACACTAGTAGCGTGTCTTCCTTGCCTACCCTATTAAGCGTGATCGCGTTTACACCGACGCTCCAGAAACCGGCCGCCAACAGACCGGTCCACCGATCGAAGAACGCGGTTGTTAGTAGAAACAATGGAATGACGGTCAGCGACCCGAAAATCACGTTGGGCAGACGAAACGCGAGCTCGTCGCTGAATCCGCCTTCGCCCTTCACAGCTCGAGCGATCTTGACCGACGCGAACATGAAGATCTTCATCAGCATCGGATGCTCAGCGTTGGCCGTGATGTCGCGGTGTTCGTAGGCACGCACGGCGTTGACCTTGTTGACTTCGTCTTCTGCAAAACCGATCGCGTCTAACTGCCAAACGCGAAATCCAAAGCCAATTAAGACCAACAGTATCAGAGCCGCCACCGCACGGCGGTCGAAGCGGAGATCGGCGCCCTGGAGATAAACAGCGGGGCCGGAGTGGGAGTTTTCAGGCAACGGTATGTGGCCTCAGTAGAACCGATTAATTGGAAATTATGATAGGGCCATGTTAGCCCGAAACTGTCACGGCGAACTACAGGAGGCAGGGCAGGCGCCAGGAGGCGGGAGCACGCGCCAGGAGGCAGGAGCAGGCGCCAGGATGCAGGAGCAGGACGTCGTACTCTTCACGTGAGCGAAATAAAAAATACAAATCTGAAATGACCAATTATCACCAATGACAAATTTGTTTTTGGTCCTCCTGGCGCCTGCCTCCTGCTCCTGCCTCCTGTCTTTTGCCTTCTGCTGTTTACTGTTCACATAACTAGTGATTACTATGATCCGCATGGATAACCTCGTTGCTTCGAATATTCGTCAGCGGCCCGTTCGCACGCTTGTCAGTGTCGCGGGAGTCGCCCTCGGCGTGTGTCTCGTCATGCTGTTCACTGGTCTGGCTAGAGGAATGTCGAACGACATGCAACGCCGCAATTCGAACGTGCGAGCGGAGATCATTTTTACTCGTCCCGGGTCAATGCAGTTAACGGCTTCAACTTCAAACCTGAGCACTAAGTACGTCGACTTGCTGAAACAGATCGAGGGTGTTCAAGAGGCGGTTCCCGTGATCGTCGAAATCCAGCAAGGCAACAGGGGGTTTGGGTTCGAACGTATTGAAGGTGTGGAATGGGATAAGTTTGCAGCCCTTAACGATATCCGCATTGTCTCCGGCCGCTCGCCGCAGGCCGCCGACGAAGTTGTGATCGATGAGACAAAGTCGCGAAACAATGACCTTCATGTCGGCAGTGTCATCAATCTCATAGGTGACAAGCCTTACAAGGTTGTTGGCATCTATTCACCGGAGTCCAGCGCGCGCGTGAAAATGTCGCTGGCAGGCATGCAGGAAGTATTGGGTATCCCGGACAAGGCGACCTACATCATGATCAAAGTCCGCGACGGCCATGATAAGAATGCCGTCGCCAGGCGGATCAATGAACAATTGCCCGGCAACAAAGTCCAATTCACTGAAGAAATCTTCGTGAGCATCGAGAAGAGCGTCCCTTACCTGGGAATCTTTCTACGTGTGCTGGTGGGACTGGCGGCCGTGGTCAGTGGCCTGGTAGTTATGCTGGCAATGTACACAACGATAACGGAGCGCACACGCGAGATTGGCATACTCAAAGCGTTAGGTGCGCCGCGTCGTTATATTGTTTTGATTATCGAGTCAGAGGCGTTGTTGATAAGTCTTGTCGGCCTGATTGCCGGTTTTATCATATCGCTGGTAGCCGGTTACTTAATTCATCGCTTCTACGGTCTAGTTTTTGAATTCAGCTGGGGCTGGGCTTTGACCGCCGCATCAATCGGCCTTCTCGGTGGAGCGTTAGGCGCGTTGTACCCCGCTCTGCGAGCCTCAAATCTTGACGCGGTTACGGCGCTCGCCTACGAATAATATTTCACGCCGCGGGTTCATCAATTCTCTCTTCTTCATTCAGAACGGTGGCGGGCGAAAAGCCTCGCTGAATCATTAGCGTCACTCCCACCCCCGTCCAAAACAGATCACGAGCTTTGCGAACAATAGCGAGGGTAGTTCCCACCGGCTTCGTTAAACCCAACACTTTCGCGATGGCGCCGCTGCCACCTTCATCTACGCCGAGTCTGAAAGGAATGAATTTGAAGACCACGTTGATTACGCGATTAACAGATTCGAGAATGAACGCTGCGAGAATTGTCGGTGCGACATCGCTGATGAACGATAGCGTCACGTATATCTCAGCCACGCCGGCGAGGTGAAAACATACTTCCAGTAGGAAGATGGGCAGAAACAGCCTGCGGTTCCGCTGATAGAAACCGTAAATCCGGTCCTCCATTTGCCGCGCGCGCGGAATGGATTTTTCGGCCCAGCCACGCGCGATGCCACGGTTCCTCAGAAACGACAAAAAGCCGCTTAAGAATCTCCACTGCTTGTAAATAACCACGTAACCGAGCGGTAGCAGTGATGCCGTGACTGCGAGCGCGCCGAAGCTTGCGTATCGCAGTGGACCAGGCAGGGGGAAACTCAACAACAGCGCCATGGTTCCGGAAAAGATAAAGAGGATGACTGAGAGACTGTAGAAAATGTTTTCCAGAGCAATCGCCGAGAGGCCCACCATCAGGGGCACATAACGACGGGCAAATACCGCTTTCGAGGGCTCCGAAACTGCCATACTGACAAACGGGATAATGTTGCCGAGCGCGTCACCCATTAGTCTCGATGCAAACGCGTCGCGAAACCGCAGGCGGTAAGGTTTCTCCACGCACTTAGTCCAGGCAAGTGCGCGCACCACGTGGCGCATCGACGAGATGGCGATGATGAGCAGGAATCCAAAGCCGAGTCGTTGGATTCCGTCCATCACCCTGCCGACTCCGGCTTCTCTAACGAAATACGCGAACAGCAGTAGTCCGACGATGCCGAAGAGTATTCCCAGCGGCGCCAGTTTTTTGCTGCGGCCTTTTGGTTGTGTCGTTTCAGTAGCCAAGTTATTTGAACCTTTTTGGGAGTGCCAACGGTATCACACGGTCAGGCGATTTCTGCAAAACATGATGTCAAGATCAACTACAAAGCGGATGAATTCCCCCTCCCTTTGGGAGGGGCTAGGGGAGGGCTTGCGGCGAGTTTAGCTTTTTGTTTTTGGAGGAAGCGTCAACTGAAGTTGAACCTGCGTTTTGGCGAATGTTGACGCTCCCTTCAATAGCAAAAAAGATACGACGCTCAAAGCCCTCCCCTAACCGCTCCCAAAAGGAGGGGGAACATTTTCGAAAAAAAACTTAAATGGCGCTCTCCCGTAACCTCTTCCAAAGGTAGCGAAACGAAATCGCTCCGCAGTTCCTGACTTTAAGTGCGTTGGGTGCACCGCCCCACTCTTTGCCTTTTTAGTTTTGCGTTGATTATGATGCATTAGTAAACAACACATCATAAAGATTGCCAGGTATAAGATGAGTCAATCTCAAACAGCTATTGAACAGTCTGCTGGTCATCCATTGACCTCTCTCTCTGAAGAAGAGCAAATGTTTCGCAGCAGCGTGCGCGAGTTTGCTGAAGGCGAGATCCGCCCGCGCGTTGAAGAAATGGACGAGAAGAGCAAACTCGATCCCGCCGTAATCAAACAGTGTTTTGACCTGGGACTAATGGGCATCGAAACTCCCGATGAGTTTGGCGGCGCCGGATCATCCTTCTTCACAGCGATTCTGGCGGTGGAAGAACTTTCGCGCGTTGATGCCTCGGTCGGGGTATTTGTCGACGTACAGAACACGCTCGTCAACAATGCATTCATTCGCTGGGGCAACGCGGAACAAAAGAAGAAGTACTTGCCGCAACTGGCAGCAGAGAAAGTGGGCGCCTACGCGCTAAGCGAAGCGGGTTCCGGGTCTGACGCCTTCGCCATGCAAACTCGCGCAGTCGATAAGGGTGATCATTTTCTGCTCAACGGGCAAAAGCTTTGGATCACCAACGGCAACGAAGCCGAAATCTTTGTGTTGTTTGCCAATGCCAATCCGGAAGAGGGTTATCGAGGGATCACCGCCTTCGTCATCGAAAAAGGTTTTGAAGGTTTCGCAGTTGGGAAGAAAGAGAACAAACTCGGCATCCGCGCTTCGTCGACGACCGAGTTGATATTGACTGACTGCAAAGTTCCGAAAGAGAACCTCCTCGGCGAGTTCGGCAAAGGCTACAAAGTTTCGATCGAAACGTTGAACGAAGGCCGCATCGGGATCGGCGCGCAGATGATCGGGATTGCACGGGGTGCGCTGGACGCTGCCTTGGCCTACACCGGCGAGCGCCAGCAGTTTGGCAAGCCGATCAATCAGTTTCAGGGCGTGCAGTTCCAACTCGCGGAGATGGCGGTGCAACTGGAAGCCGCGCGTTTGATGGTTTACAACGCCGCGCGCATGAAAGACGCTGGCATGAATTTCGTCAAAGAATCTGCCATGGCCAAGCTCTATTCGTCGCGGGCGGCAGAGCGCATCAGCTCTCTGGCGATCGAGCTTTATGGTGGCTACGGATACGTCAAGGATTATCCAGTAGAGAAATACTGGCGCGACTCAAAGATTGGAGCGATCTACGAAGGAACATCGAACATGCAGCTCCAAACAATCGCGAAATTAATGATCGGCAAGTAGCCAACTTTTTCGTGTATTTCGTGTATTTCGTGTCTTTAGTGGATTGCTTTTTCACGGCTGGAAAAGCGATCCACGAATTACACGAAATACACCAAAAAAACCCGGCGCGGGTTTTGTTGACTACTGACTACTGACTACTGACTACTATCTACTGCTTTATGTCACGTATCGAAATCTTCAAGCAGATGCTGGTGAACGATCCGATCAACAGCAGCATTCTGTTTGGACTGGCAAAGGAATACGAGAAGTCAGGTCAAACGGCAGAACTGATTGAAACGCTCGAGCGGTATATCGCCATTTCGGAAGATGAAGGCAACGCGTATGGGATGTTGGCTGCCGCCTACGAGAAAACGGGTCAACACGATAAGGCCCGCGAGACTTATCAACGAGGAATAGATGTCGCGATGAGTCATGGGCATCCCTCCATGGCGGAAGAATACAGAGCAATTCTTAATAGTGATTAATGAGATGTAACGCAAACTGTTAGTTTGCGTAATTGCTGTAAAGCAAACTGTTAGTTTGCGATTGCCCGTGGCGCAGACTATTACTTAGGAATTCTCCCTCGACAACCGCAAACTAAGAGTTTGGGTTACCAAAACATCATGAGTGATTTAAAAGTTCTAAAGCTGGTGCCGAAGCCGAAGTCAGACTCCAAACCCACTGACGCAACGCCGGACGTAGAGGAAAAGAAACCGACGCCCATGCGATCGGCAGCGGCGGCTCCTAAAGCGGTTCCCCCACCGGCAGCCCAGCCCGCGGCGCAGCCGGCGCGCGCATTGGAACCAGCAAGCAAAAAGCGAGAAAGCGTTAATTTGTCGCGCGAGCAGATGCTGCAGATTTACCGGACGATGTATACGTCGCGCCGGATCGACGACAAGGAAATTCAGCTCAAGAACCAGAACAAGATCTTTTTTCAGATTAGCGGCGCAGGCCATGAAGCGATTCTGGTCGCGGCTGGAATGGTGCTCAAACCGGCGTACGACTGGTTCTACCCTTACTATCGCGATCGCGCTCTGTGTTTGCAGCTCGGCATGACTCCGCTCGAAATGTTGTTGTCTGCGGTTGGCGCGGCGAATGATCCAAACTCGCACGGCCGACAGATGCCTTCACACTGGGGTCACAAGAAACTGAACATCGTTTCGCAGTCGTCGCCAACCGGAACGCAGTTGCTCCAGGCTGTTGGCAATGCGGAAGCGGCTTACCGCGCAAAACAGATCAAGGATCTAAAGAAGAACTCCGTTCCGTTTCAGAATGACGAAGTGGTTTACGTTTCCGTTGGTGATGGAACTACCAGCGAGGGCGAGTTTTGGGAAGCTCTGAATACTGCGTGCAACCTGAAACTGCCGGTAGTGTTTCTGGTTGAAGATAACGGTTACGCGATCAGCGTCCCTGTTGAAGTGCAAACTGCCGGCGGCGACGTCTCCAAACTCGTAGAGAACTTCCCCAACCTGTTCCTGCAACGGTGCGACGGTACTGACCCAATCGAATCGCTGGAGACCATGCAGCGCGCGGTTAACTATTGCCGAGAGCGTCGCGGCCCGGCGTTGGTCCATGCAAAGGTTATCCGTCCTTATTCCCACTCGCTTTCCGATGACGAAAGATTGTATCGACCGGACACGGAACGTGCGGCCGACGCTGAACGTGACCCGATCAAACGTTTCGCGTCAGTTTTGATGGAACAAGGCATCGCGAACGAACAAACTCTTCAACAGTTAAAAGACGAAGTCGATAAGCTGGTCACTGAAGCAGCTGATCAGGCGCTGGCCAGTCCGCAACCTGCTGGGGACACAGCGCTGATGCACATCTACTCTCCGGACGTTGATCCTGCGTCCAAAGAGTTCGACACAGAAAGCGGGGCCGAGCTTTCCGGTAATGCGGGCACGATGGTGGACTTGATCAACCGCGCCATGCATACCGAAATGGCGCGCGACCCGCGCATCGTTGTTTTCGGCGAGGACGTCGCCGATTGCTCGCGCGAAGAGTTTCTCGAAGAAGTCAAAGGCAAGGGCGGCGTATTCAAAGTCACCGCGAATCTGCAGCGAAAGTTTGGTGGTGTGCGGGTATTTAACTCGCCACTCGCCGAAGCAAACATCGTCGGGCGTGCCGTTGGGATGGCGACACGCGGATTGAAGCCTGTGGCTGAGATTCAGTTCTTCGATTACATCTGGCCGGCCATGCATCAGATTAGGAATGAGCTGGCGGTGATGCGTTGGCGCTCAGGCGGGGACTGGAAGTGTCCGGCGGTGTTGCGTGTTCCCGTGGGCGGCTACTTAAAGGGCGGCGCGGTTTACCACTCGCAATCAGGCGTGTCCACGTTTACCCAGATACCTGGGCTGCGTGTGGTCTATCCATCCAACGCTCTCGACGCCAACGGCTTGTTGAGAACTGCAATTCGCTGTGACGATCCCGTGCTGTTCCTTGAGCATAAGCATCTGTACCGGCAGGCGTATAACAAGTCGCAGTATCCACCGGACAACTTCATGATTCCGTTTGGTAAAGCGAAAACGGTGCGTGAGGGTAAGGACCTTTCAATCATCACCTACGGCGCACTGGTCCAACGTTCAATCGTCGCCGCCAAGCAGGCCGAGCAGGAGGGTATCAGCGTCGAGATTGTCGATCTTCGAAGTCTGCAACCTTACGACTGGGAAGCCATCGTTGCCACGGTGAAGAAAACCAGCAAAGTGATCGTAGCCCATGAAGATTCTCTGTCGTGGGGTTACGGTGCCGAAATAGCTGCGCGCATTGCGTCTGAGTTATTTGAATACCTCGACGCCCCGGTGGGACGAGTGGCCGCGCTCGACAGCTTCGTCGGCTATGCTCCTCAACTCGAAGACGCAATCCTGCCTCAGGCATCAGATGTAGCGAAGGCTATTGCGGAACTGCATCGTTACTAATATTGCGGGCGGTAGAAGAACCCGATCCACGAACACATGGAATTCGTGTTTTCGTGGATCGTTTTTCTGTTTAAGCGCAAACATGCGATACACCTGTGTATCGTTGTGTGCCGTCAGTTTCCTGTTTATCACGGAAATTTCCCCCGTTTTCCTCACAAAAACCGCTAAATGACACCTCTTTGAGTCACTTCGAGTTGGCATAGACCTTGCGACATAGTCCTTTCGACAAAAATAAAATTTGACCCCGACATAACTTAATCTCGAGTTAAGTAGACGAAAGGAGCATGCCAACCATGCAGAGATTTTTCGCTTTAGGGGTGGCCACGCTACTGATATGTATTTCGTCAGTGCTAGCCACCGGTCAGACCACAACCACCACCACCGTCACAAGTCCGACTACAGTAACCAAAACAACACAGCATCCGGACGGCACGTTTACCGTTGTCGAATATCCGATCGGTAAAGAAACAATCGTCACGCTGGATCCCGTTACGATCACCGGAACCGGCACGGCCACGATTCTGCGCGACGCAACTGGTTCGAAAGTAAAAGTTAACCTGACGAATCTGCCGGCGACAGTAAGCACGATTAACCTGTACGCGGTCGACCCGGAGGGTGCTGTTACTTCGCTGGGGCCTGTCACGGTAACTAATGGCGCCGGCACTTTTAACGGAACGCTTCCGTGGAGCCGTTTCATGATCGTGGCTTCACCAGAAGGTACATTGACCACCTACGATCCAAACACACAGGTATTCTTCCGTAGTGCCGTACCTGCTGGTCTAACGGTGATTCCAAGAACGCACAGTCCCGTGGCGATAGCAGCCACCACGAATCCAACTGCGGGCATTACCCAGACCACTAACGCGGATGGCACGTTTACCGTGATTGAGTATCCGCAAAATCGCGAGATTACGTTGAACATGAATCCCGTTTCGATCACCGGCGCGAAGGGCGTAGCGACAGTGCTTCGCGACGACAACGGCACGCGGATCAAGTTGAACTTCTCGGAACTTCCGGCTGATCTTTCGACTGTGAATCTGTATGCAGTCGATCCGGCTGGAGCGGTGACGCTCCTGGGACCGGTTCCGGTTAGTAATGGTGTGGGAACTTTTACGACGACCACTCCGCTCGATAAGTTCATGTTGGTTGCGGCTCCTGCCGGACTGACAACCTACGACCCGAACACGAAGGTGTTCTTCCGGAGCGCGGTACCTGAAGGCTTGGCGGTGATTCCACATTCAATCGCACCAGTTGGTGAGAAGGTTGGCGCCACTGCCACACCGTCTAATCCATACACCGTGCCGATGCTAAACATACCCGCCTACGAAAAAGGCGATGACACGAAAGTTAAAGTTAACTTCTCTGGAGCACTTGCAGGCGCACGGGCAAACGTGTTCATCACTCCGAAAAAAGGCGGTGCGTCGAAAGTGAAAATGACATTTCACGAACTGAAGGATGCGCCGGCGGGACAGGTCTACACGGTGTGGGCCGTTTCACCGACGAACGAGTTTGCAAACCTTGGACAAATCGTGAATTTCGGCGAAAAACATGAAGCTACTATCGAATCAGAAGTAGCGTTTCCGGATTTTGGTCTGCTGGTGACGATGGAAAATGCTACCGGCACGATCGTGAGCCCGGTTGGTCCAGCAATCGGAATTGTCGAGATTATTCGATAACGTTGGAAGTAAAACTCCAAATACGTAATTTAGAAGTCTCATTCGAGGCCGCGTTCGACGCGGCCTTATTTTTTTATGACGCGATGATTGGCGGGCCTCAAATGAAGCCAAAGAATTTAAGTAACAGTAGGAAGGTGAAGACAACCACTGCACTAACGGTTGCAAGCGGCCATCCGATGATCAGAGTATTGCACCTTGGACAGCGAATATGGGGTTTAAAGAAACGTTCGCCACATTGTGAGCAATGCGGCCTATGACGTCGGTGTTTTGCCATTTCGAAGCGAATATTTCTCCTCAAAAATATTTACAGATTTTAGACTGCTTGCTTATAATCCGGCCACTGGACCAGTTAGGTCGTTCCTCTTGGCTGAGGCATTTTGCCCCGACCAATATCCTCAGCCCTTTTTCATAAATTTAAAGAAAGGAGTTCCCTCGATGCTAAAGCCATCCCCCGGCATGTGGTACATATCCATGGTGTGTGAACATTGCAAACGGAGGATTCTTCTTTTTCCGGATCTTTCACAAGGAAAGTCGGACCTGAAGAATAGTCGGATCTCCACCGCGTGCCCCGAGTGCCATAAGGAAACGTCGTCTGAAGTAGAGCACTATTTACATTCCCGGAAGCGCCCCAGCGGTGAACTACCCGCTCCCCAGGCGTGAGCCTGAGGCTGGCGATGGTTTCAGGCCATACCGCCACCAACCGCAACCTAACTTGCCGGATAATCTGTAAATTTATTTACCATTCCGGCGTCTCCTGAGTTAATATGCGCCGCACGGACGGGGGTTTAACGAACGCCTCAGTCCCGGTCGAGCCCCCGGCCTCCGGTCTTCCCGCAAGACACTCCAAGGCACACCACCTTGGTATTAGTTCAACTGGATTAGTAACAACCTAAGAGTTATGTACAAACGCATCTTCCCCCAGTTGCTGCTCGTAGCTATTTCCCTTCTCTCCTTTAACTCGGTTACCGCACAGGAGACTCTGCCGCAGCTTGTGCGCCGCCTGAAACCGATGGTGGTCGCAATTGCTACTTACGATTCAGACGGCGAAGCCCTGATGACCGGCAGTGGTTTCTTTTTGCGGCCCGGAGAGGTAGTAACCAACCTGCACGTCATTCGTGGCGCTAAGCGTGTCGAGATCAAAACGCTCGACGGCAAGGGAAGGGTATTTCCGGTCAAGGGCACGACCGCCCTCGATGAAGAAGGGGACCTTGCTCTGCTGAGCGTGGATACTCCGCCCGAGCGTGCCCGTGAGAGCCAGTTAGCGCGCGTGTTGCCGGATGAAGGCGAAACGATCTTCGTCATCGGCAACCCACTGAAGCTCGAAGGCTCCGTCAGCGATGGCATTGTTTCTGCCGTGCGCGAGGTACCCAGCGTCGGCAAGATCATTCAAATCACCGCGCCGACATCACACGGCAACAGCGGCAGCCCCGTGTTCAATCTCAAAGGCGAGGTGATCGGCGTCGTTACGGTAAAGGTCACCAATGGGCAGAACATTAATCTGGCCATGGGCGCTGCCCGCGTGGCGAAACTAGAGGCTGGCCCACTTCGTCCGATTGGCGCGGTGCGTCCGCGTGATCGAAACGACTTGTCCGAACTGTCGTATCGGTCCGGTCTCGAGTCACTCTGGTTGGGTAACTACGAAAACGCTCTCGGTCACTTCGAAACCGTGGCTAACCGCCACCCGCGCCGAGCTGATGCGTGGGTGCAAGTTGGTTACTGCAAGGTTAAGCAGGGCAAAACGGAAGAAGGCATTCGAGCATATCAACAGGCGTTGGAGCTCAAGCCAGATTCAGATGAGATTCTAAACAAACTCGGCGATGCGTATTACTACGCCGGTAAGTTGAGCGAAGCGATTATTTACTACCAGCGCGCGGCCAAACTGCGCCCGACCAATGCAGACGCTTTCTACAATCTTGCGGTCGTATATTTTGAGAGTGGTAGTGAAGGGATGTCACTGGCAGCAGCCAAGACGCTGCGGCATCTGGACTTCAAATTGTACGAGAAGTTTATGACCGAAACCCGCGGAGGACGGTAGGTCCAGGAGCAGGCGGCCGGAGCAGGAATAAGGCAATTACCGCTTAAGAAATAGAAAATGACAAATGTGAAATGACCAATGGCAAATTTGTCATTGGTCATTTTTCATTTGTCATTTTTTATTTCGCTGATGTGACGAGAACGACTTCCTGCCTCCTGCTCCTGCCTCCCGCTTCTTGCCTCCTGCGCTAATCGCTCTGTCCGGTAAAAACTTTCATATCAACGCTCTTCGGGTCACCCAGTACCACAAAGCGAAGATTGCGCATGTACTTTTGAGAGACTCGCTGTACGTCTTCAGGCGTCACTGCGCTCAGCTTGTCGATAATATCAAGCGAAGTTCGCCACCCGCCGCCCAGCAACTCATACTGCGCCAGTTCTCCCGCCTGCGCGATGTTCGTCTCCTGACCGATGTAGTACGACGTGAGATACTGCGCGACTACTGCCTGAATATCTTCCTTACTAATCGGCACCTGTTGTAGACGAGTAATTTCCTCCAGCATCAAACGCACGGATTGGTTGGTGTCGTCGGACGTGACGTAGATACCCCCGATGTTCGCCCCCTGGGTACGCAGAAACGCGTCCGGCGCATACGAAAGATTTCTCTTGGCCCGCACTTCCTGGAACACCCGATCTCGAAGCAACGAACTCGCGATCCGCATCGCATGTATATCTGGCGAACTCGGCGCAGGCGCCGTGAAATATCCCTGTATGTAATTAGTCTCTAACGCGCGCGGCGTGATCTCAACCACGGGTTTATCGAAGACGAGTTGCGGCACGGGCTCAACTTTGTAAGTGCCACGCGCCAACTTACCAAAACTCGCGGTGACCATCCCTTTGATCTTGTTGGGATCTACGTCCCCGACAATCACCAGCAACAACCGCGATGTTTGCATGATGTTGCGGTGATAGTTGCGCACGTCTGCAACTGTTAACTTCGATACCGATTCCACCGTGCCCCGCATGGGATTCATGTACGGATGTCCGGCGTAAGCGAGCCGGTCATGAAGGTGTTGCAGGTGGCTCTCCGGATTGTCGTTGTCGTCACGCAGCGACGAAAGTAAACGTTGCTGGATCAGCGTGAAGTCTTCCTTGGTAAACGATGGATTCAACGCCACGTCGGTAAACATCTCCCACGAACGATCAAAATGGAGTCGCGTTGATCTCAGCGAGAGTACCGAATAGTCCTGATTCGAGCTGGCGCCTATCACACTTCCCATGCGTGCCAGCTCATCGCGCATGCGCGCTCGCGGAAACGATGCGCTTGCCTCGGTAGACGTTTCCAGCGTCAATCCCTCAATGCCCGCGTTTTGCGCCGAAATGTTACGTGAGCCGCCTTTGATGAAGAGACCGGCTCCTACTGAAAGGCTTCCTTCTCTCCGCTTGACGAGTACCTTGAGCCCGTTAACTTCGAATTCTGTGACCAGCGCGGCCTGGCTCGCCACCAGGCTCTGCGCGCTTTGCATTGTCTGCGGCGCTCGAGGCTGCGTCGTTGGTTGTGCGGTCTGTTGCGCAAAAACAAAGGGCGCGAAGACCAGCAGCATGATGCTGATCCAGATTGAATTAATGCTTAACGTAGTTCTTCGGTTCATGTTCATCCGTTCAATTACCTACCAGCGTCGCGGGCTGCAGTTTGATCTGTTCCTGGGTTTCCGGTGAGAGCATCGCCAATCCCACGTGTGGTTTGGCCTGGATGTAAGTCGTGACGTAGCGATTGATATCCCCGCGCGACGTAGCGCGCAGCCTGTCCAGGTAACCGCGGAAATATTCCAATCCGGTTGAGGACCACCAGAAACTGAGCGTATGCGCGTATTCGCTTAACTTCTCACGCGAATAAAGGTCGTCCGCTTCCAGCAGCGCCTTCGCACTCTCGAGTTGCTCGTCAGTGTAATAGTCCTTGTCGTTGAAGTGCGCAATCTCGTTGTAGACGGCTTTGATAGCATCGTGCGCCTTCTCCGGACTCGTTTGAAACACAATCTGAATTGGGCCAACGTTACGCTGCGTGTAGTAACCAAGCGAAACGCCGGTGGTTAATCCCGAGTCAACCAGCGCGCGCTGAAATCGCGAATTCGGCTGCGTCAGAATGAAAGAGAACACATCAGCCGCGTATGTGGATGCATCGTCCTTGCCGATGGATGGACCATGCCAGCCAATCATCACTGTCACGTTTTGAACCGGCTGCAGGATCAAGCTACCTTCGCTCTTTGCAAGCGGCGGGTGATCGACCAACGGAAATTCAACAAACGGTTCCTTCGCGCGGCGTGGCCAGTCGCCATAAAACTCCTGCGCGGCTTTGAATACTTCTTCCGGTTCCACATCTCCCGTAATAACCAACGCTGAATTATTGGGAACGTAGTAGCGCTCCTGAATCAAACGCATGGTCGCGGTGGTAGCAGCCGAAACAGTTTGCCGGCTACCGATAGGAGTTTTACGGCTGGTGTACTTCGGGAAAAGTTTTTCGTTCATCCCCTTGTTCAGGTAGAAAAACGGATTCGATTCCTGCCGATCGATTTCTCCGATTACCACCTGCCGTTCGCGCTCAAACTCGCGCTCGTCAAACAGCGGATAGCGAATCGAATCGCGCATGAACTGCAATGCGACACGCAGGTGCGGGCTGGTGGTAGTGAAGTAATAGTTCACTACTTCTTCGCGCGTCGACGCGTTGTAAGCGATTCCCAGATTGCCAATGGTGCGGACGTAGTCTTCCTGATTGGCAACCGCGCGATTCGTTTTGAAGAACATGTGCTCGTAGAGATGCGACAGTCCGTTCAACTCCGGCGGTTCGGTAAACGAGCCATTGCGCACCGCCATCTCAATCGTGATCAAGGGAATGGAATGATCTTCAAGTACAATGATCTCCAATCCGTTTGCCAGGGTCCTGTTGGCAAGTTGCGCCTGCGGCAATCGTACCGGCGCCGGCGCGGGCTTCCGCGGTTGCGTGGCGGTTCGTTGCTGCGTTCTGCGTTGTTCGGCGAACGCCGGCGGGAATGCCAGCGAAAGTAATAGAAAAAGTAAAAGTAAACTGTGTCTCACGAAAGGCTCCGTTAAAGGTTTCTTATTGCAACTGAGTTGTCTGGGAGGGGATTCGATGTCTCGCGCCGCTAATTAGATGTCAACCTGCATAGGATTCGTCCTGTTCAATTTTCGATAATACCCAATCAAACTCTCCTGAGGTTATCTTCCCGCCGCAGAATTGACAAACGCCCGCATTGTTAACTTTTAACGGGGCCGCGCAGTTTGGGCAATTTAGATCAACGCGAGTTTGGATCGGCTGGGCGCTGCGGTTGCGAATAAACGTCCAGTATTCCGTCCAACGGCGCAAATTGTTCTTTGAACCGGCCACGATCCGTCCGTTTGTGTCAACCGTATAATCGTATCCCTGTGCGCCGATTCGAAGAGTAATGGCGTTGTAAAAAGCGTCTTCCACAATCTTCACTGGCTGCATCGCAGTTACCGTGCACTGATCCAGGACGTTGCGCAATTGCTGCCGCCGGTACGCATCTATCCAGTACTGATGCATTTGAAACAGGTTGTCGGTTTCGTGCGGACGCGCCCTTTCCCAGTCCAGACTCGACCATGCGGCTTGCAACTCATCGAAAATTAATCGGGCGCGTGTTTGGAACAGACCCCACGAAAAGTTTGCGTTGTTCTGCTCGAACGCGACCCGAATATTTTCAAAACCGGGTTGCACCACGCTCGGCAAATTGGTGCCCGCCTCAGGAACATCTGAAGTTAACAGCGGGCCTCTCGCCTCACGATCAAGCGGGATGATGTTCTTGACGAACCACTGAAATTCGCCGCGATCGATCCGTGTGCTGCAAAACGCACACGCTCCGGTGGTGTCCTGCTGCAGCGCGGCACCGCAACGTGGGCAATGCAGCGCCGTCGCCTGTTCGGGAGTTGGCGATAACACGTCGCGACTGCGTTCGAGCTCCCAACGCTCACGAACGTAATAGGACATTTCGTTGGTCCCGTTGGTAACTTCCGTGTAGTTTGCTTCAAACACCAAACTAATATTTACCAGCGGAGAATCAAGACCACGGACATCGGCGACATTCATACTGCCAATGATTATTCCCCAAACTTCCGGCTGGCCTGCCGGGTTAAGTTGTAAAAGAGTCTTGCGTGCACGTTCGCTTAGATAAGGTGAAAGTTGATCCAGTGCGCTCGCTCCCTTCCCACGCGAATGATGAGCTTTGCCGTAAAGCGTGTAACAGAAATCTGTGAATACGATCTCCGAGAAATTTGGATCAAACTTTCGCAACTGTTCGAAAGCCTTCGCCGGATTGTGTTGCAACTGGAACGATGGACCAGGCGTCAACCCTCTGGTGGCAGATATAAAGGTTGCGGGAGATTTTGACTTCCGGAAAACGAAGAACCAGATAAGTCCGGCAATCACGATTATGTCCAGCGGTATGCCGATAATCGGATATTCAATAGTGAGGTAGATGAGCAGCCGGATCAGTTCGAAGACGAGCCAAATGATGGCGCCGCCATCGCCATCGCCCCCGCCGTTTCCGCCTCCTCCACCGTAACCCTGACCTCCACCGATGCGCGCCAGCGCTTCGCCGGTAAGAAGTAAACAAACGGACATCAAGCCGACGCCGCGGGTTATAACGTTTGTGGCGGTGCGCGACATCGTCAGTTCAATTCAAAGCAGGGTGCGTCCGCCAACTCGTTCGGATTGTCACCGGTTGCGGGGAGATGTAATGCCAGCAAGTTGCTGAGCTTGTGCAAAGCGGTTTCCAGAAGCTTCGCATCACCGAGACGCGCTGCTTCATGTAGTTCAAACAACTCTTCGTTCCACTCCAGTGGAGGCACGGCTTTAAGGACACCGCGATCCGCCAGCACTTCCAACCGGCGTTCCAGTAAAGACAGGTAGACAAGAATTCCCGTTTCCCGCCGCGTGTTGGCGATACCAGCTTCATAAAACATCGCAGCTGCGCACGTTCGCACTTTGTCGGCTTTGAACTTTTTGCTGGTTAACAACCGCCGGAGAGTGTGACTGCGAGACGACACAAAAGCGCCCATGACGAAGAACAAAACTACTTCAATTAGCACCCAGTTTGGATGGAACGTATAAGGCGAGAAGATCAGGAAAACCAAACCAATAAAAGCCAGCACTGCTCCGAATAGATAGTCGGCATGCCGGTAGGAATCTGAGCGAGCACGAATCACGAGCACTAGCTCAGCATCAGTTTTTGTTTCAATTTCTTTTACACAGACAGTCAGAGCCTTCCGCGCATTCTCATCGAATCGTGCGTGACTCATGCTTTACCTGGGCGGGTCAACTACGTTAGGAATCCAAAAAATCTGCCCGTCAGCTTCTACACTCTTCAGGCCGTGGCGCGGGAGATCTTTTTCTTCCAGTCCTAAGAAAGTGAAATGTGGCAAATCGCTGAGAACTGTTTGAAACCACCCATGCTCCGCGAGAATTTCGCGCACACGTGGGTTGTCAAACTCATTAACATCAAGCGCGAGCATGGCGATGTGTTGAGAAGTCCCAGGCGCCGCAATCGAATAGAGAATCGACTTCGAAAGATCTTTACTGAAATAGATGCCGCTCTTCTCGAGTTCCAACACGTGCGCAATCTGCGAACGCAACGGCATGCTCTTCAGTCGTTGCACCTGTTCTTCACTTAACTTTCCCTGCCCCAACCAATAATCGAGGGCCGGCAAGAAACGCGTATTCCAGAGATGCAGACTGTCGTCGTAGGAACGCCTTGCTGCTTCCGATCCATCGCGCGGAGTAATGTCCAGGCCTTCCTTATGCGCTTGCTTGCGCGCTTCGAGCAACGCATCCATAGCGGCTGTTTGCAGTTCGATGTCTGCCCCGGCCACGTTCTCGGTCACGTAGTCCAGTGCGTCCTGAAACTTTGCTACTTGTTCTTCGCTGGTGAAAATGCAGACGGGTGGTGTGGTTACTTTTTTTATGGCAAGGAAGATGGCGCCGTATTCTTCGAGGACGCGCCGCGCCACGGAGTCGGACGGGGGACAAATGTTTTCGACGCGCGTCTTCCGCTTCTTGAGTGCTTTGCGGAGTTCCTCGTAAAACGATGCGGCCGTACCGGCGTGATCAACTGCGGTTGATCTGGTCATTGAATAGGGTTCATTTCCTGTTCTGGCTTTCAGTTTCGCCTGGTCGCCGGTTTGAGATTGCGCTAAAGAACTGCAGCAAAAAATACTAAGCAAAGATACGAGAAAAAGCTTGTGCAGCGGGCAACGCGACCGGACCAGACTCGAAACCGTAATGAAGCCGGGAGCCAAAAGCAAAGGGCCTGATAGAAACAAAGACTTCAACAAAACCAGAACTCGTTGTTAGCCAGCTACACAGTCCCCGTTACAAGGCATTTTAGAAGGGCGTCCGCAAACGTTGCTGCGTTAATACCCACCTATGGTCGGGACGGCGATGATAGAGTCGCCGACTGGCATGGGTCAAACGAGGAGTATACGATTGCGAAAGACTTATGGACGTATCAGCCTTATTTATTGAAATAGCCGGGGTCTACTCCGGGCACGGCTGGAAACTGCGTCGGGTATTGTTGCGACCCGAGACGCGGGCGCAGTTAGACCGAAACCTCGCCGGCGAAGAGGTTTCGGTGGTTGAGGCCGGCATCGATGCCCTCTGGTTTTCGCGTCCCTCACACGCCGGGCGCGAGGCATGGGAGCTACGCTTGTTATCGGAAAACCCGTACGCGTTGTTTGAAACCTTCGAAGCGGACGAAACCCCAGAAGAACGGGATGAGATGCTTTTGGAGATGGAGAATAGGATGCGGGAGTATGTCTCTACCAAGAGAAGCGCCTAAAACATTTACCATATATCATTTCACATTTCTCATTTTCCATTTGCCGTAAAGCTTGAGATGTAAGGATGCCGCTTGAATGATCGAGGGTAAGGAAGGACGGCTTCGTCGCTGCCCCTCAATAGCAAATGAGAAATATGAAATGATATATGGTAAATGTTCTTTACAGGCTTGAACGGCACTCAACTTAAAGCTTACCCATCTTGACCGGTATCTCCATCTTTTGGCCTTCGCGCATCAGCTCCACAGTTACGGTGCTGTAGGGAAGCGCTCTACGAACGCGAGAATGGAGTTCCTCGGGGGTGCGAATCGGCACGCCATCAAACTCGGTGATGATGTCTCCTTCTTTGATCCCAGCTAGATCTGCCGGTCTACTGGATTCAATTGAGTCCAAACGCACACCGAATATATTCGTCCCTGGGACTGGCACTCGCTCTGAGTCGTTTTCTTCATAACCAAACCGGCCAATACCCGCAGGCCGACGTCGAAACTCACGATTCAAGCGATCAAATTCTTCTTTGCTGATTGTCGTCAGTTTGGTTGTCTTCTTCTCACCATCACGAATGTAGATCACCTCGACTGTTTTCCCGATCGGGGTCGACTTCAGCAGGTCTTCCATTTGATCTTCTTCCGTGACCACATGGCCGTCGAAGCTGGTGACAATGTCGCCGCCAATCAAACCGGCAAGATCCGCGGGTCCACCCGGTGGGTCTACGCTGGCAAACGTGACGCCGGCGTTGTTTTCCGCAGTGTCAGAGCTATTGATACCGAGAAATGAACGCGGTGGCGCAGGTTGAACAGCGGCTGGAAGGTTCGGCCCCGCCTGCCTGATAATCGCGGTTAAGCCCGCGGCAACCACAAAGAAAATTAATAACCCGAGGAACAGCCAGGTCATGCCGCTCATCTTCTTCTTGCGCTTCTTCACAGCACCGGAAGCATACGGAGCCATTGGTCCGGCCGCGTACTGATTGAACGCGGCAGAAGCTGCTGTCGGTGTTGTTCCCTGGGCCACATCGTTAAAACGAACTGTCTCCGTGTACTCGGCGACACCCTCACCGAGCCGGTACCCGCAGTTGCGGCAGAACCTCAGCTCGCGTGGCATTGCCGTGTGGCAGTTTCCACAGGTAACAATTTCCGATTCGGTTCCTGGTGACATTGACATTCGAATTAGCGCCCGGTAAAGCTACGATTTTTCGTAGAAATCACTGCAATCCTCTATACGCCGGATGGAGCTTTGCAGTTGCATCGCCGTTCAGTTTACGGCGCGAAGATTAACCCCAAACATCCAGATTTCATAGCTTCCACCACATTCGGATGTATTTTACGCGGTGGCTGGAGGGTTGGCACAGTGAATGCTCCAGGCCGTGCAGAATTCTTTTTTCTTATCCGGTTGTTGGACATCCCGCCGGGTTCGGTGCATATTTCATGGTCGGCAATTTGGTCGGAAGGGAAGAAACTTTGGAAGTCACCAAGGCATTAGCCGCACTGCAACCGCTTTACGGAAAAGACAATATCGAGATTGTTACGGCCGATGGCAAACGCGTGCGTGGCGTGGTTCGTAGCATGAAAACCACTCAAGCCCTCACTACCCCAAGTGTCAAAATCGAATGCGCTAACGGCGAAATCGTAAAAATACGCTTCCCGGACATCGCGGAGATCAAGGATCACAACGGAAGTACGCAATAAATCGGTTCTGTTTTTTCCGGCGCGCTTCGCGTATAGTACGCCGTTTTAAGTGGTACTGAATGTGAACGTTTAGGAGTTTATAGTTGTCGTTAATGATTGAAGACTTTGGTGGGCGCCTGGCGAGTGTTTGGTCTGGACTGCGCCCAGCCACGCGCGGCCTGGTTGAACGAGCCATGCAGGCGCGCAATACCACCGTACCAAACCGTAACGGCAATACATCGAGTGTCCCATATGACGCGCGCGCGGATCGTGAGCTGAGTCTCTTGTTATCTGCGTTGGACGAACGCGTTACGGAAACGGATCTGGCCCGGCAAAGAGACGACGGCAAACAGCTGCGACAGATAGCTGAGACCTGTGCTGCAGTGCTCCAGGAGAAGACGCAGTCAGCCGAAGTGTTTACTCAACTTATTCGGCGCGCCGACGATCAACGTGATTATGCGCGAATTGACGCGCTAGCCGATGCTCTGAGACGTTTCTCTCCGACCGAAGTTTGTGAGTTGTCACGTTCGGAGGATGCTGTCGTAAAGGCGTTGGCAAACGAAGCGTTGGCCCAGTTTCCCACCTCAGTCCTGATCGGATTGCTAAGCGATCCCGTTGATTCCGACATTGCGCGTGAGGCGCTACGCCGGCAGGCGCTTGAGTACGGGTCAGAAGAGGCGAGACAAATTGTCAGCGCGCTGGATCAGATGAACCTGACTCAGGACGACATCTGAACCAGGCGACAGGAGGCAGGAAAACGAAAAGCGCTGCGCTCTTTGAGCGCGGCGCTTTTAACTTTCTCGTGACTAATTAGTGACTTCCGACTTCTAATTCGTTGGTCCTGCGACCTGCCTCTGGTTCAAGCGGCTACTTTTTCACCCAGCTCGTGCAAACGCTTCACCACTTGATCGATTAACCAATTTGGCGTGGAAGCCCCTGCAGTTACGCCTACGCGCGTGGCGTCGGCGAGATCGGCAGGATTGATCTCGGCGGGAGTTTCGATAAGAAAACTGCGCTGGCACTGCTCCTGACAAACAGCCAAAAGCTTCACGCTGTTTGAAGAATGACGGCCACCAATCACGTAAAACACATCTACCTGTCCGGCCAGAGCTCTCGCTGCGTCCTGACGATCGCGCGTTGCCGAACAAATAGTGTTGACCACTTGCGGCTCCGCGTCAGCCTTAGACCGAACAGCTTCCGCAACTTCCAAAAACGTTTTTAGTTTGATTGTTGTTTGCGAAACGACCAGCGGCTTGCGAAGTTGGGGCAATGAAGCGACTTCGTTCGCGTCGCGTACGACGTAAGTATTGTCCGGCGCATAACCCACCACACCGATCATCTCTGGATGATCAGGATTGCCGGCAACGACTACGTCGCGACCGTCCTTGGCTGCGCGCTCGGCGAGATGTTGCACGCGGGTAACAAATGGACAGGTAGCGTCGATCACTTTTGCTGCGCGACCTTCCAGATCTTGCTGCACCTGTGGCGTAACCCCGTGAGCACGAATCACTGCGATGGTGTCTGCGTCGGCCTCCGCCGGCTCATCGATTGTCGAAACACCGAGGTCGCCGAGCCGTTCCATTTCCTGGGCGTTATGAATCAACGGACCCAATGACCGGATCGGGCGCACACCTTCATCGAGCGCGTCTTCGACCATCTCGACAGCGCGCTCGACGCCAAAACAGAACCCATACTCGTCAGCCAGCAGGACTTCCATCGTTCACCTATCCAACCTAAAAATGACGACTTCCTGAACTCTAATTCACCGGCTCAGGAGCACCCTCCGAATCCTTACGGCACCACTTCTGCTGCCACTCCTCGCGCACCCGGTCGCCGCCCTGGACACGGGCGTCTACCCATTCGATGTCTTTATCAATCAAAGTGCGAATGGTGCTCAGAAATGACTTTTTCAGGTCTCCGAGATTATGAGCGACATCCTTCGGCAAAATTGCATACGAAACATCGCCAAGGTAGCGCACGGCGTCGCAAAGCTCCTGCATGACCGGGCGTTCTGTATCTGTTGTCGTCTCTTCCATAACCTAAAGCCTCCCAATTTCGAAACAACTGTTGAATTCTGGGGTAGAAATATCTTAGCACTAGTTATGTACGACCGCACGGCAGGTCTCGTTCCTTAGATCACGAGGCAGGTCACGAGGAGGCAGGCGCTCCTGCCGCCTGCCTCCTGCCTCCTGTTCAAAGGAAACTGGTTTTACGCTCGACCGGTTGGGAGTCGTACACCACCTCAACCGAGCCAAATTCACCGACCCACAAACCAATAATCCTCACGTTTAAGCGATAGCCCTGAATACGTTCCACGCCGTCAAGGATCTGTTCAACGTGCTCTTCTCGTGAAACACCGTTCGCGGCGCAGGTATCGTGCCCCGAGAGAATTACGACCTTGGAAAAATGATGCTGCACTGAAAACGAAACCTTGCGCATCATGTCTTGCATCACTTCGGCAGGACCCGCACTAAAGACCTTGTCTGGCCCCGGCTCGGTGATCAGATCAACGTGGTCCACGTTTACATGCAGCTTTACCCAGTCGGTCACCGGACGTTGAACGCGCCCGTCGATACACGTTATCGCAGTAGCAAAGGTGTCTTTCAGCATTTTCTATAAGTTAGTTAACCGAGGTTCCGTGGTTAGTAGCGCCAATTACGCGCGCGATAGTGGGCCACATTTGTTCCGCCCAGAGTTCATAACCAGGGTCGGATGGATGAAAGCCGTCGGCAGAAAAATATTCCGGATGCCTGGCCAGTTGTTCATGCGTGATGGTAAATACGTCAAAAATCACTACACCGTGACGATTAGCAATTTCTTCCAGCTTTCGATTGAACACGATGATGCGCTGTTGATACTCACTTCGCAGCGTTGGTGGTATTCGTGGCGCACTCGAGATATCCGGGAGGTTTGAGACCACGATCGTGGCCCGTGTTCCTTCTTTCAGTCGCTTCAGAATTGCGTCGTAGTTTTCCGCAAACTCTTCCAGCTCCAGCCCATGTCCAATGTCGTTAATGCCTATGCCGAGCGTGACTAGATTGGGATCTGCCGCCACGCCGCGTTCCAGTTGACGATTCAAGACATCGGCGCTAGTCGCACCGCTAACACAAAGATTCGTTAGCGTCGAACCACTTCGCACTGTCTCGATGTTCTTGAATATGCGAGCAACATACCCGCCGTTGCGCGCGCCGACTCCCGCGCCGGTTGAATCTCCGAGCGCAACGTAGCGAACCGGCCCCGTGATAGTTGTGGTTGTCATAACTGGTGATGTTTTGGTCGCAGGACTTTCCTGGGGAACAACGTTTCCTGATTCATTCCCGGCACAGGCAGCCGACAGGACTACCAGCAGCGTGGCGCCTGACGCTACCAATTTAATTGCACGTTTAGACCTCATCATTGTACAAACCCCGTGCGCCCCGGTCAGAACGAAATCACTCGCTCACAGCTGCAAGCCACCGGCGGCGCTACATGGCTCTTCGTCAACGTTGTTCTACGTCGAAATTATGAAACTCGGATTGCGCTCGTGAGTTTATATAACTACACGAGGGTGCTCAACAGTCAAAGAGGTGAACCATATGTTCTCGATGCGCTTAGCTACTCTGTTGTTCCTGGCATTAATGTCTGTCGTGACCGTTTATGCTCAGCGGCCCGGACCGCAGTTTCGTCGGCCGCTGGCATGCGAGCCTGTTGAGCCGCGCACCAAATTGGAAGCGATTGAAGGCGGCTACGAGAGCGTTCTTCTCAAGGGCTTTAGTCGAATTGCCTCGATTAGAGTTCGAGGGACAGAGATCCGGATCGATGCGGTGGAATTGAAAGACAACACGTCCCCCACCAGGGCCATGGGCATCGCTATCGTCATGAGAGAAGCGGATCAGGAGCGAACTAATGAAAACCGGGCTTTTGTAGACTACGAGGAAATCGACTCATTGCTTAGAGCCATCGATTTCTCTGCTAAGGTTAATGAAACAGTTACCAAGCTTGCGGGGTTTGAAGCGCGCTATCGAACCCGCGGCGACCTGGAACTGGTGGTCTTCCGGCAAGGACGCGCAAGTGGCACAGCCGCGTCCGTTACAACCGGCATATGCGACCGCGTAACCGGCTTGCTTACGTTGGATGAGCTCGCGCTACTGCGAGCTCATATCGTTGAAGCCAAGACCAGACTTGACGAGATCAAGTGAGGGCCACTGGAAAGAGGTCATAACAAAAACCGCCACTGATCTTTCGATCAGTGGCGGTTGTGCTATTCGCGTAGCTCGATTCTTATAGACCCGCGGCGGTCAGGTGGAAGACCTGCCGGGCTTCGGCCGGCGAAACTACTGGATGATAAGTCTTGCCATAATTGGCGACGATCTTCTTAACGTAGTTTTGAGTCTCGTTGTAAGGCGGTATGCCGTTGTATTTGTCGACCGCTCCTTCACCTGCGTTGTAACCTGCAAGCGCGAGGGTCACGTCACCGTTAAATCTCTTCAACAGCCATTTCAAATACTTTGTTCCCGCTTCGATGTTTGACACTGAATCGTAGGGATCTTTATTACCAAAACGCTTGGCAGTATCCGGCATCAATTGCATTAGGCCCTGCGCTCCAGCGTGTGAGACGGCTTTGTTTTTATACCGGCTCTCTTGCTTGATCACTGCGTGAATGAAACGCGGATCGACGCCGGTCTTAACGCCGGTGCGATAGATGGTCCAATCGAGATCACAGTCACCGGAGACTGGAATATCGGAGGGAATCGTCTCGATAAAACTCGTTGGTGTCGCTGCAGGTGCTAGTACGGGGCTGAAAAACAACCCTGTGAAATTGGTCAGAAAGAAGAGGGAAATGATGGCAAATGGGCCAAACTTCACAGCGTGCAGACGGCGAAACTTCCGGGGAAACATCATCTTTTGATTCTCCATGTGAGCCCACGAGGACTTGCTCGTGGCCAAGATTTAAAGGGTAAAAACTAATTAGCTGCGCATGGTGGAACCGATTATCAAAGAACCGTAGAGCACTTGAAATCGAAACCGGTACTCTGATGGAGAAAGGGTGTCGAAGGTTGCTGTTTCGTTACGATTTTGAGCCGTCAGTGTGACGCCGAAACCGTACCAAATCATACACTTAGCAATAAAATGTAATGTTCCAAAGACTATCGTTCAGGATGAAGCAATTTATGATAAGCGCGTGCTTTTTTCAGCCTAATTGCTAATAGTCGGATGGTCCATTTTAGGACAATAGACCAGTGTTGAGGGTCGGTTGCGTTAGACCGAGTGTTGCGGTTGTCGTGAAATTAAGTTTAGTTGGAATGACTTTGATTGAAATCTACCGGACGGGTTCGCGTAGCACAGCATCAGCAGCAATCGATGCTGTTTGGGCTGCGCGCGGATGCGCTTTTCGAAGCCCTGCAATTTGCAGCAAGGCCTCACCAGTGCGCGAGAGCATGCGAAACAGGTCACCTTCTTCAGCTCGTGTTTCATCAACCAGATCGGACCACTCCATGCCTGTGGCCCAATTGGCAGTGGCAGCAGCAGCCGAAAAGTTCAACTCGGGAGCCGGCTCAATTCCCTGCTTCCACTCTTCTGTCGACACCGTAAAAGCGATCTCCTCGATCTGAGCTAATGCCTTGACTAGCGGATCCTCGAGTTCGAGCTCTCCATAATCGCGATCTTCATCCGCCGTGAGGGCCGCAATAATCGCAGCCAGATGTGAAAAGCTGAGATGGTTAAATAGACCATTCTCGAGGGCCTGTCCGATCAGTAGAGGACGATCCACGTGCAGGTCTGCTAACCAGCGTCCGCGCTCCGTAGTCTTCTCGGCGACAAAATCTAAATAGCCAAACATGGAAAGAACGCGCGCCCGTTGTTCGAAGGGTGCCCAGACCTCGTCTCTCAAACTCTCAATGCGGCGCACAGTCTGATGCAATTCGTCTGCTTCAGAAAGAACGCTCCAGAGTATCTCGGTGCACTTCTGCTTCTCGTCTGCATTGAGATGTTTAGGCAGGATGCTGTCTAAACTGTCGTCGAAAACCTGGAGTGCCGCCGAGTCTTCCGCGCGTGCATCTTTCAGGCGCGGTTCGTGTAACACCAACTCCCGGCCGCGCGTTCGCACGTCTTCAAAAGCTTCTTCGACGAAATCTTCTTTAAGCCTGTAAGTTGGGGAGTAAACCCTGCCAATTCTCTCCACCCCGAAACTGGCGCTACGGCCATCTTCGCGAATCCCTCGCACATTGCCGTCACGCTTTTCAGTCACCAGCACCAGGCGCCGGCCGGTGCGTCCAATGCCAACCACCCTTCCTGGCAGCACTTGTTCATCCAGCCAGCGGTAAAACATCTCGGCCCGAGTTTGTGGCTTGGAATCCTGAAGCTGAGAGCGGGCACTTACCAGACGTTCAAACCCGGTAACGGAAGACAAGTTCAGATCGCATCCTGACGCCTTTACCTTCCCCAAAATGGTTTGCTCCATCTCTACCTGCGCTCTCTCTAGTCGCACAATATCCGTAGCGGCATTGCGATGAGCAAAGCTTCTTTCGGCGATTTGGCGTACCTGCGCAAAACTTCCAAAGGCATCGAGCAAATTAAGCAGCGTGGTGTACGTCGCCCGAAACTGGGATACCAGCGGATCAGGTGGAGACTTGAGCAGCTCAGCAATCCTTTCCGGATCCTGATGAATCCCGGGAGCCACTACCACAAACCCTACGTTGTCACGGCCCCGACGGCCCGCCCGGCCAGTCATCTGTTGTAGTTCTGAAGCTGTTAACGGACGCCAACCCTGGTTGCCTCTCGCATCCGCGACCGTCAGTACAACGGTACGCGCGGGAAAATCAACGCCCGCCGCCACGGTTGCCGTTGCGAAGATCGCGTCGAGTAGACCGGCGCTCATCATCTTTTCGATTACGAGTTTCCAGCCCGGGATGTGGCCGGCGTGATGGGAGGCCACTCCGCCACGTATGATCGTGTCCCAGTGGCGATGTCCGCGGATCTCGGGGTTCTGCTCAACGAAACTACGAAGGAAATCCCGCCGTTCCTCCCGTCTCTTATCGTTGGAGTCGCGTCGCATCGTGGCCGCTTCCGATGCAGCTTGATCGCAACGGCGCCGCGTCGGCAAAAACACAATCGCCGGCAGCAGGTTGTAATTACTCAGCGCCGTCAGCAACGTGGCTGGCGGCATCTCCGGCATGCTGAGTTTCACTCGTAAAATCTCCTGCGCGACCTTCGTCCAAATCTTGCCGATCGCTCGTTGCGGTCTTCTCGGGCCCGTTCGACCAGAACCCGCACCTCTCCATTGAGTCTGCCGTTATCGTCAAGCAGCGGCAGTAATCTCTTGTCAGGTAACAGCAAGGCAACCCGTAACGGAACTGGACGCGCCCCTGGTCTGGTTATGACTCCGCACTTCACCCCACGGACTTCTTCAATCCAGGAAGCAAACTGGTTTGCGTTTCCAATGGTTGCAGACAACAACAGCAGCCGAATTCGAGGAGGCGTCAATATGATCGCCTCTTCCCAAACGTGGCCGCGATCTTCATCGGCGAGATAATGCGCCTCGTCGAGGATAACCAGGTCCGTGCGCACGTCCTCTCCGCCGCGGAGTGAATCGAAAAGTTGATTGCGATAAATCTCAGTAGTGCCGACGATCACTGGCGCGTCTGAATTTTCTTTCCGGTCTCCGGTGAGAATCCCCACCTGGGAGGCGCCAAACTCGGCAGTGAACTCCTGATACTTGGAGTTGGTGAGCGCTTTAAGAGGTGTCGTATACCACGCTCGTTTGCCCGCGGCGATTAACCTTCTGATTTCCTCGCGTGCAATCCACGTTTTCCCGCTTCCGGTCGGGGCGGTGACCAATACATCTTCAAACTCCAGCGCAGCCAGAGCCTCCGTTTGAAAAGGATCGGGCTTGAACGTGGCTGCTTTCGGAGTCCCTATGCCCTCCAGCAACTTGCGAACATCTCGTGTCAGCGCCGGCGCCGGTCCACGGTCGGAAATTTCTTCGCGTCGCTTGTTTTCAGGGACACGTTCCCCACGGTGGCTTTTATTTCCACCGCCTCGCCTGTCGCGCGAGCCTCGATGTTTTGAACGCATTTGAAATCTATTTTACTCCACGGAGGCGATCGACGGTTTCCGGCGCACGAATGCGACGAAAATCCCACACTTTGAGCACCTGTGAGTCAAAGTGGTAACTTATAACGTTACAGCTACGATATAGCTCGCAACTGATTGGTGCGGTAGCGCGTCTAACTGCAGGAACATTAGCCGGTTTATCCGCGTTTTATCTAAGAAATGGCAGAACTTTTCGCAAACATCGAAGTCAATAAGGACAATTGGTGGCCGAAGCTGGTGAAGCTTCTCGGCGGGTCAGTCGGACTGCACCTGCTGCTGTTGATGGCGGTTATGTATGTTCCCGGTCTGCGCGATGCGTTCAACATTGCGGTGTTGCTAGCTGACACCAGCTTTGTCGAGAAGGATTACGAGCAGACGGTAATTGGCGAGGACATTCAGATGGTGGAGATCGCGGGGGACAAATTCCGCTATCCCGATGGCTACTGGGCCGCAGAAGGTCAGCCGGTGGACATGCCGTCTCCAATTCCTGACGTTCCATTCGTGACGCAGGCGCCTCCCATGACAAATTCGTTCCCTGAACCTTCGCCTTCGCCAACACCGGATCTTTTGGCAACGGTTATTCCTTCGCCTTCACCTGTGACCAGTGGATCTCCGGAGCCGCTGGCAAAAGCCAGCGCGAGTCCGTCTCCTACTGCGCCGGCGAAGTTGACACCCGAGCAGGCGCAAACGGAACTGGAAAAGACTGCAAAAGAAAACAACCTTGACCTTCCAAAAGAAGGTGAGATCAATAAGAAAGCACTTAAGGACTTTGCAGCTTACGCCAACGAACTGAAGACCCAGGGCAAACTGGATTTAAATAAGCCGTTTGAAATTGTGATCGAGGCCGTACTCGATGAAAACGGCAAGTTGAAGGATCCGAAGTTTACCAAGAAGGAAGGCGACCCAAATCTGGTTGAACTTTTTGGCCGGATGATCGCTGCATTGAACGACAGTGGGTTTCTCGTCTATTTGAAACCGATAGATAAAGACAATCCGGGAACGAAGGTAGTCTTCACAGTTAAGCAGGGTGAGAAAGAGGTACTCGCGTCTGTCGAGTCCGAAGCGTCGTCTGACGCCAGCGCACGCGTGTTGGCCAGCGGCTTCAACGCTGCCTTGGCTCTTGGCGCCGATTCGCGCGCGGGTAAAGACGAAGAGGTGTTACTCAGAAACACCACCGCGTCACCCAATGGCAAGAAGATTGTTTTCAACTTCAATATGCCCCGGCAGGCCGTGGTTGACTTAATAAAGAAGCAGTTGGCGGCCTCTTAAGACGCGTCGTGGACGCGGCAAAATCGCTCGCTTGCTAGCGTTCCTCACGCTCAACTAGAATCAAACGAAGATAAAACACCACAATTTAAAAGTGCAGGTATCAGATTAGAATGAGTGTCGATAAATTTATAACCAAAGTATTTGGCAGTAGTAATCAGAGATTCCTCAAGTCAGTCCAACCATTAGTTGCTGAAATCAATGCACTCGAACCGGCAATCAAGAAGTTGTCTGACGAAGAACTGCGCGCGAAAACCACCGAGTTTAAAGAAAAAGTTCAACGCGCGATCGAGGGTATTAAGGACAAAGACGAACGCAAACTTAGCGAGCGGGAAGCTTTGGACGAAATTCTTCCGGAAGCCTTTGCGGTCGTGCGCGAAGCCAGCGTCCGAACTACCGGCATGCGCCACTTCGACGTTCAGCTGATCGGCGGCATCGTTTTACACCAGGGCAAGATTGCTGAGATGCGCACAGGCGAAGGTAAAACGCTGGTAGCGACGTTGCCTTCGTACCTGAATGCCTTAACCGGCCGAGGCGTCCATGTGATCACTGTCAACGATTACCTGGCTTCTCGTGACGCCGAATGGATGGGCCAGATTCATCGTTTCCTGGGACTCGAAGTTGGTTGTATCCAAAATGATATGGACGACTTCGAACGACAGACTGCCTACGGCGCCGACATCACTTACGGCACCAACAACGAGTTTGGCTTCGATTACCTTCGCGACAATATGAAGTTTGACCTGGCGACGTGTGTGCAGCGTGGTCATTACTTCGCCATTGTCGACGAAGTTGATTCGATCCTGATCGATGAAGCGCGAACGCCGTTGATCATATCCGGTCCTTCTGATGAAGCGACGGATAAGTACTACAAGGCCGATGCGATCATCCCGCAATTGAAGAAGGGTGAAGAAGTTGACGGCAAAAAGACCGGCGATTATGTGGTCGATGAGAAACAACACACGGCCGTCCTGACGGAAGACGGCGTAGACAGGGCTGAACGGCTTCTGGGCGTAGGAAATCTCTACGACCCGTCAAACATGGAGTTGCTTCACTGCGTTGAGCAGGCACTCAAAGCCCACACGCTTTACAGACTCGATCATCAGTATGTGGTCCAGGACGGCGAAGTAATCATAGTTGACGACTTCACCGGCCGCTTGATGAAGGGGCGTCGCTGGTCGGACGGGTTGCACCAGGCTGTGGAAGCAAAAGAGGGCGTAAAGATTGAGAAAGAAAATCAAACGCTCGCCACCATCACGCTCCAGAACTACTTTCGACTTTACGAAAAACTCTCCGGAATGACGGGTACGGCAGAAACCGAAGCTGCAGAGTTTCAGTCGACCTACAAACTGGACGTAATTGTGATTCCCACGCATATGCCGATGGTGCGTACGGACCACTCCGACGTGATCTACCGCACATTACCGGAGAAGTGGGACGCCGTGGTTGAGGAAATCAAAGACTGCCACGATCGTGGGCAACCAACTCTGGTCGGCACTGTCTCCGTTGAAAATTCCGAGTTGATAGCCAGGCGACTGCAGCGAGAGGGAGTTCCTCACAATGTCCTGAACGCCAAGTTTCACGAGCGGGAAGCCGAGATTGTGGCGCAGGCAGGACGCAAAGGCGCAGTAACCATCGCGACCAACATGGCCGGTCGTGGTACCGACATCCTGTTGGGCGGCAATCCTGATTTCATGGCTCGCGAGTTTCTAAAAAAAGAAGAAGTCGATCCTGATGAAGCGACCGACGACCAGTGGAACACTGCCTTCGTACGCGCGAAGAGAATCGTCGAAGACGAACACAAGGAAGTAGTCGGCCTTGGTGGCCTGCACATTCTCGGCACGGAGCGCCACGAATCACGACGTATCGACAATCAGCTTCGCGGGCGCGCCGGACGTCAGGGCGACCCGGGTTCATCTCGGTTTTTCCTGTCACTGGAAGACGACCTGATGCGCATCTTCGCCGGCGACAAGGTCAAGGCGTTGATGCAAAGACTCGGGATGGAGAAGGGTGTGGCCATCGAATCCAAGATGGTTTCCAAGCGCATCGAGTCTGCACAGAAGTCAGTCGAAGGTCGTAACTTTGAATCGCGCAAACACCTCCTCGAATACGACGACGTCATGAACAAGCAGCGTGAAACCATTTATGGTTTGCGCCGCCAGTTGATGGAGGAACCGGATCAACGTGAGTACTTAATGGGCGATCCAACTCATTTATCACCTGATTCGCCGTCTTCCGGCGTCGCCTACGACCTGCTATCCGATCTGACAAAGCAGTATCTAAATCCGGAAGCACCGCCCGAAGATTGGGACGTTGAAAACTATAAGATCCAGATTAAGACTATTTACGACTTCGACGCAGATAGTGAAGGCATTAACTTTGAAAACTTTGCCTCAGAAGAAGTCACGGACACCATCTGGCAGAAGCTGAAAACTAAGTACGAAGTTAAGGAAAAGCAGATTGGGCCTGAGGCGATGCGCACCTATGAGCGCATTATCATGCTCAACATCATTGACGCGCAGTGGAAGGATCACCTGCTGTCGCTTGACCATCTGAAGCAAGGTATCGGTTTGGTTGGATACGGTCAGAAGGATCCCCTGGTCGAGTATAAGAAGCAAAGTTTTGATCTGTTTCAGGAGATGTTGGATCGAATAGATACCACCACCATCCGTTCGTTGTTTAATCTTCAGGTCGTCGCTGAGCAGCCACCTGAGCAGTTACAACAACGCCGTCCGCGCCGGTCGACCTCGATGACGTTTACAGGGCCCAATCAGGGCGCTGCGGCCGCGGGCGAAGAAGACGGAAAAGTTAAAACGGTCGTTCGCGATCAACCGAAGACTGGTCGTAACGAACCGTGTCCGTGCGGCTCAGGAAAGAAATATAAGAAGTGTCACGGCGCCTAGCAGTATCAACTATTAGGATTTTCAGAATGGGTCTGTTACTGACGGCAGCTATGTTTATGCCGTCAGTAGCAGTCGCACAAGATTCCCAAACCTACGCGGCGCTTGAAAACAAACTATCGCAACAGTACGGCGCCATACAAAGACAATTTCGCAACCTCCCACCTCCGGTGTTGGACGCCGTGTCCCGACGCGCCGATATTAGCCAATGGCAAGACGAATTGGCCCGCCTGTTTTCAGAAGCGGCTCTCACCGTTGAAGAGATACTGAAGCTTAATCCTTCAAACGCCGCTCTGTGGCGCGAACGCCTCGAAACTTTGCGTCTTTATGGAAAACCAACAAGCCCACCCGGACTACGAACGATCTACGGTGCGAGTGAAGTCGATAAGAAAGCTAAACTTGTTGATACGCCTGTAGCGGTTTATACGGAAGAAGCTCGTCAGGCGGACGCCCGAGACGAGGTAAGACTGCGATTAGTACTCGCCGGCGACGGTACGATCCGAAATATGTTTCCCATCAAGTCTGCAGGACACGCCTTGACTGAGTCCGCAGTTACGGCCGCGCAGCAGATTAAGTTTGAACCCGCAGTAAAAGATGGCCGCCCGGTTTCGCAATTTGTCACCCTTGTTTACGACTTTAAGAAAAAGGATGCGAAGCCAAAAATACCTCGTACAGTTTTCTAGTCCCGCTCAGTAGTTAGTGCCAGTCCCTCCCACCGATCACGAGAGCCTCTTAATTTTTACGGATCGTCTGTGCCAGTTGGAGTAAACTTGATTCGGCCGTCAGAACGTCAGGTTCCTTCCCTAAAATGAGTTCAATTAGCAAATCACAGAATCCAGCCGTACGTGCCATTCTGGAGGGTACTGCTCCTCCTCAGGCGCGAATGGCCGCAGCCAGTGGCATGTTGCCCCTGCCGCAATCCGACCTGTTGGAGGTGTTGGTAAGCCTTCGACAGGAAGACGATCCACAGATTGTTGAAGCCGCCACAGAGACGCTCGCGGAACAGGATCCGGAGGACCTTTTAGCCGCCGCCACGAATGATGAAACCTCACCGACTGTTCTCGATTATCTGGCGACGCTTTCAGGTGAACACAAGCAAATTCATGAAGCAGTAATCCTCAATCAACACACGAGCGACAGAACCATCGCTAACCTGGCTGAGGCCACGCAAGAAGGTTCTCTGCTGGAGCTAATCTCGCTGAACCAGCAGCGACTCGTCCGATTTCCGGCAATCATTGATGCGATTCTGAAAGACGACGCCCGATCGGCAGAAGCGTCCCGGCGAGCACGCGAAACAAAACGAGAGTTTTTTGAGAAGGAACGCGGCGCGCAGCAGATCGCCCAGGAGTTGCGGGCGCGCGGTAACAGTGCGGCGGCAGAGTTCTTCGAGAGCGCGGATTTAGGCGAAGGGTTCACTGCTGAAGACGCCTGGTTGATTGCTTCGCACATCGAAGTCTCCGATGCGGATTTGGATAATTCGTGGATGCCGGCTGAACGCTATGAAGAGCTGCAGGTCGAAACAAGTGCTGAACGTGCAGCCAACTTCGCAAAGGTCCTGGAGCACGAACGGCTTGAGACCGGAGAGGTTCCCGCCGAACGCGTTTCGCTAATCCGTCGCATCATGTTCCTGAATGCGCGCGATCGAATGAAACTCGCGATGAAGGGTGACCGGGAGGCCCGCGGCATTCTTATTCGTGACTCTAACCGCATGGTCGCGGTCGCCGTGATTAATAATCCGAGAGTGACCGATCAGGAAGTAGAAAACATTGCCGCCATGCGAACCGTCGCTGATGAGGTTTTAAGACTTATCGCACTAAACAGAGCTTGGGCCAGGTCGTATTCAATCATCCATAACCTGGTTCGCAATCCACGCACTCCCATCCCCACAGTAATCACGACCCTGCCACGCATTCGCACGAAAGACCTTCAACACTTAACGCTGAATCGAAACGTTTCGGAAGCCGTCCGGCGCCAAGCTCAGCGTCTGTCACAAGCCCGCAGCGGCAACTAGGTTCCGGTTCCAGTTGTCACGAAACTCTTGCGAAATATTCCTTGACACGTCACAGGATTTACGTATAATTTCGCACACTGAATCAAGCAGTTAGTTTGAAATTAGAGGTTTTCACCAAGAGTTGGTGCTCTTGAGGGTCGCGGATTAATTTTTTTTTACCACCGCGAAGGGCTTTATCTCGCCCGCAGAAAATGCACCGCCTGGTTTACGGGATCGGCCATATGTGACGATTCTCAGTTCTTTGCCACCGCCACCTGATTTACCCGAACCTGCCCGCAGGTTGCCCCGCTAATCTGACCCGATTAGCGGGGCACATCTCTTTTTAGCATTAGGTTTTTAGAGCTTATTTTGCCGTGAAGGCGGCAGATTCTTCCGTCTGAAGATCTTCCTGGCGGCCTGTTTCCTGGGATTTAGACAGCCCCGAGATTTCCGAAAACAACTGCTCGTAGCGATCTACCACGCCCTCCCAGTGATAGTTGCGCTGGACCCGATCCTGCGCCCGGTGCCGATAGCTTTGCACTGTTGATCCATCCCTTAATACGCGCTGCAACTTGTCGACGAGGTCCGCTTCGTCTTCATAACTAATGCCCGCCGAGCCCACCACTTCGAGGTTCTCAGGGGTCGCTAAAGTTAAAACACAATTTCCATAACCCATCGCCTCAAGCAACGCCGGGTGTGTGCCGCCGACTTCAGTGGCGTGCACATAGCAGTACGCGTTTTGTTGCAGCGCTCGATAGTCTTGTCCGAACACGAAGCCTGTGAAAACGATTCGCTTGTCACCTCTGGCGCGTTCTTTCAGGTCGTCAATGTATTCGCGTGCGTAAGGCGCGTCGCCCACAATTAACAATCGATACGCAGTTCTGACTTTCTTAAACGCCTCGATCACCAGGTGCGCATTGTTCTCCGGTTCCAGCCGCGAAACGTAGAGCACGTACCGGTTGGGTTCCGCACGCCATTTGCGCACTGCGGCACGATCCGGCCTCCGCTCAACTTCCGATCCGTAGGCGATCATTCGAGAAGGCGCGTTATAACGATTACGGTAGTAGTCGTGGATGACCTGAGCATCTGTGATCGTGATGTTGGGAAGGATGGTAGAGAGTTTCTCCGCCAGTAAGTAATAACGACGGCCTAACCAATTCCACTTTTTGCGTTGATGCTCCAAACCATCAACGTTAATCGCCACCGGCGTACCGGTCAGCCTAAGAAGTGGCACGAAAGGACTGTTGGCCGCGTTGCAGATCAATACCGCGTCAAACTTGCCAAACATTGCATGCACCGCTGACAGCAGGGTGTGAATAACTGTGTCGAGGTATTTATGACGAATGGTAGGAAGGACTTTTAACTTAACGCCGTGGAACTCCAACTGTCGTGGAGACACATAATGCGCTCGGCCGTAGACAGTGACGTCGTGCCCGCGAGCGACGAGTCGCGTCGACAAATGCTCCGCAAATGTTTCGAAACCGCCGTAACCGGCAGGAATGCCGCGCGTTCCTAATATGGCAATCCGCATGGGCCCATTAAAGTTCCTTAGCCAGTCTCAGCTGGCTTGGGGGTGAACTGCTTTCATATAAACTTCCAAAGTATTACGAGCTGTCTGATGCCAGTCAAAAAGTTTGGCACGCTCTAGCCCGCGGGCTTCGAGCGTCGCTCTCAACGCGTCGTCGTCAATCACTCTGCGAATGCCGGACGCGATATCGTGCACATCGAAAGGATCCACCGACTCTGCCGCATCGCCTACAACTTCAGGCAGGCTGGTTTTATTTCCAACGACCACGGCAGTGCCACACTTCATGGCCTCCAACGGCGGCAAACCAAAGCCTTCGAAATACGAAGGATAGACAAAACAACGCGCGCCTGAATACAGCGCCGGCAAATCGGTATCGCTGACGTAGCCCGTAACAATCACTGAATCCTTCAAATTCAGTTGCTCGATGATACGTAACGTATCCTCAAACAGCCACGCGAGTTTGCCCGCAATAACCAGTTTAGGGAGCTTACCTGCTGGCATATCGTGGCGCAAGAGCGAGTACGCTTGAAGCAATCTCGCAAGGTTTTTACGAGGCTGAACCGAACCTACACACAAAATATAAGACCCGTTTATCCCGTAAGTTTGTTTGACGCGCTGCAGTTCCGTGTCGTCGGTAACCCTGGTGAAATGTGACGGCGCTGCCAGCGGAATCGACGTCACCTTGTCAGGATTGATCTTGTAAGTGTTGATGATATCCGCGCGCGCGTGATCTGAAAGTGTGATCACCTGCGCCGCAAGACGGGCGGTACGACGAACGGTAACGCGCAATTGCAAACGGCTACGACGCTTGAAGGTTTGGGGAAGATGCTCAAAAGAAAGGTCATGGATACTTACCACCACCGGACATGGCGCGGCCGGCGGCGCCGTGAATTGCACATGCAAAACGTCAACACGATTTCGTCTGAGCTCTGCGCTGAGTGTTAGCGGAATTCGAATCAGCGGCGAATGCGGCAGGGTCGAGCGGACAGTGAAATTCGGCCAACGGTTCTTAAATCGTTCAACTGCTTCTTTTCTGGTAACGTACAGCGTGTAGAGATTGACGTGATCTATTTCGGCCAGGGCTTCGATCAGATTACTGGCGTAGGTTTCGTTTCCCGCAAGTCGGGTTCCAACTGAATGTGCGTCGATTGCGATGCGCAACGGCATACAGTGCTCCGACGGCTGGGGTTGTTTGTAGGAGTCTAATCCAGGAATGGCGTGATCAGAAATGCGGCATTCCCGAAGCTACCTGGCACATCGGGAATACCGCTAAATCTGTTGGCAGTGGGATTACTTTTTGCCGGCGGCATTGGCTTCCGCACTCTGAGTGCGGGTATCGCGCTCGCGGATTCGCGCAGCTTTTCCACGCAGCCCACGAAGGTAGTAAAGCTTCGCACGGCGGACTCTACCTCGCTTCACCACGTCGATGTGGTCGACGATGGTGGCGTGCAATGGAAAGATTCGCTCAACGCCAACGCCGAAGCTCGTCTTCCGTACCGTTATCGTTTCGCGCGCGCCACCGTGCTTGCGGGCAATGACAACACCTTCAAATGCCTGCAGGCGTTCCTTCGTCTCTGATTCTTTGATACGGACGTGCACACGGACCGTATCGCCCGGCTGAAACTCAGGAATGTTGCTGCGCAACTGCGTATGTTCAATACTGTCTAATCTGTTCATCTCAATACTCCGATCAACTTCTGTCGCTCACTCGAGGGCGCACAGATAAAACTATTTCAAAAGATCCGGGCGATTTTTTCGCGTCTTTTCCAGAGCAGCTTCACGCCGCCAGCGCGCAATCTCCGCGTGATTACCAGTCAAAAGTACTTCTGGAACGTTTAAGCCGCTGAACTCCGTTGGCCGCGTATATTGCGGATGGTCCAACATGCCTTCAACGAACGATTCGTTTGCAGTTGACGACTCGTTTCCGAGGGCTCCGGGTAACAATCTAACGACTGCGTCAACCAGCACAACCGCCGCAGGCTCGCCGCCCGACAAAACGTAATCTCCTATTGAGATCTCATCGGTTGCCAGCGCTTCGCAAACGCGTTCGTCAACTCCTTCATAACGACCGCAAATGACAACCATCTGCGATGCATTCTTAGAAAGATCAAGTGCAACTTCCTGCGTCAGCACTTTGCCCTGAGCCGACAGCAGCACGACGCGCGTTTGCTCCGAATACCCGGTCCGGTCAGCAGCGCCCGTCAGCTCCCTTACCGCCGCAAAGATCGGTTCCGGCTTGAGCACCATGCCTTCGCCACCTCCAAAAGGCCGATCGTCGACGACGTGATGCTTGTCTGTTGTCCAACGTCGCAAATCGTGAGCGTTGGTCTCAACCAAACCTGCAGCCCGTGCCCTGCGAATAATCCCGTGATCAAAGGCGCCAACAAAGAACTCGGGAAAAATCGTTATGATATCGCAACGTAACACGGCTAACTTTTCAAAGAGACTCTATAACTCCAATAGTCCTTCCGGCGGGTCTATCAGAATTTTCTTTCCGGGGATATCAACGTTGAGAACGATGTCCCCGGCCATCGGAATCAGGTATTCGTGCTGGGCGCCGCCGTCTACGACCAATAACTCAACGCCGCCAGTTCGCATCACTTCACGGACTGTCCCGATCGTCTGGCCCTCAGTGTTTTCAACCAAACAGCCTGATAACTGCCATTCGTAAAACTCGCTATCAGAAAGCTCAACCCGCTCGCTTTCCGGCACACCAACCACAAAACCTACGAGCGCGTTTGCGCTCTCGATACTGTCGTAATTTTTGAACTTCAGGATTACGCGCTCGTTCTGAAACCAGTAACCCTCGAGCTCAAGCTCTTTACGCTGACCCTCTGGTGAAACACCCACCAGGGTGCTCACCTTTTCAAATCGTTCAGGGAAATCGGTTAGCAGCTCCGCCACCAACTCGCCCTTCAATCCCCGGGTCCTTACCGCGCGAGCGACAATAATCAGTTCATCAGCGCTGGCGTCATCGGCCGGGCTCATTCCACGATTTCGACTACGAAACGTTGCCGCTTCTTTAATCCGACGGCGTGGGCCAGCGAACGCAGCGCGCGGACAGTTCGACCTTGCCTGCCGATCACTTTGCCCATGTCATTTGGAGCCACGCGAATCTCTATCAACGTCGCTCCCTGCTGATCAACCTGGCGGACCTCAACTGCGTCGACATCGTCGACCAGTGACTTGACCACCATTTCGACGGCTTCTTTCATGAAGGACTTAACCAGCCGTTTCGACAGCGGCGGCTTCTTTACCGCTGGCCTTAATCAAACGATCGACGGTCAACGTAGGCTGCGCGCCTTTGCTTAGCCAGTAATGGACCCGGTCCATTTTCAGTTTGATCTCTGCCGGCTGTCGTGTCGGATTATAAGTCCCCACGTTTTCCAGGTACGCACCGTCGCGTTTCGATTTCTTTTCCTTCACTACCACTCGATATGAAGGTTGCTTCTTCGCGCCTGTGCGCATCAATTTAATCGCTAACAAATCTTCACCTCCGCTGTATTAACCACTTCTCACTGTAACGCTTGAGTGTCTTATCGTCGTTTCTTTTTACGTTTTACTTTCTTCTTATTCTTCTTTCGTGATGGCCCACCGCCAACACCGGGTAACGACGGCAAGGACGTGAGATCATCCCCGTTTTCGCCAAAGCCGCCCATATCAGGCATGCCGGTCAGGCGCCTCATCATCTTGCCCTTCAAACCGCTACCCCCGAACATTCCCGATCCCGATAACTGCCGCATCATCTGGCGCATCTCGGTGTACTGCTTGATAAGCTTGTTAACTTCCGCCACCGACGTTCCCGAACCTCGTGCGATCCGTCGTCGACGGTTCGCGTTGAGGATTTTGTGGTCGTGGCGTTCCTCAAGCGTCATCGAGTCGATGATCGACTCCGTACGCTTGAGTTCCTTCTCCATCTCCTTCGTTTGCTCGTCATCAAGCTGCGGCATGCCGATGCCTCCCAGCAGCTGATCGGGCAGCATCTTCATGATCTTTGAGAAAGAGCCAAGCTTCTTAACTTGACGAAGCTGCGAACGAAAGTCGTCGAGACTGAACTGATTTTGCTGAAGCTTCTTTAACTGTTCCTCAGCTTCAGACTGATCGACCTTCGATTGGACTTCTTCAATGAGCGATAAAACGTCGCCCATGCCCAGGATCCGCTGCGCCACCCGGTCTGGATAGAACGGTTCGAGTGCGTCGTACTTTTCGCCGACGCCGACAAACTTAACCGGTTGACCGATTACCTGCTTGATCGATAGCGCTGCGCCGCCTCGTGCATCGCCATCCATCTTGGTCAGCACCACACCAGTGATGCCAACTCTGCGATGAAATTCTTCCGCTGAACGAACGGCGTCCTGTCCGGTCATCGCGTCTGCGACGAACAGGATTTCCACGGGACGAGTCTCCGTTTTGATTCGAACCAGTTCATCCATCAACTCGTCGTCGATGTGCAAACGACCTGCAGTATCTATCAACAACGTATCGAAGCCCGTTTGTTGCGCATGTTTCACCGCACTACGCACGAGGGTCAATGGATCGTTCGTATCTGTCTGTTCAAAGATCTGTTGGCCAGTCGCCTTTGCAATGACCTTGAGCTGTTCACGCGCCGCTGGACGATAAACGTCAACCGAGAGCAACAGCGGTTTGCGTTGCTGGTTCGCAGCAAGCCAGCGCGCGATTTTTCCGGTTGAGGTGGTTTTGCCGGAGCCTTGCAGCCCGACAATCATCACCACGTTCGGAACCTGCCTGGTAAAAACCAGTTGAGAAGATTGTCCACCCAGCAGATCAACCAACTCATCGAAAACTATTTTGACAACCTGCTCGGAGGGCTTGAGCTCTTGCCAAACCTGCTGGCCTTCAGCCTTCTCCTTGACAGAGGCGATAAAGTCTTTAGCGACTTTAAAATTGACGTCCGCTTCGAGCAGTGCCAGACGAATTTCCCGAAGGGCCGCATCGACATGCTCCTTCGTCAGCACGCCTTCGCCGCGCAGATTCTTCAGCGTCCTTTTTAACTTATCCGATAAGGACTCAAACATAGAGCACTAGGCGACAATTACTGCCGGCGACGGAAACGGAGATGATAGCGGCCACTCCAAAAGAGTGTCAAGGAAGCAGCGCTACCGGAATTTGCTTCTAATTTATTGAAAATGTTAGCCATGCGGCAACGCGGCACCTCGCGGAAAATGCCCATTACTTCCACATGAACCCCAACAAACAAGCGTTTCTAAATCCCCGTCATGCGATATCCGTGTGGCTTCTGGCGGCCGTATTCGCTGTCAGTTCGTCTTCCGCTGGACTGACTTTCGGGCAAAACCCCGGACGTCGACAGACATCGTCTTTAAGCTTCGAAGAAATTGCGCCGGGAATTGAACATGGTCAGGTCGCAAGTGATTCTACGGAAGAGCCACTACGCATCAATGTGCTTCGTGTAGATCTGAAGCGAACGCGAATAAAGTTAGTTCGAGCACTCGATCAGGGGCTGGGCGTGGAGACTGTTAGTTCATTGGCAACGCGGCACCGAGCGGAGGCCGCAATCAATGGAGGATTCTTTCGCTTAACCGGAACATATCGTGGCGAATCATCCGGGCTTCTTGTGATTGACGGCAAGTTGATCAGTGAATCGTATAACGATCGTGCCGACGTCGGTTTTATCGACGAATTTGCATTGACCGATGTGATCTTTGGCCATTTGAAATATCAGGGGGACATAGCCGTGGGACGCGCGCGGCACAGCGTCAACGGCCTTAACCGCCCAGTGGCTGCCGATGAAATGATCGTGTTTACGCCCGAGTTTCATCGCACCACTCTGACAAATCCCGATGGCGTGGAAGTTGTTGTCAGACGCGACACGGTCATCGCCGTAAAAGACCTAATGGGAAGCAATCAGATACCCTCCGATGGTTTTGTGATCTCCGCGGTCGGAAAAGCACGCGATTGGATTAAACGAAACGTAAGGCGAGGTTCGAAGTTACGATTCAGTTGGAAGATTATTTCTATTGAATCGAACGAGACTGACCAATGGCAGGGCACCCATAGTGTCCTGGGGGCTGGCCCTCGGTTAATCAAATCAGGCAGGGTTTCCGTTACTCACCTGCAAGAAAAAATGGCCGAAAACTTTGCCACTGATCCTCATCCACGTACTGCAATAGGCAAAACAGCAGATGGCAAACTGCTGATGGTGACTGTAGATGGCCGTCAACCAAAGATCAGTGTCGGTATGTCACTCTATTCGTTAGCCACTCTTTTATTGGAGTTGAATGCTGTTGATGCGATCAATCTCGACGGCGGTGGCTCGACCACGATGGTGGTGAAACAAAAAGTTGTGAACAAGCCTTCGGACCAGACAGGTGAGCGGCCGGTGAGCGATGCGATACTCGTGTTTTCGCGCGCAAAGTGACTAGAAATCGTGGTCGCGCGTGCCAGGATGTGTTAAATTCTCTACGTTTTGATGCCCAGATTGATTTAGCGGCTCGTGGGAGATTGCCGCTTCACCCTGCCTTCCGCTTAGCACACAAACCGAAGTGTGTGAAATACACCGTGAATTGGCTGTCTTTAAGAGGTTGAATGACTAAAGCTCCAGGCTCCGGTGAAGGACCGGTTTCAGACCAGTCCCAAGAGGGAAAAGGTGTGGTCGATCTTGCCGTCGCACGCGTGCGATTGCGTTCTGGCCAGGGCCAGCCTTCTGCTGCACAACAGTTACAGGAATTAGACGAAATTCGCTCGCTGCTCGATCAAGGTCTGTCCGCAGAGGCCAAAACGCGAATCGCCTCACTAATCAGCACCGCAAACAAAAATCCTTCAGTTCTTGCACTCGCGCGCTGTGCGCTATCAGCAGCCCTCGAAATGCAGGGGCAGTTTCGTGATTCGTTGGCGGCCGTCGCCATGTACGAAAGTCCTGAGTCCAGACTAAAGCTGGATCCTGAAGCCATTCAATCGCTGAAGGTTCAGATAGGACTCGCTTACAACTACAACGGCGATCACCCGAAAGCGATCTCGATTCTTAAGGGAGCGCTGCGAGAAGATGACGAAGAACTAGGTCCCGGCCCCGTGTACGCCGCCCTCGCACGCGTCTATCGCAGCATCAGCGAGTATCCAATTGCACGAGACTACGCACAGCGTGCGCTGGAACACTTCCGGCAATCGGGAGAATGGCGCGGACTTGCCGACGCTTACTTCGGGATTGGCGTGGCCCAGGCGCAGGAAGGCGACTACGACGGCGCGCTGGAAAATCTGCAGCAGGCCCTGAAACTTATCGGTGATAATCCAGCCAGCTACACACTCGGAAAGATCTACGCCAACATGGCCGGCGTCTGTTGGTTCCTCAAACGGCCCCAGGAAGGCATCCGCTATCTCGAAAAAGCAATCGGTTACTACGAACGCACTGATCACAAAGCCAGCGCGGCGAATGGTTACAACAATCTCGGGATCAACCTGACGTTAATTGGACAGTGGGGCAAAGCGCAGCAGGCACTGGAGCGCGCGTTAGCGCTCGCGTCAGAGGCCGATGAACGCGCTGAAAAAGTGCCAATGATCCTTGATTCGCTCGGTGAGCTGCTGATGCTGCGCGGCGAACTCGATCAGGCCAAGGACTATCTGACGCGCGCGGTGAAGTTGGCGACTGAAGACGGAAACAAGTGGTACGCATGTCAGGCCCATCGCACCCTGGCCCGCTGTTATGTCGCGATGGAAGATCATGCACGGGCAATTGGACACGCCCGCGAGGCTTTGTCGCTCGCCGAAGGTATCGGAGATCGCCCGGCTGTTTGCGATTCCAGTCTAATTCTCGCTGAAGCGTACATGCGGAACGGCGAGCCCGAAGAATGCGACAACCTGCTGGCAAAGCTAAGCGAGGAAACCACTGACTCGGCCAGCGACTTGAATTTCACCGGTGAATATCAGCGACTACTCGGAATGCAGGCATTTCTGCAGTCTGACGCATCGGCCGCGGCCCAACACTTCGGCAGCAGCGTTTCGATTTTTGACATGCTGGGCGATCGCTATCGCGCCGCTCGCTCTCACTGCGAACTTGGACGTGCGTACGCATCGACCCAACCGAGCCGCGCGATCGAGCATTTGACTCGCGCCGTCAATGCCTTCCGGGAACTTGGCGCTAAGCTCGATCAACAACGCGCTGAAGCAATTCTCACGAACCTCGATCGCAGCGCACCTGAGCGAAATGAAGAACAGTCAGCGTTAACTCAGTTGCTGACCCTGCGCCTCGCTGAAGCAGTTACTTCTCGAGAACTTCTACTGCGAGAACTCGCAGCGATACTGCGCCAGGAAACAAGCGCCAAGCGCGTGGTGATCACAGAGCTCGACGAGCATGGCCACCAGAAGATCGTGATTTCACACGGGTGCACCCCTGCTGAAAGCACGAAGATTGCTGGACAGCTTGAGGAGTTACGCGAGGAGGAAGCACAAGCGTTCGCCAGGAAGAACGATGCGGCAATCCTGCAGCTGCGCGCCGCACACGCGCCCACCGCGACGCTTTACATTTCACCGCGCAACCGCGCGAAGTTACCGGGTGGATTATCGCTCGATCCTTTCCTCCGTATCGCCGAGTTAGGGATGGACGTATGTGCACTTCGTAGTGGTCAACAAAAGGGAGTTCGCACGCAACAGACAGCGGAACTAACTGGGGCCAGCTTGATGCCCGGCTTCATCCATTCGAGTCCGGCGATGACGAAGCTGGTGGAAGAAGTACACAAGATCAGATCATCAGACGTAACCGTTCTTGTTACCGGTGAGTCGGGGACTGGCAAAGAACTCGTTGCACGCGCCATTCACGCTCTGTCTTCGCGCCGCACTAAAGTCTTCGTGCCGTTCAATTGCACAGCGGTGCCGAAGGAGCTTTCTGAGGGTTACCTGTTTGGATATCGACGCGGCGCATTTACCGGCGCCGTCACTGATTCCGCCGGCGTCATTCGGACGGCTGCCGGAGGTACGCTGTTCCTCGACGAGATCGGCGACTTACCGCTCGATCTCCAACCAAAGCTGCTGCGTTTTCTGCAGGAAGGTGAGATTCAACCGCTGGGCGAGCAACGGCCACTGAAGGTTGACGTAAGGATCATTGCAGCCACGAATACAGATCTCGAAGAGATGGTGGCCCAGGGCAAGTTTAGAGAAGACCTCTACTACCGTTTGAATGTGATCCGTTTGCGCGTGCCACCGCTGCGCGAGCGGCGCTCTGAAATACCCACAATCGTTAACTACTACATCAATCACTACTCGGCGAAGTTTGGTCGCAACGATATCCAGATCACGCCCCAGGCTGTCGATCTTTTGATGGTCAGCGATTGGCCCGGCAACGTGCGCCAACTCTGCAACGAAATTCAGCGAGTCGTCGCGCGTGCTGAAGACGGTACTGTCCTAAACCCCGAACACCTCTCAGCTGAACTAAAGAAGACCTCGTCACCGGCAACACCAAGTTCACCCGCCTCAACACTCGCTTCAATGCCGTCTGCGACACTGCAGAACGTTACGCTTGCCGATGCGCTCGCAGAAGTTGAGCGTCGCATGATCGCAGACGCACTCCGCAAACATGGCGGGAATATCTCACGCGCTGCCCGCGAACTCGGTCTCACCCGACGCGGTCTCTACCTCAAACTCGAGCGCTACCAGCTCAGCGCCACCGGTTAGTGCACGCGGGCTCTCTGATTAACGATTTATTAGCAGTACTCTCATCGAGTTTAGCCAAGCCAAAATTCTTGCTAAAGGTGTAAACGGCCTTTCTCTGTCTCGGATTGACTTGCCACTAAAATCGAATTCAACATGCCTATCGGAAAATATCACTATCAGATTCAAGCTCGCTCCAACAAGAAACCGATGGCCAGTGGACTACGAAAGCCGGTGATGGTACAAACGCTATTCGAAATGGATACCACGCAAATCGAGACCGGTGAGAGAATGTCCAGCAACATAACGCCAAATACTGAGGCCACATCCCCCGTACATCGAATCGGCGATTCGACTTACGAACCACTCAGCAGCGTGTGGGAGGGGAACGACGCTGAGTTGCTTGAGGCCATGTTTAAGTTTTACGCGGAAGTACCACCAGAGCCTATCCTGGACGCCACATACAATGCTGGTCGATTCTGGAAGGGTTCAAAGCGACGGGTTGTATCAATGGATATTGATCCCCAATACAAGCCAATGATAGTCGGGGACAATAGAACTATGAAGGGAGTCCCCTCCGGAGAATTTGGAGTTGTCGTATACGACCCTCCACATGTAGGTCCCCAAGGCAGAGATAAGAGTAGAAAACGATTCGACGTGGACTTTGGGGCCACAATCGAATGCGGCAAGCAACATGACTGGAGCTTAAGTTACCTGTATCCGCCATTTTTACAGCAAGCTAACAGGGTATTGAAGCCACATGGTCTGTTGCTCGCAAAAATCACGGATATGGTAAACAACCATAAATCCAAATGGCCCCACGTTGACTTCATCCGGATGGCGGAACAGGAGGGATTCACAGTTTGCGATCTTATCGTGAAGGTGCGTACCGGTCCGATGGTGTCAAACAAGTGGAAAGAGGCTCATCATGCAAGGAAGCGCCATTGCTTTTGGATCATCTGCCGGAAGAGCACGAGTTGCGAACGTGGGGGTTAATCCTGTTTTGGCGGAAAGAGTTTGTCGAATCGACTAACTCTCTCGGTTCCGGGTCGCCCCTTACCTGGAGTCTTGGCCCCAATTCCGCTCGCATTCCAACTCGGCTTATAGTGAACCATCAAAGCAAACTCAGCCGCAAAAACCCACCATTCACTCTCAAACGTCAAATAGCGACATTGTAGGTCTGCCAATTCGAGATTTTGGCGCTTTCCGAGTTTGCTCACATGCTCATTGAGGCGGGCGCGGAGTGTCCGACCGCTCTTAGTCGTTCCTTTTGAAGCCTTACCGATGTAAACCAACTCACCTTTATGGTAGAGGGCGTAAATTCCACTGTGCGGCGGACCGATGTTCTTTGCAAGTGGCAAAAATTCGCTCGCTTCCAACTTCTCGACTACTTGCTCACGGATTCCCCGATCTAAATCAAAATCGAAGTAGTGGGGATCGGTGTGAAGCGGCTCCGACATACCGCGAATATTAACCGAAGGTTCGGGTTCCAGTAATTTTTTCTTTTTTTGGTGGTTTAGTGGAGGCGCGGACCTGTGCAGACTTGTAGTCTAGTAGTAGATTTTCAAGGGCCGAACGCTTTTCTTCCGGTGTGAGCTCGCGAGCGGGAAATTGGGATTCCAACTCATTGCGTACCGCATTGAATTTCGCTAACGCCTTTTTCTCGATTTTGGTACGCAATAACTCTTGCCCCTGCATGGCGACAAGGTATGTGCCGTCTGTCTCTTTGGTCAGATGTAGATCGCCGGGCAGAAACGATAGTTTCATGCCGCAGCGATACGATCAATCGCTACTATCAGTCCGAAGAAAAGCGCCCCTGCTCCAAGCGTTGACCAAAATTGCTTGTCTTGCTGCGACGTATTTGGACTCTGGACTTGACGCTGCGCGAACTCGGTCACAGCATCACAAAAGGGACAGGCCCAACGGGAAATGCCTCTGGCAATTTGCAGCGCGTCAACGGTGTACTGTTGCTGACAGCATGAGCAATTAGCTAGTTGATACATGGTGAAACTTCCCCTTCCTTGTGCGCTAAGTATCGCGCCGCCCTCGGCAGGTGTGCAAGCCCTATCTTTGTCAGAGTTTTGTAATTGACTTTCACTAACTCTTTGGCAAGCATCACACACTGGATATGAACAGCAAGCGGCACAACAAACGCTCTTGCAATGGGAGAAGTCAGGCTCAAGCATACTCGTCCGGCTGGACTGGCAGCGCATGTTTCACTTCTACTCGTTCAATCGAAAACGTTTCATGGAGTGCTATCACAAACGCTCCAACGTTGAAACAACCTTCCACATGATCAAGTCAAAGTTTGGCGATTCGTCTGCGAAGCAAGACCCGCACAGCACAGATCAATGAGGCCTTGTGCAAAGTCTTGGACCACAATCTCTGTTGCTTGATTCAGTCGATTTATGAGCTAGGAATTGAGCCGACCTTTTGGGAAGAGCGGCCTAATCTATGCGACATGCGCAAATCAAACTACTGCTCGCCGCTCTTATCTTCTGCATCGGATCGCTCGCCAGCTACTACGTAAGCAAAAGCCTTCCGACAGAACCTTGTCTTGCGACCCCTTGTGGCGGGGAGTGGAACGCTTGGGACTATTCGTCATTGCTCGCAATGATTTGCGCCATCGGCCTGATCATAGCTGCCATCAAAATACGAGATTAGGGTTGATGCAAAAGTCTCGGGGGCTGATGCAGAAGTCAGCCCCGATTACTTTTGCTTGAGCTTGGGCTGCACAATCTCGCCTGTTAAGCAGCAGCAACTGATGACACTCAGACGGGCTAGCGTTATCTGAGTTCCTCGCGAGAAGGGGAAGCAATCGGGTTGTCGTACTCGCTAGCGCACGCGGTAAGGTAAGGCACGGCTACTGTTAAAGCCCCGTTCGTTTCTTTCGAGCGGGGCTTTCTTACTTTCGCATCACCTCACGACCTTGGCATTAAGTCTCACTTTTGCAGCATAGCTGGGAAGGTGGGAAGGTGTATACGCGGTAATCACTGTATATCTGGTTGCCACCTCCGGTCGCGGCCGAAGCAGCGCAAGATTTCGTGAAATATCGGGGTTTTTCTTCAAATTTAGGTTCCGGTACCCCTCATGCGCCTTTTTCTGGTAACTGAGTATCCAATTTCCAGGATTTGATCCGAAGTGATTCCAGTAGAAATGCAACCTCTCTAAACTATGTAAATACGAGAGATAGAGGCACTGCTCCTTTCCTTCCCTTCATGGCACAACTGTTGAAATAGCTATGGCCACCCGGCAGTTGGATTTGAAAGGACGGAAACGGAAATGTTGCGAAGAATCTCAGCCTTAATCAGCCTCGTCAGCCTAATGGCAGTTTCTCTTGCCCCGATGGCGACCACTTCTTACGCGGCCTCAAACCGAAGCAAGAACCCACGCCACGTTGAAAAGAAGACTGCCCCTGAATTTGACGCCGGTAAGGGTTCCAACGCCGTCGCTCGCGTGCTGATTCAGACCAAAGGCGCGCCAACCGCAGCACACGACACTGCCGTCACTAACGCTCGCGGAGCCAAGCGCTCTTCTTTCGCAGCTCTGAACACTATCGTTGCCGACGTTCCCCTCAGTGAGATCAAGGCCATCGCCGCTCGCTCAGACGTTGTTTATGTTTCCCCGGATCGACCGGTGAAGGCTGAAATGAACGTGACCACGGAAGCCATCGGCTCCGCTCAGGTAGTGAACGGAACCGGAGCGACCAAAGCAACTGGCAAAGGCGTCACCATCGCAGTGCTCGACAGCGGCATCAGTGCCAACCACCCGGACTTCGCGCGCACCAACAATTCGCGTGTACTCACATCAGTGGACTTCACCGGCAGCAGCCGCAAGGGTGATGCTGACGGTCACGGAACCGGCGTTGCCGGCGTCGCAGCCGGCAATGGCGCAGCGTCATCCGGAAGCTACGCAGGCGTTGCTCCCGAAGCTAACCTGGTTGACGTTCGAGTGTTGGATGAAAACGGTGTGGGCCGCACGAGCAACGTGCTGGCCGCTTTGAACTGGGTAATCCAGAATCGCGGCCGTTACAACATCGGCGTCGTGAACATGAGCCTCGGTTCGCCAGTCCGCGAATCCTTCCACACGGATCCTCTTGGCAAAGCAGTTGAGATCACGGTCCGTGCGGGCATTACAGTTGTTTGCAGTGCCGGCAACATGGGTCGCACTGAAGAAATCGTCGGAACGAATGCAGACGGTTCTCCGATTTACCAACTCGCGTACGGCACCATCACCAGCCCGGCGAACAGCCCTTACGTGATTACCGTCGGCGCCACCGACACTCACTCCACCGCTCAGCGCTCAGACGACACAGTAGCTTCTTTCTCCTCGCGTGGTCCGACGCGCTTCGATCACCTTGCGAAGCCGGACCTCGTTGCCCCAGGCCGCCGCGTAGTCGCGCCGATGTCACAGCAACCAAACCCACATCTCGCGACCACGTATCCTGATCGCGTCGTGCAGTCGACTGGCTCACCTAACATGTATTTCAACTACTCAGGGACCTCGTTTGCGGCTCCAGTCGTATCCGGAACCGTTGCCCTGATGCTTGACGCGAATAAGTCACTCACCCCACTCCTAATCAAAGCCATCCTCCTCAAATCCGCCCAGGAACTTCCGGGATTCGGCAGTAAGCACTCTTCAGTGTTCTCACAAGGCGCAGGTTTGGTGAACTCAGCAGCCGCGGCTCAGTTCGCGAATGCCGTAGTTCCCAATGCCGACAAACTGGTTGCCGGTGACCACGTTCTCCGCGGCAGCGCCAAAATCAGCTCACTGGCCCCGACACAAATTGGTGGAGAGTCAATCAGCATCAGCAACCGCGTGCTCTACTCAAACGGTTTGATTTTCGCCGACCGACCGGTGCTGACGAACGGCATCATGTTGGCCGACGGCATCATGCTCGCCGACGGAATCATGCTCGCCGACGGAATGATTTTCGGCGACGGGATCATGCTGGCCGACGGCATCATGCTCGCCGACGGAATCATGCTGGCCGATGGCATCATGCTCGCCGACGGAATCATGCTTGGTGATTCGGTAATGCGTAACGGTCGCGCAGTGCTGAGCGACGGCATCATGTTAGCGGACGGCATCATGCTGGCCGATGGCATTATGCTCGCGGACGGCATCATGTTAGCCGACGGGATCATGCTAGCCGACGGCATCATGCTAGCCGACGGCATCATGTTGGCGGATGGCATCATGTTGGCTGACGGCATCATGCTCGCCGATGGCAAGCTTCACAAAGACGGCATCATGCTGGCCGATGGCATCATGCTGGCGGACGGCATCATGTTAGCTGACGGGATCATGCTCGCCGACGGCATCATGTTGTCGGATGGCATCATGTTGGCGGACGGCATCATGTTGGCCGACGGCATCATGCTGGCGGACGGCATCATGCTCGCCGACGGGATCCTGCTGGGTGACGGCATCATGTTGGCAGACTGAATTCTGCCAATCTGTTCCTCAAAAGAAAAAGGGCGAAGTTGCTGAGACTTCGCCCTTCTTCTTTTTCGTTGAGATTATCGCGGCTAGCGTGGAGCCGCAGAAGACAGCTCTCGGTTAAGCGCGAGTGTCAGTCCCATAATGAAGTAAAGGACCATCACCACTTCCGAATCGCCCCAGTTGTAATGGACAATCCCAGACACAAAGAATCCAAGTAAACCACCCAGCGCGCCCAGCGATATGCCGCGTTCCATCCACGGCACTTTTTTACCCTCCCGAATTCGCCGCCAGAGTGTGCGAGCGTAGACAAAAAGAAAAGCGAGCCACAGGAGCAACGCGGGTACCCCTCGCTCAAGAGCGATCTGCAAGAAGTTGGAATGCATATGGCCCATGGGAATTCGACCGTGGTCAAACAAGCCCCACTGCTTTGCACGCTTCTTAATTGAATCCATTCCTACTCCGATCAGTAGATGACGCGGACTACTGACCAGCAAGTTTGCTCCCTCGGCCCAAACAATTCCGCGCCACGTTGTCGAGTCGTCTTTGCGATCGATGAAACCGACATTTCTTTTCTGTTGAAGTACGAACAGCCCCGCAAGAATCAATGGTATAGCCAACGCGGCGATGACGATCATAGTCCGGCGCTTAAGGGTCAATACGAGGATTAACGCGCTCGAGATCAAACAGCCCAGCCACACGGCCCGCGTGACGGTCAGCAAGAGCGCAGCTAAAAAGCCGGCCAGGCCAATCACGAGCGCCAGGCCCAAGCAGCTTCGTCTGTTGGGTAAACAAATAAACAATCCCAGCGTCAACGCGAAGACCAGCTGCAAAACTTCCGCGTAAGTGACGTAGTGTCCATAGAAACCGGAAGCACGCCAATCACGGCCACGTGACCAGTTGTTGATTCCGAGTTGTTCAGAAGGATTGTTTCCCGGCTTCAATTGACCATGCGGAACTTTAAAGACAGGTTGCCACTCAAAACGATAGATCCGAACTTCGGATGTTTGCCCTGAAGGGTCCGAAAGCGCGTCCACTAACTGTGCCGGATGTCTTAAATTCGTTCCGTCGACAGTCAACAAAGTGTCGCCGTCACGCACTCCTCCCGCGTAAAGCGCGCTAGTCTCAGAGATACCGTGCACCTTTACGCCTCGACCAATCGCTCGTTCTCCCAGCGTGAACACGACATTGCCAAAGCAGGAGATGATCAACGTTAGGACCAACAGCCGGACGACTTTTAACGATGCGATGTTCTGAGAGACGAGATAAATAATTGTGAAGAGACTGGCAGCCCGAAGCTTCCCAATCGACACCATCGGTTCATACGACAGAAAGGCAGACAGTCCGGTAAGAATAAAGAACCCGAGCAGGAGATAGTCGACCGGCGTGCGTTGCAACCTGGGCCGGGGACGGAAAATAAACCGGATGGCCCACAGAGCCATGCCTGCCAGCCAGGCAGTTTGCGCGCCTGCAATGGAATGTGGGGCGGCAAACGCAAACGCAAAGAGGCATCCGAGGATTGCCAGATCCAGCAACTTCGCGGGCGTAAGCTTCTGTTCGTCGGTTACCATTAGTTTGCTTAAACGTTGTCTGAAGTCGGACGTTCCTGAAACGCTCGACTGCAGTAAACTCTGAAACGTCGAACCCTACAAGACTGGTTTAAAGGAAATCAAATCGTATGCAGCTCATGAGGGCTTTGGTGCTGATTCTGTTGGCCGCCGTTTCCGTACGCACGCAAACAACTTCCAACCATCTGGAACAAGTGCGGCAAATTCAAAGTACGCCGAAGGTCAAAGTTGCGTTTGATTACATCGATCGGCATAAACAAGACATCCTGACGGAATGGATACAGATAACAGAAGTGCATGCTCCTTCCGGCCACGAACAGCAACGCGCGAAATACATAGAAGGTCTGCTGCGCAAGTATAAGCTGGATAGGGTTCGTTATGACGGTGTGGGAAATTTGATTGCCGTTCGCAAAGGAACCGGGGGCGGTCCGGCAGTGGTTTTCGATGCGCACCTCGATACCGTGTTTCAACCGGGCTTAAAGATCAAAGCAACCGTGCGCGATGGAAGGGTCCACGCTCCGGGAGTCGGTGATGATACGCGAAACATTGAAGCGCTTCTGGTGACGATGCGCGCGCTTGATGCGGCGAACATCAAGACCAAGGGCGATCTGATTTTTGTTTTCACGGTGGAGGAGGAAACGAATTTCAGAGGTGTGAAGCATTTCGTCCAGGAGAACAAAGGCAAGGTCGATCATTATATTGCGCTCGATGGCGGATTCGAGGGTTTCACATACGCCGGGATCGGCATCAATTGGTACCGGCATCACTTCATCGGTCCCGGCGGCCACACTCGATCGCGCACGCCGCCGTATTCTGCGAGTTTGCCTCTTGCGCGATCGATCTCCCGCATTTATGAACTGAAAGTGCCAACCTCGCCGCCTTCCAACCTCAACATCGGAATGCTGGGCGGTTCGGAGGTGGTAAACGCAAAGGCCTCCGACGCGTGGTTCACAGTGGACCTGCGTTCCACACGAAATGAAGTCATCGCAAGCCTGGAAAAACAGATTGCTGCGATTCTTGAGGAAGAAGCAAAGCGGGCCGGGATGAAACTGAAGACGGAGCTGATCTCGAGATCGCCGGCTGCGGTGATACCGGGCCATCGAGATTCACAACTGGTAAAGACCGCGGAGGCAGTACATCGAGCGCTTGGTTTCGATCCGCCGATTACAAACACCGGCTCAAATAATTCCAGTGTGGCCCTGCTTGCCGGGATATCGTCGATATCAACGGGCGCCGGCCCGTGCGCCGACGCACACGCCCTCACGGAAAACTGCGAAATCGAACCGCTGTATCGTGGGATAAAGAAGATACTGTTGTTGGAAATAGCGCTGGCTGGACTGGAGTGAAAAGCACTCTAGCCTTCAAGATGTCGTAGTCGCTCTTCGGTCTCTAACTGGTCGGCCCGCAACTTCAGCATGTCATTATTGAACACATCGATCTTTCTATTGATGAGTGCCAGCTCGCGTTTGATATCGCTGAGTTCGTGGTTGACATGACCCATTTGGTGCTTGAGAGCCCCAAGCTCGTGCTTGATATCGACCAGTTCCTGTTTGAACCCATTAAATTCCTGTTTGAACCCATTAAATTCCTGTTTGAACCCGCTGAATTCCTGTTTGAAACCGCTGAATTCCTATTTGAACCCACTGAATTCCTGTTTGAACCTACTGAATTCCTGTTTGAAACCGCTGAATTCCTGTTTGAAACCGCTGAATTCCTGTTTGAAACCGCTGAATTCCTGTTTGAACCCACTGAATTCCTGTTTGAACCCACTGAATTCCTGTTTGAACCCACTGAGCTCGTTTTTAACTTCCCCTATTTCTGAGAGAGCTCGTTCCCAGATTGGCTTAGTATCGTAACCACGTTTCGAAACGTTAGTTTCGACAAACTGAAGACGAGTATCCATTACCTCGAGCTTCGCTAATACCTGCCGAAGTATTTGGTTGTCGGTCCCGAAGTTTTGCGTTTGTTCTTCACTCATGTTTCGGTGGTCTCGCGCCATAATAGTAATTGCGATCCAGAGACATCACCAAGACTGGCAGCCTGTGAGCCAGATCCCCGCCGAAGCAAAAATACTTGCATCGGCTTCTTTCAGTAACCTTCGCCACGAACCAACACCAGTACCGTCCGCAGGATGATCTTCATATCAAACAGTAGTGACCAGTTTTCAATGTAGAACAGATCGAGTTTGACCATCTCTTCGAATGAAAGCCGGTTGCGCCCGGACACTTGCCACAAACCTGTCACCCCCGGTTTCATATCAAGCCGTTTACGGTGCCACAATTCGTAAGCTTCTACTTCGTAAGGGATCGGGGGCCGCGGTCCCACCACGCTCATATCGCCGCGCAACACATTAAACAGTTGGGGCGCTTCATCCAGGCTGAACCGTCTTAGGACTCGGCCGGCGCGGGTGATTCGGGGATCGTCGCGCAACTTGTACGCCGGTTTCGTGTCGTCACCAACGTTCGCGTCGGCCTTGCCCGCAATAAATTTCTTCTGATACTCCCGATGAATTTCGCTATCCGAGTCAGTTCGCATCGTGCGGAATTTGTAAACCAGGAAAATCCGGCCATCCATTCCAACGCGCTCCTGACGGTAAAAAATGGGCCCACGAGAATCGATTTTGATCACCAGCGCTATCAAGAGCCAGAGCGGCAGTAGCAAAATAATTGCAAGGCTGACAATCACAAGGTCTGAAACACGTTTCACGCCACGCGCAAAATCCGAGAGTGGCTCTCGGAAAAGCTTGATCATCGGCAGCGCGCCGATTTGGTCCACCTCAGTTTTACTAGGCAAGCAATTGAACAGTCCCGGCACGATGCGAAACTCAATCCCGCGTCTCCGTCCGCATTGCATCATGACGTCAAACAAGGCGTCGCCAGGCACATGTGAATCGGCGATGATGACTTCGTTGGCGCCTGACAAACGAATGGCTTCAGGCAAGCCGGTGAGGTCGCCAACCACCGGCACGCCTTCGTAAGTTTCGTGAATAACGCCGACTTGGTTCTGGCTATCTACTGCACCCACAACTCGATAACCGAGCGAAGGACGTTCACGCATTTCCTTGATACAGAATGCGGCTTCTGGTCCCCGGCCAACCACCAACGTCGGAATCAGGTTAATTCCACGCACGCGAAAAAATGTCTGCGCGCCACGTATCAACATGCGAATGATTTGGAAGCTGAACAAGACGATGAGGAAGTCAAAGACAAACATCATGCGCGCGTAAGAAAAAGCCCGGTAATCAAAGCCGCCGCGGTAGAGAAAAGCGGCCGCAACAATGAGGAGCGTTCCGATTGCCGTTGCTTTAAAGACGCGAATCCCATCTTCAACGAATGAGAATTCGCCGCGCAGTCGATACAGGTCGTAATAACTTAAAGCCAGGACTCGAATGAGAATCACAAACGGTACCAACGCGCCGTAAGGCGCGAAGTCTGGACTCCAGGTAAAGCTGCCCGGTTGAAATATCGGTCCACCTTCACGCAGGTAAAAAGCCAGCGCGAATGACCCGCCGGCAATCGCGCCGTCTGCAATCACCAACATAAGCTTTACCAGCGGCATAACCCATCGAGGCGCCCGCGCCGCAGCGCGCACAATTCGATGGTCCATTACTGGCGTGTGGATCTGCTCAACTCTCATTTGGCTAAACCGCGTCAAGGATAACAAATGTTACGAACCGAGTATTAAACCAGCGACTTCCTCACGGACGCCTAAACCGGAACGCGGGTGTCCTGCAGCCTTCTTAACTACTTGTAAACTCTCGACATCAGACTGGGTCGAAAGCCTTTGCAGGCGGCCCTCTTTGCGGAGTTCCTCATCCAACGCCGCCCACTCGCCGAAGTAAATTGATGCTGCCGGCACACCCAGCGCAGCCGCCTCGCGATTCATTGTCCCTCCCGCACTCACCACTAAATCGCTGTAGGCAATCAAGTTCGCGCCGGGAAGTGGCCGATCCGGAATAATCAAATGGGGGTGGCGCCTCGCCAAATAGTTTTGACGTTGCATATCGTTGCGTGGCAGCAGAATGACCTTAACAGTTTCCCGGGCCAACAGCCGCTCGAGTAATTGGTCAAACAGATCGTTTTCAAAACGATGATAAAGAGCTTCGCTGGCCGGTGGACGAACTGTTATCAACACCTCGGACTCGGCGACACCAAGATCGCTCAGTTCAGATCCAAACTTCGGATCGGGTTTAAAGTCAGCGAGATAAACATCTTCCTTGATCCCGCGATACCGAAACACCTTAGCTGACTGAGCACCGTATCGATTGAGCGCAGACTCGGGAAATGCAGCAGGGACTACAATCCGGGACGCAAAACGAAAAGCGAGATGGTTGGCCGGCTGATGTTCGTAATCCATCAACGTAACAGTTTTCAATGAGAGCACTCTCGCCGCAAGAATCTGTGAATACGAATTATGACTGACGGCCAGATCTATTCCGCGTCCGCTGGCCCAACGAGCGAGACTCAGGCCTCGTTGCACAAGATTGCCCGCTTTGCCCGAGAGCTTTCCCCCACCGTGTCCGCCGATAACTTTCGCGACGAATCCGGCGTCCCGGGCCAGGTCCACAGTTTCCGCAAAGTCGCGGGCAGTTATCAGCAGCTCGTGATGTCGTTGGAGAAATTCGTCCGCCAGCGAACGAAAGAACGGCACGTGAGGCGAGTTCGCGAGATCAATCCAGATTCGCATGAAGTTGGGAAGCTATGAATGGACGGCTTCAACCGACTGCCTGCAGAACGCCCGCACGGAATCGGCAATTCGCCGGACAGTATCATCTTCAAGCTCCGGAAACATTGGAAGCGATAAGACTTCCTTGCAGGCTCGCTCCGTTTCCGGCAAGTCGCCTTCGTGATATCCGAGATGACGATAACCGGGTTGAAGATGAACGGGAATCGGGTAATGTAATCCGGTACCAATGCCGTTCGCGTGCAAATGCTCACGCAATTCATCACGTTGGGAAGTGAACAAGGGAAAGATGTGATGGACCGGGTTGTAATCTGGGTCTTCTTTGAGCAAACGAATGCCGGTTTCAGCTAACTCCTGTCGATAGACTGCTGCATGTTTCCGGCGCGCGGTGTTCCAATCGTCGAGATGTCTTAACTTGACTCCCAGCACCGCGCCTTGTAACCCCTCCATGCGATAGTTGTAACCAACCATCGTGTGAAAATATTTTTCACTCTGTCCCTGATCGCGGAGCTGCTTTATCGTCTCTGCGTATTGTCCGTTGTTGGTTACGATGGCTCCGGCTTCACCATAGGCGCCGAGGTTCTTTCCCGGATAAAAACTAAAACACGCCATTTCACCCATACTGCCCGCGCGCCTTCCTTTGTATTCAGCGCCGTGGGCCTGAGCCGCGTCTTCAATGACCAGTAGATTGTGTTTGCGGGCGATCTCGAGAATCGGATCCATGTCTGCGCAATTGCCATACAGGTGCACCGGCATAATCGCCTTAGTCTTTGGTGTGATGGCAGCCTCAATGCGTGAGACATCGATGTTGCAGGTGTTGGGATCAATGTCGACAAAAACAGGGCGCGCTCCGACATAACAGACCGCGGCAGCAGTCGCCACAAATGTATAGCTGACGGTGATCACTTCATCCCCTGGTCCAATTCCCGCCGCCAACATTGCCAGGTGCAGGGCGCTGGTTCCTGAATTGACACCAAACGCAAATCTCGTCTGACAGTAATTTGCAAACTGTTCTTCAAACTTCACTACCTCAGGACCCAAAACAAATTGCATGCTGTCAATCACGCCGCTGATTGCGTCATCGATCTCACCCTTAATACTTTCGTACTGTTTTCTTAAGTCAACTACAGGAATCATTCTTCTCATCCAATCTCAACTAATTCCCCGCGAGCACGTAACGACTTCTCCGCAGCCTCAACAATTTTAACTAAACGCAGGCCCGCGCAACCGTCGGTCTCGGGTTGCTTATTGTTCTCCACGCAATCAATGAAATGCAGTGCCTCGCTGTACAAAGCTTCGGTAGTGTCCAGTCGCGGCGCCCACATGTCGCCAGACCGATAACTCACGAGCATTTCATAAACCGCCTCCTGACCTTGTGACACGGTCACACCTTTGTCGTAAATCTTTACCTTCTCGCTGGGGTCCAAATCGTCGTAGAGAATCATCTTCTCGCTGCCGCCAATCAACGTGTGCCTCACCTTCACGGGCGTTAGCCAGTTCACGTGCACGTGTGCAATTTGCGGCTTGTCAAAAAAGAGCGTGATGTACGCGACGTTTTCAGGCTGCCCTGGGATATGACTGATGCCGGTTGCCGAAACTGCCGTCGCCCTTGTCGGCAGCACGTAATCCATGATCGAGAGATCGTGAATGGCAAGGTCCCAAATCACGTTCACATCATGTTGAAACAAGCCGAGGTTAACTCGTACCGCATCGTAGTAGTAGATCTCGCCCAGCGCATTATCGTTTATCAGCTCGCGAATTTTTCTGACGGCGCCTGTATAGACGAACGTGTGATCCACCATCAACACTTTGCGACGCCGGTTTGCCTCTGCGATTAACTGACTAACTTGTTCTGAGTTTCCAGCCAGCGGCTTCTCCACAAAAACGTGTTTGTCCGCCTTCAGCGCCGCCATTGCCAAATCAAAATGCGACGATACTGGCGTGGCGATCACGACCGCATCAATCGAAGGGTCTTCGAAAATATCGGCGCAGTGCTCTAACGGTTTGATTGTTGGGTAGCGCGAGTGCAGCAAATCTCGACGCTCGGCACGTAGATCGCAAACCGATGCCACAGTGGAACCCGGCGCGTCCATAAAATTGCGCACCAGGTTCGGCCCCCAATATCCGTATCCGATTACTGCGACCTTAATCATGCTTGTTGTGACTGGGAAACCTTTCGACTCTGTAAGGTGCGGACATCGCCAATAACGCGAGCAGGAACTCCCGCTACCACCGCGTAATCGGGCACGTCAACGGTGACCACTGCTCCGGCTCCAACCAATGATGAAGCGCCAATTGTTACTCCGGCGATGATCGTGGCGTTGCTTCCGATAGCAGCCCGGCGCCTTACATGGGTAGGCACCACCACCCAGTCGGCTTCTGTTTGAAGTGTGCCATCTTCGTTAACCGCTTGAGGATGTCTGTCGTTCGTGAACATGACGCCATGACCAACGAAGACCTCATCTTCAATAGTCACACCTTCACAGACAAACGTATGAGACGAAATCTTGCAGCGCTCACCTATCGATGCATTTTTCTGAATTTCTACGAAGGCACCTATCTTAGATTCAGCGCCGATGCTGCAACCGTACAGATTAACCAGGTCCGGCTGAAAGATCCGAACATCCTTTCCCAATACTACGTCGTCAGCTATCGGCATTCTCTTGGGCTTTCTGTTTCTCTTCTAACAAACGGGCCAGTGCATAGACCATCCATGCCTGAGTCCAACGCATGAACGGCGTCCGAACGGTAAATAAGCGTCGCCGCTGGTAGTAAAAATACCCCGATGCGTCTCTCAGATTATCTATGGCCCAGGCCGCAATTTTCTCTGCCAACGACAGCGCGCCGTCATCCAACTCTCGTAATTCTGTAAGGGTGACTATTGCCGTTGCGGCCGCGTGCGAATCCGCCGGATGAAGTTGGTCATGGTAGTATTTCGGCCATCCGTCTGCAAGAAAGAACGATTTACTCCAGAAATCGTAACCATCACCCACGGCCTTCATGATTTCTGCGTCGTCTCTTTGACAAGCCTTGCCAATCCGAAATAGCGAGGAGAGCAGATAAGCCGTGTGGAAGTTGTCGATCCACTGTTGCTGTTCCCTTGTGCCATACACCCATGACCCGTCTTCATTTTGATGGCGAACAACAAACCGGGCAGCGCGGATAGCTAAGTCACAGAAGCTTGTCTCGTTTGTCCGGACGCCAACAGCCGCCAGGGTTTCAGCAGCAAACAGGCTGGCGTTGAAAATCTGTGTGTCGTCACTGGGAGAGTAACTGAAGCAAAGTTCATCGCCAGAATCCACCGGCCGATTCAGGTCTTTGATTATGAAATCGCAAACGCTCCGCGCAACTTCCAGATACTGCGGATCGCGTAAGACATCAGCAGCCTCAATGAGAGCGCGCGCCGCGAACGCTGTGGGCACGACCGTTGGCGTCCCGCGCGGGGCAAAGAAGTTTCGGCTTTGCCAGTCAAAGTTGTATCCCCATGCCGCGCCGGCGTAGCCGTTTATCTTCAATCGAAGCAGCTCCGTCAGAAGTTCGCGTGCATTTGATTCCGAGTCTGCCGTTGTGTTTCTGCGATGGTCAGCCAATGCGGCAAGTGCAAACAGAGCGATGCCTTTGGCGTTCTTCTGCGGAGGTACTCGCGTTAGAGCGCGCAGATTAAGCGGCGAGCGTTTTGTTAGTTGAGTAAAAAGAAGCCGTGGTGTGCGAAGGCGGCTAAGCGGTGTGGCCTGGAACAGCCGGCTGTTTAAGGCGTCGAATGGATCGTGCCCTGCGAAATTATTTTTTCGACACCATGCGAAGAGCGTGTCGTGAACTGCTTCCAGAGACAGTTGAGGCATCCGCAGATTCCACAGATTACGCAGATTTCCTTCGTGTTATTTCGTGTGTTCGCGTATTTCGTGGATCGTTTTTTGGCCACTTTATAAGCGCCCCAGTAATTACACGAAAGAACACGACCCGCTGATTCGAGTTTTGAGGCAAGCTCCGCCACTTACGGAACCGTCATCGCTCTTGTCTCACCGAAGTCTCAATTCGTTTCGGTGTCTCGATGAAGCTTTCGTGCCAAAGCTCAAACATCAACAGCGTCCACAACAACTTGCGATGATTCGCCGAGCCTTGCTCATGCTCATCCTGTAAACGAGTCACGTATTCGGGATTGAAGACGCCTGCCCTTCGCACTCGATCCGGAGACAGCAGATCTCGCGCGAGCGGCCGAAGTTTCTCTTTCAACCATTCCGCCACCGGAACGCCAAAGCCTTTCTTCCCTCGAGTGGTGACGAACCGAGGAACTACATCCTTTATCGCGCGCTTCAAAATGTATTTGGTGTTGGAACCGCGCAGTTTGTAATTCGCGGGGAGGCCTGCGGCAAACTCCGCTACTCGCGGATCGAGAAATGGCGCGCGCACCTCCAGCGATACCGACATGCTGGCGCGATCCACTTTAGTCAGTATGTCTTCTGCCAGATAAAGCCGCGTATCCACACTTTGCATGCGCTCGACATCATCGGTCGAATCACACTCTTGCCACATCGATCTCGCATGGCGGTAGATATCGTCGTCAGTGGATCGAAGCACGTGAGGCGTTAGCAGATGCTGCTGCTGCTCTGGTGTAAACGAACCAAACCAGACGTGATGACGCGCCACAGGATCGTATTTTGCGCCGGCGACGAATCGAGTCGCCTTGTAGTCAAAAGAGAGGTTCTTGGTCTTAACGGGCAACAAACCAACCATCGGCTCCACGAGACCGCGGCGCACCAGCGCCGGCACCCGGGCGTATAACCTGGCCCATCTCTGCCCGAGATAGGTGGGATAACCCGCAAACAATTCATCGCCGCCGTCGCCACCCAGTGCCACCGTCACATGTTTCCTGGTAAACCGCGAGAGTAAATAAGTGGGAACCAGGGAGGGGTCGCTGAATGGTTCGTCCATCCACGAACCGATATCGCCGACGAGATTGGCTGCAAGATTAGCGCTGAGGCGTTCTTCGTGGTGGTCGGTTCCCAAAAACTTGGCCACGCCACGCGCGTAATGCGACTCGTCGAAAGAGGACTCTGCAAACGAAATTGAAAACGTCTTTACCGGCTCCGACGAAGCGCGGACAGCGAGCGCCGCGATCGTGGAGGAATCAATTCCGCCGGAAAGCAAAACACCAAGCGGCACGTCGGAAACCAGACGCATGCGCACCGCGTCCGCCAGCAGTTTCTGCAACTCTTCGGCGGCTTCCGCTTCGGACGGAACCGGCTGTTTGGTCTGGTAACTCAGACTCCAATAACAACGGGTCGACACCTCTCCGCGTTCGAGCGTCAGGATGTGCGCTGCCGGAAGTTTGTATATACCCTCGTAGATAGAAAGTGGCGCGGGAACGTAGTCGAAGGAAAGATACTGGCGTAATGCTTCGAGATTCAGCGAGCTGTTCACGCTGGGATGAGACAGTAGAACTTTTGGCTCGGAGGCGAACAGGAGAGTGTTGTTGAAAACGCCCCAGTAAAGCGGTTTCTCGCCAAACCGATCGCGCGCCAGCAGCAGCCGGTGCCGTCTGAAATCCCACAGCGCAAAGGCAAACATGCCGTTGAGCTTGTGCACCATGTCATCTCCATACTCCGCGTAGAGATGAGGTAGGACCTCGGTGTCAGACATTGTTTGGAACGAACAACCGCGCTCTTCAAGCTCTTTACGCAACTCGCGATAATTATAAATCTCTCCGTTCAGAACGACGGCGACACTCTTATCTTCGTTGAACGCTGGTTGTTCCCCAGTGACGAGATCGATGATCGCGAGGCGGCGCATACCGAGCGCCACGCCTTGTGAAACGAGCAAACCTTCAGAGTCGGGCCCGCGATGCACCATTCGATCACACATCGAATGCAGCAACTCTCGCGCCCCCTCTGCGGGCGGCGTGCGCGAATCAAGATTGGCCCAACCAGTTATTCCACACATAACTCGCGGTGGGACAGGCATTCGTGCTTGTCCGCTAATGAACAGACAGGAATGTCTGTTCTACTCTTTCCACCCGATACGTTCCTTTACCGCATAGATCGGTTTCGCCTGCGACTCGTGATAAGTTCGCACCAGCATCTCAGCCAACAATCCCATCAACAAAAACTGAACTCCAATCGCGAACATCACCACCGTGGTTACCGGCAGCGGCGTCAGGATAAAGGACACGCCGTACCAGAACTTCAACACCGTGGCCCAGATGCCTGCAAACAACGATAACCCGATGGCGATCATTCCAAACGAGCCGAAGACGTAGATGGGCTTGGTGTGATACGACGCCATGAACTTGATCGTCATCAAGTCAAAGACGACCTTCAGCGTCCGCGACAAACCGTACTTCGACTCGCCCATCGTTCGCGCATGATGCTGGACTGGTATCTCGGCAACTCGCGCGCCCGCCCAAGATGCATAGATCGGAATGAACCGATGCATTTCGCCGTAAAGTCGAACATCCTGCAGAGACTCGCGACGATAGGCCTTGAGGGAACAACCGTAGTCGTGCAGCGGAACGCCGCCAATCCAGGAGATCAAGCGGTTGGCAATCATTGACGGAAACCTCCGAGTGATTGCCTTGTCCTGACGGTTTTTTCGCCAGCCGGACACGACGTCATAGCCTTCATCGAGTGTATCCAGCAGGCGGGCGATGTCTGCCGGGTCGTTCTGCAGATCGGCATCCATCGGTATTAAGACATCGCCGGTGGCCGCGTCGATACCCGCTGACATTGCCGCGGTTTGGCCATAGTTGCGTCGCAGGGCAACGACCTTAACGCGCGGGTCACGTTCAGCGATTTCACGCAAGACGTCCAGGCTGCCATCGGTAGAGCCGTCGTCTACGTAAATAATTTCCGCCGTCCGGCCCAGTAGTTTTAAAGCCGCGTCCAACTTTATATGCAGCGGAGCCAGATTGGGTCTTTCGTTAAATACAGGAAGAAAAATTGAAAGTTCCGGTTTTTCGCCGTCTGGCAAGGCCATCGAGGCGAGTCGCGCTCCCGACTCGGTGTCCGGGCGACTACTTATTACAGTCTCTTCTTCGTCGTAGATCTTCATTGTTCCGAGGGCGCGCTCACTTACCGGGGATTAGGGCACGCATTGTAGAACAATTCATCTACAAGGTCAGTTCGCGGTTCCCCGGCCTTCAACCGACAAACATTAACTCTTAATTCCCTCCCTTTGGGAGGGTTAGGGAGGGCCTACGACCTACCCGTTGCTGTTTGTAGAGGTGGCGTCGACCTTCGGTGCAACACGAATCCGTTTTGTTCTTACCTTGACACGTCCCCCAGGGAACAAAATTCTATACACGCGCCAGGCCCTCCCTAACCCTCCCAAAGGGAGGGAAGTAGAACGACATTCGCCGTTTATCAATGCTACCCGGAATTAGATCTGAACCATTCAACAAATCGTTTAATACCGGTTTCAATCTGCGTCTGAGGATTGTATCCGAGGATCTGGCGGGCTTTGGTGATATCGGCAAACGTTTGAGGTACGTCACCCGGTTGGAGTGGTTGCCGGTCAACCTTGGCGGCAAGTCCGAGTTCCTTTTCCAACAGCGCTATCAATTCTCGGAGCTCAACGGTCCGGGATTCGCCCAGGTTAATCACTTCGTATTCGGTGCGGGTGTAATCAATCGCGGCCCTCACACCGGCGATGATGTCGTCGACATACGTGTAATCACGGCGAGTTGTACCGTCGCCAAATACAGGAATCGATTTACCTTCGCTAATCAATCGCGCAAATTTATGTATAGCTAGATCAGGGCGCTGTCGTGGTCCATATACGGTAAAGAAGCGGAGACAAACACAACGAATGCCATAAAGGTGAGTGTAGGTATGGCAAAGCAACTCGCCTGCCGCTTTGGTTGCCGCATAAGGCGAGATCGGTTGGCGAATCGGATCGTCTTCGCTGAAAGGAACTTTTGCATTGATACCGTAAACCGAAGATGACGACCCAAAGACAAACTGCTTAATGTTGTGCTGCCTGGACAGCTCCAGGAGATTGAGCGTGCCTTCGATGTTGGTTTGGGAATACAGCATCGGTTGAGCCAGCGAAGGACGCACGCCGGCCCGGGCAGCGAGATGAACAATGCAATCAAACTTTGATTCGTCGAAGATTCGTTCGAGCGCTGCGCGCTGTCGAATATCGGCTTCCTCGAGACGATAGTTTGAATGTTGTGAATGGCGCGCCACGTTGGCGCGCTTGATGGCAGGTTCGTAAAAGTCGTTGAAGTCGTCAACAACGGTGATATTCCAGTCGCCTTCACTCAGAAGCTTGTCGACCAGATGCGAGCCGATGAAACCGGCCCCACCAGTAACCAGGATGTTCTTCATGTTTGTCCTTGTTTCGTATTTTCGATTCGCCTGGTAAACAGAGCGGCGGCTGTGGCTAAAGCGATCCCAATAGTGGGCGAAACCGGATCATGCCAGACAAAGAACTTGAGGTAAACCGTCTCCGATAATAACAGCGCCGCGCTAACTCGCGTGACGAGCGAGCCGGGTCTCAACACTGCGTAACCCAGAAAAAGGGCATGTCCTGATATCAATGGCACAAGGGCCAACATTCTCAACAGAGATATAAATACGACTAATGCGTCGGTTGCTGCAGCTAGCGGCGACGTCACATAAACACGGTCAGCCCGGTCGAGAATGAAGGCGACGAAGGGCACAACTATTGGAACGACGTAGATATAGTGATGAGTGAGATTACCGCCGGGAAACCGCGAAGTTACCCACCACGCATATAGCAGAGCTGAGGCGATCGAAATTGCGACGACAGAGACGGGATGAAAGATTAGACTGCGCGTTCTCTCGACGTAGGTCACGTGGCAATTACCTACTTTGTCGCGTAGATCCACAAATGCCACCCCCAACGCGAGGCGAGATTGGATTCAAGGCTGCGAGGTAGCAGGCTTCCCAGTAACGGCAGCCAACGCTTGTTCAGAAAATAAGTTCGCAGTTCAACTTTCGAGAAGTCATTGAAGAGCTCGCGCGCTTCCGCTCTTGAATAAACACGCGCCAGCGGATTACCGGCGCCGTCCGTGTTCTGACTGAGAAACTCGTCAGGAGCGAGATACGATTCTTTTTCGGTTTTTAAACGGTGCGCGTGTTCACGCAGCGACTCAATCGGTTCGCCAGTTAGCAAGTGGGCCAACTTGACGCCGCTATCAAACCGCAGCAGATGCGCGCCGGCCCGGCGCAACATTGAAATGTTTATGCGGTAGTTATACGAGTCACGGTGATAGAGCATCACCATCGCGCGTCCGCCCGGCCGGAGTACACGGTGGATCTCACGAATGGCTTTCGCTGTATCCGGTGTGTGGTGCAGGACGCCGTGCGAATAGACCAGATCAAAAGAGTTATCGTCAAACTGAAGTTGTTCGGCATCCGCAGTCTGAAATTTTCCCGGAACCCCAAATATTTCGAAGCGTTTCCGCGCCAGTTCAACTGCTGCTTCTGTTAGGTCCACGCCGGTATAGTCAGCGCCGGCCTGTGCAAACTGCGCACCATCCGTTCCTAACCCGCATCCGATTTCCAATACCTTTAAACCACGCGCGCTTTTAAAGTCCGCGGCAATTGGTATATGCCACTCCTTCGTATACCGGTGCGCTTCCACCAACTCGTAGAACTTGCGCGTACCCGGCGGCGCGTCGGCAAACTTCACACCGCACGGATTAGCCTGCCAGAAAGCACGCACGCGTTCCTTAAGATTTGAGGCTGATTCCGGCATAGGCAAGTCTGGAAGCATAGCAAAAGCGGTGGGCGATGGGCATTGACCCTTCACAAAAGCTGCCGGCGCTTATATGCTTTCGCCGCCCAACTTCTCACCATGGCCACACGAAAAGACGTAAAGTCAGCTCCACATGACGAGCCAGGCAGGCGGCCTGAAGTGATAGTCGAGTTTCTATTCGACCGCGGGCTGTTGTTCATTTCAGTTAACAATATAGGCGAGCGCGCCGCAGTTAACGTGTCCGTAAAATTTGATCAGAAGTTTACCGGTCTCGGAGGATCAAAGGAGATTTCTAAACTGGCGCTCTTCCGTAGTCTTCAGTTTCTGGGTCCGCAGCGAGAGATTGTCACTTTCCTTGATAGCTCCGCTTCTTACTTTCAGCGCCGGCAACCGGTTGATCTCACTGCGCGAATTTCTTACCACGACGCTGACTCACGAAAATACGAAGAAATCATTCGCCATAATCTTGAGGTGTTTCGCGAGTTAGTTTACCTGGACCAGACCAACGATATTGACAACCATCCCGAAGCGGAGGTGTGACATGGCACGCGTTGATCCTTACAAAAATTTCAAATTCACCGTTTCAATTGAGGGGATTACCGTGGGCTTCTCTGAATGCTACGGACTCGATGCTGAAGTGAGTGTAATCGAATACCGGGAGGGCGGGGACCACCTCGTCCGGAAGCTGCCGGGACTGATTAAGTTCGCAAATATCACGCTCAAACGTGGCGTAACGGATTCACTGGAACTCTACAACTGGTTCAAAGCCATCATGCAGGGTCAGAATGATCGGCGCGACGGATCGATCGTGTTACTTGATGACGAAGGCAAACAAGTCACACGCTGGAATTTCAAGAGCGCCTGGCCGTGCAAATATCAGGGCCCGAGATTGAACGCCAAAGGCAATGACGTAGCTATCGAAACTCTCGAGCTCGCCTGCGAGTGGATCGAGCGCGAGTCGTCATGAAGACGAACCTGCAGCGTTTGTGGAAGTTGAGAAGCTTTTAGTCACTTCTGCGCTTCGTTAACGATTCGGTCGATCACTTTCGGATCGTTGGGAAGCAGACCGGATTTTGGTAGTCGCGGAGTCAGCGTCGCCCAGTTTTTATCCATGGCAAAGACTTTGCGAAACAACGGCAAAGATTCATCAACACGTCCCATGTTCACCAAAGCCACTGCGTGCCAGTAGATCATCTCGGCGTTATCAGGAACCAATCGTTCGGCAGCTGAATACTCGCGCAAGGCGCCTTCGTTGTCTTTCTTTTCGACAGCCAGATCGCCGGCGTTCATGTGGTTATAGGCCCGTTGCAATGTCACTAACCGGCGCAGCTCCTTCAATGGCTCAGGACTGTCATCGACGCGAAGATCAAACGTCCGATCCTTCCATGCTTGTCCCGTCGGTTTCCCTGTAACGACAACCAACGCTGCCGACTGCTTACCGCGAATGTCTCCACCGACAGCTTGTGCAGCATCAAGCGCAGCGAGCATTCGTTCCGCCAGGTCACCCTTAGAATTCTCAAACGCCTGGGCCATTGCCGGCCAAACCTTGTCGTTGAGCATCAAGTTCGCCTGCACCGAAAAATTCTGACGGACCAGATGGCCGGCTGCCGCAATATCGTTCTTTCCTGTCCATGCATCGACGCGTCCTTGAGAATCAATCATTGCCACCTGGCGAACTTCACGTCCTTCATCGCCCGCCAGCAAGGACTTCAAAGTATCAGGAGCACTCTTGCCGCTGCGCATTAAATCCAAACCGAGTTTTCCGTAACTCGGATCGACAAACGACTGTGTGGCGACAGCACCGACGCCTGCTTCGGCCCATGCGACGATAGGCCCAACTGAGAACCAGTGTGACTGAACGGCCACGCCTAACTCACCGGTGTTCGGATCGCGGGCCACGATTGAGTATGTGTGAACAGGCCGGCCGCTGGGCCGATTTGCGGTTGGTGCGGGTAATTCTTGTGAGACCGCTGGAACTGCCATTGTGAAAACCAATGCCAATTTAAGAATCGCACGCATTTTTGTTGCTCCTGTTAGTAGTGTCACGAAACAAACGGGTACCACGGCGTATTTCGGAAAATCCAAAACGAGAGAACGGCTACGAACAAAACCCAGATGTATGTTGGTTGAAGCTGATTCGGTTTAAGCGGCCGCCCGCGAATCACAGAGTTGGAATACTTTATCAGCGCATACAACAAGAAGGGCAGTGCTACCACCAACAGAGGATTCAACTGAAAAGCACCAACCAGATCTCCGTGGAGCAAATGATGAAGTGAACGAGTACTGCCGCAACCAGGACAGGTAAAACCGGTAAGTGCGCGGAAGGGACAGGACAGGAAGAAACCAGTTCTTCCGGGCTCAAAGAGGAAAAGATAGATAACTCCGGCGGCCAGCGATAGCCAGATGAGGGCGACAGTCAATGGCCGATTCACCAGCTCAGTCATAGGACTGCCAAACTAACATGCCTGATTAGGTCCGGAAAAACTGCGGAGGGTACTGCAGAGATGGAAATGCCGGGACGAACCCGGCATTCCCGCGACGACGATCAAACGCCGAAGTTAAAACCAACCCTTCTTACCCTGAATGTAAGTCCTCACAAACTCCTCGTCAGACTTCGTCAGATAGATAATTCCCTCGACGAGACCGACGATGGAACCAACGCCGCACGTTACCAAAGTAATGACGATTTGGATGATTCCTTCCGTGGTGTAACCGAGGATGAATTTATGCACACCAAAACCGCCGAGCAGGATCCCGCAAATACCCGCGATGATCTTTTTGTCGGCGCCCTGTTGTTTCCAATCCTGCATTGAACCTTGTCCTCCGGGGTTGACTGATTGCATTGGTTGATACCCGCTCACTGCGCTCAAGGGGGCCTGGCAGCTTACGCAGTACTGCGCGGTCTCATCGTTAACCGCACCACATTTTGTGCAATATCGACTCATAATCTTTATAGGTCTCCTCGAAAACTTCAGGCTATCGCGAGAATAATCCTGTGATTTAACCGGGGCCGATCAGGGCATCGGCTCCTACATTGAACTTAGGATGGCATTTAGTACGCCAAAAAAGATTGCCACAACCAGCCCAATCACCGAAACGATAATAGATACGATAGCCCAGGTTTTTGCTTGCTTCGCGGAATTCACAGCGCCTTGCATGTCGCCAGCCGCTGCTTTTTTGTTTACCTGCAGAGCAAAGATCAAGGAAACAAGGCCGTGGGGTATACAGCAGAACAGCACCGAAACGACCGTAGCAATGATGGCAAAAGGCAGGTTGTTGTTAGGCGCCGCGGACGACATGGGCGGCGGATTCCAAGACTGTGACATTAAGCGTTTCTCCTGGGTTTAGATGATGATTAGCAAATCAGACCGAGCCCATGCCCCCCGCGCCACCGGCAAAACCAGGCGGAGGTGGAGGCACGCTGTCGCCTTTGCGTTTTTCGAATATGGCTACACCGATCAGTCCGCCGACGGTTGAAAAGACCACAAGAATAACAGCCACAACCAACGTCCCAACAATTCCGAGGGCGATGCCACTCAGAGGTGCCTGCATTCCCGACTGTCTAAGAGCATCTTCGATTTGTGCAGCTCCAAAGAACAGTGTCATCGGCAGTGCGATAATCAGATAGATTACGCCGCCCGCCAGGCCTGACAGGGCGCCGATGATTGCTCCATCACCCGTCGAAACCGGAGTGCTTGAGCCTCGCACATATAAAAACGCGGCGAGAAAGCCCCCGAGAATTGCCCAAAGGCAGCAGCAGGTGCTGATGAAGGGTATGACTGAAAGTATGCCGGTAATTAAGCCGCCGAGCGCTGCGGACTTTATTTTGTTGTTCATCAGATTGGTACTCTTTTGATTGGAGTTATCCGGACAACTCGAAATTAGACTTGGAAGATCAGGATGGAACTAAATTTAGCGTTGCATAACTAACAAAGCACGCTGTGATTGTCAATGTAATCATTGATTTTATTGCGTAAAACACGTGTCTCTCCGCTCGACCCCGCTCGACAAAAGCAGAGTTTGTCCGACATTATTCAGGTATGTATGAATTTGCAGTAACCCCGGCAGTGACCAGTATTCGGCGGCGGGGCGTCGAGATCGCAGGCGTGGAGCCCGACGGGCTAGGCCACGAGCTGGAGCTCGAGTCCGGCGATCGAATTATCAAAGTAAACGGGCGAACTGTCAGAGATTACCTCGACTTCCGTTTTCAAACGGCCGGCGAAACGGAATTAGTCCTGGAGGTGAGGAAGAACACCGGCGAAGACTGGGAATTGCAGATTGAACGCGGCGAGGGTGAAGACTTCGGAATCAACTTTGAACAGATCGTCCCCCGCCAGTGTGCTAACGAATGCCTCTTCTGTTTTTGTAAAGGTAATCCTGCTGACGCACGCCCCTCGCTGTTCGTTCGCGATGAAGATGTGCGGTTGTCCTTTCTTTACGGCAACTACACAACAATGACTTCGATCACTGAAGACGAGATGCGTCGCATCGTTGAGCAGCGACTGACACCGCAGTATGTTTCGGTCCACGCTACCGATCTAAGCGTGCGTGCGTACTTGCTGGGCATCGACGAACAACGTGCCGACATCTCCGGAAAGCTTCGACGCTTGCTTGATGCAGGGATCGATGTGCACGCCCAGGTGGTGCTTTGTCCGGGCATTAACGACGGCGAAGTGCTCCGGAAAACGATTGATGATCTGGCGGCGGAGTTCCCTCGCATTAGCAGCGTAGCGATCGTTCCCCTCGGGTTGACTCGCTACAACACCGACAAGAGATTGACTGCAGTAACGCCGGAGTTTTGCCGTCAGACGATTAAGGAAGTGTCAGCCATCCAATGCGAGTTGCGCGCGCGTCTGGGAACGACTTTCGCTTTTCTTGGCGACGAGATTTACCTGCGTGCGGGCCAGAAAGTGCCAGCTCGCGCACATTACGGAAACTATCCCCAAATCGAAGACGGTATCGGCATGGTCCGCTCGTTTAAAAACGAGTTTGCTGCACTGCTGCGAAATCTCGAACGCCGGGGGATCAAACATCCGGATGAAATTGACGGCACGATAGTGACTGGGACACTTTTTGCGCCAGCCCTGCGACCGCTGATTGACGAACTCAATCGCCGCTTTGACACAAATCTGCGAGTTGAAGGGATAGAAAATCATTACTTCGGCGGTGATGTTTCCGTGGCCGGCTTGCTCACCGGCGGCGACTTTCTAACCGCGCGTGAACGCATCCAGGGAAAGTTTGCAATCATCCCTCGCACAACGCTAAAGAGCGACGAGGAGATCATGCTGGACGGAATGAAACTGGAACAACTTCAGGAGGCGCTGGGTATTCGAGTTTATCCATGCGACTTCAAGGCGTTCTCACAATTCCTACTCAACTGATTCCAACGCCCAATGTCCGCCCCCGATCGAGCTGAAGTACTGACACCGGCAGCGCCAAGAATTCTCGATGTCGGATGCGGTCAAAACAAATTTCCCGGCGCGATCGGGATTGATTCGAACCCGCGCACGCAAGCGGACGTGATTCACGACCTCGGATCACTGCCCTATCCCTTCAAAGATAATGAGTTCGATGAAATCATCTGCCGCCACGTAATCGAACATCTTCCCGACGTTATGGGATTTGTTAGCGAGCTGCATCGCATTACCAGATCAGGGGGGCGGATCAAGATCGTGACTCCCCATTATTCAAATCCTGACTGGGCCACCGATTTAACTCATCGCAATCACTTCAACAGTTATTCGTTTACCTGCTTCATCCCAGAGCGCACTCCCTTTCCGTTTTACACCACGCTGGAACTGCGACCAGTTCGCACATACGTCACGCTCGCAAACCTTTGGAAGGCGCTCGGCCTGGAATGGATCACAAACCTTGACCAGCGGTGGCCGGCATTTCGCTTCACTCGAAAATTTTGGGAATTCTACCTATCTACGATTTTTCGTGGCAAGGAACTGCATTTTGAATTTGAGGTCGTGAAGTAGTTTCGAATAGAATGCGCTCGCATCCGGACGGTCTTCCCTTTATCTCGACACAACTTAAATTGAAAGGTTTTACAATGAAACGAACCAGTCTGTTACTCGCGGCAGCCTTAGTTGTCCTTCCCGCTATCGCCGTCGCCCAAAAAAACTCAGAGACTGACACTAAGGCGTCTTCCAAGGCGGCGGGCCACGTCAAGGCTAAGTACGACAAGAAGAAAGACCTCACCACCGTGACGCTCAAGACGATTCCGCTCGGTGGTGCAATGTCGAGGGAAGTCACAAACGTCGGAGAGACGGGCCAACTTGATCTGAGCGTTTACTTCACCCATCCGGGCGAACAGTTGGCAAAGCCGGCTGAAGCCGCCATGCTGAAATTCAAGAGCACTTCAAAGTATCCGGCGTATCAAAGAGGGCAGATCTTGATGGCGGTTGTCGACGAAGATCGCGCCATCCCGATCGGGGACACCACCTATTCAACAAACTCCCAAACTTTTTATATCGAAGAATTCCTGACCGCGACGGTCCCCTACGAACTAATGAAGCGCATTACCTCTGCAAGCAAAGTGAAATTGTTTCTTGGTGCTCGCGAAATAAGTCTGAAGCAGGAACAGTTGGAGGATCTGCGTGAGATAACTCGGCGCATGGCTCCGTAAGCCACGCCACAACGCTCCAGCCGAAACGGAGGCATCATGCGAGGCTTTTTTCTGGCAGTATTGATTCTGTTTCTCGCTACGGTCGCAAACGGACAGCCTCAGAAAGCGAAGCTTAAAGAACATCCAACCTTAAAGATTGTTAAGTTTCAATGGTTGGCATCTGGCGGTAATTCGTTTCCGATTGGTTGGAACGACGGGAGTAGCAATGGCGGAATTTTCCCCACAGTCTCAAACTGGGGTGTAGCACCCGCTAGAAATACAGGCGGATTGCCAGGTTCTGGGCGCGGAACCCCCTTCTACTGCCGCGCGGTGATGACGCTAAAGAATGCGGGCAGTAAAACTATTCGCGCGGTGTATCTGGATTACATCTTCAGAGATCAGGCGACCGGGGAGGAATTCCTACGCTATCAGTTTCGCGCTCACCAGCGCATTCACTCAGGCCAGACCAAAGAGCTTAGGCACGACATCTATGAGAAGGGTGGTAAGCATCGGAAGTCACTGCTGCCAACCAAGCCATCACTCGACGTGGTTCTTAAAACACAAGACGCTCCGACCGAACTTGTGATCCGTAGGATCGAATACATCGACGGCACATCGTCGCAGCTCTAAAGGCTGCCGACCCCATCCATTCCCAACAAACAAGCGATTCTCCAATTTGCCGAAGGCACTTCTCCGTTCCGAATATTCACGGATTCGGAGAGTTCTCCAAATTTATCAATGATTATTGGGCGCGCCCACGGGGCGGATTTGAAAAAGTCTAACTATTTCAAAGGTTAGATACAGGTCGTCTGGGCGGTACGATTGTTGCGGCAACATTGCCGAATTACTACTTGAAGTCCAGGACTTAGCCACAGTAAAGCCACAAAGTTTGCGCAGCGAAATGAACTTGTTCCTGAGTTTAAAAGGGACCTGTAGGTGTTTGAGGCAAAAGTCTGTGTTTTCCCTCCGAGAATTTACCAAAAACTAAGGAGTCCACTATGAAGAGATTCATCTTTATTTTGCTAACCCTCTGTCTCTCCGGAGTAGGGGCGTTAGCACAAAATACCGGGAATCTGGTCGGCACGGTCTCGGATCCCAGCGGCGTTGTCCCTGGGGCCACGGTCACCGTCACAGATAACCAGACCGGAAGAGAACGAACGGTCACTACGAGTGACTCGGGCGCTTTCAACGTTGCCCAGCTTGAAACCGGTATCTATACCGTGAAGGTATCAGCTGCCGGCCACAAGACCTTCACCGCGACCGATCTGAAGATCGACGTCGGTAAGGACTACACCCTGAACGCCACGCTCGAGGTCGGCGAAATCAGCGAGAACGTCGTGGTAGTTGCCGGCGCGGACCTCATCAACGCAACGTCGGGCGAATTGAGCACCACTGTTACCCCTAAACAGATTGTTGAATTGCCGCTCAACGGCCGCAACCCTTTGACTCTGATTCTGCTTCAGGCAGGAACGTCATCGAACAGCGCACAAAATACGACCATCAATGGTCAGCGCTCATCATTTACCAACATCACTCGTGATGGTATTAACGTGCAGGACAACTTCATCCGCGCGAATGCCGTCGACTTTATCCCGGATCGACCCAACGTTGACGATACCGGCGAGTTCACCATCATCACTCAGAATGCTGGTGCTGAGGCGGGTTACGGTGCATCGCAAGTACAACTTGTTACGCCTCGCGGATCCAGCGAAATCCACGGTGCTGGATACCTGTACAACCGCAACTCGAAGTTTGCGGCGAATACCTTCTTTAACAATTTCTCGTCAGTTCGCCGTCCATTCCTAAATCGTAACCAATTTGGTGGCAAAGTTGGCGGACCTCTTCCGATTCCCGTTTTCGGCGAGGGTGGTCGTGCAGCCATCAGGGATAAAGCCTTTTTCTTTGTGGCGTACGAAGGATTTCGCCTTCGTCAGTCAGCCACAGCGAATAGGACCATTCTTCTGCCCAACGCGCGTAATGGCATTTTCACCTGGACAGACAGGACCGGCGCGACGCGCACAGCAAACATATTCACCATTGCTTCAGGTCTGGCTGGCGGGCCGCCAACTGGCATCGATCCAACGATTGCCAGCCGCATTCTGGCCAACACTCCGGCAGTTGGTAACAATCCAACGCTCGGCGACCAGTTGAACACCACCGGGTTTACCTTGACCCGACAACAAAACCAGGACCGCGAAGGTCTCACTACACGATTCGATTTCGACTTTACATCCAAGTCGACGCTTAACTTTGTTTACAGCTACAAGAAAGAACTGCTGTTCCGGACGGACGTAGACGCTCAACAGGGCGGTACAGCCTGCTGCTACACGCAGGTTCCTCCTGGATTCCAGGACGCGCACACCAAGTTCCTCGCCACCGCATGGCGATGGGCGCCCACTGCGGCGTTTACCAATGAAGTGCGCGGCGGTTGGCAACGAAGCGATCCAACGTTTGGCAACAAAGCGGAGCCGCAGAATTTCTTCATTCAGGTTCCATTAATCAACAACCCGGAATCAGCTTTCCAGGCGCAAGGACGCGACACGGACATTTACAACATCCAGGACAATGCCGTCTGGGTGAAGGGTTCACACTCGTTCCGCTTTGGCGGTCAGTTCCAGGCATTTAGGATCTCACCGTTTGGACCAGGCGCTTTTGGTGCCCCATTCAGACCCAACTACACATTGGGCGGTGGTTCAACCCCTCAATTTACAGCGGCCACATTCAATGCCGCAGTAGGTTGCAACACGGTTACCCTGGCCAACTGTATTCTGAACACCGACACTACCCAAGTCGGCAGAGCAAACAATTTGCTGGCGCTTCTGGGTGGTTTAGTCGGCACGGCCAATCAAACGTTCAATGCCGACAACCAGACTGGGCCTCTAGCGGCTGTCCCGCCGGCAAGGCAATTGTTCTACGAGCACTACTCGTTCTATGCCGCCGATCAGTGGAGAGCTCACCCAACGCTGACGCTGAATTTTGGTCTGCGTTATGAGTTGTTCACTCCGATCCGCGAACCGAACGGACTAGCGCTCGAGCCAGTAATCACGGGTGGCGACATTCGTTCCACGATCCTTAACCCGATTGGAACCTACGACTTTGTAGGCACCAACAACGGTGGCACCGACTTCTTCAAGATAGATAAAAACAATTTTGCGCCAGTAGTTAGTTTTGCCTGGTCGCCAAATTTCAAAAATAACTTCTTGAACAGCTTGATGCCTGGTGAAGGAAGAACGGTCATCCGCGGCGGCTATCGTATGAGTTACGTCAACGACGAATTCGTACGTGCCGCAGATAACGCCCTGGCCGGTAATGCGGGACTTTCTTTGGGGCTGACACAGACGGGCAACTTTAGACTTAATGCTCCGCCGACGTTTACAGCTCCCCCATTGGCGGTTCCACGAACCTTCGCTCAAAATAATGCCCTGGCGCTTAACTTCGGAACCGTGTTCGCTGTCGATCCGGATTTGCAGGTGCCAAAAACCAATGAATTCAACATCGGCATCGAGCGCGAGATTGGCTGGCAGACGGCCGTTGAAGTTCGTTTTGTAAACGGCTCCAGCAACAACCTCGTCCGAGGCTTTGACTTTAATCAGGTGCGGTTAACCCCCGCCTTTTTGGCAGACGCTGAACGAGCTCGACAAAACATCGCGCTGCTTGGTGCCGCCAACGTGAACTGCTCGGCAGCCACTCCTGGTTGCCAGCCTTTGCAGTTGCTGAACCAGGCTCCATTTAACACCAGCGTTTTTGGCAACCCATTCGGGTTCTCAAATACCATCACTCCGATTTCGCAGGGCGCTTTTGGCGAGCTTGCGTTCCAATACATCGCGACATTCCGGCAAACCGGTGCCAGTCAGCTATTACTGGCTAACCCGAATACCGGCGTGGTCGACCTGCTGACGAACGGCGCCAAATTCCGCTACAACGCGCTCCAAACAGAAATTCGGAGACGTTTTTCGGATGGCCTTTCGTTCCAGGCTAACTACACGTTCCAGAAATCACTGACTGACGCACCCGGCACCGGCCAAACGCGCTTTGAGCCGCGAATCGACAATGCGCAACCCGACCTCGAGTACGCTATTGCCGATACCGACACAACGCACGTCTTCAACCTGAATGCCATCTACGAACTTCCGTTCGGTCGTGGCAAACGATGGGGTACCGATGCGAGTGGTTTTGTTGACCGTGTGATCGGCGGATGGCAGCTTACTTCGATCCTGAGGATTGATAGTGGCGCCCCGATGTCGATTACCGACCCGCGTGGAACTCTGAACCGCGCTGGCCGCTCAGGTCGACAAACTGCAAACACCAACCTGACCAAAGATCAGGTGAAGGCGCTGATCGGTACATTCCGTACACCATGCGGCATCTTCGGTATCGACCCGGCAGTAATTAATCTCGATTTGGCTCAATGCCAGAACGGATTGATTCGCCCGCGTCTTGCCGGTACGACTGCAGGTGTGGCCTCCCTTGGCTTTGGACAACCAGTGTTCCCAGGCCAGGTGTTCTTTAACGTCGGACCGGGACAGACCGGCTCGATGGAGCGCAACTTCATCAGTGGTCCAACTTACCTTAACTGGGATGCTTCCATTATCAAGAACATCCCCATCACCGAACGAGTACGTTTCCAGATTCGTGGAGAGGCGTTCAATGTTCTGAACCGGACGAACTTTGCATTTACCGGTCAGTTCACCCAAATGGACATCAATAGCACAACCTTTGGGCGCATGACGACGACCTTCCAGAATCGCATCGTTCAATTTGTAGGTCGAATTGAGTTCTAGCCATCTCCCCGGCTCGAACTACTTTACGGGGCGCTGCTTTAATGGCAGCGCCCCTTTTTTTCCTGACTATTTCTAATATCGATTATCAGATTTGGGCAGACTTTGACTGCTCCGTATTCCTTTTTTTGGGCAACGTTTATGGAGTAGGATGGTTCAAAAGTAAGCAGCGGCATTGCAGGAGGCACTATGCAATTTCTAAATTTTCTACTGTTGCTAACCATTCCTTTCCTCAGCACAACTATTCAGGATTCCGCGCCTGTCAACGCGCCATCCGATTTGCGAATTGAAAAGAAGAGTTGGACCAAGAGTTATCCGCCGGTCGGTGGGGATCGAGATCCGTTTGCGCCGAACGACCTCATGCGAGAACGGGTGTTGGCAGCCAGAGAAGCCCAAATAGTCAACCGGCAGCGCATTGCTAATGCAGAGCCTATAGAAAAACCACGGAGCATTCAGATCAACACATCGTCGTTGCCCAACTTCAAACCCGGCCAAGCCTACTACTCCTATTCTGTGACTTTAAAAAATACCGGGACGAAGACTGTAAAGACAGTGCTATGGGCGTACGTCTTCACCGATACAGTGCTACAGGAGCAGGTGGGCCGCACTGTGTCGGAGAACTACGTTAAGCTCCGCCCTGGCAAGAGTGTGGAAATGGTAGGGTACTCAAGCAATCACGCCGTTCAAGTGGTGAACGCTAAATCGGCCGGGACGCGTAATCCTATAAAAGAAGAGGTTCTAATCCTCCGCATCGATTACGAAGACGGCACCTTCTGGGAGCGACCCGCTCCACCCAGTGAAAAATAGCTATCTGAGGATTGCTGCCTGAGGGCTGAGCGTCACCAGATGCCAGCGCTGAAATGTTGTGATCGGCTCGCCAGGAATTAGCCTTACGAATGCAGTCTGTAAGTACAACTTTTCCGGCGTCGCCCATTTCAAACGAATAATCGGATTGAAAGAGGCCGGAATCACTTCCGTAGAGCCGCTGTTCTGATTCTGCTCACCAGTATTCGCGTTATCCTGTTTACCCGACTGCCTGGCATCAAAAATCCTCGACGCGGCCAATAAGGGATCCGATAGCTTGATGCGACCCTGTGTCGGCTGGTTGGTGGCCGCGTCGTAAATCATCGCATCAGTTTCAAAAGCAGTAGCTACCTTGGAAGAGTCCGGAGACCAAACCGGTAAGGCTTCAGTCAAACGGTCATCAAGCAACCGCTCATTCCCATCCAACGTGATCAAGCGTGGTCTTCCGGCCGGCATCTTATATTCGCGCTCTCGAGCGTCCCACTCACTCTCCCGGCAAGCGATGGCGACCAGCGCATGGTTGTCAGGCGCCCATGAAAAATAAAAATAGATGAGACCTTCACGTGACGTCAGCGGCTTTATGCCGTAGCCATCGCGGTCGCAGATATAGATCTGTTCGGTGGCGAAAAGCGGGACTGAAGGAAACGCCGGTGCAATCGAAGGCAACGGTGAGGCAGCGAGCGTCTCGGGCGGCACGGCTCCCTCCGGCGTGGGCGACGGCGAGGCTACCGGAGTTTTACGCGCGACGAACGTTATGTAATTCCCCTGCGGCGACCACGCCACCGTCTCCGGAAAAACACATGCCAGGTCGGGTGGGGTTATGTTTCGCAGAAAATTGCCATCGGTCGAATAAAGATCAATGCGAAATACAGGGCCAGGGGTGTCGGCAGTTCCATAAAGGGCCAGCGCTCTCTGGCCGTCAGGCGAGCGCACGGTTTTGATCAGCGCCTCTTCCTGCCTGCGCGAGCTGAAGTCCAGCTGAATGGCTTCGACCGGTGTGTCTGCGGAGTCGTTAAGTAATTCCGCGGGGATCTCGGCGTCTGGTGTAAAGCGAAACGCCAATCTTTGTGCCGGCACATCGCGTAGCACCAGGGGACGCACATCTCGACTTTCAATCAGCGTCTTGCAGCTGGTGCTAAGGACCACGACCAGGATCAGCGCGACCGAGATCAATGATTTTTGCTTGGTGTAAAACTGTGCCTGAGTTCGGGCTGCGGGATATTTAAGGTGTTTCGTGATGACGGTTCGGATCAATTCAGTTTTGTCCTGGTTAGCAGATCTTCAGCGTTTCTGAGTGGTGGCAACTCATACCTCCACAAACGTTAACGGCCATATACCAATTCGCGCGCGAGTGTTGGATTCAATGAAAGCAAAGCGCGAATAGTGCTGCGCGGCGAGAGATGGTCTTCGTCCCCTTCGTCCTGGTCCACGCAATTGTGCGCCAGCGAACGCGAAATCCTTCTGGGCAGCGGTTCGTAGTTTGGGGCTTTGGTCACATAGGCGCGGGCGGCCAGGACCCCGACTAGATCGCTCGCCAGTTCCTCCGCCCGCTGATCGTGAATCTTCATCCCGGTCAGGGAAGAAGCACGGTTGCCAACTCGTTCGAAAAACAACGACAAACTGTCGTCTTCACCATCGGCGATATGGACCAGTTCGTGCGACAGTACACTGATGATTCCCTCGTCGGATGGCAGCCCCGCCAAAAAAATTGTCCCAAAGATAATAGTCCGCGGGTTGTGTAACAGCACCGAAGCGTTATCACGAGACTCCAGATCCGGTTTAACGAACCTGACTGCAGCTACGCGCGCGAGGGCCCGGTTCAGCCGCGCAGCGTCACGACGTGCGCCGGCAAGGTTGTAATCGCGTACCAACTGCCGAAGCGTTGTCGTCACGAGATCTTTGGTCACAGGCAACAATCGTTGGGCGCGTTTCGCGCCGGACACTGCGTCGGGATGGTCGATCGGCAATGAAGGGCGCGCCTGCATGTCGTCGATGGGAACGCTGCCTTTCGGATCCACGGCTCTTTCCTTACAAATAACGCCGCTCGCCAGTTCCACGGTTTCTCGAGCCTCAGGCGATAGAACATTGCTTGAGTGACTGGTTTGGGCTTTGCGCGGTGACCTGCGTTGCGCGAAGGTAGAATCCGCAAACGCCACCTGAATCGCGAGTGCCAGCAACAAACTGGCAGCAATCGCGCCGATCGGTTTGGACGAATACATTTTCTTGTCGTTGTATCTCCCGTCCCTTTGGGAGGGGAACAAGGGGAGGGCCTGAGGAACGTCAGGAGCCCTAAGCTCCCTGGTGGAATGCGCCAACGAGCGATTCACGTTGTGCCGACATCCCCACTTGACGCTACCCCCCGGATCATCTTTTGGGCTTACTCGTACAAACCCTCTCCCAAGGGTACAGGGAGAACCATTCAAAAAGAAAAAGCTGATGTTCATAGAGGCAACTTGTCCGACTAACGGTTTTGCCAGGCCGGCTTACGTTTCTCGATGAAAGCATTAATGCCTTCGGTTGCATCGCGCGTCTTCATTAATTCGTGGAGATACATGTCTTCAACTTCCCTGAGGGCGGCATCAATTGAACGGCCACGTCCGGCGTCAATGGCTTTCTTCGAATGTTCCAATGCTATGGCAGACAGGTTCCGCAGTTTAGCCAGAACCTCTTCGGTTTTCGGCTGGAGTTGGTGTGCCGGAACAACATAGTTAATTAATCCCATGCGTTCCGCCTGAGGCGCTTCGAACAGTTCTCCAGTCAGGATCATTTCGCGCGCGCGTTTATCGCCAACCAACTGAGGTAACAGAACTGCCGCCACCGGAGGAAACACACCTAGTTTGATCTCTGGTTGCCCGAATCGCGAACGATCCGAGGCAATCGCGATATCACAAGCCATTACCAGCTCGCAGCCGCCACCGAGTGCCGCACCGTCAACGACCGCGATCGTGGGCCTGGCTATCTGTTCAAGAGCTCGAAAGATTGCATGGAACGAATCGAGCATCTGAAAAATTGTTTCCTCAGCATGCTCCTCAACAGCGACGCCGGCGCTAAAGGCACGACAGTCGGATGCAGCATCGAACACAATTGCCACCAGCTCGCGTTCGCGTGAGCACCGACTGAGCGCGTCGTTGATTTCGCGCATCATCGCAATGTTCAGAATGTTAACGGGTGGGCGTCTAAAAGTTATGTGCGCTACCCGATCATCGATGCGAAACTTTATGAGTTGAAAGGTATCCATTAGTCACCGAAAATCCGGGGGTCAATTGTACGTGGTCACAAGCAGAACGGGTAGCAGCAACTTAGCCCGGTTAATGGGAACGATTCGCCATTATTTTGCGACTACTATGATTTATAAGCTCGGATATAAAGGATTTTTGGCATGGAAGTAGTCACCTGTAAAAACTGTGGGACTCGCAATCGCGTTGATCCGGACAAGGCGCGTACGTCGACTCCGAAGTGTGGCAAGTGTGGTCAACCACTCCAGGTCTCGTCGAATGGGCATCCAGAAGCTTCCGGCAAACCCGTAACGGTTACCGACGCAACGTTTGAGTCGCAGGTACTTAAAACACCGGGCGTTGTGCTGTTGGATTGCTGGGCGCCATGGTGCGGACCGTGCCGGATGATTGGGCCAATCATGGAACAGTTGGCGGCCGAATCAAACGGCCGTTACCGTATCGGCAAATTGAACGTCGACGACAATCCGCGGACTGCCTCACAATTCCAGATTCAAAGCATTCCGACGATGCTAATCTTCAAAGATGGGAAACTGATCGACCGCCTCGTGGGCGCGCTCCCCAAAAAAGCAATAGCGGAACGACTAACGAAAGCGCTCTAATCCCTCAATGTACAAGCACTGGAAAAACTCGGATGATCGAACGTTAGTTGACGCCTCCTCCAAGTCAAAAAAATCTTGTCGGGCTTAAACCCTCTCCCAAAGGGAGAGGGGAAATTCCCCTCCCTTTGGGAGGGGTTAGGGGAGGGCTTGATACGAAGTCTTGACGTCTGTGCTCTGAAGGAAGCGTCAACCTGTGATCAAGACTCCTTGTTATCAAGGAGTCACTCTCCATACATTGCGAGAAAGATTGGGCGATTTAAGGGATCCGCTTTTTATCGGTCCCGTGACTCTAGTCGGTAAGCTTTCGCAAAATAGACCGCAGTCAAAAACGTCACAAACATAATTGCCGAGGCGGCCCAGAAAGTCATAAACAACGACCGATCACTCATGAAGTGAGGTATTCCATCAGCACCAGCGTAAGCCGTGCTGCTGTGGATCAGAATGGCGGTAAGCGCTGGCCCAATTGCGCGCCCGAGGCTCCCCGCTGACTGCGTAACGCCGAGCACCGTCCCCTGTCGATCAGGCGGCGCTAATTTCGAAGCCAGACTAGTCAGGGCCGGCCCGGAGAGTGAGTTGCCCAGCGAGAATATTCCACCTCCCACCAGCAACGCGGGCAAACCTCCAAACGACGGACCAACAAAGGGAACGGCAAACAGACTGGCCGCAAACGAGAAAGCCCCGACTATGACTAACGGCATTTCACCGAAGCGTTTTACCAACCGGCCAATTAACCCACCTTGAATGACAACTGCAATCAATCCCACGTAGGCAAATAGGTACCCATTGTGATGAGCGTCGTACCCAAAGCGGAACATGGTGTACAACGCGAAGGCCGTGGTCATGATGGAAAACGCCACAATAAACAAAAAGTAGATGGTGATTACGAAGGCGAGTCGAGGTTCCTTTAGCGCTTCAATGAGCGGCCCGAATCCGCGTCCACCCGCCGCTGAAACTCGCGCCGGATGCTCCGAGGTTACGGTTTCAGGCAGAGTGAAATACAAAAGTATGGCGTTCGCGAAGGCCAGCGCGGCGGCAAAAAGAAAAGGCACATGGACTCCCCAGCGGCTGAGGATGCCGCCGATCGCCGGTCCAAAAATAAACCCGAGCCCAAAGGCAGCGCCGAGCAGGCCCATTCCTTTTGCGCGGTCTTCTTTAGTTGTGATATCGGCGATGTAGGCTTGCGCAGTCGAGATATTCCCACCGGAGATGCCATCCAAAATACGGCCCAGAAAAAGCATCCACAGAGTGTTGGCAAAGCCGAGAACCAGAAAACCGATGCCTGTACCGATGATTGAATAAAGCAACACCGGACGACGGCCATGCTTATCGGAAAGGCGTCCGAGCACGGGCGAAAAAATCAGTTGCATGACTGAATAGGACGCGATGAGGAGCCCTATCATGCGAGGTGACGCGTGGAACTCCGAACTCTCGGCGTAGAACGGCAACACAGGCATCACGATGCCAAAGCCCACCAGGTCGATAAATACAGTGGTGAAGATAACAACGAGAGGCGAACGTTTCATGGACTAGACGTTCGGGAGCTGAAAGGTGGGAATCTTCATCTCAGCAACAACAATGCTTCCTATCGGCGCCGGCCGGTTAACGCCAGATCGACCGAAGCCATGCCGCCTCCTGAGATCAAGAGTGCAATCGACATTGCGCCGAGTGCCATCGGATACTCGATGCCTTTGGGCGCGAAGAAGAGCGGCCAGTGCACGCCAAACACCGCGGTGATCATGGTGCAGAGTATTAAAAACGCTCCGACGCGAGTGAACAAACCCAACACGATTATGATGCCGCCGAGAAATTCTGATAGCGCAGCAATGGCCCACCATAACCCTGGCGGACGCATGAAGCTGAACGGAGCGGCGGGCTGGTTCATCAGTGCATTTAACCCTGGACCACCAAAACTGCCCAGGACCTTTTGCGCTCCGTGGGCAAACATGATGCCGCCCAGCGCCAACCTGATCGGCAAAGTAAACCACACCGGCCACGTCATGATTATTTTTCGAAACATGTGGACCCACTCCTGATTAACTTTTTTGAATCGGCCTATCTTAATGTAACCACGATGATTTTAGTAACCTAAGACGCGTTGCCCCCAAACGCTCTCACATTTCACGTCGAATGCGCCTCACGGTCAGCAAACTAACGGTTTGCGTTACATTAGAAAAACTTTCGTACCAGATAGAAAATCAGACTTAGTGCCAGCGAAACAAGCAACATCGAAACAATGGGAATGTAAACACCCGTGCGCTCGCCCTCATAACGAATGTCCCCGGGCAGCCTCCCAAACCAATTGAGTCCACCGGAATAGACCAGCAGTCCGATGACGATCAGGCAGATGCCTCCCGCGACAATCCAGAAACCTAACAACTTATTCATCGTTCGGCGCGTCCTTCTTTGAGGAGTTCAAGGCACGATTCCGAGCACCACTGGGCTACCCCAGAAAAGGCTGCAGAGGGCCATCCGCCTTTATCAGATCTTTCAGGGCCGTGTAGGGGATGAAAACCTGTTGGGGGCCGGCGGCGTAAGGGCCGACCTGATACGCATCAAAATTGATCGCTAGTCCCTTCCGGCTGATGGTCCAACTCTTGTAGTTCTCGGCATTGGGGCCTGCGCCACGTTGGATCCAATCGTCGTCGAGCATCCCTTGTTTATCCTTCGACTGTTTCTTCAGATCTCCAATCGAGTAGTTGGATATGGCTTGCAAATACCTGGCTCCGGGATTGAACAACTCGCTCAGCCGGATCACTTTGCCATTCTTCAAATCGAAGTTCAGGACTTCCGTATACGAGTTAGGGTGCGCAGCGCCGCTGTAATAACTTCCCACGGAGAACTCAATACTGATCAGATCATCATTCGCCAGGGACACTGTGTAGCCAACCCCCAAATCGCTCCCCATCGTTTCGGGTGTCGGTTCGGCAACTGCTTCACCCGACGGCTCGGCTGGCTCTTCCGGCGCCATTTCCTTCCGAAAGTCGCTGACTTTCTTCATTACCAGCGCCCGCGCGTTTTGGTTAAACTTTTCAAAGTTTGGGTTTGTTGAACCGGTCAACTGCGGATACTCCGCATCGATTTCATACCTTAACTTCTTGTTATCTTCTTTGATGCGCTTGGCAACAATCTCAACTGCGGTGGAGAAAGCGATCGGCTCCTCCTGCAGCGAGAAGGCCGTCTGTTTGTCACTGCCCGGCTTGGACCAGTTACCGGCAAGTTGAATCAAACCGGTTTCGTCGGTGGTCCATGTACCCTTGAACACCCCGGTCTGTTTTCCGCTGCTGTCAAATTCCTCGAGATTGACGTTGCCATCGTTATCGATCGTCCCGCGCAGATCGATCTTCGTTCCCACTTTTTGATAAAAATAGTTTCCGTTTAGTTTTTCTCCTTCACGCAGCAGTTTCATCTGCAGACCAAGCGTGCTTCCGATAGAACCTCTGAAATACCTGGTTTCCCCTGCGGCCGTGGTGCCGCCCTGCGCCTGCTCATAGCTGGGCGCAGCCGCGGGAACCGGGGTTGGTGGCGGAGTAACAGACTTCTTGCAGCCGGCAAAGCTAGAAAGCAACAACAGAGCGAGGAGGGAAAGATATATGGATCGTTTCATATCCAGCAGGGCATTTGATGCACGAAGGGTAACCTAGCCAGTTGCACGAGCCAGGTTCAGTTGGCCGTCTTTCACAATTTCTCGCCGAATGTCTTCGAAAGTTAGCCGGCTCAGTTTGCCACCCGTAAATAACTCATGATTCGTCACGTCGGCGATTGCGAAAGCCGGCTTGGCGAAGTTGTCCAACTCGTCGTCGGTTTCAAAACTTACCTCCGCGAGGACCAGCCCGAAGAGATCTCCCAGGAACATGTCGACAGCGAACTCGCGGCCTCCGTACTGAAACTTGTACCTATTCTTGCGAATCTCGTTGGCATCAAACATCGACAACGATTCGGCTTCCAGGGCGTTGAGATAGGTGTTGGTTATGATCGTTCGGCTGTAATCGGAAGGATTAGGTGCAAACTTTTGCGTGAACTTTACTACCCACTTGTTTGTGCGCGGATCTCTCACTTTGCGTAGACGAAGTCGAGTTCCGGTGATGTAGTTGTCGGTGATCTGAACATGTGGATCTGCCCGGGTTAGTCCTTCAGGCAGATCCTTTAGCAGGTACCGGCGCTCGCGCTCGACACGAGCGTAGCGGCTGTCCGGAACAACCGTGTTCTGATCAGTTAGTTTGGCAACGCCCACGTTGGATTTCAGATTGCGGATTTCAGATTTCGGATTTCAAGTCAGATCAGATGTAAGTCCGTGGTCAAAGTCAGCGGTCCGCATCCACCATCTGACATCTGACCTCTGACATCTCGTCTAAGTCTATTTCGCTTTCCACTGTGCGATGTCTTTCTCGAGATTGGTTGTATTGGCCTTAGCTTCTTTGCCCAGCACCACTGCCTTCTCGCCGACGACAACCGCTTCAGCGGTCTTGCCTTGAGCAGCAAGTACTCGCGCCTTCGACGCCAGATTTTGGTAAGTCTCCTTGACCTTGATTGATTGCTCCAGCCATCCCATTGCCTCAGCCGCGTTGGTCTTGTCGTCACTAGTCAGGACGTAGTTGGCTGCCTGAAACGGAGTGCGCCAGTCGTCGGGCTTGGCGGCAGCCACGGCAGCGCGCGCCTTCTGAAGCGTCAACGCTTTCACATCAGGCACCTCAACCTTGAAGGGCACTCGCAGTTTCTCCCAGCGAATGTTTACCTGTGCGGAGTTGTCGCTAACCGGATCAAAACTGTAGGCGAGCCACTCCTGATTGTCGCTCATCACTTCAGCTTTCGACTTAACCCGCAGCGTGTCCTTGGTGGGATCGTAATTAAAGCTGCCCCACTGGTTCGCGACGCTGTTAAAAATTATGGTCCATTCGTCCTTGTTCGGAACTGTATGGAGGCTGTAGCTGCCGGCGGGAAGTTTCTGTCCATTGATCAGCACGTCGTCCGAGACGACAAACTGGGTCGCCTCGTTAGCGCCGGTACGCCAGGCATGACCCCAAGGAACGATGGGAGCGTCCTTCGGTCGTGCATTTTGATCGTCGAGGGTCGCTTCCCCCTTCGCTTCCTGAGAGGGCAACGCATCGCCCCAGATCTTACGACCTTTGACGCCAGGCCGGCTATAAGTAATGGTCACGTCAGTAACACCGATCGTCTGGGTCACGCTGGCCTTTTGGCTCGGTCGCGGGGTGCGAACTTGCGCCACGGCGTACTCAGCGGCAAACGCCGACAAAGCGACCACGGCAATTAGGAAGTAAAAGCGTCGAAAGGAAGTCATGGCGGAGTTCTCCTCTATCGTGCGTCCGGGTGACCCGGAACGGGTTTGACTCTAAAACTTATTCGGGTTGGGGGAGACACGCGTTGATTTGGCCTCATTATCGCAGATTCGACCGGCCTCAGTCTCTCGCAGAAAACGTTTAAGGGGCCTCTATTGAAGCCTTCGTCGATCGCGCGCCGCTGACAAATTCGTTGGAATTTTCCAGTAGCACTTTTTCTTTCAAGCGATACTCTTCACTCACAGGAACCTCTTTGCCCTTTTCCCCGAGCCAACGAATCAAATCGTCGTCCTGAAAATAAAAACGGTTCTCAACCGCGCTGATCACTTTGCCGGAGAGGGGGCGGCTGTATCGGGAGACCTTCTCAAAGACAAATATCAGTTGGCCATTACGGTAGTAGTATTCCTCAACCGTGTTTCCACTTTCGCCGAAATGCCGCGCCACAATTTTCACAATGGCGGGCCCGTCGAAATACGCAGCCAACTCGCCGCCTTCCAGTGAGTAGCCGGACAGCTCCTTCTTAACTTTTCTATACCTCGCCGCACGTTTGTTAATTGCCGCGTACTGTTGACGAATGGAGGCAATTGGATCCTTCACCTGTGCAGGAGCAAGCGCCGGCGCGACTCCGGTGCCAAGAGTGACGGCGAAACCAAGCATCAGCATTCGGAATCTTTTATTCATCTCCATTTGGGTTTTTTCGTGTTGTTTCGCTCATCGTCGTTGTAGCTTACGGAAGCGACGGACTACCATCTCACGACGCAACGGGCTCAGGTGATGAATAAACAAACGACCGTCGCAGTGGTCCGTTTCATGCAGAAAGCAGCGCGCCGCTAAGCCAGTTGCTTCGTGCTCGAAAGTTTGTCCTGAAATGTCCTGAGCACGGAGTACAGCTGTGGCTGGGCGTTTCAACGGCGCCGGAACTTTCTGCACTGAAAGACATCCTTCATCACCATCCTGCTCGCCCTCGGCGCTTATTATCTCCGGGTTAGCAGCCACCAACTTGATTCCACTGCAATCCATCACAAATAGCCGCAGCGGCACGCCAATCTGTTGCGCAGCGAGACCGACACCCTCGGCGTCGTACATTGTGTCAAACATGTCCTGAACCAGGGTTTGCAACTCAGCGTTGAAATCAACTACAGGATCTCCCGGTGTCAGCAGCACTTGGGCTGGATAATCAACTATTGGTCTTATCGCCATGCAACGGTTATTGGTTATGTAGAGTTAACGTCTAGTTTATAGTTACCTGCTGTCAGCCTCAAACCAACAACTTCGTGTATTTCGTGTAAATTCGTGGATCGTTTTTTTAGGCTGGGTAAGAACGATCCACGAATTACACGAAATAACACGAACCGTATCGCGCACCCGTAAAACTTCTTGTTAGAAATGTCACGATCGAGCTTAACGACGCGACGTAGCTTCCTGCGTGCTTTATAATCTCTTTAAATCTATGGCGCAGAAAGATCCATTCATTACAACGTCGCTGCCTTCGATTGACCCAATCGAACAGGACATCCCGGAGAGTGGCCCGCTCAACAGCGCTCCGGATCCGGCGACGTCGCTGATACTGGTGGTGGATGATTCCGCGGACAACGTCGCAATGCTCAGCCTTGATCTTCAGCAGCAAGGTTACCGAGTGGTGACGGCGACCGATGGTGAGGATGCAATCAGCGTCGCTTTCTACACGCTGCCAAACTTGATCCTGATGGACATTAGTATGCCGAACCTGGATGGGCTGGGTGCGACCAGGAAGATCCGTGAAAACCCTGCGCTTCAAAATGTACCGGTGATTGCGGTGACCGCGTTTGGAACTGAAGGCTTTCAGCGCGCGGCGTACGACGCAGGTGTTTCAGGCTACTTAACTAAACCCATCGACTTTGCACGAATGCACCAACTTGTGAAGAGCCTGCTGGATCCGAAAAACTCCGGCAAACTGATTGGCCTGTCTTAAGCACTAGGCTCCGACCAGTTCTTTCTTACGATCTTTCAAGAACTCATAAGGCTCAACGATCTTCCCTGCAATGGCAGAAGCTGCGACGACGTAAGGCGACGCGAGATAAAGTTTGCCTGGACCGCTGCGTCCGGGAAAGTTTCTGTTTTGAGCACTAACAGTTACCGTTTCCGCGCTAGGTGAGGCACCCGGTCCAGCGTTAATGCAAGCTCCGCACGACGGGTCGATCAATTCCGCACCAGCGCGTTCGAAGATCTCGATGTATCCCTTCTGACGAGCGTACTGCTTGATTTTCTGCGACCCAAACTGCAGGTACAGATGAACACCTTCGGCAACGCGCTTCCCCTGGTCCAAAGCGTTCTTAAGCACCTCGGCATACATGTCCATGTCGGCCATCTTGCCGCCGGTGCATGAACCGCCATACGCCGCGTCGATTCGTATTTCCTCCTGCAGGCTATCGATGTTGATGCCGTTACGCGGATCGCCCGGCAACGCTACCATCGGATGAATCTCATCCAGATTGACCTCGAAGACAGCAGCGTATTCTGCGTCCGGATCGCTGAAGGTAAACCCTCTACGAACTTCATCTGAATCCAACCCACGAGTGGAAACAATATATTCAAGCGTCTTTTCGTCCGGCTCAATGACTCCGGTTGTACCACCGGCTTCGACGGACATGTTGGTGAGCGTGGCGCGTTCGTCCATGGACCAGTTCTTCAAGTCCTCACCGGCAAACTCCAGCACCTTTCCAATGCCTTTGCTGGTCTTCATGTATTCGCTGGCCAGGATGAAAAGCATCACATCTTTCGCCGCGACATCCTTCCGCTTCCTGCCTTTTAATACGTAGCGCACGGTTTCAGGTACGCGGATGCGAATGTCTTTGGTGTACCAGGCATTCGCCATGTCAGTTGACCCGACACCAAACGCGAAACAACCGAGCACGCCGGCCATGCACGTGTGAGAGTCAGTTCCGATCACTATCTGTCCCGGCAGCGCCAGATCCTCGACCACGGCGTTATGACAAATCGCTTCGGAACCGCCTTCAGCGTTTTCACCGTACAGCCGAATTCCCTGTCGCTCTGTGAAACTTTGTTGCGTGGTCGCCAATCCTTCAGCTTTCTCAAGCAATCCCATCTCGCGGTGTTTTGGCGACATCACTTTGCTAAGAAACGTCAGGTGATCCCGGAACGCAAAGACCGATTCAGGCTCCGTCACTCTGGCTTCTGAACCGAGCGCTTGCTTCAACAACGATTCGGCCATCGGCGTCACGTACTCGTGAGAAAAGCGAACATCGGCAACTGCAAATAGCGCGTCGCCCGGCTTCACCGCTTCCACACCAATTTGTCCGGCTTTCACGAACGTATGACGCGCGACGATCTTTTCCACGATCGTCATCGGGCGTCTTTTCGTTTCGATTGGTGGCGGCGTGACTTCGCCCGCCAGACGCGCTTTGTTGTAGTTGAACAAGCCGCCGTGTTCGACGATGTGTTGTGAGATCGGATCGAGCTGGTTTGTGAATTCCGACAGAGGAATCTCTTCGCCGCTGCGAATGCGCGCAACCAGACCGAGATCGGTAGACGTCAGCAGGCCTATGTTCTGAGAATTCTGTCCGTAAATCTTTTCGATGCTCTTCGCGATGACTAGTTTAAGGCCGGCGGACTTCTCTGCAAAAGGCGCCGTTTCTCGCGAAGATCCGCAGCCTTTCGACAATCCGGAAACGACTACACCGAAACCCCCAGTTTTAATTTCGTCTTTCTTGACGGCGCCTTCACGCATGCCGACGTAAACATACTCGCCAAGTGTTTCATCGTAGTAGAAACATACCCACCCCGGCGTTATTTCGTCAGTCGAGATGTTGTTCATCAGCGGCAGATCGTCGTTCGCCAAACGCGCCGCGAGTTCAGCCTCGACGCGTTGGCGATCATCGCCCTGCGCTTCCAGTTGTTGGCGAATCAAAGAAGTATCTTCGGTGAGGAACAGGATCCGTCCGGTGAACTTTAGAGAGTCAGGTAACTTGGAATTCAAGCCGCTATCTTCCTTCGTGAATAAATTGCAGTGTTGTGAACAGATAATTATAACTGCTACGAAGGAAAACTCTTAGCGGACCAAAAAGAGAGTTGTGTCCGATATGCTTTAGCTTGTCGGGTGGGGCGACAAACTAAAGCCAATCGAACACTCAGCGGCCGCTATTCTGCGCGCGGGGTGAGCCTTACGGTGCGTAGTAGATTACGTCGCGCTGACGGCGGCTGGCGCCAAATACCAGACCCGAAACCGCTCCAACGCCTGCGCCAATGACGGCGCCCATCACAGGATAAATGCTGTAGTCGTCACGATCGGATCTGTACTTAGTCGCTCCTATTCCAGCGCCTGCGGCAGCGCCCACGCCGGTTCCAATCGCCGCCCACTTACCTTTTTCAGCTTTGCCTGTCGAGTGCTCCACTTGACGTATTTGGTCGCGCGAGATGTTCACTACCTTACTACTGCGCGAGATCGTCAGGTTGGTTTCCGAGGCCTCGATCATTTGGCCCTCAATTGTCTTTCCGTCTTTCTGTTTCACAATCACGCGTTCGTTGACCGGGATGGCCTGCACGGCCTTCCAATTACCCATCGTCCCCTGTGCGAACGCAATCTGAGCGGGCATAACCAGGAATGCCGCCACCATCAATGTTGCAATCAATTTCGATCTCATAAGAGCTCCTTAACTTGAAAAACGTCTCAATCACCAAACCTACTGGGCAACTGCCGTTCCTCCCAGTGCAGTGAAAAATCGACCATTGTATGGACCAAAATTGCGGTCCAGTTTTTCCGCCGCAGTATTTTGCTGACAGGTGGTGAGCGATAGCAGCCACGGGGCCCTATGAGCCAGTGCATCAAGTGGCGTTGTATAATGCCGGCCACTCTTCAAGGTGGTCTGGTTAAGAATGATGCTTCAGGTAACGCTGCTTTGCGCAATTTTCTGTCTGTCCGGCGCGCGCGCGCCCCTCGCTATCTTTGATGCGGCCCACTTTCAGAACCCAGCCGCAAGCGAACTCGCCGAAGCCGACAGGTTAAGTGCTCAGGTGTTCGATCTGTTCAAGCGCAGTGAGTTTGAAGAGGCGGTGCCTTTGGCAAAGCGCGCTTTAAAGATTCGCGAGAAAGCGCTTCACCCTAACGATGCGCGCATAGCCGATGCACAATCCAATCTTGCTGAACTGCATTTGGCGTTACAACACTACGGTGAGGCCGAATCTCTCTTCAGAAAAGCAATAAAGATTTATGAGTTGGAGGGCAAAACTCACGCGAAATCCGTGGCAAACGCTCTGGATCGCGTTGCATTGTTAAGAGAGTTTGCACGCAAGCCCAAAGAAGCCGAGGATTTGTACTTGCGCGCCATCGCGCTCAGGCAAAGCGTTTTGGGCGCTGGCCACGCTGAAACCAAAGATGCCCTTGATCGACTCGCAACGTTCTACACAAAAAGAAAAGATTACGGGAAGGCACTACCTATTTTGCGGCAACTAGTCGCGGAAGGTGAAAAAAAGTATGGCCCGACCGATGTGCAATTTGGAAAGTTAATGGAACGTTTGGCCTGCGTCCTGCACAGCAACAAAGAGACTACAGAGGCGGAGAAAATAGAGGCGCGCGCGAACGCTATTCTTTATGCAGATGCGGCGAGGAAGAACGAGCCTCTGATTCTGAGCCAGGCAAGCTTCGATTGCAGGTTGATCAATAACCCGCATCCAGTATTTCCCAATGCGGCAAAAGGTCGCTTTATGGGGAGCATAACTTTGATCCTAGCCGTCGAAGTCGACGAAACGGGGCAGGTCAGTAAGGCGCAAATGGTGGTGGGTGATCCACTGTTCAAGGGCGCTTCCGAGCGAGCGGCACTGAGCGCAACGCTGCGGCCGTTGGTGGTCAACGGTCAGGCAGTAAAGTTCAAGGGAACGATTACGCATGGCTTTTCCGTAGTCACTAGTACTCAAATTGTGGCCGTTCCCGGTATGGTCCGAAGTCCATGAAAGATCCAGGATGAGCACTGCTGTTCAAAAGAAGAAGATTATCCCTCCATCCTCCGACGTTTATGAGAGGCTTTGTCGAGCGCGGAACTTTATCGACGTTTGTTACGACCTTCCGCTAAACCTCGACGAGATTTCCAGCAAAGCGTGCTTCTCTCGTTATCACTTTCTTCGCCTGTTCCGGCAAACCTTCGCTAAAACGCCACACCAGTATTTGGTCGAACGTCGCATTGAGAAGGCCAAAGAGCTCTTGCGCGGGAAACAGCTCAGCGTCACCGACGTATGCTTCGAAGTGGGGTTCCAAAGCCTCGGTTCGTTCAGCAGCCTGTTTCATAAGACGGTCGGACATCCGCCGATTACGTATCGCGAGCAGGCCCGCAAAAGTGAATCAGCGCGACGCCAGGTACCTGGCTGTTTTCTGGTTATGTATAAGTTAGAAGACGCCCAGATCTAACGAGCAAATAGCCTCGACCCGCTAATTTCATGTTGATTCGTGAAGTTCGCGGATCGTTTTCAGTTGACCACCGGATAGCAATTTCGGAGAAGCCATTAAAGCTTCGGATCGTCTACATTTCTTTCCAGCTAAATCCCATTTCAGGAGCGCCTATATGATTCGGAAAATGTCCCATGCCACAATTTTCGTTAACAATCAGGACGAAGCACTGAACTTTTACAGAGACAAGTTAGGGTTTGAAGTTCACACCGACGCGATGGTGGGTCCGGACTTCCGCTGGTTAACGATGCACGTAAAAGACGAACCTGATTTTGAAATTATTTTGATGGAACCAAAGCCAGGCATGTTGATGGACGAGGAAACTTCCAAACAACTCCGGGCGATCATGGCGAAAGGTGTACTCGGCGCCGGCGTCTTCAACACAGACGACTGCCGCGGCACTTACGAAGAGTTAAAGAGCAAGGGCGTTGAGTTCGTTTCCGAACCCGCCGAGCGACCCTATGGAATCGAAGCCGTTTTCAAGGACAACTCCGGAAACTGGTTCAGCCTTACGCAACCCAGCGAGGGACATAACTGACTCCTCCGATCATCGAGATCCTTGTTGGCCTCATCAGCGCGTTGTAAAATCACGCCGCTTTCGATAAAACCGCTCGGCAGTTTTCCAATCAAATTCAAGTAAAGGAGCCCCTACTCTTATGCTGAATAGAACACGCGTCTTCGGCGTTTTATTTTTGGTTTTAGTCACGGCCGTCACCGCGTACCCCGACCAACCGAGAATGACTGCGGCGCGAGCCGACCTGAACAAGGCCAAGGCCCAGCTGCAAAACGCGATGCGCAACAAAGGTGGACATCGAGCAAAAGCGATTGGCCTGATCAACTCGGCCATTTCAGAAATCAACGCCGGAATCAGATTTGATCGCAGGCATCATCACCCGGTACTTAGTCCAGACCAGCCGAATATGCAAAGAGCCCTCGATCATCTCCGCAGTGCAAAAAGCAATCTGGAAAACGCCAGTACTGACAAAGGCGGACACCGCAACAACGCCCTCCGATTTGTAAACGACGCGATCGGCGAAGTGAAAAAAGGCATTGACGCTGGGGAGTAGCCGTGAATTGTGATTTGTTTCTTATGCCCGCTAGAGGGAAGAAAGTTTCCCTCCCTCTGGGAGGGGTCAGGGGAGGGCCTACGAGTAAACACCCTTTTCTGGTTTTGGAGGGAGCGTCAAGGTCCGTATCAGAAGAGCAATCAATAAGCAGCACTTAAGGACATTGCAAAGTTTTAAAGTTTTTAGTTTAACCCCGAGGTTGACGCTGCCTTCAAAAGCAAAAATAGAGTTTCGCCTCAGGCCCTCCCGTAACCCTCCCAAGGGGAGGGGAAGATTTGATTTCCATCATTGCCATGTCTGAGCTTCTAAAATGGGGCGACCGTAAGTTTCAGTTTACATTTCCGGTTGAGGTCTACCCGGAAATGATCGAACGGTTGCGTGGAACTCCTGCCCGACTCGAAGACCGGTTGCGGTCTGTCAACACACAACTCTTAACCCGGCGAGATGGTGAGCGATGGTCCATGCAGGAAAACGCCGGCCATCTCCTTGATCTGGAAGTGCTCGTCAGTACCAGACTCGATGAGTATTTGGCGGGCGCCGCCAGCCTGCATGCGGCAGACATGTCCAACCGGAAAACCTACGAAGCCGATCATAATCGTCTCACTCTTGAAAGTATTTTGACGAGCTTCCGTGAAGGTCGAATGGCTCTGGTCCAACGATTGGAAGAGTTGCCCTCAGACACGTTTGCGCGCGTGGCACACCACCCGCGCTTAAACATGCCAATGCGCCTGGTCGATATGCTGTTCTTCCAGGCTGAACATGACGATTATCACCTTGCCCGCATTAGCGAATTGATCAAGGCGTTCCGATGATCCTGCACATACATAACGGCGACGCTTCTGCTGACGTGGCAAAGCAGTCTTCAATTCCGGGCGAGCACTTTGCCTGGCGTGAAGCATTGATTGACGGACCGGCGCCGGCTGCCGCAAACGAACAGGAATGGCGGCGAGTCCGCGCCCGACATTTGTCCGAGGCTTACGGATTTGAACCTGCGGAATTGGAGAGTGAGTCGGTTGCTCAGGAGGAAAAGCTGGCCTCTTTTACGGACTACGAAGAAGTGGTGCTTTGGTTTGAGCATGATCTCTTTTGCCAGGTCCATCTGATCTATTTGCTGAATTGGTTCGCGGACCGTGATTTAGGCAAAACCAAACTCAGCTTGATATGCGTGGGCAGCTTTCCCGGCAGAGGAAACTTTCGGGGTCTGGGAGAGTTGAGCGCGGAAGAGTTGAGTTCTTTATTTCCGTCACGTCAGTCGGTTACACGTGAACAACTTGACCTGGCAACTAGGGCGTGGGACGCCTACCGTTCAACCGATCCGCGTGACCTTGAAAGTCTGCTTCAGAACGACACCAGCGCGCTACCCTTCCTCGCGCCGGCATTAAAGGGACACTTGCGACGTTTTCCCTCAACTGCGAACGGATTGGGAAGAATTGAGAATCGTGGTCTGCAGCTGGTCAATTCAGGATTAAACAACTTCGATGCTTTGTTCCAACGCTTCGGTGAAGTTGAACCTGTTTATGGTTTGGGTGATACACAGTTTTGGATGTCACTGCGAAGACTTGCTGAGGCCAACCAGCCTTTGCTGACTATTAGCGGCGATAGCCCTGCGCCTGAAACGAAAATTGAAATTACCGATCTTGGCAGGGCCGTGCTTAGGGGAGAAGGCGATTTTATTTTATTGAATGGCATCGAACGTTGGTTAGGCGGCGTCTATCTTTCGGATGACCGCAATCTTTGGCGCTGGGATGACGAATCAGAAGCGATGGTGCAAGCCTGATTTGAAACACAACGTCGGCTAATGGATTGCTGTTGCCCGTGGAGCACTATTCACCATTTACCAACTACTATTCACCATTTTTATGGACATCGAATCAGTTCGAAAACATTGCCTTTCGCTACCACACGTTGATGAGAAGGTACAGTGGGAAAACGATCTACTGTTTCGCATTGGCGGCAAGATGTTCGCGGTTGTAGCACTCGAACCATCCCACGGAGTGCTAATGTCGTTTAAGTGCACTCCGGAAAAATTCGCAGAGCTGGTTGAGCACGATGGCATTATTCCCGCGCCATACGTCGCTCGCTATCACTGGGTTGGTTTTGAACGCTTCGATGCCTTGCCTGATCGGGAAGTTAAAGAGCTACTCACCAAAGCTTACGAGCTGGTTCGCGACAAGTTGCCCCGGAAAATCAAAGACAACCTGGACTCGAGCGCCAAGACCAGTCCGAAAAAACGATCCGCAAAATAAGCCACTCCGCGCCATGGGCCGGCAACGCCCACCAGACCAATTTTTGTTTGCGCGCAGGTGCCTCGTTAAATTAATCTTCCGCCATGCGTTACCTACTCCTGTTTCCTGTAGCAATCCTGGTGTTTTGTGCCGGCGTTACCAACGTCTGTGGCCAGCGAAATCCGCCGATGGCGGAACAGCAGCGCGACGCGGAAAAGGAACGCTATTACGCAACCTTCAATACCTATCGACGCATTCCTTTGCAGGATAGTCAGCGCCGCGCCTATGAGACTGCGATCGAATATTTGAAACGCTTCGAAGGAGATAAAGACGCGGACGCTCGCACCGTGCGCCAGTTCGTAATCGAGTATGAGCGTAGTGGCATCCACGCGAAGCTACTGACCACTTACAACTCGAAAGACTACGCGAAGGCTATTGCTATCGGTAAACCCATCCTCGACCGCGATCCCGAAAACTTTTTTGTCCTATCAATAATGACTGAAGCAGGTTTCGACAGCGGCCAAGCCACAAAAACGGAGCCCCTCGAGGGAACGCTCGACTACGCCACGCGCGCGATCAAGCTGCTGGAAGCTGGGAAAGTCGCTGCGGCCGATCCGTTCAAGGACATGGGAACAGCGCACGGCTATTTGAACATGGTGGTTGGTACGATATTGCGAGACAAGTCGCCGGTTGAGGCAGCGCGAGCTTTTAGAAAGGCGGCACAGTCCGAGAGTTTCTATCGCCAGGATCCGATCATCTACCATCGTATGGGGATAGCGATTCTGAAAGGTGAGTTTGCGCAGTTATCGAATGAGTACAACGAAAAATGCGGCAGTCAGCAGTCGTCGCCACCCCAACAGGCGATGCTGGGGCGAATTCAAAAACTCGGACTGCAGGCAATGGATGCTTATGCGCGCGCGGTGGCCCTAACTGATCCGGCGAGAACTCAGGCGCCGAACCAGCCACAGTTTTCGCCCGCCGCGAGAGCTAAGATCCTCGAACAGCTGACCGCGATCTACAAGAGCTTCAACACCAACTCTGATACGGGACTGAACGAGTTGATTGCCACGGTACTTTCGAAACCACTGCCTTAGTTAAACACTCAGACTACTGCACAGTAACTTCATATCCCCTGCCGCAGGCCCAACACAAATTTTTCCCATCTCTTTTTAAACTGGTCCATATCAGTTTCACCCAAAACCTTCTGTAACGTCGCGTAGCCGGTCGGATCAGTTTTCTGGTTGGCGTGAAACTCTTTATAGAACTTTACCAGCACACCTTTTTGTTGCAGGTAGTAACAGAGATATCGGGCCTGCGCGTAGTTCGAACCGCGGTCGTCGTTGTAGAACGCGTTTGGAGTCATCCCGGTTAACGCTTTAAAGGAAGGTACCGTATCAGCTCTGATGGCCTCCTGAAGTCCAGGCAAGCGCCAGTTGGTGTATCCGTGTATGTGTCCATTCTCTTCACCACTCTGTTCATACAAGGATCCCAGGCCTTCGTTGAGCCATGGAGGGCAGGCAGGAAAGTTTGCCTCGATAAACGGATGGACGATCTCATGGACCAAGGTGCCGCCCCCGGTAGCGATATTCATGATCAGCGCTTTGTGGGTCGATGAATAGTAGCCAAATGGTGTGGTGGGTTTGTCATTGAAAAGCAATTGAGTGTGCTTTTCATAAGACAACTTATCTTTGAAGAGCCAGATCTCGAGAATCTGCTCCGGGTCTTGCGTGAAGAAATCCTGTTTAAGTCGATCGACGGCCCACTTGACGGTGTTTACTGCGTGCTGCTTAACCGTTGCCTCATCCTCATCACCAACAACGACAAATGGCTCCTGGATAACAATAGAAAAATCTTTCGAAGGCAGTCTTTTCTTTAGGCGCGCGACATGCTCTGCAAAGTCTGATCTCGTTAATTTCGTTGACGTCGGGATCGGCGGAGGGGGAGCGGAAAGGCCTGGACCGCTGGCCTTCGCTACGGGGATTGAGGACGGCGACTGGGCTTCCTGGCATCCCGGGAGAACTGCGACTACGAAGAGTATCAATAGCCCACGCATAATTAATTGTCCCCTTCGCTTGGAATGAAACGCTGCCCTTGAAGTTGCCCGACTCATTAGTTTGGAAGGCAGGTGGCCCGTTACCGACGAGTGTGGGTCCTACGGGCCGGGGTGGCGTAGTGACACTTGGCAAACCAAAGTCTGCAACTGTGCAAAATCCCGCTGTTTTGTGTTTATTCGTGTGATTCGTGGATTTTTTTTGTCTTCGACTTAAGAAGCGATCCACGAATTACGCGAATAACAGGAAATGATATTCACTCCGGGCCTCCGTGGTTAGTAGCGCCTGCTTCTGTGGCCGTCAACATTATCCTCATCCAACCCCGGACCTAGCATTCAGCACGCTATACAAAGAAGGCCACGCCTTCTTAATTGAATGACGGAGCTGATGACATGAACACCGTGGTAATCCACAACTTGCGAAATGTTTTTCTGGTCCTGTTTACGATCACTTCCTTTTCGACTCTAACAGCGGCCCAAGCACCTGAGGACAAGACACTGGCGCCATACTTCTTTGTCCAGGGAGATCCCAACGTAGATCACCTGCCGCTCAAAGACACTCGAGTTGAGATAGCCGTGTCCGGCGTGATCGCCGATGTGAAAGTGGTGCAAATCTATCGGAACGAAGGTTCGCGTCCAATCAATGCGTCCTATGTCTTTCCGGCGTCGACGCGCGCGGCCGTCTACGCGATGCGCATGCGTATTCGCGACCAGGTAGTAGTCGCCAGAATCAAGGAACGAGAAGCAGCAAAGCAGGAGTTTGAGCAAGCGAAGAAGGAAGGCAAGAGCGCTTCCCTACTCGAGCAGGACAGACCAAATGTTTTTTCCATGAGCCTGGCCAACATCATGCCCCAGGACCAGGTTGAAATTGAATTGCGATACACCGAATTACTAGTACCCACGGATGGCGTCTACGAAGTCGTCTTCCCGACTGTTGTTGGACCACGGTATTCGTCGGAGAAAGAATCGACAGCGTCGAAAGAAGATCAATGGGTGAAGAGTCCTTACTTGCCTATGGGCAAGAAATCCACGAGCACACTGCACATTGCGGCGCGATTGTCAGCCGGCATGCCCATCCAGGACTTGAGCAGTCCATCACACAAAGTATCTCCCTTGTGGCAGGGGTCGACGGTCGCGGACGTCACACTTGATGAACCCGACGCATTTCAGGGTAACCGAGATTTTATTTTGCGATACCGGCTGGCGGGAAATCAGGTCACGTCCGGCCTCCTGCTGTTTCAGGGACAAGACGAAAATTTCTTCCTCTACATGGCCCAACCACCGCAGCGAGTTGCCAGCGAAGATATTCCGCCGCGCGAGTACATCTTCATAGTTGATATTTCCGGTTCGATGTCAGGCTTTCCGCTCGACACGTCGAAACAACTTCTACGTGATTTGATTGGACAACTGCGGCCGACAGATTTGTTCAATGTGGTCTTGTTTGCCGGCGATTCGTCGGTGCTCGCGCCCAGGTCTTTGCAGGCAAGCCAGGAAAACATTGAGGTAGCGACTCGTTTGATCGACGAACAGCGTGGCGGCGGGGGCACCGAGTTGCTGGCGGCGCTACAGCAGGCGATGGGCATTCCGCGCGACGAAAACATCTCGCGAAGCGTCGTACTCGTGACCGACGGTTTCATCTCCGCGGAAAGCGACGTGTTCGAGTACATCCGTCAGAATCTCGATAAGTGTAATGTCTTTTCATTTGGAATAGGTTCGTCGGTGAATCGCTACTTGATTGAAGGTGTAGCCAAGGCCGGCATGGGTGAACCATTCATCGTCACCAAGCCGGAAGAGGCTGCGTCGATAGCGATGAAATTTAGGGAGTACATACAAACGCCGGTGCTGACAGACATCAAGATACGCGCCGTTGGGTTTGATATTTACGATGTCCACCCGGCCCACTTCCCCGATCTGCTCGCGCAACGGCCGGTGATTCTTTTCGGCAAGTGGCGTGGACCAGTTACCGGGACCTTCGAGTTACACGGCAAGTCAGGGCGCGGAGATTATCTGGCCCATTTCGACGTGACCTCAGCGCAGCCTGACGAGTCGAATCGCGCATTGCGCTTCCTATGGGCCCGTTCACGAATTGCAGAGTTATCAGATTACGGCTCGAGGGACATTGGTGATGATCGGGTTAAAGAGATCACGGCTTTAGGTTTGAAGTACAGCCTGTTAACTCAATACACATCGTTTATCGCGGTACTGGAGGAAGTACGTAACCCGCTGGGCTCAGCGCAAGACGTAAGACAGCCGCAGCCGTTACCACTGGGTGTCACCGACCTCGCAGTGGGCGGAGACACGGAGAACGGTACCGAGCCGGAACTTGTTTGGTTGATCAGTGTGGTGTTGTTGATGGCTCTGTTGACGTTCTGGCGTAGCCGCAGACGAAGATCAACGTTGACCGTTTGAGCGCTGGGAGTCACTTTCGTGTTGGTTATGTATTTCGTGGATCGAATTTTTTAGGTGTAGTTAAAGTGGATCCCCGAATTAACACGAAACAAGGTAATCGACTACTCGCAAGGATTGAACGCGGAATCCGAATGACCGGGAGATACACAAGATACAACCAAATGGCGAAATTATTCGCCATCCTCTCGGGTGCCTTTGCGCTCAAATATTTTTATGCAACTGCCAGTGTAAACGAGCTGCGTTGGATCCTGGCCCCGACAACTCTTCTCGTTGAAATAGTGAGCGGCAGAACCTTTAACTTTGAAATGCACGCCGGCTATATGAGCAGCGACCGGAGCTTTCTGATCGCAAGTTCGTGTGCCGGCGTTAATTTCATGATCGCAGCCTTCTCGATGCTGTCGATCGCGAAGCTTTGGAGAGGAAAACTCTCCTGGAAGTTAATCCCGGCGGCTTTGCTGATTTCGTATGCAATGACAATTGTGGCCAATACGGTTCGTATCTCAACTGCACTGCACCTGCAAAACAGTCGATTGGATATTGCTGGTCTCAGCGGAAATCAACTTCACCGCCTTGAAGGGATACTGATCTATTTCGGGTTTCTGTTGCTGCTGTTTCTGCTGAGCGAGCGAACTCTTAATCAAACGGCTGCCAAGCCAAATGGTGGTCCCCTTCGAATAAGTGAATTCATTCTTCCCCTTTTCGTTTATTACGCGACGACTCTGGGAATACCGCTGGCGAACGCTATCTATCGACAGGAATTCGCGGCCACAACATTCCTTGAACATTCCGTCTTCGTATTACTGATCCCACTTCTGCTAATTCTTCCAATTGCGCTTATCGAGCTAAAGAACCGAAACACAAGTACCTTGGTGTAATTCTTCATCACTTGGTAGGTCGGCAGCAGAACCGGGAGCGTAGCGACCGGGTTTGTCCTTGAGTAAATTGTCACCAGTGGGTCGACGAAAATTCTCGCCGGTTTTTCCCTGTCCCCGGCGACCCGGTCGCTGCGCTCCTGGTTCTGCTTTTGTTGACCCACAAGAAGATGCAGTTCGCGTCATTCCAATTTGACGATTACGACATCATCGTCTCTGATAATGAACAAATGTGGAAGAAACGATCGATATTGTTGGTGATCGGTCTGCTCGCGCTTGTCGTCGGCGTATTCCTCCTTTCTTACTCGGACGCTTTTCGCAGTCTTCTCGATTCAATAACGCTGTGGGCTAAAGACTTGATGGCGGCTAACCCTTTGTTGGGAGCTGTTGTCTTTTTTCTCTTCTCCATGCTGTCCGCGATGCTGGCGTTTGCGTCGAGCGCCGCGCTGGTGCCGCCGGCGAATCTGGTATGGGGAAAATTCGTTACCTTCTTGCTGCTGTGGGGCGGTTGGTTATCTGGGGCTTTGCTTGCTTATCAAATCGGAAGACTCGCTCGGCCGTTGTTGATGCGTTTAGGCTACAAGGAAAAGATCGAGAAGTATCAGGAGTATATAGGTCGACGGACGAAGTTCTGGATGGTCCTGTTGTTTTGCTTCGCTGTTCCTTCAGAAATACCCGGCTATGTGCTGGGCGGAATTCAGTACTCTTTTTGGAGATTCGTTATCGCGATGGCGGTTTCTGAAGGCATTTATGCCATGCTTATCGTCCTGGCCGGAGAAAGTCTGTTATCGAATAATCCCCTCACATTGATGTTGATCCTGGCTGCGCTGATCCTCATAGGCGCGGTGGCGGGAATGCTTTTTCGCAAGCTGCGCAAGCGCCGCTCTCGCAAGTAGTCATCGTGTCACACATCAATCATGTCTAGCCAACGTTTTGGCTAAAACCAGAAACCCTGTGTCTACCTGTCGACCTTGAGTTCTGCTCATCCACTCGCCAATACTCCCGCCACTCAAAGACAGGAGATGCCTCATAAGAGCGAAGTAAAACTCAACATCGTTTACGCTGCCCACACCTCGCAGTTAGGTAACTTGCAGGATAGAAGTGCGTTCAGCGAATTAGAACAGGGAGCGGTAGCGACCTGGTCTCAAGACACAGAGCAAATCATCTCTAAATGCCGACGTTTGAATTCAACGAGGCGCCGTTAGGTTATTTCGTAACTTTTCGAGCTTTTGGTACCTGGCTGCATGGAGACGAACGCGGCTCTGTCGACCGGAAACGTAATCGCTATGGAACTCCTAGAATTCCACCAAACAAGCCGTGGTACCGCCACAACGAGCGCACTTTGAGTCGTCCACCCGTGAAGCTGGGTAAACGAAGAAGAGCAGTCGTCCTGGACGCCATACGAGAGACTTGCAACAAGAGAAACTGGCAATACCACACGGCCAATGGACGAACCAACCACGTCCATGCGGTGCTAACAGCGCCGTCTTGCAAACCGGAGGTGGTGCGTGCTGCTTTAAAGGCGAATGCAACGCGCAAACTTCGGGAAACAGGATGTTGGTTAAGTGGCAAGACACCTTGGGCAGGCAAAGGAAGCGTCAAGTCTCTTTGGACCGACAAAGCTTTGTGTGCCGCCATTGCCTACGTTGATGAAGACCAGGGAGGGCCACTGCCATAACACCCTCCCTTTCATCGGTGGTTGAGACCAGGTCGCTACCGCTCCCTGTTCTAATTCGCTAAGCCACCTCCTACAAAGGGATAATTATCTAAGGCGATGCCAACAACCCTGATACGCGTCCCCGTAGAACGCATCGAGAACGCGATATTTTTGATTCGTGGCCATAAGGTGATGCTAGATAGAGATCTGGCTGCGATGTACGATGTTCAAACAAAAGTGCTGAAACAAGCTGTGCGGCGAAACAAAAATCGATTTCCATCGGATTTCATGTTTACGCTTCACAAAAGGGAGTTCGATAATTGGAGGTCACGATTTGTGACCTCCATGGCAGATCGAAAGGGGCTTCGCTATGCCCCTATGGCCCTTACCGAGCAAGGGGTAGCCATGTTGTCGAGCGTTTTGAAGAGCCACCGAGCGATTGAAGTAAACATTCAAATAATGCGAGCGTTTGTTCGTTTGCGCGAGATGACTTCAACCAATGCCGCGCTCCACTGCAAATTGTGCGAACTAGAGGGGAAATACGACAGTCAATTCAAGGTTGTATTCGAAGCTATTCGCCAGCTAGTCACCCCAGCTAATACCCGGCGGAAACAAATCGGGTTTTCCCCGTTTAAATCTAAGACCCCATAGGGTTCCAGACAGCGGGCCCGCGACAGTAAAAGAACGTCTGTCCTACAATCAGACCATGCAACAAAAGGCAGTGCAGGTTCTGGGGTTGGCGATTACTCTCCTATACGCCGCGCTCATTGTGTGGCTGTATGCGACGGAGCCGCGCAGTTTCAAAGAAGTGGCCACCGGCGCACAGGTCGCCACCGGCACATACCAGGTAGACCAGGAGAAATTCAACGCTGCCCTGGCATTGTTTCGTCGTGATCAATTTCGCGCCGCACGAGATGAATGGCAACGCGCTGATCCGGCCCAGTCTGATCCGAAGACGCAGTTTTACATCGCCTACGCCTTCTATCGCGAAGGGTGGGGACGTGTTTACTACGACCAGAATTTGTTCAACCAGGGACTCCAGGCCGTGAATCGCGCCATTACACTCTCACCTGTGCCTCTAACCATTGAGGATGAGAATCTCCAAATGCGTACGGCCGCAGAATTGAAAGCGGAACTGGAGCAAGGCACTGAGAGGACCTGGAGTGACCTTAATCCGGTCGAGGTGATAAGGAAAAGAAAGTAACGACCAGGCGGCAGGCGGCAGGAGGCAGGGGCAGGCGGCAAGAGCAGTAGGCAGTAGGCAGTAGGCACAACGTAAATTGGCGGGAGAAGAAATATACAAGCCTTGACTAATACCAATCAGCAATCCGAAATCAGCAATCCGCAATCGGGACGTCCGCAATCCGCAATCCGCACTCCTCAATCGAAAAACCGCGCGCTGCTCATCTACGTCGTGCTGCCGTTTGTTTTTCTCACAGTGACGCTGTTAGGTGGATTGCGGGTCAGCTCGGATGATCGAGCTTTGGTGTTTTTTGCGCCACCTCTAATCACGCTCGTGCTGGCGGTCCTGCTGATGCTGCTGTTCGTTCGCGGTGATTTGGTTGAGTTGCGATCAATGATCGCGTCGGACCTTTCACCATTTGAAAACACCTCAAACATCTGGTTACTGCTCACTCTCTTTTTTGCCTCAGCGCAAGCCTTTAATTCTGTACTTCCCGAACGCGGTTTACTACATTGGCTGTTTTCGTTTTTCTTTCTGTGGACGTTATGGAACAACCAATTCTCCTCGTTCGATGCGCGTCGTTTGCTGCGCAGCCTCATCGTGCTCTTCGGAACTGCATTCCTACTGAAGCACATGCTGTTCGCCAGTCTCTACGCGCCGGACGGTGGCTGGTTGAAACGGATTGCAGGGACGTTACTGCAAGGCGCGTCACTCGGCACACTCGATGCACCATCCTTCGCGCCGGCTACTGGCTACATTTCCTTTTTCGCGCTCGCACTCTACGTAATCGGATTGACGCTGATGGCTACGGTTGATGGCAGTCAGCAAGCGGCGCTTAGTCTTCCTGAAGAGCATATCGCCGACGAACTGACGAGTTACCGTCAAAAGTCAGAAATTCCTGCTCACACCACAGCGACTGAGAAGCAATGACGCATGCAACTTCAATTGACCTTCAAGAGTGGTTTGGCGGTATAGACATCTATTTGTTTGACCAGTTGTTGAAGGGTCGAATCGTTCGGGGGATAAGTGTACTCGACGCCGGATGTGGTTCAGGTAGAAACCTCGTTTACTTTCTAAAAACCGGGTTCGAAGTTTTTGCAGTTGATGAATCTGATCAAGCCATAGAACGGCTGCGCCAACTTGCTGCAACGCTGGCCCCGCATCTGCCGCAGGAAAACTTTAAGTCTGACCCAGTTGAAAGAATGCGTTTCGAGGACAACGCATTCGATGTTGTATTGAGTAGCGCCGTGCTTCACTTCGCTCGCGATGATCAGCATTGGATAGCGATGGTCGAAGAGATGTGGCGCGTGCTGAAGACGGGGGGAATTTTCTTCGCACGATTGGCGTCGACAATTGGTATTGAAGATCAAGTTCGCCTTATCGAAGGAAGACGCTACCGGCTACCCGATGGTTCTGATCGGTTTTTGGTTGACGCTGAGATGTTACACAGGGTTTCAAATGAACTTGGCGGCGAATTTCTTGAACCGATAAAAACTACGATCGTTGAAAATATGAGAGCAATGACGACTTGGGTCTTAAGAAAGCGAAAATGAAAACAAGAGTGCCGCGAACGTCAATCGTCCGCGGCACTCCTTCTAACAAGACTAATAGCTTGTCTAAATTAACGTTGGCCCAGGATGCTTCCAAGAATAGCTCCCAATCCACCGTTGCTGGAGCCATTGTTATAGCCTCCGTTGCCGGCGTACTGACGGTAGCCCTGGTCATAGCCCCTTACGAATCCTTCGCGGAAAGCCTGCGTTGAAGCGTTCTTGAAATAACGCGAACGCTGCGGGTCGTAACTCTGGTTGCGTTGGCCATCGCTTGCACCGGTCTGCAAACCCTGCTGGTAACCACGATTTAGTTCGGCCTGGTCCTGTCGACCATTGTTGCCGTAACCGCCATTGTTTCCGTAGTAGCCGTCGTTACCGTAGCCATCATTCCGGCCGTAACGCCCGTCGTTATAAACGCCGTCCCGTCGGTCCTCCCGGCGAGCTTCGCGTTGCTGCTTTCTTCGTTGCTTCCAGATGCGTTTTTGTTCCTTGCGTGCTTCCTTGGAATTGCGTCCATACCTGCCATCATCATTGCGATACTGCGCTTGAGCGGTGCCGCTCGTCACCACAACTAATGCCAGAACGAATGCGAGCGACAAGAACGCTGCGCCGATACCCTTTTCAAAATTTTTCAATGTTATCTCCTTGATTTGTAGATGCCCTGCCGGTCTCTTAATAGCAACCCTTATACCTGCGTTTGCTCCAGTTAGACCGCGTCGATCTAAAGGGTTTACAGGATCAAAGGAAGTCGTCGCACCCTCAAATCGTGCAGCATTCACGCAGATGAGCTAAACCTGCAATGGTAGGTCCAGCGCCGTTGTGTACCGTTCGCTATTTGCAGTAGCATCGACAAAATTTCGGCTTTGCAATAAAGGTCGAATCATCACCTTTTCGTGTGGTTCGTGGTATTCGTGTAATTCGTGGATCCGTTTTAGCCTGCATAAGGACGATCCGAGAAATGCACGAAACACACGAAATAACCCGAACGTTGTGGTTTGACTTCTGAGGCAAAGCAATAGGTTCAACCCAATTCCAAGCTGAAAGTTTCTCCTAAACCTATGACTACTACCGCTGAGAAGAGTGACCAAATGTCAGGCGACGAGATCGTCGAGCTGTGCCGGCGTCACACATTATTTGAGTGGTCCGCCCAATCAGCCGTGGATCCGATTCCGGTCGCCGGCGCGAAGGGCATTTACTTCTGGACGCCCGAAGGTAAACGCTACATCGATTTCAACAGCCAGCTCATGTGCGTCAACATCGGACACGGCGACGAGCGTGTGATTCGAGCGATACAGGAACAAGCGGCCGCGCTCGCCTACGCCAATCCATTCATGGCGACGGAGATGCGGGCCCGGCTGTCAGCGAAGCTGGCTGAGATTACGCCTGGCGATATCGACGCTTTCTTCTTCACGAACGGTGGCGCCGAGGCCAATGAAAACGCCATTCGCATAGCGCGGTTGTTCACAGGTCGCCACAAGATTGGTGCCCGCTACCGGGCCTATCACGGCGGCACTGCGGGCGCGTTAACGCTCACCGGTGATCCACGACGTTGGGCAGCCGAACCCGGGATTCCGGGCGTGTTCCGCATTCCCGATTTTTACCACGGTATTCAAAAAGGTTTTGAGACCAGCGAGGAAGTCCTGTCCCGAACGGAAGAAGTTCTTGAACTCGAAGGCGCCAAAACCGTGGCCGGGATCATTGTCGAACCAGTTGTGGGAACCAACGGCATACTGATCCCGCCCGATGGTTACATGCAGGGTTTGCGTGCCCTTTGTGATAAGTACGGAATTCTCTTGATTGCCGACGAGGTGATGGCGGGTTTCGGCCGCACCGGCGAATGGTTCTCGGTGGACCACTGGAAAGTTGTGCCGGATCTTCTCTCGATGGCGAAGGGGCTGACGAGCGCGTACGTACAACTCGGCGCCATCGGCATGCGACGCCACATCGCGGACCATTTTCAGAACAACGTTTTCTGGGGCGGACTCACCTACAACAGTCACCCGCTGGCGTGTGCGGCAGGTCTGGCAACCATCGCGGTGTATGAAGAAGATAACTTGATCGAGAACGCAAAACGGATGGGAAACGTGATGAGAGGCATGTTGGAAGATCTGCAAACGCGTCATCCGTCAGTAGGCACTACCCGAAACATTGGATTGTTTGGACTCGTCGAGCTTGTGCGAAACCGCGAGACGATGGAGCCGATGGCGCCGTTTAATGGAACGTCACCAGAGATGAAGGAGTTAGGAAACTTCTTCAGGCAGGAAGGCCTCTATACGTTTGTGCGTTGGAACTACTTCTTCACTAATCCGCCGCTGTGTATTACTGAAGCTGAGTTGAAGGACGCTTTTGCGATAATTGATCGGGGGTTGGAGATTACGGACCGTGCGGTTTCCTAGTTCCTATTTCCTGTTTTTTGGGTCGTATTTTAATTGCGATCAAAAACGATTCCACGCTTAGGTCTGCACTGCGGACCAGGGTTAGTCTTTCCTGCATGAAACGCCACTACTTTAAACGCGTGTTACACGTGAGCGTGTTGCTGTTGGGAGTGGGTGTACCGTCGATCTTCGCTCAAAACCGCGACCTCACATCTGATCATCGTTTTCATGAAAAGTTTGATTCGAAGTTTGCGGAGGATCGCGATTTAGTTGTCTGGTTGCCACCCGCATACGCTAACGAACCGAACCGGCGTTATCCCACACTTTACATGCACGATGGCGATAGCACGTTCGTTAATTGGCGACTAGACGAGACCGCGGCGGCGCTGATCGCGAACCACCAGATTGAACCAATGATCATTGTCTATGTACCCAATGGCGGTAGTAGCGACGATCGCTACACTGACTACACGCCAACGCAAGACCGAAACTACAAGGCCGGTGGTCAAGCCGATAACTACGGCCGCATGTTGGTAGAGGAGGTCAAACCCTTTATCGATGCCCGCTATCGCACGCTAACTGACGCCACCAACACGGGACTCGGAGGTGCGTCCCTCGGTGGCTTGGTAACCCTCTACCTCGGACTAAAACATCCAGACACGTTTGGCAGGCTGGCGGTAATGTCGCCCTCTATTTGGTGGGACCGTGGCGTCATCCTACGGGAAGTTCAGGAGGTCAAGTCCAAGCCACCACTTCGAATCTGGCTGGATGTTGGCACCGAAGAAGGAAGAGCCACAACTGCAATGACACGAGATCTGCGCGATACATTGATCAAGAAGGGCTGGGCGTTGAGCGCGGACCTGATGTACTACGAAGCGAAGGGTGCTCACCACGACGACCTGGAGTTTGGGAAGCGGGCGGGATTGTTTTTGAAATTCCTTTATCCTCAAGCTCGGCCCAAACCATAGGCACTCTTATTCGTGAATTTCCTGTTTCGTGTGTTTCGTGGATCGTATTTCACGCTTAGTTGAAACGGATCCACGAAATAACACGAACGGATCTTTACTTCTTTTTGCCCCGCCGTCTCTCCACCGTGACGGTCACAGCTGCCGTAGAGCTCGACGTCAAACAACCTTCCGGTGCGCAAATTGTGTAGGTAAACGTATCGACTCCGATAAACCCGGGCGCGGGGGTGTACGTCAGTGTGCCGTTGCCGTTGTTCACTACCGTCCCGTGCGCCGCTGGTCCAACACTACTGATCGTTAGCGGGTCGCCGTCGGGATCGCTGTCATTTGCGAGCACGTTAATAACGATCGCCACGCCCTCAGTCGTTGACGCTAAATCGTTCACCGCATTCGCAGGCAGCGCCTCAAGCACTGCCGCCAAAGCGTTAATGCGTCCCCAACCATAGGTGTTATTTGGAACCGCGGTTGCTGAATCAAGGCCACAACCTTCTGAAGTGGTCTTCCTCACCGCAGTCTGTTCGATAATGTCTTCTAACCGGTTGACCATGCCGGCCAGACGTGGGTTCGCCGAAACAAGTAGCGCTACTAACCCGGCGACGTGTGGCCCGGCCATACTCGTGCCACTAAAACTTGCGTAGCTGCCATTCTTAACACTCGAACGAATACCCGAACCCGGCGCGCTGATATTCGGCTTCATCAACCCGGTCGGGGCACTCGGATCGCCGAGCACTGAACCACGGCTGCTGAAATAAGAAATCTGATCGGTGCGATGATCGGTCGAACCAACCGTAAACGCTTCCGGATAACGTGCCAGAGGAGTATTGATCGAATTACAGATCACCAGGCCGGTGTTTGCGACACCAAGCGGACTCGAGCCATCGTTCCCGGCAGAAACCGCGTAGAAGATTCCTGCAGCACGGCTGGCTCGCAAAGTGTCCTGTAACGCCGGAGGTGGACAACCTTCGTAGCAACCCCAGGAGTTGTTGATTACGTGTGGGGCCCTGGTTGGGTCGGGATTAAGGCCGGCGGTGTCGGTTGGCGCGATGAACCATTGCATGCATTCCATGTAAGTCGGGACCGCACCTGCTCCCTCGGTCATGTTGCGACAGGCAATCCATCGTGCTTCGGGAGCCATCCCGATGGTGTTCGTGCCACCGTCATCGCCAACCATGGTGCCGACAGTATGCGTTCCGTGGTCGTGGTCGTCGCACGGCTCTGTGGTGTTGCCGTCGCAGACAGTGTTTGGTGCGTGTATTGAGTCGTGCCAGTTATAGCTATGATCTGCTGTCTGAGTAGATGCGTTCCAACCGCGATACTGTCTCTTAATCGCTGCATGTTGCCAGGCCACGCCTGTATCAGCGCCTGCGACCACCGCACCCTGGCCCATGATGCCTCTGGCCCACACGTCGTCAGCATTCACCTTGATCAGATTCGCTTCCGGACTAGGGTCGGCAGTTAAAAGAGTGCTTGTCGAATTGGTGGAGGTGAGCGGCTGGTCTACAGGTGGCAAGCTTAACTTACCGCCTCCGCTTGGATAAATGTAAGCCACTTCCGGTCGCACAGCGACGGCTTGCAACACCGCGAGGTCGCCTTTGGCCCAGATAGCATTGGTCACCCAAAAACTTTGATAGGCCACGCCAAATGAACCTAACGTGTGCAACACGCCAGGTTGCGTCGCACCGGCTGTGGCAGTTAGTTGTTCATAGACGTATTGTCCCTTCTCCTCTTTCGTCTGCAACGCATCGGCCCCGCTAAGGTCGGCCTGTGAGTTCATGTAGATAATGAACTCAGTTTGACCTGCCGTTGCAGCCATTAACACGTTGGGGTCAACTTTGCCTTCCCAGGTTTGAATCTGGGCCGAACTGCCGTCAATCAAGAGACCCAGCGCAAGAAGCGAAAGCGTGAGCAGGCCCAGTAGGCCCATGCGAACTCGTAGCGGCGTCATTTTCGTCTCTCCTTTTCCAATGCGTTAAACGCGTTAAGACTTTCAGACGCTTACACAGTAAGGAAAAGGGTTGAGAAATTCTTGAGAGGCTAAACGCAATTAAAAGGACGCTGTTTTGCAATTAACCGGGTTCCGCCCAAAGAAAAACGCCGACCTGTTTAGGCCGGCGTTTGAAGGACCGTTACGGTAAGCCTATCTCAAAAAGATCGTCCCCAGGCTCGCTCTCAAGAGCGACGCGAGCTTTCCTGACACTCTGTTTGGCTGTCTTGCTCGACGCCCTTTTAAGCTTGCCGCAGGTGGCCGGTTCTCACTGAACGCTGCCAGCCGGATCCACCAGGTCGAATCAGAAAGATTCATTGTTGGTTCAGTAATTCGCTTAGACATAAAGCACCCCAAGATTACTGATTGTTGTTGCCCTTCCTGTTGCCGTTCGCGTTTCGATTGTTACTGTTGATTGACCTGACCCCGTCCGTATTGGCGTTACCATTGTCGTTGGTCACGACACCAGTGTTTGACGGAACGGAATTAGCATTAGCGTTTTTCGAAATGTTGGCATTGGTATCAACAACACCGTCGCGCTGCGTGTTGGCGTTGTTAGCGTTTGATGTGTTGTTTGCGTTGTTAGTAGTGGAGCAGCCCGTTAGGGCTGCAGCGATTACAAACAACAATGCAAGCGCTTGCATGCGTCGCATAGATTTTAGTTCTCCTCTACAGTTCGTCGGGTAATTCTAGCGATAGAGCTGCTCTGCGCGATTGTTGCGCCATTCAGTCTCAAAGTATTCCGCATCCTCGTCGTTGCGCGGGTTAACACCCATGACAATGCCGCCATCGCGGATGCCCTGGTCATAGTGCTTGGCATGATCCTCAGGAATGCCAGAGCCGACGAGTGCGCCAATCAGGCCGCCCGTCAAAGCGCCACCGCCACCGCCCGCCAGCGCTGCAGCAAGTGGGCCCGCGATTAACAGGCCGACGCCCGGCAGTGCGAGAGTGGTTCCAACCGCGGCAATTGCTGCCAGGGTTGCGCCCACGCCACCGCCAATAGCAGCGCCTTTGCCCGCGCCTTCCCACGCCTTCGTACCCAATTCAGTATCGTTATCATCATCCGAAAAATATTTCTTGCGGGTCTCATCCGACATCAAGAGATTGACGTCGTCCTGGCCGTAACCACGGCTACTTAGAGATCTGTATGCGCCTTCAGCACTCTCTCTATCTCTAAAGAGACCTGTCAGCATCCGGCTTTCCCGCTCGCGCGCTGTTGCGCCTGATCCTTCTGTTTCAAAAGCTCCCATTGCTTACTCCTTTGTTAATAAAGACTGTTGTTGAAACAAACGCACTCGCTCAATTCCAAGCGAATGCGTTCGCCCCCTTGTTACTTGAGTGCTCCCGTGCACCCATTTAGGAATCACTGGGCAAGTCTTAGTGCAACGACCGTACCATCGATTAAATGAACTTAACGCCAACAAGATTTCGAAGGCACTTGAGCATCTTATTGCCGCCAGCGCGCAGGAAACACCGCCGCATATGAAAAATTCTCCGCGTTGTTCCATCCGGCGGAAAAGTCTGAAACGAGTCAACGCGGGAGAACCGTGGATACGAAATTGATACAGGTTCAATACCTTGTGTAACGCTACGTCAAACGCTCAGTTTGGAAAGTGTTACTTCACGGTTCACGCGGTTGCTTGCTAGAATCCGTGCCACCCCTAACACATTAAGTTAAAAGGAAGGTCGCTGATATGTTTCGTCATACTCCGGGATTTTTATTACTCTCCATCGTTTTTGTTTTTGGAGTTTTGCCCGCGACGGCGCAGGACAAAGGCAAGTCCTGCTTCACCGAGCAGGCACGGGCAGAGGCGGAGAGGACTGCGAAGGTCTGGCAGGCGCCTGATCCCAGTTACGACCCGGTGTTGGGTTACAACGTGACTACAGGGCCCCGTCGCGGAGCTCCGGTGGTAGATGCGAACGGGATCGCAGCGACGTTTAGGTGCGTGGCTAACAAGGATCCCAATCCCGGCGCCGGAACCACACCAAAGTTTCACTGTTCAGTTGCAGGTATGACCGAAAGTGACGGCGATTTGATCCGTTACAAAATCAAACCGCATTTCAAAGGACAGACGAAGGACAAACGAAACGGCGAAATCTATGGCGAGTTTCTTTCTTCTCGGTTTTCCAAGGCGCTTGGCTTCTTCGCCGACGACGAGTGGGTAGCCGACGTGAACTGCCCCGACTGTCAAAAGAGTTTGACTACTGGTTTTCAGGGCGCCAGCTTCAATCCCTTTCAACCGGCTGCGGGAATTGAACTGGACATTGGCCGTGGCATCGACGTGAAGTGCAACAACAAGGACGGCGCAGCGATTGGCGACGCGCTTTCGAAGATGTTGCAGGGCGGTGCGCCCCGCGCAGAGATAGACGCTTTCAAACTGTGGCTCGCATTCATCGATCACGGCGACACGAAGACTGACAATCAGAAGTTTGCGTGTTTGGATTCACAAAAGAACCCGGACGGTACGCGAACCTGCAAACCGGGGATGGCTGTGTATTACGTGAGCGACATGGGATCAACCTGGGGCCACTCGAGCTCGAGCGAGAGTAAGGCACGGTTGGAGCGTTGGAGAGGTAAAGATCCTATCAAGGTAAGTGGCAGTCAGTGCAGTACGACGGCGAAGGGTGTTGGCGATGCCAACATCAGTGAAGGGGGCCGGAAGTTACTGGCTGATCAGCTTCAACGCTTGCTTGATGCTGAAAAGACTAACCAAACGATCACCCGCGTGTTTCGCGCCTCTCGCAATCATGAGCGAGACGAACCGGCTGAAGCATGGACTGCAGAGTTCATCAGGAAAGCGAATACGATCATCAACGCGAGATGTCAGTAATAAGAGAGCGATTCAACGATAAGTCGAACCACAGGCGGATTCATCTTATTTCGTGGTACTTCGTGTGTTTCATGAAGTTCGTGGATAGTTTTTAGCCGACAGAAGAACAACACGAACTGCACGAAACACACGAAACGTGTTGAACTCGAGTTTAAAAGGCAGGATAACTACCGGAGTGCTTCCTTGAGTACTCTTGCCTGGGATCTGTCGGGCGGTTTAATTCCCAACAACAACGACAGTGTGGGTGCTATGTCGGCGGGAGTGGCGGGCCGTTGGTACGTGCCCGGCTTGACGCTTCCTCCCATCAGAATCACTGGCACATGTGTGTCATACGGATAGGGCGTGGCGTGACTGGTAGGATCGCTTGAGTCACCCAGGTAGTAATACTGTTTCTGAACGATGATTAGATCGCCATTGCGCTCAGGATCAAATCCGCGCAGGACACTCGACCCAATCAAGTCGGCAAGGCATGGCGCATGGCGATTAAACACTATGCGGACCGACGCGCGCGATCGCGAGTTTGGGGTTCCTTTACCATAATTGCGGCAGTTTTCGAGTTGCGAGCGCGTGTAATATCCGGCGATACCCGGTAACTTCGCAACTGCATCACCGGCCAGTTGTGTAATTTCATCCAGCGACACATGGTCGCGGGCTAAAGCGTCAAGATTGAAATAGATGTTTCCGTTGATTACGGCGTCTTTGTATTGACCGCCTTCCTTGTACTGGAAGATGTAATCGCGCTTTGCACCGTAGCGGGCCTTAATAGCCCTATGAACTGCCTCCATTACTTGTGCGTTAGTGATACGAGTTCGACCGAGACCGCCTTTCGTTTCCGAGTACTGCCAGAGGGGAGCTACTCCGTGATCGGATGAAAACGCCACTAACGTGTTCTTCAACCCGACACGAGCGTCAACAAAGTCGAGCAATCTCGCTATCTGTCGATCCAACCGCAACACCGTATCCATTAATTCCTGACTAGTTGGTCCAAACCTGTGACCGACATGATCCGTTCCTGACAAACTTACGCTGAGCAGATCGGTAGTCTCGTCTTCGCCCATTTTTTCGTGCGCAATCACCTGTTCCGCCATCGCCACAATCACATCGTTTACGAAGGGCGAGTGGTCCAACGCATCATAAAATTCCTGGCCAGGATGCGATTCTCCGCCGGTGATGACGTGCGGAAACACGTTTGTAAAACCCGGCGCACGATCGATCACCTCCCATGGTGGCGAATCCGGGCCCGCGTGTTTCAAGTACTCACGCTCTGGCAGAAGCCGCTCCCAACGCGCGCCGAAATATTTGTCGAGTGGCCGCGTGCGATTAAAGGCCTCCACCCATTCCGGTAACTGTTTGAAGTAGTAGTCGGAAGAAATGATGTTGCCGCTGCGCGAACCAAGCCAGTAAGCGGCATTGGCCCGTTTGCCTGCCGGTAGGATGGCCGCTCGTGGTTTGTCAGAGACACCGATCACCTTCACCTGATCACCCAACGCGCTGCGTAACTCATCGCCAACGGTCGACGCCAACAGCCTGCGCGGGCTGTTTGGAGTTTCATTTTCACCTCCGACTACGCGCGCCGTACGATCGCCAACGCTCGTTACTTTGGTGGCCGTCGATCGCTCGATCCACTCATTGGCGATAATTCCGGTAACACTTGGTGGTGCACCCGTCACGATAGCGGCATGGCCCGGCGACGTCTTGGTCGGAACGTAATCGAAATTCGCGTTCGTCCACGAAGCTCCCTGATTCAACAGTCGACGAAATCCACCCTTGCCAAAGAGCGGACCGAAACGTGTTAAGTAGTCGAAGCGAAACTGATCAGCGACGATAATAAGAACCAGGCGGGGACGCGTGGTGGGCTTGTTTTGAGCGAAACTTAACTGGCCCAGTAAGACTACGATGAGAATGGCCACTGCGGTAGATCTTCGAAATGCGCCTGTCATACTAAAAATGGTACCACGTCGCTGTTACAGGATTGGAAACTGACCTGGTTGTTCGCGTGACGGGCGGAAGGCGGCTTTGCCACCCGATAGCGGAAGTGGCTTTGCCACCTGATGTGCGGAAGGTCTCTGACCTTCCGAAAACGCCGTAAATAATTTGGGGCTGCGCCCCCAAAAATAAACTGACCGAGGGCGTGGCCCAAAATCATTGTCCTGACTCCGGAAGGTCGAAGACCTTCCGCACATCAAGCGGCAAGCCGCTGCGTTACGCGGCCTTCAGCAAACTCAACGTCTCGGATCGATCAGCGCCTTCAACACTTTTCCAGACGCGACTGCGCTCAGTGCCTCATTTGCCTGGGCCAACGCAAATCGAGACAGCTTCGGCTGCAGTTGTTCCCATGGTGATGAACGTGACGGATCAGAAACTAATTGAGCTGCTCGGTAGAAGTGTGAAAAGTCTGATCCCCAACATCCGCGTACGTCCAGGTGTTTCTTGTTGAGATCAAGGTGCGGGTTGAAGGCGGCCTGCTCTGAAACCGGACCGTGATCCGTGTACTGGCCGACAATCACTACACGGCCGGCGTCTCGTGTAAAACGCATCGCCTGAACAACTGCGTCGGGATGTCCGGTAGCTTCGATGGTTACGTCCGGCAACCGTCCATCCGTCATCAACCATTCGTGACGTTCCGCTTCACCGTGTTCTTCAAAATTCAAAACCCGCGTAGCCCCAAGCTCCAGCGCCGCGTCGAGCCGTTGTTGTGGCGCACCAATACAAAGCACTCGCAAGGCGCCGCACATCAGCGCCAGCACTATGGCATTCAAACCAACTGGCCCGGAGCCAAGCACGAGCACGGTGTCGCCAATCGAGATGCCGGCGCGCTTCACCGCGTGCAACGCCGTGGGCAGAGCACACCCACCCGCCATAAAACGTTCCGGCTCGGCATCCATCTGAATGCAACGTGTGCCTGGCTTTAGGTAAACCTGCTCGGCCCAGCCACCTGCGAGCACATCATTCGCGCCGTAAGTAATGCCATAGACTTTTCTGTGTGGGCAGCGCGTGGTCGCCTTTGCTACCAGGCAATACCAGCACGCATTGCAGGTACGATGTACATCCAGAAACGTGACGCGGTCGCCTTCGCGGAACGGACGACCTTCAACGTCGTCCATGCGACCGCGTATTCTTGACAGGTAACCTACCGATACGTGTCCTGGGATTAGTGGATAGGGAACACCTTCCAACAACCCGCGCTGTAAGTAAACATCAGTGCCGCAAACTTCAGATAACTCGACGGCGAGAATCCCTGAGTTTTCTTCCAACTCAATCGGTGGGAATTCGCGGACCTCTACACGCGCATTCGGTTCAGGAATGACAGCAGCTAGTGGCATGGAGATTCGGATTCAACAGGTTCGACTATTTTCGTGTTGTTTCGTGGGTTTCGTGTTATTCGTGATCGTATCTAGCTTTGGGGGGAAACAATCCACGAATAACACGAAACACACGAACTAACACGAAACGCAGGGCTTTAACTCAAGGGATAGAGTTCACCACCAACTCATGAAGCCTTTCCGCTTCACGCGAAAATCTTGGCGACTGACAAGCAGCAGTAAACTCGCGGTATCGCTTCGCCAGGGCCGCGGCTTCATCACGCCGAGCTTTGGCCTCGTCAGACTTACCTTCCGCTGCAGCGCGTTTACTTAAGGCAAACACTGTTTCGATATAAACAGGTCCCAGCCACAACCGGCTTACCTTCGATTCAGTATCTGCGACGATCGACATCGCCTCCGCACAAACTCGTTCCGCTTCTTCAAACTCTCCGCGCCGGTAGCGCACATGTCCGAGAATACGGCGAGCTTCGGCGCGCGAATAAAGCAAACCGAGCGATTCGGCACGTGTGAATGTATCTAACGCGATTTTGAGAGCTTCCTCACGCTGACGTTCGCTTTCAGCAGCGTCGACCGGAGACCCTGAGCCAGGAAGATTTCCATTGAGCTCCTCATCGGGGCGACTAGTGGTGGCGCGATCTGCCAGCAACGTGGCCAGGTTGCCTCTCAGCAACAATGCTAAGCGCAGTTCTCCAAGCGCCTCCGCGAGCGCAATTCCTTCATTAAACTCTGTTAGCGCCTGTTCGAAGTCTCCTCGCTGCATGTAACTCATCGAGGTGACCAGACACGTCCAGGCCCGCCGTTCACGCGAGTGCAGTTTGGCTGCAATCTCGCGCTCGTGCTCAGCATTTGAGAGGGCCTCATCTGTTTCGCCGCGATTCATCGCATTTTCGCCGAGAAATTCATAGCCCATCGCCTGCGCAAACATGATGTTATGCGAGGTGCCAAACTCAACAGCCTGCCGTGCCCAAACATCGCCATCCAAAAACATTCCTGCATGTTGGTATGCACCTGCCAACCACGCGTAAATGTTTGGAATGACAGAGGCAGCGGTCGGTGGCAAGTTTGCCTGCCCGGCAATTGGACGAACCAGGTCGGCTGCCTGGATTAATAATTCAGTGGCCTTCTGATGACGTCCGGCAAGATGGTGAAAACGACCCTCGGTCGCGAGGGCGTGCGCAGTTTGCAGTGGATGCGTTTGCGGATCGAGCACGGTGAGAGCCTGACGTAAGTGTTCCAGACCGCGAGGGTCGCCCGTCGCGACGAGCGAGTTTGCGGCTTCGCATTGCAAACGTGCACGCACGAGGGGATCGGTGGTGAGCTTTAACGCCCGCTCGAAGTGTTCGCCGGCCGCAATCACCTCTCCATGCAAGACGTAAAGCTTACCGATCGCCTCCTCCTGGTCGCGCTCCTCATCAATCAACTCGAGCGCGTGGGCACAGTCACGCGCGCGACCATAAGCAGCGATTGCGTCCTCGAAGGCAAAAACGCGTTCAGCCTCCGCCGCAGCCTGCTTCGCGTATTTAAGACCCTGTTCATAGTCGCCGGCGAGGATGTAATGGTGGGCCAACTTTTCGACCGCGCAGTGTGAAGTTGCACTTCGCTTCTCGAATGCCTCCGCGGCGTGCCGATGTAAGCGGCGACGGCGAATCGGGTTCAACTCTTCGTAAAGCACTTCCCGAATCTTGTCGTGAGTAAAAGTAAAGGCCTCGCTCCGGGTGGTGCCGATCAACTGTGCCCCTACTGCTTCGTCAAGCGCATCAAGAAGTGCGTCTTCCTTTTGATCTCCGGCGGTCGCAAGCAGCTCATCAAAGGTAAACGTTTTGCCGAGCACAGCGGCAGCGCGCAAGACTTCGTTGCAGTCCTTACTCACCCGATCAAGCCTGCTGCCGATGGCTTCCTTGACGCTCTGCGGGATCACCAATTCATCAAGATCACAACGTTTCCAGCGTCCGCTCTCGCGCCGCACCGAGCCTTTGTCAATCAGCGCCTTCAGCACTTCCTCGACAAAGAATGGATTGCCTTCAGTTTCGCGGTGTACGGCATTGGCAAAGTCGCCACTCACGCTTTCACCAAGAAGTGCGCCAAGCTGCTCCGAAGTTTCCTGTTGATCAAAACGCCGCAAAGCGATGCGCGTGACCAAACGCTCACGGTTCCAATCAACTAACGACTTTGCCAGCGGGTGCGCACGATCGAGTTCCGTCTCGCGGTAGGCGCCGACGATGAGTACCCGCTCCTCACGCAGTTGCCGAAGCAGGTGACCAAGTAACCAAAGCGTGCCGCGATCAGCCCAGTGAAGATCGTCGGCGTAGAACAACAATCCGTTTTTCTTCGCGAGACGCGCAAAAACACTGGCGACTGCGTCAAAGAACAGCAGGCGTTCCTCGTGCGGAGGTAGCTGCGGGCAGTTGTCACATGGACCGAGACGCGCCTCGATTTCCGGAGCCAGGTTGGTAATCTGCCGGACTGACTCGCCGAGGATTGCGCACAAGGCTGCGTCGTCCTTCTCTTCACGCACCCAACGCCGGAAGGCTTCCACGAATGGAAGGTACGGCGTCGTGGCTTCGTATTCGTAACACCCACCGGTAAGAACAACGGCTCCGTCAAGCGCAGCCTGGACAGTTACCTCTCGAGCCAGTCGAGTTTTTCCAGCACCAGGCTCACCGCTAAGTAAAACTGCGTGACCACGTCCCTCCCGTGCGCGACGCCAGAGCTCGCGTACTTCGGCCAACTCCACAGCACGACCCACCAGCCTTCCCCGTGAAAGCGCGTCAAGAATTGCAACCGCATCGGCTGCCTCTGTTGAAGTGCCGCCTTCAGGATCCGACAGCGAAGTGCGCAGCGCAGTAAGAGTTTCGGTCGCGGTAGCAAAGCGCTGGTTCGGGTCCTTAGCAAGTAAACGAAGGATTACCGCCTCCAAAGCGCGAGGCATGTCGGGCCGCAGCACCCGCGGCGGCACCACGGAGGCGTGGACATGTTGGGAAACCACTGCCAGCGGATCGTCACCTTTGAAAGGGACGCGACCGGTCGTTAGTTCATAAAGCAACACACCCAGCGCATAGAGATCGGTTCGACCGTCCACGTCCTGCCCTAGTGCCTGTTCGGGCGCCATGTAGGCGGCAGTCCCGACAATCAACCCAACGCGAGAGATGCGGGCCGCATACGATGGCAATGCCAACCCCAGGTCGGCAAGCTTCACCATCGTGGAGGAGGATGTGGAAAGTAGTACGTTCTCCGGTTTGAGATCGCGATGCACGATACTGTTGTTGTGTGCGTGTTCGAGTGCAGTGCAAATCTGACTTGCGATTTCCACGATTCCCGAGAAGTCCGTAGGCTTTGCTTGAGCCAGGCTTGGTCCATGGACCAGCTCCATGACGAAGAACGGCATGCCGTCAGCTTCGCCGACGTCGTGAACGGAAATAATGTGTGGGTGGTTTAACGACGCAGCGGCCCGGGCTTCCCGGATTAAGCGCTGACGCGCGTCGGATGAAGACGTGGTTTCAGGTAAGACTTTTACCGCAACTTCGCGCATCAACTCCAGGTCAGTTGCGCGGTAAACGATGCCCATTCCACCGCGACCGATCTCACTATCAAGCCGGTAACGCTGGCGGAGGACTGCGCCTGGCGCGATTAAAGCCGTCAGGCGCTGCTCGGTCATTATCCGAGTAGCTTCCTGGTCGCTCGTCATGTGTCGCGAGGATATCTAAGAAAGTCTAAAGTCCAAAGTCCAAAAGCGAATTCTAATGTCCAATGTCCGATAAGCACCGACACAGGTCGAATCGTGGAACGGACGGGCATTGGGCGTTGGACATTGGACATTGGACACGTAGAGCGCATAGGATTTCCGCGCAGTAAATCAAACGCCAACTCAGCAGCCGACGGTACCTGTATATACGTTCCAGGCACGCCGTCAGTTCATTTCCGGAGAACCAATCAATGTCACAAGCGATGTCAAAATCATATGAAACTCTGTTGTTCGAGCGACGCGGGCGCGTCGGTATAATCACTATTAATCGGCCCGATAAGAGAAACGCATTAAATATTAAAACGCGCGAGGAAGGCGCGGCACTGCTCGACGAACTGCGGACGGATGAATCGGTGGGTGTGGTGATTATCACCGGCGCGGGCGACAAAGCCTTTGTCGCCGGCGCGGACATCGGCGAGTTTGCCGGACGCACCGCGATGATGCAGCGAGACGTGATGACGGCGCGTTCCCTGTTCAATGCCATCGACACTTTTCCCAAACCTATCATCGCCATGATCAACGGTTATTGCCTGGGAGGAGGTTGTGAACTCGCGATGGCCTGCGATATACGAGTGGCCAGCGAGACTGCTTCCTTCGGTCAACCCGAGATCAATTTGGGAATTATTCCGGGAGGTGGAGGCACCCAACGTCTGACTCGGCTCGTCGGCGAAGGTAAGGCAATGGAGTTGATAATGACGGGAGACATAATCGACGCTAAGACAGCAGGAACAATCGGTCTGGTCAATCACGTTTTTCCGGCTGATCAACTGGAGGCAAAAACAATGGAGTTGGCAAACAGGATTGCGGAGAAGAGTCCCGTTGCCCTGAGCCTCGCCAAGGAAGCCGTTAAACTGGCGTCGCGTTCGACACTTGACGAAGGTTTGCGTCGTGAAGTGGATCTGTTTGCGCTCTGTTTCTCGACCGAAGATAAAGATGAAGGTGTCAGCGCGTTTCTAGAGAAACGCAAGGCAAACTGGAAAGGAAGATAAGACAGAGGTCGGAGATCAGATGTCAGATGTCAGATGTCAGGAAGTAGATGCTAGATGCTAGATGCTAGCGGCATCGACATCTGAGCAAGCTTCTAACATCCAGCATCTAGTATCTAGTATCTAGTATCTGACATCCGACATCTCGTTACACAATGGTCCGCATTTTACTAATCATCTTCGGAATTGTGATCGCAGCTGTTGGCGGCGTGATCGCATATCGCGCCTACTTCCTCGCGCCACCCGAGGCGATTGTGATCAGTGAATCCGGAATTCGTGAGGTGCCCGATTACTTCCGAATCGTAGGAGGTATGATCCTTTTTGTTGTTGGAGCAGCGATAGCGTTTACGGCTGGCACGAGGAAATTACAAAGGAAATGAACTGCAATAAGCTGTAAACCTACGATGAGCCAGTTAAGATTGGAAGTCTCAGGGTAGGGAAGGGTAGCTTGCTCCCGCCTGGCCTGGGTGTCATCCAAGCACAGCGGGAGCAAGCTACCCTTCCTAATCCTGAGACTCCCCAACGGAATCATAGTCCTGACAGAATCTATTCTTGTTGCTTACCGAGCCGAACGGGGAAGTCTGACTGCGCGATTGAGGATTACGCCAAACTCCGTTCCTGATTTCACTTCCGCGTCCCGTTCTTTCTCATAAACGCGGGCGCCAGTTCCGAGACCACCACCGAGGATCGCGCCGATGGCTGCGCCCTTGCCGCCTCCAGCGATTCCGCCGATGATCGCGCCGGTTGCAGCACCACCACCGATAAAGACTGCGTCGCGCTTGCGATTGCTCTTGCCTTCGACGGTTCCTTCGTTATCAGCGTTGACATCATCAGCCTGCAAGCTTGAGAGCGATCCGTTAATCGCGTACACCTGATTGCTGGGAAGCTGCAATTGATTAAAAGCGACGGTGATTGAACCAGGAGTGCGACGACCAGCTCGTTGGACAGACGACACACGTCCCACGATCTTGCTTCCGACCGGGATGACTTCGACGCCGCCGGCATATCCCGGCTCAGTCACGGTAGTGGTAAAGCGATCGCCGACGCGAGCTGTTTTTGAGTTCAATTGAGAGTCCATTCGCACGCGGATAACTGTATTCGCCGGCACCGTGAAAAGCTGCACCACGGGTGTGCGCCTTCGCGGCGTCCGCCGCCGCTGTGGTTCGCCAAACGCCGGTATTACGCTGGCGGCGATAAACGCCAGCAGGGCAATCAAACAAAAGGTCCGACGCATCGAAATAACAGACCAATTCATACTAGTTCCTCCAAGGTTGTTGCGGCCCAATCGCCGAATGCCTGATAAGACCTGGACCGCAGATGATTCGAAGCCGAGGGGTTTATGGTCCTTTAATTACTAGCTTTCCTCGTTAGTTGCAAGCCATTGGTCCAGGACTGTGCAAAAATGTATGCACGCCGCCAACCAAACTCCTGAATTCTGTGTCTATTGAGTCGAACGCGTTTGGTCCAGTCGAGGTAAACCCCGTTTGAGTAGTGAACAAGAACTAATAAGGCTCGCGCAGGTCGGTGACAGCGACGCTTTTTGTGTGCTGGCTGAGGCCTACGAACGGCGCATTTACTCGCTGGCGTTCCATTTCTGCCGTGATCGTCAGGATGCGGAAGATCTCAGTCAGGAAGTTTGGTTGAAGGCTTACTCTGCGGTCGCGAATTTTCGGTTTGAGTCGAACTTTTACACGTGGCTGCGCAAGATCGCGATCAATTGTTTTCTGAACCATCGACGTGCGGTAGCAAGTAAGTATCCGCATGAACAAGTGTCGGAAGATTCGGCAAACGAACGGCCGGCCCATTCCTGGGAAGCAAGTTTTCACAACCAACTGGTTATCGACCGCGTCATGCAAGCGCTTTCAGATGTAACCGCACAACAGCGATTGATCTTTCTGCTGAAACACCAGGAAGGACTGACCTACGAGGAGATATCGCGGTCGTTAGGTTGTTCCGTTGGCACCGTCAAGAAATCCGTTGCGCGAACAATAGCGAAGTTGCGCGAGAGGCTAGGGGCCAACGAGGAACCAGAGAAGTACATTTCATGCGCGGCTGCAGGGATTTTAAGTTAGGAGCGTTGGGAGATGCATAACTGTAAACGAACGAGAGACGCCTTGATTGACCTGGCAATGGGCGAGCTAAATGAAGCGCAGGCGCGCGCGATAAGGGCAGAGTTGCACAACTGCGATGGGTGTCGTGCCGAGCAGCTGGCAATCGCCGGCACGTTGGGCGTTTCCCGACAGGCGTTGAGTGCGGAACACGGTTCGGACGAGTTTTGGCGCGGCTATCACAACCGCCTGCAAAACAGACTGAAAGCAATGCCGGTAGTCGAAAGCTCTCCGCGAGCCAATTTTTGGGATGGTCTAAGAGCCTTCGCAACTTCATCGGTGCGCATACCGTTACCGGCAGCATTGGCTTCAGTGGCGCTGGTATGCGTGCTTTCGTTTGTCGCACTCTCGCGCGGCCAGGTAAATCAAATTCCAGAAACGCCAATCGCCAAGGTGGAAGTGCACACCGTCCATGTTCCGGTGGTTCAGGAAAAAGTAGTTCAGCAGGTGATCTATAGAGATAGAAAGCGGCCTAAACAGTTATCGTTCGATTACGCGAATCTGAATACGGCAACGGCTACAGCGAAGCCGGTTCCAGATTCCGCAAAATTGAATCTCGTCGGATTCAAGCCCGCCGATCAGGTAAAGATGACGATCATCAAGGGAAACGATCAGGATGAGAAGTAAATTGCCGGCACTCTTGTTGGTGTTGCTGTTCGCCCCCGCGCTGATACGGGCGCAGGATGACGCCACGCGTCCTCAGGTAGTCCGACTTCCTGAAGGTGGGTTTGTGAGCTTCAAGAGTCAAAGCGCGCGCACCGATAAGGGTAGCTCAAATGAGCTTGTTCCGACGTTGCATGGCGGCCTTCTTTCGCAGGCATTACTCGGTGACGGCCCAACAATCCATCGTGTGTTACAGAATCCAAAAGGCGAATACATTTTCGGTTACGACTTGATTGTCCTCGCCCATGCGGATTCGAAAAAGTTCACCATTACTGTAAAACCGTTGGACGAAGCACTTGAAACCAAGCTCGGGCGTGGCATACCCACTCTGCGAGAAGGAACCCAGCCGGAAGTTATGGATGACGGCGATTCATTTGCGCTCGACCTGCTGGTTAACCAAAACACGGGTGTGAAAATTGTTGACTTCGTAAAAGTGTCGTTCGAACGCTCGAAGCTCGGGGAAGACAAGGCCGCGCCGTCACCGCGCGATTTCACACTGGATGCCGTGGCCCTAAAGATTGTCGATTTCAAAATGACGATTGGTGGTCGTCAGGTGATGACTGGCTTGCGCGGGGCAGATTTTAGGGGTGCTTTATTGTGGTGTTATGTGGAGGGCCACGGTCGTTTCATTGTTTCTTTGGTGCCTCGCGATGGATATGAGTTCGAAAAGACTGGCGTGATCAGCGACAACAAGATCGCGTTTGAGATTAGTGGCCGGCAATATGAATGGCTTTCGAGCGAACCCATACTCCCGGGGGGCGGTGCCTGGAACGTTTGGGTGCTTCACGATCCAAAGTATGTCCCGTTTGGATCACTTGATTCGCGGAAGAAAGAACCCACCCGACTCGAAAAGTTGGACCAGGCAATTCAATCATTACCTAAAGGGAAAGATCCGACCGCTGCGACCTTCAAAAAGCAGGACGAAGATAAGGACAAAAATCAGTTCAGGCGTTTCAAAGTGATGGCCGGCGCCGCTGATCGCATAGAGAACCTATGGCCCCGAAGTCCTTGAACGCATAGAGTAATCCCAAACTCAATCAACTAATTTCCCCAATTAATAACCATACGGAGCGTCCCTGAACAGTCAGCGTTAAGGGATACGGACACGTCTGCCTAACGGCCGGCGCAAAAACCAGGAGCACTTCAATGAAGACGAAAACACTATTGACTTTATTCGCCACGATCGCTTTATCCCTATTCGCTAATCACGTGAGCGCTCAGTCCAACAGCGACGAGCTGCCAAAGTTTGAGGTCGGCGCTCATTTCACTTCAATTACCAAGCCCAGCTTCGATAATGGCCGTAGTGAACCGGGATTTGGCGGAAGATTCACTTACAACATCAATGAAACGTTCGCGCTTGAAGCCGTGGGAAATTTCTTTCCACACTCGTGCCGTGGATGCGGCGATAACAGCGGCAACATCGTTCAGGGACTTGGCGGCGTGAAGATCGGAAAACGTTTTGAGAAGTGGGGTATCTTCGGCAAGGCACGAGCGGGAGTCGTAAGCTTCAGCCAGGGTGACAGTAAATGGGTGGCAGATAATTCCGGATCGACCTTTCCATTCCAGTTTCAAATTAATCGCACCAATAACTTTGCAGCCGATCTCGGTGGGATCCTGGAGTTCTATCCTACTAAACGATTGATAACGCGTTTCGAAGCGGGCGACACCATAATTCACTACCGCGGACGGACGACCAACTTCATTACTTTCGATCCCCTAACAGGCACACCATCGTTAGTGCCTTTCACAGTGCGATCCGACACGCGACATAACTTCCAGTTTGCTGCGGGCATAGGCTGGCGGTTCTGATTTCTTTTGGAAAGAGGTTGGTGGTTCGAAGGACACTACGGAGATTGTTAACTGGGTTCCCGAATAGAATAGCGTGCAACGACAACGGTCACATTATCGTGGCCGCCTCCCGCCAGCGCCAGCTCAACCAGCTTGCGGCACGCCGACTGCGCGGAATCTGAGTCTTCTAAAATTGAGGCGATCAAAACGTCGTCTACCATTTCCGTTAAGCCATCGGTGCAAAGAAGAAGTTGATCCCGATCTGCTAACGTAAAGTGGAGAACGTCCGGCCGAAAGTCTACGTAGCTTCCTCCTACGGCCTGTACTAGAACGTTGCCCAGCGTCTTCAGCAAATTATCATTCTTGATATCCTGACCCTCGTCGAGCAATTGCTCTGCAAGGGTGTGGTCACTTGTCAGCCTCTGCAGCTCCCCTCGCCGCAACAGGTACGCGCGAGAGTCACCGACATGTCCGATTACCAGATCTTTACCATGCGACATGGCGGCTGTCAGAGTAGTGCACATTCCGTCGAGATTGGCGTTGTCATAACCTTGTTCTAATAACGCTGAGTTGACCCGACGGAACCGGTCCTGCATCCGCCAGGCGACTGTATCCTTTTGTTCTTGTCCCCACCGAAACTGCCAATCCGGGGTTCGCAATGCCAAGTCGAGCAGGTTAATCAATGCCTCGCGGCTCGCTACCTCCCCCGATGCCCTGCCTCCTACGCCATCCGCGACGAGGAGTCCAAAGGCGGTCTCGTCAAACCTGTAGCCCGGGAGGTTGTCAGGAACATTACTGAAATCAGTTTCCAGGTATCTTCCACAATGGACCACGAGATAATGGTCCTCGTTCAGCTTCCTGATGTGTCCTTGATGTGAAAGAGCAAACACGTCCACATCCACATTCGATGAAATTGGAGAGGGTAGGCGGTGGCGCTCACCACCGCGTTCCCCCGAATCTGTCGGGGTAGTATTCATTGCTCAAGCGCTGGTTAGCACAGCTTGCTCCTTTCTGGGGATCGTGGACTGCACTCCTTAGTGAATCACAATCCCAATACCCAAACGGAGATTGTCCTGCCGGGTACCAGGTATGACGAACGGGGATCCTACTGTTTGCAGGGGAGTGGGCACTAAGACGATGCCCGTCTGCTGGTCGCCGCGCGTAATGATGTTCCAATCGATCTGAACGACGCGCAGGTCAAAGGTGTTGTTGAGTTTGATGTCGACCCCGCCACCGAAGGCCATGGCGAAGCTCGTCTCGTTGGTGTGGAAATCAGAGATTCCGAAGACGGCCGGCAAATTAGGGCTGTCCACGTCCACCTTCTGGGTTGCTACACCAAACAAAGCATGGGCGAAAGGTTTGAACCGGGGACCATCTTTGTCGTTATTCTTGAGCTGAATACCACCCAGGAAATTCTGCACAGATGAATCCACGGTGCCGCTGCCGGCTGGCCGAGAAAATTCATCTTCGCGTAGGTGAAGCGAGTAGTCGAACTTAACCCCAATAAGCCTATTGAGATTATAGGTTGCCGCTAAGTTGAAGCCGCGAAGATTCTGCTTCTCACCCAGGACATCGTCGACATTAGGGTTGCCGGTATCTCCAGCCAGGTTATCAAAATACAAACTTGAATAACCTGCAAAAAACTCCCATTTCCTGTAGTCATCATTCTGGGCCACAGCAACCGATGTCAGGACCAAAACCAGACTCGCCGATAACACTAATCGTCTCATAGAGATTCCCCTTCCTTTGTCTCAATTTCTTACGACTATGCGGGAGTGTATGGGCTACTACTACCTGCGAGAACTGGCAATACTTACAGGTGGAATTAGCAAAGGCGAGATGGTTCACGAAGAAATAGCAATAGGCTTGGGGGTGGGCCCAAGGAGGCTTTTCTCCGCGTAGCTGAAGGCTTCGGCTATGCCTTAGAAGTCGAACTACAGGAACGATTCGTCCTATTTCGTGTGTTTCGTGTAAATCGTGGATCGCTTTTTGGCAGCATAAGAACGATCCACGAAATTACGCGAAACACACGGACTAACACGAAAGGTGTTGAACTCGACTTTTGAGGCAAAGCCGAAGGTTCTCCCTACATATACTGAGCACACTACAATACCAATGCTTATTTGTTGAATCGCCCGACTGACGCAATTTGAAGATCAATCAGTAAATCCAGGCGTCTATCCAATTGAATAAGGTCAGCCGCGGCTTTGGCATTCAGGACCCGGGTAAACTCCTGGTAGAACTTCTTTCGCAACAGTTGCCGCTTTTCATCGAGGTCCAACGACCGAGCAAGAAGTTCCCTTGCCTTGTCGGATGTCATCGACTCATAGTTCGCTTCGTAGTCCCTCATCAGCGCCAACTTCGCTTTGTTCAACGCCATGATGACTTCGTTGTAGCGTTTGTATAGAGGGAAAAACGCGCGCGTTTCCCGTTCCGTCAGGATCAATTCGGCGCTAACAGTTTCCGCTTTGGCGGCCGGCAGGTCCGGGGTGGGTAACTCGAAATAAGTCTCGGCGCTGACGGTATAGGATTTTGACTGCGCGCTCGTGGTCGTCACGGTCACAAGAAGTGCAGTGGTAAACCAGAGAATAACTGCCAGGTATTTCATTAGGGGATGTCTCCAACCCGGCGAATCGTAAATCCTAAGATTACACCTTGCGATCCGACGTTCCCTTCGAATCCAATTCAGACACGAACGTTCGCCCGGCCAATACTTCTCTGACGGCAACAGGAAGGTCTGTCGTCATGCGGGTTTTAATCACATAGCCCTCAGCCCCTGTCCTAAGTGCCGCACTCACAAAATCTGCATCGTCATGGATTGTTAAGAAAACTATCTTTGACGCTGCGCCATTGTGTTTTAGCACAGCCGCTGCGTCCAAACCGTTCATGACAGGCATTGAGATATCTACGACACAGACGTCCGGCTTCAACCGGGCCTCAGCCTGCAGCAGTGCGTGGCCATCGGCCACTGACTCCAACACATGAAATTCGCGATTGAGCAAACGAACTACCTCATCGCGCATGCGTTTATGATCATCTGCCACCAAGATGCGCGCGCGCGTCACGCCTCCTCCTTGTTGAGGGATAGACCCGGACTGAGTGCGACTTAATTCAAACGAGGCGTTGAAATTCAACCGCTGGTGATTGTAGACGCCACCTCTGCCGAGCATACTGGCAAAAATGACAGTATGGGATGACCACCATCTATCAGGCAGAAACAAGCGAGCTTCTCATCGCATACTCAATTAATTCTGCACTGCTTCTTATTTGGAGATGGTCCATCATAGTGTATTTGTGGAAGGCAACTGTGCGAGGTGAGACATTAAGAACAAACGCCACCTCTTTCATAGATCGTCCTTCGGCCAGCAACTGAAGGACTTCCTTCTGGCGAAGCGTCAAATCACTCTTAGTCTTTCTTCTTTTGAAATTCTGCACAAATGAACCAACCATACCCTTCGTCATAAGTGGCGTGATGTAATAACCTCCACGTACGACTTCTTGTAATGCTTGTCGAAGTTCCTCGGCTGCGGAGTGCTTGAGCAAAAAGCCCGAAGCGCCGAGTCGAAAAGCTTCGCCCGCCAGATCAGGATCGTTATTCATGGTCAGGTAAACCAACTTCACTAACGGCATTCTCTGCTTCAGCTTTTGTCCGGCGCTTAGGCCATTGAGTATCGGCATGCCAATGTCCAGGACGATCACATTAGGACTGAGCTGGGCCGCTCCCTCAACCAGTAAGTGGCCATCGGCGAATGTGCCCACCACCTCAAACTCAGGCTGAATCAGATTTTTGAGAGCTTCTAAAACCAATATGTGGTCGTCAGCGATTATTACTCTGGGGCGCTTCATGAAAACCTCCTTAAAGATTACAAAAGGGACTCAACTTCTGAGTTGAACGTCCGGGTCTCGGGTTCAGCTGTTCTCGCAAACTTTGCGCTCCTAATCTGGTCTGCTGAATACAAGGCACTTATCCGGCGAACCAGGGGAACTGTCACCTCAATGCGTGTGCCTACCATCTGCCTGGAACAGATCTTTATGCCGCCTCCGAGGATGCGCAAACGCTCCGTAATGCTGATAAAACCAAGGCTCTTGGTCGGGACAGAACGTGTGTCAAAGCCGCATCCGTCATCTGAAACTGACAAACAAACAGAGTCATGAGTCTTCCGCAGCACGACTTCTATCGAGCGCGCGTGACTGTGCTTTAGGCAATTACGAAGCAGCTCCTGCGCGATCCTGAAAACACACAACGTAACGTCCTTTGGAAGAACGGCGGGGAAACCGGCCTGGAGAAAATGCACATTCGGTCCTCCCACTTTGGATATTTCTTCACAGAGGCTCTTCACGGATGCGAAGAGTCCCAGGTGGTCTAACTTCGATGGATGAAGTCGATGCGATAGCCGTTGAATATCGGTCGAAATCTCCGTGACCTGGGTCTGCAATCTCTTGATCCGTCTACGTATCGTATTTGCCTTCGGTACGTGCTGGCGAAACTGCTCGAGCTCTATGGAGAGGACCGCGAGCCGCTGGTTCAAATCATCGTGCAACTCGCGGGCGACTCGTTTACGTTCATCCTCTTGAGCAGCAATTAAACGACTCCCCAGATCCTGTAACGCCTCTTCAGCACACTTTCGCTCTGAAATGTCGATCATAAATCCGTGCATCCGCCCAACGACTCCGTTGTGATTGGTGATGCTTATGACGTTTTGGACCCAAATTACGGTCCCATCCTTATGCAACATTCGAAAAGTGATATCGAACTGTTCAACCTCTCTGATCTGACTCTCAAATGCCTGCATAACTCGACTCTGGTCGTCCGGGTGAATGTGTGACACGAGAAAATTCGGTTCATACCAGGTGTCCACCGCGTACCCCAACATTTTGACTGCGTGTTCACTCACATAGGTGAAGCGCTGTCCCTCCACTTCCCCTTCCCAAGCCAGAATCTGTGTCGTATTGAGTAGTTCTGCTAAGCGATCCTGAGTGGTGTTCAACGTGCTTGGAGAGGTTGATAACGCCTCGTGAGTTATTAAAACTCTCAAGCCGGGACCAGGCAGATTTAAGCGCGCAGCGTGCATCGCAAAGGTCCGGATTCCGGTTGAGGAGTTGGAATAGTAGGTTCCGTGAAACTCTCGTTCATCACCGGTAAGCACTGGCTGAAGATCGTCCTTGAGGGTGGTTTTTGATTCGTCAGCCAACTGCGAATCGCTCAATCTAATGCAGTCTTGAAACAAGAGCCTTGGCTTATGCAAGGAAGCTGATCCCACTTCGTCGCCGAACCCCAATAGATGCCATGCTCGGCTCGCGTAAAGAACAGCCCCCGATTGATCGAGCACCGCGACGTTAGAGGCGCACGCATCTACAATCGCCCGCAAGAAATACTCCGACGCGTTTTCTTTTCCGAGGGTCACGGAGTCAACAGCTTGTTTAGCTCTCGACGACATTAAGGACCTCTCCGTGGAAACCGCTGATAGTCTTGATGTAGCTGCCGTCATTTGTAGATCACCCGCTTTCTATTGCCTTCCGCGCCATCGATCTGGCGGTAATGCTCTGCAAGTAGTTCCTTTGAACGAGCACTCATAACAAGCGCTTTCGAATCAACGCTGCCCCGGCTCAAGACGGTGATCACGCCTCTTAGAATCGCGAAATCATGAGAAGTGAGGTACCGATTCAGATCCGATTCAGTGTCCCATTCACTCATCAGTAGCGATGAATTCTCGTCGCGGGTATCAACATACAAATGGAATTTCCGACAGCCTTTGGGCCGCTTCACATTTTCGAGAAGATGGCTGACGGCTTGAAAAAACTCCGTGCGCTTCTCTGGATTTAGCGTGATTCTTGTCGCATTCACAATCACGAGCAGTCTCCAAAGTGACTACAACAAACAGGCCTTTTCGGTCCGCACCCCTTACCATTTTTTTCCTGAAGTTCTCGAGTGACTGAAGTTTCGCGTCAGGGACAAACGCGGGTGAATTGTGACTAATCTTGACAGAGCAAACGGCGTGCACCAGACGATTTTCGCTATCGGCGTTGAGAGAGATCCTTGGTATTCAACGGGTTACGTGCGATACCGCACATAGCGAAGTGTCGTAGAGGCACACGAGACGCCGCTATATTTCGTGGAAACCGCTTTTAGGAACACTTGGCAGGAGATGTAAGGGATAGCCCTTAGTCTTCGTGAGATGTCGCGGCGCGAGCACCCGCAGATAAATCGGGTTCAAGGTGCGAAGAACGACGTTGGATTCCCAGCTTTGTCATGCGCGTACGCAGTGTGCTGGGATTGAGTCCCAGGATTCGTGAAGCCCCAAACTTGCCCTCGATACGCCAGCCTGTGCTTTCCAGTACCCGGACAATATAGTCGCGCTCAGTTTCTTCGAGAGTTCTTAGAGCCGCAGTTTCCTCCCGAGATGGCTCGAGCCTCTCGACGCCATGCAACACCGTTCCGGTGGTATGGATGACTGCCCGCTCAATCACATTTACCAGTTCTCGGATATTGCCGGGCCAGGAGTGTGCTTGCAAACTTTGCATCGTTCGGGGTGGGACCGAGACAATTGTCTTCCCAAACTTCTTCGCATACTTATTAACAAATACCTCGACTAACAAAGGAATGTCTTCCTTGCGTTGGCGTAGCGGCGGCACGGTTATTGGAAATACATTCAGTCGATACCAGAGATCCTCCCGGAATAAGCCTTCTTCAACGGCAGATTTCAGATTTCGATTGGTGGCGGCGACAATACGAACATCAACCTTGATTGTTTTAGCGCCGCCGACTCTCTCAAATTCACCTTCCTGAATCACTCGTAACAACTTAACTTGTAAGTCAGTCGGCAGTTCTCCGATTTCATCCAGGAAAATTGTGCTGCCGTTGGCCAGCTCGAATCTGCCTAGTTTACGTGCGGTGGCCCCGGTGAATGATCCCTTTTCGTGTCCAAACAACTCGCTTTCAATAAGAGTTGGAGAAAGTGCCGCGCAGTTCACCTTAATCAGGGATTGATCCTTGCGCGAACTGGTCGCATGGATGGCTCGGGCCACCAATTCCTTCCCTGTCCCGGTCTCACCGGTAATCAGAACCGTGGAGTCCGTTGGCCCAACCTGCTTCACTTTGAACAGCACGTTTTTAATGGCCTCGCTCCGGCCCACGATGTCTCCAAACGTCTGGTCTAATTGAAGCTCCTGATGTAGATAGATATTTTCCGCTTCAAGTTTGTTCTTCAATTGGTTCAGCTCTTCATGCGCCTTGTGAAGCGCCACCTCGGATTCTTTTCGATCCGTGATATCGACCGCCGAGCCAATGAAGCCCAGGAACTCTCCTTCCGTAGAGAGACGAGGTGTTCCACAGTCAAGTACCCAACGGTATTCTCCGTCTCTTCGGCGAAGCCTATACTCCAGTTGAAAGGGCCTCCTACTGTCGGAGCTGCTGTTCCAGAGTGCCAACGCATTATCCTGGTCGTCGGGGTGGATACCTTGCGTCCACCCTTGGCCCAGTTCGTCTTCAAAGCTGCGACCCGTAAAATCTAACCACTGCTTGTTAACATAAGTGCAGGCCTTCGACTCATCACAGACCCAAATCAGAACCGGAGCAGTATCCGCCATATTCCGAAACCGCTGCTCACTTTCACGTAAGGCCTGCTGGCTATGCACCAGCTCCGTGATATCGGTAGACGCAACCAGCATGCATTCCTTACCTTGAATGTGCAGGAGCTCTGCTGAGAGGAGTGACACCCTGCGTGACCCATCCTTGGTACGAAAACGCGTTTCATAATTGACAATGGAGCCGTATGTCTGGAGTCGTTCAACAAACCTGGTCCGTTCACTTACATCCTCCCAATTCCCGAGTTGCATCGCCGTTTGACCTATCACTTCGCCACGAGTAAACCCGCTCATCTTTAAAAAGCTATCGTTCACGTCGAGGTAAGTACCTTCCGCAAGTGTGGTAAGCGACATGGGTTGTGGGCTTGCCTTGAAGGCTTTGCCGAAACGTTCCTCGACTTCACGCATTTCATCAAGCGCTTCCTTGCGTGAAGTGATATCTCGCACCACCGCGAGGACTACCTGCTCGCCTCTGAGAATCGCACTCTTAAGATTAACTTCAACCCAGAACAGGCGGCCTGACTTCTTCCTGGCGCGCCACTCGAAGAGTTGGGGTAAGCCGAATGCCGCTTCCTGTACCCTGAGAACCGCCGCGTCTTGCGTGAAGGGTGGTTGGTTTGAACTGAGATCGGCGACGCCCAGACTCCTAACCTCATCTACAGACCAGCCATACATCTCAGACGCTCTTGCGTTCGCATCCAGTATCCGGCCAGATCTAGCATCATGAATAAAAAGAGCGTCATTTGCAGCATTGAAAATGGCGCGATAATTTGACTCTGATTCGGCGAGCTTCTTCTCGACGCGTTTACGTTCAGTAGTATCGCGAAGGATCAATGTGTAGACTTTCTCTCCCTCAATACCTGTTTGAGAGGCAGTCGCTTCGACTGAAAACTCTTCGCTGGAATACCTAACTCCACGCAACTCCATTGGCCCCGACGGTGGTTTGCCTTCGAAATTCTCCGCCTTCCAACACTCCACCAATTCACGGAGTTCCGGGATGAATTTATCGATCTGCTGCCCGATCGCGTCGGGAGCTGTGTAATCAAACATTTTTTCTGCGGCAAGATTGAACAGCGTCACTTCATAAGAGTCGTTAAAGGTAATAATGCCGTCCGTTGCAGATTTCACGACCTGGGCTACGTGCATCGTGTCGGCGATGCCTTCGGTTGGCCGGATCTTTCGGCCAACCTCGGTACGCTTGGGGCTAATCCACAAGTAGATCACTCCGAACAGAAGTAATAAACCACCGGCGCCAAGCAACACATGCCATTGATAGAGTTCCCAAAATGAGGGCTGAAGAAAGTAAACGAGAAAAGTTTTGTTTGGAGGTTGGGCAGGGGAAATGGCCGGGAGAGAGAGGGACAGGACGGGTAGTGATAAGTTCGCGCGGCGCGCGCCATGACGTCGAGCGGCAACCAATAGCCGCTGTCTTTTCGTTACAACGGTGCGCGGTTCGACTTGAAGTCCCGAGCGGTTATTAGTGCTTGCTGGATTGCTCACACTCAGTCGTCTTTCGGTATTCCCTCGACTGAGCGTAGCGTTCTTCAGGATGGACGCGGGCCGGTCGGGGAGAGCCAGGCTGTAGAAAATTTACCGGCGACTAAGCCAAAGTATATTGGATTATCCCTAAGGTCACACCAGGTTTCTGTAAATCGGGCCAAGCTCACTAAAACTCGTTTATTCTCAACATGTTGACTACCGGTCTCTATCATCGCCAAGGCGAAAAAAATGCGGCGCCACAGACTTATTTGAGGCGCTGTGTGCACTCCTCAAAATTCAACTGCAGCGCCGGCATTGGAAGTCACCTCCGCTGGGTATTGCCCCATTGCTCAACGTCGGCGACCGCCACCCCTAAATCCTCCGCCACCCCTACTAAACCCACCGCCGCGGTAGCTGCCCGCGCTGCCTCTACTGCCTCGGTTGTATGTCCCGAAATCACTGGATCGTCTGGCGCCTTCAGAGCGAGTGGCACGATCCCGTTCGAGGCTGCGATAGGTTCCCGAGTCGAGCCGGTCTCGCGATGATCCGCTTGCACGATCACCGCGGGCATTGTCCCTTCCGAAACTCGCATTCTGCCGTTCCCGATCTCGGGCCCGGTCATTCAACATATTGTCGCGCACGGATTGGTCAGGCCTCGAGACTCCGTTCCAGCTACCGTTTTCCCATTTACTCCAGTTGCCACTTCCGTCCCGGCGGTAGACATTGCCATCGCGACCGGCGTAAACGTTGTCGCCGCGTTGACCTATGCCTCCGGTCCCGCCTTCGCCGCGCCGGCGGATCATTCCGCCTTCATCACCGCGGGTTACGCGCGTAGTATTGCCGGTCGCCCGATTGGTGAACCTTTTAGTACTGGCCCAGTCGTCACCACGTTGCACCTGGGTGGATCCCCAACTCCCATACACTCCACTTCCCTGTCTCGTCTTGGCATAGGTGCCGGTGCGAGGGTTATAAGCCTCAGCTGCGCCGCGCGCGCCGTTTGGTCCATAGGCGAAAGCTCCGCGAGAGTAGGTGCCGGTCGTCGGGTTGTATCGGGCGCCAAAACCCACTCCGCCATATGGACCATAGATTCGGCCCGCTGTGCCATACCTACCTGTGTAAGGGTTGTACCAGGAACCGTAGCCGTAGGTTCTCCAGTAAGGGTAGTAGATGGGGTAGTAACCTCCGTACCAATAGTACGGAGGGTAATACCAGCCCGTACCCCACATAGCAGAACCCCATCCAATCATCACACCGGTGTAACCGGCGACGGCAGCATAGGTGACCCACTCGTCATCGGCGTTATCGTCTTCTTCGACGGTTACGTATGTCACGCCATGCGCCGGCGAACTGGGAGGAATTTCATATATCTCTTTAGGAACTGAGCTAGCCAGCGTCCATGGTCCTTTCGGCGTGTTAGCCTGAAACCAGATTCCCTGATAGCACATGTAGTAAACATCACCGACTTTGATGATTTCTTTATCGGTGTTCGAGGCGCGTTGTAATGACGTTCCCTCGATTGCCTGGTACTCGGGCTCGCCCTGGTAGTTCACTTCCGGGGGCTTGATCTCTTTCTTATTGACGCGGGCGATCTGCGGCACTGATGCCAGCACAATCGCTTCTGCAGCCTGCTGAGTTCCGGGCACCGAGGCCAAAACCCGAGAGCGTGGGTGCTCTAGAGAGATTCGTCTGAAATCTTCAGGCAGATTAGGTGTGACAAAGGTCCAATGCCCGTTGAAATTTGGCGCCCTAAACCATCTGCCGGCAACAAGGTAATAAAGTGGGCCGTCAGGACCGGTAGCGAACAGATCGCTTTCCGTGTTGCTGATCCATAACAAGCTGGTTCCGGGTACCGGAACGAACTTTGGTTTGCCGTCTAACAAGATCAATTCCGAAGGTGTCGTTGCCACAAACACTGTCGGGGGTTTGGTGACGGGTTTTCCCGGTAAGTTTGCTTTGACTTCCTTCCAGTTCTCGTCATCAGGGAGTTTTGTAAAGCTGTCAGGAAGCCTGGACGAGGCGGACCATGGTCCTTTTATATCAGTGGCTCGCAGCCAGCCGTCCTCATTGCGAAGGTAAAACATCGCAGTTGGTCCATGTTGGAAAACGTCCCAGTTGGTGTTAACGGCAAACTTTAACTCGTTGTCTTTGATCGGGCTCCAGATCGGGTCGCCGTCAAACGCAACCAGAATCGCCGGCGTCCTGCTGAGGAATATTTGGGGTGGATCGCTCTTGAGTCCCTCGACATTCTTGGGAACTATCTGGCTTTTATCGACTTGGACCAGGACTCGGTCAAGTGCAATTATCCGGTCCTCGTCTGGAATAGCTTTCTCAATCTCACTGACAATTTCACGCGTCGTTTCTTTTGGCATTGATTGAAAGTTTGCCTCAGTGATTTTGAGGGTTGAGAACTTCACCAATCGATTTTCTAATGAAACTGATGTGTCCGCTTCAAGCTTAATTGTTCCGAGCTTAGGTTTTTTCTCCCCCTTCTCCACGTAACTAACCGCGGCAAAAGCCACCATATGTTTCCGATCGTCCCAGTTTGCTACCTGAGGTTGATAGACCACCACTTGTGCTTCGCTCGGCAAGCTATATCCCCGCGGCCACCCACGATCCCTTGGCTCCTCTGGTTGTTGACTCGTCAGACCTTGCGCTGAGGAGCGGTAGGGAGGGTTTGCCTTGATGCCAACAGCGACGAAATTCAACGATAGAAGAGCTCCCGCTAAGAACATACTGATGACTACGGACGTGTCGGTACGTCGCATGAATTCTCACCTCTCTTATTAATTGCCTGCGTGCTCACAGGAGCTATCTCGCGCCTAGAAAATCTCTTACGCTGGATTTTAGGAGCGAGGCCGGGAGCGGGTAACTGTCAGTTTTGACAGTCGAGAGAGGCTTTCCGGGTTCCGATGAGATCGACTAGGTGGGCGAATCCATCAGGTGATCCAAAATCAGTTTGTACGGAAGAGAGGGCACACTATCGTATCCGTAAAAAGGTCTGTCGTTGATAACGATCATGAATAAGACAACTGCTAAAAACCCACCCATCAGAGAAATCAGAATCAAGTGCAATCTGACTTCAGGAATATTGAAAAAATAAGCGACCCCAATACTAATAGCAGCACCTACCCATATCACTGCCCACATAACTCCGGACAACCCACCACCGACGGCTTCGATTCGCAACCGTCGATACTCAATCAAATTGTTGTAAGCACTCAACGTTTCAGAATGCATAGCGGTATGGCCGGCACTCGCAGGGTTGAAGGAATAAAGTTTGACTTGGAAGTCATTCAGAATCCGAACTCCGGCGGTCACATCGTGACCGCGTCCTTTCTTCTGTGCCGGCCAGGCCTCGTCAATAACGAACACCGTATATTCGCGTAGTTTGGCGCGCAATTCCTCTCTTAGAGGTGATGGATACGCGCTTACATCTCGAGACAGCGCGCCCAGAGATGCAGCTTCTTTCGAAACCAATTCGGATGCGTTGGTGTTGATATTCCAGACGGCGACGGCAATTAGGCCAACGGTGATTCCATAGAAGACACCAATCGCCTGGACGGTTCCGCTGACCGCATCATTAACTACTTCCGTATCGGCGGTATAGTGCAGATGAGGAATTACGAATCGTCTTATCAGCAACAGGCCGATTAGTGAGAGCGTCTCAACGAAGGCGACGATAACCAGCGCTGCCTGGAGAGGAGGAACATCATAAAGCCAGGTCGGCACCAATCACCTCTTTCCGGATAGTTGCATGGCTGAATAACCCGTATCCCTAAATTAGCTTTTGCAAGCGCTGATGCAGATGTGATTGTCCTATTGGTAGCGCATGGCTGTGGCCACCTATACCTTGCAAGTCACCCTGCTGAGCCAGAGTTTGATCATCTGGCTCCTCGAACATTCGCTTCGCGGAAGATGAGATTAGTTTCAGTTCATTCCGCAAGACTAAGGCGCGTCGTTCTGGAAGGACTTCGAGCAAGTCTTCCAGCATTGCCCGCAGGCGACGCGTTACCTGAATACTGTCGCGGCCGTAATGGCGAATCTCCACCACTGCGAGTTGAACGAACTCCTCCCAATTAGGTGTGCGATGGATCACCCTTAGTTGACCCTGGTTGTCCTTTTCATAACCGTCGCCCAAATAGCGCGAACCTATGCCGCGGAGAAGATGGTGAAGTTGATCTATGGCGAGTACGGCTGTCGTCGGATCGTTTACTGCAGGTGAAAGCGCTTTCGTTGCAATGTCGACAATAATACGGAATGCAAACATTGGATCTTGTTCTAACGTGCGCTCCTCACCCACTGCTATCGACCCCTGCAAGGCGTCTTCTGAAAGACCCTGGCCATTTTCAAAGATGCGGAATAGTGGTTCACCGACCCCTACCAAATCGCCCACTTCGGGTACTAGCTCGATCACACAATTTGCGCCTTCCGCCATCGCAACCAACCCCTTGAAATCTACGGCCAACAGGACTCCGTCTTTCGCATTGAGCACTACGCGAGTCAGATTGTTTCGCTCAATGGCCAGTTGCTGAGTGGGCGATTCAGATGGTCTCTCGCGTTGCGGATAAACACTTCGAATCACCTCACGAGCAGCGAGTGCCACGCTGCGAAGAGCCGACCCTGGTCGAAGTGTTTTTCCAATCGCGTCACAGAAGTAGATGAAGAGGGCCAGATTAAGCAGGAAGCCATAAGCCGTCAGATAAGTTGTCAGAAGCGGTACGCTTCCTTCGATTCGTACCAAAACGGCCACCGAGAAAGTGAAGGTAAAAACAAACAGCGCGAGCACGAATTTTCTAATTCGGTTCCGGTAAACAAAAACAATTATTCTCGGAGTCAGCTGTGCGCTCGCCAACTGCACGGCGAGCAATACTGCTGAGGAACCGATTACCACCAGAGTGAACATTGAGGCGGCCACCGTTCCCATAACAGCCCTGGCCGTCTCCGGACTGATTTCCATTTGCAGTCCATATGCTCGTTCAATCCTATTTAATAGGGCTACCGAAATGAGGGCCAGGACAATACTCAGGACAGGAAAGATCCAGATAGAATTCCGAAAGTACAGTTGGAGACGATATCGGGTAAGCCAACTCATGATATGCCCTTTATGAGGTTAACCGGCACGCGCGACTGTCTGGTTATTTGCGTTGAAAACTGACCTCGATGTGCCGTCGAGTGACTGTATTTACGACCTGCAGCTTTAAGCTCAATATTGACGTCCGATCATTCGTTAGAAAAAGCTTGCCGCTTCCTGTCACTCCGCCCCTCGTAGCACCGCCTGTAACTTTTAAGTCAACTCCCTTTTCAAAATCGCTGGTAGCGGACCATGTTGCATTTATGAAAATAGTTATATCCGTTGCCAGATTAAGCTCAGCAGTTCCATCTTCGAATAACTTCGCCACCACGGCGTGGACTTTGAAAACCTCACGACCAATCTTGATGGTCCCTTCGCCATTGGCGCTCATTACCTTTGAGTTCGGCTGTTGTGCGTGGACGAGAGTGGGAGCGGCAAGCAAGGTCAAAAGCACAAGCGCTCTTCGTACATCGATTTTTCGGTCGGTTCTCATTTCAAAACCCGTCAGCTAAGGCTTCATTCATCTGGTCTGCTTCTGGCTTTGGTTGTGCAGAAGTCTATGATCAGGTCGCCTGTCACCGGGCCTGTCAGTTCTAACAGGTCGTACCGCGCATCAGCGCCATTGTTCTTATCGCCAGAACAACGTCGTGATTAGTGTTCCTTGGCTAGTAAGAGGAAGCAGGTAACTGGGAATAACTTCGATGGGAACGCGTTCGGCGTGGCCCAGTGCGAGATCGAGAAAAATCGGCTTTCTCAAAAGTCGAGTTCAACGCCTTTCGTGTTAGTTCGTGTTTTCGAATTACACGAAATATGACGACTCATTCCGGTAGTCGACTTCAAGACAAAGGCAGAAAGATCATTTGTTCGACGGTCGCGGATACTTCTTGAACATTTTTTCCACCGCTTTATTTATCACCTTCTCCACACTCTTGGCGTCCTTAGCTATGTTGCCTGTCGGTCCATGATCAAGAGTGTCGGATGCAGTCCCGCGCCAGAGGTCGTTTTTAGACTTAGCATCCAGGAGACCCACCATGAGGGTGCCTTTGGTAACCGGCCATGTTTGGCTTCCTACAACTATCCCGGTGTTTATCGAATTGAATGCCGGTGCCCAGCTCGGGTGAGTCGTATGCATGTCGAATTCAATAGCAGCGAGAATGGTGACCGTCATCTCAGGGTCAACATCACTCTTCCTTAATCCTTTTGCTGCCAGCGCGCGATCAACAGCATTAACAATCGTTTGATGGATCAGCGGATTCGCACTGCCTCTGTGAGGGGCCCATTCATAGGTCTTGTAATTAGTGAGATCGACTGAGGGATCAGAGGTGACTTTCACCTTTTGAGCGTTTACCGACCAAACAGTGGCAAGAATCGCAAGAACAAGGACTAAGGCCTTCATATAGATTTGCTCGATTTCCTTGGTTTAGGCCTTCGAAGTCTACCGGCGCAGTCACACTGGCGACACTGTAAGTTTTTACAGTATCCGGGCGGGACAGTGGCATGTAACTTCGGACAAGGCTACTTCATTGTCGCTGCGGCAGGCACCAGGTCAGAACCAATAAGATCCCAGGGAAGTAGCCTTCACGGGGAAGGTGCCGGTCGATTGAACAAAGCCGGGAAGTTTTTGGTTCCTTCGTACGCCAAAGCCGGCGAACTGTTAACCAGGGAGTGATAAACCCAGGTTAGCTGGAGTTGACACGAGTTAGCCGGTAACTCGCGTCGACAGTTGGAGCGTGTCGCAAGTACCGTCCCCCGGCGCTTGCCAAACCGTTCTTGTTGGGCCGATCGAAGCCGAGTCGGCCCATCTTTTTTTGCTCTGAGTCAATCAAAGCTCCACCCTTCTACTGATCAAACGCCTCATCTAGAAACTACCTTAAGACGTGCCACCTCACCATTCTTGTCGACCCGCGTTCTAAACAAGACATTCACGACTGCAAAGATGAAAGCTGTCGAAAGTCCACACAGCAGGACACCCGAGATACCTTCAATCGCTCCTAACAGCCGCCACCTCTGAGGTAATACAACGTCACCAAAGCCGATCGTGGTGTAGCTGGTCAGTGAAAAATAAAGCGAGGTTTCAAAATCTGCAAAGAGGGTTTGCCAATAATAAAACGAGGCCCATAAGGCTGTCTCAATCAAGTGTAGAACGATAATCACGAAGAAAACGAGGATGAGCAGGATGGCGTGGTGCATCATCCGTCGATTACTTTGGGTGACTTCAAGATGCCGCAGGATCCATTGAGCGAAGATCAGCAGTACTGAAGTGTGAATCACAACACAGATGGCAACTATTACGAATGAAACCAGAGCTTCATTTAGCATCGTTTCCTCTTTTTAGGCAGCGATCGGGCGGGCATCCGCGAGCCTTGCCAACAAATCATCACACCCTCCGCACCTGACCCGCACTGTTAGTTTTGCCAGTACTAGGGCCTCTAGTAAGGAAAATACAATCGGCACCAATACTTTTGTTGAGACGACGTTTCCAGATGATCGAACGGGTCCCTGCAAATAAGACAGGCTACTGAACCCTTTGAGTATCGGACGCAGCTAGGGCGAGGTGTTGATGAACCTTGCAGCAGGAACCAGTGCGTTACTCATCGCCGATTGGAGGGCTGCAGATGATAATTCGCCACAATCAAAATCTGCTGACGTCAATAGGAGCATCGGTCCTTGTCGTCATTGTCTTCGCTGGCTGCGGGCGTAAGAGTTCCCAAGCTCCCATAGTCGCCCCTCCGCCAGTGGTGATCGTCACTGAAGTCAGTCAACGAACAGTGCCCATCTATAGTGAGTTCGTAGGACAGACGAGGGCCGACGAGACAGTGGAGTTGAGGGCGCGCGTTGAAGGCGTCCTACAGAAGGTGCACTTCGTGGAGGGCTCACCGGTCAGGAAGGGCCAACTTCTATTCACAATAGATAAGCGCCCCTTCCAGGCATCACTGCAATCGGCCAGAGCAATACTGGCAAAAGCTAATTCGGATTTTGCTCAAGCGCGACAGCGAACTGATGTGCTTCAAGCGCAAGCTGAATTAGCAGACGCGCAAGCCGTGCTCAGCAAGGCCCAGCAGGACTTAAACCGCATGCGGCCGCTGGCTGCCGAAAAGGCAGTTACTGAACTCGAGCTCGACGCCGCTATCGCTGCTGAAAAATCGGCGCGCGCAACAGTGGACGCGAGGCGGGCCAACCTCACCAATCTCGAAGCCGCGGTGAAGTACACCATTGAACGCGCCGCTGCTGAAGTTTCCGCAGCTAAGGCACGTGTAATACACGCCGAGTTGGAATTAAGTTATTGCAGTATCTACTCACCTATCAACGGCATCATCGGCTTTCTTCAGGTTGATGAGGGGAACCTGGTTGGCCGCGGCGACGCTACGCTGCTGGCCACCGTTTCGCTATCAAATCCGCTTTTGGTTGACTTCAATCTCAGTGAGATCGACTTCCTGACTTTGACGGATGCCAATCCCAACAGGACCGGCAAGAAAGCACGAGATGCAAGATTCGAACTGATTCTTTCCGATAACAGCATTCACCCCGCGCCAGGAAGCTTCAAAGTGATTGACCGAATTGTCGACCCACAGACCGGGACAATGAAAGTTGAAGCTTCCTTTCCAAACCCTGGCGGTTACCTGCGTCCCGGGCAGTTTGCCCGGGTGCGAGTTCCAGTCTCGGAAAAGGAAAACGCCATTCTGGTTCCGCAACGAGCCGTACAGGAACTCCAGGGCGCCAAGACAGTTTTAGTTGTCGACGCTCAGAACAAAGTGCAACTGCGGACAATCAAAGTAGGTGACAAGTCAGACAACTATGTAATTGTGCTCGAGGGGTTGAATTCCGGCGAGCGCGTCATCGTTGAAGGGATCCAGAAGGCACGGCCCGGAACTGAAGTCAGACCATCAAACGCACCTCGTGAAGAATCGGCGAAGAACCTGGAAGGGACCTGATTCATGGCCCACTTTTTTATTAGCCGGCCGATAGTCGCTATCGTCCTGTCGATTCTCACTGTCATGCTCGGCGTGGTAACTCTTCGCGGGCTATCAATTGAACAGTACCCATTCCTGGCCCCGCCAAACATCCGCGTTACTGCAAACTTCCCGGGCGCATCCGCAGAGGCAGTGGAACAATCCGTTGCGGCCCCTATTGAACAGGAAGTCAACGGCGTGGATCGAATGATCTACATGAAGTCGTCGAACACCAGCGACGGCCGTATGTTGCTCGACGTGAACTTCGAAGTAGGCACCGATCAGGATACGGCCAATGTCCTCACACAAAACCGCGTTTCAACCGCCTCAGCGCGTTTGCCCGCAGAAGTTACACAACAGGGAGTCACCGTCAAAAAACAGAGTCCGAGCATTCTGATGGTGATCTCCCTCTACTCACCGAAGGACGCTTACGACGCAAACTTTCTCGTTAATTACTGCGGCATAAATTTACGCGATCAGATCCTGCGGATACCCGGTATTGCTCAAGTGGATCTTTTCGGTGGTACTGACTACGGCATGCGCATCTGGTTCAAACCAGACATGATGGCCAAGCTCGGACTTGTACCCGCCGACGTTATTTCAGCCATTAAGGAACAAAACCTACAGGCCCCGGCAGGAAAGATTGGCGGCGCTCCCACACCCGTCGATCAGGAGTTCACTCAAACCGTGAGCGCCCCCGGTCGATTGGTCTCCACTGATGAGTTCGAAAACATCATTGTCCGGCAAACAGCAACCGGCGCAGTAGTTCGAGTCAAAGACATTGGTCGGGTTGAGCTCGGGTCGCAGGACTACAACTCGTTTGGACGTCTTAATGGCAAACCCGGCGGTGCTATGGCCGTCTACCTTCTGCCTGGCGCCAACCAGTTACACGCAGCCGAGACGATCTACGAGACGATGGAACATGCGAAGGCATTGTTCCCACCAGACATGGATTACAAGATCGTCTATGACACGACGCCCGCCGTCGAAGCTTCTATTCATGAAATTCTGAAGACGTTTGTCGAGGCTTTGATTCTGGTGACAATCGTGGTCTTTGTTTTCCTCCAGAACATCCGGGCCACCATCATTCCGTTAATCACAATTCCCGTCTCACTGATTGGAACTTTCATCTTCTTCCCGGTTCTCGGTTTCTCAATTAACACCCTCTCGATGTTTGGCCTGGTGCTGGCAATAGGCATCGTCGTGGACGACGCCATCGTGGTAGTTGAGGCAGTCATCCATCACCTGGAACACGGGATGTCTCCAAAGGAAGCAACCACTCAGGCAATGAAGGAGGTTTCCGGACCGGTCATTGGCATTGCGTTGATCCTTTCGGCGGTGTTCGTTCCAGTAGCACTTTTGGGTGGACTGGTTGGCAGCATGTACAAACAGTTCGCACTTACGATTGCGATATCCGTGCTGCTGTCGGCTTTCAACGCCCTAACACTGACGCCCGCTTTGTGCGCGTTAATGCTCAAACCACCAAAGCCTACGCGTGGTCCAGTCGGCGCCTTCTTTCGTGGTTTCAACAAAGTATTCGACGTCACCACCAACGGCTATGTTCACGTCGCTAGACTCCTGGTCCGCCGTTCGATCATCACCATAGCTATCGTCGGTGTGGTGGTTGTTGGCGCGTTGTTTTTCGCGCGAAGGCTTCCGGCAGGATTCATTCCTGACGAAGACCAGGGGATTCTCGGTGTAAACGTACAACTCCCCAATGGAGCTTCCCTCGCACGCACCAGTGCTGTGCTTAAACAAGTCGAGGAGATTCTGGCCAAGACTGAGGGCATCGAGTCGTTCCAAACTGTCGGCGGCTACGGCGTAGTTACAAATACATACCAGCCCAACTACGGATCGCTCTTCGCGCGCCTGCACCCGTGGGAGGAACGAAAAGGCGACCTGCACGTGAAAGGCATCATGGCGAAACTGCAGCAGGAGTTTTCCAAGATTCCGGAAGCTGTGGTGTTCGCCTTCAACATTCCCACACTTTCAGGATTCGGCGCCGCATCCGGATTTAACTTCCTTATCCAGGACCGCAGCGGATCCATGACAGTTCAACAAATGGGGGACGAAACTCTGAAGTTTCTCGCTCGGGCTCGAACGCGTCCTGAATTGGGAAATGTTTTTACGTCGTTCGATCCCAATTATCCCCAGGTGAAGGTGGATCTCGATCGGGAAAAGGCCCGCACGTTGGGTGTGCCGGTAAACGAAGTTTATCAAGCGATGTCCGCAGCCATGGGTGGTGCATTCGTCAACGACTTCAATCGGTTTGGACGGCTCTATCGAGTTTACGTGCAGGCGGAATCTGAGAAGCGACTCACATCAGATGACATCGGAAAAATTTACGTTCGGTCACGAACGACAAATCAAATGATCCCGCTCTCAACCCTCGTCTCAGTCGAGGATGTCACAGGCACAGAACTTACGACTAGATTCAATTTGCTGCGTTCGGTTGAGCTTCAAGGTTCGCCGGCCCGGGGCTACACCTCGGGACAAGCTCTTGCTGCGCTGGAAGAAGTTTTCGCTCAGTCGCTGCCGAAAGAAATGAGCTTTTCTTATTCATCACTGTCCTATCAGGAGAAGATCGCTCCGCCACCAGCTCCAACATTCATCCTCGCGATAGTCGTCGTCTTCCTGCTCCTGGCGGCGATGTACGAGAGTTGGCGTCTGCCCTGGGCGGTGCTTTTAGGCTCGCCGTTGGTTGCGTTGGGTGCGTTCTTCGGAGTTTGGCTGATGGGTTATGACAACAACGTTTATGTACAGATAGGCCTGGTGATGTTGATTGGTCTCGCAGCTAAGAATGCAATTCTGATCGTGGAGTTTGCGAAGGCGAAACAAAAGGAAGGGTTAACGATTGAAGACGCTGCACTAACATCGGCCCGACTTCGGTTCCGGCCCATCCTGATGACCGCATTCGCGTTTATCCTCGGCGTTGTGCCTTTGATGCTGGCAAGTGGCGCTGGGGCAGGCGCACAGAATGTAATGGGTACCGGAGTGTTTTGCGGGATGCTGGTCGCAACTGCGCTGGGCGTCTTTATCATTCCGGGTAACTTCGCTTTTATGGAAGGCCTACGATTTCCCTGGAGCGCAGAACCCGAGCCACCCCTACCTGCGGCCGCGACTATCGAGGGCGTCCACATGCCTGGGCATCATGAACAGCCATCGCCACATGGTGGCCTGGCGCCAACCGTAGACGGGGATGGTTCAGCAAAGGTTGTGACCACGGCGAAAGTAGGAGGTAATCAGGGATGAAGCGAATCGTGGTTGCCTTCATACTTGTGAGTCTGGCGACCAGCATCACACTGGCCCAGAAGAAACCACAGAAACCGCCAATCGATTCGCCATCGGTGTTTCGCGGCACCGCGCCTGGTCCAGTCGATTCTCATTCCATTGCCGACACGAAATGGTTTGACATCTTCAGGGATGAGCGACTGCGGGAGTTAATCGATGAGGCTATTCGCTACAACTACGATCTGAGAGAAGCAGTAGCGCACGTTGACGAAGCCGCGGCAGCCCTGGGAATCACTCGTTCGGAACAGTTTCCCACAATTGGCGCCAGCGCAGACATCACAATAGAGCGCAGATCCCGTGACGGTGTGGTTACTATCCCGGAACCCGTAAAGCGCGATCGAACGTTTGGCAGCGTACTACTTAACCTGCTCACGTTTGAGCTGGATATCTGGGGCCGCTTGCGAAAACAAACGCAGGCAGCGCGAGCCGAGTTGGCAGCCACAAAGGAAGCTCACTATGCGGTGCTGACAACAATCATTAGTGACGTAGCGACGTCTTACTTCAATCTGCGGGAGCTTGATTTCGAACTCGAGGTCGCCAAACGCACCCTTCTATCGCGCCAGGAGTCTCTGCGTATCATCAAACTTCGCCAGACTCGCGGCGTCTCAACAATGCTCGAGGTGCGCCAGGCGGAGGAGCTGGTTTACAGCGCCAGCGAAGTAATTCCGGCGCTTGAGCAAGCGATCGAACAGCAAGAGAACTTCATCAGTTACCTAACTGGCAAAAACCCTAATGCGATTCCACGCGGCCAGAGCCTGACAGAGCAGGTGATGCCGCCCACTGTACCCGCGGGACTACCTTCGGATCTCATCGAACGTAGGCCAGATATCCGGGCCGCTGAGCAACAACTCATTGCGGCCGACGCGCGGATTGCAGTTGCGAAGAAAGCTTTCTTCCCTCGAATTACGTTGACGGGATTTCTTGGTTTTGAAAGCGCACAGTTAACGAGCTTGTTTAGCGGCTCAAGAAGTGTGTGGGGTTTCCTGCCACAGGTGACACAGCCAATCTTTACAGGCGGGCGACTTAAATCGAACGTGAAATTTACCAAAGCCCAAAAAGAAGTCTTTCTTGTCAATTATCAAAGAGTAATTCAAAACTCATTTCGTGAGGTTTCCGATTCTCTGGTTGCGCATCGGAAAGTTAAGGAAGTACGCACTGAACGCGAGTTGCTGGTAGCAACGCTTCAGGATCGTGTGCGCCTTGCGTACCTCAGATATAACGGCGGTGTGTCGAACTTACTAGAAGCCCTCGACGCCGACAGAAGTTTGTTCGATGCGGAGCGTAGTTTGGCCCAGGCCCGTCGCGATGAATTGCTCTCTGTAGTGCAGCTCTACAAAGCTCTCGGTGGCGGATGGCAATAGATTGAAACCAGGTATCCGCAGATTACACAGATTACGCAGATTAGACACGGAATAAGTTAAGGTATTCAGCGCTGATCGCCTTACCGTTCGTTCTAATCTGCGTAATCTGCGTAATCTGCGGATAAGTTCAACGCTTACGAAATCGATTCAACTTTAGGTCTGTCGATTCCCAGCTTCTTCATTCGGGATCGTAAGGTGCTCGGGTGAACATCGAGTAATTCGGCTGCACCGGACGGCCCTTCGATACGCCAGTGTACTTTCCTTAAAGTCCGAAGAATGAGTTTGTACTCGCTTCGCTGAAGGGTGTCGCCGTCGTCCAGAAGAAACTCCTGATCAAGTGATCCTGTCGTACCACGGTCTGTCGCCGTCTCAGGCCATGATTCCAAACTGTCGGCCAGTTGCAGTTTTGAACCCTGACTAACGATGATGGCCCGCTCAATTACGTTTCGGAGTTCCCTCACATTTCCAGGCCAGGAATAATTCTGCAGCGAGGCGATAGTATGTTGAGGAATCTTTTCTATTTGTTTTCCCATCTTGGAGCTGAGTTTCTTGGCAATGTGAGTTACCAGCAGGGGTATGTCTTCATGTCGCTCCCGAAGCGGGGGCAAGGTAATCGGGAAGCTACAAAGACGGTAGTATAAATCCGAGCGAAAACTTCCCTCGGCGACGGCCTCAGCCAGGTCGCGATTTGTCGCCGCTATCACACGCACATCCACCTTTATCGTCCGATTGCTACCGACCATTTCAAACTCGCCGTATTCCAACACGCGCAGTAACTTAGCCTGGAGGTCGAGTGGTAATTCGCCCACCTCATCGAGAAAAACTGAGCCGTTATTAGCGAGTTCGAAGCGTCCGCGGCGCTGCGAGTCAGCCCCGGTAAAAGCACCCTTCACATGACCGAACAACTCACTCTCAATTAATGGTCCTGGTAGAGCCGCGCAATTTACCTTTACCAGTGTGTGTTTTCGCCGGGGACTCAGGTTGTGGATCGCGTGGGCCAATAACTCCTTACCGGTACCAGTCTCGCCAAGGATCAATACGTTTGTGTTTAGTGGTGCAACCTGTTCGGCCTGACGAAGCACCCGTTTGAGTGATGCGCTTTCACCGATAATCTCGCCGAAGTGACCAGCGCCTCGCACCTCTTCTTTTAAATAGATGTTCTCTTCCTGCAGTTGGTCCTTCAACTGCTCGACCTCGGCGAGGGCATCCTTTAGCGACTTATCGGCGAGTTTCAAATCGGTAATGTCCATAGTCACGCCCACCATACGTGTACCACGTCGATCCGATGATGGAATGAGACGGCCCTTCGACGAAAGCCAAAGTACCAGGCCGCCACGTTGGACAATACGAAACTCGTGGTTGTAATCCGCGCCGTGGTTAATTACCTGGGCTATTCTGATCGAGACACCCTCGCGGTCATCGGGATGAATGAACGCTACAAATCTTTCGACCGTCGTGGGCTCATTGTCTGGTTCCAGCCCAAGAAACTTCCAGATCATTTCTGACCAGATCGCCACCCCCGTGGTAATGTCCCATTCCCATGTCCCGACCCGTGCCGCCTGCTGTGCTAAACGCAAACGCTCTTCGCTCGTGCGCAAGGCACGCTCTGCTTCCCTGCGATAAGTAATATCTCGAACTATCGTCAGAATCTTGTCGTCATCGCAACTAACCATCGAGGCTTCGTAAGAGCGAACCCCATCCGGCATCGCGAGCTCGTATTCGAGAAGCACAGGTTTATCGGAGGCTTGCTCAAAACACTTCATGAATTGGCGCGCCAGTTCCGTCTCCAACACGTCGGTGATCTTTTTCCCAAGGAACACCTCAGGCGGGACCAGCAATTGGGCCGGATTTATTGCGTGGTAATCCAGATACGTACCATCGCGGCTTTGCAGAAACATCAGGTCCGGAATGGCGTTGAGAATCGCACGGTTGCGAGCCTCGCTCTCTGCGAGAGCCACCTCGCGGCGAACCACTTCTGCTCTTGAGTGCGCGTCTTCGAGCTCCCACGGTAACTGATAAAGATATCCCGGTCTCCTGACGAGATAACTGGCCGCGCCACGCTTAAGACATTGGCTCGCCAGTTCTCCATTCGTCGGGTTGCAAACCAGCACCACCGGCAGGTCACGCCCGCGTAACTCGCGTAGTAATTCCAGGGACTTCAGTTCAGGTAATTCAAGATCAAGCAGCAGAACGTCATAAGGGTGCGAGGCCGGGTCGTTGATAATGCTTGCCGCTTCGGCTGCCGAAGAGACTTGAGTGAGATGTATGTAATCGGCGTGCAAGGCGAGGTGATGGCGAGTTTCTTCACTCACTGCCAATTGCTGTTCGACGTGAAGCACCTGCAGCGGGCGCATGCGGCGTGCTGAATCCCGGAAATGACTTACCGCACTTTCAAAAATAGCCGGCAGGCGATCGAGGTAGTCCCGCTGCTTGACAACATAGTCGTCGGCGCGCGCTTTCAGTGCGGTCACCGCCGTGTCTTCGTCGCCTACTCCGGTGACAACGACGACCGCGACGGGCATTGCTTTTTCTCGTATCTCTATCAATAAAGATAGACCATCCCCGTCCCTGAGATTCATGTCGGTCATCACAAGATCGAGAGGTTGAGAAGAGAGTAACGAGAGGCGAGCGAGAGCGGCCTCGATACTGGGCGCCAGTTCCACTTCGATCGAGGGTGCGACTTTACTCAAGACGCGTTGCGTGAGCTCTGCATCGGTAGGGTTGTCTTCGACGTAAAGGATTCGCATTTATCTATCTCGGGGTGGTGTTGAGGACACACCAGTAGAGCTCGATTTGCGAGGCAACTTGCATGAACTTATTAAAATCTACCGGCTTAACAATGTAGGAGTTGCAACCAAGCCTGTAAGCCTCCTGGATCTCTTTGTCCTCCTCTGATGTTGTCAAGACGATCACCGGAATACTTGAAAACGCAGAGCGGTTCTTTAGTTGGCGCAAAAACTCGAGGCCGCTGATTTTTGGCAACTTAAGATCCAGAAGGATAAAAATCGGTAATGGTTCGCCCGCTTCCCAACGACCGATGAAGGCGAGAGCTTCTTCCCCGTCTCGCGCTACTTGAACCGGGTTTAGCAACCGTTGGCGCGATAAAGCTCGTTTGGTCAAATCAACATCACTAGCACGGTCTTCGATTAGTAGAATGGGACTTATTGATTGGCCGCCCTTGTTCGAACCCATGGAGTCGTTCACCTCGGGATCTCCATATAAAAGGTTGCGCCCTGTCCCGGCTCACTCTCCGCCCACGCACGACCGCCCATTCGCTCCATTGATCTGCGAACGATCGCCAGTCCAATACCTGTGCCAGGATAGTCGTCCGAAGAGTTAAGTCGCTGGAACATACCGAAAATCTTGTCATGGTATTTCATGTTAAAACCAATGCCGTTATCCCGGACCCAAAGCTTCACTTGCTCACCGGTTTCATCACAGCCAATCTCAACTTGCGGCGATGGAACTTTGGAACTGAACTTAACGGCGTTGTCGATGTAGTTTGTTAACGCCTGGACCAGACCGTTAGCATCTCCCACGACGTTCGCGCCGTTGACCCTTACAACAAACTCGACGTTGGATCCGTTTAATTCGCGCTTCTTTTGCCCCACAACTGTTCTCACCAGAGGCTCCAGGTCTAGCCGCCTGGTTTTGAACTCCCGTCGCTCAAGCCGCGAATAAGCCAGCAGGTCATCGATAAGCTGGCTCATTTCCACACTGGAATTGTTAATTGTTTTGAGAAACTGCTGAGCTTCCGCGTTGAGGTCCTTGAGGTGATCTTCTAATAACAGTCGAGTGTAGCCATCGATGCCTCGCAGAGGAGCTTTGAGGTCGTGAGCCACTGTATACGCGAAGCTTTCCAATTCGCGTGATTTCTCATCCAGGGCCGCGGTGCGCGCCTTCACGCGTTCTTCAAGTTCAACATTTAGAGCGTTCAATGCTTCCGTAGCATTTTGCCGGCGCCGTCTTTCCACCAGGAGAAGCGCGATAAAACCACTTTGCAGCAAAAACACAGTGGCCAGGCCAATGATGCGCCACTTATATCGCTCCCAGAACGTATATTCCCTGAAGCTTATAACGCTCCCAGGCGGCAACCTGCTCTCGCTGATCCCCCAACGCTGTAACTCTCTCCAATCGAACATCAAAGCGGTTGGGGCGGGTGTAAGAGGAATGTCTTGAGGCCGCGTCCCATTCAAGATTCGCACGACGGTTTCGGCCGCCTTCCGGCCATTCATGTCCGGGCCCTGAAGGTGACCGCCGACAATTCCACGGCCAAGATTCCCAACCCCCATTCCATATATCGGTGCCGACGCGCCGGGAGCTATTTGACTAAGGACATCATAGGTTTGCAGGAGTTTTCCGCGCTCATCCAACGCCTGCTGCCATATATAGAGAATGACTGACCTTGGCGGCAAACTCCTGGTTCGCGCGATCAGTTCATTCAAGGGCAGATCTGTCAGGTAGTTGATCTTAACTACCTGTTCCATCCCTCCCAATTTTTCTCGTGCGACTAACTCAAACCTCCGATCCTGCTCCAGTGAGCCGCTCACTATAAAGATGTTGTCAGCATCAGGGTGTAACCTGAGGGCAAGATCCAAAGTCTTCCGGTGCGTACTTTGATGAACGATTGCCGCGATGCCCGGGCCAGCAGTAAGCGTGTCCGCGTCGGGTGGATCGTTCGCAATAGTAACGATTGGAGAAGTGGGGAAAAGGTCTGCACGGTACTTAAGAAGAAAACCCAGCGGTGCATCGGCCGTCGTAACAACCACGTCGATGGTCGAGCCCCTGTACTTTTCGCGCAGATAGTTGTGAAACGCTGATGTGTGGCCTTCGTCTGGAAAACGAGTGTACTCGTAGTATTCGGGATGGTACTCGAACCCCTCCAACTGGGCGGATTGCATTGCCAACTTGAAGTTTTCGTCAAACCTGATGTTGCCGCGAAAGTCCTTGTTGTCCCAGTAGAGTACGAGCACCCTTTTTGGTGGCTTTATCTGGGTGTGAGCGATGGGGCTCATTAGACAAATGATGAAACATACGATCATAAACTTGGTCGCAGTGAGCGCTAACTTTACTATCAGTCGGTTTTCCATCATCACCTGTCGAATCCCTGTTCAAGGGTTGATTTTTCCATCCCGCGATCAACGATGTCGTCATCGGGCCGCTTGCTCCTGATCAGAAACCGATTTTCAGTCCGAACTGAATTTGTCGCGACGATCCAGACTCACCGGTGGGGAATCTCGTGCTCGTAATTCGGCCAAAGGCCGGAGTGCCGACGACGTTCCCAGGTGGTCCTAAGTTCGCCTGGTTAAAAAGATCAAATAACTCAACACGAAACTGAACGTGGAGTGTGTCGCCTAACTTGTTGTTCTTGATTACAGAAAGGTCGGTGTTGGTGAAGCCCGGCCCAACGACTACGTTGCGACCAAGATTACCGAAGCGAGGAACAGCCGTAAGCGCCAAAGTGTCGAACCATTGCTCAACCTTGCCAATAGTCTCGATTGGACCAGTCACGTCGGGACGAAGCGTGTTTGCGACCCCATTCACCGTGCTGTTACTACTAACGAGGTTAACGGGACTACCGCTTTGCGATTGAATAATAATCGCGAGCTGCCAACCCTCCTTAAAAAGATTGCCTTTGAATTGCAACTCGTAGAGTCCACTAAAGACGAAGCGGTGACGAACATCGAAGTCGGAGAGTCCCCGGTCACCTCGCAAGTTATAGCTGTCCTGGCCAACGATTCCACCGGAGCTGAATGAGTTGTAATCCAAAGATTTCGACCATGTATAGGACGCATTGAATTGCAGGCCGCGCGCCAACCGCTGGTTGGCTCCAATCCAAAGCGCGTTGTAACTCGAATTTCCTGCGCTCTCCACCTGGAGAATGTTTCCCAGGGGCGTCCCCGGAAGTATGGGGCTTGTTTGCGACAGCGTCGGAAATGGCCGCACCCCATTTACCGGTTGATTCAAGTTACGACGAACAATCAAGTGAGTCCCTTTAGAACCGAAGTAACCAACCGTGAGCGCAAGATTGGGGATGATTTCGTGTTGTACGTTGAGATTCCACGACTGCAGATATGCATTATCGAAGTCGTGAGCGATTGACGATGGGGCGAGTCCTGCGGGCCTGGCCAGGGTGATAGCATTATCGAGACGAATTGGATCGCTGAAGGTCAAAGGTATGGCCAAGGGTGGGTTGGTAGTCGTACCGATCACAATACTGGTCATCGGCTGATCGGTCAGCACTCCGTAAGCTGCGCGCACCGAGGTCTTACCATCGCCAAAGGGATCCCATGCCAAACCAACCCGCGGTTGTAAGTTCTGGTTGTTCTGATGGTAGACGTCATCCAGGTCGCGGCCAACTTGAACCAACGACGCAGTCAACGGATCGAAAACGATAAAGCGATCGTATCGTTCAGTGGGTGTGATGTTCCAATCATACCTAAGGCCTATTTCAATCATCAGGTTCTGCCGCAACTTGTAATTATCTTGAACGAAAAACCCGAAAGCATCCTGGGTGATGCTGCTCGACTGACTTCCAAGCGTGATGCTGAAAGAGTTCGCTGTCCCCTCAAGGAAAGCGGCGACGGTAGGAAAGTTGAAGCTGCCTGTGCCCTGTCTGAAGTTGTTATTAAGGAATTTGCGAAACTCGCCGCCGAACTTCCACGAGTGTTTGCCGCGCAGGTAAGTCAAATTGTCGCCAACCACCAACGTAGTATCGCCGCGACCGGAGGGATTTATAGCTGGGCCACCAAAGTTAAGGCCCCCGGCAACCGTAATCTGCGGCAAACCGATGGGGTCGGTAATACCATGATTAATACCAAAAGCAACCGGGTCCAGTTGCGCATTCGGCGTGGTGGTGGAGTGGAAGCGATTAAAGCCCAGCCGGAGTTCGTTGACCAGGGCGGGATCAAAGATGTGTGTGTGGTTGAGAGTGAAAACCTGCCGCTGCTGTCGCGAAGTATTGCCGAATCCTGGAATCGTGTTCCCGTTGCGAGTGGGTTCGATGTTTGAGGTGCGGAAAAGCGCGTAGTATCCGTGCAACCAATCGCGGTCGCCGAGGTTGTAACTGATGTCAACAGTCCATTGGTCGGTATTCACAGAGGCACTTGCAGATCCTATGAAGCGGGGCGTGCCGGCTGAATCAACGAAATTCGCCCGCGGGATCAGTGGAAGCAGCCTCGAAATTACCGGGTCAGTTGCGACAGCACGTTGTGAATCACTCAGAACGAGACTATTGATGTCGAGCTGTTGCCGTTGGCGTAACCCCTCATACGATAAGAAAAAGAACATTGTGTTTTTCACGATCGGACCACCCAAGTTTGCTCCAAACTGGTTACGTCTGAATGGGGGCGGCTGACTCGATGTCAACGTGAAAAAGTTGCGAGCATCGAAGACATCGTTACGTAGGAACTCAAACAGTCCGCCATGAAATTCGTTTGTTCCAGTGAGCGTCGCGATGTTGACTACCGCGCCTGAACTTTGTCCGTACTCGGCGCTGAAGGTTGAATTGTCGACCTTAAACTCTTGAATAGAACTAATTGAGGGCTGAAAAGTGATCGAGCTGAATGTCAGGTTGTTGAGGGTGATGCCGTTAATGAGGTAATTGACGGTCTCTTCTCTGTTCCCAGCTGTCGTAATGGCAAATGATCCCAAACCGCGTATCGGTGCTGATGAGAACGCACCTTGCGGTGGTGTCACTGAACCCGGTACGAGCAGCCCAAGATCAAGGAAGTACCGGCCGTTTAGAGGGATTTCTTGCACCAACGCGCGATCGATGACGTGGCCCACCGACGTAGTAGCCCGCTCGATCAGTTCACCCTCACTGTTCACTATTACTTCCTGAGACACATCCCCGACCTGAAGTTGGAAGTCCTGTCTTAATTTCCGCGCCACTTCAAGTCGTACACGTTCAACACTTCGAATTTGAAACCCCGGGGCGTGCGCCTCCAGCCGGTAGTTTCCAATTGGCAACGCTGCCATTTGATAGCGCCCGGAATCGTTCGTCATTACCCTACGCGTAATTCCAATTGCCGGGTCGCTGGCAGTGATCTCGGCTCCGGCGATCTGGGCCCCGTTCTGATCTGTGACCAGCCCTTCGATTGACGCAGTAGATTGACCGCAGACCGTGCGCGCCGCAAAGAGAAGCACGCCTACGAGGAAAGCCACACATGGTTGGACCCGGGGAGAACGCATAAAACTACAGCTGGCTTATCAATGCAGTGGAGGAACGGCCACGCAAAGTCAGTTGGGAGGATTTATAAGGTTAAGGTGAGGACAAAGCTCTCCGAAACCGCAGTCGACGAAAGCCGACCGGTCCGTGCGTTGCAGTTCCGATACGCGCTCACGTTAACGTACGTTGAACGATCTGTCAGTCCGTATTTTTACGGATTCTCGGATCGAACAGTCCACAGCAATTGAGGGTATTGACCTTCTTAGTCCCCTACCCCCCCAATCGATTTTCGCGTTAACGAACATTATCAACACTAATAACAGTGGTTAAAAACTGTCAGTTTTGACAGTAGAGGCCATTTCCAGCCGCCAATAGGATGAAACGCGAGTTGGACTGGTAGCAGTTTTCGGGGGTTACACGACAACCAGGAGGACAACGCTCAGGCGATTGAAAGGCGAAATTGCCCATTACGCCTAAGTCGCCCGCTCTCACACAGTTCACGTCAGCCGTGACAGCGACCGAGTCAATAGAAAGACAACCATGCACGAACTGGACTCTCCCGCGCTCTACCGGGCAATTCTCAAGAGCGAATCGTTTCGAATCATCGGCGTGTCATCGGTGTTGGCCGTGTTGGTGGTCTACACGATTCTTCGTGGCCTACAGGTCGACGGATTTAATTTGCTTTGGGCACAAACCGCAGTGCTCGCGATAATAATTGCGCATGAAGTTCTCACGTTGCGCGCAATCAAGAGATCACTCAATGGCGGTAAAGATGTTCCGCCCTCCACATGGGCCGTTAATGTCGCGCTAGAGAGTCAGATCCCAACCATTGCACTTTTTTTGTTGGTGGCCAGCGATTGGATGACACCATACCAGGCACTGGTCGCTCCGGCAGTGCTCATCTATTTTGTACTCATCATCCTCTCCACGTTACGCATCAGCCCTGGTATGACGTTTCTTACAGGAACGATGTCGGCATTGGGTTACCTGTTCGTGGTCTCCTTCGTTGAAGCAAAGTTTCAGTCGTCCAGAGTTGAACTAGGTGCGTTCCCGCTACGTCTTTACGCGGTGTATGCCGGCGCAATCTTCATTGCCGGAGTTGTGGCGGCAATCGTCGCTAAGAAATTTCGAGAGTATGTGCTGGCGACACTAAGAGAAAACGAATTACAGCATGCGCTGGCGGAAATGAATCACGATCTCGAAATAGCGAGGAGTATCCAGAAAGATCTACTGCCGGCCCAAACACTGAAATTGGAAAACTTTGAGATTGCTGGATGGAATCAACCTGCCGCTCAAACCGGCGGCGATTATTTTGACTGGCACACTCTGCCGGATGGCCGGATCGCAATCAGCCTGGCGGACGCTACTGGACATGGTCTGGGTCCGGCCCTACTCAGCACCTCATGTCGCGCTTACTCACGCGCTAGCCTGCTCGCCGGAGCAGATAAGAATGGACTACTCGACCGCTTGAATAGATTGCTGGCGGCCGATCTCGCGGCAAACCGGTTTATCACCTTCGCTGTGGTATTTCTCGATCCCGCCAACTCGCAGATAAAGGTAATGTCCGCAGGTCACGGTCCCATACTGTTGTACCGGCACAAAACGGGGCGTATCGAAAATTTCGAAGCCCAGGGAATTCCTCTTGGGATGATTAGCGGAGTTCCTTACAGCCATGCGACCGAAGCCTTCCTGGAAGCGGGAGACATGATGGTGCTTATCACGGACGGCGTTTACGAATGGGAAAACCGTGATGAGGAACAGTTTGGATTTCACAGGCTGGAGAATGCAATCCGTCAAGCAAGAGACGCTTCTGCCGAAGAAGTGATCGCTACGCTCAGGACTTCAGTGGAAAAATTCTGCGGGGGTACTGAGCAGAAAGACGACTTGACGGCCGTAGTCATCAAGAGAATCAATGAAGCCAGAAAGTAGGTTGTTGTCATCCGACCAGGCGAGCAACCCCGGTAACAAAGGAGAATAGTCATGAGAGAATCTGATTTAACCCACAAACTGACTGCCGAGTTTCTCGGAACCCTCTGGCTTGTTTTAGGTGGCTGTGGCAGCGCCGTACTGGCCGCAGCGTTCCCGGACGTGGGTATTGGCCTTCTTGGTGTCTCACTAGCATTTGGACTCTCAGTCTTAACCATGGCCTACGCCGTTGGTCATGTCTCCGGAGGACACTTTAATCCCGCTGTGACCGTAGGACTCTTCATGGGTGGGCGTATTCCAGCCAGGGATATTGGCCCCTACATTGTGGCGCAGCTTGCGGGCGGGATCGCCGGCGCTGGACTCCTCTTTCTAATCGCAAGTGGTAAGACGGGGTTTGATGTTAGCGCGGGATTTGCCGCTAACGGTTACGAAGCGCACTCTCCCGGCGGATACAACCTGGCTGCGGCAATAATAATAGAACTGGTGATGACATTCTTTTTCCTGATCGTCATTCTGGGAGCTACTGACGAACGGGCGCCAAAAGGATTGGCTCCGCTCGCCATCGGGTTGGCCCTCACGCTGATACACCTGGTCAGTATTCCGGTGACTAACACTTCAGTAAATCCTGCGCGGAGTACCGGTCCCGCTCTATTCGTTGGGGGTTGGGCCATCAGCCAACTGTGGCTTTTCTGGGTGGCGCCGATTGCGGGCGCAGTGTTGGCCGGCGTAGCTCACCGCTTCCTCACGGAAGAAAGCGAAGTGGATCCGGCAATGGCAAGAACCATGACAGGTTGACGGGTTGAATTGGTTCCAGACCCGTACTTCAAAGCACAGCTCTCATAAGAATAGATTTAACCGCCGACGACCAGCTGGAAGCAATGTCAACGAACAAGGTAAGGAAAAAGACCCAGCAGATCGCTCGGCATCCTTCGCGCAACAAGACGCCGCCTCGGCACGAGGGACGGCGTGCGATGGAGCACAGCCTTCTGCAACGCGAGCTGGCTCGATTGCGCGACGAAATCGCATTTCGTTCTAGTCTTGACGACTCGCTCCGAAGCTTTCTTGAGCGCATTAGCTCCAGCGACCCTGCAAAAACTTACGAGTCAATTCTCACGCAGACGCGAAGATTACTTCGGGCCGATCGTGCGTCTTTGTGGGTGTTCGGTGAAGACGCCAACGAAATCGTTTCAAGAGCAGTTGCCGGCTTATCCCTTGAAGCGGGTGAAACTGCTCGTACCGGTAGGGGAGAAAGCGTTTCCGAAAGAGTTCTGGAATCAGGTAAGCCTCTGCTGGTCGAAGACATCGAGAAGTCAGGTTTGCCCATTGCCCCCGCGTTCCGGAAGTACAAAACGCGTTCCTTCATCAGTTATCCGCTGACAATCTGCAATCGAAAAGTTGGTCTGCTTAACTTTACTGACAAGACCGGCGGTGGAGACTTCAATGAGTCTGACTTAAGTTTACTGGAGATTGTGGGTGCCCAAATCGCGGTCTCCCTCGAACGCGCCGAATGGCAGGAACGAGCCAACCAGTTCCAACTTATGTCCGTCACCGACCCGCTTACCGGGTTACTCAATAGGCGCTACCTCGAGGAACGTTTGACTGAAGAACTAAATCGATCAAAACGCTATAACTATTCCATGAGCTGCCTGATGATCGATATCGACGATTTCAAAAACTATAACGATAGCAATGGCCACCAGGCGGGCGATATGGCGCTTAAGTTCATCGCCCATACTCTGAAAGCTGCGCTACGCTCAGCGGATATCGCCTGCCGTTACGGCGGTGAAGAGTTTTGCATTTTGTTACCTCAAACTTCGGTTACCGAAGCAGGCGTAATTGCCGAACGCATTAGGCAGAAAGTTACCGATACCGCGTACCTTTACGGAAACTTCCAGCCGCTGGGTCGCATGAGTGTTAGCATCGGCATTTCCGGTTTTGTTCGACACATCGATACCGCCCATAGTGTGATTGCGGCGGCCGATCACGCGCTGTACAGCGCCAAGCGTCAGGGCAAGAACCGAATTGCCTTTTACGTCGCCGATTATCCTTCCTAAACGCGGTCCGGTCGTCTTTCTGCTCAGTGATTGATGTCTGGTATCAGGTAGAACATGAGGGCAATGATCGAGTAGACAGTGGTTAGTTGCACGCCTTTGTACCAGTTCGCTTGTCCATCGCCGCATACCATCACACCAATTAGAACAGCCATGAACAGGGAGCCAATTTCAGCGCGGCTGAAAGCGAGTTCGAGAGGCTGAGGAGCAATGAAATAGCTCGCTAAAACAAGTAGCGGCGCCACGAATAAGGCAATCTGGATAGAACTTCCCAGCGCAATACCAACTGATAGATCCATCTTGTTCTTGCGGCCCATCGCTATGGCCGACCCGCTTTCGGCCGCTCCACCAACTACGGCAACAAACACAATGCCGATGAACACCTGCGACATTCCCAGCGCCTCTCCAGTTTCTTCCGCGGCGCCAACCAGTATTTCACTCATGAATGCAGCCATCACAGATGCGCCAATCAAAGTGATGACGGCGCGTGCCACACTCCACTGTTTCTCGTGATGAACAGCGTCTCCTGCTTCACTCTCCACGCTTTCAAATGCGCCCTTATGTGTCTTAAGTGAATAGAGTATGTACAAGCCGTAGGCGATCAGAAGTAGCACGGCGATTCCAATGTTGAGCAGCTGCTCCTGGCGAACCACTTCGTCAGGCGCGAACACGCGACTAAAAGCACTTGGCACAGACAGGCTTACAGCAGCCAGAAACATCATGGTGCCGTAGGTGCGTGCCGCCGTGGGGTTGAATTTCTGCTCGTGAAATCTTAGGCCGCCGGTAAGAAATGCAATCCCCATCGCCAAAAGCAGATTGGCGAGAATCGCTCCTACAAGGGAAGCCCTCACCATATCGAGATAACCTGCTTTCAGCGCAACCAACGCAATGATCAACTCAGGAGCATTGCCAAAGGTTGCATTTAAAAGGCCTCCGATTGCATCGCCTGTGCGAGTGGCCAGTTGTTCAGTGGCGCCAACAATCTGAGCCGCAATTGGAAGGATTGCTAAAGCTGCCATGAAAAAGATAACGGGCGCTGAAACGTGGCCCAGGTTATCGAGCGCTATGGCGAGCGGGATAAAGACGAGTAACCAATTAATAGGCCGGCCAAGAAAACCCTTTGAGCGCGTCCGCGATGCTGGCCGTTCCTCACGACCTAAGGAAGAAGCAGTCTGGTCAGTTGAAGACAGAGATTGCTTAATTAATTTGAGAGTGACTTCTCGCTTCATGCCCTGCCGGAACCTCTACATAGGAAGGGGGAGATGACTGTTCTAAACGCTGATTAGCGAGCATAGGCTCAGCTAAGCCCCTTTGTTACTGGCAATTCTGACAGTATTGACCAGGTGGCGCGCTTGATAAGCTCGGCGCACGCCGGGAATCGGGAAAACAGTAATGAGGGTGATTTATGTCCGGCAGCCTTTCACGGAGCCGGGGCGTGTTGCACCTCAGGAGGATGAATGAACCTTGCGACAACCTACATGGGACTAACGTTGCCACACCCACTCGTAGTCGGCGCCGGTCCACTCACGGAAGATCTCGGCATTGTTCGGCAGCTTGAGGATGAAGGCGCTGCGGCCCTCGTTCTGTCCTCACTATACGAGGAGGAGTTTATCAGTGACCACGTGTCGGCCTTCATCTCACCACCGAACGGTGACTCGTCTTCGAAGGCAACAAGTTTCCTCCCGGATTCTGAAGTCACATCGCGACCCGATGAATATCTCAATCATTTGCGCAGTGTTAAGCAGGCCGTAAACGTGCCCGTAATAGCGTCGCTCAATGCGAGCACTCTTGGCGGTTGGATCTCTTATGCTCGCCTAATAGAACAGGCAGGAGCTAATGCGATAGAGCTTCAGCTATATCACTCCGCCAGTGATCCCAACGTGTGTGCAGCTGAGGCGGAGCGGCAAATGATTCAGATCGTCAAGCAGGTAAAAGAGGAGCTGCGGATTCCGGTTGCAGTCAAGCTTTCGCCTTTGTTCACGGCATTCGCCAACTTCGCGATGCAAGTCGACGCGGCTGGGGCTGATGGCATAGTGCTGTTCACACGCTTTTACAAGATTGATTTTAATGTAGTGGAGCTGAAAGTGTTTCGCAGAGTGGAATTGTCCAGTTCCAGCGATCTCGACTTACGTCTGCGAGGAGCGGCAGTGCTGTCAGGACGCGTCAAGGCTTCGCTCGGAATCACTGGTGGAATTCATACCGCGCTTGATGTGATTAAGGCCACGATGGCGGGCGCCCACATCGTGCAGGTGGTTTCAACTCTTATGCGTTATGGTCCAAGGTGTTTACGAAACATACGAACTGAGCTAAGAGCGTGGATGCTAGCTAATGAATGGGAATCACTTGAAGAGTTAAGGGGGATCATGAGTTTTCAAAAAATTCCTGATCCAGCTAATTACGAACGCGAGACCTTCCGACGAATGTTCGGTAGTCTTTTGGACAAAACATACTGATGACCGGCCCTGGCTTTTCTATGGTTGAACGGGTACTCCACCCTACTGATTTTTCAGAAGCCAGTCTCGTGGCGTTTCACCACGCCTTAAAGGCTTCGATGGTGGCCAAATCTAATCTCACACTGCTACACGTTTCACCCAATGGGACCGCCCAATGGTCCGACTTTCCTGGAGTGCGCGAAACTCTCGAACTCTGGGGCGAATTGCCGCCAGGCAGTGAGAGAGCTGCAGTCCGCAAACTTGGTATTGACGCTTGTAAGATTCTGGCTGAGAAAAGCGACCCGGTTGAGGCCGTGCTTCACTATTTGAAAGAGCGTCCTGCCGATTTGATCGTACTGTCCGCAAGCAGACGCGAGGGTTTTGTTCGTTGGCTGGGCAAATCGGTTTCAGAACCGGTCACTCGTGAAGCACAGGAAATGACTTTGATAATCCCGAGTGGCGTACCCGGCTTTGTCTCTGCGCAAGATGGTTCGGTAAACCTTACCAGCGTCCTGATTCCCATAACTCAGACACCACCCCCGCAGCCAGCGGTAAGCTCAGCAGTCAGATTAGTGCAGAGATGGAATTGCCCAAGAGGAACATTCCACCTGTTACATGTCGGTGAATCAGCGACCATGCCGGCAATTCGGTGTCCTGAAGTGGTGGGATGGGAATGGCAAAAGGAATTGAGAAGCGGCCCGGTTATCGAAGGCATTCTTAATGCGGCGAAAGACTTTTCAGCGGATTTGATTGTAATGGCCACGGACGGGCGCAACGGTTTTCTGGATGGATTGCGTGGTAGCCACAGTGAAAGAGTGCTGCGTTATGCCGAAGCACCATTGCTGACTGTTCCAGTCGGTTCGCGAGTTTCTCGATACCTTACCTAAACGGGGTTGAAACAGTCGGTCACCCTTTCGGGCAGACGAATCAATCCCATCTACGGAGTCAATAAGCTGCTGAGCAACATTGCGATCAGCACAGCTGAAGCCAGGGTAATCAAGCCTGGCCGCATGAAACTGTGATTGAGCATGTACTTACCAATCTTGGTAGTGCCCGTCTGATCGAATGAGACCGCCGCCAGCACAGTGCCGTACGTCGGCAGGAAAAAGAGACCGTTGGATGCGGGGTAAAAGCCGATGAGTAAAGGCAAGGGAACTCCGAGTGCCAGTCCCACCGGCATCATTAGGGACACAGTTGCGGCCTGGCTAAACAACAACGCTGAGAGGAGAAACATGCCTGCCGCAAATGCGAAAGGGTAAAGCCGCACGAGACCCGAAACCTCGCTAACGATGTAAGTACGATTGCCTTCAAAGAATGACGAACCCAGCCATGAGACTCCCAGTATTGAAATGATGGCAGTCAAACCACTGCGCATCATGCTGCCATTGAGTGTCGCTACCGGGGAAGCCTTAAAGACAATCATTATCAAGCCGGCGACGGCAATCATGATGATCATGATTGCATTGCCCATGCTTATTTGATCAGTGTCCGTCATTCCACTTACCGAGACTTCGTAAGTTGGGCGTAGTTGCGGAAAAAGCCCAATCACAACCACTGTGGCAATCCCCGTAAGAAATAGCAGCATTGATCCACGTGCACTGCGCAAGCTCTCTATTTTTAACCCGGTTGACGAATCTGGCAGCTTTATAGCACCCGTTACCAATCGAGCCTGATATTCCGGATCATCGTCGAGTTTTGGGCCGCGCCAGGCAACCGAGAATGCGCCAACCAGCACAGCGATGAACGTAGATGGAATGGTGATTAAAAGGAGTCGCGGAAGAGAAATGCCTGCCCCGACAACCAGTCCCAGCATTGCTACGGTTGCCGCGGAAATCGGCGACGCAATATTTCCATGAAAGCCCGCTATCACGCTGATAGACAAAGGTCGCTCGGGACGAATCTTACCTTTGCGAGACACCTCCGCAATTACCGGTAATAGCGCATAAATTACATGCGTAGTGCCAGAAGCAAACACAAGAACATATGTGACAACAGGGGCAATGAACGTAATGTACTGAGGATGCTTTTTAAGGACTCGCTCCGCTTGTGAGACCAGATAGTCGAGTCCGCCTGCCGCTTGCATCGTCGCGAGCGCTGTGATGACCGCGATGATCATCCCCAGGACCCCGGGAGGAGGCCCTCCTGGCGGAAGCGCGAAGACAAAAACAAAGATGGCCAGACCGATACCCGCAACCGTGCCCAGCGCAATTCCACCAAGCCGGGCGCCAATAACAATGCACGCCAGCAAAATGAGCAACTGGATCCAAATCATGATCAACCCCTACCCGGTGAGCATCTCTCAGTAGGCGTTGAATAAAGGTAGATGTTCGAGTGGGTATCTCTTTTCATTGCTCACTCCCCGGAGCTTGACCAAAGAAATGCCAAGCCCGCAAAAGTGGTGCACTAATAAGCTTGGAGCCCAACGGCCCTAAATTGTTCACATGCACTTTCAAGCATTTCATTCGACGGAGGCTGAACATCCTCAAGCGAATAGTTGATGGCTAGTTCCTTCCATTTGTACTTCCCCAACTGGTGAAAGGGGAGGACTTCCACACGTTCCACCGTATCCAGTTCTGCCGCCAACCCCGCAACTTGTTCAATATTCTTTGGGTCATCGGTTAACCCAGGCACTAACACAAATCGAACCCAGATCTTTCGACCGAGACGCGACAGTCGCCGCGCAAACTCCATAGTCGGCCCCATCTCTTTTCCGGTCAGATGAAGGTGACGCGCGGGAGCTGTTTTCAGACCCAGCAGCACTAAGTCGATTTGCTCAATTTCTTTGTCGCTCAATCGATCCCCCAGATACCCATTGGTTTCAATCGCTGTGTGCACTCCCATTGCCTTAGCAGCGCTAAAGAGTCTGACTGCAAACCGATCCTGCATCAGCGGTTCACCACCACTTAGCGTTAAGCCTCCATTCATAATTTTGAGGCCATGACGATACTTGGACAGTTCTGCGATTGCTTGATCGAGCGGAACGGGCATCCCGTTAATCATGTTCCAGGTGTCAGGGTTGTGGCAGTACAAGCAGCGCCAGTTACATCCGGCCGTCCAGGCGACCAGCCGCACACCTGGTCCATCGACCGTAGAACCTGTGGTAAATGAATGCAAAAAGCCGAACTCTCCTGTTCCGAGCGCCTTCTTTAATGCCGATTCCGGCACACCGCCACCCAGGTTTACGCGAAGCTCGAACGGACTCTTTGCCTCGAGTGGTGTCTGTCCCAGCGCTCCTGCCTGACTCATGATGATTGACCTCCATGGAAGGTCCGGCTGATGACATCCATTTGTTGCTCGCGCGTCAGTCGCACAAAATTCACCGCGTAACCTGAGACGCGTATCGTTAAGTGCGGATATTTTTCAGGATGTTCCATTGCGTCGATCAGCATCTCGCGGTTCAGAACATTTACGTTCATGTGAAATCCGGTCGAGCTGAAGAACGCATCGAGTATGTTGCGTAGATTGATAATCCTATCTTCACCAATTCTCCCCAGTCCTTCGGGAACCAAACTGGTGGTCAGTGAGATTCCATCAGCGGCATCGCGAAAAGGAATTTTTGCCACCGATGCTGCGGAGGCGTGGATACCGTGCGAATCGCGTCCATGCATCGGATTTGCGCCGGGCGCAAAAGGTTCACCGCGACGTCGTCCGTCAGGTGTGTTACCAGTGCTCTTCCCATAAACGACATTCGAGGTAATCGTCAAAACCGATTGCGTATGTAGAGCGTTGCGATATGTCGGATGTTTTCTCAGCTTGTCCATAAACGTGCTGACCAGCCACGTAGCCAGTTGGTCAACGCGATTATCGTTGTTACCAAACTTCGGAAAGTCGCCCTCGATTTGATAGTCGGTGACCAAACCCGTCTGATCGCGGATGACGCGAACTTTCGCGTAACGAATAGCTGACAGGCTGTCGGCAACCACCGACAAACCCGCGATGCCGAAAGCCATCGTTCTAAGAAGTGGATAGTCGTGCAATGCCATCTCCAGCCGTTCGTAAGCGTACTTGTCGTGCATGTAATGAATCACATTCATGGCATTGACGTAGACGCCGGCAAGCCACTCCATCATCGCTTCGTACTTTGTTCTGACATCGTCGAAATCAAGATATTCGCCATCCACGGAAGCGTTTTTCGGCCCAACTTGCTCGCCCGTTATTTCGTCCCTGCCGCCGTTGATTGCGTATAAGAGACACTTCGCGAGATTGGCGCGTGCGCCGAAGAATTGCATTTGTTTCCCGACGAGCATCGGAGAAACGCAACACGCAATAGCTCCGTCGTCACCCAAAGCCCGGCGCATTATTTCGTCACTCTCAAATTGAATCGAACTCGTATCGATTGCCACTTTGGTGGCAAAGTTGCGAAACCCGTCAGGCAGACGCGGTGAGTACCAGATTGTAAGATTGGGTTCGGGTGCTGGGCCGAGGTTGTAAAGCGTACGCAAGAATCTAAAGCTATTTTTGGTTACCAATGGGCGACCGTCATCGCCCATACCCCCAATCGATTCAGTCACCCAGGTGGGGTCACCTGCGAAGAGTTCGTCGTATTCGGGTGTGCGTAGAAAACGAACGATACGTAGCTTGATTACAAAGTCATCGATGATCTCCTGGGCCTGCTCCTCAGTTATTACTCCCGCTTTCAGATCGCGTTGGAAGTAGACGTCGAGGAATGTTGAGGTCCGGCCCAACGACATCGCGGCGCCGTTCTGTTCTTTCACGGCGCCGAGGTATGCAAAGTAGAGCCACTGCACCGCCTCCTGAGCGGTTGTGGCTGGCTTAGAGACATCAAAACCGTAACTGGCCGCCATCTGCACCAGTTCCTTTAATGCACGAATCTGTTCGCTCAACTCCTCGCGATCGCGAATGCTCTCGTCCGTTGATGGGGTAGCCTCCAGGCCAAGCTTCTCTTGCCCCTTGTGTTCAATCAGGCGGTCGACGCCGTACAGTGCGACACGCCGGTAATCACCAATGATTCTTCCGCGTCCGTACGCGTCAGGAAGTCCCGTCAAAATATGTGAACTGCGACAACGCCGGATGTCGGCAGTATAGGCATCGAAAACACCTTCGTTATGCGTCTTTCGATATTTCGTAAAGGTCTCAACAACATGCGGGTCAGCCTCGTATCCATAAGTTTTGAGCGCATTTAACACCATGCGAAATCCGCCATTCGGCATAATGGCCCGCTTGAGCGGAGCTTCGGTTTGCAAACCCACGATGATTTCGTTGTCCCGATCGATATAGCCCGGCTCGTGAGCAGTGATAGAAGTCGGAATCTGGGAAATATCAAGGACCCCTTTTTTTCGTTCCTCCATGAATAGCTCGTTCAGGTGTTCCCAAATTCTGCCGGTGCGCTCGGTAGCGGGAGCAAGAAACGAATCATCACCTTCATACGGTTCATAATTTTGTTGAATGAAATCACGTACATTGATGTCCCTTTGCCACAGACCACCGTTGAAGCCTTTCCACGCTGTGACTACTTCTCGTCTCTCAACATCCCGAACCGTGCTGGCCATAAAAATTCTCCTTGCGTTTATGCGGCGACCTGGGCGAGTCCAAGTAAAGCACCGGCGTGCCGGGCGATCATTAGTTCTTCGTTTGTCGGAATAACCCACACCGAGACCTTGCTCGTGGCGGAGGATATCTTTGGACCACCGTTGGCATTGGCGGTTTCATCCAGCTCGATGCCCAACCATGTTGATGCGGTACAGATGCGACGGCGCACCTCAGGCGAGTTCTCTCCAATCCCGGCTGTAAAGACCAGACCGTCAATTCCCCCGAGCACGGCCGTCAGACCACCAATCTCTCTCGCTGCTCTATAGACGAAGTAATCGACAGCCAGCCGGGCTTCTGGTCCACTTTCATCGATCAGATCACGCATATCGTTGCTGATGCCTGATATGCCAAGCAGTCCCGATTCCTTGTAGAGCAGTTTTTCTACTTCTTTGGGAGAAAGATTGAGAGTTTGGAAGAGGTGCAATACAACTCCCGGATCAAGTGCGCCGGGCCTCGTACCCATACACAGCCCATCGAGCGCGGTAAATCCAAGAGTGCTGTCGACACTCTTCCCATTATTCAGCGCACATAGACTTGCGCCACTGCCGAGGTGCGCGACGATCACGCGCCCATTCGCAATTTCCGGAGCGAACTGGGGTAGGACAGACGAAATGTATTCATAGGACAAACCATGAAAGCCATACCTTTGTAAGCCCAACCGGCGAAGGTGACTGGGAAGCGGTAGGAGTTGGGCGACCTCGCCCTGCCCGCGATGAAAACTGGTGTCGAAGCAAGCGACTTGAGGCACGTCCGGCAGCCGTTCTATGGCCGCCTCGATCGCCGCGATGTTGTAAGGTTGATGAAGCGGTGCGAGAGAAATCAAAGCGCGTAACTCGGCGAGGACTTCCGGATTCACAATCACTGGGTTCTTAAAATTTGTCCCACCGTGCACTACACGATGACCCACACCCAAAACGCGTGAGCCGCCGTATTTGTAACGCAGCCAGCCGGCGAGTTCCCTGACAGCATCCCGTCCGTCGGTGACTGCCTCCAGCATTTGGTTTGCGACGGTTTCGCCGTTTGCATTCTTAACAGATAAACGCGGTGAGATTGGGATACCTTCGATTTGCCCGCGCACCTCGAGACGCCAGATCTCTCCTGCGGGCCGCTGGAACACGCAAAACTTCAAACTGGATGAACCAGCATTTAAGACAAGCGCATAGTCGTCCATACTATTTAGACCTTCTCACGACGTGCATGGGCCACCAGCATTGCTACCGCACAACTTGCAATGCGAGAGCGCACGCTATCGGCTCTGCTCGTCAAAATCACCGGCACCCGCGCGCCCAGCACCAGCCCGGCGCTGTCGGCGTGAGCCAGAAAAGTTAATTGCTTCGCCAGCATGTTTCCGGCTTCGAGATCAGGGGCAAGGAGGATGTCCGGGTCACCCGCTACCATCGATCTAATTCCTTTTGTACGTGCGGCGTCCTTGCTGATTGCGTTGTCAAACGCAAGTGGTCCATCCAATAAGGCGCCTGTGATTTGGCCGCGGTCCGCCATCTTGCAGAGGGCCGCCGCATCTGTTGTTGCCGGCATTTTCGAATTGACAGTCTCGACGGCAGCGAGAATGGCCACCTTTGGTTCTTCTACGCCCAGTGAGCGCGCCAGATCGATGGCGTTCTGACAGATATCAACCTTGTCCTCCAGCGTTGGGGCGATATTGATCGCCGCATCAGTTATGACTAAGACTTTGTGGTAGGTGGGAACGTCCATGAGGAAGGCGTGGCTAATACGCCGGCTCGTTCGCAGCCCGCGTTCCCGGGAAACTACCGCGGCCATTAGTTCATCGGTGTGCAGGCTTCCTTTCATCAGAATCTCGGCCTTACCTTCACGAATGAGTTCGACGGCCTTAGCCCCGGACTGACCATCAGGGACATCGATGATTTGGATATCTCTAAGGTCGATACTTTCTGCGGCAGCAATTTCGGTAATCCTGGCGGCTGGTCCAACCAACAATGGGGTTATCAGTCCTTGTTTAGCGGCCTCGATTGCCCCAGTCAGCGCGGACGCTTCACAAGGATGGGCCACTGCGGTTGGAACCGCCGCCAGTCTCTCGCAGCGCAACAATATGCGTTCATACTTCCCGGTTCCGGTTGCTGCTTTCATGTTCTTAATCCTTTACCTCTTGCGGGCCCGGTTTCTTTCAAAAACAGCGTTAACAAAATCGCCAACGCCACGCCGTAAAGAAGAGGTACAAACGTGGCCTGGAAGTGTTGCAACTCCATCTGTGCAGCACCGCCCGACTCTCGTATTAAGATCCAGCCAAATACAGGACCCAGTAATGCGCTGAAAGTAAAATTTAGAAAGTTGACTACCCCGGTGGCGGTGCCACCGTACTCCGGCGGATTAGCTTCCTTAATTACCGTGTAAGGCAACATGGCGGCGCCGGATGCAACTCCGGCGACTAGTCCCAGCACATAAGGAGGCAGCACATCGGGAGACCCGTAGAGAATCCAAGCGAGACAAGCAAACAGTACGACCCCAGCTACTGCTATGACTGGCCTACGTCTACCGATTCGATCAGAGATGAATCCAAGCAAAGGGCAGCCAATGATCCAACCAAAAGGCACGGTCGCCGAACGCATTACGGCTGAGCCGTAATCGAAGCCGTGAGCGTCCTGAAGAAACCGCACGCCCCAGATCATGTCGAAGATTGTGGTGGGTATAAAAAGCAGTCCGGCAATGAGGCCACACAGTATCGATTGCGGATTTCTAAACACCACCTTGAAGCCCTTCGCAGCTTCTCTCATCCACCGTCGTTGTTTTCTCGGTTTCTCGTTGGGAATCAAAAAATAGAGCACTACACCAATCGCCAGTCCCGCGATGCCCATCGCAATCCAGAAGGTGGTCCAGGGGAGGCCGCGACCGATGAGCGGGCCTACTAGGAACTGACCAGCCGAACCACCAGCCATTCCAAACATCTGCGTAACCCCAATCAGCGTGGCTGCCTGGGAGGCTGGAAAATTTTTCGTCGCGATGTATACCGCGCCGACCAGAGCAAATACCCCACCGGCACCCTGAAGAAATCTCCCGATGCTGGCGATCTCACTTTGCCCGGTAGCGAACATGAATGCTCCCAGACCAACAACAACTGCTGCAAAAGGTATAAGTTTGCGGGGTCCAAGCCGGTCCATCGCTGCCCCGGCAACCAAACTGAACGGTGAGTAACCGTAATAGAAAAGACCTACGATTGAGGCAACGCCCAGCACGCTCACACCGAACGCTTCAGACAACTGAGGCATCATCACGGCTGGAGCAGACCTGAGCGCGTATTGATAAAAATAATAAACGGCAGTCAGCAGCCATGCGACGGTCGCCATTCGCACGCTGGTGCGGTTGATCACTTTGGCTACCATCGGCTGTGTGGCTACATGGGCCATACTTGGTTTTGCCCCGTAAGAGTCAGTACAACCCGACGGAGCGGGTGGGAATCACCACTGCCGATAGACGATTGCCGACTGGCTTAGGTCAATCGGAGAATCCGCAATAGACAGGTGGCAACCGTCCCACCCACCCGCTGCCGTCGGGTTGTACTATCCAAAGCGCACTGAATTGATAGGTCTTCAGCAGAGCACCACGGATTGAGCCAATCCGGCTTCGCTGGTTTCTTTGTACTTGCTGTTCATTTCCCTGGCGGTCTCCGCCAACGCAAGTACGCATTCGTCGAAACTGACTCGATGTCTGGTCTCGATTTCGTTACTGGCGATCGCGTACGCGGTCCAGGCCTTGACGGCACCGAAGGCGCACCGCTCGATACATGGCACCTGCACGTAGCCGGCGACAGGGTCGCACGTCATCCCGAGGTGGTGCTCTAAGGCTGACTCAGCAGCGTTTTCGACTACGCGTGAACTTGCGTCATGCGCGGTTGCAGTCAATGCCGCTGCCATCGACGAGGCCACACCAATCTCCGCCTGGCAACCGCCCTCAGCAGCCGAAAGCGTCGCGTGATGTTTGCAGAGGTAACCAATCGCAGCCGCTGCGAGCATCCCCATGCGAATCTTGTCCGCTGAGAGCTTGCGACCTCCCTCGCCAAGACCGTAGACAAGCGCCGGCATCACACCGGCCGATCCGCCTGTCGGAGCTGTAATAACGAGGTGGCCCCGCCCATTCTCTTCCGACGCGGCCAAAGCGTATGCCGACAACGCGCCGATACCACGGTCTGACTGGTACGCCTCATCCATAGCGCGCTTGTAAACTGTGGCGGCCTTAGCGTGCAGCTTGATCGGACCAGGGAGCACGTCATCCTCGGGCATCGAAAGTCCCGACTTCACCGTGGCAACCATCGCGTTGACAATCTTGTCGATGAAGGCAAATACCTCTGCCTCTGTCCTGCCGGCGATCGACATCTCGTTTGCCAGAATCACCTGGGCGATAGTCAACTTGTTGTTGTCCGCGTGCGCCCGCAACTCTTTCATGGTCCTAAACGGATACTTCGGAGGGTTTTTCTTCGGAGGTGTGTAACCCTTCCATTCGATGAATCCGCCACCCACGGAGTAGTACTCCTGCTCGAGCAGCACTTCATTGCCGGCCAAAAGCTTCGCGGTCATCGTATTGGGATGATGGAAGTCGCCTTTGGTAGCGTCGTAGATGATGTCTTTCAGGCTCACGTCGATCGACTTGCCGCCGAGTTTTACCTGAAACACCTGGTCAGGCTTGTCGCGCAGACTATCGAGAAACAAGGGATCCACTGTGGCAGGCTCTTTGCCGACCAGTCCTGCTAACGCTGCCCTCTCAGTGCCGTGGCCTTTACCCGTAGCACTGAGGCTTCCGAAAAGATGAACTTTCAGGGCAGTCGCCTTGGCAAGCTTGTCAGCCGGAAGCTTGGTAGCTCGCTGGTAGAAATCGTACGTTATGCGCATGGGGCCAATCGTGTGCGAGCTGGAGGGTCCTGGTCCAACTTTATAAAACTCATCCAGCAGAGTCATGACCGGGCCTTGTCCCTTCTTCACGACGTTCAGCTTTGGATCCAGCGGGGGAGCCGGTGAAGCTGGCTTCTGTATTACGGGCAGTGTGGCAACGGCCTTCTCTATCCTCTCGTGAGCCGAAACGATGCTGCCCGTCATTACTGCGGCAGCACCACCCACAGCGCTGCGTATCAAGAAATTGCGGCGATCCACGCCAGGCGGAACCTTCCTGGAAACCAATTCGACTATGCTGCCAAGCGGATCGCTCTCGCTCGATTTGTTTGATCGTCCTATCGAGCTGATAGTCTCGTCAGGCGTTTCATTTCCTTTTTTTGACATGGTGCTTTCCTCGCTTCGTGTAAATTCAGACCAGGTGCGAACCGCTTAACAACGATCTCGTGCATTTAAGGCGCTTGCGGGTTTGACTCTCTCGGTTGAATTTGTTTCAACTCCAAACTGCTTCGCCTTGGTTCTTGCCGCATGCAACTGTATTCGCGAATCAGCCACGCGATACTGTCAGAACTAACAGGTTGCTTAGGTTTTGCTTGTTTTTTGTCTGGATGGCAGAGTTAAAGCGGAAGCGATTCGATCAGAGAATCGTGACTGTTATCGGAGCAGTTAATGTAACGTGGTGCCGTTTGAATGTAACGCTGAAAGCGTTCGCTAATTTCAGCCCAGGGTTGCGCTTTGGCAACCCTGGGAAACCGCGCCCATTTATGTAAAGACGCAAACCCTGAAAGGGTTGCGTCGGAGCTACCCGAAGACTCGTCGCAACTCTTTCAGAGTTGCGACAATAAGAATAAGGCATCTTATGCCCAGGGTTTCAAAGCAAACCCTGGGCTGGAATTAGCGAACGCTTTCAGCGTTAATTTGGCTGAACCAGAGCATCAGAGTTTCTTAACTCAAAATGCGAGGATCGACTGGAGCATCGGCGTCCAACCAGTCATACCCGCGGAGTAAGGAGTAAAGGCTCCGCTGTAGGGGGCCCTGTTAACCTTCATCAGCTCGCCATTCACCCAGAACCGCTCGGTCGGCAGAGGATGCCATTTGACTCCGCCGGCAAACTCCCACGAGTCGCGAAACTGTCCGAAGACCTGGGAGCCGCGACCATAAATCATCAGCTTCTTCCGAATAACAAATTGGCTAACCGCTAATTCATAGCCATTGTCGAATGTCGAAGCGAGCGGCATTGGTCCATCAGCTTCGAAGTCGTTTAGCCAGCGCGAGAAGTATTGCGCGTTGATCGCAAGCCCATTCCATTTGAGGCCACCGTCAACCGCCCACATCTTGTAAGTAGCTTTTTCAAGAGTTACACCCGGCGCAAACGCTCCTGTAGAGAAGGCCAGCACGCCATCGGAGTTGTAGATGGACGTGTTCTCGGGACTTGATTGATCAAGATTTGAAAATCGGTCTTCACGAGACCTCGTAAAAGCGGTCCCGATTCGCACCCGAACTTTTTTGGAAGCGAAATAATCATCGTACATGTTTCGCGCTTTGCCTGGTTCCGCGTAGGCTCCCAGCGGTTCCCACCAGACACTGCCCGAAAACAAGAGATTCGTGTCGATCTTGTTGGCCGAAATATTCAGCGTATTTAGACCGTTGCCGACGAACGCCAGATAATAGAGATTTTTGACGGGTTCCCCGTTGGCCCAGATGCCTTGCGTGAAGCCGGGACGGAAGAAGTTGTCTGCCATGCTTCTATCGCTGGAGGTAAAAAACGGGAACGTGTTGACAAGTGATCGGCTGCCTGGAACGCCCGTGTAACCTCCGGTGATCGTGAGCGCCTTGTTGAATTGCCAGCCAATGTTTCCGGCTACGACGATTGACGCCGCCCCGGCGGACGTCCAGACGGTGAGGCTATATCGCAGCCTCTTGTCGAACACGTAGCCGCCCAGAATGAACATCGAGCGATTTACCGTGATGTCGTTGCGTCTATGGACCTCGCGGACATTTCCCAGGTGGTCGGTGAAAGTGTCATTAGATGAAAGCGTGTTGAGATATCGGACTTGGGTATTGTTGTTGAACCTCAGCAGGAAAGGGACGCGGGCGTCTTCGCCCGTTTCCCAGATAACGATTCCGTCTCGGTATCTATCTTCCACAGGTGTGGTCTGCGGCACGGAGACGGGTACCGATGAATCTGTAGCGTCTGCGGCCGGCGCGGTGGCGTCGGTTTTGACTGCTGGTATCGTGGTATCCAGCGTCCCTGACGTTGTAGCGGGCTGAGCAGTACCTCCTGAATTAGCGACAGCACCGCCATCTATCTTGCGCTGTAAACGATCGACGATTTCCAACAGCGCCTTCTGTTGTTCCTCCATCCGGCGAAGCGTTTCTCGGAACGCTGCGTTCTCAGCCTTCACTGCAGCAACTTCTGATTCGAGGTCACCCGACTTAGGTGTTTCTGCAGGTTTGTCGTGATTACCTGAACGAGGGCCCTGAGGAGCGACGGCCTCCTTGTCTGAATTATCAGACCGGGGGGTTGTGGATTGCCCGCTGGCAGAACTCATGAACAAAGTCATTGACACTAACGACAATGCAACTGTGAGTTTGATAGATGCACGCTGTACCTGCACGTAGTCCTCCCTTGTTGGGCCTCCACCTTGTTTGTCATCTCGTTTCCCTTCTTCGGGACGAGGTCATTGAGTTTTCTTGTATTTGCTCTTGTCCAGGCCGCTCAGCTTTACCGGATCAAGCAGATCCTTAATCTGAGCTTCAGTAAGAATTTTCTTTTCGCGAATAATTTGGAGAATGCCTTTGCCGGACTTGTGTGCTTCAGCCGCCAGCTCAGTCGCCTTCTCGTAACCGAGCACTGGATTGAGAGCAGTAACAATCCCAACTGTGGTTTCCATGTAACGCGCGAGCACCTGTTCATTGACGGTTATTCCGTCGATACACTTCGTTCTCAACAGGTTCGAAGTGTTGTAAAGCAGGCTCTGCGATTCCATTACTGCGAGACCAGCTAATGGCTCATAGGCGTTGAGCTGGAGCTGTCCGCTATGCGCGGCGAGCGTAACCGCGTAATCGTTTCCCATTACGCGAAATGCCACGATGTTCACCACCTCGGGCACCACCGGATTTACTTTGCCCGGCATAATTGAGGATCCTGGTTGCAATGCAGGTAGGTTGATTTCTGCCAACCCGGCGCGTGGGCCAGAGGTCAGCAGGATGAGATCGCCGGAGATTTTAGAAAGCTTAATCGCGAGACTCTTTAAAGCCGACGAATACACAACAAAGCCTTGTTGATCCCACGTGGCAGACAACATGTCCGTCGCTGGAACAATCGGTTTATTGGTTAGTTTCGCCAGGTGTGCAGCGACCTTTTCCGGATACCCTTTCGGAACATTGATTCCAGTGCCAATCGCGGTTGCTCCCATGTTGACCGCGTACAAGTACTTCTCCGCGTCCCGCAGAAGTTTGATTTCGTCCTCGAGCGCGGCGGCAAATGCATGAAACTCCTGGCCCACCGTCATCGGCACGGCGTCCTGCATTTCAGTTCGGCCCATCTTGACGACTTCGAGAAACGCATCGCCCTTTAATCGAAACGACCTAACCAGGCTCTGCAGTTCCTGGATCAGTTTGTCGTTACGCAGTATGAACGCAACTTTTAGAGCGGTCGGATACGAGTCGTTTGTCGACTGCGACATATTGAGATCGTCGTGTGGTTCGAGGAACTGATACTCGCCCTTTTTGTGTCCCGTGAGCTCCAGCCCAACGTTAGCCAGAACTTCATTGGCGTTCATGTTGGTGGAGGTGCCGGCGCCGCCCTGATACCAGTCAACCAGGAACTGGTCGTGATACTTGCCGTTACGGACTGCCGCAGCCGCCTTTTCTATTGCTGCCAAACGTTCAGGCTTCATTGCGCCCACATCAGTATTGGCGCGCGCTGCCGCGAGTTTGACTATGGCCCAGGCTTCGACGAAGCCAGGGTAGTGGTTGATTAATAGTCCGGAAAGTTTGAAGTTTTCGAGCGCGCGAGCGGTCTGTACACCGTAATAAGCATCAGCCGGTACGGACTTTTCACCGAGAAGATCTCTTTCGGTGCGTGTTGTCTGTGCACTGACCGGCGCAACCAACAAGCAGACCAGCGTGAAATGAATCAACAACTTTTTCATCGCTTCACCTTAAGAACTGAGCATGTGTCTCTGCGCGCTCTGTTAATGGGACAGACGATTCCCAGAGCGCGCGGAGGTTACGGTCTTCATTCGTCTTCTGGAACCGGAGTCCAGGTCTTGTCCGGATTGAACCGGTCGATGGCGCTGGCTATCTCCAAAGTTTTTGGACCCAGGTCTTTCTGATAGACGACACCGTCATGACTAACCATAAACGTCTGCACTCCGGTCTGGCGGTATTGGGCCGGAAATGCGATGAGGGCGAAACCGCCAATCATCACGTTTTTGACCACGAAGTCTAACTGGCCCAGCGGTGCATCCGGACCCTGGCCTTTCAAGACTCTGAAGTAATAACCGTGAAACGGCTCAGTCCTGCTCGTGTAACCTTTGGCGATCGCCGCAGCGATTTTTTCGCCAATAGGACCGCCCCAGGTCCCGTCGGCATTCTGCCAGGCCAGGCCATCCTGTTGTCCCGCTGTGCTTATGATCCGCTGTGCGTATTGGTTGCGTCCGGAAACGCCACGCTTCTGCAGAGCATATTCATGTTGGGCCTCCACATAACGTCGGCTGATCGCAATCGCGTCCAGCTCATTGCTTCCAATGCGCCGGTATAAAAGTTCCTGGCGTCCCGCTTTTGAGTCGAATGACCAGGTCCGGCCGACCTTTACGATCGGCACTGCGAACGGCCAATCCTCTTCACCGATCTCGAGGACGGCGCGACGAGGATTCTTCGGCTGAAAGGCAACGTTGGTTTTGATGCGAGCCTGTTCAGCAAACTTCTGGGCCACCTCGCGATCCCTGGCTGGTTCTCCCGTGTGAAGAATGTCGTAGCTGTCGGGCCCGAGAATTTCAGTTAGAGCTGCTCTGTCATATTTTTCGGCAGCTTCGATTAGTGCGTTCGCCGCCTCTTGTGCCGTCTGGAATTGTCTTGCTTTGGCGACGGGACCACTTGTTTGCGCCGATGTTGATACCCAAAGTGCAACGAGCAGCAAACTAGCCAGCAGGAACGACCAGAATTGGCTTCTTAGGAAATGATCTGTTGTGTCCATAGTCTTGATATTTTTCATGACCTTTACCTCCTTCGGCCTCCGCCGCCACCACGACCGCCGCCGCCACCACCGCGGCCGCCGCCGCCACTAAAGCCACCGCCGCCACGACTACCACCGCCAAAGCTGCCACCGCCGCGACTGCCGCCGAATCCTCCCATACTGGAAGAGCCTCGACTGCTGCTCGCGCGTGTGCTGGCTCCACCAAACCCTCCGGATCCACCAAAGCCACCCCTGCTCGAACCGCTACCAAGGCTCCGGTTACTGCTACCGAACCCACCGCTACCGCGGGATCCCATGCTGGAGCGATCGCTAACCCCGCCTCGATTGCCGAGACTGGATCGATCGCTAACACCGCTTCGGTTACCCAAACTGGATCGATCACTAACGCCGCCGCGATCACCCACGCCGCCGCGATTGCCAACGCCGCCCCGATCACCGACGCCACCGCGATCGCCGACACCACCGCGACCACCGACACCGCCACGATCTCCGACACCACCGCGATCGCCGACACCACCCCGACCACCGGCGCCACCACGATCGCCCACGCCGCCGCGATCGCCCAGCCGATCGTTGCTGCGGAGGTTGCCGCCCTGACGGCCTATGTCTCTTTGAGCTGCTCGTTGTCGATTGCCCAACGAATCACCGCGAGCGGCGCCACCGAATCTATTTGCGGTACCCCGGTCTCCGTATGGCGCACCACCACGATGAGACGGGTTGTGTTGCCATTTGTTTCCGCCGCCCCGGTTACCGCTGATGTTCGTGCGATTGCCCCCCTGAATATTCGTGTTCCGGTTGAAGTTGTTATTCATGTTTATGTCGATGTCACCACCGCCCCAACCAGCACCCCAACCCCAACCGCCACCCCACGCAGCCCCCATCGCCAAACCGACACCAAATGAAATTGCGCTGGCTGCCACTACTGCTCCGGTGCCGTAATAAGGTGGGTAGTAAATTGGTGGATACGGATATGCCGGCGCCCCATAGACCACTGTAGGGTTGTACGAAGGCACATAGACCACTTCCGGATTGGACTGTTCGATGACAATCACCTCTTTGCTCTCTATGACCTGCGTCTCCACCTTCTGTTGTTGGTTTGAAGCTAACGCTCCCGTGCCCTGGGCCTTCCCGCGCATCCGTTGAATGGCATCCATGACATCGCTCTGCTGCGCGAGAAAAGCGTTGCCCAGATCTGTGGTCCATTGGATGTCATCCGCCAGACGCTTTACGACGTCAGGCATTGGGGCCATTGCCTGAATGCTCGGATCCCATGGTTGCTTCTTGACTGCCTCCGCCAACTTAACTTGGTCTTTGCCAATATCCGGGTTTCTCTCCAACCACTGTTGCAGTTGAATTATTTCCAACGGATAGGTTGACGCAACCAGCGTCTGGCTCAGAAGGTTGTCGGGATACAAGGCAATCGGCGCCACCAGGGAGTCGAGCTGTTCCGCGGGAATCTTGACCGCGTCCTGAGGACTGTGAATTGGTGGGCGTGGACTGTGAATTGGTACTCGCGCGAACAAAGACGCGTTGCTGGGGAGAATCAGTGCGAAAAAAACTACTGCGACTAAGCATCGCACACGTTTTCGCGCGCGTTTTGTTCGTTGTGTTATCGATTTCATTTGGACCTCCGTTACATCTGTCGCAGCGTGATTAGGCTTAATGCCTCAAGACGTTTGCGGCGGTAGTTGATCCGCGAGGCTTCGCGTGTGCGGCTTCCCAACTGCGGACCCTTCGCCGGGCTTCGTCGAAGATTCTTTCGTAGTTTCCCTTACGCACTTTTTCGCTGGCCTCCGGAGTTAATAATTTCCAGAAGGGTTCATACTGCTTAAAAACTTTCAGGTACTTTTCCTCAGAAGAGGGCGCCACTTCATCCGTACCAAAGAGAAAGCGTTCGGGATGACGGTTTACGATTTCTGCAGCTCTCTTCGTTGAATCGGGAGTCGCGACGATGTATTTCGCCACCTCGTCCCAGGAGATATCGAAGTGCACATTTCTTAGGTCGGGATCATTGATGATTTCCTGCACCATCGCGGCTTGTGCCTGTAGCGGACGAACGATCCGGCCGACCCCGATGTGTGCCCAGATAACTGTTGCCTTCGGGTGCCGCTTTAGTAATGCTTTCATCTCACCGGCATACGCCGGCTCCGCTCCGGGCCTGGCAAATGGCACATCGACATCGTTGTGAATGAGAATCACCAACCCCACTTCCGTGGCAAAGTCGAATATCCGATCGAGCGCTCGATCCTGAAGACTGGCGACGTCCCCGGCGATTTTTGCCGACACAAACTCTTTGTGAATCGTGAATTCACCAATCCCTGAAAACACTCCAGGGAAGGTTTGTAATACCCGGCGAATGTGGTCTGCCGCATACATGTCGCTCGGGTTGAATCCCGTAATCATTGGATCGAAACGCTGCTGGTCTTCCTTCGAAAGTGACTTGTAGGACATGGCGATCCACGCGTCGGTGAAGGAGTAGTAATAGAGCGGGGCGTCTGTGTTCAGGTAATAGGTTGGAGCACGGTCAGCATCCACGCGATACGACCACTGTTGCTGCAATGGAATTCCAAACAGTGAAACTCTGCCTGCCTTGTTGCCCATTGTTTTCAGGAAGTCGTGAATCTCGACGCCTTCCTGAATGTAGTTCGTCAGATGAAAATGCGTGTCGTTAAAAAGGTAATCACTCGACGCCGCGGGTTGAGGTTGTGAACGCGCAGTCGCATTAACCGCCAGGAGCAGAGCTACGCCGAGGACAAGAATCGAATCCAGCCGCCATCTCGTTCTCCCGTGGTGCAGTAATCGCATTGCTGTTCAACCTCAGAATGCAAGTTCCCAACTCGAGTGAAAAATCCAACCTTGACCGCCGACTGGATAAGGCACGGAGGTGTAACCCACCGGAGAGTCGTGGAGGTAAAGTGCCTCAGTGTTCCACCTCACCACTTTGTTTTTGAACGGGAAGTAGTTGACGCCAAACCGAAAATCTCGCGGCTGGCCAAACTGGCCGAAGACTTTGGAAAATCCCATGTAAGCCTGCACTGACTTGGGTATAACCATCGCCGACCCTTGAATCTGAAAGGCGTGGTCGAACAATCTGGTGGGAACTTGCTGCAGGATTTCCGGCGAAACCGCCTCGGTGAATTTGAAGTTATCCAGCCAACGCCAAAAATACTCACCTTCCAGTGCGAAACCTCTGTACTTCAAGGCGCCATCAACTGTGGCCATTCGGTATCTCGCATCCGTGATCGTGACTCCGGGCCCGAAGATGTCCGGAGTGAAAATGACAGTGCCATCGGACAGTCGCAGTTGTGTATTCTCAAATTGTTCGGAATCAGGCTGGCTTTCCTTGTTCTCGTTACTGTGGCTGAAATGGAATGCAAGGCGGGTTGATAACTTGTCGTGATGTTCGAAGTCGCCCCATCCCTGACCGCTGAAACCCTTTTCGAAGTCACCGGTGGGAAACCAAATCAGGGCGCTGGATATGGTATTCAGACCGTTGTCCAGCCTGCTGGCGGGTACTCCAAGCGTGCTGATGTTGTTGCCAAGCATCACCTGGTACTTGAGTCTCTTATTAATCTCGCCGGTGGCCCAGAACCCCGACGTATACGACGGACGCATGAATTCATCGGCGATATGCCGGCTATCCACGTTCAACCAAAATGGAAAGTTGCCCTCGACGCTTCGAGTGCCCGGCAAGGACCTGATTCCTCCGCCGAACGTGAAGTACTTGTTGACGGTGTATTGAAGGTTTCCGGCGAGCACCACCTGGGCCCCCAGTCCCTGGTTGGCGTTTGAGGTCCAGGCGTAAAGGAAATAGCGAAGCTTGGGATTGATAATCCAGCCAAGAAACTTGATCTGAAGTTTCTGTAGCTGGACATCCTGACGTTCCTGAATGTTTTTGATGTTACGGAACGCGTCTGTGTAGGTTGAATCGAGGCCCAGTTGATTCAAATATCGTACGTACGTATAGATGCTGATGTTCATATCGCCATACTCGGTGTTGACTACTTTGAAACCGAGATTCGGCGTGTAACGCCCGTCGAATTTGTTCCCATCATCTTGCGGTGTAACAGGAGCCGAGTCGGGTGGATTTGCATTCGGTGTTTCTGAAGACCGTGTCGAAGTCTCCGCCGGCACAACTGACTCCGCAGAGTTAACGGCAGGAATGCTTGCGCCTGATGCTTGTGCGGCTTCCAGTTTCTCGACGCGTTCCTGAAGACTTGTTATGAGCTTAATGAGCTCGACACGGTCAGCCTCTTCCATTGAGATTTTCGGTGACGGCGAGCTCGCTGTCGGAGAGGCGCTGGGTTCAGGTCGGGCAAGACCTATTTGGTTCGGTACCTGGGCAAGCGCGTTTGCTTTGCAGGCAATGGCAAGGCAAACAAGTATCCAGGCGCGACTTGTGATCCTGACGCGCCGGTCAACTCCGCGCATTCGAGAGATGGTTAGAGACATCTTTGCCCGCCACTGCACTCATTGGATCGTGAATCCACTCTTGGTTTACTGGGTCTTCAAACCCACTGCTCGCGGTGAAAACACGTTGTAGTCGAGCCGGTTCGCAACGTACTGAATTACCTTCTGCGCCTTCACGCTGTTGCCCGCTTCATCAAGCGGTGGAGCAAAAACAGCAATTGCTCCTTTACCGGGAACTACGGCGAGAATGCCTCCACCCACACCACTCTTCGCCGGCAACCCAACGTGCCAGGCCCAACCACCCGAACCGTCATAGAGACCGGCCATGATCATGGTCGAAAGAATGTAAGGAACATTTTCAGCCTTGATTACCTGCTCGCCGGTTGCCGGGTTCTTACCGTTGTTTGCCAGCGTCGCTCCCATGCGGGCTAGTTGGGCCACGTTTACACCGACCGAACATTGCTTGGTGTAGACATCAACTGATTCAAACGGATCTGCATAAATCCGATCGTACTTGGCGAGCAGCATTGAGAGAGCCTTGTTGCCCGTGTTGGTGGCAGCCTCGGATTTATAGACCTCATCGATCAGCTTGAGTTTTTCTCCGGCTGCGCGGCTATAGAAATCCAGAATTTTGTTCCACTTCTCATCTGCCGTTTTTCCCGAAATCAGACTGACTGTCGAGATCGCTCCGGCGTTTACATATGGATTTCCGGTGTGCGTCGGCATGTCGGCCACCGCAAATACGGAATTGAATGCGCGGCCAGTCGGCTCGTTACCAACCTTCTCCAGAACCTTGGCTGGTCCAAGCTCCTCCATCGCCAGCGCCTGCGAGAAGACCTTCGAAATTGATTGGATCGAGAAGGAGTAGTCAATATCGCCCATCGTCAACACCTGGTTATCGGTGGTGACAATTGCGATCCCGAAGAGTTTCGAATCGACTTGCGCCAGGTAAGGGATGTAGTCGGCGTTCTTTCCGCCTGTGTCGCTTCTGAATTTGTTGTAGGCCTCGCGAACGACTGCTTCTACTTGTGCCTTCCCGGGAGCCACCGGGCTGGCCTTCTGTCCAAAGGACACCGGCGCTATAGCAATGGTCATTACGACAAACATCGCAACAAACATTCTCACTTGATAGACCTTTCTCAGCATGACTCTTCTCCTCGTATCGTGGTCGGATCAATCCGCTTCAAAATTTGAATAGCCTGGAAAAGTTGTACTTAAAGGAAAACTGCACTCGAACGTCTTCTGACGAGAACCCATCCAGGAAGTTCTCCCGCCTGCCCCACTGCAGTTCGCCACCCACCATGACGTTTTCTACGGGATAGAAAAGTAGATTCCCCAGAGCGTAGTGGCCGCGCCGGAAAGCGCTTGGCGCCTGCCCGCTGGAATTGTCTATATCGAGCATTGAGTATCCGATCGCGGTGGTGAAGCGTTTACTCCAGGTGTGATCAAGAAATGCCACAAAGCCCCACATCGGCAGGGCCACCCCGGTGATAGGCCGCCGCGGATCTCCTCCCGGAGTCAACTCGATACCAACATCAACCGGTGCATCGTTCATGTAGTTCTGGATTCCCTGCCCGAAGGTGAAGGAGAAACGGCCGGTGTCTTTCGGGGTGAACTTGAGATTTGACGAAATGTTAAGACCAGCCCCGAGTTCGGTGCCGTCTAAATCGAAGGCGTCATCGACGACGTCAACCCATTTGATCCGTCTCAGCATTCCGGCTATTTGCAAGTGACCCCAATCGCGCGTGAACCGAACATTGCCGGACAGATCCGGGAGATCAAATTTTGGCCTGATCCCTGTCAACTCGATGCGGTCTGCAAACACGCCCTGGTCCCCGCTGGCACCCGGACGCTCGAGAGCAATCGTCACTGCGCTGCGTCCTTTGAAAGGCATCCAGCGAGCCTGAAGGTTGCGGAAGAAAACCATTGAGTTTGGTCCCCAGTACTCAATCGAGTTCGGGAACACATCAATGTCCATGAAGGGACTCCATGTTTGCCCCGCTCCAAACTGGCCCAACTCGCCATAAGCATGACGCAAGCGGAACGTGGTCTGTCCTGCGTCAACTCCGGTACCGAAGAGTTCAAATTCGAAAATGGTTTTTAACTCGCCATACTTTGTTGGCGCGTTGTACTTAACACCAAGCCGGCTTTGCCTGACGCCGAAGTAAGTCTTACCATCCGGCGCAAACTCGTCTCTGAAGGCAGGAAGTTTCACCGGACGGATCACATCGAACCAGTCGGGATGGCTTTGCCTAAATTGATAACCAGCGTCGAGCATCGCAAATCCATAGACCTCGAACGTGCGTTCTCCCTGAGGGTCGTCCTGTGGCTTTACGGGTGGGGCGGCGGCGGCGGCGGAATCGGCTGGCTCCGAATAGGTAGCTTCAACAACCTTAACGGTCTTTTGCTCTTCGAGCGCACCGATCTGGCCCTTCAATTGTTGAACCGTTTCTTCCAGCTGCTGCAGGCGCTGTTTTAACTGCTCTACTTCAGGCGTCTGCTGCTTCTTCGTCTCCTCTGTTTGTGCGACCGTGTTTCCACTAATTCCAAACAAGAAAAGTAAAGTTAACGCGAGGCCTGCGCTCTTTATCGTTCTCATTAGATTCCTCCGCGAACATCATTTAGGCATCCGCGAATCTAATGGGCCGCCTTCAGGTGAGTAACTGTCAAAACTTACAGTTTTTATCGAGCGTTCCCGCATTACACTCAATCGGGTTAGGGAAAACTGATCGGGATGCTGTGCTTGCATGCTTACTGAATCTGTAGCTAAGGAAACCGCGCAGCAGCTTTCACGAAGGACTGTCTGAGGACGGCCCAGAGGGATGACATTCCAATGAGTTGCACTATGCCGGCTGTGGCCTACGAAAGAGTGAAGGACATTGACACTGCGCTGGCGCGCGCAGCGGCTACGGGCGAGGGTGAAGCTTTAGCAGATCTCTACCAACGACATAGCCGGCGAGTTTATGCGCTCTGCCTGCGCATGACACGAGACATTGCTGACGCTGAAGATCTGACGCAGGAAGTCTTTATTCAGCTTCATAGGAAAATCGGATCCTATCGTGGAGACAGTCACTTCAGTACGTGGCTTCACCGGCTTACGGTTAACCAGGTATTAATGTTCTGGCGCCGCGCAAAGCGCCGTAACGTTCACTGTATGGACCTGATTGAGGCGGCCGATCTCAATATTGCCAGAACCAGCAAAGACCCTTCCGGATCGCGCGTCGCCGACGGCATTGCGCTGGATACCGCTGTGAATCAATTGCCACCGGGTTCCCGGGCTGTTTTTCTTTTATTCAGTGTGCAGGGTTACAGGCATGAAGAAATAGCAAGTATGTGTGGTTGTACCGTGGGAACCTCGAAGTCACAACTTCATAAAGCCCGCAAGAAACTCAAACGCATGCTGGTTAACACCGGGTCAAGCAAGACGCCGCCGATCACGCTCACATGAATCTCAAAGCTTGCGAACGCCTAGTAGCCTGACCGGCTCAATGCCATAGGTTTCGACATCCAGCTTGTTGCCGTCCAGCAACTTTATTTTGGCCGCGTAGATCAGTGCGCCTTCTCCGCTTTCATCGCCGTTGCTTTTTTGCTTCAAGTCGAGTTGCAGAATCCCGAACTCATAATCTCGCGACCGACCTGAGTGATACGCCTCCAGAAAACCGACAGGCCGATCACCAACAGCATAAATCCGTCGACCTGTTGGTGTTCGATGTGAACGAATAAGTTTGAAATCGTAGAAGCCAACCCGCCCGGTGATAGTTATATTTCCTTTTGAGTCAACCTGCTTGAGCGCTTTCAGCAACGCATCGGGTCCGCCATCAACAAGTAAGCCGGCAAGCGTGCGGGCTTCTTCGTCCGAGGTGTAACTCTTGATACGTAAGTCAACATTAACCCGGGCCCCGGCGCCAACCATCGCCACGCCCGCTCCGGCGGGCATATATGCGAGGGCGCTGAAGTGCTCTCGCTTATTCGGTTGCTGCGTTAAAGGTATTGCGGGCGAGACACTCGATAAACAAACCGCGAGGAGACAGCCAGCGATCGCAATTCCTGCTTTCATACTCTATTCCTTTCATGATCAGCGCAGGCCATGCATTACGGCCAGAAGATAAGGCCTGGCTGTTATTTAGCTGGTGGCGGGTACTTCTTGAATAACTTGGCCATCGCCTTGTTAAGATTTTTTTCCACCTTCCTCGGATCCTTGCCGGAGCCCAGCGTCTTGGTAGCCTCGCCACGCCAGATTTGTTTCTTGATCCCGACATCGTACATATCGACGTTGATCGTTCCGATGTTTATCGTTTTGCTGGTCGTGGTCGTGGTTTGCATTCCTCCCCAACCGCCCCAGCCACCCCAACCCCACATGTCGCCGCCGGTGCTGTAAGAGTTCCACTGCTTCTCCTGGTTAACAGCCGCCTGGTACATGACATAGAGATCCGGATTGTCTTCCGTCTTGGTGAGCCCCTTCAGTGCCAGCTGGCCATCGATTGCTCGCATGATCTGATCGTCCACAATCTGATTGGGATATTGAACGTTCGGAATCTTCACCCACTTGTAAGTTCGATACTTGGAAAAATCCGTCCCCGGCATGAAATTAAACCGAATGTCCTGAGCTGAGACACTTACCCCCCACGCAAGAAGCAAGCTAACTGAAAGAGTTAATCGAAGAGCTGTACGGGCCGTCATAATCCTTCCCACCTTTCTTTTTTCTACACGCTCGAATCGCGGCGGAATTCTACGGAGGGCAACAAAGAACAATAACTGTCAGTTTTGACAGGAAACGGCTCGCCTACCGGACGTTTGCTGCTCTCGAACCTGTATCAATTAACAGTTGGCGCGAGTTGACCTCGCTTCCTAACATCCCACAGACGCATTGGCTTTGCTTTAGAGTCGCGAACAGCCTTAGAGGGTTACAACTTTGCGGAGCGATCTCATTAGCACCGTGGCTTCAGCCCGGTGATCTGCAAGTGATCTCGATTGTCCTTAACCGTTTTAACGGTTTTCCGCAGAAAACCGGGAAACGGGTGACGGAACCAATGACATCCGTGGATCACCGGGCTGAAGCCACGGTGCTGATGAGATCGCTGGCGCGTTCCCGTATCTTTCCAAAAAGAGGTCGAAGAATGTTTGGAAATCTGATCTCGTCAAAGTTCACACTTTCTGCCGTAATCCCTCTCCTAATGTTATTCAGCACACCGATCGCGACGGCGAAAAACGTGGACGACGTCGTTCTATTAAAGAATGGTGATCGGATAACCGGAGAGATCAAGGGGTTGGAACGCGGCGAGCTAAGAATCAAGGCAGACTATATGGCTGAGGCGGTCCGGCTGGACTGGGCCAAGGTAGCGAGTCTCGAGAGTAAGTCGAGATTTATGATCTGGTTGGTCAACGGGAAACTCTTTACTGATGTGGTGAGGCTGCTTCCCGGAAGCGCCCGGGAGATAGACAACTTTGTAATCGGTTCAGCCAACGAAAGCCTCAGAGTGAAAGCTGGTGAGGTGCTGCGGATAACTCCCGACGAACCTGGGTTCTGGAGACAGCTCGAAGGATCGATAGATTTTGGTTTTGGTTTTACGAGCGGAAATAATCAGTATCATACGGACCTGATCGCAACCACCACTTACCGCGCGGGCGATCACTCTGTCACCGCTTCTCTTGACTCCGCCCTGAGCGGACAGCCACAAGGTACGAGCACCAGCCGTAATCAATTTACACTTGATTATAGAAAACAACTTGGCCCACGCTGGTTCGCCGGGGGGCTCTTTGATTTATTGAGTAGCGATCAACAGAGCCTCGATCGGCGCACGACGGTGGGAGGCATCATCGGGGCAAATCTACATCAGACTTCGCAAACGAGATTTTCATTATTCGGAGGACTGGCTGGATCGAAAGAAACTTATTTCGCCTCAACTGGTTCGTTGCCCGCAACGAATGCTGATGCAGTTGTAGGGTTTGACTTCACTACCTTTCGCTTCAAGACGACTGATATCCGGTCGAGATTCATCTCTTATCCAAGTCTGACCAGACCTGGTCGCATCCGAGCACAGATCAGAGCCGACCTGCACCTGAAAGTCGCTAAAGATTTGTACTGGGGCTTCCATGTTTACGAAAACTTTGACAATAAACCACCCGTGCTCGCGAACAAGAACGATCTGGGAATCAGTAGTTCGTTGGGTTGGAAGTTTGATTAGTGACGGCTTTGCACAAAAAAAACCTGCTCGGCTGCAGGAAGAGTGTAAGGCTTTACTCCAAGGGTGAATTAGTGGTGAATGTGGTGGGTCGACAAATGCAGAAACGCGAGCGGTAGCGAGCGGATGCTAGCTTTCAACTCAGCAAGAACAGCGTGAAAAATACAAGTAAAGTTGAGTGTAGCATCCGCTCGCTACCGCTCGCGGTTCTGTATTTGTCGACCCATGACGATTCACACTCTTTACTTTTGCAGAGCCTTAAATGAGACGCTCGTTCGGGTTTAAACCTGTAAATTCTGCCAGTATCTGCAATGCTAATAGCGCTCTAGTCTGACAGTTAGGTTGGTCTCTCCATTTGACAGAAACTTTGCCCCGCCAAACTGCCCCGAGAACCCCAAGACCAACTAGCACGGAGATAGTAGTCATACGCTGACTTACTACAAGTCTGCTCGAATATGAACTAACGCGGTACTTCAGCAGGGCGAACTAATCTGCTCGTTGTTCATGAAAGGCCCGACGATGAACAGTCAAGAGGAAAGTAAGCGAAGTAAAGTCAATGACCTCTTCGCGGTTGGTACCGATGAGTTTCCCGAAACCATCCCCTTTCGTAGCCGTGTCGACCTGGCCGCAGTTTCTCATGCCGGGCTCGTCAGAGAGAACAACGAAGATCATTACCTCGTTATCAGGTTTCATCGGTCGCTTGAAAACTTGTCAACCAATATTCCTGAAGGATCCCTGGAGAAAAGTTTCAACCTGGTGGGTTACGGCATTTTAGTAGCAGACGGAATGGGTGGAATGGCCGGAGGAGAGGTGGCCAGCAGCCTCGCACTCCGGAAAATGGTCGAACTTCTACTCGATACACCGGATTGGATACTGTCACTGCGACGGCTGCGCGATCTGAACACAGTACTGTGGCGAATGACCGACCGCTTTCAGCAAGTGGATACAGCGCTAAGAAGCCAGGCCGAGCAGGATGCCGATCTGCGCGGCATGGGAACTACGTTGACCGTAGTGGGAATGTTGGGTCGTGAGATTGTTATCGGTCATGTCGGGGACTCGCGCGTGTATCTGTTTCGCGGAGGCAAACTGATCCAACTCACCAGTGATCACACATTGGCCCAGCGGCTAATCGACGCAGGGGTTGCAAAACCGGGCGACCCTGCGGCGCGTTCAATGCGTCATGTACTAACGTCTGCCGTGGGATCATGTGGCGATAAGGTCACTCCGCAGATCCATCACAACGAACTAGCCGAGTGTGATCAGATCCTGGTTTGTACGGACGGCCTGACTGACATGCTCACCGACTCCACGATCGCGTCTGTACTTTCCGAATCCAGATCCTCTCAGAATGCCTGCCAGGCGTTGATTGATTTAGCGCTAAGCGCCGGCGGACTCGATAACGTCACGGTTATCGTTGCAGGGCTTGGAAGATGATTTCTTACGGGTCGATAAACTCCAATTTACTTTCTTTCAACCATCTACTAACGCGACTCACTGGCAGAGTCATGCGACCTGAGATCGCATCCTGAACCGGACGGCCGGTTTCGCCATGCTTCAATCCAGTCTCCTACCCTGTGAGCAATATCACGTCGCACCTGTTTTTCTGTTCTCATGACAAGCTCTACAGGTTGAATAGGCTCCGCCTCATTCTTTCGCTGATGGCGTTTTATGATTTTGATTGTTGCAGCGGACGACATGAAATTTCTTGTTACCCCTAATCTTAGGTCGGTATTTGGCCGGTGAAGTGTCTCTTGGGTGATCCCAATCACTTCCCACAGTGGTGGTGGCGCAGAAGTTGTTTTCAGGGCCTCAGGCTACCAGATTGGGTAACGGCCAATACTGTCAGTATTGACAGTATTGTTGCGTTTTCAGCACGCGTAGGATTACGCCCGATATCGCTTCATTTCGTGCGAGTAACCTGTGTTGCTTCCAAAAGAGGAGGCTGACTCGTGGAATAACCACAATTGAGAGGAGTGGCAGATGATAAGCAAGTACAGAATAGCAACTCGAATTTCGGTCGCCTTTCTTTTGGCCTCAGTATGCGGGGGAATAGTCGTCGCTGCCGAAGCCGGTTCGTTGAATTACAACTCTCCTGAGGTGATTTCGGTTCCTCAGGAAGTCAAAAAATTCAAGGGCGTAGTTGTTAAGAGAGACCCCGATTCTTTTACGATGGCTGAGACAACAGGCGGAGCCCAAACAACGGTCCTGCTAACAGAAAGGACCGAAGTTAAGAGCCACAAACGAGGCGCCTTCAGGGGCTCTAAGGAATATGCTGCCAGCTACATACTGCGCGGACTTCGACTCGAAGTAGACGGCGACAGAAATGCAGATGGCAGCATCGTCGCGGACAAGATTCGCTTCGATGAACAGGACCTGAGAACAGCCCAGGCCCTCAAAGCAACTCTCGACCCCGCGGAAGCCGAGTTGAATGAAAAGCTCAGATTGCAGCAGCAGGAACAAGAGCGGCTGGCCGGGCAGCTTGATGAGAATCGAGCTCTTACCGCTCAAGCGCAAGCTTCCGCTGACGCCGCCGCCGAGGCCGCGCGGAAAGCACAGAGCACTGCGGACCATGCAAACAATCGCATCAACGGTCTGGATGATTTTGACCCGTTGAAGACCATCACGGTCCATTTCAGAACCGGCAGTGCGGCGCTGAGTCCAAAAGCGAAGGCCACGATTGATGAAGCAGCCGCATGGGTAAGGACGCAGGACACGAAAGGCTGGGTGATGGCGGTGATCGGCTATGCCGATTCGACGGGCAGTTCGCAACGAAATATAGATTTGAGCGAACGTAGAGCCAACGCCGTAATCTATTACATCGTGTCGAAATATAAGATGCCGCTCAACCGGCTGGTGCAACCGTTTGGATACGGACAGCTGGAACCGGTGGCGGGAAACTCGACGAAGGCAGGTCGTGCAAAAAATCGCCGGGTTGAGGTCAGGCTAATGGTGAACAAGGGAATTGCCGGGCGCGTAGGTTCGAGCAGAGGGATGTAGTTAATTCAAGGCACCGAATCGGGGTGCGTGGATTCTGCCGTTGCAATCAGGAGCCACAGACTACTCCGAGGAGAGAGGCAGATGCGGCCGCGGGTGGCAGGATGCATCTGCTTCAAGAAGGGCCGGGACAGAAGAACGTCTCGGCCTTTTTAAATCAGACAGGGGGGTACAAGAAAATCACCTTTGCCTCCCTTCCGTTGTCAGATCGTCGGCTTATTCGTGTAACAGTCGACCTCTATTGCACGAGTCTGAACCGCAAACAGCAGCCGGAGGTAACAGATCATGCAAAACCCGGGTCGATTGTTCAGCGCTTTCTTATTGGCCGCGGTAGCGAGTTGCTCGGGCCTGGCACAGACTATCGACAGCCAGCCGCGACATGAGATAGAAGCGCGTGCCGTTTATTCAATCCCCACGGGCGAGACGAATTTTTCAGGCACTACGATTTCCTTCTCACGAGATTTCGATTTTCCCAACCGCGTCAATTTGGATCTGCGATACACATATAGATCTGAGAACGGCAAACACAAGTTCACAGTCTTCTATGGACGGACCTCACATGGCTCGACCAAAACGCTCACGCGCACCATTGAGTTCCTCAATCGTACTTACACAGCCAACCTGGAAATAAAGTCCGAACAGAAGATTCATGACTTTGGCGCGAAATACTCGTATCGCTGGGGCACTGAAAAGCTGCGGATCGGTCCTCAGATTGAACTAGGTGTGATCAAACCCTCGATCAGCATCGCAACCACTGATAACAACAGCGACAATTTCAGGGAGGCGTCACTCACAAAGTTGGCCGCACTGATCGGTTACGACATCGAGTACCAAGCCTCTTCGCGGGTCAACCTGTTTCATAGCCTCGGCGCGATTGCCTTTCAGAATGATCGCCTGTTTCGAACGGAAGCCGGGCTGAAATATTTCCCCTCACGTAACTTCGGCGTGAGTGGTGGTTACAAGTTCATCAACTATAAGTGGGTGGACGATCCGAATTTTTTAAGTGCGCGCGGACATGGGCCGTTCATAGGCGGCGTGGTCCGGTTTTGATAACGCACAATCAAGATTAACTAAATGTCTCATGCCGCTTTGCGACCTACTTTGCATGTAAACTCAAGGTCAACTACGGATTAGAACCCCGACGAGTCGGGGTTGCGACCGGGTAGCCGGCGCAGAGTAGCGAACACTTGCAAAGCCCGGACGTCATTTGGGAAATGGATTTCAGTATTATTCCACTTCGGTCGCTACCCTGACTCGTCGGGGTTCTAATTCGTTGTGTCCATTCACCATCCTTCTTTCCCATACCTTCGTTGGGGATTCCTCGAAACCACAAAATAAAGTCATTGATTCTGAAAGACCTATCGGCTCTTAGAATTTTCCTCTGATTTCTTGTGGCCCTTTTGGGGGCATTTCAACGCGTATTCAAGTAGGTCGGCAGCGGTTGCAAGTGGGGCGTGAATCTCTGGTTGTCGATTGTACTTGAGAGATTTGAGTGGAGATGGAGTGCAGGCTCATCTCGGATGCTCAAACCACCTCTCCCTTTCAAGATAGAAGGAGTATTGAAGTGATGTATTACACAAGAATCAAACAGGCTATTCGATTTGTTGTTCTCCTTACCATCGCTGGCCTCGCGCTCCCGATTTCGGTAACCAACGCAGCCGAGAATACCAATGGGCCGGATTTGCCAGAACAGTGTTCCAATATCGAAGTACCCGAGGGAAATCAGTTGGCCTTCCATGTGTACGCGCGTGGTGTGCAGGTCTATAAATGGAATGGTGGTACCTGGGATTTTGTTGCACCGGTGGCGACTCTATTCGCCGAGAAAAACTTCTTTGGAGAGGTCGGCACTCATTACATTGGCCCAAAGTGGGAAAGTAAAAGTGGCAGTAAAGTAGAAGGCCGGCGTGTAATGGGCAAAGGTTGCACTCCTGATCCGTCGGCTATTGCCTGGATCATATTGTCGAAGCATGAGACTAGCGGCGCCGGAATTTTTGCCTCGACTACTTACATCCAACGAGTGAATACGACCGGCGGCATTCCTCCGGTGGTTGATGGCACATCGATTAACCAGGTGATGGAAGTCCCGTACACAGCAGAGTATTACTTCTATCGCGCGGAGAAATGATTCGTTAGCGCTTCAGTCCTATCCCGGGCAATGCGGCGCTACACTACAACGACTTCGACTACAGAAGTTTGCTGCGCAAACAACGAAGGGCCACTCGGTTGAGTGGCCCTAAGTTATTTGATTTTGGTGGAGCCGAGGGGGATCGAACCCCTGACCTCATGACTGCCAGTCATGCGCTCTCCCAGCTGAGCTACGGCCCCAAATAGAAACGACATTCAGTCGTAATTACTTGATGGCAGACTAGCCCAGCGTTTCGAACTGAGTCAAGCGACAGCATCCCGGTGCGGTATTGCATTCGCCTTTGTGGCCAAATTGTGGCCGGCCAGACTGAGCATCACGGCCTTAACCGCCTCTCGCTTATTGCGTTCTGTCGCACGTACGTAGCGCTGCGTAGTTCGTACGTTGTTGTGGCCCATCAACGCTGCAATGGTGAAAGCATCAAATCCTGCCTCACCTAATCGCGTTCCGAATGTAGCCCTGAGATCATGCCAAACCAAACCGTGGATTCCCGCTTTTCTGCAGGCGCTTTGAAAAGCTTTCTTAACATCAGTCAGCCGACCGCCCGTCTTTGGACTCATGAACACGAAGTCTTCACCTTTCCGATGCCGCGAGAGCCGGATCAGGATCCCTCACTTCAGCATTCATAGGAACTTCTCGATTTTTCCGAGTCTTAGTGCCCGTTATCACGGTCAGATTCCGTGAGAAGTCCAAGTGCTTAATCTGAAGGCCGAGTAATTCATTCTTGCGAAGGCCCGTGCCAATAGCTACCGGTACGAGATCAGCCAAGTGCGATCTCCGGGCAGTTAGGACTGAACGCAACGCCGGCTCTTCTCCTGGCAATAGGTACCTGTCCGCCCGTCGCGTGGGGTTGTTATTAGCGGTGAGGTCTGCACTTTTGGCATTTCTCCAGACGTCTGGAGTTAGTGGTAGTTAGCTTGGCGGATCAGAAACTCCAAGTCTTGCCGGCTTTTCTATTGACACTTTCGATCTTCTTCGCATAAATTCTCTGCCGCTAATCTGTTCACGACGTTGATGGGAAGACTTCACACCTCGCGAGCCTCGCTTCAACTAATTGGCTGCAACCCTTCTCGCTTAGTAGTTGCATATCAAGTCTAATTGTCTCTGCTCACGGAGGCTTTCATGGTTTGTTGGTACGCTCCACCAGCCCCTCAGGAGTAGTCAAAAATGAGATTACATCCAAACAGACCCTTATTTGTCGTAGTGATCTTCGTACTTTTTCTCACGACCGTGGCGGCAGGAATTGCGAACCGGCGACTGTCGTCAACGAAGACGAATCCAACTGCGGCCGAGGAATCGACGCGAGCACCCGTTAGGACGGGTTACCCTGATCGAATTCACGCCTCGCGCCTCCGTCCGCAAGTGCGTGTGCTTCTTCAGGCGTTGGGCAGTCGCATTTCCGAACGTGGGAAAGAACGCGTGACACTCATGGGCGTGCTTACTCTCGCGGGAACTTCACAGCCGATCGTTGTGGTCCATGAGTTTCCCAACCGGCTTCGTATCAGCAGCATTAACGGCTTGTTGATTTCATTTGACGCACGCGAGAGCGCTGCAGCGTCCCCCAACGCCGAGACCCGACCGCTGCTGGACTCACTTTATTACGATTCCGCCGAGTCCTTTTTCATCGCTCAGTGGCGGGGCGCAGCGACCCGTTTTCTAGGCGGGCGCGCGCGAGCAGCGGAAAGTGACGATGGTCCTGAATACGATATCTACGAAGTGATTGACGAGGATGGTTCCCGCGGCAGCGATCACGCACGGACTAAGAAGTACTTTTTCAATTCGGATACCCAGGTTCTGGAGATCGTTCGTTATCAAATTCAGAAGGATGGAGAAATGGTTTCTGTTGAGACTCGACTCGGCGATTGGCACAAGGTCGAGGGCCAACACATACCGGGAACCGTCACTCGCTTTGAGAATGGACGAGTAGTTTTGTCGTTCATTAGCCGATCAACCACTCTCAGTCCACGTGAGCCGACTGTTGCAGAACCGCTGAGGCGAAACTCTGCCTAGAGTTTCGTCAATTCACTATTACCTTCACCCAACTCTGGAAGGGCCTCAATGCCACTTAGCGACTCACGCTTCCGATTCTTGTATCTTTTGTTTTTGGTTCTCACGTTGTCAGCAACATACGTCACGGCGCAACAGGACCAAACACCCAAACGGGGCTTTCAGGCAGGTGGCTCCTACGCTCTATCCGACATTGAAACGATCAATACTGGCAATGGCAATCTAATTCTAAGCATCCCGCTAGCCTCACTTCCCGCAGGTCGAGGTACGGCACCTGGCGCAGGCTTGCGTTTGCTCTATAACAGCAAGATGTTCGACTCGCGTGTGGAGCGTTATTCACAGGGCCTGCCCGAGGGCGGCGGCGGTTGCATCTCGCCCAGTGGTGTTCCGGTCCCGTGCGACGAGGTCAAATCCAATTACCGGAATGAGATAGAGTCGACCAAAGTGGCTTGGCGAAATGGCGCCTCGCTTGTAAACGCGCAGGGTACAACCTACAACTACACGATGAACCTGCTGCAGGGCAGCGAAGAAGGCGGCTGGCGTTACGGTCTCGATTATAGATTGCAGTTTTTTACTCGCGAGGACGAGTACGTTGGACCATGGACGCCTGCTTGTCCGAGTGAACACGCCACATATAAATACAAGTTGAAGATGGCTTTTCCGGATGGTGCCGTACGCGAGTTTCACCCAACTGGCTATCTCCAGTCACCTACTCTGAATGACGGTTATTATCGAATCAACTATGACGGTTGGTACAGCAATTGTGACACTGGTTATTACGCCGTTACCAGCGGCATGACCTACTACAGCACGGACGGCTCTCACTTGCGACTCGTCATTACCCATGATGGTGACAGCAATCCATTCAACAACGGTTGGACGCTGTATATGCCGGACGGGGCGCGAGCTACCGGTGGAAACGCGCCTCAGCGCATATACGATCGCAACAACAACTATATTGAAATTCAAACTGTCACACTCACGAACGGTCACACAGCTCGAAAAGTCGTCGATCAGCTCGGACGTTACTTCCTGATTGAATACGCCGCGAACAACGAAGATCACGTGATCATGTGGGGAGTGAACGGAGAAGAAATCCGCTGGCGCGTCAAATGGAAAAATATCTGGGTACACAAGAGTTATGTAGCCACTGCCGATCACCCACTGCCGCTGGGAGAAACTAATACGAGAGAGGTAAAGACGCAATTTGCAGTAGTGGACCAAATCATCCTTCCGACGCAGGCTGACAGTCTTACCTACACCTTCAACTATCACGGAAGTTCAACGGAACCTGCGTGGGGAAGCTATACCAATGGATGGGGTGAGATAACTTCTGTAACGCTACCAAGTGGCGCTGAATCGGCCTACCAGTACACGCATGAGCAGGGTACACCTTTTTATGCTGACATTTTGCACAACAGCCCTACTCGGAAAGAGCTTACTTACCAGAGGGAGTACGACAACGACACAAGCGTAGCTACCGAAACGTGGCTGTATTCGATTTCTCCCAATTCGGGCAGCACAATCACAAACCCTGCTGGCGGAGTTTTATTGGAGACTTCCAATTCCAGCGGTTATGTGTATAAGTCAGTCCGTCCAGACGGTACAAAGCTTGAAAGGATTTGGGCGGTCAATTCTCCTTACGCTGGTTATGCAGATAACCCGTATGTAAAGACTGAATTCACCTCGATAAAAAATGCTGCGGGAAACTGGGACAAAACCGCAATCAAAGACTTCAACTACGATAAAAACGGGAATGTCACAGCCGTGAGGGAGTACGACTGGGTCAGTTATGGGAGTGTACAGCGAAATGGCAACGACCAGCCCACCGGCGTCCCTGGCGTGGCAACGCTGAAAAGGGTGACAACCAATGCATATTACAATTCGACGCCGGACGCTTCTGATGTAAGCACTGACGATCCAGATGTCTATCACAAAGCCACGTCACCTCCAATCAAGAATGCCCTCGCCTTCTCTGAAGTAAGTGACGGCTCGCAGGTGCTCAGTCGTTCTGAGTCGTTCTACGACGATCCCTCGACCACTGGGAATCTCATCCAGCAGAAGTCATGGGACGCAAGCAAAGGTGGCTACACGAATCCGCTGGGCGCGAACTCAATCTCAGTAATTACTCAATACAATCAGTATGGTGGGCCAACCCTAACCACGAACGCGCGCGGCCATCATACACAATTTGTTTATGGGTTAGTGGGGGGCTTCACCGATCTCTATCCCACCCAGATCAAAACGGCATATCAAACTACCGTGGAGCGCACTGAGACGCGAGAGTACGACTTTAATACCAGTTTAGCGACACGCATAACCGATGCAAACAACAATGTCTCGACTGCGACAACTTACGACGCATTTGGCCGGCCCACGTTGGTTCGGACTGCTGAGAACAAGCCGGAAGAGACGCGCACGGCCACTGAATATTCCGATAACAATCGGCGAGTAATAGTGCGTACAGACTTGAACAGCGCTGGTGATGGCAAACTTGTCAACATCCAGCACTACGACCCATTGGGCCGTGTGCGGCTAACACGGCAGTTGGAAGACGCTGCGAGTCAGAGCGCCACAGACGAAACTATTGGCATCAAGACGCAAACGCGATACATGTTCTCCGGCTCCAATAGTTATCGGCTTGTCTCCAATCCGTACCGGGCAGCCAATGTAGGTGCGGCTGGGACAGAAGCAACCATGGGATGGACCAGATCCAAGAGTGACAATGGCGGTCGCATTGTTGAGGTACATACCTTCGCCGGCAACATCCTACCCGCGCCCTGGGGCGCTAATAGCACCAGCTCGGGCGCGGTAAGTACGGCGTACGACGCCAACTTCACAACAGTTACGGACCAAGCAGGAAAGAATCGCCGCTCGATGCTTGACGGATTGGGACGCCTTGTAAGAGTCGACGAGCCGGATGCAAGTAACAATTTGGGTTCGAACGGTTCTCCAATACAACCCACGAATTACACCTACAACGCTCTCGATTGCTTGGTGACGGTTATTCAAGGTTCTCAGACTCGGTACTTCATGTACGACTCGTTAAAGCGGCTAATCAGAGCTCGCAATCCGGAGCAGAACACTGACACGAGTTTGAATCTTAGCGATCCGCTAACTGCAAACTCTCAATGGTCTATCGGTTATCAATACGACAACAACGGTAATCTAACTAAAAAAACCGACCCGAGAGGAATCGCAGTTGACTTTGCCTATGACGCTCTAAACCGCAACACCTCTGTAGATTACTCTGACACGAGTCTTAATCCCGACATCACCCGTATCTACGACGGGGCTACCAAGGGGGCTGGTCGATTGTGGCAAACATACAGTGGTGGAACGGAAACTACAGGCGCAACTGTAGACCATGTAAAAATCCACAGCTATGACGCCCAGGGGCGGCCGCTCGATCAGCGGCAGAGGTTTAAGACAAACAGCGTCTGGAGTGCCGTCGAGTATAAAACTGAGCGAACCTACGATGCTTCGACAATTACTTCCCAAAAGTACCCTTCAGGCCATATCGTTAACTTCGGTTATGACGCCGCTGGCCGTCTCACCAGCTTCACTGGGAATCTTGGCGATGGAGCGACTCGGACGTATGTTACGAACATCAGCTACAGTAGTTCAGGGCAGTGGACACGTGAGCGGTTTGGGACGCAGACGCCGCTTTACAACAAGCGCCATTTCAACGCCCGCGGCCAACTCTATGATATGCGCTTAAGCACCGTCAATGACGCAGATAACTACAACCGCGGCGCCATCATCAACTATTACTCACTCATCAATTACAACACGCTCGCGAATTACGGTTTTGGAACCACGGGTTCGGACACTAACGGCAACGTCTACGTACAGCGGCACATGGTCCCCAATGATGATAACGTTAGTGGCTCTTCATTCATGCAGCAGAACTATGAATATGATGCGTTGAACCGGTTGAAGTCGGTTGCTGAATACCAGAATGGATCTACTCAGACTGGAGAACAGGTTTACGATTACGACCGTTGGGGTAATCGCAATATAAGCAGCGCCTCAGGTTTGGGTATCAATAGCAAGACATTTGCTGTGAATCCATCTACGAACCGGCTTGGTGTTCCGGGAGGTCAGGCAGGAACGATGGTGTACGACAATGCGGGTAATCTAACGGAAGATACCTACAGTGCTTCAGCCGTACTTCGCACTTACGACGCGGAGAGCCGGCTGACGTCTGAAAAGCAAGCGGGTGATATTACGGTCGGACAGTACACTTACAATGGCGATGGACAGCGCGTTCGGCGGAAGGCTGATGGAGTAGAGACGTGGCAAATTTACGGAATCGATGGTGAACTGCTCGCTGAGTATGCGTTGAACGGTGCATCGACGAGCCCGAAGAAGGAGTATGGCTATCGCAATGGCGAACTCCTTGTCACGCTCGATGCGCCACCGCCAGCACATAACGGTTATGTCTATCGGAGGACCGTGACTATTGATCACAATAAGGTGCCAAATTCTGATCAATCTAACTTCCCAATGCTGATTAGTGGAACTTATTCTTACTTGGCCACCGTGTCCAACGGCGGCAACGTTCAGAATGCCAACGGCTACGACGTGATCTTCACTTCTGATAGCGGGTGTGCCACGAAGCTTGATCATGAAGTTGAGACGTACAACGCAACTACCGGCGCGGTAAACTACTGGGTCGAGGTGCCTACTATCTCGCATAATACCGACACGATCCTCTACATGTGCTATGGCAATTCGAGCGTAACCACGGATCAGTCAAACAAGTCTGGGGTGTGGGACCCAAGTTACAAAGGCGTATGGCATTTGCCCAACGGATCAAATCTCTCCGCAGGCGACTCAATGGTGAACGCGAATAACGGAACCATTAGTGGGGCGGTGGCTGCACAGGCCAAAGTGGGTGGCGGCGGAGATTTTAACGGGTCTTCTGACTATATCGATGTGAAGGCGGGCAAGGTTGATACTTCAACTACGACGGGGACTGTCAGCGCTTGGGTAAGAATAAGCGCGCTGGATACTAATGGCGTTGTGTTGGGTTATGGGGGTTCGGGACCGACTGCCCCCGCTATGTGGGGAGTCTATGTTCGTCTGGTTTCGGGCAATCGCTATCTTGCTGTGGCTGGCAGGGCGTCTGAGGGCGCCACGTACAATACTGTGCGAGGCAGCACGGTTCTGGCGGCGAACACTTGGTATTACGTGACCTATAGCTCCAATGGTTCAGCCTGGAAGATCCGTGTGAATGGAGCTACGGCGGAAACGGTGACACCGGTGCTGGGAACGAACACTGGCCAGTGGATTGGAGATATCACGCCCACAACGCCGGATAAGAGTGTTATGGGAGGGGTGTATGCCGGTGGGGGTTATTCGTCCGCCAATTTCTGGCATGGTTTGTTGGATGAGGTCCGCCTTTCAAATATCGAACGCAGTGATGATTGGGTCCAGACGGAATACAACAACCAAAACTCGCCCTCGACTTTCTATTCACTATCAGCAGCCAATGGTTCACAGACGGCGGAAGCCCGGTGGCTGGTCACCGATCACCTTGGTACGCCCCGAATCATTGCTGACGAAACCGGTTCACTGCCAGGCATTAAACGTCATGACTACCTGCCTTTTGGTGAAGAGATGTTGGCCTATACGGGCGGCCGCACCCCGGGACAGGGCTACAGCGGCGATGCGGTGCGGCAAAAATTCACTTCAAAGGAGCGGGACAGTGAAACGGGCCTGGACTACTTCGGCTCGAGGTATTACGCGAACATTCAAGCTCGATTCACGGGACTTGATGCTCGACCTGTAACTCGGGAAAGCTTCGTCAATCCACAACGCTGGAACCAGTATGTTTACGTAAACAATAATCCGTTATCGGCAGTTGATCCAGACGGAAATGATGGACAGGGGAAGACAGCCGATAAGGTTATTAGCGTCTTCTTAGACTTGCTTGTGGATGAAGTTGGTGAACGATTTAATACGATCAATGGCAAAGAAGTCCCTGGGACTAGGGTTCCAAATTTTTCCGACTGGCAGGGGACAAAAGCAGGTGCGAGTAACGGTTACAAAGTCGACCTGTATGGGCCCTCGTATGCGACCGGGGAGAACGGCCGTATAGGCAATTCGGATCAATTCGAAGCTGCTCATGAATTCTCGGAAGTAGTCATATACGTAGGCCACGGGCGCGGCGGAGATGGCCGCCCCGCCACTGACGCCAACCCATTTCGACAGACAGCACTGACGCCGGCCTTCCGAAACGGCGGGCAAACCCACTATAATTCGGATGGCAAATGGACGGCGGGCGGGCCAATGCAGCCCAGGCCTGACAGTGCCGCCAAAGTGTTTGTAAATTTCTCCTGTGACTCCTCAACTCCAGGCGGAAGCTACTTCAATCATACCGGGCAAGGTCAAGTAATCGTCACCATATATTCTGGACCCAATGGCATCACCAATGCCGATGTGATGGAAAAGGCGGCCAGTGCTTTCGTAAAAACTTACATGAGTAGCAACGGAAACGTTGAGAAAGCAGCTCATGCGGCAAACAAGGTAATAACCGCTACCTGGACAACAGTTCCTTCAAACAACACCGACCAAGTCTTGGTTAACAAGAACAAGTGATCTTCGAGCGCTTATTTTGCGAGGCACGTTTCAATGAAAAGCATGATTCTTCTTGTTCCCTTGCTGCTAGCGATCGCAGTGCTTTCGCCACGCACGCCTGCACAAGAAACGTCTGAAGTTAACTGCGAAGCTCTATTAGAACAGGCAGAGACTTACGACATTACCAACGATTCTCGGGCTGAAGCGGCCTTCCGAACAGTCGCATTGGCCCATGGTAAGAAGTGTCCCGAAGTTTTCTTGAAACTGAGTATGAATTTAAGCCACAGTCTTAAATTCAACGAAGCGGCTGAGATGTTGCGTGTCTACAGGAAACTTGTGCCTAAAAGTCGAGCCAATGATGATCAAGACCTGCAGAGATTTGAGAAGGCAGCAAAAGTTCAGGAGCGAATTGCCAACTCTCCATTGCCAAGTCTGGATGATCTCTTAGACTATACTCGCTACGTTAGGGCTTATGGACGGAAGCCTTATTCTGCGATTCCCTATGCAGAAAAAGCTGTTCAGTTATATCCCGACGCGGTTGAGGCAATCCTTTTGTTACTCGAAGTGCTTCCTCCGAGGCAGGCGCAAGAAGAAAGGGTTGAGCACCTACTGAATCGGGCCGCAACCATTGAACCGTCGAACTCTACAATATACACGACCAGAGGCTGGTGGAATCTTCACACGTTCCGCAGATCTGATGACGCGGAAAAATACTTTCGGCAAGCGTTATTGGTCAGTAACGACAGCGACCCCACAGCGTGGAAAGGGCTTGGGTACGTCTTTATGGAGCGAGGGAAGAAACACGACGCGATCCGATTCTTTCGGAGGTCACTCCGTTTGGAATCCGCAGATCCTGAGATCATCCGAGTCATCGAGTCGCTTGAGCGGAATCCTAATTGACGTCTGTACTGCGAGAGCCTGATAGGTGGTTTTATAGCGCTCGAAAGGACTGGCTTGACAAAGCGCCCCCCTGGTGCTCGTCATCTATGCCCATTACAAACGCAAGATATAGTGGGCCAATCAAAGAGTTTGAGAAACAATGAGGGAGCGAACACAAAGAGTCGAGAATTACCTCGTATTTTTGTCTGGGGTTAATTTGGTGATCAGGATCATCGCGAAGCGCTTTCTGGGCGTAGGCATTACTGTGATCTTTACGAATCTGTGCCTTCCACCACTATAGGTTCCCCACAGCCCAACTAAATCAGTTCTTTTTTCAGCCATTATTTCCAGCTCACGCAATTCACGAGTGTGGCCATACCGGTTATGAACGTGGGCACCTCTGTAACTCGAAGACAGAACAGAAACGCACGATGACAACCGCGTCACTTTTGCGATGACAAACACCCTGACGTTCTTAGTGTAATTGCGACGGCGGTCGAAGAAATATTTTGGGGGGCTTCGGAGAAGAAGGTTGAGAGATTTGCAATGGTTGTGGCCGACACCATAGCATTCGCTAAAACCGAGCAACAGTGTGAAGATGCCGTTGCATTTATTCGCGCTTTAGACGAGTTATCGGAAGGTGACATTAAGGTGCTCGGTCATAGTTACCGGAGGTAACATTCTGATCGGCACCGCTCTTCCACCTGGTGACTATTTTTTGCAGGCGGTCGTGACAGATCGCTTATCTAAAAAAGACACGAGCATCGCAACGCAGTGGATAGACTTCGAAATAATCCGTTAGCAGAAATCCGGGACGGAGACTAATCGCAGTTTGACCGTTAATGCCCACTTGTTAGAACCATATTCGCGTAGAGTTAAATATCTACGCAGTGGTATAATCAATCCACCCAAGCCCCGCGCAGAGTTCAGTTTCATCGTTGTAACTGCCAGCTCTTAAACAAATCAGACGTCCTCAATTAATGGAGGCACGACGGTGTCCGGGATCGTCGCTGCTACGGCAAACAGAACACGGTCTGACTTTATCACTCGTTATTCGCACGTCTTCCGTCCAGTCCTCGCTGCGGTTCTCCTCAGCGTGGCTTATTACGTCGGCGCAAAAATTGGTTTTGCTTTAACCTTTCACCCTCACCCCGTTTCAACTCTCTGGCCGCCAAATGCCATCGTCTTTACGGCGCTATTAATTTTTCCCAAACGGTGGTGGTTGCTTCTTCTGCTCGCAATTCTTCCGGCGCACTTACTCGTGCAACTCAACGCAAGCGTTCCGCCCTTGATGATTGTTTGTTGGTACGTAAGCAATTGCACCGAAGCGCTTATTAGTGCCTCAGTCTTGCTTTACCTCACCAAAGGGAAAGTACGCTTCGACAGTACCCGCAGTGTCGCAATGTTTATCTTGTCGGTAATTTTTGGCGTATTACTTTCGTCGTTTATTGACGCTGGCTTTGTGAGACTGAATCGATTCGGCGAGGCGTCCTATTGGGACGTGTTTCGGATGAGGTTCTTTTCCAATGTGCTTACTTCTTTGACGTTGGTGCCTTTGTTTCTGCCGTGGGTCGTCCCTGATCTTCGATCGTTGCGCAGAGTTCCTCTTCGTCGTTACTTAGAAGCGACCGCGTTGGCTATCTGCTTGTTGCTGGTTGGGGTGATTGGCTTTGCGCCACTAGAAACGGTTGGCGGTACGACGCCGGGATTAGTGTATCTCCCGTTGCCGTTTTTGCTTTGGGCCTCGATACGATTTGGTCCGCGTGGTTTCAGCGTGGCATTTATTACGGTTAGCCTGGTTGCGATTTGGGGCGCCATAAACGGCCTCGGCCCGTTCGCATCTCAGGATGCTGAAACGAGCGCTCTTTCCGTGCAACTCTTCCTGATCTTGTGTTCCATGCCGTTGCTCTTCCTGGCAGCATTGATCAAAGAGCGCGAATACGTGCAAAAACTTGCGCGGCACAATTTCGAGCAGAATAGAGCAATGTTGCGCGCAATTCCCGACACGGTCTTTCTGATAAGCAACCAAGGAGTATTTCTCGATTATCACGCTCGAAGTTCTGAGGAGATGTTTCTTCCGCCCGATGCTTTTGTGGGTAAGAACGTCCGGGATGTCCTGCCGGCCGACTTAGCCGAAGACGTAATAGAAGCTCTACAAGAAGCCAGTAGTACAGACACCCCGCAGATTCTGGAATATACCTTGTTAATGGAAGGTGGCGAGCGACACTACGAGGCCCGGCTAATAGGAATGGAGGGCGACAAAACTCTCACGATCGTTCGAGATGTAACCGATCAACGGATGGCAGCAACCGCGTTAACAGAGAGCCAGGTCAAACTTAGTAGTAGTCACACACAGATACGAGAGTTGTTGAGGCGTCTCATTGACGCTCAAGAGTCTGAGCGGCGCAGATTATCCCGTGAACTGCATGATGATTTAAGTCAAAAGGTCGCCACGTTGTCGGTCAGTATCAGCCGGGTAAAGAAAAAAGTTCCGATGTCGGAGGAAAACCTTATCGCGGGACTTGACGACCTGCGCCAGGAGACGGACCGGCTTAGCAGTGATATCCGGCAACTCTCTCATCAGTTGCATCCCGCGGTTCTGGAACATGTGGGACTGGTTGCTGCGCTCGAGTCGTACGTCCAGGGATTTAGAAATGAAGAACAGATAGACGTCACTCTGAGTACCAAACTTGGCAATAAAAAAATTCCATTTCAGACATCGATCGGCATCTATCGCGTGGCAATAGAAGCTTTGCGAAATGTTGCTCGTCATTCCGGTGCGTCGGCAGCCGAAGTTTCATTAGCTGTTTTTGATGACGTGATCGAGGTTGAAATTTCAGACACGGGTCTGGGATTCAATGTGGAGACAGCGAAGCAGGGCGACGGGTTGGGATTAGTGAGTATTGAAGAACGTTTGAGGCTCTTAAATGGCACTTGCGAGATTCAATCAAGGATGGGTAAGGGCACAAAAGTCGTAGCGCGCGTTCCATTAAATAATCAATATGAAGCGAGTTAAGTTACTTCTGGCGGACGATCACACAATGTTCGCTCAGGGCCTTCAAAGTTTGCTTGCCGACGACTTTGATCTTCTAGGCACAGTTGCGAACGGTGAGGAGCTCGTTAAAGCCATGCAGACCCTCGATCCGGAAGTGATCATTGTGGACATTTCGATGCCGGTGCTCAATGGATTCGATGCGGTACGGCGCATTAAAGCGGGCGGCAGTGAAGCGAAGATCATATTTCTAACTATGCATGAAGACGAGGCGCTGGTTGCCGAGGCGTTTCGCTGCGGAGCTTCCGGCTACGTGCTGAAGCAAGCCGCCGGCGAAGAACTGATCGCGGCAATCGGAAAGGTGATGCAAGGCAAAAAATATATAACTCCCCTGATAGCCAAACGCGATGAATTTGCCACTCCGAAACAGCGAGCTGCGCTTACGCCACGACAGGCTCAAGTGCTCAAGTTAATCAGCGAGGGCCTTACGATGAAAGAGATAGCTGCGCAACTAGACATATCGACGCGAACAGCTGAATCTCATAAGTACGAGATGATGGAGGCGTTGGGGGTCCAAACGACCGCCGAGCTAATTAAGTATGCTTTAAGGGTTGGTCTAATATCTTAAGAGCTTTCAACCGAGCTTGGTTTTGCACAAGAAGTCGGAAAGCAAGGTTTCGCGGGGCGCTCCTATTAGCGCCGGGCTTCAGCCCGGTGAGAACTTCCATCGTCGGCCGTGATCACCGGGTTGAAGCCCGGTATTAATGAGAACGCTCCCGACTGAAAGTCTGGCAAAGTGCTGCGCCAGCCGATTTTGGTTCGCGTAGGTCCGATTGTTTGGAACGCGATTACTTGTTTGCAACAAGCACTGGCCCACGATCGGGCCGGGCGACAGCAATAGCAAGAGTGCATTCAGGCGTCTTCTCGCTGGACGCAGCTGATTGCCCGCGTGTTCCTGTTGCCGAAGCGCAATAATATGGCCCGTAGCTGGACCAACTAGTAAGATCAAAGCCCCGCCGCATCCCGCACCCCAAGCACGTTCGATAGGTAAGTCCGTCGCGCGTAAACGGCCGACCCATTCTCCGGTGGCGGCAGGAAAAAACCCGCGCTATTGCCAGGCGAAATCGATCAAACAGAATTTCAGTCGCGGAACGTGACGGCGACGTCTCTACGATTGAGAGCAGCGACGGCCGCAACGAGTGTTCGTAACTACTCATAAGCCACCTCCTAGCATCGTCCAGCATCTGGGACTGTTTGCTGTTTTGAAGCAACGCAGTCCAGCGGACCTTTAGTGAGAACAGCCGGACCTCACCAAGGGCCGGGAGTCCTTGATACCAACCGCAAGTCAATTGACTTTCAGAGACACTTATACTTATGACGGGGACGAGAAAACGGGTGGCAAGAGAGACTGAACTGAGGATTCGTCTGACGACGAGGGCGACAGCGTATTTGGAACGTATTCTCTTCCGCGCGATCGCACCTTGCCCGATGAAGAGAGCGATCGTGTCTAAGTAAATTAGCCGGTAACCTACCGTACCTTACTGACTGACGCCGAACAATCCGTAATAATACGGGGCGTCGGTCCCCGTCTAATTAGCGCTCGAAATTAAACAGCAGGATCCGCCGGCTCAAGCCTTTGACAGTATTAGTAAATCACTGAGGGTAGAAACGCGCCGCGAGGTTCGTTGTACAAACCGATGCTCATCAGCGTCATCGGCATGACTACGCGCAGTCCCTGTTGCAGGCACCAACGCATGAGTTCACTATTGCGAGTCGGCAATAAGAATCCGGGCCCGGTAAACTCCTTCGCTGCTCCAATGAGTGCTTTCAGATCATCGTTGTTCTCACCCAGGGCGTAGCCCAAGAAACCGATCCCATTCGTGTAACCGGTAATGCGACCTTCACGCTCAACCACAGTAGCGCTGCCTTGATTGAGAGCGTCGATCAATTCGACCTCGCGTTCGAATCCGTGGATCCGGAGACACAGTCTGTTGCAATCGTCCAGGTCATCTTTGGTTGCCGGGCGGACGTGATGGCCTGGAATTTCCAATCCGAGCGCCGGCCCTTGCATCGCCGAAAGTGGTTCACGTGTGTCGAAGCCTAGCTTTGTATAAAGCGATAACGATCGATTGTGATAGGCAGCCTGGACCAGCCGCACACCTGCAAATGCCTGCTCCTCTGTGCGTCGCAGCACGTCTTCCATCAGACGCCGGCCAATCGCACCGTTCTGAACTGATGGATCCACCGTGATTGGGCCCACACCCGCAATTGATGCAGTCTCCCAAAGAAAGTTACTGCCGACCACGCGACCATCTATCTCAGCTACCACGGAGTAAACGTCGTGGCGCGATAACAGAAAACTCAACAGTCCAATGGCCGGTTCCGGTGACGGGAAATCGCGCGGAAAGCGATGTTGATCTGAGATTGACTTGAACGCCTCGAAGCAAATAACGCCGCATTTCTCAGCGTCTTCGGGCCTGCCCCTACGCAGGATGACGTTGCTTGAATTAGCTGGGACAGCCTGAATTTGGTTCTGTGGTTGCGCGACTGAGATTGCCATTCTTACGGTCCTCCGAAATTGCCGATTCTTCGCCCCCTGTTAATTAACGCGCAATTCCTGGCCGAGATCGGTCAGCCTCAGTGTTCGATAAACTTTAGTTTGTCGTGGGGTCACGACAAGCTAAAGCATGTCGAACATCAAAAACGTTGGTTAGAGTAGGCGATCGGCGGAAAGTGCATTCAGTCGATTGACGGGAGCCTTCGAATTATTCTGTGCGTTCGGGGTGTGCTAACTGGATAAATAGATCGTGAAACCTGTCTGGTATTGCATTCCATGAATACTCAAGTTTGTGCGCGTTTTCAAATGCCGCATGTGCGAGTTGCTGATGTCGCACTGGGTTGTGATAAAGGTTGTTCAAAGCCTGCGCGACGCCTTCGGGGGAAACCTCTCCAAACTCCAGCACTGAAAAATCCGGTATATACCTTTTTGCCGTCGGAATCAGCTCAGCTCGACCACGCCAAAGGTCTTCGCACGCGCTGTGCTCGGGTACGATTTGAGCCGCGCCGGCTCCAGCATGCTCGAAACTTACCAGTCCCCAACCTTCGCCCATCGAGGTATTGATGCCAACATCGCAGGCGTTAAAAAGTAAGTTTAATTTGTCGTCGTCAGCGATGCCGCTACCAAGCGGATTCAAATGAAGTCGCGCTTCCAGTCCGAACCGCCGCACCAGGGAGTCGATCTCATCCTGTTCTGGCTGCCCCATGATGGCGTGATGCAGGCAAAGGCGAACATTGGGCGGCTTGTCTGCTGCGAATTCGGCGAATCCGGCGATCGTTATATCAACCCGTTTTCTTTTATCGGGCCGGCTGGCGTTGAGCAGTATGAAAGACTCCTCTATACCCGGAAAATCACCAAATACTTTTCTCTTTGCCTCGGTGCGGCCTACTGAGGCGAATGATGCGCGCTGCAACTCCGGTAATGGATGGAAGAGTGCCGCATCGATCCCATGCGGAATCACATCGACGGCCGGAAATTCCCCCTTGCCACGTTTCTCACGCAGCCTCGCAAAAGCGCCTTCGAATTCTTTACGGGCGAAGTGTGTGTAAACCACGACACTATCAGCGTCTTCGAGTGAGGCAGCATTCTCTTCGTCGATAATTTTGCCATCCAGCGGAATGTAAGCGACGATCTTTAACCGATCGCGGTAAGGTCCAAGTATTTTCAGATAAAGTTCGAACATCCAGATGTCGTGCAGAATGAAAACGATATCTGGGTTGATCTCTTCAATCAGTCTCTTCGCCTGGAACACCGCGAAGACATCACCACCCTTCGGATTCGTCGGATGAATTGTCAGGCCCCGGTCCTGGATAGTTTCTCCAGAATAACCAATTCCCAGATAGTGAATTTCGTGACGATCTGCGAGGCGCCGCATGATGCTATGCATTACTCGCGTGAGGCCCGTGCCGTAAGTATTGAAGCCGATAGCGATCAGTTTTAGGCGGGAATGAGAGTTACTCGATGGCATAGTCTACTCAGTCATCGGGAGCGGTTCAGGGACGCGTATCAGACGTTTTGCAAAAAACAACCCCAAACCTTCCAGGTCGCCAGACGGGCGGGAGTGTCTGCGATAGGTGACAGTAAAGCCCAGGCTGCTCAGATAACTCACCAGCAGATCGACAGTAAATTTTGTGGAACCTTCGTATGAGAAGACCGGTTGTGTAGATATACGATCCTCACTGATCTCAAGAAATTCGCCGCCGATCTCATGGAACTCACCACAGATTTCGTCTACCAGATCCAGTTTCCTCGAAGTGAGTAATATGGGCCACTCAGCGCCCTCACAATCCACCTTGAGCAATCGGATCCGGTTCTCGCCATGATTCGTCAACGAATCCACAATTTCATCAAATGCAAACTTTGTGACAGGCGTGCCATTTCCGGCGCTTGGCCACATTACTGAACCGTTTCCTGTGTTGAGGATTCCTTCCATGCCCGGATACGACTCAGGGAATGGGTGGTAACCGTCAAAGTAAAGCTCATCGTTGTTGGGATCAGAACGCCATGCCGCGCCCCAAATTAGCTTTACGAAGCCTTTCTGTATATACGGCTTCAGGTTTTCTTCGGCGATCTCGACGTTAGAGTGGTCGGCTTCTATGCAGAAAATGTTTTCACAGCCTCTGGATAACGCCGCTTCAGCGAATGACCCGATATGAGAACCGATATCAATAAGGATGTCGTCGCGCGTGAAGTGACCAGGCAGATCATATTCATTCCATAAGACCACCCCATTGAAAATTGCTTGATCCAGCGTGCTGGGACGAAACCGCCATGCCTCGACCATGAACCCTCCTGAAAAAAATTGCTCGCACTGCCGAGCACCGTCTGGCAGGTTACGAAATGCCTTGAAGCAATGTTGAGGTAGTGGACCTGATAGAAAGAGCGCTGCCCGGATTCAGAATCATCGTTCAGCGTTTGGTGCTGCTGGGAATGGAAATCGCTGCGGGTCCCCTTAGCGAAGTACCCGCAGCGCTCCAATTGGAAGTGTTAACGAATATAGAACGTGTAGCTGTCGCAGATCGAGTAGGGCGGGCCCCCGTTTGCCTGCGGCATCAGTGACATTAGCATTAGCGCCGGAACTGCCGAGTTGGTGGAGCTCATCTCGTAACTGATTGGAGGTGGCAGTTTTGGACCTCGCGGTCCGCCTTGCCCGGTAAGAATGTAGGCCATGCGGCTGTAACTACCGCAACTCAGTACCGTACTTATTTGCTCGAGCCTTTGCAGCGCACGGCCCGCGCCGTATTTCGCAAAGAAGTCGTACATGTCGCCCTGGGGTACGTGTAGAGTGCTGAGATATTGTGTGGCAATCGCGAAGATATAGTCCGGATCGTTCATGTAGGTATCAACGCCGGGAGGGATCGCCGTGTGATTGTTTCCTGGTACCACAAATTCTTTAACTTTCACCCTTGGATTCTTAGCGTCAAGAAAGACAAACCAATAACTGTCATCTTGAGGGTTATCTGGCCTCATGAAGGTAGCATTCTTGCCATATCCAACAATGAGAGAAGGGGGAGTGTTTGCATAGAGTGTGCTCTGGATAGTGTAAGCGAGCATATTCGGCATGTTCATCTGAGGGTCCTCCGGTCAAAAGTGAAGCGGAAAAAGCTTGATACAAAATTTCTTGCAAGGAATTGAGGTGCTGATTAATGACCGAAACCGTCAGAAAGTCAAGCTTTCTCTACGATAAAATTTGTTAAAACGTAGTGAACTTTTTCGCGTCGTTCGTTCTCACGAACTTAAGACAAAAGCGTTCCATTAAAAGTATTAAGTGGACCACTTGGAGAATGCTGAGTTACGAAAATTATCCTAACGTGCGATCATGGATCCATTAGGAAATGGTCTGACTATGAAAATTCTTATTGCCTACGACGGTTCTGAGTTTGCCGATGCCGCGATTCATGATTTGCGACACGCCGGTTTGCCTGATAATGCGGAAGCACTCGTCTACACGGTCGCGGACGTAATTGTTCCGCCGGAAGCCCAGCCAAGCGATGAAGTCCCGCAAGAATTACCTGCTGTCCGGCGCGCGCATGAACGAGCTAAACAAAAACTAAAACAGGCGGAAGCTCGTGCGCGCGCGGCGAGCGAACGAATTCAAAAGGACTTTCCTACCTGGCAGGTGACGTTTGAAGCGGCCGCAGAATCACCCGCGTGGGCCATCATCTTCAAAGCGGGAGGGTGGCATGCAGATCTGATTGTCGTTGGTTCACATGGCAAGTCGGGATTAGCAGGTCGACTAATTTTAGGCAGCGTCTCGCAGAGAGTTTTATACGAGGCGGCTTGCCCGGTGCGGGTTGGACGCGAGTCTAAAAATCAGGGGCAGGCACTCCGAATACTTGTTGGCGTTGATGGCTCGCCACATTCGAAAGCGGCAGTGGAAGCGATCGCAAAAAGACGTTGGCCTGCAAATACAGAGGTTCGTCTGCTCACCGTAGTTGATACCGTCATGGTCTTGAACAACGAGGAAGAGCAGGAAGTGAAATGGCTTGAAGTGGGCGACCAGGACAAGTGGGATGACGTCCGGGCGCTGTTCGAACCTGCAGCCGAACGTCTACGCGCAACCGGATTGAATGCCGAGATCATGATTCGCAGTGGCCATCCGACACAGGTTTTGCTGGACGAGGCGAGTAGCTGGAGCGCGCACTGTATTTTTGTCGGTGCGAAAGGCGTGAGAGGGATCGAACGCCTGCTGTTGGGAAGCGTTTCCGCCGCGATCGCAGCGCGGGCGCAATGCTCGGTTGAGGTGATTCGACCTTCCTAATAACCAGTTAGGCCCGAAGGGCCGACAGTTACTGGCCACGTGCGTCAGCGCGTGGAGAATTGCATGAGCGATTTTTAGGAGGTCTGAAAGGACCGCCAGTGGCGTTTTCACTGCCGGCCCTTCGGGCCTCAACTTTTGCGTAAGCGATCCACGGCCTGAAGGCCGGGGCTATTGACTGTCGGCCCTTCGGGCCTTATTCCCAAGCTTCATCAACCGAAACACCGGATAACTCACAGCCAGTAGGATCAACGCGTAGACGCTGTTCCGCGTATCACTCACAACAGCTCCTACTAAGAACAACAGAGATGCTGCCAGCGCTAGTCCAGTGGTCCATGGATGACCCCACGCGCGATACGGTCGCTTCTTTTGCGGCTCTCGCCGGCGCAACACAAACAAAGAAATGAACGACAACGTGTAGTTGGCGACAAAGAAGAACGCTAACACCGTTAAGACCGTGCCAAACGTTTGGCCAAACACAATGAAGAGGACCGCTACGATCACGCTTAGCAGCAGTGCGACTGTCGGCGTGCCGCCTTCGTTTACATGCGTTCCCGCTTTCATGAACAACCCGTCGCGGCTGATCGCGAACAACACCCGCGTGGACATCAAGTGGTAGGCATTAATTGCGCTGATCATCGAGACAATGGTAAGGACGCGAAAGACTGTGTCTCCATGATTGCCGAAGATGACCTCTGCAGCTGCTCCCGCAGCAAAGTCTTTCCCGGCCATCTCTGAAAGCGGCAAGACATACAGCAGCGCGACGTTCACCAGCAGGTAAATCACAATCACAGAAATCACTCCACCAAATAACGCACGCGGAATACTTCGGCCCGGATCTTTAACTTCTTCTGAAAAATAGATGACACCGCTCCAACCGTCGTAGGTGTAGATAACGGCCTGCAGCGACAATACCAGCCCAACCATTAGGCCGACTCCCACGGGTGTCGGCGTGGTGGACGCAGTCTGGAAAGCCCCGCCGCTGCCCGCAATGAAAGCTGCAACAATCAAAATTAGAAATGCCATTGCTTTTAAGAGGCTGGTCGTGTTCTGCGTTCGACTCCCCCAACTGACACCTCGCCATTGAAGTAGTGCGAAAACAATTGCGACGAACGCCGCAGTAACAATCTCTCGGCCGGTCAAAGCCGGAATCAATCTGCCGGCAAACTCGCCAATCACCAGCGACACAGCGGCCGCCGACCCACACGTCGAAATCCAGTCGCTCCAACCGACAACGAAACCGGCGTACTCCCCTAGTGCATAACGGGAGTAAACGTACTGGCCACCGGCGCGAGGCAACATCGTTCCCAGTTCTGCCAGGGCGACCGCACCCAACAACGCGTAGAGTCCGCCGATGATCCATACAGCGAGGAACAGCCATGGACTTTGCAAATGTTCAGCGATGTCGCCGGGCGTCCTAAATATGCCAGCGCCGATGGTATTGCCGATGATGACCGCGAGCCCGAAGCCGAGGCCGAGCACACGCAATAGCCGTCCGGAGCGTTCTTTAGCGGGTGTTAATGGTGAAGGGGTTTTCAACGTTTTGTTTAGGCGGGTCACTTTATCATCAGCGGCTGGTTTGAGATATATTTACGCGCGCTGCATTTGGTTTAGCCCGCGAAGCGCGGCGGTAGCATAAAGCCTTCTATGAAGCCGGGTCGTGTCAAGAGATAAGTACGGGTTGATTGGCTCACCCTTCTATTCGAGTTTCCACGTAGTGAGCTGAAGCTCCGCAATTCGTGGTCTCATTCAACGGTGCGAC
>DATEPE010000032.1:0-29016 GCA_035273385.1 Pyrinomonadaceae bacterium | reverse complement strand
AGTATAGACAGCAACATCGCTGAAAAGATGGTCACAAGTTGGTCGCAAAAGAAAAGCGGCAGGCTTTTCAACCTGCCGCAAGTCATTGAAAATTATGGTGAGCCGTGGAGGGCTCGAACCTCCGACCCGCTGATTAAGAGTCAGCTGCTCTACCAACTGAGCTAACGGCCCACATGCGGAGAAAAAATTATACGTCGATGAAAGTTAGTGTCAAGCGAAGCACTAACTCAAACATTAACAAACACGAAACATACGAACTAACACGAGTGATGAATGCCGGCGCGAGGTGCTTCTGAGGTCAACTTGCCGCGGCGCAGTGCTTTTCCGAAAGCAACTTGTGAACAGTTTCTATTAAACCTTCGATATCGGGTTTGACGACGTAGGCGTGAGCTCCCGCAGCCAGAGCTTCAGAACGATGGATGGCATATGCGTCGCCACTGTAAACGAGGCAAGGGACGCCGGGGGTTACTTCATTTAACTTAGCGCACAGATCCAAACCACTTCCATCCGGCAAATGTTTATCGAGTACATACAGATCGAAGGCGCCGACTCGGGCGTGGTTCAGCGCTTCTTCAACCGAACGAGTGGTTACGACTTCAAAGTCTTCCTGAGAAAGGATTAAGGAAAGCATCTCGGATGTGTCGTCGTGATCGTCGATGCAGAGGATGCGGCATGTAACCTGTGACATTGGGGGAACCCCTCCTTGTTTAAATATCAACCTCGGGAGAGGGTGGATTGTAAACTTCTTCAGCCCAAGTGACCAGCGCGTAAAAACTCCTAAGCTTAGAAATGTGGAACTGAGGCGCGATTACCGATTTGATTTACTTACCTAAGTACGGATCGTTCACCTTTCTTTCGATCCAGACTAGCAGGTGGGCAACACGTTTTGTGATGCGAGTCTCGACGTCTTGCCCACCACCAAATCAGGAGGCAGGCGGCAGGAGCAGGCGGCAGGAAACGGAAAACTAGAAACTAGAAACTGCCCTGACCTACAGACTGCGCGGGTTCTGCATAGCCTTTAATAACTGATTCACCGCTTCAATCTCTTCGTCATCCGGCGCAAGCTGTTTGTATTTGTCCAGCGCCGCGATCGCACCCTGCAAATCATTCAGTTTGTGATAAACGAGCGCCAGGTTGAAATAAACCAGCGAAAAGCCGGATTCAATGTTTGCGGCCGCTTCATAATGAAGCCGGGCGAGCGGCAATTCACCAGCGTCATAGTAGAGGTTGCCCAAATTGTAGTGGGCCTCCACGTGACGTGGCTCATGCTTTAAAGAAAGAGTGAAGTTGTCGAGCGCCTTTCCAAGCTTACCCTGTTCAAGATCGAGTATCCCCAAATTGCAATAAGCTTCGGCAACGTTGTCACCGTTGTTGATAGCTTCCCAGTACGACTCGGCAGCTTTCGCGTCGCCTTGCTCGTGCAGCAACAACGCTTCTTCAAACGGCGTCAACAGGCGAGACAACTTGCCGGCAGGATCTCCACGAAACAGGTTCAGCTGTCCCTGCAGCTCAGCCTCGATCTGCCGGATTGTCTGTCCTTGTGCACGCAATTCACGCACGCGGCGAAACTGCGTCAGCGCGTTGAAATCGAAACTGTACTCTCCAGGTGCTGTGGCGGTGGCGGTGCCCTGAATAATCCCTTGTTCGGTCCAACGACGAATCGTGCGTTCGCTCAAACCGAAGAGCTGTTTGATTTCTGATATCGAGTAATTGGATTTAACGCGTTGGTAGTCAGCCTTCGCGGGTACACGTGAGGGGAAGGACAGAACCTTATTGCTGTTTTCTTTCATCTATTGCGCGAGGTGTAAGGCAATTGGTATTTGCCTTATCAAGTAAATCCTGAACCACATACGCAAACTAACAGTTTGCGTTACAACATCCCGCAAACTAACAGTTTGCGTTACCACTACGAAGCCTTTCGCTTCCTGGCCGGTTTTGCCTTCGCCTCCGACTTAACCAAAGTGAGTGGCTTCTTCTTCGCGCCGGTGGTCGCCTTCACCATCGGCTTGCGACTCGAAGCCTGCAGGCTCTTCTTCAACGCGCTCATAATATCAAGTCTGGGCAGTTCTTCAACCTCAAATTCCGCAACTTTTTTGCCCTTGATCTTCGAATCGATCAGCTTCTTCAGCGCTTCGTGATACTGGTCGACAGTGTCGATCTCATCAAGCGATGTCACCATCTGTTCAACGAGCGTGGTTGCTAGTTTCAACTCATTCTTGTCGAGCTTGGCCGGCCCTTCGATTTCCGGGACGTCTTTCATCTTGCGAATCTCGTGTGGGTAGTGAAGCTTCTGCAATACTAACCCATCCTCGTGGGGAAACACCGCTACCAGATCTTCCCGATCGCGCAGTACAACTTTTCCGATTCCCACCTTGCCGGTTTGCTTCATCACTTCGCGCAATAACGCGTAAGGCTTTTCTGAAACGGCGCCATCGGGTCCGGCGTAGTAAGGCGCATCGTAAAACGTGGTCGGTATTTCTGACGCATCGACGAAGCCTACGATGTCGACAGCCTTAGTGGTTTTGATTTTCACTTTGGCGATGTCGTCTGGTTCGATGATGGCATAACGGTCGGGCTCGTATTGGTAGCCCTTGGTGATCTGATCGTTGGTGACTACCTGGCTGCATTTCTTGCAGCGCTTGTCGTAGCCGATGGGACCGTAGTCGTCGCGATGGAGTTGGTTAAACTGGATCTTTTCAGACGTCTCGATGGCGTTATAGATGCGTACGGGAATCGCGACGAGCAGGAAGCGTATATGACCTTTCCAGATGGATCTCATATTCAATTTCTCCTAAACTGACGACATCGGTGGCGAGACAAAAGCCCGAAAATACGGGGTCTTTAGACACGCTCACCGGCGCCTTGGCCGGTGATTGGAGCCGTATTATGCGATTGGCCGTCATCTAAGTAAAGGCCTATTTCCTTAATCAGGAGGCAGACGGCAGGAGCAGATGCCAAAGCAAATCAAATCAAAAACCAATGCGTTAACACAGCGCACCTGAAGGGAATCCTTCTTTGGCGTTTCCTGCCTCCTGCTCCTGCCGCCTGCCTCCCGCTAGACTGCCTCCTGTCGTTAGTTGACCGCGTGAGTGAGGGCAGTTCGCATTGCGGCGGCGGATTGCCAACGCTGGGTCGGATCTTTCAACAGGGCGCGGTCGATCACTTCACACACTTTTGCCGGCAAATGAGGAGCACGTTGGGCCAACGGAATGGTCGGTTGATCGAAAATTGCTTTGATTGTCTCAGCCATACTAGTGCGTCGTCCGAGGTTCAATGCCAGAGAGCCAGTCATCAAGCTGTAGGCAGTCATCCCCACCGCGTATATGTCTGACTGAGGACGCACATCTCTAAAGTTCTTCAGCTGTTCCGGCGGCATGTAGGCCAGCGTGCCGGCCATTTCGCCGGCCACCGTCACGCCACTCATTCCGGACTGCGTAAAACTCTTTGCTAAACCAAAATCAGTTAGCTTGGCTGATAGGTTGGGCCAACTACCGCTGACAAGAATGTTCTGATCTTTTATGTCGCGGTGGATGTAACCCTGCGAATGAGCGTAAGACAACGCGTTTAGCGCCTGCGAAATGATTGCGATAGTTACCTCGGGCGGTAAATGTCCGCCCCGTTCATCGGCGAGTTTCGCAGCATCAGCGCCATCTACGAATTCTGTAACCAGGTAAACGACTCCGTTATGCATGCCGCGATCAAGGAACGCCACAATATTCTGATGTCGTAAGGCGGCGGCTACATCGATCTCGCGCATGAACCGGCGCATCGACTTTTCACTGACGGCAAATTCCGGAAGCAACGTTTTGATCGCGACGGGCGCACCGTTTATCTGGCTACGGCCCAGCATCACACAGCCCATGCCGCCGCGACCGAGCACCTTGACCGTGTCGTAACCTGGGATCGGCTGTGGTGTGTTCTTCAGTTCCTGGCGGCAATCCTCGCACAGAAAAGTCATCTGCCCGTCAGTAGCGTTGGCCTGCGCCTGTTCGGGCCGGCCGCAATTCAAACAATGGAGCTGGATAATTGTTGGCTTTGTCGACAAATCGGGACGCGATTGAATGTTTGGTTCCGGATCATTGTTTGAAACGTCAATACGCAGGACCGTCTCGCCACCTTGAATCTCATCCCCGTGCTGCAATGACGCCTCGGTCACACGCCGGCCATTCACGTAGGTCCCGTTAGTTGAAGCAAGATCTCGCAAACGACAATGCGGCGGCGTTATCTCCAACAGGCAATGATGACGCGAGAAAAACTTGTCTTCGGGAAGATACAGGTGGGAATCAACGGTACGCCCAATCAGAAAAGTATCGGCCTGCGTGAAGCTGAATACGCGGCCTTTGTACGGTCCAGCCAGTACTCGTAAATCTACTTGCATTTAATCGTTAACAGCGCCCGTCCGCCGGATTTCCAGATCGTCAAAAGCGATATCCGTGTTGTCGCTGGTGTAGAGTCCGGCGACCCCGCGTCTGAAGTTTTCAGTATCGGTGATCCGATCTACATACTGACCATTGATGTAGAAACTCAATTCCAGTCCGCGCGCGCGGATCTCGAGTTGGTTGGGATTGGTCCCGCTGCGAATTACTGTCGACCTGGTCCACGGTACCACGGTGCTCTGTACACCATTCTTATGCTTAATGATTTCGTATTTCGCTTCCGGTCCGGTGTAAATCAGTAAACCGTAATCTTCCAGAGACCCGGCTCGAGATTTGTCGCCATGCACTATCAGGCCAAACCCGGAGTTTGCCGGAGTGCCGTCAACACTTCGAACTGTGACACGAACGGTGGCGTTCTCCGTGTTGTACTCGTTCTTCGGAGCGTACATGACCAGGTACGTCTTATCTTTAGAACGCATATGGTATTCATCGTTGTCGTACCAGACGTCGCCATAAGTGAAATTGCCTACGCCCCAGGTCGGCTCCGAAAAATCGTCTTTCATCGATGCAGGCAGGTTGGCTGTCGAATTTACGTTGGTGACATTCGCGTTGCGGTTGACGGTGCGAGTGTTGTTATTACGCGTGTTCGCAACGTTGGTGTTTGTATTGCCATTGGAATTGGAACCCATGCTGGCCAGCGCCAAAATCATGACTGCCACACCAACTACGATAAGTGCTAGTACAACTAATCCGCCCAGTATCCACCATACGGCGTTGGACTTTTTGCGCGTCGAACTAGCCGGCGACGGAGCCCACTGTCGCGGCTGGGCAGAAGCATCGACTTGATTTAGAAGGGGCGCCTGTTGGCGGTAAATTTCGGTGGGCGGCGGATTGGTATCTGGGGTTTCGCCGTAACGGATCGTCGCGTTCGGATCGTGTATACGTCCGGCATCAGCAACCAACGGTGTGCCATCTTCAAGGCAAAAATTTAGCGACGCATCGTTGTACGTCCGGTTACAAGTTGGGCAACGTTTCATTCTGGTCCAGCGAAGGCTATGAGGCCATTACCACCTGCGGTAGCGGGTGGGTCCACTTTTCCCCTCCCCATGGGAGGGGTTAGGGGAGGGTCTGAGTGGAGTTGTTATTTTGATTCTGAAGGAAGCGTCAACGTTCTCATTTGCGCGCGCATAAGGCGATAGTTGACGCCGCCTTCGATAAAAACTGATTGTTGGTCTCAGGCCCTCTCCCCGACCCTCTCCCAGAGGGAGAGGAGAATTTTAAAACCCACTGACACGGCAGAAAACAAATTCTCAAGCGCGCAAGATTATAGGTAAAGACACAGGTAGCTCAAGGGATAATTGGCTTGCCGCAGCGTCCACAAAACTTAGTTCCACCGGCGTAGCTGCTCCCGCACGTTTTGCAAACTACCTCGACAGGTCGCGGCGGCCGCCATTGCAATGACTGCGCGCCGATTGGGATTCCGCAACGGCCGCAAAATTTAATTGACGCCGGATAGGCATGCTGACAGCGCGGGCAGGTGACGGAACCGGATGCCGGGGCGACTCCAGAACCGGACCGGCCAGCGAACTGTGGCGTCTCCTGAACGGGTTGAAAGGCGGTGTTGCCGCAACGGCCGCAAAACTTTATCCCTTCAGCAAAGCGTGAATTGCATTTTGTGCACGACACAACGCGCGGCGCCAGCGAACCTGCGCCGGTTCTGCTGTCGAGACTTCCACCTTGCGAAGGAGTCAAATGGTCGCTGGATGGACCACTACGAAATTGTGCCTGGATAATCTGTTCAATACCGTTGGGCCTTATCTCAATCACGCGCTCATCGTCCACTTCGCCCGAACGCGACACGCGCAGCAAATGTTGTCCGGGAGGAATGGAGTTGAGAATCACGCGGCCTGAGCGGCCCACGCTGCCATGGCGTTCATCGTCAACGTAAACTTCAGATCCCGTAGGCGCCATCACCACCAGCCGCGACTCGCTTCCGCTATGTTTTTCAGTTGATTTCTTCTCCGCAGCCAGCAGTTCGTCAAACCATGCAGTAGCGCTAGCCGGACGGTTCTCGCGTTCGCGAGACAAGGCATGCAGCACTGCTTTATCGACTTCAGCTGAGATATCTGAACGCAATGTCTGCAACGAAGGCGCCGTCTCCAAGAGTTTTTGCGCGACGAGTTGGGTCAGATCGCCGACGAACGGTGGCTTACCGCCAAGCATGTGATATGCGATTGCGCCCAGCGCATACACGTCAGCGCGCGCATCGAGTTGCACGCCTGTCTGCATTTGCTCAGGAGCCATGTACTCGGGAGTGCCGATTATCCCGCGCGATTCTGGACCGCCCGCGGAGATGTGGTCACGCTCGGGGTTAACAATCTTCGCCAAACCGAAGTCGCCGACCTTAACGAACCCGTCAGCGCTGCCACTTCCGGATTTTTTGCGTTGGGTAATGAAAATATTGGCGGGTTTCAGATCGCGGTGAAGAATCCCTTCGTCGTGCGCGGCGTCAACGCCGGCGACTACCTGGGACAGAATGCCAACAGATCGTTGAACGTCCAAAGTGCCTTCTCGTCGCAGTAATTGATACAGCGTTTCTCCATCGACATATTCCATCACCAGAAAAAAAACTGATTCGGGACTTTTCCCAAAGTCGGTGACGTCAACGACGTTTGGGTGTTGAATCGAAGCTGCGGCGCGCGCCTCGCGTTCAAAACGAGCGATCGCTTCACCTTCCATCAGGTTTTCATCGCTGAGGATGTCTGGACGGACCGTCTTAACTGCAACGCGACGCGTTACGAGGTTTTGATCGCGGGCGAGGTAAACCTGACCCATAGCGCCACGTCCAAGTCGTTTTTCAAGCAGGTAACGTGAAGAGAGAAGTGTGGGACCCGGAAGCGTATGTTTTGTTTTTGACTGATCCTGAGGACAAATCTCAACGTCGTCCTCAAAACAACACTCGCAACGGGGGCATTCGCGCATGAAGGGATTCTATTAGGAAGAAGTCCAATGTCCAATGTCTGTCTAGCGCGAGTGGAAGCACAAACGGGGAACAATTCCAGAGCTGAAAACCTCAAAAACACCGCGAGACACTCCCCTGTGAGTTCTCGTTATTGGCGCAGGACAGACTTTGGACATTGGACATTGGACAAGTCGTTAAGTCGCCGGTGTTGCTTCTATCTGCGAGGTGCACGCTGAACAGCGAGTGGCTTCCACATGAATCGTTGAGAAGCAAAACGGACATTCCCTGGTCATCTCGTCCACTTCCTGCCGTTTCAGCCGGTTGATGGCTTTCACGATCAGGAATATCACCAGCGCGATGATCAGGAAAGTAATGACATCGTTCAGGAAAGCCCCGACTTTAATTACCGGAAGTCCCTTGAGTTCCGCTTCTGCCAGCGACAGCGGACGCTCGCCCGATAGGTCCAGGAACAGGTTGGAGAAATCAACGTTTCCGAGAAGCAAGCCAATTGGGGGCATGATCACACCCTCAACCAGGGAACTAATCACTCGACCAAAGGCTGCGCCTATCACCACAGCGATTGCTAATTCGATCACATTGCCGCGTGCAATAAACTCCCGAAACTCTTTCAGCATCTGCTGCTCCTTTCGCTAAAGCAAGTTCCTGGTTTCGAGTTTGAAGTTCCGAGTTTCTCGTTATTCCAGAACCTAAACTCGAACTAAACTCACAACCTATAACTCGAAACTAAGAACTCGGAACTAGAAACTTCTTATTCGCAGTCCGAGGCGAGTTTGTAGCCCGCCTTTTCCGCTTCTTCTCTATTCTTAAAAACCACTTTGTCAGATTCTTGTATCTCGTCATCAGGGAGACACCTTGAGAAATAGAAAACCTTCGCTCTCTTATTGCCCAGCACCACGGCGCCCGCCTGTTCTTCCAAAGCCGCTGCTTCCTCTTCCTTCGCTTGCCGCCGAGCTGCGATTGTTTCCTCCGCGTTCAAGTCAAGAATGCGGAAGCTGGGACCTTCCCCGAGCATCGACACTGTCATCTCGAAGTCTGCGCAACGAAGGCGCCGGCCACGCATTCTCCAGTCGCTCCACGCATTTGGTAGCCGCAGCGCAGGAGAAATGCCTTTAACGAAATCATCCACCGTGCGCCACTTAAAAGTTTGGTCGTAGCCGAACCAGAGCGACGTCAACTTGCCATCGAGAAAATCGAGGGACACGGTACGCACGCCAGGAAAAGATGCTTTGTCAATGCGCGGATCGAAGTCAGGATTGATGGTGGTTTTTGAAACGGCTACTGGATCGAGGCCACCGAAAACCACTTGTGGGACGCGTTTCTTTACCTCTTCCGTCGTCATGCCAAGACGGAAGCCGAGCAGTTCCGATGACACCGGGAGTTCAGCTAGTTTCAGAGAACATGAAACTTCTTGTGCCTGTGCACACAGGGTGCCTATGCTCAAAAGAAACGTGGCGATCGCTACGCTTAGAAGTCGATTGGTCATATCGCTTTTGATCTTTCGATTGAGGTTCTGATCAATTGCTCGAGTTCTTCAGGTTCAAATGGAGTAGAGACGTATTCATTGCAACCCGCAGTTAGAGCTTCCGCGCGAAACTGGTGAGCACCGTAAGCTGAAACCGCGATGATCGGCACCCGATCGAATCCGGGCAGGGCGCGGATCTGACGCGTAGCTGCAAGCCCGTCCAACTCTGGCATTTCAACATCCATGATGATCAAGTCTGGCCGCTGGCTTTCGGCCATCGCCACCGCCGCTTTACCGTCTTCGGCTTCGATCACCTGGTAACCTTTTTTCTCCAGCCATGTTCGGAGCAGCAGACGGGTATCGTCAAAATCGTCGACGATTAGGATCGTTGAGCGCGCCTGATCTGGTCCAGTTGACATTGAAGTCCGGATGGGGGAAGGCGCAAGCCTAGCATGTAACAAGTCACGTCGGAAAGGCAGGTACATTACCTCATTAGTTTCAGAGTAATAGTCGACTGACTTACTGGGACCGCGGGCGTCTCGCCCGCACTGAGCGCAGCGAAGACAGTTCTGCTCGCCTTATTACCTCAAGAGTAATAGTCGACTGATTTACTGGGACCGCGGGCGTCTCGCCCGCACTGAGCGCAGCGAAGACGGTTCTACATTGCGAAGTTACTTTGAAGAAGTAGTCTGCACTACCTGTCCCGCCCCGGGTAAGAAAACAGATGCCTATGCACGTTAGCTGTGAGCACCCTAAGAGGGTTTTCGCTGCGCTCAGTGCGGGCGAGACGCCCGCGGTCCCAGTAAGTCACTCGACTAATACTCTGGAAGTAATAAGGTAATGGAGAACTGAAGGCTACCTTGAGAGCTACGCTTCTTTCGACTCTGGTGAAGAGTCTGCTTCGTCTTCCGGTTGCGGACATGAAGGAGTGCCGAGTGTCCACGGAATCGGATCGCTTGCCGGGAAAGAGCCTTCCAGTGCAGCATCAATTTCAGCTTCACTCACAGTATGACAGTCAGCCGGTTCCGCTGTTGATTTCGGTTGGTCCTGGTTTTTGCCCATAACACTTAAAGGTATTAGACAACTGTCCCGTTCATTTGGCGAGCGTGCGGCAGCGTATGATATCTTTGCTTCCTTCAACCATGCCCGCGTAGCTCAGTGGATTAGAGCGTTCGCCTCCGGAGCGAAAGGTCGCAGGTTCGACCCCTGCCGCGGGTACCAATCTTATCAATCACTCGCAACATTCACGGGAGAGCGGCTTATGCAAATGTCCGCGTTCCTGTCCGCTTTGACAAAGTTTGCAAAGGCTTCATGAGGCGATGCGGGCCGTATGGAAGAACTGAGGCAGCGCATTCGAACGATTGCAGGGTTAACCCCTTGTCTCCACGGGTGTTTTGGTGAGTTCAGTGTTAAACTGCCGCGTTCGAATAGCAGGCCTGAAGGGCAACTTTTCTCCTCGAAAGCGCAACGAAGGTTTCTCATTCGACTGTGACGTTGGCCCAGATCATCCACCGTCGTCTCAATAACATAGAACGTTCCTAATCTTCGGCCGGAAATCTCTCTCCTGACGCGCGATTCCCGGTAATTCGTAAACTGCCTTCACGCCAAAGTGGTGAAGCCTCAGCGGTAGCTATATCTAAAGTAAATGTCCTCGCGATCCCCCATACGACTTTCCACACGTGCGCTCGCGGTCCTGTTGGCTACTACCGGGGTGGTGATTGCCCTTTCGAGTGGCTTGATTCGCCATTCGTTTGCGGAAACCTCTGCGCCAACCCAAAAAAGTTCACAAAAGGTGGCCCTGAGCAAGTCCGAAGTTGCTGCTCGCTACGGGAAGTTGCCTCTAAGCTTTGAACCTAACGAAGGCCAAACCGATCCACAAGTGAAGTTCCTCTCTCGCGGGCAAGGTTATAGCTTGTTTCTAACTTCCAGCGGGATGGTGCTAACCCTGCGCGAACCCAAACCGCCGAGCACGGACAAGGTAGTTGGAGCGGAGCCGGCTGCTGGTCAGACCAGTTCTTCCGAACAAAAACTTCACGTGTTGCGCTTGACGATGCTGGGTGCGAATCCTAAGCCCCACGTCGAGGGTCAGAACGAGCTCCCTGGAAAAATCAACTACTTCGTGGGTGACGATAAATCCAAATGGCGGACGAACATTCCCACCTACCTCAAAGTTCACTACGCCGAGATCTATCCAAAGGTTGATCTGGTCTATTACGGAAATCAGTCCGAGCTGGAGTATGACTTCATCGTTGCGCCCGGCGGAAAAGTGCAAGCGATCAAATTTCAGATCGAAGGCGCTGATCGCGTCAACCTTGATCGCACTGGCAATCTCATACTCGAGGTCAACAAGCACGAACTCCGGTTGAGCAAGCCCGTCATATATCAACTGAACGACAAAGGCGATCGACGCGAGATCAAGGGAGACTATTTAGTAAAAGGTAGGGAAGTTGGATTTAAGGTTGAATCCTTTGATTCGACTAAGCCCCTCATCATTGACCCGGTGCTTTCGTATGCAACGCTGGTGGGCTCAGGCGGACACGAACATGCCTATGGGATAGCGGTTGATCAATCAGGAAACGCCTACATAACGGGCAACACGAATTCGAGCTCTTTCCCAACCACCGCGGGCGCGTTTCAAGTGGCCAACGGTTTCTTGAGCGGTGTTTTTGTCACGAAGCTGGATGCCACGGGCAGCAACCTCATTTACTCAACCTACCTCGCCGGTAGCGGCGCATCAAGTTCGAGCATTGGTACAGCTATCGCCGTAGATACGGTGGGCCATGCGTACGTGACGGGACATACGGCTTCATCAGACTTTCCAACTCAAAATCCCATCCGCGGGGGCCGTTACAATCTCTTGAAGACTTCTGACGCGGGTGCCGTCTGGAGTAAGAAAAGCGTTGGTTCCATTAATGCTCCGGTGATAGCGCTGGCGGTGGACCAAATCACGCCAAGTACGATTTACGCAGGATCATCCTTCGGGGGCGGCATTCATAAGAGCATCGACTCAGGAACCACCTGGAACCCTCTGGTTACGGGCGTCACGAACGCTACCTGTCCAGCACTGGTTATTGACCCTTCGTCTCCCTCAACCATTTACGCTGCGCTCACAACGACTTCCTTTACCGGCGGTGTGTTTAAGAGCACCGATGGAGGAACGACGTGGGTTTCTGTAAATACGGGTCTTCCCACTGCCAGCGTGACGGCTTTGGCGATCGATCCGCTGAGCCCGTCGACTTTGTATGCTGGGACCCAGTCAGGCATGTACAAGACCACGAACGGCGGAGGCTCCTGGGTACAGTCCAGTACAGGCTTGAACTTTAGTGGTTTTACGTCGATCCTCATCGACCCTGCGTCGCCCTCGACTATCTACGCAGGCCTCGCTGGCGGAGGTGTGTTTAAGACCACAAATAGCGCCGCAAACTGGTCGCAAGTGAACACTGGTCTTACGAATACTACTGTGCGCACGTTGTCGTTTGATCCCACGTCCCCATCTACGCTCTATGCTGGAACCGTTGGCGGAGGAATCTTCAAGTCCACAAATAGCGGCGGCAACTGGAGTCCCATTAATAACGGACTGGCATCCAATACGCAGGTAATTTCCTCTGTCCTGGATCCGTCGTCGCCGTCGACGATCTTTATAGGAACCAGCAATGGCCAAATCTTCAAGACGACAAACGGAGGAAACAATTGGACCAGAATTTTTGAAACACTCACCAGCACTCGAGTCAACACACTGGTAATGGATCCTGCTGCACCAGCCACGGTTTACGCTGGTGTCGACACCACGGCTCAGTCACTGTTCGATAGCGAGGTCTTTGCAACAAAACTAAACCCGGATGGGTCCGGTCTTATCTACTCAACTTTTCTCGGTGGAATGCTGGACGATCGGGGCTACGGCATCGCCATCGATTCAACCGGCGCCGCCTTTATAGCCGGAGAGACGGCCTCAAATAATTTTCCCACGATCAATGCCATTATGGGATTCGGCGGTTGCACCGACGGATTCGTGACAAAGTTAAATGCCTCGGGTTCGGAATATGTTTTCTCGACCTACCTGGGAGGAAGTGGATGCGATCTTGCGAACGCCATCGCAACCGACGCAGCAGGCAACGCGTACGCGACGGGAAGCACGAACTCGAGCAACTTCCCGCTGGCAAATGCATTTCAGGCGACGAAGGGTTCGGTATCTGGTAGCGATGCCTTTGCGACAAAGATTAACGCAAACGGGACGCTGGGATATTCGACGTATCTTGGTGGGAACGATCAAGACATTGGCTATGGCGTCGCCGTCGATTCAACTGGTAACGCCCACATTACGGGACAGACGTCTTCCAGTAACTTCCCGACTCTCAACTCCGTTCAGACCAATCCAAACTCCTTCTTAGGAAATGCCTTTGTAACCAAACTAAATAATATCGGTTCCGGATTAATTTATTCGACCTACTTAGGGGGATCGAATGCTGCTGATGTGGGCCGGGGAATTGCCGTCGACCCTTCCGGGAACGCGTACGTAACAGGGTTCACATCTTCAATAGATTTTCCGGTGGTAGCCGGAGCTCTGCGGACCCGGAGTCCGCTCTATCGAACTGTAGACGGTGGCGCGGCTTGGAATAACGACAACTATGGGTTGAATGGTGATGTTGTCACGGCTCTGGCCGTGGATCCTACAAACCCATCTATAGTGTTCGCGGCGACGCACAAGGGGGTCTTCAGGAGCGCTGATGGTGGACGCAACTGGAGTTTAAGTAGTACGGGTCTAGTAACTTTTGTCATTTTCAATATTGTTTTCGACCCTCTTACGCCATCAACTGTCTATCTGACCGATTTCAACGGAAGTTTTGGTGTCTATAAAAGCGTCAATGGCGGAGCTAACTGGACCGAACTCAACAACAGTGTGAATCCGAATGCAGATGTGCTGTCCTTAGCCATTGATCCTGTGACCCCAACCACCTTGTATGCCGGATGGAGTGGTGGCGTGTTTAAGAGTGTCGATGGTGGTACAAGTTGGGCAAGTATGAGTCAGGGACTTTCGTTCAGTCCAATCAACGAAATTGCGATTGACCCAAGTACGCCTACCACACTTTATGCCTCAAGCAACAATTCCAACGGCGGCGTTTTCAAAAGCATCGATGGGGGTGCCAACTGGCAAAAGTTCAATACCGGTTTGACGTCGACCTTCATCAGGCACCTGGCGATGGACCCGTCAAATCCCGCGATTCTTTACGCGGGCGCAAGTGATCGGCTTTTTAAGAGTATTGATGGGGCCGTTAGTTGGATCCCCATTGGCCCCACCTGGACGAACTCCTCACTGAGCGCAATTGCCATCGATTCAATTACTCCGACAACTCTTTACTTAGCTATCAGCGGATCGAGCGCAGGTATCTTGAAGAGCGTCGATGGCGGGACCAACTGGATCTCTATAAACAATGGCCTCAGGCATATGTCGTTTTTTGCGATGGTTGTCAATCCTCTTGCGTCATCGAATCTGTACCTGGGTGTGAATGTTAATCCCGTTGGCAATGATGGCTTCGTCACCAAACTGAACCCAACAGGTAGTGAGATGATCTATTCGACCTTACTTGGAGGCACGAGCGCGGAGGCATTCTCGATAGCGGTAGATTCTTCCGGCGGAGCGTATGTCTCAGGACGTAGTAACTCATCGGATTTCCCGGTCACCACCGATTCCTATCAACCCTTTAGCCGTGGTTTTAGCGATGTCTTTGTCGCTAAGCTGATAATGTCTTACATCATCAGTGGCCAAGTCTTGGATGGCAGCAACAACCCCGTGAGTGGTGCGGAAATCACTTTAAGCGACGGCCTCACTCTCAAGTCGGTGTTAACTGAAAGTGATGGGTCCTACCAATTCTCGCCCCTACGCGAAGGTGGCGACTTTACAGTAAGCGCGGCGAAGCCAGGCTTTGCGATGTCGCCGCAGAGTCAAACCTTCAATAATCTAAACAGTAATCAGACGCTCAACTTTGTAGCGACTGCGACCAACGATCCTTTCTACACGATCAGCGGACAGGTAACTGAGAACAGCGTCGGACTAGGTGGCGTGACGGTTACGTTGAGCGGATCGCAGTCCAGCGTCAGAACGACTGATAGCACCGGCAACTATTCGTTCACTCTCGCTGGTGGCAGCGACTATACAGTGACTCCTGCTAAGCCCGGCTTTGCTTTTACGCCCACAAGTCTCAGTTTCAACGGCCTCAGCGCCAATCAAATTGCTGACTTCATCTCCACGCGCCAGGGTTTTGTCGTGACCAATGCGAACAACCACGGAACGGGGTCATTGCGTCAGCTATCCTCGATGCTAATGCGAACGCGGGAGTGGACATGATTTCTTTCAACATTCCCGGCTCCGGAGTGCACACCATTAACTTACTCATTGGTTTGCCCGAGATTACCGATCCAATCGTAATTGATGGGACCACGCAACCTGGTTATGCCGGTGCGCCGCTGGTTGAATTGAATGGAGCGCAAGCGGGTAGCGGCGCGAACGCTTTCTCGGTTACCGCTGGATCTTCGACCATTCGTGGATTCGCAATTAACCGGTTTAACGGTTCGGGAATATCGCTACGTACGAACGGCAACAATGTGATTGAAGCCAACTATATTGGTTTAGATCCAACGGGGACGCTGGATCGTGGCAGCAACACGGGCATTTCAATGTTCCAGTCTTCCGGGAACACGATCGGAAGTACGACGCCGGCGTCACGAAATGTAGTATCGGGCAACGGCACTGGAATATCGGTGATTGGTTCGAACAATACAATCATAGGGAACTTCATAGGAACTAACGCCGCCGGTACGGCCTCCATTGAAAGTGGCCGAGGCGTAGAGGTGCTTAATGTAAGTGGATCAACGACCAACAATAATGTAATTGGGGGAACGTCTGCTGGCGCCGGCAATTTGATCTCGGGTAACGGGACAGGTATCGATAATGGCGCGCCGAACACGACGATTCAAGGAAACTTGATCGGAACAGACCCCAGCGGAACTTCGGCAATAGGAAACGGCACAGGCATTAATTCGTCGGGGGCGGGCGCGCTTGTTGGTGGCACCGCCGCGGGAGCGCGCAACATAATTTCCGGTAATAGTTTGGGTGTGCGAATCAGCGGAATCAGCGGAACGCAAAGCAAGGTAGAGGGCAATTTTATTGGCACCGACATCACCGGCCTGGTCGCACTTGGCAACACTACCGGGGGAGTGCATGCGGGAGACCTCGCTTTGATCGGAGGAACCTCACCAGCAGCGCGCAATGTAATTTCGGGTAATGGTGGAACTGGGAACGTCGCGGTAGGCCATAACATCATATCTGGACAACCTGCCACAGTTCAGGGGAACTATATTGGCACCGACGTAACGGGAATGGCCGCTCTAAACAATCCCTCCGTAGGAATCGCCATCTCCTCGTCGAACAATCAGATCGGTGGCTTGGAGCCGGGTGCTAAGAATGTCATCTCCGGTAATCAGGTCGGTATTAGAGTTGGAACTTCTTTCTTCTCAGGACCAGTCGGAAACATCATTCGAGGGAACATTATTGGCCTCAACGCGCTCGGCACAGCGCCGATGCCGAATGCTTCCACAGGAATCGAGTTGTTAGGCGTCTCTAACACCACGATTGGAGGCACTGCCAACGGAGCAGGTAACCAAATCAGCTTTAACGGTGGTCCAGGAGTAACCGTTAATGGCGGTCTCGGTAATTCGATTCGGGGAAATTCGATCTTCTCCAACTTAGGACTCGCGATAGATCTCTGGCCCCTGAACTCTGCTGTATCCAATGGCGTCAATCCGAACGATCTAAACGACGCCGATACTGGTTCTAATAATTTTCAGAACTTTCCATTGCTTACGTCCGTCAGTCCCAACGGCGGGGGCACTTCGATCCAGGGAAGTTTGAACAGCACGCCGAACACTATTTTTCAGATCGATTTCTATTCGAATGTCGCTTGCGATCCTTCCGGAAACGGCGAAGGTGCGATCTTCTTCGATACTACCAGCGTGACAACGGACGCAAACGGCAACGCCATAATCAATTTCGCTTCGTCAGTAACTCTGCCATCCGGCAGAGTCCTGACCGCGACTGCCACCGACCCAACTGGTAATACTTCCGAGTTTTCGTCTTGCGATTCCTCGAACACGGTCGGAACTCTTCAGTTTACGCTCGCAACTTATCACGTGCTGGAGGATGTAGGCGCCGCCACTATAACCGTTGTCCGTCACGGCGGCAGCGAGGGCGAGTTCTCAGTTGACTACAACACCGTCGACGGAACCGCCGTAGCCGGATCGGATTACACCGCGGTCTCGGGGACTTTCAGTTTTGCTGATGGAGAGACCAGCAAAACGTTTACGATCCCGATCGCTGACGACGGTGTCGCCGAATCGAGTGAAACAGTGAAATTGGTTCTTACTGGCTTTACGGACCTGGAAACGCGGGGTAATCCCACAATTGCCACAATGGTCATTCAGGATAGCAACACGCCGCTGGTTTTATTATTGGAAAATATTGATGTGGTCGAAGGAGACAGTGGTACGACCAATGGATCCGTTCTGGTCCATCTATCAGCGCAAACAGGGCGCACAGTCACAGCGGACATAGGCTTTCTGCCAACCAGTGCAACTCCAAACGTAGATTTCGTGGCGCCTTCCGGTTCAATAACGTTCCTCCCGGGCGTAATTACGCAGACCATCACTGTAGAGATCATCGGGGATACTTTGACAGAGATCAACGAAACGTTTCGTGTACAACTTTCAAATGCTGTTAACGCGGGCGTTGCTAACTTTTCACTTGTGCGAATCATCGATCAGGATCCACTCAGAATTGATGGCGGCACTAAAGCGGGACGTGCGTCGGGTGGTCAGACGATTCAGTTAACCGGAGCCTTTGCTCGGCTGTCACAGGTGAAGATAGGGGGCAATACGGCTACGTGGTTCTTCGGCGCTAATAGCGGTGTGATTAACGTGATCACTCCCGCACACGCGGCCGGCGCAGTGCAGATCGAGATGACTCAGACAGGCGGAAGTCCATATTCGAAACCCAACGCCTTCGCATATCTGCCCACGGTATTTACGGACAACACGCTTGTTGTTGGCCAGACGACAGCCAAGGCGCAACACGTTATTGAACTTAGGCAGGCGATTGATTCGCTGCGTGCCGTGGCGGGACTCGCGCCGGCGACGTGGACCGATCCGACTCTGTCACCAACCAGCACCATCATTAAGCTGGTCCACATCGTTGAACTGCGCAGCTACCTCGACGACGTGGCGACGCAGCTTGGCTACGCTACTTCGCCTTACACCGACTCATCGTTAGGTGCTGGATCTGTAATCAAACGGATTCATCTTGAGGAATTGAGACAGCGAATTCGCACCATCGCCGGTTAGCCGTTACCGCTTATATGACCTTCGGTTTCTTCAGAAGAGTTTCGCGCTCACTGCTTGTTATCTCGCTGGCGGCTGTCATGGCGATGCTTGTGCTCAACGGCTTTGCGGACAACCCGGCGTCTGGGAAAAGTGCCGTAGTTCTGCAGGCGGGAAACACAATTCTCGTCAACAGCACGTCGGACTCGGCGAACGGCACTGATGGTTTGTGTACGTTGCGCGAAGCAATCACAGCCGCTAACAGCAATACGTCTTCCGGGGTTGCGGGCGGCGAATGTTCAGCAGGCAGCGCCAGCGGTTCCGATACGATCGATCTCAGTGGAGTGTCCGGGACAATCACTCTAATAAGTGCATTGCCGACGGTAACGTCTAACGTCGCAATCAATGGACCCAGCTCAAGCGTGCTCACCATTGTGCGTAATAGCGGGGCGACTTTCTCTGGGTTCTCTGTAGGCTCGACTGCAACCGCTTCTATCTCAGGCCTCTCATTGGAGGGCGGTGCACCAGCCACCGGTTCGGGTACCGGCGTTGCCAATTCCGGCACGTTGACGCTTGACGATTGTCATGTGAGCGGTTTCGGTCTGGGCGTATCTAATGTATCTCTCACTCTAACAATATCTAATAGTGTTATTAGCGGAAACGACAACGGCGGGGGAGTTTCGAACTCTCAGGGCACAATCAATATTAGCAACACTCAGATTAGTGGTAACTCATCGAACGGCTTATTTGGGCCCGGAATAGCGAATTCCTCGGGGGCGATTCACGTTACCAACAGCACCATCACGAATAACAACGGTCACATTGCAGTTCACAATGGCTCGAGCGCGACGGCCACCCTTGTGAATACTACCGTGAGCAACAACCCGAACGGTGGATTCATAAACCACGGAAAACTCTTTATGACCGGTGGATTGATTACCGGAAACACTCAAGGCGGTCTTATTGCGGGTGGCACGGCTGTGATCGATGGTGTGACGATCTCGAACAACTCCAACAACTCAGGAGCTTTTATTGGTGGCGGAGGTCTTGTTATTAACGGGAGCGGCGCTACGGTAATGAACTGCCTTATTACCAACAATTCGACGACCTCAAGCGGTGGAGGAGTTCGGAATGCCGGCGGCAAGGTTGTTTTCATCAACACTACTATCTCGAATAACACCGCCAATATCGGTGGGGGTCTTTACATTCAAGATGGAGGGTTGGGGGACACAGTCGCGATTAACGTAACAATCACGGGTAATAAAGCAAACGTTGGAGGCGGTGTATTTCGTAATTCCGGACCCGTGAAGTTTAAAAACAGCCTCATAGCTGGTAACACCTACCTTAACGGCTTTACTCCATTCAATATTGGCGGAGCGATTGATCCTCTGAGTTCATTCAATTTAATAGGACCAGGCGGCGCCGGCGGGTTGACTAATGGTGTCAATAACAACCAGGTCGACGTAGCAGAGGCCCGGCTCGGACCACTCGCAAACAATGGTGGGCCAACTCTTACACATGCGCTGCTTTCCGATAGTCCTGCTCTTGACGCGGCCGATAACTGCGTGACGCAGCCCTCACACTGCGGCGAACCAAAATTTCTGCAGATCACGAAAGACCAGCGGGGCTTTAGTCGCATCGTCGACGGACCTGATGCAAACACGACAGCTACCGTCGATATCGGCGCCTTCGAGGCCCAACTGACTCTAGCTAATCTTCCGGACATCAGCATAAATGAAGACACGCAGGTAGTGGTTCCATTTGATCCGGGCGATCCGGGGACGATTACTTCGGTGACGGCTAGCTCGAGTAATACAGCGTTAGTATCAAACGACCCTGCTCATCTCAGTGCGGCGCTGGTAGGTTCGGCCGGAATAGTCACGATCAATCCAATTGCTGAAATGTCCGGTACCACCAACATTACGGTTACTGTAAACCGGACTGGAGGCAGCGACGATAAAACATTCTTGCTGACCGTTAATGCCGTGAACGATACCCCGTCATTTACGAAGGGCTCGGATCAGGCCGTGAATGAAGACGCGGGCGCACAGACAGTTCCAAACTGGGCCGCCAGCTTGTCGGCTGGTCCATCGAACGAATCGGGGCAGGTACTAAGCTTTCACGTAACGAACAATACGAATGCGTCTCTTTTTTCTTCGGGCCCGGGGATCGATTCAAGCGGAACGCTGACTTATACGCCGGCGGCCAACGCTCATGGTTCGGCGACTATTACCATCGTGCTCACGGACGACGGAGGTACCGCAAACGGCGGAGTGGACACTTCGGAATCGCAAGCATTCACCATTCTCGTCAGCCAGATCAACGACGCTCCAACGTTTACCAAAGGATCCGATCCGGCCGTTAACGAAGATGCCGGCCCTCAGTTTATTTCAAATTGGGCCACGAACATTTCTTCGGGGCCGAGTGACCCTGGGCAGGCTTTGACTTTCGCCGTCACCGATAATACGAACGCGGGTTTGTTTGCTCTATTGCCTTCAGTCAATTCTGCCGGTGGACTCAGCTTTACACCTGCTGCGAATGCCAGCGGTTCTGCCACCATCACTATCGAGCTGAGTGACACTGGCGGTGTCGCAAATGGAGGCGCGAACACCTCACCAACACAAAACTTCACTATTACAGTCAATGCAGTGAATGATGCACCTTCATTTACGAAGGGTGCTAACCAATTTGTTAATAACGACGCAGGCCTACAGACGATCAATAACTGGGCTACAAGTATTGTTGCCGGCCCAGGTGACGAATCGGGTCAAAACGTCAGTTTCGTGATTACGTCCAACAGCAACCCAAGTCTTTTCGCAGTCGCCCCATCGGTTAGTCCTGCCGGCACACTCTCTTATGACCCAGCATCGGGAGTGGATGGCGTTGCGACATTAACCATCAGCTTGGAAGACGATGGCGGGACCGCAAACGGAGGGGACAACTCCTCAGCCTCAGAGTCATTCACGATTACTGTTTTGCCCGCGGGGGCTGCCCTGCCACTCGCGCTGGTAGTTAACGCGCTGGGAGATGCAGCTGACGCATCTGTGGGCGATGGCGCTTGCGACACTGATGCTGGAACTGTTGGCGACCAATGCACACTTCGCGCGGCCATCGAGGAAACGAATAGCGCAGCAACTGATGACGCGATTAACTTCAGTTTGCCGGCCAGCAGCACCATCATTCTCGACACCGCCCTCCCTGACATCACCGGAAACTTAAACATCAACGGACCGGGCGCCAGCGCTTTGACCGTGCAGCGCAATACTGCGGGCGGTACGCCAGACTTTCGAATCTTCATGATCAGCTCAGGCGTAACAGTGGCGGTGAGTGGCCTCACGATCGCAAATGGAAATCTGACAGGTGTGAACAACGGCGGCGGAGTTCGTAACGACGGCACCCTCACGTTAACCAACTGTCATTTCTTTGGAAATAATGTAGAGCAAGTAGGCGGCGCGATTTTTAATAGTGGGACTGCGTTCATCATTGATTGCCAGGTCGGCGGCACATCTGCCGGCCAGCCAAACATTGGGACCAACGGGGGAGGCGGCATTTACAACAATGCCGGCGCACTTACGGTTACCAGAGGCTCGGTGGTGGGCAACTCAAGCATCGGACTTTTTGTGGCAGGCGGAACAGCCACGATCGACGGCGTAGCGATCACCAACAATAGCAGCGCGGTCGGTGGCGGCGGTATTACGGCTGTAGTCTCCACGAACATTGTGAACTCCTTGATCGCCGACAACACGGCGTCGGCCGGTGGGGGAATCTTCAATCAGGGTAGTTCAACAACGATAACGAATAGCACGATCTCTGGGAACGCTGCTTCCACGACTGGAGGAGGTGTTCGCAATTCGAGCGGGACTCTTGTGCTGACCAACGTGACCGTCACCAACAACCGGGCCATTGGCAGTGTGGGTGGGGGGATCAGTGTCAGTGGCACTGTAAATCTAAGGAACACGATAGTGGCAGCCAACTTTCAGGGGGCAAGTCCCAGTACGACTGCCAGTGACATTTCCGGCTTTATCTCACCAGTGAATTCTTTCAACAACGTTATCGGTATCGGCGGCGCCGGTGGATTAGGAAATTTCAACGGCAACCAGGTTTCTGTGTTCGACACCCGTATGGGTCCCCTCGCTGATAACGGTGGATCAACTAAGACACACGCGCTGTTGGTAGGTAGTCCCGCCATGGACAGAGGAAGCAATACGTTTGTTACCAATCCTCCGTTTTCCGGTTCCGCGCCATTCAATGATCAGCGCGGTGCGGGTTTCAAACGCATTCTGGACGCAGGTGATCTCCTGGCAGCGCAAACCGTTGATGTTGGCGCATATGAAGCGCACCCGATGATCGAGGACCTCTCGAATTCCGGTATGAGTGAGGACGTCCCTCTCGCGTGTCGCATCTATAACGTCGGAGACGATTCTGAGGGCCTGCTTTCTGTCGTGGCGACCTCCAGCAACCAGACTCTGATTAGGGACGTTAACATCAACGCGAACTTGCCCGATGCCACTGGATCACGTTGCCTTGCAATTACTCCCGAGCCAAATCAGTTTGGGAGCACAACTGTTACTCTGACGCTAACCAGCACCAGCGGCCGCAGTGTCACTGATTCTTTTGTCTTAACTGTCAACGCGATGGGCGATGCGCCTTCCGTGACGCCAGCCAGCACTAACGAGGACACCCAAACCACTTCCGGTCTGGTGATTACTCCCAACGCGCTTGATAGTTCCGAAATTACTCAGTTCCGGATAACAAATATCCTGAACGGGACGCTCTTCCACAGTAATGGCTTCAGTACGATTTCGGCCAACAGCTCCATTACGCGCGCCGAAGGCGCCGCTGGATTGAAGTTTACGCCTGCTGCGGATCTCAATAGCTCATCAAGCAGCTTCGGCTTTACCGTGCAGGCGATGACCTCTGCGGGTGTCCCCAGCGCAGGGACGGGTACGGACGTTACCATACAAGTTAATCCGGTCAACGATGCTCCTTCCTTCACCAAGGGGCCGGATCCGAAAGTCAATCAACAAGCTGGCGGGTTTACGATTCCAAACTGGGCCACGAACGTATCGCCAGGTGCGGCTAATGAGTCAGCTCAGACACTGACGTTCCAGGTGCTTAGTAACAGTAATAGCGGTCTCTTCTCGGTGCCGCCGGCTATCGACTCGTCAGGAACACTGACGTTTACGGGCGCCCCGGGCGTGACAGGTACGGCGATTATTACGATCAACCTTATCGACAATGGCGGTACGGCGTTGGGTGGACAAGATACGTCGCCGCCGCAAATGTTCAACATTACAATCACGCCGCCGCCTGTTTCTCTGGTAGTCAACACCTTGGGAGACGCAAGCGACATCAACGTTGGTGATCGCGTCTGCGACAGCGATCCAGTTTCCGGAGATCAGTGCACGCTGAGAGCGGCCATTCAGGAGACAAACGCTACTGGAGCTGCCAGCGGTAATGCTATTTCGTTCGCATTAACAACCCCCGCTGTAATAACTCTGAATACCGCGTTGCCAGAGATAAGCACGAGCCTGACAATTACTGGTCCCGGCGCTAACTCTCTCACAGTGCAACGTAGCTCAGCCGGCGGTACGCCAAATTTCCGCATCTTTACAATCAACTCCGGACTGACGGTGGGGATGTCTGATCTGACAATCTCCAATGGCAATGTAGTCGGAAGTTTCCCCGCGAACGCTGGTGCTGGAATCCTGAATTCGGGGACGCTGACGTTAACAGAAGTTATGGTTTCGGGTAACACTGCGGCTGGATCCGGAGGTGGGATATACGTAGATCAGGGAACTCTCAACCTGAATAACAGCATCATCACAGGAAACAGTGCGGGATCAGGTGGCGGCGTTTTTGCATTAGGCACAACGACCATTGACTTAAGCACAATCAAAAATAACAGCGTTTCCGGAAACGGAGCCGGTCTACTCAATGCTAGTGGAAACCCTCAACCGAACCTTCTTACGATAAATCGGAGCACCATCTCCAACAACATCAGCCAGGGTAGTGGGGGAGGGTTGTACAACAGCGGCCATTCGTTTATCACCAATTCAACGATCTCATCGAATAGCGCAAGCCAGGGTGGCGGAATCACCAATGCGAACACTATGACATTGAAGAACCTCACCATCACCGCTAATAACGCCAGTTCACAAGGCGGCGGGATGCAAGCACTCGCGACGGTAATCGCCGCTGGGAATACCATAATCGCTGGAAACACGTCTCCTTCAGGACCGGATTGCAGCGCAACTGTTAACTCATCGGATTACAATCTCATTGGGAACACGAGCGGTGCTAGCTTCACGGGTACAACGACACACAACATTACAAATGTAAGCCCCGCGCTTGGCCCGTTGGCCGACAACGGTGGACCGACGTTTACTCACGCACTTCTTTCGGGCAGCCCAGCGATTGATGCTGGTAATAATGCTGCCATCACAAACCCGCCGTTCATTGGTCCGCCCTTTACTGATCAGCGTGGCGAACCATTCAACCGCATCGCTGACGGTGACGGTAATAGCAGCAGCATCGTCGATATTGGCGCCTATGAAAAAGGCCCCTTATCTATTGATACCCTGAGCCCAGCGGCAGGCCGTACTTCGGGCGGGCAACAGATCCAATTGACCGGAGCATTTGCCAATCTCTCAACTGTAACGATGGGCGGAGTGTCCGCCACCTGGTCGTACACGAACGGTGCCGGTGACACCAGCGCGATTACCGTAACCACGCCAGCACATGCAGTTGGCGCAGTTCAAATCGACCTGGCACCAACATCGGGTAGTCCATATTCGAAACCCAACGCTTTCGCTTATCTGCCAACGGTGTTTACGGACGACACGCTCGTGGTCGGTCAAACGACTTCGAAGGCACAGCACATTATTGAGCTGCGGCAGGCAGTTGATGCGTTGCGTGCGGTAGCTGGGTTGTCGGCGGCGACTTGGACGGATCCAACATTGTCACCGACCGGCACCATAATTAAGGCGGTCCACATCGTGGAACTGCGCAGTTACCTCGACGACGTAGCGATGCAGCTTGGCTACGCCACTTCGCCGTACACCGACTCATCGTTAGGTGCTGGATCTGTAATCAAGAGAATTCATATTGAGGAGCTGCGGCAACGAATTCGTACCATCGCGGGTTAGATTCAAAGAGGCTACGCAAACTGAATCAGGCGGAGGAACAGTTGAAGACATCAACCATTAGCGCAAAGCGATCTTTACGGTTCACGGTAACAATACTCTTGATCGCCATGGTCATTCTGGCCACTGCCGCCGTCACAGTTGTTTCAAAACAACAGTCGGGCCCGGATGGCGACACAGAGAAAAAGAAAATCGTCACGATCAGGAACCTCAAACTGGTAAAGGTGGCTGGTCAAGAGGTTAAGGTCGATACTCAGACCGGCCAAATCGCGGAGCTTACGCCCGAGGAAGCGCGGAAGTTAGCAGTCGGATTAAAGAAAATGATCAACCAGTCGACCGAAGGGTTGCAACAAGTACATCACTCCAACGGTTCCGTTTCAGTGGATCTTCAGGGACGTTTCCAAAACGTCACGGTGGCGCGTGTCAATAAGGATGGGCGTGTTTCGCAATCGTGTGTAGACAACCCGCGCGCGGCGGCTAAGTTTTTCGGGATCGATCCCCAGTTGATTGAAGAGGCGCCAAGGCCGACGCAAGCAACTAACCGGAAACGATCAAAGACTGTTGAGAGACAGAAGTAAGCTCATCGTTTTCACGATCTATGATGGGGCGCATTCATTTTAAAATCTGCTCGTTCCTGCTGGCGTCGTTAGTTGGTGTTGTGGCAGCGTCTACCGCCTTCGGCGCGGCTACGATAGTTATCGAAAACGGTGACGGGCCCGGCACTGGATTCAATGATTCGACGCCCGCAGCGCCAGTGGGTGGAAACGGGGGGACAACAATCGGACAGCAACGACTTAACGCATTTCAGTTTGCAGCTGGCATTTGGGGCGCAACGTTGACGAGTGGTCCAACGATTACTATACGTGCCACCTGGCCTTCGCTCCCGTGCAACGCAAACTCAGGCACTCTGGGTTCAGCGGGTAATTCAGGTTCTCTCTGGCGAGATTTTCCAGGTGCGGTACCGAACACCTGGTACGGCAACGCTTTGGCGAATGCATTGACAAACAGTGATCTCAATGGTGCGACTCACGAAATCATCGCGCAGTTCAACGTGGACCTTGGCACCCCCGGATGTTTGCAGAATAGTCACTGGTATTACGGGCTTGATCAAAATGCGGGTGCGAATGGATTCGATCTGGTAACCGTGCTGTTGCACGAGTTCAGCCATGGCTTGGGTTTCCAAACGTTCACGAATAGGAACACGGGCGCGCAAATCGCTGGTTTCCCAGCCATCTATGATTGGTTTCTCCTTGATAACACCCTGGGTAAGACTTGGCCGCAAATGACTGATTCGGAACGTGCAGCTTCCGCCACCAACACCAATAATCTGGTGTGGAGTGGCCCACAAGTGGCGAATGACGCCGCTACCGTTTTGAGTGGCGGAACCGATCCTCAGGGTCATCCGCGCGTCTACGCTCCCAATCCGCTGCAGGGAGGTTCTTCAGTTTCACATTGGGATACTTCTGCCAGTCCCAATCAACTGATGGAGCCGAGTTACAACGGTGACCTCAATCACACCGTCTCTCCACCTTCCGATCTTACTTTTTCCTTAATGACGGATTTAGGCTGGTGTTCCGCTTGTCCAACCCCGTCACCAACGCCAACTCCGTCACCGCCGGGAAACAATAACTTCTCGAGCGCGCAAATAGTCTTTGGTTGTTCAGGCAGTATTACCGGGACCAACCTGGCAGCCGACAAGGAGAGCGGTGAGCCCAGTCATTCACCGGATGGTGATCTCGGCGGCTCTTCCGTTTGGTACCAGTGGCAGGCACCCGGCAGTGGTAGTGTCACTATGACGACGGTAGGCAGCGACTATGACACGTTGCTGGCTGTCTACACGGGCAATAGCGTTGGCGCGCTCACGGCGATTGCCAAGAACGACGATGTGACTCCGGGTGTAGATGTCACCAGCAGTGTGACGTTCAACGCTACGGCAGACACAATTTACAAGATTGCTGTGGACGGTTGGGGTGGCGATACCGGAGACATCACATTGAATTGGACTTCGAACAGTTGTCCACCAAACATAATTGATAGCGTAACGCCGGTGGCGGGACGGACGAGTGGGGGACAACAAGTAGTCCTGACAGGCTCGTTTGCCAACCTGTCTAGTGTCACATTCGGAGGTAGCACTGCGTCCTGGAGCTACAGTAACGGAACCGACGAGATCACAGTTACTACTCCCGCACACGCGGTTGGCGCAGTTGCTATCGACCTCGTGCCTGTGTCAGGTAGCACTTATTCAAGGAGTAACGCCTTTGCTTACCTCCCCACCGTCTTTACCGACGACACTTTATTAGCAGGAGTTACGACGGCTAAAGCCCAGCACATTGTAGAGTTGCGACAGGCTGTGGATGCTCTTCGCGCGGTCGCGGGGCTGGGGCCCGCGGCCTGGGACGATGCGCTTCTGACGCCGATGATGACTACGATCAAGACAGTGCATATTGAAGAACTGCGGACGAATTTGGATAACGCTGCAACGACGCTCGGTTACGCGATACAGCCCTATACCGATCCAACTTTATCTTCAGGCATCTTCGTTAAGAAGGTACACATTGACGAACTGCGACAACGCATTCGTAATATCGCCGGTTAGGCGCTAACGCGGTTGGCCCAGTAACGAATTTAGGAAACGCCAAACTTCGGAATTAATTCTTAAGGAGTTAGTCATGATTGCAATACGAAACCTCACGCCAGGACTTAGCACAGAACGCAAGCACTCTGCTGAGTTTGAAACGTGCCCTTCAATATCCCTTCTGTGCTCAAACCACAGGACTTTCAAACGGAGAACTAACATGTTCAGCATCTTTCGAACTTTCTTCACTCTCTTGTTTTCGCTTTCGCTGGCGGTCAACGTGTTCGCACAAACCCGACGGGCGAACGGGCAGGCATCCAATCCCATTGTTACGGCCACAACTTCAAATGGCCGTGTGCGCTATGCGTCGCTGGGAGAGGTGAATCAAACACGTTTGCAGGTCTTCGCTGCCGATGGCAGACAGGTTTATGACTCAGACTTGCGATTAGGGAACCTGATCGATTGGTCACTCCTGGATCAACAAGGGCAACGACTTACCGACGGCTCCTATGCATTTCTGATTACGGTTAGAGAATTTTCCGGGACCCTAACGCAGAAGTATGGGACCGCATTGTTGGAGAGTGATCACGTTACTTTGCAACAGACTGCCAGGGAGGAGATGCCTCAGCCCCAGGCCCTGGCATTGCAGGCGAATAAGGTGGCAGACGTGCTGGGAGGAGTCGACCGCATTGGCGCCGCGGCGTTGACTGCTACGCCGGTGGTTTCAAGTGAGGCGCTACCGGTAATAGAACCAGCCCCATCCGTTAAGACTGCGTCCACCACCACTACCACCACTACTTCGGTCGCAGCGCCTGTTGCAGAGAATCTCACCGGTACGGGAACCCAGAATCGTTTGGCGAAATGGACTGACAATGCGGGCACACTCGGTGATTCCGTCGCTGCCGAGTCGGCCGGCAACATCGGCATCGGTACCACCAGCCCTACGCACAAATTGGATGTACAAAGTCCCGGGGCGAACGGAGCCATCAGAAGTGTCAATGAAACTTTTGGAGTACGTGGGTTGATAAGTGAGCAGCACAGCAGCAACGTGGTGGGTGCGATTTTTGTGGGATTGAAAAGCCGGGGCACGCTGGCTGCGCCCACTGCGG
>DATEPE010000031.1:0-63423 GCA_035273385.1 Pyrinomonadaceae bacterium | reverse complement strand
GAGGACATACCACAATCGAGAATCGGAGGAATGAAGGACCAAGCTGCACCTCTTAGGTTTAGCTCAATCTTGCTCAGTTTTTTTATGACTGTGCTTGCCAATCTTGAGCGGGAGCAAGCTGCCCTTCCTGACCCTGAGACTACTAAACAGGCTCAATCCTCGTGAGTGGGTGCTGATCAATCTGGAGGCGGGAGCAGGCTGCGGCTTCCTGCTCCCTGAAACACTATTCTTGAGTAATCCTCGTCACCCGCGCTTAAATATCCTCTTGGTTTCAAAGGAGCCGTTCGGATTATCGATGTACATGTCGATAACCAACTCGCCATCTGCAGTCAACGTCCACTTACGTGTCAGTTGAGAATTAACCGGGCCTTGAGGCGTTTGGTTAGTCGTGCTTTCTGTCACCGTAAAACCATTGCCGGCTGGTAGCCAATTACCTGTCCGTTTTCCTTTGGGCGGCGGAGGAGCGTCTTTTGGCGCATTGGGCGGAGCCGGCGGCTGGAACTCATGTTCTTTCCCGTCAAGTATGTAACTGTCCTTCACCACGCGCTCGTTGTTCGGTTGGATCAACTTCGTCTCCAGTTCAAGTTGATCGCCTTTATGCGTCACTACCATGGTCTGCTCCATGTTGGGAGGCATTCCGAAACTACGAGCGCGGTCCATCGCCCAGTTTCCACTGAAGTCAGGCTTCGCGCTTTGAACTGCCACTACTGCAACTGCCGCTGCCAACACTAAGGTCAAGACCAGTGTTATTCGTTTCATATGATTTACCTCGAACTAGTAACTAAGATTATTGGGCTACTCTCGGCTCGGCGTGAAAGGTCTTGTTCACAATCATCCACGTGCCATCGACCTTAAGCAAAGACATGTAGTCAGTGTACTTCACCTGCGGATAGTCCAGGACCACCTTAGCGATCGCCGCATTGCCGGTAATGTCCACACTCTCGATCGTGCGCTTGCGTTTAGCTTCATCGGCCGCCGCCGCCCCCGGGGCACGCGAAATATATTCTTCGCTTGTAACGGTCCAAAACTTGCCGTCACGTATGGCGTAAAGCTTTGAATCTGGATGAAAAACTTTGCGTAAGTGCTCACCTTGTCCGGTAGCGTGCCCTCGGAAGTAGTGCTCAATCGCAGCGCGAACCGCGGCTTCCTCCGCAGATTGGGCTGTAGCCCGGTAACCTATCGCCGAAGCTGCGGAAATCAAGACGAAAAGTATGATTAGTTTCTTCATAGATCCTCCAACTGCGGGCCCCCATTTCCCCTCCCCTTGGGAGGGGATTAAGGCGAGGGCCTGAAACGAGATTAGGTGATTTGATTTGGGGGGGCGTCAACCTTCGATTACTCCATGGAGCTAAAATCCAGGTTGACGCCACCCACCTGGTCCAAAAATCCAGTTGCGCCCTCAGGCCCTCTCCCCAACCTTCTCCCAAAGGGAGAGGGAGTATCAAAACAACAGCTTCAGTCCAAACTGCAGATGCCGCGGGTCGCGAGCTGACGTTATCTGACCAAACGTAGGCGAGCCAAAAAAGTTGTCCGGCAAGTTGAAGTTTGGATGATTGAAAAGATTGAACGCCTCGGCACGCAACTGCAGATTGATTCGCTCCGACAGTGACGTATTCTTAATCAATGAAGCATTGAACGAATGGAAGCCTGGTCCCTCAACGATGTTACGTCCGGCGTTTCCAAATGTGCCCGGTGCCGGGAACGCAAACGCGTTCGTATTAAACCAGCGCTCCGGAGTTCTGGGACCCGCGTTAGGGTCGCCCACCAGGTTCGGCCGATCGTTGGCGCCAAAACCCAACGCTGAGATTCCCGTACCGCTATTGTCAAACTCCCTAATCAACGCCACGGTAAACGGCCGTCCGCTTTGAACTGTTACGATGCCCGCCGTTTGCCAGCCACTTAACAGAGTTCCCCATGCGTCGTCACTGTGACCAAATCTCCGATTCTTGCCAAACGGAAGATCGTAAACGTAACTGACCGTTAGCCGGTGACGAACGTCGAAGTTTGAACGTCCGCGCTCTGCCTGTAAGTCATAACTGTTTTGCGGATAGTTTGGATCGCCCGCACTTGGGAAGAAGTTAGAACCATCGTCGACCGATTTCGCCAGCGTGTATGAAGCCAGCATCGATAGTCCCGCCGAAAGCCGCTGCTGCAGACGTGCCTGCAGACTGTGATACTTCGAACTGCCGCGCGACTCGATCGTGTTGATCTCGTCAAATTGCGGGACAGGTCGCGGGACAAACGGTAAACCTGGGGGCAGCACGCTCGGCAGCGGTTGATTAAGATCACGCGCCGAGAGCAACTTTGTCCCTTTCGATCCTACGTAACCAACTTCCAACACACGGCTACGACCCAATTGCCGCTGCACGTTCACATTCCAGTGCTGCATGTACGGAGTGCGTAAATCGCGCTGAATCGCCTGAGCTGAATCCGGCAACGCAAACGGAAAGAATGCTGGAAACGGATTGTCGATCGTTAAAGGCAGACCGGGAATCGGGAAAAACAAATTGAAATCGAAGTACGGTCGGTTGAAGTAGAGCGCCTCGCCGGGAGCCAGTGGCGAAGTGTCGTAATAGACTCCGTAACCGGCTCGCACGACAGTGTTTGAATCCTCATCCACTGTCCACGCAATACCCACGCGCGGAGCAAAATTGTTCTTGTCTGAATCATAACCAGCGCGCGGCATTCCAGCCGTTCCAACCTGAACGAGGGAACGTGTAGTCGCGTCGTAAAGATTCGCGCGATTCGTTGCGTCAACTGGTGGCGAGTTGTATTCGTAACGCAGTCCCCCGATCAGAGTCAGGTTTTGGCGGATTCGAAAACTGTCGTTAACAAAGAAGTGATAGCTCTTGGCACGCAGGTGCTGGGCGTTATCCACCCTCGCAACGCCGGTCACCAGCGGCAGGCCCAGTAATAAATCGGCCAGCGCCACGCCCGTGTAGGCGAATGGCGAAAAATTTAGGAATCCACGTGCCTGCACATCCCGGAAACCATTCTGCTGAACAAAACGAGCTTCACCACCAAACTTAATCAAGTGAGAGCCTGTGACATAGGTAGCTGTATCGAGCAACTGGAAAGTGTTGGTAACTGTCTGTTGCGGGTTATTCCCTTCGTGACCCAGAGGCGAGAATCCCGGCACCGATATGAAACTCAATCCGAAGTCACGAGGATTATTCGACGGATCGGGCAATCCCACGGCGCTATTGATGCTGGTTCCCTGGTTCTCCTGGTTAACGGCAGACGCGACGCGCACGAAAGCGAAACGCGTGTCGTTAACTAGTCTGGGAGAGAAGACATGGGTCAGGCCCACCAACGCGTTCTGGCTACGACGCGGAACGCTGTTGCCGAACCCGGGAACGGCGGAGAGGTTTTGGGGGGCGAAGGGCTCGAAGTAACGCCGATCGCCAAAACTGTAACGAAAGATCAAGCTCGTTAGCTGACTGACATTGTGATCGATTCGCGCGTCGAAGTGATCGTTGTCGTCACGCTGCGTCGGCGAAGAGACAAAGTTCGCAAATAGACCGTTACGATTAGGGAGCGGATAAAGCGCCGCAATCGCCCGTCCTACCGGATGAAGGAATGGGAGTTGTCCGCCCGGAAATGGAAAGACCGTTCCGGGGATCACGGGGACACCGAGCAAACTCTGCGAGAAGTCTCCATTGCGCTCGGCCAGAGTCGGCACATTCGTTATGCGCGTAATTCCCTCTCGCGAACGTGTGCCTTCGTAATCTGCAAAGAAAAAAGTATTGTCCTTTCGAATGGGACCGCCGAATGACACGCCAAACTGATTGCGGATGTACTTGGGATCGGGTTGATCCGCCGGAGCGAAGAAATTGCGCGCATCGAATTTCGCGTTACGGTGAAATCCGTAGACAGAACCATGAAAGTCATTCGAACCAGACTTAAGAACGACGTTGACCTGCGCTCCCGGATTTCGTCCGAAAGCCGCATCGTATGTGCTGGTGGCAATTTCGAATTCACGGATGGCATCAACGGGCGGGCGAACGGCAAACGTGTTGAGCTTCGGATCAACGTTGTAGACGCCGTCCAGTAAGAAGTTGTTACTGTCTTCGCGCGCTCCATTAACGCTGAAGGCAAAATCCCCGCGAACGGATCCGGCAGAACCCTGCGCCGGAGGAACTGCACCCGGGACGAGCAAACTAAGCTCGTAAAAATTTCGACCGTCCAGCGGTAGATCGTTGATGGCGCGAGTTTCAATTACTGTTCCGACAGCTACCGAATCGTTTTTTACCGGGTTATCAAGTGTAAAGTCCACGTCGACCACTTCGGCCGATCTCAAGCCCATCATCTGATCGATGCGTTGCTCCTGGTTAACCTGGACGGTCACCCTGGTAATCAGCTTAGAGAACCCCTGGGCGGTGGTTTCCAACTGATATGCACCCGGAGCGATCGCCGTCAGCGTATATGTGCCGTTATCGTCACTCGTCACGGTGCGCGTTTCACCAGTTTCCTGATTGGTTAGTTTGAGGGTGGCGCCAGGAATTGCTGCCTCGTTCGGGTCCAACACGACGCCTCGTATCGCGCCGCGATGGACTTGACCGTAAACAACAGCCGGTAGCAGGAACAGCAGGGAGAGTAAAGAAATCAGGGACAGTCTTTTCAAAGTGATCTCCTTAAAGAGCAAATAGGGCTACGGGAATTCGGATACTTACCAATTGTCCGATATGATTAGGCTATTAATTGTTAAAAGTTGTGAAAAGTCAGACCCAACGCCTTGTTTTCGGCAAACGAGCTTAGGACTAAATGCGTCTTAAACGACAATGTGTGAAACTGATTACCCGAATTCGTAGTATTAGAACGTGTAGAAAGTCCACCCGGAGCAAACATACTGATGAGAGTTTTGCGATTTGCGTTTCCCTCTGTCCACCCTAAAACCTTTATTTTACTTGCCTTTATTCTGTTGTTCACCGCGAGCGCTAACGCTCAAACCAACAGCAACATCACCGGCGACGTCAAGGATTCTAATGGAGCCGCCCTGGCTGGCGTTTCTGTAACAGCTACCCAGGTTGATACCGGACTTACGCGAGTTACTACGAGCGAAGCCGAGGGAAGGTTCGTTTTTCCGAGTCTGCCGGTCGGACTTTATGAACTTCGAGCCGAATCTTCCGGTTTTGAGCCGCTGGTTTTTCCCGGCGTGGTGCTCACAGTCAACGAAACCACAGACGTGTCGCTGATTATGAAAGTCTCCGGCCTGACCGCGACCGTTGATATCGAGGGCGGCGAAGCTCTGGTAAACACACAAACCCCGGAATTGAGTTATCTCGTAGGCGAAGACTCTATCCGCGAGTTGCCGCTCAATGGCCGAAATTACACCGACCTGGCGTTTCTGCAACCGGGTGTAATCCCTTTTGCGCACCGGGATGGCGGCTCAGTAGTAGCCCACGGCATGGGGATGAGCGTGAATGGGCAAGACCCGCGCTCCAACGTGTATCTGCTGGACGGAACCCTGCAGAACGACTTCACCAACGGACCCGCCGGCAGTGCGGCAAGTACGGTCCTGGGCGTTGAGTCGATCCGCGAGTTTCGCGTGGAGGCAAACTCTTACGGCGCTGAGTTTGGACGCAATGCGGGTGGTCAGATAAATGCCATCAGCAAGTCCGGCACCAACGATTACCACGGCAGTCTCTACCTGTTTCACCGCAACGATAATCTCGATGCCCGAAACTTTTTTGACGGCGCCCGCAAGCCGGAGTTTAAGCGGAACCAGTTTGGTGGCAGCATCGGCGGCCCGATCAAGCGCGAAAAGACATTCTTCTTTTTTGGATACGAATCACTCCGTGAAGCACTTGGCCGAACGATCAACACCACCGTTCCTGACATCGACGCACGTAACGGGATTCTTACCAGCCGCAATGCCGCCGGCACGATCGTGACCGAGAACATCACGATTCATCCTGCGGTCAGACCATATCTCGACGAGTACCCGCTTCCAAATACCGGTGTGCTGAATGTGGTTGGAAACCTCGCGCCCTACGAGTTCTTGTTCAACCAGACGATTAACCAACACTTCGCACAGGGTCGCGTCGATCACAACTGGAGCGACCGCAATCAGTCGTTTGCACGATACACGTTTGACGAAGCCGATCAGCGTCTGCCGACGGACTATCCGCAGTTCCCTCGTTCGTTCCAGTCGCGTAATCAATTCTTTACTGGCGAGCACCGTTACATTCAAAGCCCACAAACGATCCATACAACTCGTTTGAGCTTTAGTCGCACCCGTGTGGGCCAGGAGGTGGAATCACAAACGACTCAGAACCTGGCGCCATTCATTCCGGGTCGCGCATCGCTTGGCAATATCGACATCGGCGGCATGCCGCGCTTTGGACCGCAAACTTCGGTTAGCGTGAAACTGACGCAGAATGTTTTCGGCCTGGAACATGGCGTGGTCCATAACCGCGGCCGTCACTTAATTAAAGTGGGCGGACTGGCGGAACGTTACCAGGACAACATGGTCAATCCGACCTTCTCGCTCGGCATCTGGACGTTTGCCAATCTACGAAACTTCCTTCGCGCCACTCCGACCCGTAACACGCCCCAGAGCTTTATAGGCCTAACGCCGAACGGCGCGCTGGATCGCTACTGGCGCTTCACCTTGTTTGCCGGTTACATACAGGACACATTTCGCATCCATCCGCGTCTGACTCTAACTGGCGGACTCCGTTATGAAACGACGACGATGCCGGTGGATATCTACGGTCGCGATTCGGCGCTGCCAAACCTGAGCGACGGGGCGCCGACGGTCGGTCCGCTTTACGAAAACCCGACGCACAAAAATCTTTCGCCGCGCGTGGGTTTCGCCTGGGACGTTTTTGGCGACGGCAAGACCAGCGTTCGTGGTGGTTACGGTATCTACTTCAACACAAACAACCAGCAGAACCTGATCGTTACCGTCACCAATCCTCCGGCGACACCACGCGTCGCGGTGGCATTTGTTAACAATACGACCTGCACACCCAGTTTTCCGGCGGCGCCGCTGGGCTGCCCGTTCGCGAATTCAATTCGGCCGGTGCAATTTGATCTGAAGAACCCGTACCTGAATGTTTACAACTTAAACATTCAACGTGAGCTTCCATGGGACACAGTCGTAACACTTGGCTATGCGGGCTCGCGCGGGGTGCACCTGCTACGCAGCAACGACGTGAACACCGCAGTACCGGTCGTCCAAGCCGACGGCTCGTTGTTCTTCCCTGCCGGCGCTCCACGTCAGAACACCGCGTTCTCTACAATCGAGCTCAAAAGCAGCGACGGTAATTCCTGGTACAACGCAATGATCTTTGAAGTGCGCAAGCGTTGGAACCGGACATTCATGTTGCAGTCGTCATATACATTTTCGCGCAATCTCGACACCACACAGGCGTCGACGTTCTTTTCCGATGCCACTAACGGAACCACGACAGCGTTTCCGGAATTTCCAGGACTTAACTACAACAAGGGCCTGTCTGACTATCACGCCAAGCACAACTGGGTGGTTAACTTCAATTGGGACATTCCGTTCGCGCGGAGTCTGACGGGGCTATCAAAAACGCTGCTCGATGGCTGGCAGCTCGCAGGAATTTATAATGCGCGCAGCGGCAACCCGTTAACCGTGTTTGTGCAAGGCAATCGCTCCCGCTCGCTGTGGCAACCTTCGTTGGGTCCTGGCATCGGTCGCGATCGCGCGTCCATCGCGCCGGGTTACACCTACGAAACGGCAGTGTTGGGTCGACCGGAACAGTACTTCGATCCGAGCGCGTTTGTACTACAACCCATCGGCACACTCGGGAACACCGGTCGCGGCGCGTTCATCGGTCCAAACCTGCGAACGTTTGATCTGGCGGCTGTGAAAAACACAAGGCTGACGAGTTGGTTTGGGGATGGCGCGAACCTGCAGATACGAGTGGAAGCATTCAACCTGTTTAATCGAGCCAATTTCGCTCCGCCGCCATTGACTGTTTTCGCGGGTGCGGCAAACAATGAGGCGCCGCTAAGCACGTTTGGTGTAATCCGATCGACGGTTACATCTGCCAGACAGATTCAGTTGGGTTTAAGGTTAGCTTTTTAACCAACGTTTCGTGTGTTTCGTGTGGTTCGTGGATCGCTTTTATCCCGCCGCAAAAACGATCCACGAAGAACACGAAATACACGAACATAAAACTTACTTTCACGATTTATTTTTTGGAGGCTCTCCCTAATGCTCTGGGTCATCTTTGCACTTGGCGCCGCGCTCGCGTGGGGGCTGTATGGACCAGCTCTGCACCGCGGCCAGGTAGCTTTAGGCAATCCCATGCGCGCTCTGCTGTGCGTGGGAGTCGCTTATTTCCTGATCGGCGTGCTGGTGCCGGTCGCCAACCTTTCATATTCCGGCCAACTACAGGGGTTCACCTGGAAGGGCGTTTCAGCCGCGACGTTGGGTGGCGTGCTGGGCGCGATTGGCGCTGTGTGCATCATCTTCGCTTTCAAGTCAGGCGGCTTGCCGACTTACGTCATGCCTCTCGTGTTTGCCGGCGCACCACTGGTGAATGTGTTGTTCTCGATGTGGCTTCATCCGCCTAAGACCGCACCAAATCCATTGCTGTACGTTGGGTTTGTGCTGGCGGCCGCAGGCGCCGGAATGGTTTTGTATTTCAAACCGCAGTCGTAGTTTTCCCCCTCCCGCTGGGAGGGGTTAGGGAGGGCTTACGACGCGTTTTATATCTTGTTTCTGTAGGCGGGCGTCAACGTTAACTGTAACAGGCGAATGATCTTCTTATTGAAACAACTTTGACGCTACCTTCAAGTGAAGAAATATTGTTCGACTGTAGACCCTCCCCTAACCCCTCCCAGTGGGAGGGGAAAAGCTCGGGGCCGTTTAAGGTAATTACACTAAGGACAACTTGATGATTAACACGTCTCCCGCTTTGTAACCTGATCGTGCCGATTCAAAGGAGCTTGGACATGAAGAACTCAGGTCTTAAATTTTTAGCGTGCGGCGTAATCTTAGCCGGCCTTTTTATCTGCCTGTCACTTGAGACCCTGGCTCAAACCAATGCGAGCTGGCCGCAGTGGCGTGGCGCAAACCGCGACGGCATCTCTAAAGAAACCGGTCTACTAAAACAGTGGCCCGAGAGCGGTCCACCGTTGTTATGGAAGGCACAAGGCGCGGGTTTCGGCTATTCGTCGTTCTCAATTGCCAATGGCCGTCTTTACACAATGGGTCTGCGAGGCGACAAGGAATATGTGATCGCCTTTGACACGAACACCGGAAAAGAAGTCTGGTCCTCAGTCGCCGGAAGTGCATTCCGCAATGACCGCGGTGACGGTCCCCGCGGTACCCCCACAATCGACGGCGATCGAATTTATGCGCTCGGCGGCAGTGGCGACTTAACGGCAGTCGACGTTAAGACCGGTAAAGTTATTTGGACCCTCAACATGCTTGACAAGTTTGGGGGTTCCAACATTACCTGGGGCATTAGCGAGTCGCCCTTGGTGCTTGGCGAAAAACTGCTGGTCAACGCAGGCGGACCTGAAGCTTCAATCGTCGCGCTGAACAAGAAGGATGGGTCACTGATTTGGAAGAGTCAAAGCGATCGAGCCGGCTATTCATCGGGAATGCCGGTCCAGATAGGGAATACCACGCAAGTTGTCTTCTTTACTCACAAACGCGTGATCGGCCTGGATGCGAAAGACGGAAAGCTAATGTGGGAGTATCCGCGCGCGGCAAATAACGTGGCGAACGCTGCGACTCCTATTGTCCGCGGCAACCGCGTGTTCATCTCTTCGGATTATGGGAACGGCGGTGGTTTGGTTGAGATCAAAGCGGACGGGCAGGCTTCGGAAGTTTATTTCACGAAGGACATGCGCAACCATCACAGCAGTTCGATTCTGATCGGGGACCACCTTTATGGGTTCTCCGGCGGCATCCTGACTGCCATGCGCTTTGATACTGGTGAAGTTGCGTGGAAGGACCGCAGCGTTGGCAAGGGTTCTTTGGTCTATGCCGACGGTCACCTGTACGCATTTAGCGAGAACGGTGTGGTTGGTTTGGTGGAAGCGACGCCGACAGGCTATCGCGAAAAAGGGCGGTTTAGAATTGCGCAGGATTCACTGCCCACCTGGTCGCATCCGGTGGTTGCCGGTGGGCGTCTCTACATCCGCGATCAGGACACAATCTACGCCTACGACGTAAGAGAGAAGAAGTAACTCAGAAGGGCGGCTTAGCCGCAGTCGGTGCGGAAAGGCTCTGCCTTTCCGGTACCGGCTTATCAAAGAAGAAGCGGCGAGGCTGAGCCTCGCCGATTTCTTGTTATTTGCTTGACGGAAAGGCAGAGCCTTTCCGCACCGAATGCGGCTGAGCCGCTGGCGTTATTTAATCTTCTTACCTGGAGTGTCGCGTCCGCCCTGGTGGATCACCAGCCCAGTGACAACACCCGATGCGTCCCGTGTGAAGGTCACCTTGGCATCAACTACTTGCAGGACAAATTTGTTCTCACCCTCAGGAAAGAGCTCAAACGCCGGCTGGTTCGTCGCCTGAGTCATCAACTTCTCACCTTCCCTGAACACGCTGACTTTGAACTGCGGTGTTACTTCATATTCGCCTACGTACGCGTCGTAAGTCTTGGGATCAGCCGCAACCGGCTTGGCTTCGATCCGCTTCAACATGGTAACTGCATTGGTATTATTGGGGTCGAGCTCCAGCGACTTCTTATAGTTCAGGATCGCCAGCTCCTTATTTCCACTAACCATGTAAGCCTCACCGAGACTGTCATAGGTGTTGAAGGCTTTCGGGTACTCAGCGACGTTCAGTTTGAAGATCTCAATCGCTTCGTTTTGCTTCCCTGCCTGCAAAAGCCGGTAGCCCAAACGATTTAGCTCCGGCTCGCCGAAATCGTACACGTCACTCTGCTTCGCCTTAAGATCGCGATACTGCGCGAGGCCGGCTTCCAAACCCTTCTCAATGATGGTTCGCTGAAGCAAATCGACAATCGACTGCTTCGGCATTGTGTACGGTTGGTCGAACAGAATCCTGGTGATGGTTTCCTGCAGGCGATCCAAGCTTTCACCTTGCGACGTGTTGTCGAGGAGTACGATCAGGTGCTTCTGTTGAGGATATCGAATGATTAGCGTGTTGAATCCATTAATCCCACCACCGTGCATGATGCGCTCAGCCGCGGGCGTGCCATTTCCAAACTCCGCTTTGTTAATGACCCAACCGTATGCGTAATCTGCGAGCGCGGGTTTATACATCAGCGCCTTCGACTGTGCAGAAACGACTCGGTCCGTGTAAAGCGCCTGGTCCCACAAGTAAAGATCCTCAACGGTCGAATACATCGAGCCTGCAGCATATGGAATGGACATATCCAGGTAAGGGGCATGCTGGTAGCCATTCGCCGCACGTTGGTAACCTGTGGCTCGTTTCCCAATAATCGGCGCGTGCAGGTCGTATCCAGTATTTTTCATACCGAGCGGGTCCAGAATTTTTTCTTTCAACGCCTGCTCGTAACTCTTGCCGGTAACCTTTTCAATGATTGCTCCCAGCAAGAAGTAACCTGAGTTGTTGTAGGAAAACTTGCTGCCTGGTTCAAATTCGAGATCGTTGCTGGCGTACTGCTTAACAAAGTCTTCGACTTTGTAAGGATTCCGACTTACGTTGTCGAAAAACCCGGGCAAGCCTGTGTAACTTGGAATACCCGATGTGTGCGTCAGTAGCTGATGAACCGTTACTTTATCGCCAATATCTTTGCGGTAAGCCGGCAAGTAATCGGAAAGTTTGCCGTCGAGTTTCACCTTACCTTCGTCGACCAACTGCAGGATTAACGCTGAAGTGAACTGTTTGGTGATGGATCCCAATCGAAACTTAGTGTCAGGCGCGTTCGGAATATTCCATTCCATGTTCGCCTGGCCGTAGCCTTTTTTGTGTATGACCTTTCCGTTCTCAGCTACCAACACGGAACCGTTAAATAACTTGTACTTGTTGGCCAGCGACAAGACTTCGTCGATCTTCCGGGCCCTGTCGGTGCTGGAGATTTGAGATAACGCAACCCCGTGCGCGCAAATTATGACTAACGCGCATGCTATGAATGCTCTTGATTGTTTGAGAAATGAATTCATGATGTCCTCTTATGGAAACGGTCGTCTGGAGACCTTTACGTATTTTTGAAGCGATGTGTTCTCCCGCTTGAGAGAAAAATCTCCCCTCCCCTTGGGAGGGGATTAAGGGAGGGTCTACGAGACGCCTAACCTTTTGTTGTTGGTGGGAGCGTCAAGATTGAGATCAAGAGTCAATCATTTCTGCCATGGAAACATCAGTATTAGATCCGACGTTGACGCCTCCCACAGAAAAATTAACTTTACTAACGCCTCAAGCCCTCCCCTGACCCCTCCCAAGGGGAGGGGAATTTCAAAAAGAATCGGCGTGAATTTCGTAGTGATTTTTGTCAGGTTACCCAGCCGACTTTCGAGCGAGAAACTCCCTCGTCTCCTTCAGCTCGGGCAGATCTGCGTCTGCATCTTTCCACTGCTCCAGCAGCTTCCCATAGATATTGCCAGCCTCGGCGTTGTTCCCGCTCTTAGCGTGCACCCGAGCGAGGCCGAGTAGCGATCGGGCGCGGTTAGGCTGACGCAGCAGGGCGGTCTTGAATTGTTCGGCAGCGCGTTCGTGTTTGCCCGCACGCATTAGAATCTCGCCAAACAATTCATGCGCAGGCTTTATCAGTCCTGGCGGACCTGACGGCGCGCCCCGCTGCTCCTCTATCTTCACGGCTTCAGTCATCAACTGTATCGCCTTCTCATGCTCTCCTCGGATAGACGCAGCCAGTGCCCGAACCTCAAGTTCAGCAATGCCCGGTGATTCTGCTCCCGGTCCATTGCCGCTCGATGCTTTCAGTTGATCCAATGGCGCGTTCTTCATGGCCGCAGCCAAACCATTGATAAAGATTGGTAATCGCGCTCCGCGATTTGAAGTGCGCATGACAACCTCTACCGACTGCGACGCCCCCGCTCCATGTGATCCATGACTGCCGCCTGATGATGACGCGGTTGTGGCTGTAGCTGGTAACAGCGATGAGGTGAGATCCCATCTTTCTGTCTCAACGATGAAGGCCGCCGCCATGTTCGCGTAGTTGTTTTCGTAGTACCCCGGCCGCAGTTTGTTCTCGTAGGTTGTTTCAGACATCGTCTTCTTCATCAACGACAACAACTCTTCAGCCTTCCGATAACGACCCTGCTGGAGATAAACGTAAAGCAGCCAGTGAAGGCTGTGGTAATCGCGCACGCTCGGCGATAAATTTTTCCGCTTCATCCACGCTTCAGATGATGCCCACGCAGACTCGTTTGACGCCGCGGCTTCAGGCCACATTCCGAGTTGCAGGAAGATGTGCGAAGGCATGTGACGTGCGTGGTGCGCCTCCGGTGCGATGCTCGCGTATCGCCGCGCGGCAGGGAGTGCCAGGATGGCGTGTTCGGGATCGTCAAAGGCATGAATGATGTAATGGGCGGCGCCTGGATGGTTTGGGTTCTTGTGATAAACGTTGAGCGCGATGGCCCCTGCTTGCGCTTGCAGGCGGTAACTCTTCTCCTCCATACGCACCATTCCCAGCAGAGACAATGAATAGAACGCTGCAGCGTCGAGATCGTCCGGATAGGAGTGATAGATCTTAGCCATCGCCGCTGAATATGCGGCGTCGCGCGCTGTCTTTTCACCTTCCGCATACAAAAGCTTAATCGCTTCGAGATAGGCACGCTCGCGTGGAGTCAGTTTTGGTGTGTCTTTTATTTTCGCAATCACTGCGCGCGCGGCGGGCGTGTCCTGTTCCGACCAGAGCGGATGATTGTGGGCCATCGCTTCGCCCCAGTAGCCCATCATGAAATCAGGTTCAACCCTGGTTGATTCGCGAAAAGCTTCGAGGGCTTCCTCGTACCAGAAGGAATGCAGCGCTGCCAAACCACGTAGAAAATGCGCCTGCGCTTTTTCGGATCCGGAGGTGGGAAACTCGACTCTGCCGAGCTCGTTGGTTTGTGCAAAGGCGGACGATGTCCCTATCAATAAACACGCGGCCGCAGCACATATCCTTGAGATAAAGGCTTCTTTCATTTCAATACCTTTCGAGTGCGATCTAAAAGTACGGTACCCAGTTTAAGTTGTTTGCAAGAACCACGGATCGTATTTACTCGGACCGCGGGCGTCCCGCCCGCAATGTTCCCCTCCCCTTGGGAGGGGTTAGGGGAGGGCCTAGAGCGATACTCCCCTCGAATATCTGAAGGTAGCGTCAAGGCACAGGGTGCCACCTGGTCCAGTGCATAACATGAATGTTGACGCTTCCTCCAAAAACAATTCATGTGTACACCGCAGGCCCTCCCCTAACCCCTCCCAAAGGGAGGGGAACAGTGCGGGCGGGACGCCCGCGGTCCCAGTTATAAGCATCCCGTACATTTTAAGAACTTAGCTGCTCAACCGGTCGCGCGTTTCCCAATAGCGTACAAATTCGTCGCGGTCCGAATGAAGATCTGGCCATCGGAAATCGCGGGCGAGCTGAGCGTGTAGTCGGCCAATGGATTCTCAGCCACGACTTCAAAAACCGGGCCGGCTTTGATTACCGTTGTCAGACCTTCCTCGTTGGTGATGTAGATCTTTCCGTCCGCCAAAACAGGTGACGAGCTGTACGTGCCCGTCGCAATACGCTGCGGCCCGTAGATCTCTTTGCCGGTTTTCGCATCGAGACACCAGACGATCCCGCGATCGTTGATCATGTAGAAATATTTTCCATCGGTGACCGGCGTCGGAACATCGGGACCATTCACGTTAGACCAGAGCACATGCGACGACGTGATATCGCCGCGTCCTCCCGCACGCAAGGCCAGCAAAGGCTTGACGCGGGTGGGCGCATAAATGATGTCGCCAAAGATCACCGGAGAAGCCACGATTCGGTAAGCGGGATTGTTGTCAGGATTAAGACCGTTCGCGCGCCACAACTCTTTCCCGCTTGCCAGTTCATGGCCGGTCACAACGTCGCCGCCCGTTATTACGATCTCTGTTGATTTACCAAACCGCAGCAGCGCGGGCGTGGTGTAAGCGTCTGGCGACTCCCGTATCGCTTCAGTGGGACGTTCAACCTTCCAAACAGTTTTGCCGTCGGCCTTGTTAATGCGCAGCACATAGGAGGCGTCGTCAGTCTTCATGCCATGCAACACCTGAACGTACAACGAATCTTCAAAGAGCAGCGGCGACGATGCATAACCCCATTGCAAACCAAACTCGCCATAGTCCTTCTGTATGTCGCGGGTCCACAGCTCCTTACCTGCGAAGTCGAAGCCCTTTAAAACGCCGGTGCCCGTCATCACGTATACGCTCTTGCCATCAGTGACAGGAGATGGCGAAGACATGTTCTGCTTTCGCATCTTGACGTTGCCGCCACCTAATGGACGTTTCCAAAGCACTTCTCCTTTGGTTTTGTCTATGGCCCAGAGAAACAGGTTGTCGCCATCTGCGACGCTAACAAAAATATGATTGCGCCAGATGATGGGGGTGGAACCGCTCCAGCCGGGCATGGCAACTTTCCACGCCACGTTCTCTTCCGTGGTCCATTTTGCGGGCAGGTTCTTCTCAGCGCTGACGCCGTTAAGGTTTGGCCCACGCCACTGCGGCCAGTTCTCAGCGCGCGCGGCGGTTGTAACAAACAGGAGAACTAACCATGTCATCAATCCTTTGCTCATCACGTTATTCCTCTATGAATTATTCAAGGCCGAGGCCCGAAGGGCCAGCAGTTAATAGCCACGGCCGTGAGGCCGTGGAACAGGTCAGGACACATTGCGGAGGCCCGAAGGGCCGGCAGAAAACCCCCTCAAGGAGCGTGAACCAATCCATCAAGCAGTGACTGCCGGCCCTTCGGGCCTCCCTCTCGACTCTAACTTTTAACCACGGCCTAACGGCCGCGGCTATTTACTGCCAGCCCTTCGGGCCTTCTCGAGTCTTACCATCATTCCGCTCGGAGTGCCGGAATCAATGGCGATCTGAGCGCCGCCCAGGTCGCAAGTAATGAAGCTATCAAGCCAGATATTAATACTGCCAGCAGCAGAACTCCCAGTGATATGTTTGGCAAACGGCCGCCCCGTTCGATGAAGACCGGAGCAATCGCCAGCAATGCGCACACGGCGCCCGTGACCAGCCCTGCCAACAACAGAAAAGCGTTCTCTGCCACCACCATCAACGTGAAATGAGACGAGTTGTAACCAAACGCCCGCAGTAGCGCCAGCTCTCTTCGCCGTTCCAGGACATTCCTTAACAGCACGGCGGCCATGCCGAGTGTTCCCAGCAACAGACCGAGTGCGCCCAACATTTGGAAGGTTGAAAGGTACGTGTTCTCGACCCGATGAAAATTCGCCAGGCGGTCGCCGGTGGTCACTGCGTCAAAACCAAAGTCTGCTAAACGGTCCTCGAGCAACTGCGCCACTGGTTCAGACTGCTCAGCATCCACCAGAAAATATCGATAACCTTCCTCGCCCGGGAAGAGACGCAGGAAGTTCCTTTCCGACATCACCAATTCACTCTGAAAAATACTGTCGGCCAATGCGCCTACGATTCTTAGACGCACCGATCCCGCATTGGTATTCAACACCAACTCTTCACCCAGTTTCAGGTGCAATACATAGTTAATTGAATTCGCGTCTGCAATTACCGGCACCACTCCTGGCTCCAACTCGCGATTAAGCAACAACCACGGGTTCTGGTTCTCTTCGCCGGAGTTAGCGAGTGAACTGTGAAACGCAAATCTGCCGCTGTTTACAAACTCATCCGAGACACCGAGCACGCGCGGATTGCGCGGCTGGTACAAGTTCAAACAACTCGCGTCGTCGCCCGGCTTCAGGCGCAGTTGAACGAAGTTGACGTTCGTCAACGCGTCAGTCCCCGTCAGGTTTAGCGCTTCCCTTCCTTCGCTGATGTTGAGGTTATGGACCACTGGCACAACCGTCTCGGCCATCAGCTCAAACCCTCCACTGCCCGAGTTGTTGTCACGTGATACTTGTTCGCCGCGTCTGAACGCATCTACAGCAACAATAATGAATGTCGCAGAAGCTATCAGCGCAATGCACAAGACGCTGCGTCCTGGCCGGTAGGTGGCGTTGCGAAATCCCAGTCGCAAGACGGGCCAGAGTCCATTTCCCTCGATCGGCTTACGTCGTGTTTGTCGCAGCCACACCGATTGAAAGCATAACAACGCGACGAGCAACAGCGTTCCGCCTCCGAAGAAACCGGGCAGTTGTCCAATCACTTTGAACGCCGCCAGCACCAGCAGAAGAATGCCGAGTACTGTTAGCGCGACCGCAATGTAGAAGCGCGCAGGTCTCGCCTTTGCGATTGTTTGAGTTTCCATCGTGCCCGCCAAAAGACTGCGGGAGGATGCGCGGCCGACTCGTTTCAATGTCCACAGGATGCAAACGATCGCTGCGATAGTCCCGCCAAGTGCTCCGATAAATAGCGACTGCGGAGAAACGTGCAGCTTCAGCATCGTGGTTCCTACCGCATCCACCCACCAGGTTCGCAGACCCAGCATCAGCAAGTAGGCGTATCCGATTGCTCCGGCGAGACCCAGAAGACTACCAATAACAGCCAGCAAAGCTCCCTCGATCAAAAACAAAGTACGGATCTTCTTTGCCGGGAAACCTATCGCCTGTAACAAACCAATTTCGCGTAGCCTTTGTTCGACGCCTAGTTTGAAAAACAAGGCAGCCAGCATTAACGCGGAAACCACCAGGAAGAAACTGAAATAGAGAAAGTACTCGCCAAAGTCCGTCGCGCCCTGCGAGGCAGCTAATCCTTCAGCGCGAACGGGCAGGACGGACATTCCCATCGCTGCCGCCGTTAACGAGCTACGTAGTTTTTCTTGAAACTGAAGTGCCGCCTGGTCCACTGGTACTTCGCCTGGCATCACACGAATTGACGTGAGCTTGCCATAACGCGATTGCCAAAGCTGTTGACCAGCGCTTAAAGGAAGAAACGCTTTCGGCGTCGTCTTATACTGGTCCCAATAGTCTTCGTCTTGTTGGCGAATACGTTTGAGATCAACCGGAAAAGGCGGATCCCAATCCGACATACTGGGCGACTCGCTGATACCCGGATACTCCGGCACCAGATCTCTATCTGCTGCAAGTCCGGAAATCGGCACAACCGCTGCGAGCTGAAACTCGGCCTGTTTCGTCTCCAGCTTTCCGTCCTCGTGCCAAACGTAATACTCGAGCGAAACTGCGTCGCCCAGTTTTGCATTCAGGTCGCGTGCGGCCCACTCGTTGAGGATGATTGGTGTCTTCCCTGAAGCGTCCTGAATCGTGTTGGTTTTGAGAGATTCAAACGTCGGATCGTCGATGGCTGTAACGAGCGAGTACGGAATCGTTCGTCCGCCGGCATTTATGCCATTGGCGACGTAAGAAAGAACAGGAACCGTTTGGAGATTTACGTCTTTGGCAACGTCCCTAGCTGCCTTCGCCAACGCATCGTCAATCAGCGTGCTGGAGCGCTCTAAGGAAATGCCTCGCTGCTGGTCCAGCGGACGCACTTTGATGTTGTAATCCTCAAAACTGACCTTCTCTCTCAAAACCTGCTCGATCGCCGCCGTTCTCTCTTCATCAGAAAAGCCGCCGCTATCCTTCACGCGCGCGAAGAGAATGGTATTGACCTTGTCTGGCTGGTCGAGCTCTCGCTGCAAAAGCTCAAGCGGGACGAACACTGCACGAACGGACGTTTGTTGCGGCCTGGTGGAGAACTCACCGAGCTGGTCGGGAGACAACGTCTCGGTTATCGTTAGGCGCAAGGTTCGGGATAGATCATCTTTCTGACCATATAGCGATTCAATAGGAACGTCGGAAGGCTTTTCGAACTGGACCAGAATCGATTCGCCCGGTCTCGCTCCTAATTCCTGCGCCAGACTGTCGCTGATCAGGACTTCGCGATTCTGCGGGGTCCGCAGTTCACGGAAATGGAAGTCTTTAAATCTGTCGTCTATCCCATACACGCGCACGCCGCCCGCCCGCGTTTTATTCGCGTCATTACTAATGCTTCCTTCGATTTCGATCAAGGGAGCTGCGTGGGTAAATCCTCGCCCGATGCTGGCGACTGCATCGATCTCATCTGAAAGCCGCTCCCGAAAAAACCCGGTCGCGGTCAACACCTGCTCTGTTCGGCCCAACCGCTGAAGAAACAGGTCCCGCAAACTGCCCCGCACCGAATCGCCAACCAGCAACGCGCCAGACAAAACCGCAACGGCAGCCGCCACGCCGAGAATCACGGCGATGTTCGTGCGCCAGTAGTAAACCAGGTTGCGTTTAAGAAGTTGCCGTGTGCGCATTAGAGCCGGCGAAGTTCGTGGTCCGTCAATTCGTAACGAAGGGGAAACTGAGCAGCCAATTCGGCGTTGTGGGTCACGACCACCAAAATATTTTTCTGCTGGCGATGTAGATCTAACAAGAGCGAGGCGACCACGTTCGCCGACTTGTGATCGAGGTTTCCGGTCGGCTCATCACAGAGAACCAGCTTGGGTTGCATGATTAGTGCGCGGGCCAGGGCAACGCGTTGCTTCTCACCACCAGAGAGTTCTGCGGGACGATGTTCCAGGCGCTCCGTTAATCCCACAGCATTGATCAAAGTGCGTGCGCTTTGAGTGCGATCGCCACCGTTTGTGGATACGAGCGTCGGCGTCAAGACATTTTCCAGGACTGAGCACTGGGGAAGCAGACAATGGTCTTGAAAGATGAATCCAATTTGCTGGTTGCGAAACGCAGCCAGCTCGTGTTCTTTCAGTTGAAAAGGGTTTTGTCCGTCGAGAGTAACTGTGCCGCTGGTGGGAGGTTCCAGTCCGCCCATCATGTAGAGCAGCGTGCTTTTACCGCTGCCTGACGGGCCCATGATTGAGACAGCGTCTCCTGGAGACAGCGATAGCGAAACGTCTGAGACGATTCGTAGCGGACCTCTCGGAGTCGGATACTCCTTGGAAACATTTTCAACCTTCAGCAACAGTACCCTCCAAAAAAGTATTTCGTGTAATTCGTGGGATCGCGTTTATTCGTTGGTTTGTAAAAGCAGTTCACGAAACATCACGAAATACTCTGATAAACCTCGAGTGCGCGATCAGCCATCAGTGAAACGTTGTAGTGCTCACGAACTTTTTCGGAACCACTCTTACCCAGCGCCTCGCCTAGTTCAGGTTCTCTGAAAACTCTCGCGAGGCCTTCAACCAAAGCTTCTACGCTGTCAGGTTCAACCAGCAAACCGCCGCCAGTCTTCTCAACAACTTCAGTAAAACCACCACGTCGAGGTTGAACCACTGGAACACCACACGCCATCGCTTCTAACAAAAAGATCCCTTTGGGTTCGTCGTAAGTTGCCGGGACCGAAAGCACATCGAGCGATCGAAGGAACTTGATCTTCTGCTCGCGGTCCACAGTCCCGTGGTACTGAAACTCACCGCCCAGGCCCGCATCTTTCAACCCGAATTCAATATCACTTAGGTAGCCGGTATGTTCCGGAGCTATGTAGCCGGCCGCCTCTAGTCGCGCTTCGGGAATTAAACCCTTCGTGCGTAGCTCCTTATAAGCCTGCGCCAACACATGTAAGCCTTTCTCCGGCGCAATCCGGGCAAAGAAACCGATCGTGAACGGTCTCGACGGATCACGTCGCCGCATTTCGTATCCCTGCAAGTTGATCCCCAGCGGCACCACGTGAATCTTTTCTGGTGGAATTCCCAGGTAGTCAGGGACGAAATCGGCATAGAACTCACTTACGGAAATAAATGCGTCCACGTGCTTCACATTCTCTTTGATCAACTCCAACGACTGCGATCGATACGGTTCCTGCAAACCGTCAAGAAACAAATCCTCTCCCTGCAGCGTGCAACAAACAGGCCGTCCCAATGCAGCCTTAATTGGTTTTGCCAGAGAGATCAGCAGTGAATAAGGAAGACTCACTACGTCGGGCGGAGTTTCGTGCCGTGCCCACTCCGTCAGTTTTTCTATCTCTTTTCGTTGAAATCCATCTTCACCCTTCAACATCGAAACTGTCATCTCACCAAGCATTTTCGGGCTGGTGGAGATTGAACGCTTCGAAGCCAAAGCCAGCATCGGTTTGGAATCCCACACCCGATCGAGCCAGCGCGGTGAGCTGCGGAACATCGGGACATATTGCTCGAGGTAAACGCTGATGCCGCCAAAGAATACTTTTTCATTGCTGACGTTGGGTTCGTCGGTGCGTGTTGGAGTGTAGATGGGGAGAAGAATTACGTCGTGGCCCTTCCGGATCAACTCACTGGCCAGAGCGTTGTCGCGCAGACAACTGCCGCAGTACATCTGGCCAGCTCCGCCGGTTAGGTAGAGGATCTTCACAACAAATTAGAAAGCGATGGCGCGCTGAAACGCGCGGCGCGCATAGAGGTGATCGAAAAGATTCCCTTCATGCGGTTGGTCCCAACTGATCTGGTTGGTTGACACCGGTCCGATGTTGAGTCGATCAACATTCGACGCCGACACAAGGCGTGAGATCAGCTTCGGATCGGACGTGATGGCAGTAACTACCAGACTGGGGCCAAGCGCAGCGGGTATCTCTTCGGGCTTTACCTGGACCACGCTGGCGAAGGGGAACATAAATTCTTTGTTAGCCATCGGGTGTTCCGAATTCTCCACCAGCACCACCGTGGGCAAGAGATACGAACAGCCATTCCACTTTGCCAGGCGATCCCCGGATCGATGCGAAGCGGTCACGTCGCGAACGCCCGGTTCCGTCAATCCCTGATCAATCATGCCCGAGATGCGTGAAGCTACGTTTGGATCAACGAACGGTGCCAGTTGCGCATCATCTGCATCCGCCGCGCGAGGCATAACCTTGGCGAGCCGCGTAGCCAGTGCTTCCGCGATCTCTTCAGCGTGTCTGGTTACCCAGATGCCAGACGCGTTGACACATGAGCGGCCGCCGTTGTCCACGACTGAAGCAACCATGACGTCGAGATACTCTTCCCAGTCGTCGATGCAATCGTCGCCGATAACAACTTTGCTATACCCGGGTCCATGAATTTCGATGCGCGAGTCGGTCTGCCATGTATTTGTAGTCGAAGCGTCGCCGAATACCATGCCGCGGCCCGTGCTCCTTAAGATCTCCGCGCCGCCCGCATGATCCGCCGGGTAAAAGCTAAAGACTTCACGTGGCACCCCGGCTCGAATCAACGCCTGGATGATGCGATAAGGCGTCCAGGGTTCGGCACTACCTGGTTTCAGCACCAGCGGCATCTTCAGTGGGATAGCCGGAATCCACAGTGAATGCACACCCGGCGAATTGTTGGGGAGAACTACGCCCAACGAATCACCTCGCGGGAAAAAGCTGAGCTGATGCCCGTTGACTTCTCCAAACCCGCGGTCGAGTACCTCCCAATCGAGGTTTCGCGTCAATCCATTCAGGACGTTGCGCATCTCGGCGAACATGGTACGAATCTTCTGCATGTTCCTGCGCGCGAGTACGTGAGGCAATCCAGTCGTGGCGGAAACCTGAGCAACGTAGTCCTCAGTTGATTGAGATGAATCGCCGAGAGGAAGTTCGTCGTTTGCAAAGAAATCCGCAGCGCGTTCGCACATTGCGACAAATTCTGCGGTCGAAAACGCGGCAAGCTTTTCGCGGCCTGTCTGCTGATCTCGCAAGTCCCGTCGAATCAGACCCACGTTTGCCTGGCTAATCTCAACAAACGGCTCACCCGTTTGATGATGACTCACACGAGCAACATCCAGGCTCTTGTACGGCTCGCCTTTTCGGAGTATCGGAATATGAAGCATAGTGATCTAGATGTCGGAGGTCAGATGTCAGATGTCAGATGTCAGATGTCAGATGTCAGATGTCAGATGTCGGAGGTCAGATGTCAGAGGTCAGATGTCAGATGTCAGAGGTCAGAGGTCAGATGTCAGATCAGACCGGCCCATCGCAGACATCTCAGTTCTGACCCCCGACCTCCGACCTCCGACCTGCGACATCTGACATCTGACATCCGACATCTGACATCTGACATCCGACATCTGACCTCTGACCTCTGACATCTGACCTCTGACATCTAGTAAACGCCTTCGACAACGGACGCGTTCAGTTTCGAAAACGGCCTGACGTTGCGCACGCCATCCCAGGGATATAAATCACACGGCGGTTCCCTTTCGGCTTCGTCGCGCTCAAGGAACCGCGGCATGAAGAATTCCTTCGTCAGCGTCGTCAGACGAACACGCCCTGTTTCGCCATAACCAACCAGATTGTCCGGTTGTTCCGGATTCACCACTTCGATCATCGCGCGCGGATGAGGCGGATAGTAGATGATTGCGTAGTTGTCCTCCTCCACGCGCGGTTTGTGCACGGCCAACCCCATCAATGTGTTGCCGTAGGTCGGCGCAAAGTAGGCGCCTTCCAACAACTCTTCCACCGCGAACCGGTGAAACTGCGGCGTCATTTCAGTTCCACCGCAAAACACCCCGGTAACGCCCATTTTCTTCAGTGAAACTTTCTCGCAGAGAGCTTCGAGCAACTTGGGTGTGGTAAACAAACAGTGAATGTCGTGTGCGCGTAACTGCGTGAGTCCCTGTTCTATCACGTGTTGCTTGTACTCTTCGGCCATTTTTGGCTGGCCCATCTTCAGCAGCTTGATCACCCAACGCGGATCGAGATCGACCATGAAGCAAATGCCGCCGCGGTACTGGGCGAGATGTTCTACAGCCAGGCGCAGGCGGCGCGGTCCGGTTGGCCCTAACGAGAGCCAATCTGCTCCCTTTGGAAAAAACTCGTCCGGCAGTGTGTCGCTGAACGCTTCGTAGTCGAGACGGAAATCTTCGATGTTTATGCGCGACTTCGGCACTCCCGTGCTACCGCCCGTTTCGAAGGTATAGACCGGACGATTCGCGTAGCCTTTCGGTACCCAGCGACGCACGTCGCCTTCGCGCAGCCATTCGTCCTGAAAGTAACCAAAGCGTCCGAGATCTTCGTAAGTTTGGATCTCGGCACGGGGATCCCAATCCAGGTTGGCGGCGAAGTCGAGCCAAAATGGAGAGCCGGTGGCGGGATCGAAGTGCCACTGAATTACTTCGCGGACCCATGCATCCAGCGCTGCTTGCGATTTTGTGACGTTAGATTCGAGGGTAGTTTCTGTAGCCGCCATTTGTAGTTTTAAGAACCGCGCGAATTAGAAAAGATTAAACGTAAAGATAGCAGAGGAAGTTCAAAATCGAGAACCCGGCAGGCACAAAACCATCCACGAAACACACGAAATACACGAATTACACGAAACCGATCAACTGTTTCGTGTTATTCGTGTATTTCGTGGATCGCCTTTAAATCTTACCGCCTGGTTTGCGGCGTCACGGTAGTTGTGAATTGCAACGGCCCGATGTTCAGGTTCACAACTTTGATTACGTAAGCGCCTCCCTGTGTAAGCGGCTGCTCGATAGTCGCCATGCCGTTCGACGCATTTACGGTCTTCAGCGTCAGCCCTTGAGGACTGATCAAAACAAGCTGGTAAGGCAGGTTCACGCTCGATTCCGTAAAGATAGACATCGATTCCGAATTCGCCGGCGCCTGATAAGTAGTGCTGGAGGAGTTACCACCTCCGGCGCTGCTCGACTGGCTTGTCGTCTCACCTGGTCCTGCAGACGGCATCGCCGTTGAGCCGGATTCAGGACCAGATCCTGCTGGAGCCGGGTCCCCGGTCGCCACGGTTCGCAGAACAAACCGATCGAGATAGACCACGCCGTCGAGATTGTTCAACTCAATCGTGTGAGCGCCTGGTTGCAGATTTTCAAAAGACAGACTGATCGAGTCGCTAATTTGTGGAGCCTTGGTTGAGCCACTGGAGCTCTTGTAATTTACCGTGGTGTTCTTCACACCATCAAGATACAGGTCAGCAGTGGCGCCGTTTTTACTTCGTGCGAAGTAGTAAGTTATCGAGCCGGCCTTGCCCGCAGGCACAAAGAAACTCAGCTTTACGGAATGGTCGGGCGCCTTTCCGGTGTGATAACGGAAGTGACCCGCACTCGATGGTCCATAGTTTTCCAAATGCCACGCAGTTGAGTACGCGATTCGCGGGTCGTTGTCCTCGATGGTTTCTACATTTGCCCCTTCCCTTACCTGTATCGTGGCGGTCGCCGCGTTGAGGCTGGCAGCGCCATTTACATCGGTGACTACCACAGAAGCAGTGTAAGTTCCGGCTGAGGAGTAGACATGCGACAAGGTCGCCCCGCTTTGCGTAACATCGGGCGTTCCATCTCCAAACTTAAACGTGTACGACTGGATGGCATCGCCATCGACATCAGCTGAAGCCGAGGCGTCCAACGTGACGTTGAGTGGAGCTTCCCCTGATTGCGGATTAGCCGTTACGACCGCGTTCGGCGCGTCGTTTACCGATGCGACGTTGATGGCCACCGTGGCTACGTTTGAGGGGTTCGCACCGTCATCGGCCTTGAACGTAAAGCTGTCACTGCCGTTGAAGTTTGCCGCCGGCGTGTAAGTCAGATTGGGCGCCGTGCCACTTAGCGTACCGTGGCTCGGCCCGCTCTGCACCGAATACGTAACCGGCGAATCGCCGTCGTCTGCCGAAGTCAACGTAATGGTGGTTGCCGAATCTTCACTGGTTGATACCGTTTGTCCGAAAGCATAGGGCGGCTCATTGCACGGTGGCGCGACGAGTAGATTGGTGAACTGAATATCATCTACCCACCAACCAAGCGTCTCATCAGCCGTCAGATCGTCGGTGCGCAAACGCCAGCGGAATATCGCGGTCGTTCCAGCCAGCGCTGCCAAGTCAACTTCGACCTCATTCATATCGAGGGCGCCGTTAATCATGCCGGGCGAACGTCCGGTCCAGGCCCCACGTGAAGCGAGTGGGCCATTGCCCATGATCCGGGTGTAGCCGCCTTTGACGAACGCACCTCCCGCCGCGGTGACGTCGACGTAGCTAGCGCCACCGTTGGTGGAAACTTCAAGCACTCCACCGTCCCAATCAACCTCCAGATCAAACCGGTGCCAAAAATGCAGCCGGGTAGTTGAACTGATGAGCTGCGGCGGCGAAACCAACCGGTCGTCCTTCACTGCCAGTTGGGCTGAGATCGCTTCAGTGAAAAATGAATTTGCAGGACTGTGTGCTTTGGCATCCGGCGTCCGGCTCCATGGCCGACTCCCCGAAGGATTGCCCGGCGTCAACACGGTGAACCCATTGTTGTCGGTCTCGAAATCGGCGACGAACGAACCGGTTGGTTCGAGCGCGCAGAAAGGCGTGATCGAAACAGTGACCTGAGCGGTGGAAGTCAACTGACCGTCGCTGATGGTGTAAGTAAACTGATCCGCCCCCGAGAATTGCGGTGGTGTGCTGTAGAAAATTCCGTCGTCGGCGGTGTTATCCGGCGTTCCATTATCGTGGACCACTGCGGTGCCGCCCTTATTTGTCGGCGACTGCACCGAAACGATCGAAAGAGTCGGACCGTCTACGTCACTATCATTGCGCAGCACCGGAAGGAACCCTGAGGTCTGGAAGGGCGCTGCCGCTATGTCGTTAACCGCAACCGGCGCTTGCTGTGGCGGGTCGATAAAGAAGTCCGCGTTTGAAAGGTCAAAGAAAATGTTGCCGCTCGCCGAGATCCGTATGCGTGCGTCGGCAGTTGATACTGCCGGGACGGCGATGTCGTGCGAGCCGTCGTTGGGCACTGCACTCGCTAATACGATGGGAAACGTTTGGCCACCGTCTGTTGAGAGATGAATATCAACGTAGGTTGCGTTGATTGGTGCTTGATCGGTATTCGCGACATCCCACGTTATCGTTTTGGTTGAACCGGAGGTCCACCATTCGTTGCCATTGGGGGACGTAACAGCGAACGGGCCGGCGCTCGAGTTAACGTGCACCTTCATCGAATCGTATTCAACGCCGCCTCCGCCAGCGCGGTTGTCGCGCGCCGTCACGCGGAAAGTCATTACACGCGTTGTGGTGGGCAGCAATTCGCCGTAAGTCGTGACGTTGTTGAGCAAGTCACTCTGTTTTGGAAATGTGCGAGCGGGACTGACCGTCGGATTAAACGATCGGAAGATCGCGGAGCTGCCGTTGTCACTGCGACCATCGTGCGGCGGTCCCAGGTCAAATTCTTCCCAACCAAAAGTGAGCGAGTCGCCATCCGGATCGCTTCCTGACGCGGTCAGCGTGAAAGGCGTGCGAGCAGGGATGTTGTAGTCGACCCCGGCTTCCACCGTCGGGGCGTTGTTGCCGGTGGGTGTCTTAGCGGCACAGCTGTCTGCGCTTCCGGTGATGTGGTCCAAAATCTCGTCGTAGCTGGCGCCGTGGAAATATGGATCGCTGTTAGGCTGTAGATTCTGGGGAGCACAAATCCCGGCATAAGCCTGGATCGTAGATCCGCTACCCACCTCATAAGCGGTTGTCGCGTTTTGGTTACCACCAGCACAGTTGCTGACGTTGCCATTAAACGTGTGGTTCCCGCCAAACTGGTGGCCCATCTCGTGCGCTACATAATCGACGTAATACGGATCTCCCGTTGGCTGCGGCAAACCTGTGACGCCGCCAGCTTTCTGCACACTGCAAACGACGCCAAGAAACGCGACGCCGCCACCGCCGGTCGAGGCCACGTGACCGATGTCGTAATTAAGTGGTCCGATAATGGCATCAACCGTCGCCTGATTAGTTGCCAGCATGGTAATGCCCTGGTCGTTAACATATGGATCAGCCGGGGTGTTGAAGATGATGAGATCGTTGTTAGCAACCAACGTCAGGTGAACGGAGACTTCACGCTCATAGATTCCGGTGACGCGGTTAACGGCAGGAATAATTCCTTGCGCCATTACTTCGGCCTTGTCCGGGAGTGGAGCGGCGTCGCTGTGGAAATCGGAGTACTCAAACGTAGAAGCCAGCGCCAATCGATAAGTCCGAAGCACGTCTCCGTGGGGCCGGGTCGCTGATGCACTTTCGACACTCAGCGACTGTGTGCCCTTCGCATCCGGCAAGTGGACCAGACATTCAAACGCGTGCGTATCGGTGCGCGCGTAGTCAGTCTTGAAATAGCTGATGTGATTTACAGCATCGCCGCGCCGGTATGGATCAATGTAATAGGCGCCTGAAGGCGACAAGACGATTGCATGAAAGCCATAGGGTGTAATTCCAAAACGAGCAGACGCTGCCGGGTCATCGACGCCCTGTGCACGGTAGGTTTTGATCGAAGGGAACTTTGCCGCTAGCCCGGGTTCCATAATCGGCGACTCTTCCGCCATGAACCGAGCGAAGGTGCCATCAGGTTTCGGTAAACTGATCTCAACCCGGCCACCGTTCTTTGCGGCGAGGGAAAATTCCATCGGCGCTTTCGACAACACGCCACGAATAGCGACGGGATCGAGGGCCACGGTACGGTACCGGCGCGGTTTGATAATGCGCGTTCCGCCGGGCAACAAGTTAGCCGGATTAATGTCGCGCCAGATGGTTCCGGCCGAGCCGATTTGGGCAGCCGATTTTGAAGCGTAAGACACCAATCCGACGCCCAGGGCAACCAGGCATATCAAGCAAAACAACCTAACTCGAAACTGTCGTTGGTTCGACATCGCGTGCGTTCCTTCCCAACAAGACTTGTGGCAGCTTGAATCTTAGTCAGGGCGGTTGAGGAATTCTTGAGGTGGGAAAATTGGGCAAAATCGGACGAAAAGAGGGGTTTGGAAGGTCGACGGAAGGGACTTACTAGCTAACTTTCGGCTGCCTCTTAGGCGAGGTTCAACACGTTTCGTGTTATTTCGTGTGTTTCGTGCAATTCGTGGATCGTTCTTATGCTGTCTAAAGAAAAGATCCACGAATTGCACGAAACACACGAAAACACACGAACCCCAGGTTAACTAACCTCCATTAGTCGACTCCTATAATCCCTCCCAAAGCGCGGCAAAGTTCGGTACAATCCGCGCCGTTCAGCGCAATCCGGTCGGGCTTGTCTTACCGCTTTCGCGCGCCCACCGGCTAGATCACTCGGCCGTCCGCCACCTGCGGACGACCACTCACCTTAGTTCCAGGAGATCGGTGATGCCCCCTTCCCTCTCGTACTCAGTCCGTTCAGTGAAAACAAAGCTAATCGCAACGTTGTTTGCCGGGATCTTCTTATTTGCTTTAACTGAGGCCCATGCTCAGGAACCGGGCCGGCAATTAATGCAAACGGGTTCCGCCGGCGATGCGACCAAGCGGATCGCTCTGGTGATGGGCAACAGCACGTATGCGACTGCTCCGGCTTTGAAGAACCCTGCGAACGACGCTCGTGATATGGCTGCGGCTTTGAAGGCGTTGGGCTTTGAAGTTTCTTCAGGCGTAAATCTCAGCCAACGCGAGATGAAACGGCTAATTCGGGAATTCGGGCAGCGGCTCAAAGGCGGCGGCCATGGCTTGTTTTATTTCGCGGGGCACGGCGTGCAGGCGCGTGGGCACAATTACATGATCCCGGTCGATGCCGATATCCAAAGCGAAGCTGACGTTGAGGATTCAGGCGTCGACGTAAATCTCGTTCTTAGTTACATGGATGATGCGCAGAACCATTTGAACATCGTGATCCTTGATGCCTGCCGCAACAATCCATTCGCACGAAGTTTTCGTTCAGCGAGTGATGGACTCGCGCAGGTGGACGCACCTACCGGGACCTTAATTGCCTACGCAACAGCGCCCGGTCGAGTGGCGGCTGATGGCGCGGGCGAAAATGGCTTGTACACGTCTGAGTTGTTGAAGGCGATGCGCAGTCCTGGATTGACTGCCACGGAGATGTTCATGCAAGTGCGACGCGAGGTGATGAATCGGACAGGCAACAAGCAAGTGCCCTGGGAAGCTTCATCGCTGACGGGTTCTTTCTACTTCACTCCACGCGGCGCCAACAGTGCTGAAGTCGCTGAAGTCGGCAGGCCCGTTAATACTGAGGCGGCCGCACCTCGAACTGCAGACGCCGCAACGTTTGAATTGAGTTACTGGGAGACGATTAAGGGCAGCAGCGAACCGCAGGACTTTATTTCCTATTTGGAGAAGTATCCGAAGGGTCAATTTGTGGAACTGGCACGACGGCGGGCAAGCGCTTCCGCACTGGCCGCCGCGGCCGAAACCCACAACCAGAAAGGCGTCGAGTTTTACACGGGCAAAAACTATGCGGCCGCAGAGACTGAATTTAGAACGGCTTTATTCTTCAGTCCAAACTCCGTTTACCACACCAATCTCGCCAACACTTTAAGGAATGCGGGGAAACCCGGTGAGGCTGAAGAGAGACGAGAAGCGGTCCGGCACAAAGAAGTCGAACTTAAGGAGGCTGTGCGCCAAAACCCGAATAGCGAGTCGCCGCATTATTACCTCGCGGCTTTCTACAAGGAACACGGGCGGTTGAGTGAAGCTGAAAATACGTTTCGGGAGGCTGTTCGTGTTGGGAATTATTATCCCTATAGCACCTCGTCAACCGAACTGGTTTCAATCTATACCAATCAAAATCGTCACGCAGAAGCAGAGGCATTGTTGAGAGAGATCGTCCGGGTCAACACTGCGAAAGGCGGATCAGGTGCCAGACAGGCCCATTCACAGCTCGGCAGGTTCTTCGTTTCCCAAAATCGTTTGACTGAAGCGGAAGCGGCTTACCGCACCGCCCTTAGTCATGATCCGGACGATTTCTCAACACTGAGTGACCTCGCGCGTGTTCTTGCAAAGCAGAACAGAGTCAAAGACAGCGATAACGAATGGAAGGCCTACATCAAACGAAAACCCGAATACGCGCACTTTTTCTTCGGGCTTCACTTAACAGAGCAGAAACGATGGGCTGACGCCGAGGTTCAATACCGTGAGGCGCTCAAGCTGGCTCCGGACGACTTAGACAAGCTCAACTACCTCGTCCAGACGCTTGAGGAGCAAAGGAAAACCGCAGAAGCAGAAGCTGAGTTGAAACGTTTCGCTGCTCGGAAACCTGGCGCTGCTGCGTATTTTTCTCTCGGTGGGTTCTATTCCAAAAACAAACGTTGGGCTGAGGCGGAGGCGGCTTTCCGCGAGTCTATGCGTATAGAACCTGCGCCCTGGAACGTCTCAAATAATCTTGGCGAATTGTTGAAAGCTCTCAAGGAACAGAAGAAACATGGCGAAGCCGAAACAGAATTACGCGCATTAATAAGGCGGGAGACGACGGCTACCAACTATCAAAAGCTGGGAAGCTTTTTCGAGTCGTTGGATAAATGGCCGGAGGCCGAAATCGCCTATAGAGAAGCGGTTCGTCTGGAACCGACCACGGGGAACCAAAGTAAAGTGGTTGAAACTTTGCTGGCGCAGCAAAAGTTCCAAGAGGCCGAGGATGACTGGAAAGCATTTCTCAAAAACAAACCCGAGGAGTTTGGTTACTGGATGCTGGGAAACCTTCTTAGCTACCAAAGGAAGTTCGCCGAAGCTGAGTTAGTTTATGCAGAAGCCACGAAGCTGGCTCCTACTGTGGGCCGCAACTTTTCCTATTTGGGAACAACGCTCCGGAATCAGCAGAAATTCGATGAGGCGGAAGCTGCTTTCCGTATCGCTCGCAAGCTCGAGCCAAACGACGGAGGACACGCATTCAATATCGCGCAAGTTCTGGTTAAAAAAGGCAAACTCCCAGAGGCCGAGGCCGAGATGAAAGCGTTCTTACAGCAAATTCCGAAGGGGAACAGCTACAGCCTTGCTGCCGTTTTCTTTGACTCTCAGAAACGTTTTGCCGAAGCCGAAGCGATGGAACGAGAAGCTATTCGGCGTGAGTCCAATCCGTCGTCTTCCTATGTGCACTACCTAAACCTCGGAAAGTATCTAGAAAAGCAAAACAAGCACGCTGAAGCCGAAGCAGCTTTTCGAGAAGCCATCCGCATTCAAAGCTATCAGTATGCCTACAACGCTTTCGGAGACTATCTAAAGCGGCAGGGAAGATGGGCGGAAGCTGAGGCGCAGTACCGGCTGGGGCTTGCCACCCCTTATTCCTCTCCCATTCCCTTTGAACTCGCCGTGGTTCTGGCAAAACAGAACAAGCTAGTCGAGGCGGAGGCGGAGTATAAGCAGGCGGAAGCGCTTATTCGAAAGATAATAAGAATCTATCCGTTTTTCTCCTACGAACGACACCGCTTGGGTGCAACGTTGGAAGGGCAAAACAGGTTGGCAGAGGCAGCCAAAGAATATGCCGAAGCACTGCGCCTCGATCCAGACACGACGGAATACAAAGAGAGTCTCGATCGAGTGCGTGCTAACACGAAAACACCTTGAAATAGAAGTCCGAGTTCAAAGTCAGAGGTCAGGTCCAGATTTATGGCTACAAAAGTTTAGCGTTTGACTTCGATCTCTGACCTCTGACATTCCTCTCTTAAGTCGCAGGCTGAACCGTCAAGTTATTCTTAACACTCGCGACGCCTTCTACCGATTTTGCCACCTTTTCGGCGCTCGCTTTTTGCGCTGCCGATGCTACCGTACCTGTAAGAGTTACCACGGCGTTATCAACATCGACATTGATGGTTGAATCGCGCAGGTCTTCAGCTGCGGCTAACAAGGCGCGTGTCTTGGTCCAAAGCCATCCGTCATTTGCCCCCGTGCCAATAGTGCGACCAAGCTCGCGTGCGTCGTTGGCAAACGAGTCTTTATCACGGTCATATTCTTCGCGCGTTATGTTAGCGTTTACCGCGCGACCTCTTCTGTTGGCGTTTAGATTAGCGTTGGCGTTCCTGTTGGCATTCGCGTTCGCATTCAAATTGGCATTCGTATTTGTGTTGGTGTTGGTTGGGGTGCAGGCAGCCAGCAACAGCCCCCCTACTGCAATCAAGGTTACGAGTTTGAAATTCTTCACTGTTCCCTCCTGTGAAAAAACCAAAGCCCGCCTGGAATCGCTCGCGGGCGGATTGGAAAGGTGTGCCGGGGATTTGAGTGACTAAGTGGGGTCAGACGCGAATAGAACTACTAAACTATGACGAAATCGTGTCGCAGATATTGATTAGCGTTGTTCGTGTAATTCGCGTCGTGTATTTCGTGGATCGCACTCGAACCCCAATGGGAGAGGGGGAATAAATCTACTTCGCGAACGCGTCGTAGGCTGCGCGGCCAACGTCCGCGATCACCTTCTCCTGCTCCACGTCGTATAACTTCGAACCGCTTATCAAAACTGCTATCGCCAGATGACTGCCATCAGGCAGCGTGATCAAGCCAACGTCATTAGTGGCATTAGGCGTCCCGGTTGTTTTATTGGTCTCACCTGAGCCCGTTTTGTCACCGACAATTGTACCGGCCGGCAGATTCCCCCGAATGCGGCGCGTTCCCGTCGTTGCTCCCCGCATAAAACCGATCAGCAGTTCCTGTTGTGCAGGCTGCAGCAACTCGCCTTTTTGCACGCGCATCAGGAGCTTCGCCAGGTCGTTGGATGACCCTGTGTTGTGATTCTTAAGAGTCGCGGCGAAATCGCGGATGGTGGTTTGAATCTCGATTTCGTTAAAACCCAGCGCGCGCAGGCGGCGGGTCACTGCCTCTGGACCACCGGCGAGATGGAGAAGCTTATCTGTTGAGGTGTTGTCACTGAGCGCGATCGACACGTCGATTAGTTGAGCCACTGTGCGGTCCACTGGCTCCCGCCACATGGCGGTGTTAGAGGGCGCACCCTGAACAATGTCCGACGGTGTCACGTGAACCTGTTGATCTATTTGCAGGCGTTTCTCCTCGACGTCTTTGAGTACGGCAACCGCCAGCGGTAACTTGAAGACACTGTAGAGCGGGAGCTTTGCTGAACCATTAATCGACGTGATCCGGCCAGTCTCAACGTGAATTACCGTTGCGGCGGAATTACCGCCAGCCCGATCGATAATCGCTTTGAGATTTGTCGCGAGCTGATCGCCAGTTGGTGAAGATGTTTGTGATCCATTAGGCGATGCGGACGACGGGGCCGAGGTAACAGGTTGATTATTGCTCTGACATCCCAACGCGAATAGCGCCGTTATTAGTAGAAGATATTGACGCAAGCTGGCTCCTTTACGAAAACAGTGCAGTAAAACCCGTAATCATATCGTTCCAACTGGGAAGTTCAACTGTTTTTAAGGTATGTCAGATGAGGCTAAATGGGGGTGGATTGCACTTGGTTTCAACGCCGAAGGCGTTCGCTAATTTCAGCCCAGGGTTGCGCTTGGGCAACCCTGAGTTAACGGTCCTTTAAAAACGAAGGACGCAATCCCGATTCATCGGGATTGCGTCCAAAGCCGGGTGATTCAAGACGCCGTTTGCAACCCCGACTGAGTCGGGGTTCCAAGAATGTATCAACCTATTCCTCACCCAGGGTTTCAGAGCAAACCCTGGGCTGAAATTAGCGAACGCCTTCGGCGTATAATTTACGTTCTAGTCGCCCGACGGTACGTTCAGCTCCTGGCCCACTTGGATCTTGTCAGGATCTTTCAATTTATCCTTGTTGGCATAAAAGATACGCATGTATTCATTCGCATCTCCGTAAAACTGTTTGCTGATCTTCGACAAGGTATCGCCGGCCTTCACCGTATAGCGTTGACCACCTTCGCCCGCTCCACCACCAGCTGCCGCAGCTGCAGCACGTCCGGCGTCAACCGTGATGTCGGCAGTCAAATCGTTTGCGTTGTTGGCGTCGACCAATTTGATCTGCTCCCAAACTTTGTTTTTCACGTCCTCCGATGGCGCCGAACCCCTGATGAACAGCTTGTCGCCTTCAACGTGCAGGTTTACCAGTCTGACGTCTTCTCGTTCGATCGTATTGAGGACTGACTGATACTTCGTCTTCAGCTCGTTGAATCGTTTCTGTGCGTCGGCTTGCCCTTCCGCAGCCGTCGCGCCCCGCCCAAACATTTTGTCAAAGAGTCCCATTTTCTTTCCTCCTACGCTTCGTTAATGGCCTCACCATGCGGAGAAGCCACGTGTTATTAATTATTAGAGCGGCCTATGGACCGTTCCAGGAACGCCTGCACTTCTGACGCTCCCCGCATGAACCTCGAATGAATCCTAATCATTCAGGACAAAGGTTATCTTCATCCTGACCTTGTATCTGGTGATCTTTCCGTCCGAGATATCCACTTCATGGTCTTGAATCCAGGCGCTCTGAACGTTTTCAAGCGTCTTGGATGCCCGGGTGATACCCTGTTGCAATGCATCTTCAAAACTGATTGTCGACGATGCTGTGATCTCGGTTACTTTAGCTACACTCATTCTCCCTCCGTAAAACGAAATATTTCTAATAGTCTTTGCCCAATCATCCGCTTACTTGAAGAACCCTCCGGCCATGCGACTCAGGTCGTCCGAAACACTACCATCGCGGTTTGAGTCCAGCATCGAACTTAGGGTTCCCATTAAGCCAGGATTGGACTGCACTTCTGCTTGTTGTTGTTGCACCAAAAACTCTGATAAGCCATTGGGGTCGAGTCCGTTTTGCTGTTGCTCCCGTCCGACTGCGCCCATCACAAGCGGGGCAACGATCTCGAGCAAGCTTCCCGCGGAGTTTTGATCCATTCCTGTCGCCTGGGCCAGATTGTTTTCCACGACCGGACGTTGTCCTCCTAAGACATGACCGAGGATCCCGGAACCATTGGCAGCCTGCGGATTCCCTAAATATGACGACAACTGGTCGAGTATGCTGCCATCGTGATCAGTTGAAACCGCCTGATGGAGTTCCTGTGCGCCTTGAGGTTTCGAGGCGTTGCGGGCTAGGGCCGCTAAAATTACCGGAACAGCGAGCTGCACCGCAGTTTGAGCCGTGCTCTCACTAACTCCTAACCGCTGCGACACCTGACCTGCGATCGGTCCGGAAATTCGCTGGGCAATCATCTCTGATATGATGTTCATCCCAATTTCTCCCTGGCTTATAACTGCAGATTTTTTGAGCGACCATTCGGGAGCGGAGCTGTATAAGCTCTGCCAGTCCACTCGTTTGGGGGAAGATACAGGCTGGAACGCGCGTTACATCGACGCGCGTTGGGGGTTCAGACTCTTACAAGTGACCAATACTGCAAATGTGTGCGCTGTATATCACAGAACAGAAATACAAGCCACACTTCTGACATCGGCGGCGGCGCGCGACTCACGAAAACTTAGAGAGGTGGAGTATGTCCGTAAGCGAAACACGGGTGCAGCAGAATGACGAACAAGCCATTAGGCAGTTGGTAGATGAGTGGTTAGATGCAACTAAACGTGGCGACTTGGAGGCTGTTCTCAGTCTTATGGCTGACGACGTTCTCTTCATGGTTCCAGGCAAAGACCCCTTTGGCAAAGAAGAGTTCGCCGCTAACTCACGCGGTATGAAGGATCACCGGGTGGAAGGCACCAGCGACATTCAGGAGATTAAGGTTCTGGGCGATTGGGCGTGGATGCATAACCATTTGCTGGTTACGATTACCGCTCCTGACGGAAATGTGTTGAAGAAGCAGGGCCATGTGCTCTCCGTTTTGCATAAGAATGCAGACGGTCGTTGGCAGCTTGCGCGCGACGCAAATCTGTTGATGTAGTCCCTGTGTCGGCGGCGACACTTTGGACAGCGAAGAGGTTCGGAGTACAACCTTTAGGTTGCGTGGTCCTGTAACGGAGCAACCTAAAGGTTGTACTCTAAACATTGTCTAAACCTGACTCTTACTCGCTGCGTAAGGCCTGTTGCTTGAGCCGATCCGCAGCCGCCCAGTCTTTGGCTGAAACAAATCCGCGATCGTCATAGACCAGCACAATCGTGCCGACCGGCAACTTTTTGTATACATCAATCGCTACTGACATGGGGATGCGGACACAACCGTGACTCTGCGGTGTGGTCGGCACAGAGGGATTTCCGTGAATTGCGACTCCCCCACTGAAGTAACTCGGATAGTAAAGCAATCCCAGCGGCGACTCGCGCCATCCCGCTATTTTGTTGGTTACGCGAAAGCGGCCGCGCGGCGTGTAAGCTAATCCACTGCCACCCTTTTCGCGATACGGTTTGTCGCTTCCTGTCGATACAGGAAGGATCTTTTGAATCGCTCCGTCGTCGTCAATCAGAAAGAGCACCTGACGACTGATGTCCACTTCAACATGTTTATAGCCTGGATCTTTCGGCTGCGGTGGTTCCGCATTCATGATGGCGTCGAGTTCGTCCCGCGTAAGCCTTCCGGTAACTTGGCGTCGCTCCCACTTTTGAAACACAACCAAAGCGTTGTGCTCGTAACCCAATTCCTTGAGACGCTCTTGTGCTTGTCTAATTTCTACCCGACTAAGCGACCGCGTTACACGAGTCTTCCCTGCCCGTCGTTGACGTTGCGCATACGATTCGGTAGCAGCAAGCAATAAAATACCTGCTAACAAGAGCAGTGTGATTGTTGAAGCAACCCGTCGTTTGAGTTTCATTGTGGCCATTATAGAAAAACCCCCGTGAATTGATTGGGGATTCAACTCAAATCTTTAAATTTCCTATAGCAATAAACATAACCTGCAGTCTGATGAGGGTCAATACCGCCTCAGTTCGCTGTCCAGATTCGAAACGGATCATAATCTCAACCCCCCGAATTCGAACGCTCATATTCCAGTCATAAGCGGACAAAGCACCAATACAGGCGGATCGGTGGTTTCGCTCGCAAATTGCATTAAACCTACAGTTATGCAAAAACGACTTTTACTTCTCTTTATAGTAGTTATCGCAGTTACGGGCGCGGTCTGGGCAGGGTTTCGTTTCGGCGGTTTGAGGTGGAACAGCGCCTGGGTCTATGCCTCGGATCATGAAAGCATTAATACCAGCATCCTCTCGTGGGAGGAGTCAGTCGAAAAAATCAAAGAACCACGCCTTAACTCCGAAACCGCCGCGCATGAAATACCGCCGGAGCTGAGACATTACGAAGACCGCCATTGGTTTTTGGCGACTCAGGTTGCAGAAGTTGCAGAGCACAGCGTAGGAACTGGTCAGGACTTCGTAGACCTCGCAGCCATGCATCAACGCGGTGAAGTGATCGCGTTACCGGCTGTCACTGAAACCTATGTTCTCTACAAGGTGGGCGAGAGAGCGGATCAGAAACCGTTTAGCCGTTACTATCAACCGCCTGTCGAATCCGATGGTTCAACGCAAACGCGCACCATCCCGGAGGCGATCACCATCGAACTATATGGCGAGGCACAAGTCAGCGACGCATATCGGCGACTCGAGGAAAACCGATCAAGAATTGAGACTGAACTTAAGCCGTTGAAAGAGCAATCGCTCGCATTGAAAAAAGGTAAAAGCGAAAAACAACGCGAACTTCAAAAAGAAATATCGACACGGCAGAACGAGTTGAATGAAATCACGGGGGAGAAAGAGCGACTTGATAAATTCTATAGCGGTACCGGAACGGCAGAGGCCATACCGGGCCACTCAAAAGAAGACCTCTTCCGCGACTACGAAATTTTGCAGTCGCTGGCGAAGAACTTAGGCGGAAGGTCGTATGACTTGAACAACCCGGCGGAGCGGCAGTCGTTCAAGGTCCACCTGCTCAGCTCACTTCGGCCCGAGGCTGTGAAGGTCCTTGAAGAAGTCGCCGGCGCGTATCACCGGCAATTCTCTCGCCCGTTGCCAGTGAGTTCACTCTTCAGGACTGAACAGTACCAGCATGCTTTACGCCGGGTGAACAGAAATGCCGTGACTATCGACACGCCGCCACATTCGACCGGTCTGGCTTTCGACATTGACTATCGTTACATGAGTGTTGCTGAGCAAAACTTTGTGATGAACGAGCTGGCGCGTCTTAAACGCGAGGGACGCATCGAGGTAATCCGCGAGCGTAACGCCAACTATCACGTCTTTGCTTTTCTCGACGGCAAACGGCCGAACGATGATCTGATCAGAGCATCTTTAGAAGCGGCAGGAGCGGATCCGGAGGAAGAAGAGCCAGAAGAAACTGCAACGAAGTCAGAAGAGCAAAAACCCAGGGAGAAATCTCAGCGGGCGGTTAAGCAGAAACCAAAAGCCAAAGCTACAACTGCGAAGGCGAAGACTAGAAAGCGGCGATAGAGAGATTAAGTTTTTGAGCCGCGCAGATTCAGGCTCGTGAACGAAGAGTTGAAGGCAGTTTGTCGACCCCGAGCTTCCAATACCAGAACGCGAAATACATGACATATTCGACTGGTCTTATTTGACTAAACGCTCCGAGCACCGCCGATGAGAGTGCTTGCCCTGAAGACAGATTCATCACGGCGCTGATGGCAATTACCATCAACAAGCCTCCGCCGAAAGACAAATGCACTTTCAATCTGTATTGCATATTGGCTTCTTTCTTCGTGATAGCAACCCCACCATAGGCCTTTATTTAGACGCGGTCAACGGATGTCCGTGGCTTTGCTTCTAAAGTCGAGTTCAACACGTTTCGTGTTATTCGTGTGATTCGTGTAATTCGTGGATCGTTTTTATGCTGGTTATAAAACGATCCACGAATTACACGAAATAAAACGTCGTCCGCCGTTCGTTAACTTTTCAACCAGTACCGACGTGATACGCGTACCACAGCCCGAACGCGACACTAAAAACACCCGCAGCAGTTTGCAGTCCGTTGCTAACGCCGCTCAGACGCTGACCGCCAAACGCAAAGGGCAACCCAATCAAACCGGACATCAGCACCATTCCCGCAGTAGAACCAAGTCCGAAGACACCCAAATAACCCAGTCCTAACGACATCGACGGGACTTGCGTCAGCACCAGCAAACTCAACGCCGCAGAACCCGCAAGCCCGTGCATCCCACCAACGAAGAGCGGCTTTAACCCAATCTTCGAAATGGCGTGTGAGTGAGAAGCCGGAGACGAATGCGAACTCGCTGCTGCCCCATGATCAGTCCCGTGCTCATGAAAGTGAATATGAACATGCGACTCTCCGTCGTGACTGTGCCGGTGCACGTGTACGTCCGAACGCCGCCGTAGCACACGCGTGATTGTCAGCACGCCCAGTGCGACGATCATCAGTGCAACACCAAGCTCGAGCCAGCTTGCGACTGACTGCGGAACAGCGACGCGAAACACCAGCACGATGACACCCACTACAACCAAGGATATAGTGTGCCCTGCACCCCACAGCGCGCCCACCAACGCCGACCTCCAGACGTTACGGTGTTCGCTGACCACGGTAGATACAGCAACGACATGATCGATTTCAGTCGCGTGTTTAAGGCCGAACACTAGGCCCAAACCCATCAATGCGAAGATGCCCGCTGACGTTAATGATGTTTCCATGGTTTCAGAGCAAACAACTTAACAGATTACAAGCAATTATTCGTAGCCAGCGAATGTCGAAAACAATCCAAGTGAGATTTAAAGGTTGTTGCCTCTTCAGCGATATTAGCACCGTGGCTTCAGCCCGGTGATCCAGGGAACGTAGTTCGTCCTTTAACCGCTTCAATGGTTTTCCGCGCCCGCTCAACGCGTTAAAACGGTTAGGCGTAACTGGGAGTGCTTCGGGATCACGCGCTGAAGCCAGGGTGTTAATGAAACTTTCCGCGTAGCTTTCAGCCCGTTAACGCCTTCTAAGGCAAAGACAAATTGGCTAAGTCGCGCCCCGTAGTTCGGGCGCAGGTCTACAGTTTCATTCAGGCGTCGTTTGTTTTAGTATGCGCCTGCTCGCAGGCCTTAAAACTTCTACTTGGAGTCGTATGGGCTCAACCACAAATCCCCAACAGTACGCGATTCCCGAGATCGTCGAGCCGGACGAACAAAACCTGCCGATTGATCCAAGGGTGAACAAGATTGTCGCTCCCTACTACCATCAGCTGGGCGGGTATTTGACCCGCGAGATTCGCAGAATTCTCCCTGGCGCGGCTGTCATGGTCAGAAATAACGACGAGGTTGTCCATGTCGGATGTTACGGCTACGCAAACGTAGAAACGGAACAGAAGATAACCCCTGATACGATTTTCGATCTTGGTTCATTGTCAAAGCAGTTTACCGCCTTCGCCGCACTCTGGTTGTTCAACGAAAACGAAATACAGATGCCGCTCTCAGACTTCTTCTCCGGCTTTCCGCGATATGCGGATGAGATCTCGGTGCGGGACCTCATTCATCACTTATCAGGCCTGCCGGACTATATGGCTCTCCATGGTGCCTCAAGGCGTGTTAAGCCCGATTGGTATGAGGCAGCACTACGTAAGTCGGATAGTTGGTATCCGCAGATGGAAGCCAGAAGAAGACGCGAGTTTACAAACAAGGACGTAGTTCGCTGGATCGCTTCACAGAAACTTCTTCCCCGCAAGGCGGGCTCTGAATTTGAATATTCAAACTCAGGTTACGTCCTGCTTGCAGAGCTGATCGAACGAAAGACTGGCGAGCGTTTGGCCGACGTTCTCAAGAAGTTGATTTTTGAGCCTCTGGGGATGCAGGACACTTACCTGTTTGATGAGTCTCGAAGCTTTCCCAAGGATGCTCGGGAGTTAGTCAACCACGCCAGGTGTTACAGCCGGGTTCGCGACAGAGGTTTTGTGCCGGTCGGTTACACCCGCCTGAACTTCATTTACGGTGACGGGAATGTTCACTCGACCATTATGGACCTGATGAAGTGGGAGCTCGCACTTCACCGTCTCGACTATCGCACGATGTGTTCTGATCCAGGGGTGGAAGACGATGATCTCAAGAAAGTCCGCGATCTGATGTGGACCCCGATAAAGACCGGCAACAAGGTTGTGAACTACAGCGCCGGCTGGAACTTAATGTTCGAGCGAAGGAAGCTTAGAGAGCCTGGACGTAAAGTGGCCCGGCGATTTGAGAGCAGCGCTGAATTCCATCGAGGCGAGTGGTTAGCATGGCGCAGTTATATCGCTCGCGCTACCAGAGGAGTCGTCAGGAGAGATAACACTATCGATCCAAAGACCTGGGCGAGTTTGGGAATCATTGTGCTGACGAACAATAAGAGTTTTAACGCCTGCGCGGTTTTGCAAAAGATTTCCCACGTCTACTGGGGCAATCTTAAAAAAGACAACATTATGGCGCACTTTAATTGCTCCTAACGGCTTTGCCTCAGAAGTCGATTACAGGGACGATTCGTCTTATTTCGTGTCATTTGGTGTGTTTCGTGCAATTCGTGGATAATCTTTTGGGCAGCATAAGAACGATCCACGGAATTACACGAAACACACGAAGTAACACGAAAGGTGTTGAACTCGACTTTGGAGGCAAAGCCGCTCCCAACCGCCAGGCATTGAACCTATCGCCACCCGCGCTTTATTCCCGACTCAATTACGGCCCGGCTCAATCGCTCACCACGCCATGCGTGTTTACGTAAACCATCGATCGCCGTCCAGGTGGTGTGGCATCGCGTGCGAATGCTTTCATCGGGTTCCCCCCAACTTCCATCATCGTTTTGCTCTGCCAGCAGAAACTTAGTGCCGCGCTTAATGAGCACATGAGTGTCGCGCAATCCGAAAGCCTTCAGCGTATCAAGCAACTCACCCAACACTTCCGGATCATTTCGTTCAATCGCGCTATCCACGTTGGCCTTCAGGAATGCAAACTCCTCCGGCAACCACCCCGGGCGTAAGCGATAGGTGCTGTAATCGTTCAGCGTATAAACAATGTGCGTAACTGCATAAATTGTCTCGCGCAGGAATTCGTCATCCTGTTGGCCGTTACCCGGGTAGGGCCGCATTTTGGGAAGCCACTTAAGAACCTCCAGGTACGGCGCTCCAAAGATTACTCCGCATCGTTCCCCGACGTAGGTGTTAGACAAGGCTTCCATCCAAACCCTGTAACGACTCTGAAATTCCAATCGCCTCCTACATTGTTTGCAAGACTTTCGTCCGCGCTGGTTCTGAAGGCCGCAGTCACACTGGTAAGGCAAGTCCTCGGCTGGGGGCTCGCTGACTGGGTCAAAACCCAGCAAGTCCCGCGCAGAGAACCGTTTGACAGCCGCACCTAACTGGGCCTTCAGCGCAACGTGCCTTAAGCCGAGCCTGCTTAGTGCGTAGCTGACCATTACGCAATCAAAGACCAAATCTGTCGTGGCATCCGGTGGAAGAACCGGATGCAGGCGCCGCCATCGTCGGGCGAGTTTCTGCGCTCGCGACTTTGCTAGTTGCCGAAGGCTAGCATCGCGCGAAGTAGCACCGACGAGAGCGAAGCAGCAGGTGGATAAACTGCCGTAGCGATCGAACCCTTCAGGCTCGGTAGCGACACGATAGATGAAATCCAACCCTCGCCTGATCGCTTTGTCGCGAGTATCGTCCGTAGTTTCCATTGCTCGTTGTTCGATATGCTTTAGCTTGTCGTTACTCCGCGCCACTAAGGGAGTCGTTGAGCAAGTTCACCAATGTTAGCTGCCTAAGCCCGCGGAGCGCGGCGATAGCATAAAGCCTGGGGTGGAGCGAGGCTTTTGCGAGCGGAACCCCAGGATCCGTGGAATACCGTTTTGCAGCCCGCGAAGTGGGCGAAAGTCGCTTCATCATCAGTGACTGGATCAGTTTCCACTATCGCACGCTTCGCGCGCTCAACTCTTCATTACTCGTCGGCAACCTGGGGTTTCGCTTCGCTCCACCCCAGGCTTTATGCTATCGCCTCGCTCCGCGGGCTAATGAAAATCAAAACTGATGATCTGTTGTCACCAGCGCTTAATAAGATTCTACCGGCACCGTAGAAGTTATTGACACGTTGGTAGAAAACTTATATACAGTCGCCGTTCACAAGACTGGCTCGATCCAGTTGCCCGGACTTTGGACCAAGTACATTTCAAGAGAAAGGAACACAAAATGTCAGGATCACTTAAAGGTGGCGAGCCCAAAAAGAAAGCCAAGAAGAAAGCTGCTCCGAAGAAAGCCGCTAAGAAGAAAGCCGGCAAGAAGAAATAACAGCGGGACCTGAAGTTTAGGTAATCCCCTATTCAAGACCGCGAGGGTGACAACGTTCCTTTTGTCATTTTCTCGCGGTCTTCAATTTTGAGGTGCTGCAGGTGTGCTCACTCGGATAGTCGAATCTTCTGCAGGATACTCCTGACGCGGGAGTCATTACGCAGCTCAGTGAAGCGAGGATCCACCTTGAGTTCGGCAACGGCCATGTAGTGGTCTTCGGCAGCCTTTTCCAGTATTGCAATCGCCCGCTCTTTGTCTCCCAGCAGCGCGTACAAGTAAGCCGCTTCTTTCGGCAGATATACATTCTGTTTCGATGGTTGATTCAACTCATCGATGAACTTTTGTGCTTCTGCCTTCCGACCCATGATTGCGTAGGCCTGGCCAAGTCCGTAAGCGATCTCCCCATCTTCCGGAGCCGCGGCGTGTGCTCTTTCCAGTTCCGCAATCGCCAAAGGGTATTTTTGTTGTAGTTCATAGATCTGGGCGATGTAGGTCGACATCATGTGGAAGTCTGGCTCGATCTCGAGCGTCTTACGGCACTGTTCCAGGGCCTTTTCGTAATCGCCGGCATATAGAAGTATGACTGCGTAGTCCTTGTTAATACCAAGCGAAAGCGGATCAAGTTGCTGTGCAATTTTGATTTCCTGAAGAGCCTCGTTAAGTCTCCCCTGCAAAAGCAACTGGGCCGCATACCAATGGTGGGCGGTCGCATACTTCGGGTTTAACTCAATCGCCCTGCGATACTCATTCTCCGCACCCTGCCAATCCCATTCGGTAACGGCTTTGATGGAAGCCAACGAAGTGTGCGCTTCCGCAAGACTCTCATCGTATTTGAGGGCAAGGGTTACGGCGCCTTTCGCCAGCGCGTAACCTTCTTTGGGATCAAGAAAGCCGTAATCACTTCGTAGCGTGTAGCAATCTGCCAGGCCCGTATAAGCCAACGCATAACTTCCATCTTTCGTTATTGCATCCTGAAAATAACCAACCGCCTTCTTGAATCCTTCATCGGTCCGCTTGTTCCAGTGATAGCGTCCCTTCAGATAGGCTTCATAGGCTTCACCGCTTTGGGTATCGGCCTTTGCCAGCTGGGTCTCATCCGCTCCGGTTAATTTCAAACGGAGTTCTTCCGAAACGTTTCTGGCGATTTCTCTTTGCACACTCTGGATGTCGGCGGTTTTCCGCTGATACGTCTCACCCCAAATCGAACGGTTCCCCTCGACATCCGTCAGCGCCACCTGGATCGTCAATTCGTCGCCCGTTTGGATGATCTTCCCTGTTAACACAGCTCGTACATTCAGTTCCCGGCCTATTGCCTGAACGTCGTCTACGTTCCTGCCCTTGTAGCGAAAGACAGAACTACGCGCGATCACCTTCAGGTTTTCTAATTGAGACAGGTTATTAATGACGCTCTCAGTCAATCCATCACTTAAATACTCGCGGTCGGCGTTAGCCATTAATAGAGGATCGTTGGAAACATAAGCGAACGGCAAAATCGCCAAAGAGTCTAAGCGGTCAGATGATGTCCATTGGTTAACAGCAAACACCACCAGTGCAACCGCCAGCACCGCTGCGAGGGCTACCCATTTATGACGCTGAACTTTGCTAAGAATGCCCGCCGCCGCTGGGTTACTGCTTATTGTCTCGGAAGGCTTCCCGGGACTTGTGGTAGGCGCTCGAGATTCGGTGGACGAGAGCCTGGCGGGCAGTTGTCTTAAGTCCACCAAAAACTCATGGGCGTTTTGATAACGACTCTCTTTATCCTTGCTGAGCATCTTGCTCAGCAAACTCTCTAGCTCCGGAGACACTTGCGCTTGAAACTGGTCGGTCGGGATTGGTTCCCCCAGCAAGATCCGCGACATGGTGACGGCCGCACTTTGATCCTTGAAGGGATGTTTCCCAGCGAGCATTTCATACAAAGTCACGCCGAGGCTGAAAATATCGCTCGAAGCCTCGAGAGGTTCGCCTTTCACCTGCTCAGGCGACATGTACGGCATCGTTCCAACAATAAGACCGGGCTGACTCAGAAGCGTTTCGGTGGGAGCTTCGCTGTCAACCGGATCACCCGGATTCACCTGCTTGGCCAAACCGAAATCCAGTAGTTTCAGTTGACCTCGCGGTGTAATCATCATGTTCTGCGGCTTGACGTCACGATGAACGATCCCGTGCGCGTGTGCTTCCGCAAGACCCTCGGCGGCCTGCTCGACCAACTCTAAAGCGCGGCCCAATCCCAATGGTGCCTGATCCATCTTATCCGCCAGCGATTCTCCATCGATGTACTGCATCACGATGAAAGTAAACGAATCAACCTCGTTGACGTCGAAGACAGAACAGATGTTGGGATGATCCAGCTTGGCTACGGCTTGAGCTTCTCTCAGTTGCCGCTTCTTGAAGTGTTCGTCGGAATTAAACTCCGGGTGAAGGAGCTTGATTGCCACCTTGCGATCCAGCTTGGTATCGAGCGCGAGATAGACTGCACCCATCCCGCCTGCGCCGAGCTTTTTAATAACTCGATAGTGCCCGATGGATTCAGGAATCATTGACGTGTTCTGGAAACTCGGAGCGACTGACACCCCTGAGACTGAATCGAGAAATGCCGACTGCGATTAATGGATCAATCTGTTCTCCGATTCAACTTGTCGAGGCGCCGCGACAAACTCAGAACCATTGAGCATCACGCACGAGTGCCGATCGAAGTCTGACGTTAAGAGCTTTCTATCCCTCCGACGTGGAGTAGCAAGTTCAGCTGGGCATCTTACTCGAAGGGCTGGGCTGGTGCAGACTACTCAGATCAGGGCGAGCTTTCAAGCCGCCATAAGCTCGAACGCTGATTTTTAACGAGCGTTTGTTAAAGCGTTATATAACCCCCGCCGGAGTTTGAGAGACTGACTTTACCTCACAAGTCAAACCATACGACGCTTCGTGTCATTCGTGTCATTAGTGTGTTTCGTGTAATTCGTGGCTAGCTTCTTGTTCTGCCATAAAAAACGATCCAGGAGTTAGACGAAGGCCCTGCATTCGGCTTTTCAGTCCAAGCCAAAACACCTGAAGCGATGACAACTTTTTACAACTCGGTGCGGACAAGTGCCAGCTGTCTGCGTGTATGCTATGCCCGGTATGTTCCAAGGTGCATTACGCAAACTATCCCTGCGAAAAAAGCTGACAATATTCGCGTCCCTAGGCGTGTTTCTGCCCGTTCTGGTGCTGACTTATATGCAGTATCAATCGCTCGCAGAACTCCGGGACAAAACCAAAGGCGCATTCAAGGATAACCTGCGACAGGGATTAACCATCGTAGAGCGTCGAATGAAACAGCGTCTGGAGGACATCGCAGCCCAAACCCTGGACCCCATCGGCAATATCCCCCTTTCGTCCCCTCGAGCCGCGGAAGAGTTCGAAAAACATTTTGCCAACGTAAAGCGTTCGCATCCTGAGATCAAAGAAATTGTTTTTTTCGGCTACGCGCCCGACCTGCAGAAGACCAAAACTTATGCGTATGCGTACTCAGACAGATTAGTGAAAGTGGTTCAGCCCGAATTCTCGTCTACGCAGTCCCACATTCTGTCTCTATTTGAAAAATCCCAGGTGGCCGAAAGTTATCTTGACGGTAATCACAAGTATTTACTCGCACATGATTCATGCCCGGAATGTCCGTCGAACATGCGCCAGGGAATTTATCTATTTCATCAACTGCCCTATCCGCTTAGAGGACTGCCGGCCGGTTTTGCGGGAGTCTTCTTAGACGAAGGATTTGTCAAGGACAACTTGATAGGTCGCAGTTTAATTGAGACTGCCCCTTCGCACATATCAAGCACTGCCCCACTGGCCATGGCCATCACAATTAGCGACGAAAGCGGCCAGGCACTTTATTCAAACGCACCTCCCAGGAACGGACACTTTTTCGAAAGCAATTTTGATCCACCGTTTGCCACTTGGAAGGCTAGAGTCGGCCTTAGGAATACCAATATCGATGATCTCGCGCGCGCCGGTTTCTTACATAGTGCCGGAGTAACCTTATTAGTCTTGGTGGTTTTACTTTGCGGCATAGTGCTTACCATAAGGGCCACCGACCGCGAAGCACGTCTGGCACAAGCGAAATCAAATTTCGTCGCAAATGTTTCACATGAACTAAAGACACCTCTCTCGTTACTTAGCCTGTTTTCTGAAATCCTTGAGTTGGGTCGAGTGAAGACTGAAGAGAAGAAGCTCGAGTACTACCGCATCATTCGCCATGAAAGCCGGCGTTTGAACAAGACGATCGATAACATTCTCGACTTTTCAAAAATCGAGGCTGGACGAAAAACTTATAACTTCGCCGAAGGTGACATGGGAGATGTGATTGAGAACGTACTTTCCAGTTATCGCTATCAGATCATCAATTCCGGCTTCGACGTTCAAACAAACCTACAACCTAATCTGCCGCCAGTCTTAATTGACCGTGATGCGATGGCTCAGGCCATCTCAAATCTTCTTGATAATGCGATCAAGTATTCAGGCGAGGTGAAGCAGCTTTCGATCACCATTGCAGCCGTTCGATCTGATCTATCTGTCGAAATCACAGATCACGGCATTGGAATTCCACGCGCTGAGCAGGCAAAGATTTTCGAGAAGTTTTACCGTGTGGGAAACGGACTGGTCCATGATGTAAAGGGCAGCGGACTCGGGTTGTCTCTCGTCAAGCACATAATTGAAGCGCATAAGGGAACCATCTCGGTGGAAAGCGATGTCGGCAGGGGAAGTCGTTTTACGATTCTCCTGCCGCTCGCACTTAGTGGGTCTTAGCGAGAATCCACAGATTACGTAGATTAAGAACTCAGCACAGTTGGGTATGATAATTCACTCAAGACCACTGACTAGTTGCTAATCTGTGTAATCTCCGCAATCTGTGGATTCTCGGTACGGATTGAGAGTAGGAGAAAACGTTGGCCAAAGTTCTGATAATCGAAGATGAACCCAACATGGTTCTCGGCCTGAAGGATAGTTGTGAGTATGAGGGCTATGAGGTCTCTGTGGCACGCGACGGGAAGGAAGGCTTAGAGAAGGCCTCGACTGAGAAACCTGACATCATTCTGCTCGATGTAATGCTGCCGGTAATGAGCGGATTGGATGTGTGCCGCATCTTGCGCACACGCGGGATCGAAACTCCAATTCTCATGCTGACTGCTCGCAGCGAGGAAACGGACAAGGTAGTGGGCCTTGAAGTTGGCGCGGACGATTACGTAACGAAACCGTTTAGCATTAAAGAGCTGCTCGCGCGAATCAGGGCGCATTTGCGAAGGGCTTCCAAACAAGTCAGCGAAATCGAAAGTTTTACGTTTGGCGATGTGGAGTTGAATTTTAAAAAATACGCGGCGCGTAAAGACGGGCAAACTCTGGATCTTTCACCACGCGAATTTGAGATCTTGCGCTACCTGATCCGGCGTCGAGGTGACATCGTCACACGAGATCAATTGCTCGACGAAGTGTGGGGATATGACAGCACGCCGGTTACACGCACAGTAGACAACCATATTGCCAAGCTGCGTCAAAAAATCGAACCCGATCCATCCGAGCCGCGCCACATTATTACTGTTCACCGAATCGGCTATCGCTTCATCGAATAAATCCGGGGCTATCCAAAGATACACAGATTACGCAGATTGAATCTTAAGTTAAGTTAAGCAAAATCGTGAGCTACATACGCTCCGCGATTTGAAGTCAAGATCCTTCAACTTAACCATCTAACGACTAATCTGTGTAATCTGCGTAATCTGTGGATACTTCTGGGCCTCCTCTTCCCTGTCGGTACAACTTTTTACAATCTCTTTACAGTGTGTGGAGACTTGGAAGTTCAATGACTATAGGCTCTCAAGCACTAAACGAGGAGAACCGATAAAAATGATCACCAGAACACTAAGGTTAACTCTCTTGATATTGCTTGTGCCGGCTGCCGTTGTCTTCGCACAGGATAATCCGCCGAAGTCCGTCAGCGCGCAGTCTGATGCGAAGAAAGCTTTCGCAGCACTTAAGACTCTGGCGGGTTCCTGGCAAGGAACGATCATGGGTATCTCGATCAACTTCACGATTCGCGCCGCATCCAGTGGTACAGCAGTTCTGCATGAGGGGAACACCGATGGAGGGGGCCCACCAAGCCATGAGATCACGATGTTCTACCTGGACGGAGATCGTTTGCTCGCTACCCATTATTGTGACGGCGGGAATCGAACTCACCTGGAGGGGAAGATGTCGCCTGATGGGAAGACGATTGAACTCAGTTTTTTGGAAGTTGTCGGAAGCACGCGGGGAGGATATCTGAAGGGCATGGTGTTCAGGATGATTGACGCGAACCATCATGCCGTGGAGGCGACTTTCGTTATGCCAGACGGTAAGCCGATTCCGCTACGCGGCGAGTTTCAAAAGACAAAATGACTGAGTTCAGTTTTTCAGAATTTCACCGCATTTACCCGGCCCGCAAGTAACTAGTTTCGGGTTTCAAGTTTCCAGGTTCTAGTTTTCACATTTATCGCGGAAGTCGTGAACTAGAAACCCAAAACTAGAAACCGCTTAAAAGCGGTCTCATTTGTTGATTGTTTAAACAGGGAAAGGGGAAATAATGTCAAAGCCAATATCATCTGCCTTGGTGCCCATCGCGCACGTCGTGCTTAAGGTCATGATCGTTGTGAACTTGCTGGGCGCCGCCGCAATCCTCGCTCTGCTGGTTGTCATGCCCAACAGGGAATGGATCATGAGCAGTTTTCAGCTCTCTCCTTCAGCCGAGGCTGAGCGCTTAATCATGGGCCTGCGTGCGATCGCGGTACTCGGCCTGGTAACGTTTCCACTCAATCATGTGGTCCTGAAACGACTGCTTGCGATCGTTAAGACGATACGCGGGGGTGAGCCATTCATTGCGGCTAACGCGTCCCGTTTGCAAACGATCGCGTGGATGATGCTCGTGTTGAATATTTTGAGCATTGTAATCGGAGCGGTCGCTGACAACGTTTCCACTCCCGCGCATCCTCTCAATATAAAGGCTGGCTTTTCAATCAACGGTTGGCTTGCGGTATTGCTCACGTTTCTTCTCGCCCGTGTGTTCGCCCAAGGTGCGCTTATGCGAAAGAATGGCGTAGCCGCCGTTTGAAATTCGCATTACGCTGAAAGCGTTCGCTAGTTCCAGCCCCCGAGTTTGCGCTTTGGCAACCCGGGGATCAAAGACCTAAAAGAAGACGGAACCCTGAAAGGATCCAGACGCGTCTTCCTGTTACCGAAACTCGCGAAGTCGGATCGTAATGGCGCTCACTAACCTATGTATCAAATGAACCGCTGCGTTTTGTTAACCATCACTTCCCTTCTCTCAATCCTCTTGATGACGTTTCATCTGAGCGATGACATCGTCCGCGGGTTTGAACCGGGAGGTGTCAGGAACATTACTGGCGTGCTTATGCTGGTGGTTTGGCTTTACGCAGCGACCGTGCTCGCGGGACAGCGATCGGGTTACATCATAATTCTTCTCGGATCGATCCTGGGTTCGGGCGTCCCTGTGGTCCACATGCTCGGAAAGGGACTTGTCGGCGGCAGGATCGCCAACTCCAGTGGAATCCACTTCTGGGTTTGGACGCTGCTCACCCTCCAGGTGACCGCGATCTTCTCTCTCATCCTCTCAGCACGCGGACTGTGGAGCTTTCCATGGCGTCGCTGCGGATCAAAGAAAACATGACGTCGTTTGTCTTTGTCGGAGGAATTATACGCGACGAATTTCGAAACCATGCTAACAGATCGCGCGCCATGTTTGCCCTCACGGATATGTTCGAATTTCTTCGTGAACAAATTCGCCAGCTTGTGTACTCGCAGCTTTTCCTTCGCGCTTGTCTTGGCGTGCTCGTTCTAATGTCTCTTCTTCAGGCATCGCTCCTCTTGATTTCTTAGAGAAGGTTCTTGATCCAGAACTTCTGGATGAAAACATTGCTCAAAGAACCAACAATAGGTGCCCTCTGACAAATTATGCAAAACCGTTTGTCAAAGTACGGATCTAGTGCGCATAAGCGAGCTTCAGTCGATATCAGCTCAAGATGCCGTCCTAATTCCCAACGACGGATGCCGCTGTCGCAGGACTTGAATAAGATGATCTTTCGTCACGTGTGTGTAGCGTTGCGTCGTTGCAATAGAGGCGTGGCCTAAGAACTCCTGCACGATCCGGATGTCAACACCATTACGAAGTAGCAGGGTAGCCACGGTGTGGCGGAGCATGTGCGGAGTGACGTGCCGCTGTATACCGGCGTCCCTTCGAAACTGAGCGATGATGTTTGCGATTCCTTGGGTAGAAAGGCGTTGCCCCGAAGCGTTTAGGAACAGGGCCGGGCTCTCCGAGGACAGCAGTGAACGTGCTTCAATGTGCTCCTTCTGTATACGGAGCGTCTGTTCGTCCACCACGAATGCAAGCCGGTCTCTTCCTCCCTTACCCCTCACCTTGAAAACTGATTCAGCGACCGCAAAGTCGCCCAAATTAAGTGCTGATGCTTCTCCAACACGCATGCCGGTTGCGAAGAGCAAGTCCAGGAGGGCCAAATTACGTAGTGCGCGATAGGATCGCGCGGACGCTCCTGGATCCTTACGCTTAGCCAACGCTGATCCCTTGCGCGAAACCGCGACAGTACGATGCTTCTTTTTTGCTTGAACCAGGAGGTCGCGTACTTCCAGCTCAGTTAGCGCTCGTGGGAGTTGGACAACTCTTCCGAAGCTGAGCTTGACTTTCCAAAACGGTGACTGCTGGAGCACGCCCTTTCGAACCCAGTATGAGCAGAACACCTTGAGCACAACCATCTTTCGCCGCATTGACGCAGGAGCATAGGACCTGCTCCGCAAGTGAGCGGCCCAGCTCTCAATGAAATCGGCGGTAAGAGAATCCAGGGAACACTCCTTGGGCGCGTACGCCGCAAGCTGCTCCAGATCCGATTTGTATGCTACCTCGGTTTTCTTGCTTCTATTATGGGTGGAAAAGTAGCCGTTGAAGAACTCGGTAATTGCCTGGTCTAGTTGCATGGTATGCACTCCCGCAAACGAGTCCGGGGGGCGGACCCTTCTTAAAATTGAAGAGCTTTTCGATTTCGTCTGTGGTGGGTAGGAAAAACCGGGCGAGTTTAATCAGAGTTGGGCGAGGATTCAAGCCAACCTCAAACCCACGCAGAGGTCGCCTTGAGGTAAGCTTGATTCTGCAAATCTAAGTTCCAATGTAAAAGTCTTTTTTATATAGAGAACGGAACGTTTCAGGGCATCTTTTTTAAAACGATTAATGAATGTGCCTGATATATCCTGCGGTAAGGTGCGTTCTTCCCTTTGATCAAGCTATTAACAAATTCAACAACGCCAGGAAACTCCTCCCGGTAGTCATGGAAGGCTATCATGCCTTCTCGTATTATACTTTTTTCAAAGTGGCGAAAATCTTCGCTAACATTTTTGAAAAAATGCATGGCATCAATAAGAATCAGTGAGATGGGAACATCTATGCTAGTGTCAGTTGCTTTTGACCTCACGCAACTTACAAACTCTTCGATGCCAAAACGTTTCAAATTGTCGAGAAAATCGTCGTAGGTAGGTCGCTCCTCGTATATCTTGTCGTACTTTCCGCTACGCACCCCCTCGTGCGGATCGATTGCATATATCTTGCCAGCCAGCGACAGCGCAGCTAGAGTAAGTCCCATCGCGACCGTGCTGCGTCCCTTATGACTTCCGACCTCGACGATATTAAGGCCTCCGGCAGCGTCAGAATTTCCGAGCGCCAACTCAGCCACGCAATCTACTAGAAGCCTTAACTCAACTTCATCAAACCATCCTTCTATTTCTGCTGCTCTGGATACGAGTGCTGATCTAACTAAGGATTTCATTTATTCTGGGCGCAATCTTTCCAATTATTACCGGCGGGCTGCAAGAGAAATTATCTTTCGACCTTAGGACTCTGATTAGCCTTGAAGAATTATCAGGTAATGGAGGATAATCTTAACGCAGCACATTCTCATTGGGTCGTCTTCACTTAGATAACAGTCCTGAATCCTATTCAAGGATTCTTCAGAGTAGCAGCGCCTCCAAGCACCACTTTGGATAACTAGGAATTATGGTGAATCCTGCAAGAGTACTCCTCAAACAGTTCGCACGCCGAAGCCCGGCGACACTGCTTGCCATCGGTACGGCCTTATCGCTTATCGACTTCGCCGCTGTTTATGCCGCCGCCTCCAGAGACGGCGTGCTCAGGATCGAGTCTGGCATCGGTTTACTTGATCATTACGGGTTCTTCTCGACGATATTCGGAAATGCCATCGCCCTATACGCTGCTAAGAAATACTACGACGGTGTCTGTTCGATTAGAACTAGCAAAGCCGTAGTCGATCCTTTCGTCGTCGAAACTTCGTTGCAAGATCTTACGGACATGATTGAGCTGCGAGGTAAGTACAATTTTTTCATGTACCTGCTCGTCATTTTCGGCACACTGTGGTGGTTATCGAATTTAGCCACTCATTTGATCGGTGACCCAGTCTCTAAGTGGGGTCCAGTTTTTGATTCCCTAGACCATCCATGGAGCTTTTTTGTTGGGAGGATTCACATCATCTACTTGGAGGTCATTATCATGCCGCTTGTAGTGTATGTGATGGTATGTTCATCACTTGAGCTGAGGAAGGTGATTAAGATAGCCTCAAGAGAGGGCGTGCTTACATATGATTTGCTAAATCCAGACCACCGCGGGGGATTTGGGTTTGTAGACAACGCACTCTTCGCATTCAATGTTGTGGCCGCGCTCGTCTACATCCAAATTACGTTGTATATCGAAACATATGCCCAATACAATCTGGAACACATTATCGATTACATCATTCTCACCGTGTTACTAGTCGGGATAAACAGAATGTTCTTTGCCGACATTTATGGGATGATCAAGAGGCTGAGACTTGCATCACTTAACAAAGTAAAGGATGAAGTCTTTAAGAACAATAATTTGAGCTTTGAAATCTTGAAATACTGTTATGAGCGGAGGATACGTACACTGTCGCTCGCGAATTTCCTGGTTCAGGCAGGTGCTATTGCGGTTCCAGGCATTGTCAAGTTCTGGCCCTTCATCGTTAAGGTATTTAGTCGAGCTTGAGGAATTGAAATATGCTGGTCACACCCAAAGCCAGCGAAACGCAGGCGGACACTTGAATGAACGGATATATATGAACTGAAAGACTATGGGTCTCTGCATGCATTTGAAATAAGCCCAATACTGACGTCAAGTGCATAAAGTATCCATGCGAATTTGTCCATGGCCGGATCTTCTCGATGTTGGGCAGTTTCTGACTAAACAGGATTCTTGTGACATAGAGTGCGACCTCTCGTACGATCAAAGCCCAACTAATCAACGGACTGAGAAAGCCTTGTGCGTTGAAGGCGATGATGATAGCCGCGTAAAACGACTTGTCTCCTAGGCTGTCCCAAAAGCGGCCGTATGGCGAAGCTACTTTCCATCGTCGCGCAAGATACCCGTCGAGCAAGTCCGTTGTCACCGCGACTACCCACAACGCGATCGATACATAAAGGAGGCCTGCTTTTCTCTGGAAACAAACCACAAAAAGCAGGGCCAGTACGATACGCGATAGGGAAAGCGAGTTTACGACCGTTCTCGGAGCAACCATAATTCCTAGTTATCAATATCATATGGCAGCGGAATGATCGGGCGTCGGCTCTACACTTGACCAAAAGTAGCTAGGACTATGAGAAGTGACCCTGAGACCGATGGTTGTGTTCGCGCAATCTGGGCTTAGCTAGACGCCTCGCACACAGAGATGACGTTTCGCGCTGAGGTGGAAATCTAAATTCATGAGTCTCGCACTCTTTCTTTAGAGGTCCGAGCAACGACACATTGAATCCCCAAATTCCACCCTGTACGACATAACGAAACGGGCGGGCCTTAATGTAGGGCTCTACCCTGAGCTACGGCCATGTAAGTCGTTCTTCAATTCGTATGACTTGAAATTCCTGCCAAGTCGAATGAGGGTTAAGCGACTTATTAGGCGGGCAAAAATGAGGATTGGGTTTCGGCTTAGTCGGAACTTCGCACGTACAATTTAAGTGGGACATTTCGAATCCGCTTCTCGAACGAGGTTAGTCCTTTTGGTGACTCCACGCGATGTAAGGGTTCGTTCAGCGATCGCGGCGCACTACGTAAAGAATCATTTCCAGAATAAATCGCTTGGCATCAGAGTCGGGGACGCTTGCCAGAGCAGTTAAACCTTCCATGAAGGCCGCGCCTGCCAGTTGCCGCGCTGCCCGGCGAGCAAAGTCTATGCTGCCATGCAACAGCATCAACTGATAGAGCCATTCAACCTGTGCCACCTGGCGTTCACACCGCGGCTTCGCAAGAAATCTTTCAATCGCCAGGCGCTGCGTTGGCGTGCAGTTGCGCAGCAGGTGGATAAGCATGAGCGTCCGCTTACCTTCCCACAGGTCGCCCGCGATTTCTTTGCGATAGTTAGCATAACTCCCAGTCAGATTTAGAATGTCATCTTGAATCTGGAAGGCTGCACCCAGATACCATCCAAAGCTGCAGAAACGGTTTGCAGCTAACTCACGACCTTCCGCAATTAGAGCGCCAACTCGCAACGGATAAATGAAGGAGTACCAGGCCGTCTTCTTGAGGCACATTTGCAGGTAGTCTTTGGTTTCGAGCGCGCAGACATTATTTCGAATCCACCCCAACTCTATCGCTTGCCCTTCAAGCGATTGCTTTAGCATCGCCTCAGTCTCTCTCATCACGCGCCAGGTTGCTTCCGCTCCCAGTATCCGGCGGTTTGCCATCAGCCGGTGCAGTGCAACGAGGTTGGTTGCGTTTCCAACATTTACGCCAATCCCCAAACCGTATTCGCGATGTAATGTTGGACCACCGCGTCGGAGCTCGCTGGCGTCCTGGACATCGTCGTGAATTAAAAAGGCATTGTGAAACAACTCGACAGCCACGGCAGAGTTGAGGGCCTTCGTTTCATCTCCACCCAGCGCATTACATGTCGCGAGGCACAAAGCCGCGCGTAAGCCCTTCCCCAATCGTTGAGGGTAAACTGATACGAGATCGTAGAGATACAAAGGACCGTCGGACGGTATGTACTTGACCAGCGTACGAGTGGTAAGGTCGCGATACCGCGTTAATTCCTGCTCGAAAAACTTACTGGACCGAACGGCGCGACCAGCAATCCTTTGACGATCACTTTTTGCGCTTTGCTTGCCTTGGGCCATTTGGTTTCTTTGAGACTTTCGACTGTACGAGTTGATCAGCGAGTTCGGCGCCCATGTTGAACACCTCTACGGTCAGATCCAAGAGGTCATGACTCCGGCTCACCAGACGCCGCAGAATTTCCTGATTCTCCTGCGAACTCATGTCTGAAACTCTTTCGTTGAGCTGATTCACGACTTCATGCGCATGTTCCTGAAACTGCAGAGTCGCTTCTCTAAAATCGTTCGGGTCGATGCGTCGTTCTTTTTGAAAACGCCTCTGCATCTGCTTGGCGGCCACAATGCCCGCTGCGATTTCCTCGTCGAGCAGTACAGCTGCATCTTTCACGATCTGAGAACTGACTTTGCTAATTTGTTTGATTTGCTCGGAACCCTTCGATTTCCCTCGGTTTGTCGCCGCCCTCGATAAGGGTCGTTTGACTCTGGTTGCGGCCATCGCTTACCTCCTTTTCGGTAACCAGGGACGCCTGCTGCAGAATTAGCGTCGGAAATAAAAGAACTGCGGCCTACCTCGTTTGGCAGGTAACGGAAGCCCTTCACACAAGGCTGGATTTGCGAGTTTGCAAGGAAGCAGGCTCGTGAGAATTCAGCCAACTGAGAACGAGCGAAACATAAGCCCGATGGGCGAACAAAGTCAAACAATTCTGCTTGGGCGCAGGACCGCGTCCGAGGCAATCGTCGGAAAGGTTTAAATCTGGATCTCTCCTGGCAATTTCCTAACAATTTTTTCGGGTGCTTAGGATGTCATCATCAATCATTAAAAATCGGGATTTGATCCAGCTGATTTGCTTCGCGCTTCACTCATCTCGTATCTTACGGCGCCCGTCATAAAAACCAATGAGCGGATCGGAGGAATATGATTCATCACGCGGTGTCAGTCGCGGGTTTCATTGTCTTCGCGGGAATCGCCTGGTTGCTTTCCAGTAATCGACGAAAGATTGCCTGGAAAACGATCGGGTGGGCAGTCGGATTGCAACTTCTGTTTGGCGTCATTATTTTTCTCTTACCCGGTTCGCATCGAATTTTACTCTGGCTAAACAACGCGGTGGTGGTCTTACTCAACGCGTCAAAGAGCGGTACAGTTTTTCTGTTTGGACCGCTGGCGGCGAGCCCCGGAGAGCCCGGATCCGTTGGGTTCATCCTCATCTTTCAAGTCCTTCCTGTAGTAATCTTCTTCGCAGCGTTCACAGCTTTGCTCTACCACCTGCGCGTGCTGCAGATATTCGTGCGGCTCTTCGCCAGACTCTTCCACCGAACGATGAAAATCAGCGGCGCAGAATCACTCTCGAGCGCGGCAAACATCTTTGTTGGAATTGAATCAGCACTCGTGATTCGACCGTACCTCGAAAAAATGACGCGCTCGGAGTTGCTGCTGGTGTTAACCACCGGCATGGCGACGGTGGCATCAAGTACGCTCGGAGTCTATGTGGCCTTTCTAACCGGAGTGTTTCCACAAATCGCAGGACACCTAATCTCGGCTTCAATTCTGGCAATCCCTGCTTGCGTGGTCGTCTCCAAGCTGCTCACCCCGGAAACGGAAACGCCCGAGACGCTCGCGGCCGTTCCTCGTGAAGACGATTCGACCCGATCTAAAAATCTGATAAGCGCAATTATCCAGGGAGCCATGGACGGGCTAAAGTTGGCGGCAGGGGTTTCGGCGTTACTTATTGCGATTCTGGGAATCGTAGCCCTGGTCGACAAATTACTCGGCACAGGGAGTTCATGGTTGGGAATGAGCGAGCCACTTTCGATTGTGAGAATCTTAAGTTGGGTTTTCTATCCCTTCGCGTTTCTGTTGGGAGTGCAATCGAGCGATGTGCCAATCGCAGCCCGCTTGTTGGGCGAGCGGGTTATCCTGACTGAGGTCTTCTCCTACAACCATCTTGCCCAGTTAATCTCCAGCGGACAGATCAGCGATCCCCGGACCGTAGTGATCCTTAGTTACGCGCTTTGCGGATTTGCACATGTAGCAGCGATGGCAATCTTTGTAGGTGGTACCACCGCACTCGCTCCGTCGCGTCGCGACGATCTTGCCAGCCTCGGATTACGAGCACTACTAGCTGCTACACTTGCGACATTGATGACCGGCTGTGTGGCAGGGATCTTCAGCAGCGGTGAAGGGGTGCTGCTATTTAGACCGGAATAGTTAAAATCAGAGCACTCGCGTCGCGCGCAAAAATGGTAGGCGCGTGGGGATTTGAACCCCAGACCCCTACCATGTCAAGGCACCCGTTTACCTCACAGAACTCAGTGATATTGCGGTTCCTTTGTGGACCCACACAAAAACTGCGAGAAGGTTGGCGTCTCATTCATCCAGTTACCACCTCGTGCTTCTACTTTTATTACTTTGGTTCCTTCAATCTTAAACCACACAAAACCCCCATTAGCGTTCGTTGCGGGACTCCCTGCCTGGTAAATCTTTCCTTCAACCAAGGGCGGTGCCAATCCTTGCCGGGGTGCCTTTTGTTCGAATCCCGGCGGTACTATCCCATATGTAATTTGCGGCAAACGACTTATTCTTTTTGCGTCATCACTGAGACCACTGGGCCAGATCTGCCAGAGCAGTTTGTCTTTATCACCATCTCTCTGTGCAGGCAGGTGATTCAGATTTTCCGCAGCCACTTCGCTCACAGTAAAGAGAACCAAGTCGCCGCTACCTGATAGCGAGAAGGTGGGTGGATTCCTGCCGTCTAGTGAAAGGGTCATGTCCTCTTCATAGCAAGCAGAGAGAAAAGTAACTGTCAGCAAAAGAAGAAGAGTTCGTTGGGCAACCGAAGGCATTAGAGATAAATGTCGTTTAGAGGATGCAATTCTATCCACAACAAACCTCCTGTTGAGCTTCACCCAAAGAAGTAATCCCACGCATGAGCCCATGAATCTGGTTTGTTCTTCTCGCAATGAGCGGTCACCTTTTTGATTCGACTTGGCGGGCGACGGCTCCTTGAGTTCCTTGAGTCGTTTGGACCGGACGAACGTTGATTGCCACTCTGGTTAGCATTAACTGCTGCATTAGGAAAAGGAAACAGGACTCACGGTCACATGGTACCATCGTCCACTTATTTGCCCCTGTAAGTTGGCTCCCGGGTGATCCGGATTGTAACTGTGAAAGTGCATGAATCCGGCGCTTTCCAGTCTCCTAACAGCTTTCTCAGCGGTTAATCTGATTGGCGTTTGGATGTTCCAGTTTGAATCCAGTTTCCCTCCGATAATGCCTGCGATTTGGTTAAGCGCTTTTTCTATTTCGGCGCTATTGGAGTCACTACACGGGTCGGTTGACGCTGTCGTATCCCCATTAGCGGTGGATGTCCCACTCGAATAGCCGGACCACGGATCCCAGCTCGCAAATATCGAGATCAGGAAATTATGGTATATCCCGTCACCATGGTGCGCCCACAAGCGAGCCTGCGCCCAAAGGTCTCTAAACTCTCCCTCGACTAAGATTCGACGCCCGGCACGCGGTCTATCGTTTAGGTCAAATGCCCCACCCCAGAAACCAAACGAGACATCACCCCACCCACATTGAGCCCCAACACATGGTAAGAGTCCGGTGGGATCAACCAAGTTGATTGGATCGTTAATGGTGTACGTATAACTGTTAAGACTCTGGGGATCAGATATGTCACCGCTTATTGGATCTGGAGTGGTCCAACGACCAGCCGCGTTTTCGTATTTGCGCCACCACGTATGATCCAACCCAGTAGTATCATCCTTCTCTGTCATCGCGTAACGCATTCGACTCTGGTCCATAGCGCCGAACTGCTGAGCCGGTGTTCGCATGCCAACCCCCGCCCACAATTCTTCGCCGAATGGCAGATAGTCATGGCGGGCCACGACATTTCCAGCACCATCCATCACTGCCCTCGTTGAGCCCTGATGGTCCATGAACACATATTTGACTGAAGCTGTGCCCCCCGTTGCCGTGCAAAATAGTCGTGGCGCCCGTTGCTAGTCACTCGATTGAGAGTGCGATTGCTTGTGGTGGTCGATAACTTTGCTGACAGTTTCATCAATCATCTTTTCTGCCAGAATTACCCCGCCCGGTCCCTGCCAGTTTCTTTGTAACAGATTTTTGATTTCCTGCCGGCGGCGCTTTGTAAGAGTCTTACGCGGGTCTTCGGTCCGGTCGTAAATGGAAGCTGCTGCAAACTCCACCGGTACCTCACCGTTGAACAGTTGGTGATGCACCTCATCCACGACCGCACCCTCAATGTAGCTTTGGCGAGCAGCTCCATCCCAGCCGAAGCTGGTGTAAGCACGTTCGACGCGTGCCAATATTTCGGTAAGAATGTGTTTATCAATTTGCGTCAGCATTTTCTGGAGGATTCTGCCATCTGATTTCGTTCAGACGTCGAATGCCTATAGCTTTGACAGGTGGGTGGCAGCTATCGAATGATGCAGCCCATCAAGTGGTCGCTGAATGTGACTACCAAGTGGTTGGTGGGGTGAGGACACTGCCGGCTAATCACGATCTAATGATTGTGAACGCGGGAGCGACGGGACTCTCGTCTTTGTTGGTTGAGACCGGCCGCAGTAGGACCAACTCGCGCGCCGCCAAAGCGGCTCTCGCTCGGCAATGCCCCTTCCGGCAGGTAAGACGTGGCTTCACGCCTCAGATAATGGCAACTGCAATATGGGAAACATGCCCGCTACTTACAGCCAGTATTCTGTATCGGACAGTCTTGATTCAACTATCTCGTAGGTCAGTGGGAAAACATATGGGCCGGCAGTTTTGCGCGTCTGCCTATAACTAGGGCATCGATGGAAATGATGATTAGTCTAGCTTAGGAAGTTGAAACAACCGACCTTGTCTAATGCTTAATTTTCTGTCAGGAATGTTGTGGGCCCTGTGTTTCTTGCGTTCCCCTCTTAGCCTCTAATTCTATTGAAGCCTTCAGTCGCCAAGGCAAACATTAAAGCTCGAAGTGTATCTTCCGCTCACCAGCTTTCATAGTACAAGTACCAGTCGCCATATAACTTCTTGTAAACGGGTTGGTGATCACCTCGATTCTCGTTGATTAGTTGATCCAAAGATTCAACGAGCGGGAAGGGGGTAATGCGAGAATAAACGTAACTTTTTTCAGAATTGGGAACGACGGCCCCTTTGCTCGACGCAATTAAACGCATTGTACCGTTGCGATCCCTGTGAATTCCTCCCTGGATTCCAAGAGCGTGCATCAGTCGTCGGTATTCTGCAATCCTAGCCTCCGGTAACTGCCGGCGATTAGAGTTGCCGTTGAAGAAAACATTCTTCGGACCTATCCTAACCAGGTCCGCGTCTTCCTCGATTAACCGAATCAACTTATCAAACTCTTTTTCGTGCGCGCGCAGGTTCTGTTCCAGCTCTTGGTCCGAGGGGTGCGGCATTGTGCTGGCACACCCAAACATTAACTGGGCTACAAGGATCACGAAGAGGCTAACGAACACCCAAAGGTTTTCCCTTATCATGGTTTTGCCGCACAAACGTCTTTGCGAATCAATCCAGCTAGATCGGCTGGCCGAATTCTGTTCGCATGAAGGTCCGCGCCATGTCTTCCAGATATCACGTTTAGCGCTCTGTCAGCCTTTTGACTGTCGTTCGCCGGTAAGGTTTGGGGGACAGGAACGATCGTTCCACCCACGTTTTGTGGTACCAGAATTACTGTTGTTTCCCTCAGGAGATTGGCAATGGTGCTTCCCGCATTACGCCCTCCTAATGGGTTACCTAAGTGTCCAGCAAAGAGACCGCCGACATAATGTCGTGCTTGGTTGCGCGTGCCCGAATAGTCCTGAAACTCCGTTTTAAAACCATCGCTTCCAAATTCCGAACCGCTATTTGAAAATCGTTCCATTAGCAAGTCTCGAAATTCTACGTTCGTTTGATCGGGTTTAGAAGCAGCTAGTTTAGACACCTCGTCTGCAAATTCATAGCAGTCCTTCTCACGGTCTGGTGCCGAACCCCGTCCACCAAACCTGCCCTGATACACTGAAAACCTTGAGTTTATTACCCAAAGATACTCGGAAAGCGAACTGGCTCGCGTGTTATTAGTAAAAGTGTTTGACGGTCCATAGCATACTAGTTGGCCATCTATCCACTCGCATGGATCGATCCTTGGCAGTAAGCCGGTTGGGTCTATCAAATTGCCTGGATCGTTACGAGCGTAAATGTAGGCATTAAACGATTGCGCGTCTCGGATGGAGCCACGAATGGGGTCAGGTGTCGTCCACCTTCCGGACGTGTTCTCATACTTCCGCCACCATGTGTGATCCAAGCCAGTGGTATCATCCTTTTCTGTCAACGCGTAACGCATGCGGCTTTGATCCATCGCGCCGAACTGCTGAGCCGTTGTTCGCATTCCGACACCTGCCCACAACTCCTCGCCAAATGGCAGATAGTCATGGCGGGCAACGACATTTCCTGCACCGTCCATCACTGCCCTCGTCGAGCCCTGATGGTCCATGAACACAT
>DATEPE010000030.1:0-74828 GCA_035273385.1 Pyrinomonadaceae bacterium | reverse complement strand
GCCAATAACAATGAATTGGCTCTAGCTGCCTAATTAAGCGCTAGCGTCTCGCCGCAAGTTGCTTATGCGCGCGGAGGGAGATGTCACTCAGATAAGCTGGCGCGAACCTTCGGTCCGTGGGTTCGCGCGAGATAAAGTCGGACTAGCTGATATCGAGGTCTTGTCGCTTCACTGACTCGATATCGGCGAAACTTGATCGCAAGATCAAAAAGAGAAGCGACTAAGCATGTAGAGTCTTTCGACGTTTTCTCTTGGATCCGAGTTCAATTCTCGGCGCCTCCACCAAATTGAATTGCGGATTTCGGAATTCGGATTGCGGATTTGAAATCCTATCCAACCGAGCTACTTTGGCAACTTCAATCCGCAATCCTCAATCCTTAATCCGCAATCCGCAGCTTCCCATTGGAATCTTTGATAGCGGCGTAGGCGGACTGACCGTCTACCGCGCGCTGCACGAACGGCTTCCTTCCGAACACTTTGTTTATCTAGGCGACACGGCCCGCGTGCCTTATGGCACGAAGTCATTATCGACGGTAGAACGTTATGCAATTGAGAATGCAAAGTTTCTCGAGGCGCATGACATCAAGCTACTTGTCGTCGCGTGCAATACAGCTTCCGCATTGGCGCTTCCCGCGATTCGTGAGAGCGTGAGTTTGCCGGTTATAGGTGTCATTGGCCCTGGCGCGCGCAGGGCGGCCGAGGTCGCGGCGGGTAAGACAGTTGCCGTCATCGCCACTGAAGCAACCGCGCAGAGCTCTGCTTATGCTAAGGCGATCGGCAAGATCGATTCGTCAATCAGAGTTATTGAACGGGCTTGCCCCTTGTTTGTGCCGCTGGCAGAAGAAGGCTGGGCCGACTCGGACGTGGCGCGATCTGTAGCCGAGCAGTACCTCGGAGATCTAAGAGAATTAAATCTCGGCGCACTCGTGTTAGGGTGTACACACTATCCGATTTTGCGTGAGCTGATCAGCCAGGTGGTTGGGACAGACGTTCCATTAATTGACTCTGGCGAAGCGACGGCTCGCGAAGTACAACAACTTCTGAAGTCTAAAAACCTTGTTGCTACTGGCCGCACTCAGGAGTTGGCTGAGCGCCAGTTGTGCGACGATCTTGATCACTTTTACGTTACTGACGCAGCCGAACGGTTCGCGAAGGTTGCCGAACGCTTCTTAGGATCATCACCCTCCGTGTTGGAGGCGGTTGAAGTTTGGGGACACGATGAGCTTCGTACGTACTGATGGACGCGCAGCCGACGAGTTGCGGCACTTAATAATCACTCCCGGTTATCTGCCGTACGCCGAAGGATCGGTGCTGATCGAGATGGGACAAACACGGGTTGTTTGTTCAGCATCGGTCGAGGATCGTGTGCCGCCGTTCCTGCGTAATAGCGGCCAGGGTTGGATAACTGCGGAGTACTCGATGCTGCCGCGCGCGACCCAAACGCGCACTCCTCGCGAGGTGCGTCGTGGTGGACCGTCAGGCCGGACACACGAAATTCAGCGGTTGATTGGTCGTAGTTTACGTGCGGCTGCTGATATGAAGCACCTTGGGGAACGGACAATCACGCTGGACTGCGATGTGTTGCAGGCGGACGGCGGGACCAGAACAGCAGCGATTACGGGCGCTTACGTTGCCCTGGCTCTGGCTGTTAATAAACTTCTCAAGGCCGGGAAGATTGGCTCAAACGTAATAACCAACCAGGTTGCGGCAATCAGCGTCGGCATCGTAGGCAATACTCCTCTGCTCGATCTTAAATATGACGAAGACTCGACGGCTGAGGTCGACATGAACGTCGTCTGTACCGGCGATGGCCGCTTTATCGAAGTTCAGGGAACAGCAGAGCGCGAGGCCTTTTCACGCGAGCAGATGGATGGATTATTATTGCTTGCCGAAAAGGGAATTCAACAGCTGGTGACGGCCCAGCGAGACACGGTTCGCCAGCAAACGACCTAGCTCTGGCGCTGCCTTTTGGACAACGAGCAGACGGCGAATCGCATCGGAACAGTGTTGCCAAACCAAAAAACCAAGAGCAATCCAAAACTGGACAACCTCGCCAATCGCAAGCACGATCGCTAAGGAGTTAATTTCTCAAATGAAACATGTGAAGGCTCTTTTTGCTTTAGTGTTGATCACTGGCATTGCCTCGGTTGTAAACGGCCAACAAGCTTTTACCAGCGACAAGACTGATTACATCCTTGAACTCCCGACGGACCAGTGGCGTTCTATTTCAGAAACGGACGCGGAACACGAACACGTCGAGTTTGTAAATCGAGAGCGTCTCGAGGGCCACCTGCGTATTCGTAAGGAAACAGTGGATGCAGGTACTTCAGTGTCTGATCTGGCCCGACGTGATCTCGATCAGAAGCTGCGATTTCTTCCAGGATTCGTGGAAGGCAAACAGGAGAAGTTTGCAGGTCGATTGAACGGTATCACCGTCACTTACGAATTCATTCGCACGGGCAAGCCGATGATGGGCCGAATCTATTACCTGCAGGCTGACAACCGCACAATGTATGCGCTGAGGTTCACCGGATTGAAGGATCGGTTGGGGATGATACGTAATCAGACGGATTCAATCGCGCGAAGTTTCAGACTCAAGTAAGACAAATCTTTCGCACATCACGGCCGCAGCGTTAAAAGCGCTGCGGCTTTTTTATTCCATTCTCGAATCAGCCGGTAGGCTACAATCCAAGTTAGACATGAAACTCAAGCTCGCTAAGGGATTGGCGATACAAGACTCCGCCATAGAAGGCCGCGGATGTTTTTCAACCGCGAGTTTTAAGCGTTGGCAAAAGATTGCGGAATACACCGGCGAACGAATTAGCACTAAAGAGGCGAAACGGCGAGCGGGTCGACGCCGCCTGCGAATCTGCGCTGTCAATGATCGGTGGAGTCTTGACGGAAGCCGTGGCGGCAACGGGACGCATTACATCAATCATTCATGCACGCCCAACGCGTTCATGAAGATCCTGTACGGTCACATCCTCTTCATCGCTTTGAGAGATATTAAGCCTGGGGAAGAAATAACGATCGATTACGAATCCACCTTGCACTCGGACACTAAGCGTTGCTCGTGTGGTGCAAATTCTTGCCGCGGTACGATAAACAAAGTCGACTAGTTAGGCTCAACGTGAGCACGGTCACCCATTTTCGATCTGATGATCTGGCGAAAAACGGGTAAGCCGTTTGGCTCAAATGCTGATTTGGGAATTACGCCGAAGTCATAGCGGTTGTGAAAAAGCATGAAATATCCCGACCTCTCCAACGCTTTCAATTGGTCCGACCACGCGACTAATGAGTAGCTTTCTCCGAAATACACCTCGTACGAGTCAGCCTCGGCACGGAACACATATCTAATCACGCGCTGAGAAGGCAAGAGGGAAGAAACATACTTTCTCGAGGCCGCGTGTAATCTCAATAACTGTCCCGCGACACCCATGAGTGGCACTCCAATAAAAAGTGGAGACGTTTGCCAAAGTATCTGTTGCTCGCCAATTAAAACGAAGAAATAGATCAGGCTCCCAATTAGCAGACTCATCACCAGGACAGCAACCACAAGGCGCCATTTGGCAAGAGCCAGATAAGCGCGAAACATTAATCGGTGATCCAGTTCGTATTCGGCCGTGACGATCGAACTGTCAATCGCAGTTGAGGTCATGGTCACAGTCTTGGAAGTGTGAAACTGAATTTCGAGCCGCGGCCAACTTCGGATTCCAAATCAACGCTGCCGCCGTGCTGTTCTACTACTTCACGCACAAACGACAAACCGAGACCGGTTGACTCTTCATCTTTGTCTTCGCCCTCGCGGACCACGCGATAAAATTTTTCCCAAACACGATCTTTGGCTTCAGCGGGAATACCGTATCCACGGTCTTCCACCACCAAACGCACGGTATCAGCTTCCAATGCAGTAGAAACGGTAACCGTTGTTCGTTCAGGACTGTACTTGATCGCATTTCCCACAAGGTTTTTTACTGCCTGAGTAATCATGCTCTTGTCGGCAGCCACGGGAGGAAGTTTTTGAGCGGGTTGTTCAACCAAACGAATGCGGCGCTTTTTCGCGGTCGGTTGCAGCGCGGCAATCGTTTCGCGGACCACCTCGTCAAGACGCAGGGGAATCTTCAACACTTCCTGGCGATCCTTGCGTTCCAGCTTGGTCACAGCCAGGAACGTATTGATCATTCGTGACAGGCGTTGTGATTCATTCGCGATGATGGTGACGAACTCCTTCGCCTGCTCCGGCAAGTCCTCGTCGACGGTTAAAAGCTCTGCAAAACCGTTAATGCTGGTAAGTGGCGTGCGTAACTCGTGCGACATCAGGGAAATCATGTCGCTCTTCAATTGCTCAAGTTCTTTTTCGCGAGTCAGATCTTTTATCGTAAGGCACAATCCCAGGGGCTGCGGCGCGCTACGTTTCGGCTTGGTGGAACCGTTGGCGTTGTCGAATACCAACGAGATACGCAAACCATAAGTTTCGCTTCGCTCCGTGTAGTGCAATTCGCGCTCATAAGGTTCGCCCGTCTGTAAAACCCTGCGCACCGCCAGCACCGGCTCATCAAAAACGTCGGTACGAAAACTATCAAGCAGTTGAAAGAAAGTGAGATTGCGAACTTCGTCCGGCACGAGACGAGCGAGCGCAAGCAACGTCAAATTTGTGTGAGCCAGGCGACCATCGAGATAAGCTAGCGCCACTCCATCGGCCACCTCAGCTAACGCGTTCAGTCCGACGCGCTGTTCCAACAACGCCCCGTTAAGGACGTAGAGCGATTGCAGCTTCTGTCTCGATCCCCTGGTTGAAAAGATTGAGCCTGGCGAACTGGTGCGAGCCAGGTTGTGGCTTTCCTCGCGCTGAAGGTTGCGAGCCATCTGTCCGCCCACAGCTGCGAGCAACGACCGATCCTCTTCGTCAAACTCACTAGTCAATCTCAGCAGTAGCGCTCCGACGGTTTCATCTTCGTGGCGCAGCGGAAGGGCAATACTGGTCAACTCGTCGCCGGAATCAGCTTTGTCGACCAACATTTCGCCGTTCTTGATCGCCCGTTCGCATAGGCCGACGCCTTCGCGCCACACGGAGTTGCGACCCGTTTCCATTGTGGCGGGCGTACTTCGCATTCGGGCCGCTGCCGCAAGTTGGCCGTCGCTGTCTTTGCGAAAGACAACTGCTTCATTGGGGGTCAAGACTGTTTCGAGTAACTTTAGTCCGCTTTGTAGGCGAGGATCTGCTCCGTCGATTTTCGATCCTTCCACTCTCCACGACGACGAACTGAGTTTTTGCGTGAATTCCATTTCACGTTCCGTGAGGCGCTTAACCTGAATGAGGACCGCGGATAGTGCTGCCGCAATGGCAATAGGCGTAAAGAGAATGTTGAGCGAGAAGTACCAGGAAGCGAACAGGCTAAACCCGGCCAGACCGAGAAAGCCGCCACCTAAGTAAGGAAGCGCGCGCCGTGCACCTACACGTTCAATTCCCAACGCAACAGCAAGTGAAGCTGCCAGAATCAGCGCAACCCCGATCCAAAGTTCGGGCACTGCCAGATGCGCGGCACCAGAACCAGGCACCAGGACAAAAAAGTTCTGCAGCGGCACTGAGGCTCCGGTTAGCCAAAAGGTAATACTCGCCGCACCGGCCAACAACGCACCCGCTGCGCAGGTCAACAACGATTTGAATGAAGGCAAGCTATTCAAGGCGAGAAAGGATTTCCAGGAGGTTGGAGTCTGCTTGCGTCCGCTGGGCAGCGAAAGCGAAGGGGATTATACACTGTTGAGCAGTGTTGTTCTACCGGGATTTAAAGTCTATGCGACAGATTTTAAAGCCGTTAGGATTTCCGGCTCATCCGTTGGCTCTACCGTTCGCAAATCAAGGAGTAAGCGGCCTTCGGCGATGCGCGCGATGATCGGAGGTGAAGCGGCGCGCATTTGTCGCTCAATCTGTTCGACGGTGATCGAATCGTGCTCGATTGCGACAAGCCAGGTTGGAGGATGTACGTTGGGTCCCGAGCCTCCTCCTACCGCGGACTTACCTTGAACAACGGATCCCTTTATTTGAGGAGCATCGGCCAGGTTTGCCACAAATGCTGTGGCTCTCGCTTGGAGTGTCTCCGCTGACATCGCAAGCATGTGTAATGTTGGGATCTCTTCCGAAGCGCCACGACGGTGTGATTCGAGGGTTGCTTCAAGTGCGGCGAGGCAGAGTTTATCGACACGCAACGCGCGGTACATGGAGTGCTTTCTCAGGCGCTCGATCACGGATTGTTTCCCAACAATCAATCCGGCTTGAGCAGCTCCCAGCAACTTGTCCCCGCTAAAGGAAACGACATCAACGCCGGCATCGATCGAATCTCGTATCAGTGGCTCATCTACCAGACCATACTCGGTCAAATCATTAACCACTCCCGAACCCGCGTCTTCATAAATCGGTAAGTGAAGTTCATGTGCGAGCGCCACAAGTTCCTCCAACTTTGGCGTGGCTGTGAATCCAACCACTCGATAATTCGAAGGATGAACTCTCATTATTAGACGGGTCTGATCCGTTATCGCCCGCCGGTAATCCTCGAGCCGCGTTCGGTTAGTGGTGCCTACTTCAATCATGCGTGTTCCCGAGTTTGACATGACGTCGGGCACGCGAAAGTCACCACCTATTTCCACTAACTCTCCTCGCGATACCACTGTCTCGCCGTCCCGCGCCAAAACAGTTAACACCAACAATGCTGCCGCGGCGCAGTTGTTCACTACCAGGGCCGACTCGGCGCCGGTAATCTGGCAAAGAAGTTGTTCGACTCGTGCGCCGCGGTGGCCGCGTTTTCCCGTTTGGGCATCAAGTTCGACTGTGCAATAACCCGCGGCGTTTACCACCGCGGTGCGTGCGGACTCCGAGAGCGGAGCACGTCCAAGATTGGTATGGAGGACGACTCCGGTTGCATTAATAACCCGTCGAATTCCTGCCGAAGTTTCGCCCTCTCGGAACTGTTCGAGTCGTCTAATGGCATCGCTGAGAAGCCTCTGGCGATCCTGAATTCCACCGGATCGCTGGATTTCTCTTCTGATATCGTCCGTGATTTGGCGAGCGATTTCGGTTAGGCGTACAGCGCCCACTAAGTCTCGGAGCTTTGCCGCTGCGTCTGTCTTCAGTAGTTGATCGACAGACGGAATGGCCTGCAGCGGCGATGGTTGAGACGTAGGAGAAGTCATAGAGATGGGTCGGTAGAATAGCTGTTCGGGAAATACAGAGCAATTGGGAACAAAAGGCTACGTGGAAAGCATTTGTTGACAGTAACGTTTTGAAAACTCTAGACTGATTTTCAGCGCCTGATGCGGCGCCCCGCCAATTTCGCCCGCCTTGCAGGAGATCAAGCCAGTGTCACAAAGTGGAAACAACCTGTTCCGTGCGCAGTCCCGAGCAAAGAACAATCGAAATAAGAATCGATATGTCGAGTATGAACCGACCGTCGACGAGCAACTGTCTCGTTTAGAAGAAGACATTAGAAGGCTGAAAATCGAGTTTGACGTCTTCTTTAACGGCGCTGCAAAGAGACCTCCTTACGACACGAAAGGTCGTGTTGAAACTCTGATTAAACGCCTCGGAGATGATCGTACTCTCAACTACGCTCAGCGGTATCGCTACACATCATTAGCGTCGCGTTACAACTCCTTCCGGGATCTCTGGCGGCGCACCATGCAAGGTCGGGAGGAGGGTCGGGATGCGCAGGCGAATGCTCGGGCAACTGCCAAACAGCATGGACTGGAGGAATTCAGAACACAGAGTTTCGTTTGCAATGATGCCCACAAAGACGTCGAGCTGATCAAGGACGTCTATCGTTCCCTGATTGAAGCGAAGAAGGTCTGTGGTGAGCCGGTCGAAGACTTTTCATTTCCGCGGTTTCACCGCCTGGTTGCGTCTCAGGCAGATGTACTCAAACAGCGGGTGGGCTGCGAAAAGGTTTCATTTTCGATAGACGTCGAGGGTGGTCACGTAAGTTTTAAGGCGCGAGCAGAGAAGAGCTGATTCGCTAACACCATCCGAAAGGAAAAAGGCAATCCCGACTGGTCGGGATTGCCTTTTTCTTTGTTTCGCTTACCGGACCGGAAGACCGGAAGCGGTCAGTGGCGTGCTTAAGCAAGCCGGGGAGACTACATCTTGATCACTTTTTCAGCTTGGGGACCTTTGGGACCTTGGGTCACCTCAAACTCGACTTCCTGACCTTCTTCGAGAGTCTTAAAGCCGTCGCCTTGAATGGCGCTGTAGTGAACGAAAATGTCTGAAGAGCCAGGCTGTTCAATAAAACCATAGCCCTTCGAGTTGTTAAACCACTTGACCTTACCGGTTATTCTAGACATACAACGAATCCTCCTAACGATTCGGTAAAACGGGGCGAAAGCTAAAAGCCGTCGCGGACCTTGGGTTAGAGCTTGTGAGTCGGCTCACGCTTTTGAGGGCGAAATACCGAACCACAACCAACAAAAAATGCATGGTGAAAAGCGCTTTTGGCGCATTCCATCATGCACAACTTACGGGGGGATAGAACTGAGAACACATCGCTGTAAAGCTTGTAAATCGAAAAACTTAGGACGTCAGATGCTTTAGACGAGGGCGCATACTAAGCGAAGCATTTTAGCGTGTCAAGCGAAAAAACCAGCGTTTTACGGCTGCGTCGTCAACAGGTATTGCAGTGGATTCACAGCTTGATCGTTGATTCTAACTTCGTAGTGAAGGTGCGGTCCGGTGGAGCGTCCCGTCGAGCCCACGCGCCCGATGAACTGACCTCTCGACAATGTTTGTCCGAGTTCTACGTCAATGTGTGAGAGGTGGCCGTAACGCGTTGTCAAACCACCACCATGATCGATGACAATGAGTTGACCATAACCGTTCTGCCAGCCAACAAAGCTGACTTTGCCGCTCGCTCCGGAAACAATTGGCGCACCCATGGCTGCTTCGATGTCCTGTCCGGAATGAAACTCATAAGATCCGCCGCCGAAAGGATTTCGTCGTCCGCCAAAACCACCTTCGAGTTTTCCCATCACCGGCCAAACAGTAGGTGTATAGCCGCGTTCGCGCAGCACGCCTTCGTAGACGTGAATCTCTCTTTCAAGCTGCGCCATTTTTCCTTCCAGTGTAGCCAGCCCCTCTTCGTCAAGAGGCAGTTCAGGACCACCGGTGCCGGGCAATACAGGTTCTTCGATAACGCCCGATTTTTCAGCCAATTTCCTTGAGGTGTCTTCAACAGCTTCGACTCGGTTGTTTAGTTGTTTTAGCTCCCGCCGTTGTCTGTCGTTTTCTGCGCGCAGCCGTTGGTTCTCGGCTTCGGTTTTCAGGTGTGCAGCCTGCTGTGTAAGACCATAGAAGCCATAAACAGAGGCTCCGAGTAACACGATGACAAGGAAAGCAAGAATTTTGAGGGATCTCTTCTCTACACAGAAGCGGCGAACTCGAGCGCTGGGATGAGGGGTATGGGCGATTATGAAAGCGTAAAAACGGTCGTCTTTGGCCATTTGAAAATCTCTCCTGTTGCGTCAGCAGTAAATAATGGGGCGGCTGAAGGCAACCGAAAATGGCACAGCCTCCAATAGGTGACTGATGCAATGATTACTGATTAACGAGGTTGTTTGACCTGCTTGAAGATTGCAGCGGATGAATAGACCCAGTATCTGGGTGAAAACTCATCCGGCCGGCGCTGCAAGAATCGTGACCCTATCACACGCGCAATGAGCATTGCAACCGATGAAAGGCGCGTTTTGTTTGATCAAAACTCTTCGGGAGTCCGGCGGCGCTGGGAGCGATCACGCAGGATAGAAACGATTACGAGAGTCATGACGGAGAGGAAAACTACGATGATGAGTATCTTAATTGCCGCCAGCAGAAAACCGCCCAAGGTCAAAATTGAACCAAGCAAAGTAATCACGATGGCGACAAGTGCGGCGATGGCGCCCAGGGCTTTTAATAAGAGTGCCATGATTGACCTTATGAGCTCCGTTTAAACGGAAGCGGATTTACGTCCCTGCCACCAAATTGAGTAGTTTCGCCTGTTCTAAAGCGTGCTGATTCGACAACCACTGACGGTGGTGGCCTGCGAGCGTCGAACCGAATGATTCGATTCGTTGAACGACGACGTCGCACGTAGTCAAAGAGCATGTAAGCGCCGAGACCTACGAGGGCTACTGGCAAGAGTTGTCGAACTGGAAGTTGCACGCCAAGCAGCGTATGCAACAGAAACAGCGTGCCGATCACGATCAGGGTTATCGCCCAGGCGAATGGATTACCGTAAAGCCGTCGAGCAATTACATCCTCCTCGGTCTCGGGACTTAATCCGGCCCGGATCAATTGCGCTGTCCGGCAAGCATCAACTGCGGCGAACAACCACGTTCCCAGGACTCCCAATAGGAAGAAGGGGACGCCCTGAGTCAACACTGCCATCTGGAAGAAGCTGGCAAAGATCGAGAAATGAACAATCGCCTTTGCAGTCTGCCCGTTGTAAGCAGCTCCGAGACCCGGCACGAACGACAATAATGTGGCAATAAACGGAGAACTGTTCCGATAACTTACCGGAGACGACTGCTTCTCCAGCCGCAGCAATTCGACTCCTTCCACAATGCAATCCTGGCAAAACGGAAACCCACGAATGCGGTGATCACATGCGGTGCACAACTGACGTGCGCACTGATTGCATTGCACGACGGAGGCATTCTTAGGATGGTAGGAGCAATACAACATCGCTGATTACGATCGATTCTTGCCACTCTTGTTTGGCGCCGCGTTCTGCTTCGGTTGCGGTTTTGGTTGCTCAGGAGGTGACTGACGCTCCTGGCCGCCTACCAGTTGCTTCAATCCCTTCGTGATGTCCTTAACACCGTTTGATCCCGCACTCCGCTCTGCCAAGCGGAGGCTGGCATCATAGACGCCGCTGATCGAACCGTCGGCTGAAACGGTATTGGTTAACACAAAAACTGCGACGAGCAACATCGTGGCGACTGTCGCCAGTTGTGGAGAAATAATGGGATCCAGCCATGCTCTCATCCACGAGGCTACACGCTCTCCGAACGAAGCACGGATCTCAAGCGCCAGTTCAGTAGCGAGGGTCGCCTGAAGAATGCGCTCGTTGAGTCCCGCTGGCACAAGTAGTTCGTCGCCTCTATACAAGTTAACGGTCCCGATTGCTCGTACGACTTCACCCGGTAGTTCGGTGCAACGGGCGCAAAGAACCGCATGACGTTCCCAACGATGGAAAAGTGATGCGGGCAAAAAGCCGTCGAGATAGTCGGTCAGGAAATCTTCAAACTCCTCGCAGGTCATTGCCGTTTCCGGCATGGTGCTGAGAAGTATCCGCGCTTCCAATTCTCGCGGCATCTCCAGGTTGGCAGCCGCACGGCAAGCCTGCACGCTGTTCTTCACAGCGCTCAACGTGTCGTGACAAACCGGACAACGCAGAGCATGTTCGGCAAACATCTTATTGTCCGCCGGCTGCAATGAGCCGTCGAGATAATCAGTAAGCCGATTTTCAAAGTCGTTACAAAGCATTACGTTTTTTTCTTCCTGCCCCTCGCCTCAGTTACCAGTTCGCTTCCCGCGGCGAACTTTATGATTCGCTAACCGCTAATACCTTCATACGCCGTAATATCTTCGCTAGTTCAATCCGCCCGCGATTGATCCGCGACTTTACGGTTCCTTCCGGAATTTCCAACAAGTCAACAATCTCCTGATAACTCAATTCCTCAATGTCACGAAGGATGACGCACGTCCTGAGATCGGGAGACAACTTATCAATGCCTGCCTGGACCTGCGCTCCTAACTCGCGCCGCTCGATGTCTTGTTGTACTGAACGTGAAACGCTATGCAGGTGGTAAGTGTGGTCGGCGAGGTCGTCCGCTTGATTGTCATGCGGGGTTCGCTGCCGTTTGCGGTAGTCGTCAATTATCAGATTACGCGCCAGCCGCATTAACCAATTCTGCAAGTCGCCGTGTTTCGCGTCGTACTGATCCAAAGATCTATAAACCCGAACAAAGACTTCCTGTGTTAAGTCTTCAGCCGTGTCTGCCCGTGAAGTAAACCGGTAAGCCAGGTTGTAGATGCGGCGGGAATAAGTGTGAACAATTTCTTCCCACGCCGCGCCATCTCCCGCACGGCACCTGCGAACTAATTCGGCTCCTTCGTTGGCAGCCAAAACTCTTGCAGCCCCCACTTTGTGCTTCTCCGCCTAACTTTTGTTCTTCACTAACAGTACCGAGCAGAACCCTTCAGTCAGGCGGAATTACGATTAGGAGACGGGGAAAGTTCCGGTATTCGCGGTTATTATCCTTGTCCGCCTCGTTGCGATGAAAACACCAACAATTTGCGAGAATTTGACGATCCGGTTAGCCGTTCTTGCTCCCGAAGATTGAACTGTAGTAGCCTTCCGGTGCGGCCCAATATCTTGTGGTTCAGGTCTCTTCAAGTCAAGTTGTCTTAGTGTGCCTCTTTGAAGTCTAACACTCGCAAATATGTTGAATTCCTGGCGCTCTCCCTGCTTGCCATCGGGATTCTGTGGTGGTTTGGGAGAAATCTGAACTGGGCGGAGGTACGAGAAGCGGTTGCGGGGGCCAATTGGTACCTGCTGGCCGCAGCAGTTTCGGTCGTCTGTCTGGTTTATTTCCTTCGGGCCGCGCGCTGGGGAGCGCTGCTGGCGCCCATTCATCATGCAAAACTAAAAGACTTGTTCATCGCCACCACGGTGGGGTTTGGCGCCCTATTTGTTTTTGGCAGGATGGGTGAAGTGGTTCGTCCTGTTGTGCTACCGATGCGCGACCCCAAAATCAGGGCCAGCGCGTCACTGGTAACCATTATGGTCGAACGGATCTACGACCTGCTCGCGGTGGTCCTGGTTTTTGCCGCGAGTCTGTTGTGGTTGACTCCTCCACCGTTTCTGGCTGCCGAGTTTGACCGCATCCGCGTCGTGGGGTTCATGTTGGTACTCGGAGTGTTAAGCGGAGTATTTGCACTCGCGCTTTTTAGGAAGAACGCAGCGCGAATCACGGGCTGGATAGATCGGTTATTGCATAACCGTAAATTCATACCTGCGAGACTTACGAAAGCGGTCGTTCGGTTACTTGAGCAGTTGGCCCTCGCACTTCGCGTTTTGGTTAATGCGCGGGAGCTCGCGGTAACCATTGGATGGACGGCTTTGATATGGGTTGCGATAGCGTTAGCGAACCTGCTCGTGTTTCGCGCCTTTGGACTGGAGTTTGGTTTCGCGGAAACAATTTTTGTGGTGGGTTGGGCATTGGTCGGTTCGTTGGTGCCGACACCGGGCGGCGCAGCGGGCGCTTTTCACGCCGCGACTGCCGGCGCTCTGATTTTTCTCGGAATAGCAAAAGAGACTGCGGCCGGAGTTTCTATTGTTATGCACTTGGTCGACTTCGGTCCGGCGTTAGTGTTTGGACTGATCTACGTAGTTCGGGGCGATATCAACGTCAGGAGATTGCGCACGTTAACGTCGCCAGAAGCTGTGGAACACGCGGTAGAAGATGACGACGTTATCCCTGAAGAGTTGCTCAGTGAGTTAGAAGCGGCTGCGGCCCGCGATTAGAGGATATGCGGTCGTTCAATTAAAAACCCGTTGCTGAGGCTAAATCGATGAAATGTCCATTCTGCGGTTATCTGGAAGACAAGGTAGTCGACTCACGTGAGTCTCGCGAAGGCGAGGCTATCCGCCGGCGTCGCGAATGCTTGCGGTGCGAGCGCAGGTTCACTTCCTACGAACGCATCGATGAAATCCCGTACATGGTGATAAAGAAGGACGGGCGCCGCGAACCGTTCGATCGTAACAAGGTGATGGCTGGTTTGTTGCGTGCCTGTGAAAAACGACCGGTACCATCGTCGAAACTCGACTCGATTGTTAATGCAATTGAGAAATATGTGCAGGAATCGTCTGAGCGTGAGCGGCCGACTAATAAAATTGGCGAGATGATCATGCGCCGGCTAAAAGAGTTGGATAAAGTTGCGTACGTCCGGTTTGCATCGGTGTATCTTGAGTTTGAAGATGTTTCCGAATTTATGATGGAACTAAAGCAATTAGTGAGAACACGCGCAGGAAACACAGCGGCGCGAAAGTGAAATGATTAAGCCCGCACGCGCCACTGGACTTGAACGATTGGAATTGCAGCGTCTGCGCGATCGCGTAGGACGCCTTTTTGCCGCGCTGCAAGAGGCGACCGTGGCAGACGATCCGTTGGCGTCGGAAACGTGGGCTCCTCCGGTGGATCTCTGTGAGACGGGGAAGTACATCGTGGTTCGCGTGGAGCTACCGGGCATAACAGCGGATCAAATAAAAATCGGGGCGACTAGCACGCAACTCCGGGTGTGGGGTGAAAAGAAACGTCGCAAACCCCGGAACCGGATAGTCTCCCACCTTTGTTCGGAACGCATGTACGGCAAGTTTAGCCGGATCCTGCCAATTCGTTGGCCTGTAAGTGTCCAGGATGCTACGGCTGAGTTGAACAATGGAATTCTGGTCGTTATCTTCCCGAAAATCGAGGACCGCAGAGGCGTGGAATTCAGGATTGCGATTAAAGATTCGAATCCCGAATAGGTATTACAGAAATCATCATGGCCATTATCAAAGAACCTGAAGTAGCAGACGAGATCGAAGTCGCTGAGGGCACGCAGGAGTTACAGATTCCTAACGAGCTGCCGGTGCTGCCGCTACGCGACATCGTGATTTATCCGTTCATGATCGTGCCGCTGTTCGTGTCGCGCGAGAAGTCGATTCGTGCAGTCGACGAAGCGCTGGGCGAGAACCGCATGATTCTGCTCGCTTCGCAGCGCGATCTGGACAAGGAAGAACCGACCGCCGAAGACCTATACAAAGTCGGTACTGCTGCGGTGATTATGCGGATGCTGAAGTTGCCAGACGGACGCATTCGTATTCTGGTCCAGGGTCTGGCCCGGGCAACGATCGAATCAGTTGATACAAGCGGCGAGTACATTCGCGCGAAGGTGAACGCAGTCGAGGAAGTTCTGCCGCCCGAACGTTCGCTTGAGGTCGAAGCGCTGGTACGCAATGTCCGGGCTTCGATGGAGAAGGCCGTTAATCTAGGCAAGAACATCTCGCCCGAGGTAATGGCAATCATCGCCAACCTCGATGACGCCGGTCGGCTTGCTGATCTCTCGGCTTCAAACCTTGAATTAAAAGTAGAAGATGCTCAATCCGTTCTGGATATCGCTGACACGACCGGACGGCTGCGACGCGTCAATGAATTACTGAACAAAGAGATTGAGGTGTTGACTGTTCAGCAGGAGATCAACACACAGGCGCGGGCGGACATCGACCGTTCTCAGCGCGAGTTTTATCTGCGACAGCAGATGAAAGCAATCCAGAGTGAGTTGGGCGAAGGTAACGAACTTGCCGAAGAGGTTGCGCAGTTCCGGGAAAAAATCGAAGCGGCAAACATGCCCAAAGTTGCCGAAGACGAAGCATTGCGGCAGCTGAAAAAACTCGAACGCATGCATCCGGACGCTGCTGAAACCGCGACTCTACGAAACTGGATGGAGATCATGACTGATCTTCCATGGTCCAAAGCGTCGGTCGACAATCTCGATCTGGCGAAGGCCGAGAAGATTCTGAATGAGGACCATTACGGGTTAGAGAAGGTTAAGGATCGAATCATCGAAGCACTCGCGGTCCGCAAATTAAAAGAGAAGCCAAAGGGGCCGATTCTGTGTTTAGTTGGCCCACCGGGGGTGGGCAAGACGTCGCTGGGCCGTTCTATTGCCAGGGCACTTGAACGCAAATTTGTACGATTGTCGCTGGGTGGTGTTCATGATGAAGCCGAGATCCGCGGGCATCGCCGCACGTACGTTGGGGCCATGCCCGGACGCGTCATTCAGGCGATTCAACAGGCAGGCACTAACAACCCGCTGATCATGTTGGATGAAATTGACAAGGTGGGGGCTGACTTCCGGGGCGACCCATCGTCCGCATTGTTGGAAGTTCTCGATCCAGAGCAGAACAACTCGTTCCGCGATAACTACCTGGGCGTGACGTTCGATCTGTCTAACGTCATCTTCATGACTACTGCGAACGTGCTCGACACCATTCAACCGCCGTTGCGCGATCGCATGGAGGTAATTCGTCTGGCCGGTTACACGGAAGAGGAAAAGCGAGAAATTGCCCGCCGACATTTGCTTCCCAAGCAAATGGACGAGAACGGTATCACGCCGAAAGACCTCCACATTTCCAAAACTGCGTTGACTGCAATCATTCAGCAGTACACGCAGGAGGCGGGACTGCGACAACTGGAACGCGAGATAGGTCGCATCTGCAGAAAGGTTGCGCGCAAGATCGCCGAAGGTCACAAGGGTTCAATCCGCGTGTCACTTAAGAACATTCACGAGTTTCTCGGCGCGCCAAAGGTGATTCCTGAAGAGGTCTTGAAGAAGGACCAGATCGGGGTGGCAACAGGTCTGGCGTGGACCGCGGTGGGGGGCGACGTACTGTTCATTGAAACATTGCGGATGCGTGGGAAAGGTAACTTGGTATTGACCGGACAATTGGGAGAAGTGATGCGCGAGTCAGCTCAGGCGGCATACTCCTATGCGAAATCACGCGCTAAAGAGTTGGAGATCAATGAAGACGACTTCAGTAACTATGATCTTCATATACACATTCCCGAAGGCGCGATTCCCAAAGATGGACCGTCCGCGGGGATAACGCTCGCAACGGCGATGGTGTCGGCACTGTCTATGCGACCGGTGCGTAAGGATGTGGCAATGACCGGGGAATTAACGCTGCGCGGGAATGTGCTTCCTGTCGGCGGAATAAAAGAGAAGGTGCTGGCTGCCCGACGTGCGCGCGTGTCTACCATAATTCTCCCGCAACAGAACCGACGCGACCTTGAAGATCTACCGAAGGAGCCGTTCAAGGATATTCACTTCGTGTACGTGGACAATATGCGACAAGTCTTTCGGGAGGCGTTGAAGGAAAAGGTAATTCCCCCGGCTAGCTCAAGCCCACGTCCGCAATCGCGCGTGCCACAAGCCGCAGTGGCTCGTGAAGTTTGAAAGCACCGCTAACTAGCAGAAAAGGCCGCCCATGCAGGCGGCCTTTTTGTTATTCGTTAGAAGTTAATTTACGAAAGAGCCGTTTCGTGATTAATGAAAAACTGCTGGCTGTCGAAAGGCTTCTCTCCGGGCTCCCGTTGTATTCGCGTGTAGGATCCATCAGGTTGCAGTTCACGCGCTTTAACGTTGTCCCGCAAATACGCAGCCAGCAGGACGTCCTTTAGATAATGCCGCAGCGATGGCTCTTTGACTGGCGCAACGACCTCAATTCGATACTTCAGATTTCGTGACATCCAGTCGGCGCTCCCGATATAGACTTCTTCCTCACCACCGTTCGCAAAGTAGAACACGCGGCTGTGCTCAAGGAACCGCCCAATCACATTCCGCACGGTGATGTTTTCCGATAAACCAGGAACACCCGGGCGCAGCATGCAAACACCCCTTACGATCAGATCAATCTTCACTCCGGCTTTAGACGCGTCGTAAAGTTTCTCAATAATGTCTTTGTCGGCCAGGCGATTGAACTTGGCAATGATGTGGGCCGGTCGTCCCTCCTGACAGTGGCGAATCTCGCGATCAATCAGGTCGCTGGTCTTCTGCTTGAGGTTTACCGGGGCTACCAATAGTTTTCTGTAATCAACTTGTCGTGACCAACCGGTCAGGTAGTTGAACATCTCGGTCGCGTCAGCACCTACTTCATCATCGCAGGTGAATAGCCCAACGTCGGTGTAAAAACATGAGGTAGTTGGGTTGTAGTTTCCCGAAGCAACGTGGACGTATCGCTTCAAGGAGTTTCCTTCTCGGCGCACGACCAGCGTGAGCTTGCCGTGGGTTTTAAGACCAAGCACGCCGTAAACGACATGGACGCCGGCCTCATCCAGTTTGTTAGCCCACTCGATGTTGTGTTCTTCGTCAAACCGCGCTTTTATTTCAATCAACGCAGTAACCTGTTTGCCCTTTTCTGCTGCTCTGATTAGCGCTGGCGGAATCGGCGACTCCGGTCCCGTTCGATAAAGACATATCTTTATCGCTACCACGTCTTCGTCATCGACGGCTTCGTTAATGAAGTCAGTGACAGTGTTATAGGCATCGAAAGGATGATGCAGGAGGATGTCCTGTTCATTGATCACGTCGAACAAAGATCGCTTCTCCGACCACTCCGGTGTAGCGGGAGTGAAGGGTGCGTATTTAAGATCCGGCCGATTGAGATCGGCAAGTGCAGAGAGATCTTGCAAACCCAATGGCCCGTCAACGACATACACGTCATCGTGATATAACCCGAGCGACTCGGCCAGATAATCGACCATCTCCCGCGGCATGCCTGCAGAAACCTCCAGCCGCACCGGGGTCCCAAAACGACGTTGACGCAGTTCCTGCTGAATTAGTCGCAAGAGATCTTCCGCTTCGTCTTCGCGGATCTCTATATCGGCGTCTCGCGTGACGCGGAACCGATGACACTTGTCAGTGATCATTCCCGGAAACAACGACTCAATGTTTGCTTCAATCAAATCTTCGAGTAGCACAAACCGGGTGCCTAGCCGGCCAACCGGCACTAATCTCGGCACCACCGGCGGGACCTTGATGCGGACAAATCTGGGAACGTGCTTTTGTTTTGGATCGGCGATCGATTTGCCTTCGGGCGCTCGGACCATCAATCCAAGATTTAGACTGAGCGGCGAGATGTATGGAAACGGGTGGCTGGGATCAACGGCGAGTGGTGTCAGCACCGGAAACACTTTTTCGCGGAAATAATCCCGCAGTGTTTCTTGTTCAGCCTCGGACAAACTGTCGTAGGAAATTAAATGAATGTTCTCATCAGCGAGGCCCGGTATGAGCTCCTGTTGCAGACACTTAGTCTGCTGGTCGATCATTGTCAGAATGCGTTTTCGGATTTCCCTGAGCTGTTCCTCGGGTGTCATTCCATCAGGCGACAGTTCTGTGACGTTCTCCTCAAGCTCCTCCTTTAAGCCCGAAACCCGGATCATGAAAAACTCGTCGAGGTTTGAAGAGAAGATGCCGAGAAACTTCAATCGTTCCAGCAGGGGATTGGAGGCGTCTAGTCCTTCCTCGAGAACGCGCCGGTGGAATTCGAGCAGACTGAGCTCGCGATTAAAGAACAAACGGGTGGCGCCAACAGCTTTCGGGTGGAGCGCTGGCAGCCGCGCCGTTACAGGCTGCAACGTGCGGGTTGGGGAATCTTTTTTCAGGGCGGTGGACATCTTTTTACTCCAACGATTAACGAATTTCGCTACTCAGAACTGGGGAGATGCCAGCCATGCCAGCCAGGAAGATGACTTAGCCTGTGTTTTAGCAAGCACTGTTCCAGACAGACTTATGAGTCTGATTCCCTGTATATGGGTTCGCTGCCCTGAGAATCGTCACAAAAACTTCGCACATTCCGGCCTGATCTGTATGAATTCGGTTCTAGGGGGCTTTATCTCTAAAGGTCTTCCTTCGAAGGCCGCCGGAGGTTGGAAAGGGAATACGCATGGGCAAAAAGTGACTTCTGAACGACTGGGAAAACAACTTAGGAAGGGGCTCTGGGCATCCTAATCGGGCCGAATGAACCGGTGGAATAATTCACCAAATCGGTGTTTTTTAACGGTAGGGACTTGTTTGACACTCCGGAAAATCGTGTGTTAACCTCCGGGCGGTCTTTAACTTGGCATGATTTACGTCGTCGTAAACTCGCTAACTTCAAGAACCCAACCTCGCTGAATTTTATACATGCTTCGTTGCAACAAAACCCCTGACGGAACGTGTGTTGGTTAGGTCACAATTCCCTGAAGGAGAGCTTGCGTTTGATTCCCTCGAGTTTGCCAAAAGTCACTGCACGGTTAACGTTATTGGCGGCGCTTCTGGTGCCGGCTGCTAACGCTTACGGACAGATTCCCGGAGGTTCGTCCGCTCGCGACATTCCTACGGCGGTCCAGCAATCTGAACAGCACGTTTCGAAAGTGATCTCGACCGCTGAGGACCACTTCCGCAAGGGGAAGCTAAATCTCGAAGACAACAAGCGTGAGCAAGCACGGGACGAATTTGATAAAGCCATCGATTCAATTCTTGAGTCTGGCCTCGACGTTCGCGCCAATCATCAACTTCAAAACTTTTATCTCGAGCTAGTCGAACGCATTTATCGTGAGGAAGTGCCGCTTGCCAGAGGCCCCATTCAGCCGGCAGTCACTGAGTTAGTTGCTCAAAACACCCCTAGCCCGCAGGACAAAATCGAGCCTCCCGTTATCGGTTTCCGCGAACAGAAGTTTGAACCGTCGCCGCTTGATGAACTTAGCAAGTTAGTTCTGACGACTGACGAGCAGAACGTCTCGGATTCTGACGTACTAGCTCTTGAGCAAGCGAAACAGAACGTCAATTTTGGGTTCAGCATTAACCCGCTGATTCAGCAGTACATCAATTACTACCAGGGACGCGGCCGCTCAACGATGGAAAACGGGCTGCGCCGCTCGGGTCAGTACATGAAGATGGCGCGCCAGATCTTCAAAGAGGAAGGCGTGCCTGTTGACATCACGTGGTTGGGCCAGGTGGAAAGCGCATGGAAGCCGAAAGCGGTTTCGTGGGCTGCCGCCTCAGGTTTGTGGCAGTTCATCCCAGGTACTGGCCGTGAGTATGGACTTAGACAAACTGCGTACATCGACGAACGCAATAGTTTTGAGCAAGCTACGCGTGCGTCAGCAAGATACCTTAGGGATCTCGCGAAGCGTTACAACGGTAACTGGGAGCTGGCGATGGCCGCCTACAACACGGGCGCGGGCAACATCGACAGAGCCATCTCGCGTAGCGGTAGCGCTAGCTTCTGGACGATCTATCCATATATCGCACAGGAAACGCGTAATTACGTTCCGAACATTCTCGCGACCATTCTGATCGCCAAAAATCCTGAAAAATACGGATTCAAAGGCATTCGCCCAGATCCGCCGATGGCCTACGATCGTGTTCAGGTCGCCAATGCCACCAGCCTTCAGTTAATTGCTGAAGCTACTGACAGCAGCGTCGACTACATTCGCGCGATTAATCCTGAGCTGCGTCGCGATACGACGCCCAGAGGCGAGGCTTACACTGTGCGCGTGCCAGGTGGAAAGGGACAACAGTTCCACGCACTGCTCAAGCGCATTCCGGGGGATCGGCGCGAAACCGCGCGCATCATTTCAGTCGCTCCTGGTGAGGATTTGCAACGTGTGGCAAGCCGCGTCGGCGTAAGTGTTGCACAGTTGCAGGCGATGAACAGTGGCGTTGATTTGAATTCAACAACCAAGTTGGTTGCACCGCGAACGGGTGCCAGCGCCACCAGTTGGCGCCGGGCAAAACCGGAAACAGAAAACACTGCAGCGGCTCCTCAGTTGACGAAAATTCGCGCTCGCAAGGGCGATACGATTTCGAAGATTGCCGCTTCACGTAATCTGAACCCGAGTGACGTGGCCCGCTTGAACGGAGTAACTCCCGACGCGGAGCTTCGCGCCGGCCAGGAAATCAAACTTCCAACAGCCGCAGCGTCGACGTCGCGTCGTAGATAGTTTGAAATTCCAGGGTTTGGTTTGTTACCTCAAAACGAACCAAGTGGTCTGGTGAGCGCGCTTTAGCTCGAGTAGCAGGCGCGCTCGTTTCGTTTTTCACCCTAAAAAATAACCGCTTCCCAAATAACCTTTTGCTTTCAAAAGAGGGGAGTTCCTCCTGTGCTCTTTCGCACTCTTTCCGCCGCCGTTTATGGCATCAACGCTGATCTAGTCGACATCGAGGTAGATCTCACGCCCGCTCGTGGCGAAGGAGAACCACAGCAGTCTGTGACGATTGTTGGATTGCCTGATGCGGCGGTTCGCGAGTCGCGCGAGCGCATCCGCGCTGCCATACAAAACTGCGGCTTCTTTTTCCCGTTTACCCGAACCACGATTAACCTCGCGCCCGCCGACGTTCGCAAGGAAGGCGCCAGCTTTGACTTGCCGATTGCGCTTGGGATTCTTGGCGCCAATGGAGACCTGGCTGAACAGAACAGTTTGATTCATCTGCTCTGCGTCGGAGAACTGTCTCTGGATGGACGCGTCAGGCCAATAAAAGGGGCGTTGCCGATTGCGATTCTGGCGCGCGAGGCGATGATCAAACACGTGCTACTGCCTGACGAAAATGCGAAGGAGGCAGCAGTAGTTTCAGGTGTTAACGTCTACCCGGTTACGGATCTTCGCAGCGCCGTTGAGCTCGTAGCCCAATTCCGATCAACCGATCCGCCAAAGCCGCTCAAAGTTGATCCGGCAGAAATCCTGATCCGTTCAGACCATTACAGCGTTGACTTTCGCGAGGTGCGCGGGCAGTTGTCGGTGAAACGTGCGCTCGAGGTCGCCAGTGCCGGCTCGCATAACATCCTCTTGATTGGTCCTCCCGGCTCAGGCAAGACGATGCTGGCGAAGCGGTTGCCAACAATTCTGCCGTCGTTGGAATTCGAAGCCGCACTCGAGCTAACCAAGATCCACTCGGTCGCTGGTTTGACTGGCCGAGCCGGCCTGGTTACCGAACGACCGTTTCGCTCGCCCCATCACACCATCAGCGACGCAGGTTTGATTGGCGGCGGCGCAGTGCCTCGTCCGGGTGAAGTTTCGCTGGCGCATCAGGGGGTTTTGTTTCTCGATGAGTTACCTGAGTTTGATCGGAGTGTGTTGGAGGTCTTACGCCAGCCGCTCGAAGATCAACGCGTAACCATCAGCCGGGCCGCGATGTCGCTAACGTTTCCTGCTTCGTTCATGTTGGCAGCCGCCATGAACCCTTGTCCTTGCGGATTCTGGAATGACCCTACCCGCGAATGTCGCTGCAGTCCGCTGCAAATTCAGCGTTATGTAGGCCGCATTTCCGGTCCACTTTTAGATCGTATCGACATCCACATCGATGTGCCTGCGGTAAAGTTTCGCGACCTTACGGGACAGACTCCTCCGGAGACGGACGACTCGGCTACGATCAGGCAAAGAGTAATCGCCGCACGCGAACGGCAGTTGCATCGGCTGGAGAAAGAACGCATTTTTTCGAACTCGGCGATGACGCCGCGCATGATTCGTCAATACTGCGGGATCGATACAGAAAGCGAACAAATGCTTGAACGAGCTATGACCCGACTGGGCTTGTCAGCACGTGCGTATGACCGTATCCTGAAAGTTAGTCGCACAATTGCTGATCTGGATGGTTCGGAGAATATTCGCTCGGCTCATGTAGCTGAGGCGGTGGGTTATCGTTCACTCGATCGCACCTATTGGACCTGACATCCGGGCATAAGTTTGTTGGTGCGGCTGATTTGTTTCGATACTTTTGGGTTGGTTTAGGCAACGACGCGCTCAAAGCCCAGCATCACACCCGCGTGAGGCGCCAGACCTCGCAAGACCCCTTGGGTAAGGCAAAGTTTGGTTGGCCACACCTTTGAAATTTGCGGACTCGTGGTACTGGGGCGACGGGCGCAACGGTGGAAGGTTTTTCATCGCTTGCCGCATTAGGAACACGTGACCGCAGCCGAAATCGAGACCACGCAGGAAACCGACTACGCGCTCGCTCAAAAAGCATCGCAAGGCGACATGGTAGCCTTCGAAGAGCTTTACCAGCGACACAATCGTCGGGTCTACTCGCTCTGCCTGCGCATGACCGGCAATGTCTCGGAGGCTGAAGACCTCGCACAGGAGGTCTTCATTCAGCTCTTTAGAAAAATTGGAAGCTTTCGTGGTGAATCGGCCTTTACTACGTGGCTACACCGGCTGACGGTCAACCAGGTCCTGATGCACTTCCGCAAACGCGGCGTGAAGATGGAACAAACGACCGACGACGGTGAGACGCCTATTCAGATAGTTAAAGGTACCGAGAACCCCAATGCGATGCCTGTGGTGGATCGCATAGCGCTCGATAAAGCTATTGCTCAGCTACCTCCCGGCTACCGCACGGTCTTTACCCTTCACGACATTGAAGGTCACGAACACGAAGAGATCGCCAGAATGCTGGGCTGTTCCGTTGGGACCTCAAAGTCCCAATTGCACAAGGCCAGAATGAAATTGCGCGGGTTGCTGAGGCAACAGAAGGCGGCTGAGTAGCTTCCAACATAGCTTACCGGGTTTCATCCCCTGAAACTCTGGAAATCGGCGGAAGCTATTCTGCACAAAGGACTTTTAGATGCAGTCTCCCCTTGATTGCTTGAAAACCAACAGTGGCTGTGACTTGAATATCCAACTTTCAGGCCACAGGTCAGAGGTTGTAAACCAATGAACTGCGAAAAATGTACGGATCTAATCAGCGATTTTGTCGACGGCTCCCTGAGCCCGGAAGAGCGGAACACGCTGAGTCAGCACCTCGATGAATGCCTCAGTTGCGCAGATGTGCGCAGCGATTTGCATTCAATTATCAGCTTCTGCCAGAGCCAGCGCGGCCAGTACGAAGCGCCGCCAAACGACAAAGCGCTTTGGCTTCGGATTCGAAATGTGATTGAGGCTGACGCCCTGGCGCCGGCGGCTACGCCGGCTACAACGCGTAGTTGGACGGCCTGGATTGGTAAGACCTGGGAACTCTCGTTTCCACAGCTAGCGGCCGCGACGGCTGCCATAGTTTTGGTAGTTGCGCTTTCCACTGCTGTTGGGTTCCGTCGTTGGCAGAGTAGCGGCGTCAACTCGGTTGGTGGTCCAGCGATGCAAAGCTTAAGCGTCACTACTGAGACCCTGCGTGGCCGCATCTCGCAGCAACAGCACGCGATCAACTATTGGAACCAGAGAGTTGAATACAACAAGGCTCGCTGGAGCCCCCAGATGCGCGAGACATTTGATCGGAATTTGAAAGTGATCGACGATACTGTTAACGCTTCCTTTGAAAATCTCAGCCGGGATCCTCATGACGAGGTTTCAGAAGAGATGTTGAATGCGGCACTAAATGAAAAGCTGTCGCTGCTGAAGGAGTTTGCTGAGCTCTAAACTCCCCTGGGACTAAACCTTAGTTTTACTTTAGTTGTTGTTGAGAAGCCCCACACCGATGAAGACCCGATTCACGTTCGCGCACATTGAAATGTTTCGCTTCAATTTACGCGCGCAATTTTTGATAGTCGCCTCCCTTTTGGTAATTGCCACAATGTGCGTCGCCACCGCGTCGGCGCAGCAAAAGATGTCTAAGCGCTATCCGGTCAGCAAAAACGTCCGGGTAGTATTGAAGAACATCACGGGCACCATCGTGGTAGAGTCCTGGGACCGCAACGAAATCAAACTGACGGCCATTCTGGAATCACCTAAAGCCAACTTGTCTCCGCGTCATGATGGTGATGGGTTCACCGTAGATGTAATGAGCGATAACCGGGGCCGCGCCGACGTTGGCCACATTAACTTCCGATTGCAGGTTCCGGCCTATTCAGAAGTCGATCTCGAAACAAAAATGGGCAACATCACGGTGACCAACATCCGGGGCCGTTTGGTGCGCGCCCACGTCTCCTCCGAGGGCGATATCGAACTCACCGGAATTAGCGCCAGTCATGTCTACGCCAAGAATAGAATTGGCGACATCTTCTTCGACGGCGAGTTTGTTCGGGACGGCGAATATCATTTGCAGTCAGGCAAGGGCAACATCAACATTCGTATTCCTGCGAACTCAGCTTTCAGCCTGACCGCGGCAGCACCAAACAAGCAGATCCACATCGGTGAGTTTTGGAACAACGGTTTCAAGAGCATGGGTGATGGAAGAAAATTTGTTGGCAATGTTGGTGGCGGGCAATCTGAAGTGGTCGTCACAAACTTTCAGGGCAGCATTACTTTTATGCGTCGTTAAAAATTACGACATCGATTCATATTGCGGGCGCTCGGGTCATCTCGGGCGCCTGTTTAGTTTTATCTCTTGATCAGGAATGACAGTGATGACCGTTGCCTGTAAACTTAGGCCGCAATTAAATTCCTCCGCGGAGTATTCAAACGGTTGTTTAGCAAGACATTTTCGGCTGGCGCGGTCTTCGCGCTGACCTTGTTTTTGGCGGCCTCTGCAAGCGTCAAATCACAACAAAAACAAAAGCCCGCTCCCACGCCCCAACCGCAAGTCGTTCGCACCACCGTCAAGCACGAGCTGCGCCGGTTTGCGTATGGTGGAACTGTAACGATCATCGGTGCGCCAGACGGATCGATTTCCATCGAAGGTTGGCCTCGCAACGAAGTAAGCGTCAGCGCTGACATCCAATTGCGGGGGCATAGTGAACAAGACCTGGCACAGTTGGCTGCCGTCAATGGGTTCATGCTGGACGAGGAACCGAACCACATACGGATCCTGACTACCGGGACGCACGACAAGGCCTTCATGAAAGCTGTCGCAAAGAAATTTCCCAAAGCGTTGTTGGGCCTGCCCTGGAAGGTCGACTACAAAATTCGTGTTCCCATGTCTACGGATCTGGATATCAGCGCCGGCCGTGGTCCAATCAGTGTTTCAGGTGTAGAAGGTGATATTCGCCTTTCCGCGACTGAAAGTGAAACCAGACTCAATTTGTCCGGTGGCGTGGTAGCGGCAACGGTTGCGAAGGGAAGTGTCCAGCTCAACATCTCGGAAAAAAGTTGGCGTCGTGGAGGCGCCGATCTTCGTGTGGCATTCGGCGAGATTAACGTGGAACTTCCAGTCGGTTTCAATGCGGACATCGACGCGGAAGTTCTCCGTTCCGGACAGATCATCGACGGTTACGGCGCCTTGGAGTCGCGGGAAAAACCTGGGATCACCGCTCAGAAGATGAAGGCTCGCACTGGTTCGGGGGGAGCGTTTTTTCAATTCACCGTTGGTGACGGAACCGTAAATATTCGAAAGCAACAATCGGCAATCATCACTAACCAGTAGTCAGTAACTTGCTGTCTACTGCTTACTGCCGACTGCCTACTGATTCGCGATGAGCATCAAATCCGACAAGTGGATCCGCCGAATGGCGACAGAGTTTGGAATGATAGAGCCGTTCGAGCCGGGGCAGGTTAAGGAACTCGACGGCAAACGAATCGTTTCCTACGGCACGTCCAGCTACGGCTACGACATTCGTTGTGCTGACGAATTCAAACTCTTCACCAACATCAACAGCACCATCGTCGACCCAAAAGAGTTTGACGAGAAAAACTTTGTCGACGTGAAGAGCGATTCGGTAGTAATTCCTCCAAATAGCTTTGCACTCGCGCGCACCGTCGAATATTTCCGCATCCCGAGAAACGTGTTGACCGTATGCCTCGGCAAGAGCACTTATGCCCGCTGCGGTATCTTGGTGAACGTCACGCCGTTTGAACCCGAATGGGAGGGATACGTCACGCTGGAGTTCTCAAACACCACGCCATTGCCCGCAAAGATTTATGCTAACGAAGGCGTGGCCCAGGTCATCTTCTTTGAGTCCGACGAAGTCTGCGAAACCTCTTACAAAGACCGCGGCGGTAAATACCAGGGCCAGCGCGGCGTCACGCTGCCGAAGATGTAACTTCAACATGTCTCAACCTTTTCCCGCCACCACTTCAACTGCGCTCGCTGTGCTGGAATTCAAGAGAGTCGATGAGAGGGCCACGTTGCCTTCACGTGGCAGCGAGTTTTCCGCAGGTCTCGATCTTTATTCAATTGAAGACATAACGATTGAGCCAAAACAGCGTACGCTCGCCAAAACCGGGTTAGCAGTTGCGATCCCGTCCGGACATTACGGACGGATTGCTCCGCGTTCAGGCTTAGCTATGAAACACGGTCTTGATGTGCTCTCCGGCGTTATCGATTCTGACTATCGCGGTGAGATCGGATGCCTGCTTTACAACTGCGGTGATGAACCCCTTCACCTTCCGGCGCAAACCAAAATCTGCCAGTTAATTGTCGAGAAGATTGAACTGCCGACTGCGGCCTGGTCCGACGATCTTGGTGAGACGATCCGCGGCAGCGGTGGCTTCGGTTCGACGGGATAAGTCATCAAGTCGATCAACCCTCAAACCAATCACGCACACACTATGAAATCATTTCTTCAACGAACCCTCTTGCGTCGAATCATCGCGGCGGTATGCTGCGTTGTTCTGTTGTCAGCAGCCGTCGCGCAACAGCCGGCTACGTCTACCAGTGCGACGCTAAGTGCTGATGAGCAGGCTCTTGCGAACGCAATAAAAACTGAGACGATAAAAACGGTAACCGAGGCTTTGTCTGCGGATGATATGCAGGGACGTGGAACGATGCAGCCTGGCGGAGAGAAGGCGGCGGCTTACATTGCAGATCGTTTCGCGAAACTCGGTCTTAAACCCCTTGGCAATAAAGACACTTTTCTACAGGCGATCAAGTTTCGAGAGATTCGAGTATTGCCCGATGCGCGCGTGACAGTGGGGGATAACGTTCTCAGCCTGGGTCGCGACTTTTATCTTACGCCGCCATTTAGTGGCAGCAAAAAAGCCAGCGGCGATCTCGTGTTTGTAGCTTACGGCTTAGATTCAACCAGGCCGAAACGTGACGATCTCGCCGGAGTCGATGTCGCTGGCAAGATGATCGTGTTGCTCAATGGCCCGCCAAAAGACGTCAGCCCTGAGGCGTGGAAGAAAGCCGAGATTCAATCGGGAATCATCCGCAATCTTGTGATGCGAGGGGCCAACGGTTTGATCTTTGTGAACACCCAAACCCCGCAGCATTCATACGCGGAAATGTCGGACTACATGACGCGCCGCTTCATCGAGCCTAACGATGCGTACGAGGCCCCTTCTCTCCTGCCACCGTTTATAGCGATGAGCGACGATGCAGCTGCCAAGTTATTTGAAAATTCCGGGACGACATTTGCGGAAGCGTTAGCCAGGGCGGATCAGCCTGATTTCAAGCCGATCAAACTGAAGCAATCGGCGAAGATTGATATTCCGATAAAGAAATCCACCGGTTCTGCCCAGAATGTCATCGGCTACCTCGAAGGCTCAGATCCAAAGCTCAAAGAAGAAGCTCTCGTCTACACCGCCCACTACGATGCTTTTGGAGTTGGTGCGGACAATCGCATCTATCGTGGAGCGGCAGATAACGCCCTGGGCGTAGGCGAAATGCTGGCTGTGGCCGAGGCATTCACGCAGTCCACTGTCCGCCCGCGGCGATCAATAATTTTCATGGCAGTTACGGGGGAGGAGTATGGAGGCCATGGAACAGCTCACTGGGTCAGTCATCCAACCTGGAGTCTTAAAAAAGTTGTAGCCAATCTCAATTTCGATGGCATGGGCACCGAAGTTTATGGACCAGTCAAAACCCTGGTTGGTTACGGAGCGGAACATTCAACGCTCGGAACTATCTTGAAGGATGTCGCTGGTGCAACAGAGCTGGAAGTCATACCGGACCCGATGCCTGAAGAAAAATCATTCTACCGTTCGGATCATTACTACTTCGTAAAGCGTGGTGTCCCTGGAATCATGGTGCTTGGAGCTCCGGGTGGAAAAGTCTCAGATTGGACAGCACGAATGAAGGAATGGTCGAAGACTGACTATCATCAGCCAACGGATATAATCCGACCTAATTGGAATTGGGATGGGCCGCGAACGATGGCAGTTTTGGGTGCAGTAATGGGTTGGCGCATTTCCAATAACGAGGCGATGGTTTCCTGGATGCCGAATTCGCCATTTAACAAAGTTCGAGGCACAAAAGAGGATCCGCCCCCTGAGCCGTAGTCAAAGAAGCGCGTTAGTTGCCAAGAGATAGTTCGATAGGCTGAGGCAGTCGTTCGATGGTGAGGACTAGTCCTTGATTGCTGCGTACAGGTTCGCCCGTGGGAGTTTGAAAGAAGAGGAATCCCTGGCGCCTTCTGTCCGAATCGGTGAGTGGCTCCTTCAGTTCAATCGCATACGACCCAAACTCTTTTTCAAATTCTTTTCGCGAGTGAGGGTTGTAGGCAAAGACCTCGTTTGCTTTCAGGATTCGCGAAATGGCCCCCTTTGGCGTTAGCAGTTTCCACTCCCGGCCCTCCGCGTCACGCAAACGAAAACGCGCACGTTTGATCTCGACGGGTACTCCACTTTCAAAAGCCATCTCCATACGTACGGGCAGCACACCGGCCAACGGCAAGTTAACTTCAAACAACTCCTGCGTTTCTTCGTCGGACAGCAACGGCGCGACACGCACGGTTACGCCGCCGGCGCTCGCACTGCGTGAATTGTCAGGCAGAGCAGGCAACTGAGTTACCGGCTTCACGCGATAAAGTGAGCTACCGCATCCTGTCATTAAGAAACAGATGCTCAGCAAAAGGGCCAGGTTCCTAGTCATTGGCGCCCAAATTTAGCACACGTGACCTCTCATTAACACCGTGCTTCAGCGCGGTGTTGCCACGGTAACAAGAAATGGAAACCGTTTAAACGGTTTCTCAGCGAGCGCGAACATATTCACCGGGCGGAAGCCCGGTGCTAATGAAAAAGGAACACTCTAAATCCGCCAGCTCAACCGAACTGAACTACATCGTGCCTATGCTACTATGACGCGAAAATGATTAGACGATTTCGCGAGCACGAACCCCGAATCCACCCGTCTGCTTACATTGACGAGAGCGCGCAGATCATCGGCGACGTTCATATCGGCGAGCAGGCTTCTGTCTGGTGCAACGCAGTGCTAAGAGGCGACATGTATTACATTCGCGTCGGTGATCGGTCTAACATCCAGGACAATTGCGTGGTCCATACCCGTACCGGCGAATACCCCACAATTCTGGAAGACGAAGTGACGGTGGGCCATAGCGTTACCTTGCATGGCTGTTACGTGGAGCACGGCGCGCTGGTTGGCATCGGATCGATCGTGCTGGACGATGCTCGAATCGGGGCCCAGTCATTGATCGCGGCAGGTTCATTGATTTCACCGGGCACAGTTATTCCGCCACGTTCGCTGGTGATGGGAGTGCCGGGACGTGTGAAGCGACCGCTGACCGACGAAGAAGTGGAAGGTCTCAATGGCTTCTGGATGAATTATGTGAAGTACACAGGCCTGTACAAAGAATGAGTTTGAGTAAAACGTTCGTAGTTCAAATAGAAAACTGGAGTCCTCTCACTATGTTAATCGCTCGACAGAGCTTAACGGTGTTACTACTGATTATTGTTGGAGCGGTGTCTTCCGTCACTGCCCAATCCCTTAAGTTCGTTAATCCCGCGCCGGGGGAAGAAGCTGCCAGCACCGCTGCTCCGATGCCCCAGGATATGGATGCGCCATACACACTGAAGAAAGGCGACAACGAGTTTGGCTTTTGGGCTGGTGGCTCATTCGCGGCCACCACCGCGTTTGGCGGGCTGACCGATGCTGAAGCTGATAATCGCAAGTTTTTTATCGCCGCCTTTCGCTACGGTCGCACACTTGTAGCCAACGACAGCATCGCTCTGCAATATACGTTCGACGCCATACCCGTCGCAGTAGCAACCGGAAATATTCGCAGTGTTACGACCGTTGGGCCTGTCACTACATTTCAACGTGACACAGCATACGGCGCCGGTATCACACCGTTGGGACTGCAGTTGGATTTTGCAAACGGTTCAAAGGTCCATCCGTTTATTCACGTGAACGGTGGTCTGCTGGTGTTCAATGAATCGGTGCCGCTGCCCGACGCCGGCAGTCTGGCATTGGTCGGTGAGACAGGTGGCGGCGTTCGTATCTTTACGTCAGAACGACGAGCGGTAACGTTCGGGGTGCGGTTCCACCACATCTCAAACGGTGATCGCGCCGGTTCAAATCGTGGTTTGAACCAGTTCATCATCTACGGCGGTTTTTCCATCTTCAGGTAATGGCCTCAGCGAAGACGCAACCCGCGCGCGGTATGCGCGATTTCCTGCCCGCCGATGTGCGGCGTCGCGAATATGTCATCGGCATTGTCAAGCAGGTGTACGAGCGGTACGGCTTCGAGCCTCTCGAAACGCCGGCAGTTGAAAACATAGAAACGCTGCTGGGAAAGTATGGTGAAGAGGGCAATCAGCTCATCTTCAAAATTCTCAAACGCGGCGTGCACGAATCGACTGGTGAAGCAGATCTCGCTCTTCGTTACGATCTAACCGTTCCTCTTGCTCGACTCGTAGCCGAGTATCGCAACCAACTTCCGAAGTTTTTCAAACGTTATCAAATTCAGCCTGTATGGCGTGCAGACCGGCCCGCCCGGGGACGGTTTCGTGAGTTCTACCAGTGTGACGTCGACGTGCTGGGCTCACGCTCGATGGTGGTTGAAGCTGAAATCTGCGCGGCTGCAAGTCATGTACTGGCAGACCTTGGTTTCAAGGACTTCAAAGTAAAACTAAACCATCGTTTGGTATTGAATGGTTTGTTAGACCAGGCCGGCGTGCCAACCGCTAAACAGGACGACGCGTTGGTTGCCCTCGACAAGATGGACAAGACAGGGCCGGAAGGGGTCGCTAAGGAGCTGATCGCGCGAGACATTCCCGGAGATGCAGCCGTCAAGCTGATGCGGTTCTTTGAGGGATTAGCAGGAGCTCAACACGCAGCCGAACTCATGGATCTCGGCGCGGAAGATCCTGCGTCCAACACTGGTGTTGTGGGCCGCCTGGTTGAGTTCATTGGGCCACATGAACAAGGTGCGCGAGGAATCGATGAGCTCCGGCAGATAATTCAATTTTCGAGCGCGAGTGGGATTGGCGGCCACCTCAAATTGGATCCAACGCTGGCGCGTGGGCTCTCTTACTACACGGGCGCCATCATGGAAATCAGCGTGAAAGATCTCGCTGGCAGCCTCGGTGGCGGTGGCCGATACGACAATCTGGTTGGGATGTTTGCGGGAGAAGATATTCCGGCGTGTGGTTTTTCGCTGGGGTTGGAACGAATCATCGTGGTCATGACCGAACGAGAAATGTTTCCCGCGAACCTGACCACCTCAGCGGCGGATGTGTTGGTCGCCAGCCTGGGAGAAGAGTTTCTTACCGACGCGCTTGCGGTTGCTACGGATCTGCGTAGCCAGGGAATACGCGTGTCGTTGTATCCCGAAGCAGTCAACAAACCGAAGAAATCACTCTCGTACGCCGACGCACAAAAGATTCCGATCGCTGTTCTCATCGGTGCTGATGAGATTAACAATGGAGTCGTCACAGTAAGGAATCTGATCGAACGGAATCAAGAACGACCGGTACGCAATCTAGCTGTAGACGTCATTAAAGCGTTCCTGGGCTCGGCGAGACGGACGCAGAACATCGATCAAAAACAGATGGATGAAACAGGAAAGCGCGCTGAGGATTGGTTACGAGAGCACGGCGATTCACTGTAAGTGGATTTCCTGAGGGGGCCAATGGAGAAAACGCTGAGTGTATTGAATAGCATGGTTCAAGATGGTGTGCTTAAGCAGTACGCCATTGGCGGTGCGGTGGCAGCGATCTTCTATGTGGAGCCAATCAATACAAATGATCTCGACGTCTTTTTCAGTGTTGCCGGTGATGAGACCGACCTCGCGATCCTCGCCCCCCTATACCAGTATCTTGGCAATCGCGGGTATAAGATTCAGGGAGAAACAATTGATATAGAGGGTTGGCCCGTTCAATTTCTTCCTGCCTTCAATGCTCTGTTAAACGAAGGTTTGAACCGGGCACGTGAGATAGAGTTTAACGAGACCGTAACTAGAGTAATGAGAGCAGAACATTTGGTAGCTATCATGTTGCAAACCGGTCGCCTAAAGGACCTTGCTCGAGTTCAACAGTTTCTTGAACATGAGGCTGTTGATGAGACGAAACTTCGTGACGTTTTGACTAGACACGGGCTAACCGACAAATGGAGCGCATTTAAGCAACAGCGGGAACTATGAAGACCTACCCTGACATTACACGACTGCTTAAAGCGAAAATGGAGCGACGTCGTGAGCTTGCGAGACTCTCGTTCGAAGAGAAGATCGAGATAGTCAACAAATGGCGAGAGCTTTCACGTCAGGTTCGCCGTATTAGAGAAACGGACTTAGTCTCGACAGATAGAGGGCACGGGACAGATCGTGATGATTATAGGAACACATTATCTTGAAGACTCAATTGCGAGCTTGCGTGCGTACAAGAAGCAGGCCGACAAGGCGATCGCGCAACTCAAAGACCAAGAGTTCTTTGTCACGCTCGATGAGGAAGGGAACAGCGTTGCTATCATCATGAAGCATATGGCAGGCAACATGTTTTCTCGTTGGACCGACTTCCTCACAACTGACGGTGAGAAACCAAATCGCAATCGTGACATGGAGTTTGTTACTGAGTCAGATGCCACTAAGGACAGGCTTGTAGATTATTGGGAGCGCGGCTGGCAGTGCGTTTTCAATGCGCTCGAGCCGCTGCAGGCTACGGACCTGGAGCGGAAGGTAATGATTCGTGGCGAAGAGCACACGGTAATGCAGGCAATAAACCGTCAGCTGATGCACTATGCCAATCACATTGGTCAGATTATTTTTCTGGCCAAACACTTTCGATCGTCTGAATGGCAGACGCTTAGCATACCTCGTAACCGCTCGGCCGAATTCGCGGCCCAAAAGAAGGCCCCTGGTGGCGTAGCCGATACAGAAAAACGTTTTGAGCCGTCAAAAGTCCCCGGAGTGTAGAGTTCGTGTGATTTCGTGTTATTCGTGGATCGTTCTTATGCTGCTTAAAGAAACGATCCACGAATAACACGAAATCACGAAACAACACGAAGGTGCTGAATCCATGCAACGTTTCGAAAAGCAATGGCTGTAGGAACTATCAAACTCCATCACGTCAACGTCACTGTCCCAGCAGCATTAGAAGAAGCCGCGAAGAGCTTCTATGGGAACGTTCTGGGACTTAAACAAATCGAGAAGCCTGACGGTCCACGCAAGTACGTCGGCGCCTGGTACCAGATCGGGAAATCACAGCTTCACCTTTCAATTGAAAAAGAACCTCGGAATCAGGACAGCAATCGTCACGTTTGCTATTCCGTCCTCGATGTCGCCCGCGCGCTGGAGACCGTACGTGCGGGCGGTATCGAAGTTGTTTCTGAGAAACAACTCGTTAACGGCGGCTCCAGGTTCTTTGTGAGGGACCCCGCTGGAAATCTCATCGAGATAACTGAAGAAACGTCGCCGTAGGAGTTCAATCAACGGCGATCTCCTTTACGGGCACAGCGATGCTGTGCCCTTTATAATGACTGCTATGGATTCTGGAATCCCGCAAAAAGTTATCGCTTTGGCTCAGGCAATCCGCGACGCGGGCGGGCGTGGACTCTTGGTCGGGGGTTGTGTGCGCGATGCCCTCATGGGAACACAGCCCAAGGATTGGGATCTCGAAGTCTACGCTGTTGAACCGGCGCGCTTGCGGGGAATTTTGGATTCGTTTGGACCAGTGAATGTCGTTGGTGAGGCGTTCACTGTTTACAAGCTGGGACCCGAACTTGATGTTTCAATTCCGCGTCGAGAACGTAAGTCGGGGAGTGGACACCGAGGGTTTATTATCGAGGGCGATCCAACGATGTCAGTCGTGGAAGCAACTCGCCGTCGCGACTTTACCATTAACGCAATCTTGCAGGATCCGCTAACCGGCGAAATTATCGATCCCTTTAACGGTCGTCAGGACATCGCCAACCGGATCTTACGCGCCGTCTCGTCTGAAACATTTGCGGAAGACAGTCTACGCGTGTTGCGCGCCGCACAGTTTGCCGCGCGGTTTAACTTTCAGATAGACCAGGCGACGGTGGAGCTATGTCGCTCAATAGATCTTACTGATCTTCCACCGGAACGAATTTGGGGCGAACTCGAAAAACTGTTACTCCTGGCTGAACGGCCTTCGGTGGGAATCGATTGGCTCCAGAAGTTCGGAGCGATCGATCAACTGTTTCCTGAAGTGAAGGCTTTGATGGACGTACCGCAGGATCCGGAGTGGCATCCGGAAGGCGATGTGTTCGTACACACAAAACTGGCGCTCGACCGCGCACGAGAGTTAATTGCGGATTTACCGTATCCAAAACAAATCACGGTAATGCTGGGAACTCTCGCGCATGACTTCGGCAAGCCTGAGACTACAGAGTTCACAGAAGGCCGCACTCGCTCCCGCGGACACGAAGAAGCGGGAGTCGCGCCGGCGGAATCGTTTCTGGATCGAATAAACATTCACACGCTCGGTGGTTACGACGTACGTGCACAGGTTATTGCGCTCGTGCGAGATCACTTGAAGCCCGGCGAGTTTTTCAAGAAGCGAAATGAAGTGGGTGATGGGGCTTTTCGCCGGCTGGCGCGGAAGTGTGAACTAGATCTGTTGTACCGCGTGGCAAAGGCCGACTCGTTGGGCCGCAATGCGGATGATGTGCCGCGCGAACAGTGGTATGACGCTGAGGCGCAGGAATGGTTTATTCAGCGCGCACGCGAATTGGAAGTTTTAGAGCGTCCCCCTGAACCGCTGTTGATGGGCCGGCACTTGTTGGAGCTGGGTTTAGAGCCTGGCCCGCGGATTGGCGAGATAACGAAGGCAGTTTACGAAATGCAGTTGGACGGCCGTGTGGTTACCCTGGACGATGCAAAAAGTATGGCTAAAACGATCTTATCCACAGATTCCTAAGCAAATGTCCAATGTCCAATGTCACATGTCCAATGTCCGTTTCCGACGTGTCCATCACTTTCTTAACACCGAATTAGAAAACGCGGATCAGTTGCACCGTCCAAGGTTCGGAAGCGGACATTGGACATTGGACATGCGACATTGGACCTCCTAGGGTTGTGGTTGTTGTTGGGAGACGCAATGAATGGTTCCCATGCCCCACACGAGAGGCTCGCAGTTGATTCCGAAAACTTGGCGAGTGGGAAAGATGCGTCGCAGCGTGTCTATCGCGCGTTGATCGTTTTCATGACCGAAGATCGGGGCGAGCACGACATTATTGGCGATGTAGAAGTTTGCGTATGAAGCCGGTAATCGATCCAGGTTTCGTGAGTCAGTGCTGGACCCGCCGATGGCTCCCGGCATTGGCAGAGTAACGATCTCAAACGGCCGGCCCTTAGCGTCCGTCATTTTTTTCAGGCGTTTGAGATTGTCGTTGAGCAGCTCGTAGTTCGCGTCTTCGGGATTATCTTCCAACGCGCAAACGATCACGTTTGACTCGACGAAGCGAGCTATGTCGTCGATGTGCCCGTCTGTATCGTCGCCGACAATTCCTTCTCCCAGCCACAACACCTTCTGCACGCCGAGATAATCCTTTAGATGTTTCTCGATTTCATCCCGGCTTAAAGATGGGTTGCGGTTAGGATTCAACAGACACTGCTCGGTCGTCAGAACACAACCCTCACCATTCACGTCAATCGAGCCACCTTCCATCACAATGCCAGGCTCAAATCTCGGCACATTCAAAATCTTCTCCAGACGCGCGGGAATTGAATCATCCTTTTTCAGTTCCTCGTACTTGTCTCCCCAGGCATTGAAGATCCAATCGTTGTAGGCAAGCTCTACCTTATCGTTGATTAGAAAGTTAGGGCCATAGTCGCGAATCCATGAATCCACCGTCTCGATTTGATGAAACCGAATGTTCTCTGCTCCCGGAAACAAACAGCGCTCGCGCACGAGGTTCTCTGTGGCAGCGTCATTAACCAATAGGTTTACGGTCTCGTGCGGCGCCAGGGCCACCATCATTTGCAGAAAGATTTGTTCGGCTTGAGGCACTCGATCGGGCCACGTCTCTGGATCTTTGGGCCAGGACAACCATGTCGCGGCGTGGCGATGCCACTCGGCAGGCATGTAAAAACCGAGTTCGGCTGGAGTAGGCATGCGCGATTATTTAGTTGGAGTGTCGATGAACCGCGAACAGATAGGGGTGTAAAAATCTATACGGCGGTCGCGAAGGAATGGCCAGTTTTGGCGGGTCTCTTCAATCTTGTCCATGTCACAATCGACGACCAACACTTCTTCTTTATCCGAAGATGCTTTAGCAATGATTCGTCCGAAGGGATCGGCGACAAATGATTGTCCCCAGAAGGTCAGTTTGCCTTCACGACCTACGCGGTTAACCACGACTACGTAAACTCCATTAGCGATAGCGTGTGCGCGTTGAATAGTTTCCCAGGCGGAGTGTTGTGCCTGGTTCATTTCTTCATCTTCATCAGGCAGCCAACCAATCGCCGTCGGGTAGCAGAGAAATTGCGCGCCGCTTAGCGCGGTCAGGCGTGCGGCCTCCGGAAACCATTGGTCCCAACAGACGAGCGCGCCAATCTTGCCTGCTGACGTATCGTGTGTTTGAAAACCAAGATCCCCGGGGGTGAAATAAAATTTTTCGTAATAGAGAGGATCATCTGGAATGTGCATCTTTCGATACTTACCTGAGATCTTCCCGTCGGAGTCGATGACGACCGCGGTGTTGTGGTACACGCCAGCGGCGCGTCTTTCGAAGAGCGAAGCCAGAATTACGACCTTATGTTGTCGTGCAACTTTCGCCAGCGCGTCGGTAGTAGGACCAGGAATCTCTTCGGCCAGTTTGAATAGCGCGATGTCTTCCGTTTGGCAAAAATACTGTGAACGGAAGAGCTCTTGTAGACAAACTATCTGCGCGCCCTTCTTAGCTGCCTCGCCAATGCGCGCTATCGCTTTCTTGAGGTTCTTGTCCGGATCCTGATCACAGCTCATCTGGATCAATCCGACCTTCACACTGTTCGACTTATTCTTCTTCGGCATGTGCGCGAGTATAAAGCATGTCCAATGTCCAATGTCCAATGTCCAAAGTCTGTCTCTCGCATCTAGTGCCGGATTATTTTTGCTCGAGTAAGGTGAACGGATTCTTCGGGACGAAGACAGACATTGGACGTTGGACATTGGACTTTCCCTCGGGACTTTGGACTTTGGACCCAGGACTTGCTTATGATGTGCGGTCATTTTTGACCCCAATTTTCAAGAGAGAGATTCTTATGATCGAATTTGAACTGACTGATGACCACAGGGCCTTGGTGCAGACGGTGCGCGAGTTCGCGCAGAAAGAGGTCGCACCCTATATCAAGGAATGGGATGAGAAACAGGAAACTCATCCGGAAATCCTGAAAAAAATGGGCGAGCTTAACCTGCTGGGAGTCTGTATCCCTGAGCAGTACGGCGGTGCCGGCTTCGACTACATCGCGCTGGGCCTGGTCTGCGAAGAACTCGAGGCGGTCGACACGTTCATGCGTGTGGTCATGTCTGTTCACACCGGTTTGAATTCATTGACTCTGCTTACGTGGGGCACTGAAGAGCAAAAGCAGAAGTATCTGGTTCCACAGGCGAAAGGTGAAAAGCTTGCTACTTACGGTTTAACGGAACCGGGCGCAGGTTCTGATGTAGTAGGTTCACGTTCGACTGCTCGACGCGAGGGTGACGAGTATGTTCTCAACGGCGAGAAGATGTGGATTAGTTTGGCTGACCTGGCTGACAACTTTTTGTTCTTCTGCTGGACTGACGAAGAAAAGCGTCGCAATCGTGATCACAGTGGCATGTCGTGCTTCATCGTGGAACGCAGTATGAAAGGCTTCTCCTCGGGAACGATTCACGGCAAGCTTGGAATTCGCGCCGGCAACACCGGATACTTTTCGTTGCAGGACGTGCGCGTACCCAAAGAAAATCTCGTAGGTGAAGAAGGCGAAGGTTTCAAGATCGCGATGTTCGCGCTGGAACAGGGAAGATACACGGTGGCATCCGGAGCTACGGGCGTTATCCGTGCGTCGCGCGATGCGTCCGTCTCGTATGCATTAGAGCGCGAAACGTTCGGCACCAAGATCGCGAATCATCAACTCGTCAAACAAAAAATTGCAGAGATGGAAGCCGACTACCAGATGTCTCATCTGCTTTGGTTGCACGCCGGTTATTTGAAGAACGTGGGTCAATCAAACGCCCGCGCGACCAGCCTTGCGAAGTGGCAAGCGACGGTTCGAAGTGAGAAGGCAGCCTCGATGGCGATCGAAGTCCACGGAGCGAATGGTTATTCGAATGACTACCCGGTTGAGCGCTATTTGCGCAATTGCAAAGCGGCGATCATTTACGAGGGCACGCGCGATATTCACACATTGATGCAGGCGGATTGGGCACTTGGCTTGAAAAAAGAAAAGGCCGCGCGCAGGACGCTGCCACCATGGTCGCCAGCCGAATCGCGAGAGACGGCAAACGCTTAGCAGTTGCGAAAGGGGCACGACGATCGTGCCCCTTTCGATTTTCACAGTGAACTTCGGGAGAACCCGTGGAGACTATGGCTTAACTTGAATGTTGCCGGTGCCGTGTTGTACCGCCTCAAATGAAAACGAGGACGGTGAAAAACTCTGGCAGCCTACTAGTCGGCTGGGTCGCGCGGGAATTGGAATATCGTCTTCTCGTTCGAAATCGGTTGCAAACCACTCGAGTAATGCACCCTCGTCGCCGGGGACTTCAGCGTCTTGTGGAATCCAGTTGGGAGTGGAAACGCGATAAACGCCCCAAGCCAATTTATCCAGATCCGCAGCTTTCTTTCCCTCGCCATTATCTTCAACCACCAGCAGTATTCGATTCCCGAGATAATCACCGACTGAAGCTTCCGTTATTTCGCCGCTCATGACTGCTTTGTTTCCATTCACGATCAGACAGTCGATGTTAGCCTTCGCGAACAGACCACCGGCGCCGGGGCCATCCTCCGACTCGGGCAACGTGGTCGGATCAGAATAGGTCAGTTCTCCTTTGGTTGAACCGTCGCTGTTCTTCTTCGCGTGAAATTGCACGAGCCTGGCAGCGCCATCTCCGAGACTGAAACTAAACTCACCGTTGCTTGAAGGACCACTGTTGTTCGCACTGGTTAACGGAACTGATACGACCGCGAGGGACAGTACGGCGAACAGCAAGACAAACCTAAAATTCTTCATGGAGAACCTCCGCTGGAAAGGGATTAAATTCTGGGCAAGACTTTGGCACAAACGTATAAACCTTTCACTAAGCCGTAGTCAAACTGAGACGAGCAACGCGGTCAAGTTTCCATAAAAAGGGCTTTGCACCAAAACTTAGAGTAACCACGGATCAGAACCGGGAGCGGTAGCGACCGGGTCGTCCCTCCGCGTTCTGTAGAGCTCTTTGCAAATCCTGAGACCCTGTCGCTACCGCTTCCGGTTCTGATCCGTAGTCACTTTTGAGTTTTAGTGCGGCCGTAGAAAGGTGATAGAGCTCTTTAGTTAGATGAGGTTTCGTTGTGTTCGGCTTTTAGCTCGGCGTGCCGGCCGATGGCACGGGTGACTGTTTCCTCGATCTCGTCCAGTTGAAACGGCTTAGTGAGGTAAGCGAACGCTCCCATTTCCACGAGAGACTTGCCGTCTGCGCCGTCCGGCTTTCCTGAAATAACAATCACTGGCGTGGTCGGGTGTTGGTTCTGCACATACATAAGGATCTCGCGGCCCGTTAGACCAGGCATCGAAACGTCCGTAATCACGGCGTCGTATCTCTCAACTTCAAGATACGACAGGGCCTGCTCCGCTCGATCAGCGGTGTGGCATTCATGGTTCTCGGAGAGAAATTCGTGAAGTGTGTCTCTAATGAGGGTGTCGTCATCGACGATTAAGAGTGTAGCCATGAAAGGGTCTCCTGAGGATCAAATGATGGCGCGCATTCTAACCGCCTTTCGGAGACCACGCTATAGGTTTATTGGACTACCAACCGACATGTATGTCGGTGTGAGAACCAATGCTGATTTTTATGACCTCATTCCGCCAGTGTCTTACTGAACACGGCCGCAACTTCATAACCATCTCCGCGAGGGGCTACATCAACAGGAATCACTTCGGTTAGTTCCAGTGGCTCTTTCTTCAGCGACGCTTCGGCGCTGAGGATGGTGTGAGTAGTCTGCAACACCGTATCCGGGTTTAGGGAAATCGACGAGATGCCTTTCTCAACCAGGAACTGTGCAAACTCCGGATAATCCGACGGTGCTTGTCCGCAGATCCCTATTTTCTTGCCGGCCCGGTGCGCCGCTTCAATGGCCAGGGTAACCATACGTTCAACCGCTCCGTCGCGCTCATCAAACAGATGGGCCACCATTTCCGAATCGCGGTCGAGGCCGAGGGTTAACTGCGTCAGGTCGTTCGAACCGATTGAATAACCATCAAAAACACGTAGGAACTCGTCCGCGTAAATCACGTTCGCCGGCAGTTCACACATTGCATAGATTTCCAATTCGCTCTCGCCACGCTTAAGGCCAAACTCTTCCATCAACGCCACCACCCGTTCGCCTTCGGCCACGGTGCGACAGAAAGGAATCATGGCTTTTACGTTCACCAATCCCATCTCATGACGCACTTTGTGCAGCGCCAGACACTCCAGCTCAAATCCTTCGCGGTAACGTTCGTCGTAATAACGAGACGCGCCACGAAAACCGAGCATGGGGTTCTCTTCAATGGGTTCAAACTCACGCCCACCAATGAGCATTGCATACTCATTCGACTTGAAGTCTGACATTCTGACGATCACCGGTTTCGGATAGAAAGCTGCTGCGATGCGCGCTATTCCTTCGGCCAAACGACGGACAAAGAAATCGCGAGGATCTTCTTCACCCAGCCGGCGTTCAATCTCTTTTACAACTTCGGCATTCTCGAGGTGCGGGTAACGCACGAGCGCCATCGGATGAATCCCGATGTGGTTGTTGATAATGAATTCGAGCCGCGCGAGTCCGACGCCATCATTCGGCAACGATGCCACTTTAAACGCATGATCGGGATCGCCCACGTTCATCATTACCTGTGTTCTGGGCCGTTCTTCATCACCAACCTCACGACGGTCAATGGCAAATTCCACCGAACCTTCGTAGACGTTGCCGTGCGCTCCTTCCGAGCATGAAATCGTTACATCTGTTCCACTCTGCAGAACCTGAGTTGCGTTGCCTGTACCCACAATGCACGGGAGGCCCAGTTCGCGGCTAATGATGGCGCTGTGACAGGTTCTGCCGCCGCGGTCGGTAACAATGGCTGCAGCTCGTTTCATGATTGGTTCCCAGGCTGGATCGGTCATCGATGTCACCAGGACGTCGCCTGCCTGAAATTCCGTTAGTCGATCCGGATCGCTCAAAACATGCACGCGGCCATGGCTGATCTTTTCGCCAACCGCGATGCCGGAGATGAGTGGTTCGCCATGCTCGCCGGTGAGCCGGTAAGTTTCGATGTAGTTATGACCATTGTGCGCGTGGACTGTTTCTGGTCTGGCTTGGAGGACAAACAGTTCACCGGTGTGGCCATCCTTGGCCCATTCAATGTCCATCGGGGTGGATTTTCCGGCCAGTTCCGAATAATGATCTTCGATGATGCAAGCCCAGCGTGCGAGTTCCAATACGTCGTAGTCACTCAAACAAAATCTATTGCGTTGGGCTTCGACCACTTCGCGTGTGCGTGTGCCGCGGCCATCGAGCCCATAGACCATTTTCACTTCCTTAGAACCAAGCCGCCGGCTAACGATGGGGCGTGCGCCAGTCTTCAAAGTCGGTTTGAAGACCACCCACTCGTCCGGCGTCGCCATTCCCTGAACGATCGCTTCACCCAAACCCCACGCCCCGTTTATTACAACCACGTCGCGAAAGCCTGATTCGGTGTCCAGAGAAAACATCACACCCGAGCAAGCCTGATCGGAACGCACCATGGGTTGCACTCCAATCGAGAGCGCAACCTCAAAATGATCGAAACCACGAGCCGCGCGATACGAAATGGCCCGGTCGGTCCATAGTGAAGCGAAGCAACGATGGCACGCCTCAATCAGTCGTTCCTCCCCGCGTACATTCAGAATCGTATCTTGTTGACCGGCAAATGAGGCGTCAGGAAGATCTTCAGCCGTTGCGGATGAACGCACTGCAACTTCAGGATTATGACCGATCCGTTTACACAGTCGCCGGTAAGCATCTTTGATTGCGTGATCCACTTCCACCGGCAGTGGCGTATCCAGCATCAACGCGCGCGCTTCGCGACCAGCCTCGTTGAGCGCGCGGATGTCGTTGTGGTCCAAGCCACGCATCAGTTCACGCAAACGTCCGCCTAATCCATTTGTCTCGAGCAGGAGCCGGTACGACTCGGCAGTTGTAGCGAAGCCATCAACGGCGCGCACGCCGCGTGGGACCAGCGAACGGAATAGTTCGCCGAGACTGGCGCATTTACCGCCGACTAGCTGCACGTCGCCCGCGCCTACTTCACCGAGGTCCAACACCAGTGGTTTGGATTTAGTTGGCATCGCTTCGTCTCCGGTTGAGGTCTGCGTTCTGTAAACCGACTATTAAATGCCAGTGATTCTATCCGACGCGTTGCGAGGCGTCGATAATTTCTGGGATTAATGCGAACTCCGTGACTGGTTTATTTAGGTAAAAACATGGAATCAACATTTCCTTTCAGCTTTGTTAGTACTAATTCTCCGTGCGGGGCCGAAACTACAATTTCCTGCTTCGCTCTGCTAGTATGAGCGCGCTCTTCTTCATCTGTTGACTCTACCGGCAGTTAATGCGGCTGCAGTCTATTCCAAAACTGTCAGGAGACCTGAACAATGGTGGCCCACGAGCTAAAAACAGAGCGCGAGCTGTCTCTCGATTTCTTGCGTGTGTGTGAGGCAGCAGCGATCGCCGCCGCCCGGACGATGGGACAGGGGGACCGCAAGTATTCTGATCACGTTGCCGTTGAGGCAATGCGCGAGGTGATGGATTCGGTGCCCATGCGTGGCCGGATAGTGATTGGTGAAGGCGAGCGCGATGAGGCCCCGATGCTTTACATCGGCGAGGAAGTCGGCGGTGGTGTGGGCACCAGCGAAGAGATTGCGGAGTCGTGTCCTGAAGTGGACATCGCGGTAGATCCGTTGGAAGGAACGAACCTTTGCGCGCTTGGCGCTAACAACGCGATCGCTGTGCTGGCGGCCGCAGAACGCGGCGGCCTGCTCAACGCTCCTGACATCTACATGGACAAGATCGTAGTTGGTCCATCTTCGCGTGGCGTCGTCGAGCTGGACGCCCCGGTGAAAGATAACTTGAAAAACATTGCCCGCCGGTTAGGACGGGACATTGAAGACTTAACGGTGATCGTGCTTGATCGTTCACGACATAAGAAGTTGATCTCCGATGTGCGCGAGGCTGGTGCTCGTATCCGTTTGATTGGCGACGGCGATCTTTCCGCGGGCATTTCAGCAGCGGTAGCCGGTACTAACATCCATGCCTTGATAGGAATCGGAGGAGCGCCGGAAGGCGTAATCACAGCGGCCGCTATGAAGTGTCTAAATGGAGAGATCCAGGCGCGCCTCGTCTTTGATCCCGAACGTCTCGACGTTGACAAAGACAAAGTTCCGCCAAAAGAAGAAGTGATGGAACGTTTGCAATCGATGGGCATCAAAGACTCGAACAAGATCTATGACACGAACGACCTGGCGCCGGGACGAAAAATTATTTTTGCGGCGACTGGCGTCACGGACGGCGCGTTATTAAAAGGTGTGCGGTTCTTTGGTGCAGGGAAGCGAACGCATTCCGTGGTGATGACTACGGAGTCACGGCACATTCGTTTTGTCGACACGCTTCACATCGAAGGTGGTCCGGACACGGTGATCAGGTTCTAACTCCGGCGATGCATTACGTTTCGCAGACAGGCAGCATCCGCAGACCGCTCGTAACATGGCTCATTGTTTTAGCGTTCGCTCTTTCGATCTGTGCGCTCATCATTGCTGCACCCGTCGCAGTTGCGAACGGCCGTTCGGCGATAGCATTCAATATCTACCTGCCGTTCAGTTATCTTTGTCACCAGATTCCCGCACGTTCTTTTTACTTTGCTCAACATCCGTTTGCAGTTTGTTCAAGGTGCACAGGAATCTATGCCGGGTTCCTGTTAGGGGTAATCACTTACCCGTTAGTTAGATCTCTTCGCACTACGGTGACGCCCGAGCGCAAATGGTTGTTAATCGCGGCAATACCCCTGGCCTTCGACTTTTTTCTTGAGTTCCTTGGTATTTGGCACAACACGCATTCGTCGAGATTTTTTACCGGGGCGTTGTTGGGAGCTGTGGTCGTCTTTTACGTTTTGCCGGGATTGATAGAACTAAGCCTTCGCGAGCACGCCCGCTCGACCTCCAAAATCGCGTCTGGAAATCTATTAACCAGCGACTCTTCAGCTCCAAGCGACTACAGCGCGCCCGAACGGCGCATCTAATGTCCGACATACTTTAGCTTGTCGTGTGCTTCCCAGACCTACGACAAGCTGAAACATGTCGGACACTCCGTGTCGGCTTCGCCCGTGGCCCCGGTTGGGGTAGAATGCGTGCCGCGCCGTCGGGCTTTTCGGACGGCGTTTCGTGTGTAAACGTCGGTTTTTGGTAAGAATATGTCGTTGATTTTTCAGAACACTCAGCCGCCTTTCGGGCCAACCCCCGATGAACTGTTTCAACTGTATTTCCAGGACGACGTAAATAAGACCTGGGGCAACATCAGTCCGCTTTATCAACTCGACAGCTTCGACTGGACCATCCTGATCCTGTATTTCGCGATACTGGTAGTACTGGCCATCTATGGTGGTTATCGGGTTAAGCAAGTGATTGACTTCTGGCGTTACCGGAAGTTTGTGCCACAACCGAAGGAGCGATTCGCTGAAGAGGCTCTGCCGGTAATCACGGTGCAACTACCACTCTTCAACGAGATGTACGTTGTCAGCCGGCTGGTTAAGGCGATCACCGAAATCGACTATCCGCGAGAGAAGCTACAGATTCAGGTGCTGGACGATTCGACTGATGAAACGGTCAAGATCGCGCAGGCAACTGTCGCGAACTATGCAGAACTTGGATTCGATATCCAGTACATCCATCGCACCGATCGAACGGGATTCAAGGCGGGTGCGCTTGAGAATGGCTTACAGCACGCCCGGGGCGATTTGCTCGCAATTTTTGATGCTGACTTTGTTCCCAAGCCAGACTGCCTGCGCAAACTGGTAGACTTCTTTACCGATCCAACTGTTGGCTGCGCGCAAATGCGCTGGTCACACATCAACGCAAACTACAACCTGCTTACGAAGCTGCAGACGATCATGCTTGACGGCCACTTTGTCGTTGAGCAAACCACACGCAATCGCACAGGTGGTTTCTTCAATTTCAATGGAACGGCCGGCATATGGCGTCGCGACGCGATTGCGATGAGCGGCGGCTGGCAGCACGACACACTTACTGAAGACACTGACCTGAGTTTCCGCGCTCAATTAATGGGCTGGAAATTCGTTTACCTGCTTGATGACGACGCGCCGGCAGAAATACCGGTCGAGATCAACGCCTTCAAGGCGCAGCAAAGACGTTGGGCCAAGGGCGTTATGCAGGTAGGTATCAAACTGTATCCACGCATCTGGCGTTCACGTTTGCCAATGCGCGTACGCTTGGAAATGTTTTTCCGGTTAACGGGGAACATCAGTTATCCGTTGATGATTGTGGCAAGTTTCTTACAGTTTCCACTGTTGCTGGTTCGCTACAACCAGCCTTTTTACCACTTGATGATCGTCGACTTACCGCTTTTGTTCTTTTCTTCGATCTCGGTATTTCTGTTCTATGGTACGGCCGTGTGGTATCTCGACGAGAAGCGCGCTCCGCGCCTGCTTCATCTGCCACTCGTTATGGCATTAGGTATCGGCCTGGCATTCTCAAATGCCCGCGCCGTTTTGGAAGCGCTGTTGGGCATCAAGAGCGAGTTTGTGCGCACGCCGAAATACCGGGTTGAAAAAGATCACGATGAAACCTGGAAAAAGAAGAAATACAAACGCAAGCGTGGATGGTTACCGTTGTTGGAGCTTGGATTCTCGTTCTACTTCCTCTTAGCGATTCTTTATGCGGGTCATTTCCGGATGTGGGGCACGATTCCGTTCTTGCTTTTGTTCTTCATCGGCTTTGGTTACATGGGCTTGATGAGTATTCTGCAAGCAACAGGCGGGGGACGTCTGGCCAGCATATTCAAACCAGCCGCGCGAGCGTCCGCAGGTCAGTAGTAGTCCGACCTTAATCAATGTAGAAGGGCAGCCATGCACATGCATCGGCTGCCCTTTTCGTTTACCGACCGCAAAACTGCCCAACAGCTCAATTAAACAAAAACAGGGCAACCGGAGTTGCCCTGTCAGATTTGTTTGGCTGGGAGGCAGGGATTCGAACCCCGATAGGCGGATTCAGAGTCCTTTCAGCTCTCCTCCTGTCAGTTCTTATCAGTGCTGTCCCGTTGCTTACAGTTTCAAAAACAAGGCTTGATATGTTGTGGAGGTTGGCCGAGTGAGCCTTGGAATTGCTGGGTTCGGCTGCGTTGGCACACTATAGGCACACAAGCAGCAAGCACTCTTCTCGATTGGTTCAAGGCCATCTGCTATTTATTTGACGGAGCGGTAGGCAGGCAGGCAGGCAGGCAGGCAGGGGGGAGTTATCGAGGAGCCGGGCAGTGGCCTTGCCCTAAAAGACTGGTACTTTGCTGGAGCGTAAAGGTGCAAATTTATTGGGCTCGCGCTCTGTTGCCACAAGTATTGAACTCTTGGGAAACGGTAGTATGATCGATGACATGCCGCTGGTGTTTGGGCTTGCAGTCTCTACCCAAGCACTTCGGCAAAGGTTCTTAAGAGATTGGAAGGCCGGACACGTCGGCATTTCTCTTTTGAGCCTTGCTCACTAAAGCCAAAGGCCATGTGAGCCGTGCCTGGGTAAGACCATGCCTTAGCTACGGAGGGACTTGAAACATACCGTAAGCCGCCGTTGTTCGCTCAGGGGCGCAATCATCAAGTCGCTGTAGTCCGGTTCCGACGGAACGCACGTTAATCTACCCGCTGCCGAAAGGCAGTAAAAACCGTTGGAGGACGGCACTTAACCGCTCATCTGAGTAGTTAACTTTACCAAGGGTAAGGTTAACTCTGCCCAACTCTCTGAGATATGTTGAAGCGATGGTAGCGAATAGCGCGGCATTGCAAGTGCTTGCTTGAGTGTCTTTCCAAAGAGAAAAACACGAAAGCAAACACAGCAAACCAGACAAGAGGATCCCCGTTCACTATCGTCCCGGGACTCCGGAGCTTCTTTGGCAAACTCGCCAAAGGCGAAGCTGGATAACTTGATGGCCCATAGGGCCGAGGACAGCAAGCAGTGGCAATAAACAGAATGCAGATCAAGTCTAATTATCACACGTTAGATAAGTTTAGTCGTCAGAAAAAGGCAGGGCCACCCAGCAGCCCTACCCCTTCGGTTAGAGTTTAAGCGGGCGGGGTTGTCTTTCGCGCTTTGAGCAAAAGGAACGAGACTACAGCCAGCATCAAGCCGATCTGAACCCAGGAAACCCAGCGTGGGCTGTCCGGCCAAACCAGCGCCAGCACAAGTCCGGTTAAGACAACTCCCAAGACAATCAAGGAGCCGACCGTCCTTTGAGTTGGTGTTAAGTTGTTTAAGTCTGGATCGCCGCCCAATACGAGAACAGTGGCGGCCCACTTACCTCCCTTAAAATCAGGCGGCACGGCCCGACGCGCCGCCTTGTAGGCCCACACCCAGATCCCAGCGATGAGCAACACCGCCATGCTACCCGAGATCCACCAAGGGGAGTCGGGCCATTTCCACACAATCGCAGTCGATCCCAAAGCATAGACCATCGCTGCGGCGAAGAGGACTAACGCCTGTGTCCATCTTGTCATGGCAGACCTCCTATCTGGAATCAACCAAAAATACATCCCATGCCCATCGTCCGAGCTGTTCACCCTTTACATCCGCGACCTTCGCCCGGTAGCGGAAGTCGTTTCCATGTTGATCCCGCCGTCCCGATTCCTTGTAGTCAAGGTACAGGGTTTCGAGTCCCCGCGCTGGCAAGGTGTGCAACTCAGGCGGCTCGCTGAGGCCGTTGTGATTTGTGTCTTGCCAGAGGCGCAAGTAATAAAAGATGGCGTCACTCTGATCTATCTTACCATCCGCGTTACCGCCGCCCTCCGGCTTGTCATGTTCAGCCAGAGCAAGGAAGCCGTTTTTATCTTCTCGCTCAGGTTGCGGCGTGAAGTTACCAAACAGTTCAGCGCCGTTATCTATTGTGCCGTTACCGTTACGGTCAAGCGCAAGCCAAGCATCGTCTGATCCGGCTTGCGTCCAGCCAAGACGATCGATAGTCCCGGTATTGCTTATGTCAAAATCGACACCACTGCTCGCGTCTGTCAACTTTATTCCGTTGCCGAGGATGTCAACTATGATTGGAGACGGATCGTAACCGCTCAGACACCTACAAGTCTCGTAGTCATAATCACCGCAGCGAGACGCGATGAACGTAGATACGACACAGGCTAGAGTTTGTGATATACAATCTTCTCTAGCCCTAATTACGCAATTTCGGTGTGTTCGTTGTGCCCCATCCAGTTTGCTTTTGGGTTTATGATCACGCCGGTTAAGCAAATGGCAGTAGATAACGGATTTGCCGGTGACAGGAGTAAGTAAGACGCAGACGGTAGCCGAAACCGTCAACTCCACTGTAAGCTCCGCCAGCCTCTCTGCAAGATCATTATCACAACGCGCAATTTTTGTTGCGAGACACGGCGAGAAACCGCTGATAGACAGCTCTATTAAAGAATATGCTAATTCCTCAGTAAGAGCTTGAGCGGTCATCTGAGTCGTTATCGAAAGTACGTGGTTTCGAGTTTCGTCAACTCCATAGGTTTGAGCATACCACGTTAGTATTGCTCCCACTCTGCTTGCGTCTGCGCCTGGGCAGACATACCGACACACAACATCACGGCCAGCAAGGTAGCCGAAAATAGTCTTCTCGTGGTGACTCCTTTTAAGAAGTGTGATGGGAAGGAGGATACACTTCCTGCTTTTTTTGCTCATAGGGGAGCAATAGCGTCCAGGCTGGCATTTCAGCTCCCGGCAGAAGCGATTAAGCGTAACGGTTCCTATTGCGCGTATATGATGTTCGGAATATTGAAAGGCGAAAAAGGAAACACAAAACGATGGCCGGACAAATAATCAAACGAGGCGACAAGACATGGCTTCTACGCATTTTCATGGGCCGTGATGGTTCGGGTAAGCGTCGATACATGAATAAAACCGTTCGTGGGAACAAGAAGGACGCGGAGGCATTTCTCAGAAAGACGCAGACTCAGATTAGTTGCGCAACGGTTCAACGTACACTTTGCTGGCGACGGCAAAAGGGCGGCGGCTGGTATTTCGGCGAGCCTAAGACTTCGCAGAGCAGACGCACCGTGCCATTGCCCTCATCGATTGTGAGAGAGTTAGGGCGCCATAAGGTGCGACAGGCTACTACTCGACTGAGAAAAGGCGCAAAGTATCAACTGGTTGATCTTGTTTTCGCTACGGAGACAGGTAGGCCTTTGCACTCTGAGAATTTGGCTACGCGAAACTTTCGGGTGATTCGAGATCGCGCCAAGCTACCAGCATGGATCACCCCTTACTCTCTCAGGCATACATGCGCAACGCTGCTATTGCTGGCCGGCGAGAATCCGAAAGTTGTCAGCGAGAGACTTGGACACAGCTCGGTTGTAATGACGCTTGACACCTATTCCCATGTGCTTCCCTGCATGCAGCAAGCAGCGACTGAGAAGCTTGAAAAGATGCTTTTCGGTTAGGCTGGCACACCATAGGCACACAAAACAAAAACGGGCCGCCAGGTGGCTGCCCGTAACTCATTGATAGCGTATGGCTGGGAGGCAGGGATTCGAACCCCGATAGGCGGATTCAGAGTCCGCAGTCCTACCGTTAGACGACCTCCCAGCACAGAGTTTTCAATTTAAGCGGTCGGCTTTTCCTTGTCAACCGAGGCCCAAAAACGGTGAACGGTAAATAGTAAATAGTGAATGGAAACACTGGAAGGTGCGACACTGCGGACGCCTTCACCATTTACGCATCAGTTAGGACTCCGCCTTTGCTTCAGAAGTCGAACTGCACGACGCTTCGTGTTATTCGTGTGCTTCGTGTAATACGTGGATCGTACTATGAACCTAAAAGACGATCCACGAATTACACGAAATAAACAGGAAGGGCTGAAATCGAGTTTTAAGGCGCAGCCCAAAACTTCTACAAGCCCAAAACTTCTATTTACCATTTACCAATTACCATTTACTATTACCCCCGCTAACCTCTCTTGGCTCTCAGCAGATTCTTTAAACCTCCCACAAAGGTTTTTGAAACGTTTCACTACTGATGGGAGTACCATGAGCGAACCTGAAGACTCGACCATTCCGAAAAAATCACCTGTAGAAATTGCTAACGACAACGACGGCCGGTCCGTGGCTGAAGTAGTTGCTGGATATGAAGCGCAATTAGATGACGTGGCGGAGTTGGTGGCGCGCGTGCGGCATGAGATCAATAACCCACTTGCCGGCATACTTGGGCAAGCGCAACTGTTGCTGCGTGAGGAACTCAATGACAAAGCCAGGCGTCGCGCTGAGACAATCGAGCAATTAGCAACGCGGCTGAGAGACGTAGTCGCGCAACTGCGTGAGATCCAAAGACCTGTTAAAGGTATGGGCGCGTAAAACCAGAACTACCCTCACTCCCGGTCTTCGATTTTCTTACTTGCGAGATCCGGCCTCACTGCGGCGTCGCCACTAACCACAAGTGAATATCGCTTCCCCTGAGGTATGAACGCGTCGTGTCCGCGCTTAAAACCATGCAGCAAAGCGACTGGCGCAATCAAAGGCATCAGAGCGCCAGTGATGATCATAGCAGTTGCTACCTTCGCTCCTTTGCTGTCGCCGCGCAGACGCGTCGACGTCGGGCGGACCGGAACCTGCGAACCATCTACAGCAGTGACGGATTGCATGGTCCAAACCAGCAGGCCCGCCTTTCCCCAGTGACCGCCTCGCTTTGCTCGCTCGATCTTACCGGTCGCGTTGGCGCCCTGTTCTACCAGCGTGACGCCATCGATCTTGACCGGATTTACCACGCGAAAACTAATCCTGTCGTTTGGTTTAAAGTCCATCGACCGGTACATGTAGGGCGCCTCGACCTCGATGGGCGTTCCATCAGGGATTCTCACCGCTGCAGGTCTAACGGCCGCGTCGGTGCTGGTGGAATTTGGGGCCTCCGCTGAAGCAACCGGTTTTGTGGTGGCCTGCGCAGTATCGGAGCCGGGCGACTGGGTTGAAGCAGGAGGTTTGGCGGTGGCGGCTTGCCGGGTGTCGGAGCTTTGCGACTGCTGTACTTCCTGTGCTGCAACGCTGCTGCAGTTCAAAAGGTGCAAAGCGGCAAAGGGAAGCAGAAAAAACGCGAGTCCTGCTGAGGTAAAACGCTTCATTCTTTGTAACAGCCTTCCTGTGGGTATTGAACTAACGACCCCTTGGGTGCAAGCACGGTGCCGTCGGGAGGGTTTCGGAGAATAAAAAATGCGTGGCGGTGGCGCCACGCATTTCTCCTGTCGCTGTTAGCTGGATTAGCGGCTCGCCATGGTTCGCTTGCCTTTGATTTTGGTGTCACCGTGAACGAAGACGGTGTAACGATTGCCGGCCGGGATGATGGCAGGTTTGCCTTTTTTGAAGCCCCAGAACAACCCCAGAGGCCCCAACAGCACCGTTGTGGCAACCGCCGCAACAGCCACCGTGCCGCCCTTGCTGTCTCCCACCTGCCGTTTCGTGAAACGAGCGGGAGCGCGGTTGCCGTCCACTGCCTGCACATCCTGCATCGCCCACTCCAGTTTGCCGGCTCGTCCCCAACTAGCCGCACCCTTCGCTGCTGTAACGCGCGCGCGAGCTGCAGAGTCCTTTTCAAAAACTGTAATGCCGTTTACTTCCACACTCCTCACGATCGTGAAGTCAACAATGTCGCCGACCTTCGCGCTTTGGCCCGACAGAGTGTTATGCAGTTGTATTTCCAATTCCGTGCCGTCCGGCACCAGGACTTCAGCTGTTTCAAAAGACGTTGGTTGAGGTGTGGCGACTGCTGGTCCTTCCACCATCGCCAGGATAACCACATCAGAGACGTTTTGCGCTTTCAGCTCAGTCAGGGTGTTCGGCCTGGTGTCAAACCTTGTCTTTGATGACTTAATCTTCGCGACGATGACTTCGGGACTAAGTCCCGCCTTCGTCATATCGATCACGTCTTTGTTGGTTAACTCGTTTGTTGACTGCGGAGTTTGCGCCGGTTGCTGCTGGTGGACCAGAGGATTGGCTACGGTAAGCGTAGTAAGAGCAAACACCAACGCGAGAGACACCAATTTCTTCATTGGAGGAATTCCTTGAGTTAGGGGTAATACAGGTCCTCGTAGTTACACGGAGACCGTGTCTTCTTCTACGAGGTAAGGACTTACCACAACTGGCTTCTCTTCTGCATCTTCGGCCAGTACTGCCTGGATGATCGGGAGACTGAGCGAGTGTCGCTTGGGAATGTTTGGCACATCATGACCTGCCGCATAAACGGGATGACGTTCATGCTCGCTATACCACTCAGACAGGTTCGCGGTCTTATGCATGTTCTCGATGATCTGCCTCCAGCCCACTCCGGTGTTGTATGCGCAGAAAGAAATCTCGCCTTCCTGCGTGCCGTATGGGATGACGCACATTTCGGTGCGGCGGAAGTCGTAATTGAATAGATCCTGGAACCACATGCCTTCAACACATAGGACGCGCCAGATGTCGTTTGGATCTTCTTCCTTCGCGGCCGCCATCCTGTCGTTTCGATCAGAGCTGGAGTTCGTCGACGAAGGCTTGAACAGGTTAAGGATCTGAGAAATCGGGAAGCCCTCCGGCGCACGTTCGGCGTCGAAGTTTCTCAGGATAGCCATGCCGAGCTGCGCGTACGACAACTTCTGCCCGCGCGCTGTGTCGGTGATCGTGGCCACGTCCTTCATGAACTGTTCGTAATTAAAGAACTCAAAGAGTGATTTGAAATCGCCGGTCTTCCGGTTGACCACCATGAGCGAGAAGATGCCGCAATTTGGATGGCAGTTACACGACGACCATCCCCACGGGGCATCAGCACCCTGAAGCATGTCCATCACGCTGGTAAAAGCCGAATAGGAAGAAAGCGGAAACCAGTCGCGCAGTGGCTGCAGACGTTGGCCGAGCTGGTTTTTCAAATCGTGCGTCATGCCCGCGAGGGTGTAACGCTGCTGGATACGCAGAGCGTCTGAAATATCTTCGTCGCGGCCAGTGAAGGATACGGGTTGAAATGCAATGGTCTGAACTTTGTCGATGTTCTTTGCCGCAAATTCGACGATCTGACCGATGCCATCGTTGTTGATCGTGTTAACGATAGTCGTGACGAGCGTAACTTTGATGCCGACACTGGCGAGGTTCTCAATCGCGCGGAGTTTTACGTCAAACAGATTTCCCACGCCACGATGTTTATTCTTCTCTTCGCTAACGCCATCAAACTGTAAATAGACACCGTGTTGACCGGCCGCCTTCGCAGCTTTGCAAAACTCGATATCTTCCGCGAAACGAATTCCGTTAGTTGCCGCCAGGATGCGATAGAAACCGATCTTCTTCGCATAAGCGACCGCCTCGAGGTAGTAAGGCGACAGAGTTGGTTCACCACCGGAGAAAAGAATGATGACTTGTCGCTTCGGCTTGAAGGAGACCGCACGGTCAAGAATAGCTTTGGTGTCTTCAAAGGTCGGCTCGTGAACGTAACCAACCTGGTTCGCATCCATGAAGCACGGGTTGCACATCATGTTGCAGCGGTTGGTAAGGTCCACGGTTAAAACAGCGCCGCGTCCAAACTTAATATTTGACGTTCCATGGTGATGCACGTGCTTGTCTTCAGCTACGCGGAAATCGCGTCCGAAGAAGAGAGACTCGATGCGCTCGAGAAACGCCGGGTCAGTTGCCATCACGTCAACAAACTCGCCGTGCTTCGGGCAGGTTTTGCGCATGACAACCTGGCCATTCTCTTCAACGATCTGGGCTTTGATTTCACCCGGATGCTGGTGCATCAATGTTTCGAGAGGTGTCTCGCCGGTAATCACAGCGGTCCGAACCTCTTTAACGCAGGTGGGGCACAAACTGTCAGTCTCGCGCGGGAAACCGAGCGGAGGAGCGGTGCGTTCATACGACTTCAGTAGTGGACCGGGAGCCCACTTGGGATGAATCGGTTGTCCTTCGGGCAGTCGTTTGTTAACCGATTGAAACGCCGTCCACGCCGCTCCGGAAAGTCTTGAGAGCAATCGGGACTTCGTGACACCGGCCAACTTACCCTTTTCTGATTCTCCCCGTCGAAATTGATCGCTAAACAATTAACCTTTTCTCCCCATGTGCCAGTAACCTAGAGGGCGAGTCTAATCAACCGTGACCAACCCAATAACAGCGTTATTGTCTGTAAGTTACCGAGCAAATTTACGACCGCGTCATGATAGATGGTCTCTCTACCCATGGCAAGGCACTGGTGGTTGGAAATCAGCTCAATACGGTGATTTTAGCGCTTTTTAGGCTTGACGCCCGCATTCGAGGGGTGAAAGATTCCTTAGGTTTCATCGAGCACCCTATCTTTAACCACGAAACCAGTGTAATTATTCAACTCTGGCCGCGGTTTAGTTGCCAAACTGATCACGCTTTATCTTCGCATTACCATTCTAAGGAGAGCGACGATATGAGGATCCTGGTGTATCTGCTGCTACTACCATTGGTAGCACTGTCGATGACTTCGCATGCCACCACGTGGTCACCAGCAGGTATCGATTCTTTAGATGCTTGTAGTGTTAGTTCGCCTGCACTTATTACCTGGAATCCGGTGGTGATTGAGTGCCCAGTTTGCAAAACCAAAAACGTGTTCCTTCAATGGGGCAGTTATGGCAATTATATCTACATGTATCCGTCAAAGTATCAGTTGGTCTTCTGGCCGCACACTGCTTCACCGGCTTGGTACAGTTGTAAGAGTTGTCGCTTCACAACCTATATGGAGGACTTCAAGAATCCTCCTGCGGACAAACTCGACGCGCTTCGCAATCTGCTGAAGGAAGTGAAACTCCCACGCCAAAAAGAACTATCTGAAAAGGAAAGTATGGTACATCAACCGTACCTGAACATTTCGACGGCTGAAAGAATGCTCGCGGCGGAGAAAGTTTACCAGTTATTGTTAGGTACTTCCGACGATCAGTTCTGGAACCATTTCTACCGTGTGCTTGGATTTCATTTTGCCCTGGAGGATAGGGGAGTTGACGCAGACGCCGCACGCAGGAAATCCCTGGCGATTACAGAGCGACTACTCGCCGACAAGAACAAGCAACCGCGGAAAGAATTACTTTACGTTGCGGGAGCAATGAAGCACTTTTTGCGTGATGATGCTGCGGCGTTGAAACTTTTTCAGGAAGCCCAGGCAATAGCTTATGTGGATGAAAAACTTAAAGCTGAAGAACAAAAGAACGCCGACGAATACATCTCGGCGCTAATCAGCGAATATGTCGATATGCTAAAAAAGGGAAAAGGTCCAAGGGATTTTAAACCAGGAGATCACTAGTTGGCTTAGACTATGGCCCAAACAAGATCGGCCACGGAACTAGCGGAGCACGTCGGCGGCCGCGTCATCGGCAACGGCGCCATCGAAATAGAGAGAATCGCAAGCCTGGAGTCGGCGCAGGCAAAAGAAATTGCCTATGTCGACGATGCCAGGTATTTCACGGCGGCCCGGTCGAGTCGCGCTTCTTGCCTGATCGTCCCGGCCGGTTTTGATCCCACCGAACCGGCTCAGCCCGCAGACTCAGCCGGCGACTCTGATAATCACGCCCGTGCCCTCATTGAGGTTGATCGTCCCAAACTTGCTTTTGCACAAATTGCGGAACTGCTGGAACCGCCAAAACATCATGAGCCACACGTCCACCCCACGGCCGTAATCGCAGAAAGTGCCAACACCGCTCTCACGGTCCACATTGGCCCTCACGTGTCAATCGGGGAAGGTACGAGCATCGCCGGCGGAACTCAGCTCAAAGCGGGAGTGGTCATCGGTGATAACGTAACGGTTGGCAGCAACTGTGTCCTACATCCGGGAGTTGTGCTTTACGACAACGTTTCGATTGGCGATCGCGTCGTGTTACACGCCGGCGTTTGCATTGGCGCTGACGGGTTTGGTTACGTGCGCGACGACATGGGCTATCACAAGTTTCCGCAACAGGGAACCGTGGTGATCGAAGATGACGTCGAACTCGGTGCACATACTTGTGTGGATCGCGCGGCGCTCGGCACTACGCGAATCGGTAAAGGCACTAAGCTGGATAACCTGGTGCACGTTGGACACAACTGCGACATCGGCGAGCGTGTGGTCATAGCAGCGCAGACGGGAATTAGTGGAAGCGTGGTTATTGAAGACGACGTAGTGATCGGCGGCCAGGTCGGCTTTGGGGACCACATACGAGTTCGCAGCGGAGCTGTTATAGGCTCGAAGGCGGGGGTGCTTCCAGGCAAGATCGTGAGGCCAGGTGTTTGGTGGGGAATACCGATTCAACCCCTGGAAGACTACAAACGGCTTAATGCTCACATCCAGCAGCTGCCAAAGATGCGCCGGGAAATCAAAGAGTTGAGGCAGCAGCTGGAAAAACTGCAAAAAGATTCTGAATAGCCATGGGGGGGTCAATGACTGGCCCACGAATCCAACGCCTTTACAATTCTTTCAGCCGCACGTTGTGAAGCATTTCCTTCACCCAGATTATGCGACACCTCGACTAGTTCTTTTCTCATCTCATCGCCAGCGTCTGTCTCGAGTAACTTCATAAGGTTTTCGGCGAGAGTTTGTCCGGTTAAGTCCGACTGCATTAGTTCGGGAGCGATGCGTTTGCGTGCAATTAGATTGACGAGTCCATAGTGTTCTGTGTTGATCAGACGGCCCAGCACGTGCCAGTTGATTGCGGACTCCTTGTACACGACGACCATCGGCGTCCCCAGTAACGCAGCTTCCAAGGTCGCTGTTCCGCTGGCAATCGCCGCCACGTCCGACGCAGCAAGCGTCTCGCGCATTTGACGATGGACCAGACGTACCTTCGACTTTAATTCCACCGCCGCTGGATGACTCGCCAGCACTGCTTCTGCCTCAGCGATTGACCGGCTAGGCGCCACGACCAGAACAAATTGAATCTCAGGCTTACCTCGTGAGATCAGAAGGGCTGCATCCAGCATCGGCGGCAGTATTCGCTGTAGCTCTTTCAAGCGGCTGCCGGGCAGAAGAGAAATGATTGGTCTGCTCGGATCCAGATCCAGCAACCGGCAAAACTCTTCCCGGACGATTGCGGTTTTGACTTCACCCGCTAATGGATGGCCGACGAATTCAACTTGCTCGATGCCGCGCTCGGCATACCAGTCTTTCTCAAAAGGCAATATAGATAGGACGAGATCGACGTCTCGCTTTACGCTTCGCTTTCGATATGAGCGCCAGGCCCATAGTTGAGGACTAATATAATAAATGACTCTGAGGTTGTTCTTGTGGAGGGTCCGTGCGAGTCGCAGGTTAAACTCAGGCCAGTCAACCAGGATTACAGCGTCAGGTTTGTTTTTGACCGCAGCCTGCTTTAGTAGCTTGAAAGCGCGCCAAAACTTTCCGAACACGCGACCTACTTCCATGATTCCCATAATGGCAAGGTCGTCGGAGCTCACAACCGAGTGAACGCCGGCGGCCCTCATCAATGGACCAGTGGCGCCGCTGAAGATCCACTCAGCCTGCGAATCGACTTCCCTAATGGCATGCACGAGGCTGGCAGCATGCGCGTCACCGGAAGGTTCTCCGGCCACAACCATCACTTGTCGCGTCTTTTTCATCGTGGGCAGTGCGGCGCATCATAACAGTCTCGGTTAACGGGGCAGAAGGCGCCTACTTTTTCTACTTCGGTTCGGCTTCAATGGAAGGAACGCGATCAACCCTCGTCTTTTTGCGTTCGTCTTTTTCGTGCTAGCATCGCTGCGCTCTAAAGGAATCAGGAGAACGACTGTTGCGCACACTCGTTTAGTGTGTACGCGACTGTTCGTGGAGGTCTTCACTCTCTTTTGCAGTTTGCATCCCGCCCCAGCAATGTCGTTCGCCTAATTCTGTTTGCCTTCGTGAGTGCGATCGTAGGCATCGCCTCATCCGCCGCCGGTCAACAGACCAATCCCGTCGATCGCAAGGTCACTAATCCGATGACGGACACGCCCAACGTCAACCCGTTGACGCAGGATCAACCTATCCGTCAACGTCCGGCCGTGCAGCGTGGTGATCCGACCGAGACAACGGACACCCTGGTGGTCGATTCCGCCACGCAGAATGTCTCCGGTCCAGAGAACGGACGCGTTTTTGTGTATGAGGGAAACGTCGATGCACGCATCGGTACGTTTCGTCTGCAGGCGGACAAGATTACGGTTTACGAAGCCACCAACAAAATAATCGCCGAAGGAAATGTGGTCTTCGATCAAGGAGACCTGCAACGAATAACCGGCTCACGCGCAGAGTGGAACTACCGCAGCAAAACCGGTTTTTTTGTTAACTCGACCGGTTTCACTAATCAAACTCAAGACGGAACCAGGCTCTACTTCACCGCTGATCGCGTCGAAAGAGTCAGCCTTGACACGCTGGTGGCGACTAACGTGCAGGTCACCGCCTGCGAAGAAGACATACCGAAGTGGAGTTTTCACGCGAAACGCGCGCGGATACAAACCGGTGATCGAGTGCGGGTATATGCGCCAAACCTTCGCATTAAAGGAATCCCGATTATTTATCTCCCGTATGCCTCGGTTTCGATTAAGCCCCGCGATCGTGCGTCAGGCTTCCTGACTCCGACCGTTGGCGGGTCTGGCGCGAAGGGCTTCCGCGTGTCGAATGCATATTATCGAACGCTGGGAAGATCAGCCGACGTTACGTTCCGCAATGATATCTATACTTCGCGGGGTATCGGGTTTGGCGCCGACCTTCGGACGCGCGCAAACTCCCGGTCCTTTCTCAATCTTGGTTTCTACGTCGTTAAGGATCGAATCTTCGGAAACAAGGCTGATGCTGATAATCCGGATCAGGGAGGTTCAAGTCTTTACGCAGAAGGTGTCCACTACTTTCCGAACGGGTTTATTGCCGCAGCCGACGTAAACGTCACTTCCAATCTGGCGTTCAGGCAGGTCTTCTCCGACAACATTCAGCAAGCGATTTCGCCGGAAGAACGCTCGCAGGTTTTCGTTAATAAAGATCACGAGGACTACAGTTTCAACTTTCTGGCGCGCTCGCAAGTAACGTCTTTGCCGAACTCGCGCATCCGCATACGCGAATTACCCAGTATCAGTATTGAGAAGCGAGGGTCACCACTCAGTTTCTTAGAAAAGTTGCCAGTTTATTTTTCGTTTGACGCGTCAGCCGGTGGCGTTAGCCGAAAGGAAACTGTTGAAGATCTGATTGCGTTCAGGCGCGACGTGCGTGGCGAGCCAATCATTTCGCCCTCAATGGTGCAGCGGCTGGATTTTCATCCCCGGATTGAATTGCCGCTCTACTTTTTTGGAATCTCAGTCACAGCGTCCGCCTCAGGTCGGGTCACGTTTTATTCGAATTCAATCGATCCTGCCAATCGCGCCATACTGAGTCGCAACATAACCAGATCGTACGGCGAGTTTGAAGTTGATTTTCGGCCTCCGGCCTTTGCCAGAGACTTTCATCGAGGTGGGGGATTCTTCTTTCGCCACGTGATTGAGCCGTATATCACCTACCGTAGAATTACCGGCGTCAACAATTTCGATCGGATAATCAGATTTGATTATTCCGATGCGGTCGCCGACACCAACGAAATCGAGTTTGGTATCTCAAACCGATTCTTCACCAGGCGCTCCACGGAAAACGTCAGCAGCGCCGCTGCCAAAGCGGCGAGAACCGGTGAACAGGATTCACTAGCAACTCAGCCTTACGAAGCATTGACGATCACCGTTCGCGGCAAGTATTTCTTCGACCGGTTCTTCGGAGGTGCTTTAGTCCCGGGGCAACGTAATCAGTTCTATCCGATAACCACCCTTTCCGGGTTTAGTTATGGCGGCGCTCCTCGCAGATTTTCACCACTAAACATTGAAGCGCGATACCGGCCTCGCGCCGATATATTCGTGGATCTTCGCACGGACCTCGACACGCGCGACGGTGGTCTTCGGGCGCTGTCCAGTACTTTCGGTATTAACCGCCCGCTGATACAAGTGTTTCAAAGCTTTTACTACACGCGTGCAATCGAGCTGGTTCCCAGCCTGGCCCAATTTGCAGACGCGCGCGGCTTGGAACCTGGGACCCTCCGCGGCTCACAGTTCAGTCCGTCAATTTTTATGGGCAACCGCGAACGTGGTCTGTTTGGTGGGGCATCGTTCTTTTTCGATTTTCAGACACGTCCTGGTCGCAGCAACAACTCACTTATCAGCTCAACCGTGACACTTGGTTACAGTTGGGATTGCTGCGCGGTTACCGCCCAGTACTACACTTTCGACGTCGGATTGCGAAAAGAAAACCGGCTGGTATTTGGTTTCCGTCTCAATGGAATTGGTGCCTTTGGAACCGAGCAAATCGGGCAACGGTTCCGCTAGTCTCCGCCTGCAACGCTGCATTCAGATTTCCCTTCCGCAGTGAGCACTGCAAAATCCGGAAGCGAAACTCGCCACCCTGTCTCACGACTAATCAATCGCAAAAACTGATCCCGTTGCCTCTCGACTGTTAAGCCCTCGTGTGTCTTTTACCAGTCAAATTGCGAAGAATTTCGGTCACTAAAAAACTGGAAATAGATCGATCCATTTCCTGGAAATGAGTCAACTTTTTTCCATTTTTGATCGACGAAAAAAGTAGTGGTTTGATCAAAAAATAACGTTGTTAATCACTTGAGTGATTGCTATATTCTCGTCCGAGTTTGACGAAAGCTGCGTGGTCAGCTTGAACGAATTATCGGTCAAACGAATTAGGTTTTCAGTCATCAAGCCTCCGCGAGAAAAGACCACACCCTCACGCTTGTCCCTGTAGTACCTCAGTAAATCCAATCTTCAAGCCGGAAAAAGAACAGGAGTTTTTGTTGTGCGAAAACAATCCCGGAAAAACATCAGCACCAGACGTGCGCGTCGCTCGTCGATCACTATGACCCTCATAGCGGTTGCAATCCTCGCTGTGGGAGCTGTGACTGTGGTCTCACGTCAAAGTCTGTCGAATAGACAACAGACGAAAGCGACAGTTCAGAATTTAAACAAGGCCGCCGACCAGAATCATACGCTTTCTTCCGAGCAGCTGACGCAGCGCGATCGAGACGCACTCGCCGGGGGATTGAAAGAGATGATCAATCAGTCGACCGAAGGACTTGTCGAGACCCGCCACAGTGATGGTTCCGTCTCGGTGAACATCGAGGACCGCTTTCAAAGCGTCACGGTTGCCAAGGATGACAACGGAAGACTTTCTCAGTCATGTGTCGATAACCCACAGGCCGCCGGCGCATTCTTCAACATCGACCCTCAACTCATTGAAAAGAAACCGCGCTCGCGGGTTTCACCAGCCACAAAAGAATAATGACTAACCTTTCTTCCAAACTATCCGCGCTCTTATTTGCCCTCCTGCTGGGTGTCGTAGCTTCGTCTTCCGCTTACGGTTCAGCAAACATCGTCATTCAGAATGGCGACCCCGCAGGTGTTGGTTTCAACGATCCCACCCCCGCCGCACCGGTTGGCGGTAACACCGGAACAACGCTTGGCCAGCAACGCCTCAATGCATTCCAGCATGCAGCCAATATTTGGGGTGCGACTCTCAACAGCGGCCCTACCATTACGGTTCGAGCCACATGGGAAGATTTGACGTGTGATGCGTCATCCGGCGTTCTTGGATCCGCAGGCTCAAATGGTATTTGGCGCAATTTCGCGGGCGCACCGGTTGCAAACACCTGGTACAGCTCGGCATTGGCCAACGCATTATCAGGCTCCGATCTCGATCCGGCGAACGCTGAAATTCGCGCTCGCTTCAACATCAGGATTGGCACGGCCGGCTGTCTCGAGTCGCGGCAATGGTATCTGGGACTCGACACCAATCACGGGTCGAACATCAACCTGGTGACGGTCTTGTTACACGAGTTTTCCCACGGTCTGGGCTTTCAAACGTTTACAGACAAGAGCACGGGCGCAATGGTCCAGGGTTATGCCAGCGTGTATGACCGCTTTCTTTATGACAACACCGCCGGCAAAACCTGGACGCAAATGAACGACTCGGAGCGCGTCGCGTCAGGTATCAACACAGGAAATCTGGTGTGGATTGGTCCACGCGTTGTTGCCGACGCAACTCTGCTCACCGCAGGTAAGGATTCAGACGGCCGCCCACTGCTGTATACGCCGAATCCGTTGGCGTCTGGTTCGTCGATTTCCCACTGGGAACGCAGTCTCGCTCCTAATCAGTTAATGGAACCCAGCGTTAGTACGAGTCTGACTCATAACGTCGTGGCTCCTTATGACTTAACTACGTCTCTCTTTGCTGATCTTGGCTGGTCGACGAATGCGGCGCCTCCGCCACCTCCGCCGACACCCACACCAACCCCAACGCCTACAGCCACTCCCACTCCCACGCCGACTCCCACACCTGTGTCCGACACAGTTCAATTTGGGGCCAGCAATTTCGTGGGGCAGGAGGGTACCGGAACGGTTCAGGTCACAGTGCAGCGGTCGTCAACCACGACAGCCGCCACCGTTTACTATGCGACCAGCGATAACGCAGGTTTGAATGGTTGTAACGTTGTCAACGGTATAGGTTCATCGCGGTGTGACTATACAAATAGCGTCGGCCAGATAAACTTCGCCGTTGGAGAAGCGACGAAGACACTCATCATTCCCCTGGTGGACGACGGGTACGCCGAAGGCAGTGAGACTTTCATGGTTACTCTGACTAGTCCTTCTGGTGCAACGTTGGGTTCGATAACCACGACCAATGTACATATTCAGGATAACGAAACCTCGAATTCTGGTAACCCGATCGATGCGGCTGATTTCTTCATTCGCCAACACTACATTGATTTCCTCGGCCGCGACGCCGATCCTGCCGGTTTGGAGGGCTGGCGCAACGTCTTGATTAACTGTGGCGTGACCATCGCCGAACCGTGCGACCGGATTGAAGTCTCCGCTGGATTCTTCCGTTCGCCCGAATTCCAGCAGCGTGGCTATTTCATCTACCGGTTCTATTCGGCGGCTGGAAAGATCCCGCTCTACCCCGAGTTTGTACCTGATCTGGCCAAAGTCAGTGGATTCCTCTCCGACGCGCAGTTGGAAGCGAACAAAGCTGCGTTTGTGGAAGAATTCATGGCCCGCCCTGAATTCCAGAACAGGTATGCCTCTACCTTCAGTAGTCCGACAGCGTACGTCGATGCTTTGCTGCAGACTGTGGGAGTACCGAATCACCCCGGGCGTCAGTCGTGGTTGGATCAACTTAATTCCAGTAACACGGCGACCACGCGAGGAAACGTCTTGCGTAGTCTGGTTGAGAGCGGCGAGCTCTACAACAAGTACTACAACGAAGCATTCGTCATCATGCAGTACTTCGGTTATTTGCGACGCACCGCGGACGCTTCGTATTTGGACTGGATTCAGACCATGAATCAAACGGGCGGCGACTACCGCACAATGATCAATGGTTTCATGAATTCCGGAGAGTACCGCCAACGTTTTGGGCCGTGATTCGAGACGTTTTCGGCCCCAGGAAAGGCCGGCCCCGGAACGACCTGCGCAGGTTGTTCCGGGGCCTTTTATTTAGGTTTCACTTTCTCAAAAATTCGACTAAACTTCCGGATTTTCGGGCCTGCGCAACCATCTTCAAGGCGAGAATTTGCATCTGAGAAGCTGTTCCTGGTGAAGAATTTTGCACGTCTATCCGTCACGCTGCGCAAATTAGCCTTGGAATTAATCTGAAGTAGCTCAATCGTACACATAGGAGAATTCGATGTCTTTTCCCCTGTCCGCTTTTCGTCTCACTCGACCGTCCCTCACCAACCTTCGGACACACGTTTCGGCGGTGTTGATGCTGGTCATGTTCTTAGCCCCGATGTTGCTCCGCACATCGGCCCAAACCGGCACCCCCTCCGCAAAGGTTCCTCAGGGCGATCACTTTGTCTTTTACCGTGGCCCCAACGGAGAGTTTTCCTGTCGTGTTGCCACGTTGCAGGAAGCGCGCGAGTTGGAACAGATGAGGCCAGAGGGCTTGCGACAGATCACCCATGTGAAAGCGGATGCATCGTTGAAGGGCGAGAATGCGACCGCTTACAATGTAGACAATCTGACAATCATTCTTCGGGCAACGGCCACGCTCGATGCTAATGCGCCGGCAAAAGCGGCCTTTATCAGGGCCGCCCAAATTTGGGAAGCCCAAATCAAATCCCCCATTACAATCTATTTGGACGTCCATGTTGGTCCACAACAAGCTAACGGAAATCCGTGGTCAAGCGGCACAATTGGTTCTACCAGCTCACCAGCTATCACCGCTGGTTATCAGACCGTTAGGAACCAGCTAATTGCCGGAGCGTCGACCGGCGCTGAGACAACCCTTTACAATTCGTTACCTTCCTCCGCGCTTCCCACGAACGTGGGCGACGTCAGCTCAACGTCCGTTTCTCTGAGCATAGCCCGAGCCATTGGGTTAGCAGACGCGACAGCGCAGCCCGGTGATTCCGCTGCGAATATTGGGTTCAACTCGAACTTCAACTTTGACTACGACCCGAATGACGGAATTCAAGGAACGGATTTTGAAGCCGTTGCCGTTCACGAGATCGGTCACGCTCTGGGATTCACTTCGGGAGCAGGCTCCACCACGCCGTTGAATCCCAGGATTTGGGACATCTTTCGATTTCGTACCGGGACCACCTTAGGAACGTTCGGCACTGCCCAAAGGATCATGACGGCCGATGGCCTTCAGTATTACTTCAGCGGACCACCCGAACTTGGCCTGTCCACCGGAGGACCAAACGGTGAGGCGCCAGGCGGTGACGGTAGACAATCAAGTCACTGGAAAGATGATGCGCTTACTGGTGGGAACTACATCGGCATCATGGATCCCACGATAGGTAGCAATGTTCGAAGGCAAATAACCGCAAACGACACGGTTGCGTTGGATTCTTTCGGCTATAACTTGAGCAACAACAATCCGCCACCGCCACCGCCACCTCCGCCACCAGTACCGGCGAACAACGACTTTGCAAACGCGCAAGTAATCGCAGGTTGCAGCGGCACCGTTACCGGAACAAATATTGGAGCAAATAAGGAAACGGGAGCGGGAGAACCAAGCCACTCACCAGATGGTAACGCCGGCGGCGGCTCGGTCTGGTATCACTGGCAAGCGCCCAGTAGCGGAAGCGTCACCATTAAGACTCAGGGCAGCACGTACGATACGTTGCTGGCGATCTACACCGGCAACAGTGTCGGTGGATTGACGTCCATTGCCAAAAACGACGACGTCGATCTCGGTAACATCCTTCATAGTCAGGTCACGTTCGACGTGACGGCGGGCACTATCTACAAGATTGCCGTTGATGGATGGGGAGGCGACACCGGCAGCGTTACGTTGAATTGGACACAGAGCGGTTGTTCTCAGTCAAGCCTCGTACAGTTGGGCCATCTTAGTTACAGCGCGGCTGAAGCGAACGGCAGCGTGCAGGTGTTTTTCACTCGGACAGATAGCTCCGCGGCCGGTTCAGTGGACTACGCGACCAGCGATCCTGCAGGTTTAGCTGAATGCAACGTGAAGAACGGAGTTGCGTCGTCACGTTGTGACTACGCCACCAGCATCGGCACTATTCGCTTTGCTGCGGGAGAGAGTCTGAAGAGCCTGTTTATACCGCTCACAAACGACTCCTACGCGGAAGGCACTGAAAACTTCACCATCTCCATCACTAATCCGGTTGGTGCGACGCTGGGTCCTGTTACGTCCGTCACCATCGCAATCCAGGACAACGAAAGCAGTGACGGATCTAATCCGCTCGATACGACCGCCTTCTTCGTCGAGCAACATTACATAGATTTTCTGGGACGTAATCCTGAACCCGCTGGTAAAACGGCATGGATGAGTATTCTCAATGGGTGCCCGCCCTCGGGTATCGATGGTAACGGAAATTTCTGCGATCGAATTGAAGTCTCCGCAGGCTTCTTCCGCTCACCGGAGTTTCAGTCGCGCGGATACTTCATCTATCGCTTTTACTCGGCTGTTGGTTCCATTCCGGTTTATGAACAGTTCACGCCAGACTTCGGTCGAGTGAGCGGGTTCCTGTCGGACGCGCAATTGGAAGCCAATAAGGTTGCCTTCGTAAACGATTTCATGAGCCGTACGGCATTCCAGAACAAGTACTCGTCGACCTTCAGTAATCCGACTGCGTATGTTGATGCCTTGCTGGCGACGGTAGGACTGCCTGGCCATCCATCGCGGGTTACCTGGATCAATCAGCTCAATGCCAACAACACATCGCAAACGCGCGGAGAGGTGTTGCGGGCCTTGGTTGAGAGCCAGCAGGTTTACGACAAGTACTACAACGAAGCGTTTGTAATCATGCAGTACTTTGGCTATCTGCGACGTACGGCCGATGCTTCGTACTTAAACTGGATACAGACCATGAACCAGACTAACGGTGACTACCGCATCATGATCAACGGCTTCATGAACTCGGCTGAATACCGCAAGCGATTCGGACCATGAGGTAATTCCGATCCTGATAACAAATTGATTTTGGGCAGGATGGTCAGAATCCGCCTCACCTGAATCCCCGGCCAATCAAACGGTTGATGTGTGTGAAATTTAGAGGGAGAAGACTGTGAACAGACATTTGCATTCAATGAAGCGATCAAAAGCTCGCCTGGTTGCGTTTATCGCGGTGCTAAGCGTTCTCGTAGGGGGCGCGGTGACTGTCGTCTCGCGTCAATCGGACCGGGCTGGAAAATCTGGCGAGGCGCTGACGAACCCTGCACTCTCCGTCAGGGCAACGGTCCAGGATAAGTCCATCCCACAAACTACTCCGATCCAGGAGATCACGCCTGAAGAAGCGCAGAGACTGACTGAAGCTGTTAGGCCGATGGTATCCAAGTCCACTGAGGGCCTGGTGGAGTCAATTGATGCTGACGGCGGCGTCGCTATCGACGTTAAGGATCGCTTTCAAAACGTCACCGTTGCGCGCAGAAATGCGGACGGGTCGATCTCTTACTCGTGTGTCGACACTCCTGAATCTGCTTCCGCATTCTTTCAACCATCGCGCAGTCCGAAACAAGCAGGGGCCGGTACGCGCACAGCTCCCGTGAGGCGTTAACGTGAAGTACCTTCAAAGTTTTTTCTGCGGGTTGGTTTTGCTGTCGGCCGTTGCGTTGGTCAGCGCATCGCGCGTGTCTGCGGCGACTGTGGTCATACAAAACAACGATCCCGCTAATGTTGGTTCTAACGACCCTACACCGGCCGCTCCGATTGCCGGTAACAGCGGTACGACTGTTGGCCAACAACGAATGATTGCTTTGCAACGCGCGGCTGATATTTGGGGAGCTACATTGATTAGTGGTCCAACAATCACCATCTCCGCCACGTGGGAGTCGCTGGAGTGTACTGCTAACGGCGGTGTACTCGCATCGGCGAACGCTATCAGTTTTCACCGTGATTTTACCAACGCTCCACTTCCCGCGACTTTGTATGTTGCCGCCCTGGCTAACAAACTGAACGGTAATGATCTAAACGCCGGCAGCCCTGAGCTGCGCGCGCGGTTCAATCTTAGTTTGGGTTCCACTGATTGTCTCAATGGTAGCTTCTGGTATTACGGGCTCGATGGAAATGATGGAGCGGGCGTTGATCTGGTCGCAGTTGCCCTCCATGAATTTGCGCATGGACTTGGTTTCATGACCTCCACCAACTCCAATACCGGTGCGCAGCTGTCAGGTTTTCCCAATATCTACGACACTTTTCTTATGGACAGCACGTCCGGCAAAACCTGGCCCCAGATGACTGATGCCGAGCGAGCGGCGTCGGCAGTCAACACCGGCAACCTTGTATGGAACGGTGCGAAGGTCAAGACCGGTGCGCCCACTATCCTGGCTTCTCCACGAGTTCGCGTTAATTCACCACCAGCAATTGCGGGGAACTATCAACCAGGTACCGCAGAATTTGGCTCTGTTCTTAATTCGGCCGGCGTGACATCAAATTTGGTGCAAGCATCAGACGCAAGTAATTCTGATGGACCAACGACGACCGACGGCTGTTCTGCTTTTGATAATGCCGCGTCCATCGCTGGAAATATCGCACTGATCGATCGCGGGATATGCACTTTCGTTAGCAAAGCAAAGAACGCGCAGAACGCTGGAGCGGTGGCCGTGATCATTGTCGACAATCAAACCGCTTCGCAGCCACCGGGTATGGCAGGCTCAGATCCGTCAATTACGATCCCGGTTGTTTCCGTCACACTCGCCGAAGGAAATGCGTTTAAAGCTCAACTCGGTGCCGGAGTCAACGCCACCGTATATCTCGATCCCTCTACAGCCGCCGGTATTGACGCAGGTGGACGGACCCGGCTCTTCAGCCCAAATCCATTTCAGGGCGGCTCGTCAGTTGCGCATTGGGACGTGAGCTTGTTTCCCAATCAGCTCATGGAACCGAACATCAGTGGCGAGTTAACACACAGTGTTGACCTGCCACATGACCTGACATTTTCGTTATTTCACGATCTTGGTTGGACCCTGACAACGGGTAACACGCTGCAATTGGCTAACGCGGGTTATACGGTGGCGGAGTCAGCAGGAAGCGTGGCCGTCAACATCGTCCGCTCCGACACAGCCGGTGCAGCGTCAGTTGATTACAGCACCTCGGACACGTTGACGATCGACAAGACCTGCGTGGACATTTTGGGGATTGCTTCGTCGCGTTGTGACTACGCAACGAGTATCGGGACTGTACATTTTGCTGCCGGTGAATCGTCGAAGACGATCTTCATTCCGATAGTTAATGATGGCTACGCAGAAGGGAACGAGACGTTCTCTATCACGCTTAGTAATGCGGTGGGCGCTACACTGGGGTCGTTCTCAACAGCCAACGTCACGATTCAGGATAACGAAAGCGTTAACGGTGCCAACCCACTGGATCAGGTCGACTTCTTCATCGAGCAACACTACATAGACTTCCTCGGCCGCAACCCAGAACCTGCAGGCCTGGCTGGGTGGCGGAACGTGCTCAACAACTGCGGCGTGACCGTGGCGCCGCCGTGTGATCGCATTGAAGTGTCGGCAGGGTTCTTCCGTTCACCTGAATTTCAGGCCCGCGGCTACTTCATCTATCGCTTCTACTCGTCGGTGGGCGCCATTCCTTTGTACGAACAGTTCATGCCTGACTTCGCGAAGGTGAGTGGATTTCTGTCAGACGCGCAGTTGGAAGCGAACAAGGTGGCGTTTGTAAACGAGTTCATGGCGCGGCCCGTGTTTCATAACAAGTACTCTTCGACTTTTAGTAATCCGACCGCCTATGTGGACGCGCTGCTGCTGACGGTAGGACTACCAAGTCATCCATCGCGGACGGCGTGGATCAACCACCTGAACACCAGCAACACGACTGAAAGACGCCGAGACGTGCTGCGGGGGTTGGTGGAGAGCCAACAGGTTTACGACAAGTACTACAACGAAGCGTTTGTGATCATGCAGTACTTTGGTTACCTGCGCAGAACAGCCGACGCTTCATACCTGGACTGGATCAACACGATGAACCAGACGGCCGGCGACTATCGCATCATGATCAACGGGTTCATGAATTCGGCCGAGTACCGCAAACGTTTCGGCCTGTAAGACGGTTCGGCTCAGCTTGATCTTTATTAATAAACCCACCAAGTCGTCCACGGATAAGTCGTCGCGGTCTTTCAGGGAATTTTGCGCCCATGGGAGTCGATGCCAATGACTATTTCCATACAACCAACGTAAACCCTTGCGCATCAGAGACCTTCTTAACGGAACCGCGTTGAAGTGATCGCAAGATTCCTCTGGCGCAAAGGTAAAGAGGTAATTCTGGGCCCCCACGAGCGTTCCCAGGCTTCCTTAAACTCACAACAAACTTACAACTCAAGTCCATAAAAGGAAGTACTCATGAAGTTTCCTCGCTCTACTTCGCGCTCTGTCTCGATCTGTGTCTCTCTGTTGATAGCCTACGCCCAGATTATTTCATCGTTAGTCGTCTCCTTGCCGCGAACCGCATATGCAAGCTTCGCCAGGCAAGTAGCAACAAACGAAAAAGCGAGCAAGCCGCTTGCCCAGGGTTCATCTGGTGTCACGTTTGTTCAGGATCATCAGAAGCCGATGTATCGTGAAGATGAGGTGTTAGTCCGTTTTCGCGCGACTGCTACTGAGCACGAAAAGAACACCGTTGCATTGGTGCACGGGGCTGGGAGAAAGAAGTTAAAAGGAGAGTCGGGAGTCGAGAAATTTAAGGTATCGGGCCAGTCCGCTCAGACTGTTGCCCTGTCGCTGTTGCAACAACCCTCAGTAGAGTTGGCCGAACCCAACTTCCTGATTCGTTCTGATCAGGCCGAAGGTACCTTGCCGAATGACGCGCAGTTTTCCGAGCAATGGGCACTTCGTAATACGGGACAAAATGGCAGTCAATTCGGCTCCGATATCAACGCTACCGCCGGGTGGCAGTTCCACACCGGAACTCAATCTACAGTTGTGGCGGTGATTGATAGTGGTATCGATTTCGGTCACCCGGATCTCGCAGGGAACCAGTGGATCAATTCTTCACCCGGGCCTGAAGGCGACGTTCATGGGTGGGACTACATCGCCGACGATGGGGTAATCAAAGACGACCAGGGTCACGGTACCGCAATCGCAGGCATTATTGCGGCGCAGGGAAACAACGGCGCCGGTATCTCGGGTGTGATGTGGCAGGCGGGAATAATGAGCTTACGAGTTTTGGATAACACCGGAACCGGGGATATCGCGGATGCTGTCGAGGCTATTGACTATGCAGTGACGCACGGAGCTCATGTCATCAATATCTCATGGGGCACGAATGGAGAATCGCTAGTTCTCAAGGACGCGCTCGAGCGCGCACTGCGCCGCGGCGTGGTTGTAGTCTGTTCAGCCGGAAACGGGGGCCAGAATGTAGACACTGCATCGTATTATCCGGCCTCATTTGGTTTGCGCGATCTGATCACAGTTGCTGCCACAGATAACAAAGACCAACTTGTTTCCTGGTCCAACTGGGGATCAGCCAACGTTACAGTAGCCGCACCGGGTACCAACATTCTGACTACTAAAATGGGTGGCGGCTATTGGAGCGTGACCGGAACATCGGCTTCAGCGCCTTTGGTTGCGGGCCTTGCGGGTTTGATTAAAACAGCACAGCCCGGACTCAGGCCGAATCAGGTTGCGCAAACGATAACTAAAGGAGCGCGGGACGTTGCTTCTCTTCAGGGAAAAGTCTTGGCTGGCGGGGTAGCAAATGTCGCAAACTCGTTAACTGGCTTGCAAGGTGGGCACAATCGTCCTGCTTCACTGCCGACGCCCGGATTTGGCAGCGGGGGCACTGGACCAGGAGGAACTTTTTCGACTGCGCCGCCACCACGTACCACACAAGCACCGGCTAACAACCTTCCCAATCTTAATGAACGGCGAACCGCAAGGGCAGAACAGCCGCAAGCGAGGCAGCCAATCCAATCAAATTTGATGTGTGCTGACTGTGATCCGCAGAGCGGTGGTGGCGGTGGAAGCTATTATCCAAAGAGCGATCCTAATTTCTCGACAGCGCGTATGCGTCCGGCCAACGAGGTGGGAACACCTGGCGTAGATCTTGGCTCTCGCAATTTCAATTGGGGTATTCCGCTGGTTAGCCTTCCCGGACGCGCCGGCATGGACCTGAATCTGGCCCTTTCGTATAACTCGCTCGTTTGGACCAAAGATGGTTCATATATTAAGTACAACGCTGATCTGGGCTCTCCGGCTCCGGGTTTTCGCCTCGGCCTTCCGATTCTGCAACAAAGCTTTCTCGATTCACAGACGAGCGCCAATGCTTACCTGATGGTGACTTCGTCTGGCGCGCGCGTAAAGATGAGACAGGTGGGAACGTCGGCCATTTATGAGTCAATGGACGGCCGCTATACCCAGTTGGACGCGACCAACCCGGACGCTCCCGTTGTCCGCAGCACCGACGGTACGCAAATGACATTCGAGCGGGCTCCGATCAATGGTGAGTTCCGCTGTAACGAGATTAAAGATCGCAACGGCAATTTTATTTCAGCCACGTTCAATCCAACTAACGGTCATCTTTCGACCATCACCGACACACTCGGTCGAGTGATCACTTTCGTGTACGACGCGAGTAGTAACCTTCAGGCCATTCGACAAACCTGGGCAGGTGTGGCACACGATTGGGCCACCTTTGAATACGGACAGGTCTACGTCGAGCCGAGCTTTGGCGGCGGCCTTTTGGTCAACGGTCCTAACAACAATTATGTAACCGTGTTGAACCGTGTGAATCTGCACGATGGCGCCTACTTTACTTTTGCGTACAACGTTGCGTTCGGCCAGGTAAACCGGATCAACCATTACGCGGCGGACGGTCACCTGCTGGAGTACACTTCTTATAACGTCCACTCAAGTGCCGGGCAGACGGATTGCCCTCGTTTCACCGAGCGCCGCGATTGGGCTGAAAACTGGAATAACGGAGCGGAAGCTATAACCTATTATGCTGCCGCAGGTGATAATTCCTGGAGCAACGTGACTACTCCTGACGGTGTGATCTATAAAGAATTCTACGCGACAACTACCTGGCAGACCGGACTCACAACTACCACTAAGATTTATCAAAACGCGGCGGCAGAATCAGCCGACATTCCCAACAAGAGGGCGACGGTTTCCTGGACTCAGGACGACACGAGTCTGCTTTATCAAAAAAATCCCCGCGTCATAGAGACAAATGTTTACGATGATGCGAACAATCGTAAGCGCGTCACGATTGATTACGGTCCATACGCGCAGTGGAGCTTGCCATATCTGGTTAAAGAATATGCAGCAGACGGAACCACAGAGATCCGACATAGCTTTACTGACTACAACCTGAGTCAGGCATACCTCGATCGCCGAATTATTGGTCTCGTCAGCGCGCGCCACCTGTCAGACACCATT
>DATEPE010000029.1:0-23165 GCA_035273385.1 Pyrinomonadaceae bacterium | reverse complement strand
CCGACAAAAATGTCGTAATCCCTGGGAATGAACTCCAATATCGATGCTGTGGTCGTCATTGTCTTTTCTCCTCGAGCGGGTTTTTGTTTTAACCATTCTCAAGTCAATCGACTCTGACATTCAACATACTTGTCTCCAAAGGCTTGTCGCTGCTGGTCGAAGCTCGTCGAATGGCAGATCCAAACCTGCCAATCGGTCTTCAAAAAACGGAACATTCCCGCTACGTAGACGTTCATAAAAGAAACCCCGCAAAACTGCACCGGAGGACTTGTGTCTACGCAGCAGTCAAGCCTACATTTCACCCAAAATGCAGCCGCGCAACGGCCCCGCTGGCGCTGGCATCCAAACTAGACTGTTACTGAAGAATCAAAATACCGAGAATAAAATCATGTATAGAATTTCAGCACGCCAACTCATTATCGTTGCTCTGGTTTCCGGGCTCTTTGCGGTCGCGGGTTTCGCCTTTTTTGAACGTGTTGTTGTGGAGCGTATTCAGCCGGCTGGGATTGCCTTCACGGAAGAGGCGCCGGCCGGTATCACCAATCCGGCGGTCGCGCCGGATGAACAGAACAACATCGAGGTCTACCGGAAACTTTCGCCGGGCGTGGTCAACGTCCATTCAACTTCTTATTCACGCGACTTCTTCGGTTACGCCCAGCCTCGAGAAGGCTCGGGCTCGGGATCGGTTATTGACCAGGAAGGACACATCCTGACGAACCATCACGTGATCGAAGGCGCGACCAAGGTTGCGGTGAGTTTCGGTGGACAAAAGAATTATGCGGCTACAGTCGTTGGCCGTGATCCTGATACCGACCTCGCTGTGATCAAACTGGTAGAGATGCCGAGAGAAGGTCTGACAGTGATTCCCTTGGGCGACTCCGATCGATTGGAGGTTGGACAAAAAGTACTAGCGATCGGCAACCCCTTCGGCCTCGACCGAACACTTACCACCGGTGTGATCAGCGGACTGCAACGTCCGATTCGGGCGCGCAACGATCGGCCGATCGAAGGCGCCATCCAAACTGATGCCTCGATCAACCCTGGCAACTCAGGTGGTCCATTGCTGGATTCACACGGCCGCATGATTGGAATCAACTCACAGATACTTTCGCCCTCAGGTGCATCGGCGGGCGTGGGTTTTGCAGTTCCAGTGAACATTGCTAAACGGATCGTTCCTCAACTGATTCGTTCGGGCCAGGTGCGGCGGCCGAAACTTGGAATCAGCAGTCGCGACGTCGCTCAGCTCCGCGATCGCATTGAGCTGCCAGTGTCGGAAGGCGTGCTTATCTGGCAAGTCGCCAGCGGCGGTCCAGCAGCGAACGCCGGCCTGCGTGGCCTGACACAAACTGAAAACGGTGATGTCGAAATCGGTGACATTATTGTTGGCATGGACGGCGAAAAGTTAGACAATGCCGACGACCTTTACAGGCTCCTGGATAAACATCAGATTGGCGATGTTGCTCAAGTCCAGATTTTACGCAACGGCCGGCGGACGACTGTTCCGGTGCGGCTTGTAGACGTGCCCGACTCCAGACGCTTCGTCCGGTAAACAACTTCACTGGCAGAGTGGGTGGTTCTGGCAGGCCCACTCTGCACTTAACCTCTCTCTGTCATGAACCAAACCAATCACTTCTTTGATCTGGGTTATGGTTGGCTGTGCAAGCACTGCAGCGCTGAAGATACAGAACGTAAACAACATGCGATTGAGAGCAAGGGTGAATGCAAACCCGCAGGTTTAGCGCTGGCGACCTGGACCGATTCAACTCGCCATTGCCTGACCTGCCCACGCTGCGGCATTCAGGAAACCATAACAACTTAGAACAGTTTCGAGTTCGAAGTTTCGAGTTCGAAGTTTCGAGTTTCAAGTTCATTAAAAGCCTGGCCTTTGACCGCACTATTAACCAGGAACCCGGAACTCTAAACTCGGAACTCTTGGTCGTAGTCGTGCATGCTACGCGTTATTACGTCTAGCGCTTCCGCGCGTCCATACACATCAGCGATCTCAACTCGTCTCGGCGCATCACCTGGAAGTTGTTTGTAACTGAGGAAGTAATGTTTGAGTCGATCAATCAGAGCTGCGGGACATTCTGAAATTTCCGTGATGTGTCCGTATGCCAAGTCGGAATCGAGTATGGCGATAATCTTGTCGTCCGCCTGGCTGCCATCGATCATCCTTAGACCACCAATCGGTTTGGCCAACAGGAAAAAACTGCCGTGTGCAAACGCCTTTTCGGTCAGGACACAGATGTCCATCGGGTCGCCGTCACCTTCTATATTCGTCGTTCCGGTTCTCTCGCCAGACAACTTCGCGACCTGCTCGCCGCAGTAAGTTTGCGGAATGAATCCGTAAAGCGTGGGGCACATCGATGAGAATCGCTGCGGCCGATCGACTCGCAAGTGGCCCGACGCTTTGTCCAGTTCATACTTAACTGCGTCAGTAGGAACAATTTCGATGTAAGCATTCACCATCGCCGGGGCGTTCGCTCCGGGGGAAACACCGTGCCAGGGATGGGCTTGAAACAGGCGGTTATTGGACTCTCGATCGGACATAACTCAATTCGCCTCTTGCCTTTTTTGACCAGATCCTGAAGTGGTAGAATCCTAGCCTCGCAAACGCTGGTTTTCAATGGCTACCAAAGCAGAAGTCATAACTCATAGCACGACCAGTGCAATTAGTTTGCGTTGGATTATCAGCGCACGCGACGACCTGATCTGGCTCATCGGCTCGGTAGTGTCCAGTTACCTGCTCCTCATACTTTACGTTAATGGTCTTATTCCGCTGGTTCCGATGGTGGCACTCTGGGCCATATTGATTGATGCGCCACACGTGTTCGGGACTTTTTCCCGAACTTACTTCGATCGCACCGAACGACAAAGCCGCGGCCGTCTGCTTTGGGGCTCGCTTTTGTTTTTCGCGATTGGTCCGGCGATGGTCCTCGCGGGCTTTGGCTTAGTCTTCTTCTTCATCGCAGCTCTCTGGGCCTATTACCACCTGGTTAAACAGCACTACGGGTTCATGGTGCTGTACAAAAAGAAAAACAATGATCTGGCATCGATAGATAATGGGCTTGATCGCTTACTGTTGCTGTTTGCTTTCAATTATCCGTTCGTCGCGTTCATCACGCGAGATCCAGAAGCGATGACCCGCGTGCCGGCGCCTTTGCAACCGTGGGTAGGCATGCTTGAAACCGTTCTGCTAATAGGCACGGTCGCGTTATTTATCGTTTGGTTAGGCCGGCAAGTCCAACGCGTGATTTCGGGTCTGCCTTTGAATGTGCCGAAGTATTTATTACTCGCAGCGGCGGTTCCCATGCATTGGATCGTTTTGCTGACGCCGATGCCGCATAAACCAATCGCGATCGTTGCAATACTCACCATCTATCACAACCTGCAATACCACCGGCTGATCTGGTTTCACAACAAGAAGTACCAAGGGAGTTCGCGAACCTCGGATGACATTATTCCGGCGCGCGGGAAGTATGGCGCAGCCGAAGTTATCAGCCGCAGATTGTTGTACTACCTCGCCTTCGGAATTCTATTTGGTTTGATTTATCAGGGACCGAGACAGTGGCTGGGTTACACGACGCTCAACAGTGACGGGGCAGGTCGCACGCAGACATTGTTAACTCAACTGGGAATCTCGTTTCTCTGGGGCTACGCCTTTATTCATTATTACCTCGACTCAAAAATCTGGCGCATCCGCCGCGACCCCTCAGTAGGCAAAGCCCTCAACATGGCGTGAGTGTCCGATAAACTTCAGTTTGTCGCAGCGCCGCGACAAGCTGAAGCTTATCGGACACCAGACCCCCGCACTCCAAAGTCTTGTCGCTATTGGAGACGTTCGTCTAATGGCTACTTCAGAAACCGGGCTACAACTTCCACAAACTCATCCGGATATTCTTCATGCGGCAAGTGCCCACACGCTTCGAAAATCCTGAGTCGCGAGTTTGGTATCTCTTCGTTGAGCCGATGCCCATCTCCCACGGGCACCTCACGATCGCGATCGCCCCACAACACCAGCGTCGGTTGTGTAATTAAGTGAGCGTCTCGTGAAATTCGTTCTGCGTCCCAACGTCGAACTGTGCGAATGATTGCCCGATGAGTACCTCGCGTTGCCAACGGTAGATGCCGAGCCTGCACCCGCCGTTCATCCATGGGCCATGAATGCCGGTCGTAGACGCGCTTCATGCGCATTCTCAGCAGACGTCGAGACCCGACGACCAGAGGCGAAAGAATGTCGCCGATAACAGGCGAACCGAAGAGACGCATCAACAAGTATCTAGTCGGCCGGTTGTTTGTAACCGCACCAACGAGAACTAACTTTGCAACCAACAATGGATGATCTAGTGCTATGGTCGCCGCAATTGCGCCCCCATACGAACTACCGACGATGTTCGCGCGTTCGATTCCCAACTCCTCCATTAATCCAACCACCATCTTCGCCTGCCGGCCAATTGTGTATTCGAGGTCGCGAGGTTTAGCGGAGTAGCCATAACCCAGCAAGTCCGGAGCTATCACTCTGAACCTTTGTTCGGCCAGCTCGAGCAAAACCTTGCTCCAGACCAGATTTGAAGATGCAAATCCATGAATCAGAAAGACGACTGGTCCATCTGCAGCGCCCGCCTCCTGAAAGTGCACGCGCACACCATCAACATCAGCGAAGCGCGAATATTCAGCATGGAAAACGTTGGTGCGGTTCTCTCCCCATTCAACGTCGCGCGGGCGCAAAAGGAGCTTGGCCGCAATGGACGTCGCAGCCAGGGCAGACAAGCCGCCAATCCAGTAACGTTTCTTCATTGGTCTTCGACGGATAATACGACTGACGGATGAAGCTCTGCGGCTTCCTGGTCAAACGTCCCTACGGCAATCAAGTGACCGGCGGTGTCGCGAATCCTAACGCGCTCTCCGTTGATCCACTTTGGATCTGAAATCTCCAGATTTAATCCATGCCGGATTCGACGGATATCTTCATCGCTAACGTTAATCGCCGGCAAACGCGTCAGCGCAGCGTCCGGTGTGTACAGAGCCCGGCCCAAAGCTTCTTCCGCTGCCGTCGTCTTCAATTGCGTTAGAGTCAACGCTTCGCCGATAGTAAAGTCGCCAACCCGCGTACGTCTCAGCTCAGCCAGGTGAGCTCCGACATTTAACTGCTTTCCAAAATCTTCAGCCAGGGTTCTGATGTAGGTGCCGGGCGAACAGACCACGCGCACCTCGAAATCAACCGTGCCATCGAGGTTGTTTTTCAACCATTCGCCTTTGGGCTTGATCGGTTCAAACTCATAAATATTCACGCGTACCGGAGCGCGTTCAACTTCGGCGCCTTTGCGCGCCAGCTCATAAAGCTTACGGCCGCCTTGTTTCTTCGCCGAGTACATCGGCGGCACCTGATCTATTTCGCCGCGCAGGCCCGCAAGCGCTTGCTCAATCTGTTCCCCAGTCCATTGTTGTCCTGTTGCAACCTCTGAGATCGGGGTGCCCGTACGATCGGCTGTGTCCGTCGCGAAGCCGAGTCGGATGATAGCTTCGTACTCCTTTTCCAGCGCGGTAAGAAATTGTGTTAGACGAGTTGCACGCCCCACCAGCAGCACCAGCAATCCGGTCGCAAATGGATCAAGTGTACCCGCGTGGCCCACTCGCCGATGATTGAGGATGTGACGCGCTTGCGCGACAACATCGTGTGAGGTCATTCCCGGTTGCTTATTAATGCAAATAACGCCATCCATGTCAGGCATTGTATGTCCATAAGCTGTTTGGTGTAACGCTCACTGTTGCTCATCAGAATCCGTCGAAGGCTTTGCATAAAAGAAGCATTGAACTCGGAACGCGGACGAATTAGAACCAGGAGCGGCAGCGACTGGGTCATTATTCAACACAGAGTTCACAAATCCTTCAGAAATGAATTGATCCATTTGCTAACCAATCCCTCACGGTGACATTGATCTGTGGTTAAAATGCGCCCGTGTTCAAGCGTCCGAGAAAACAAAAAGATGATTCGTCCGCGCGAAACCTGACGCCGGAAGAGCGTCGCGCACGAACGTTTCAGCGCGCCGCGAAACTGCTGGCGGCTAAGCCACGCTCCGAGTCAGAACTGCGCGAACGCCTCCTGCAGGGTCGTTACGCATCCAAGTCAGTAGTGGACGAAGTCATCGCGCGGCTACGTGAGTACGGGTACGTGGATGATCAACAGTTCGCCGTGAGTTTTGCTTCTCACAAGGTGAAACAGAAACCAACCGGGCGCCGCCGTCTCGAAAGAGATCTGATGATGAAGAAAGTCGATCGCGCTGTAGCTGAAGAAGCGCTCGACAAAGTCTTTGCTGAAACTCCCGAAGATGAGCTGATAGATCGTGCCATCGAGAAACGGATTCGACTACGCGGCCGTCCCAAAAACCGCGAGGAAGCTAAAAGCCTTTTTGATCACCTGCTACGTCAGGGCTTTGCGTTTGAGCTGGTCAGCGACAAGGTTCGGACGGTTTCTCGTGCAGCGACTGAAGATGACGAATAACGATCCACGAAACACGGGAATTACCACGAACCTCTTCGTGTATTTCGTGTATTTCGTGGATCGTTGTTAAACTCGATTTAGTTATGAAAGGTAAAGAAATTCGAGAGAGCTTTATGGAGTACTTTGAGCGGCACGGCCATACGCGTGTGCGCTCTTCTCCCCTGCTGCCCGCCAACGATCCAACGTTGCTCTTCACCAACGCGGGCATGAATCAGTTCAAGGACGTCTTCCTGGGAACCGAGAAGCGGAATTACTTGCGCGCGTGCTCCTCTCAGAAATGCATACGCGCGGGCGGCAAACACAACGATCTCGACGAAGTCGGTAAGACCGCACGTCATCACACGTTCTTCGAGATGCTGGGGAATTTCTCGTTTGGCGATTACTTCAAGGAAGACGCGATTAAGCTCGCGTGGGACCTGCTCGTCAATGAATGGAAACTCGATCCGGAGCGCCTCTGGTTCAGTGTGTTTGAAGGTGACGACGAAGTTGGACCCGACGAAGACGCAGCAAAGTTTTGGGAGCAGGTGGGCGCCCCTAAGGAGCGAATCCTAAGGTTTGGACGCAAGGACAATTTCTGGCAGATGGGCGAGACCGGGCCATGTGGTCCATGCAGTGAAGTCCATTACTACATGGGAGAAGATCCCACGGACCCGTCTAAGAACCATGCCGGCCTGGTGAATGGACCAGGCGACGACACGATGGAGATCTGGAACCTGGTCTTCATGCAGTTTGAACGCAGCGAAGTCTCCCCGGGTCAGTACAAACTCGAACCGTTGCCGGCCCCGTCCGTTGATACGGGCTTGGGTTTGGAGCGAATGGCAGTTGTGCTCCAGGGCGTTAAGTCAAACTACGACACCGATCTGATCCGACCGATTATCGAGTTCACAGCGAAACTTGCAGACCGGCATTACGATCCGGAATCACACGAAGGCTTTGCCATGCGTGTGATTGCCGACCATGCGCGCGCTACCGCATTCGCAATCGCAGATGGAATTCTGCCCGGTAACGAAGGACGAAACTATGTGCTGCGCAAGATCATGCGTCGCGCTATCTACCAGGGACGTCACACCCTCGGCCTGGACCTCTTCTTTCATCGCGTCACTGACTTCGTAGTGGATCAGATGAAAGACGCCTTTCCAGAGCTCGAAGCGCAACGTGGTTTTATCGAGAAGATGGTTAGGCTGGAAGAGGAACGGTTTGGCTCGACTCTAACCATCGGCCTGCAGAAGCTGGAAGAGCTGTTCTCGCGACCAGCTCCGCCAGCATTCACTGATCTGGCCAAACTCTACGATACGTTCGGTACACCACGAGACCTGATTCGCGTGAGCATGGAAGAGCGTGGCGTTGAAATGGGCGAGGACGAGTTCAACTCGCAATTTGATGCCGCACTGAAGTCACTTCAACAAGCAACCGGACGAGAGCATGCGGGCGGCCCGGCCAAGGCAAACCCAATCTACGCAGAAGCGTTGGGCCGTTCAGGCGCCAACGTGTTCACCGGTTACGAAGGAACCTCGGGTACCAACGTCCGGGTTGTCTCACTGTTCGCGGCCGAGTCTGCCGTCGAGTCTCTTAATGAAGGTGAGGAAGGCGAGGTTGTTCTTGATCGAACTCCCTTCTATGCAGAAAGCGGAGGACAGGTAGGAGACGTCGGCCGGCTAACTGACATTGGTGGCGCTGACTTTATCGCCAACGTCGTGGACACGTATTCACCCGCACAAGGTTTGATCGTCCACAAAGTAAAAGTTGAAAAAGGCAGTCTGAAAATCGGCGATGTAGTGTCCGCTGAAGTTGACGTCGAAAAGAGAGACGCGACGCGGCGAAATCACACGGCAACGCATTTGATGCATGCCGCGCTGCGTGAAGTACTGGGCACTCACGTGAAGCAGGCAGGTTCAGTCGTAGCCCCAACTTATTTGCGGTTTGACTTCACACATTACCAACCCTTAACCCGCGCGGAAATTGACGAAATTGAGCGGCTGGTAAATCACTACATCCTGCGGAACGAGCCCGTGCAAACCGACGAGATGGCCACTGAGGAGGCTATGCGCTCAGGCGCGATGGCGCTCTTCGGCGAGAAGTACGGCGAGAAAGTGCGCGTGCTCTCGATTAAAGGTACCGAAGGAATTTTTTCCAGAGAACTTTGCGGCGGTACGCATGTGCGAGCAACTGGCGACATCGGTGTGTTCAAGATCATCAGCGACGAATCGATCGCTTCCGGCGTCCGCCGTATTCGAGCGATCACGGGTGTTGATGCTTACGAGCGTTTTCGCGATGACGAGGTCCTGCTCGAGCAGGTTTCGAGTGGACTGAAAACGTCGCGCACGGAATTGCCGGCTGTAATTAGCAGGCTGCAGGACGAATTGAGAAAAGCGCGTCGCGAAGCGGAAGATTTGAAAATGAAGATTGCCAGTGGAGCGTTGAATCCATCTTCTTCCAATGGCGATGAAGCACGTGACGTTGCAGGGATACGGGTTCTGGCCCATGAAGCGTCAGGTCTTGACGCTGCGGCTATGCGCCAACTGTCTGACACCCTATTAGCCAGAATCAAATCCGGTGTGGTTGTGTTGGGCAGGAGTGGTGAAGGAAAGGTTTCTTTGATCGTGCGAACTTCACCCGATCTCACCGGTAGAGTGCCGGCGGGAAAAGTGATCAAGGAACTGGCGCCTATCGTCGGCGGTAAGGGCGGCGGCAAAGCCGACATGGCGGAAGGCGGCGGGAGTCAACCTGAGAAGCTGCGTGAAGCTCTCGAGGCGAGCTACGCGGTGGTTGAAAAGTTACTGAGTTAAAGCACGCGACAGAAAAACAAACGCGAGCGCGTCCGGCGATGCGCTCGCGTTTTTGTTTGAGGAGGTGGAGTAAGGCAACAACCGCCTCGTTTGACGCTCACATGGTTTTCTGTTTGTCGGTCAACACAATCCCCATTTTTTCCAGAGTCACTTTGTTGAGCGTACCGGTCACTTTCAAGCTCTCCGCTTCTTGATACTTCTTAAGGCTAGCTCTCGTATCCGGGTCTAGCTTTCCAGTCTCTGTACCCGAATAAAGGCCGCGCGTTTTCAGAAGAGCCTGGGCTTGCTTGATTTGATCTTTGCTGGCGCGAAACACCGGACCACGTTTCTTTTTGGTGGTGTTGGCGTTTGAGTTTTCAGTTTGGAGGGTCGAACCGGTAGAAGGCTGAACCGACAGACCGATTGAAGTGGCAACTAGTACAGCAAGAATGGTGGAGAAGATTCTTTTCATAGGGCTTCCTTTTTTGGTGAGGCGCGCACACGCGCGCTGGTTTAACTACCAAGCGGCCTCGGAAGGGTGTGTGCCTATGATATCGATTGAGGGGGAAAATCCATCGCCGCGCGCGCGATAGGCAGATCCTAAGAAATGCCAGCATTTTTGCAGGCATTCGTGTACTGAAATCACGGTCAAACTGCTTTGTTGGCAATTGTTTAACCGTGTGTTACCATCCTTGCGGTTTGTTAGTTAAGCCTTAAAAAACAGACGTTCCAAGGGTCCTCACTAAACTTCAATCTTCAGGCTAAACATTCTCCAGGCACTTATGAAAAAGCTTCCCCTTTTTGTTGCGCTCTTTGTCGCCTCCACGACCGTGGCTTTCGGCCAGGGTTATCGTGCCGATAATTTCGATTTCGCGACGGGTATCAGTCTCAAAACCCCCGTCGAAGCTCCCGTCGCCAAGCGAGCCAAAGGCGGCAGCCATCATTCTCTTGGCACTTCCATCAACAGCATGAGCCATCCCAGAAGTTCTGACTTCAACATCAGCAACTCACTGAGTGGTTACACGACCGGCAACGCCACCATCGATGGACTCATTGTCGACTCGGGCCGTCGCAATTCGGTCGATCCGTTGTTGCTTTACTCCATCATGCATCAGGAATCGACGTTTAAGCCGCGCGCTATGTCACACAAGGGCGCTCGCGGTCTGATGCAGTTAATGCCCGGAACTGCAGCGCGGTTTGGTGTGACGAGTATTTGGGATCCCAAGCAGAACATCGAAGGCGGCACACGCTACATGCGTTGGCTGCTGGATAAGTTTGACGGAAACGTTAACTTGGCATTGGCGGGTTACAACGCTGGTGAAGGCGCAGTGATGAAGTATGGGAACCGTATTCCGCCCTACAGCGAAACGCAGGAATATGTGCGCCGGATCAGCAAGCGCTACGCACTAATTCGTGATCCGTACGCCGCGAGCGCAGCGAATAGCATACGTCGCGAACAACTGGCTGCGGTACAAAGCAAAGAATCAACGCCGCTGTCGATGTATGAGCGGAGCGTGTTTTCCGTACGACTACCTGATGGAAGACTACAGTTAGTCAGTCAGTAAGAACTTCTTCCAAATTAAAGAAGAGCGAGGCCAAACGGCCTCGCTTTTTCTTTTGTCGAAAATGTCTATGTTTTAAAGTACGGGTTGGGTAACCAGCGCGGGAAGCGGTGTAACTACACGGGCTGAAGGCACGCACAACACCGGGCAGGGAGCGTTGCGAACAACTCTTTCAATTTCCGATCCCAGCGCCGGAGCGCCACCAAAGATTGACGCGTGAACACTTGTGCCGATCACGATCAAATCAGCATCGATTTCTGCCGCCAGCCTCACAATTTCAGCGTAGGGCCGTCCCTCTGTAATGTGAGTCTTCGGGCGTTCAGCGTCGCTGCGAGCAAACTGTTCCATATGTTCCTGAACATAAGCCCGCAACTTCGACAATGCACTGAGACCACCCTCCGGAAACACCATTGAGATCTGTTCCAGGTAATCCCCGATGACATAGACGGCATGAAGCTCTGCGCCGGTTTGATTCGCGAGTTGTGTCGCCACCTGCGTAGCAGCGGCGGATGACGGACGGAAGTTTGTGGACAGCAAAACCCGGTTCAAGCGAACCTCGCTTCGGCCACCCTTGTGTTCGACAAAATCATGTTGTGGCGGACGAATCGTGAGGACCGGGCACGGCGCTTCAGCGATGATTTCTTCCGCAGTAGACCCCCACAACGCGCGCGCTAGTCCCCGGCGTCCATGTGTAACGACTGTAACCAGATCAATTTCGTAATCCCGCACCGCCTTGGCAATCTCAGCCGCCGGCTCACCCTCGACGATTACTGGTTCAACTTCGAGTCCATCAAACAGCGGATCTGCGAGAAGGTTGCGAACTTCGCTTCTCACCTCCAGCAGCCAGCTGTTTTGTTGTTCTTCAAACACATGGTCTGGAAGCGTCAGGAGGTTTGCCGGCACTGCGGCGCTCTGAACACTGAGGAGCACTACGCGGCCGCCTCCACGTCGAGCCAACGCCGCTGCATACTTCAACGCAGACCGTGCACGTGCTGTGAAGTCGGTTGGGAAGAGAATGTTTCTGAACGGATACATGGAGTGTGGGTTCTAACGGCCAAGTTTACTAAGAATACCAGTGACAACGATAACCGAAGTCTATCAAGAAAAGGTTTGGGTTGGAATAGACCATCGGCTCGAAACGCGTGTCAAAAGCGTTGTGTTTTTTCTGGATTTTTCGAAGGTTTTCATGCCACACTCCGCACGATATTTTCAAGGCCACTCCTATCGATGACCAATCCCTTCCGGATGTCTAACCACAATTCGTTTAGAAATCGTTACCCTTTTCCACATTTGTTGGACGGAGGTTTGGCTGCATGATGCTGACGCTGATTGCGGTTGGATTTCTTGTCTTACTTGTCGCAGGTTATCGCGTCTACGGCGGTTGGGTATCCCGGCAATTTCAGCTCGATGATGCCCGTCAGACGCCGGCTCACCGGGTGAATGATGGCGTTGATTTCGTTCCCACTAAACCCTTCTATCTTTTCGGACAACATTTCTCAGCCATAGCGGCAGCGGGTCCCATCGCCGGTCCAATCCTGGCGTGTCAGGCTTTTGGCTGGCTGCCCTGTCTGTTGTGGATTGGGTTAGGCGTAGTTTTGATCGGCGCTGTTCACGACTTCACCGGACTGGCTGCCTCAGTCCGTCACGGTGCGACTTCAATCGCGGAGATTACTCGCGAACATCTGGGTAGTCGTGCTGGACGGGCAATGATGGCGTTCATCTGGATTGCACTCATCTACGTGATTGTCGCCTTCACGGACATCACCTCAGGCACATTTGTCGGCGGCTCGGAAGAACTGCGCGCGGCGGCCGTAAATTTCAATCCGGGGGGCGCGGTCGCGGCCGCCAGCATAATGTATTTGTTGTTGTCCCTGGTGCTCGGTCTCGTGCAGCGTTATTTGAATCCGCCGCTGTGGTTAGTCACTCTAATTTTCGTGCCCGCTGCATTCGCCCTTTCCTGGGTTGGAACGATCATGTCAACGACGTTCGTGCTCGACCACAGGACGTGGGGCGTCTTAATTATTCTCTACTGCGGGATTGCGTCGATCGTTCCGGTTTGGCTACTACTGCAACCGCGCGGCTATCTGGGCGGTTTCATCCTATACACCGCGTTAGCGCTCGGCATCATCGGCGTTTTTTTTGGCGGATATCAGATCCAGCAGCCTGCGTTCAAAGCATTCGACATCGGCGGCATGACGGGAATGATGTTCCCGTTTCTGTTCGTGACGATTGCCTGCGGGGCCTGTTCCGGGTTCCATGGCTTTGTGTGTTCGGGTACGACGTCGAAACAGATTGATCGCGAGAGTCACATCCGTCCCATCGGCTACGGCGGGATGCTCGCGGAAGGTTTCGTCGCGCTAATCGCGCTCGTTACGGTGATGATCGTGGCGCAGGAAGCGTTAAAAGGAAAAGCGCCGGGAACGATTTACGGAAACGGTATCGGTCAATTCCTAACGTTGATCATTGGCCAGGACAAACTGGCGTTTGCCATAACGTTTGGAGCGATGGCCTTCTCAACGTTTGTGTTCGACACGCTCGACGTGTCGATGCGTCTCGGCCGTTACATTATTCAGGAATTGTTAGGTTGGAAAGGACGGGTAGGCGCGCTGGCGGGAACTCTCTTAACGATGGGGCTTCCCTTTTACTTCATCATGTTCGCGCCGCCGAATTCCTGGACTAAATTCTGGACATTGTTCGGCGCATCAAACCAACTACTCGCGGCCCTCACGCTGTTGACGATCACTGTCTGGCTGTATAAAGCCCGACAACGTATTGCCTTCACTTTGATTCCGATGATCTTTGTGCTGGCGATTACGCTCTGGGCCCTGGTATCGCTGGTAATCGGCAATTTACGACTAACCAAAATCGGCACAGGCCTGTTTGATATCGAGTTAATGAACGGAGTTGCGGCTGCGGCCCTGGTGCTTTTGGCCTTGTATTTAGCCACTCTTGCGGTGTTTAAGATCCGCACCGCCCGGCAAGAGGGGTCACTTACCGCCCCTCACGCCGCAGCCAGTTTGGAATAAACCCGCCCATTTAACGACCGCTCGTCTGGACAGTTAGGCCCCTAATCTGGATAATACGCGTTTCAATCTGAACGGTTGCTCGGCGCAGGCGGCTCGGCGGGTACATTCCCGGCGAATCGTTAAGTGAAAACTGTGCCCGCGTCCGTTCAAATTGCTATCAACTCACCGCGAGTAAAGATCAGAAAGGACTCGACCTGGAAGCGAAACCATAAGCTGATTCCTAATCGGCTGGCTGCCAGTTTGCGCAGCGTTTCCTTCCTCAAAACATCATGAATTACACCAGCAACGGTTCAAGGGTTTCCAACCTCGGCACGCACGTTCGGCGTTCGCTTTTTACTTTCGCGGCGCTGCTTTTAGCGCTCGCCGGTTCTGCCACACCCGCATTCGCGCAACAGCACGGAGGTGGTGAAGCAAGCCTGGTGCTGCCGGATCTTTCTTCGGTGACATTCTTTGGCGGAATGGACGGACACACGTTACTGCTCACGGGCATTGTGGTTTGCATTCTCGGCCTGGCGTTCGGCATGGCGATCTACATGAACCTGAAAAAACTGCCGGTTCATCGCGCCATGAGAGAAATCTCGGAGCTGATTTACGAAACCTGCAAAACTTACCTGATCACTCAAGGCAAGTTCATTCTTATCCTCGAAGTTTTTATTGGCGTCATTATCGTTCTTTACTTCGGCGTGCTCTCCGGAATGGAACCTCTGCGCGTCGCGATCATTTTAGCTTTCAGTCTCATTGGCATCGCCGGCAGCTATGGAGTGGCGTGGTTCGGAATTCGGGTTAACACTTTTGCCAACTCGCGCACTGCCTTCGCCAGTCTCGAAGGAAAACCATTCCCGCTTTACGCAATTCCGCTAAAAGCCGGCATGAGCATCGGCATGATGTTGATCAGCGTCGAGTTGCTGATCATGTTGTGCATCCTGCTCTTCATTCCGGGGGATTATGCGGGTCCGTGTTTTATCGGCTTTGCCATTGGTGAATCGCTGGGAGCCGCAGCTCTGCGTATCGCCGGCGGCATCTTCACGAAGATCGCCGACATCGGTTCCGACCTGATGAAGATTGTCTTCAAGATTAAAGAAGACGACGCGCGCAACCCTGGCGTAATTGCAGACTGCACGGGCGACAACGCGGGCGATTCGGTTGGACCCAGCGCCGACGGATTTGAAACCTATGGTGTAACGGGCGTCGCCCTGATCACGTTCATCCTGTTAGGCGTGGGCGATCCGACGGTCCAGGTGCAGTTGCTGGTTTGGATTTTCGTGATGCGCATCATGATGATTATCGCCAGCGCAGGCTCTTACTTCATCAACGACCTGATGGCGAAAGCGCGTTACGGCAACGCCAGCTCGATGAACTTCGAAGCTCCGTTGACCTCGCTGGTCTGGATTACTTCAATCGTGTCGGTGGTAATCACGTTTGTGATTTCTTACCTGACGATTCCCGCGCTGGGCGGCGACTCAACACTGTGGTGGAAGCTGTCTGCGATCATTTCCTGCGGCACACTGGCCGGGGCGATTATTCCCGAGCTCGTCAAGGTGTTTACCTCGACTGAATCGGCGCACGTCAAAGAAGTCGTCACTTCATCGCGCGAAGGTGGTCCATCACTCAACATTCTTTCCGGGCTCGTGGCGGGTAACTTCTCGGCTTACTGGCTGGGCATCAGCATCGTCATCCTGATGTCGATCGCCTATTACATCAGCACTATGGGTCTGGATCCGCTGATGGTGGCAGCTCCAGTGTTCGCATTTGGCCTCGTGGCTTTTGGCTTCCTGGGTATGGGCCCGGTAACCATCGCCGTAGATTCTTATGGGCCAGTAACCGACAACGCGCAATCGGTCTATGAGTTGTCGTTGATCGAACAGGTTCCCGGTATCGAGGAGGAAGTAAAACAGAACTACGGCATGACGGTCGACTTCAGTCGCGCCAAACACTTGCTCGAGGAAAACGATGGCGCGGGTAACACGTTCAAAGCCACTGCCAAGCCGGTGTTAATCGGCACAGCCGTGGTGGGCGCCACGACCATGATCTTTTCGATCATGATGACGCTAACAGCCGGACTGACTACCGACACGGAAAATCTGTCGCTGCTTCACGCACCGTTCGTCCTGGGTCTTATCACTGGAGGCGCTGTTATCTACTGGTTTACCGGCGCATCGATCCAGGCCGTAACTACAGGTGCGTATCGTGCGGTCGAGTTCATCAAAGCCAACATTCGCCTGGAAGGCGTTGAGAAAGCGTCGGTGGAAGACAGTAAAAAAGTAGTGCAAATCTGCACGCAGTATGCGCAGAAAGGCATGTTTAATATCTTCCTCACGATCTTCTTTTCCACGCTGGCATTCGCTTTTCTCGAACCGTTCTTCTTTATCGGTTACCTGATCTCCATCGCCATATTTGGTTTGTATCAGGCAATTTTTATGGCCAATGCCGGCGGTGCGTGGGACAATGCCAAAAAGATCGTCGAAGTGGAACTGAAACAGAAGGGCACGCCACTACATGACGCAACCGTGGTAGGTGATACGGTCGGCGATCCGTACAAGGACACTTCGTCGGTGGCTTTGAATCCGGTCATTAAGTTTACGACGCTGTTCGGACTGCTGGCCGTCGAGTTGGCGGTATCAATTGCGCACCAGGGTGATAATGGTCCAATGATCACTCACGTGCTCGCGTTGGTGTTCTTCATGATATCCGTCTTCTTTGTGTGGAGATCGTTCCATAAGATGCGCATCGGTGCATTGCAGGACGAAGCTGCGGACGTTCGCGCGGACTAAGAACAGTTCCGAGTGTAAAATTTCGAGTTCCGAGTTAACTGCTTGAGGAACTCGGAACTAGAAACTCGGAACTAGAAACTCGGAACTAGAAACTCGAGAATGAGAACTTGAATATGAATACCGCATACGCCAAACCTGACACGCTGCTGGGTACCGCGCTGGCGCCGATGGATCGCACGCGGTCGGTGTCCCTGGTATTTGCTTTTAGCTTGTTGATGGCGGTCTCAGCGCAGTTTGCAATACCAATCGGACCTGTACCTATCACCGGGCAAACGTTCGTCGTCCTGCTGACGGGCGCGTTACTAGGCTCGCGTCTCGGCGCCGCGGCAATGATTGTTTACCTACTGGAGGGAGCCATCGGTTTGCCGTTCTTTTCAATGGGCAGAGGCGGCCTCGCGCATTTACTGGGACCCACCGGGGGTTACCTGGTGGCATTTCCAGCCGCGGCTTTCATCACCGGTGCTTTTGCCGAACACGGGTGGGACAAGAAGTTCCACACCGCTGTCGCCGCAATGGGAACTGGCTCCATCATCATCATGTTGAGCGGCTGGGCGTGGTTTTCTCTGGTCACGAATACACCGGCGCTGGTTGCTTTTCAGAGCACAGTCTTACAGTTTATTCCAGGCGACATCGTCAAGATTTTGTTGGCAGCCGCAGCGCTTCCGATTGGGTGGAAGCTCGTGCGCCGGCCCTCGGATGAACGTAGTGCTTCAGGCCCGAAGGGCCCGCAGTAAATAGCCACGCTCGTTAGGGCGTGGAAAAAATAGGAAATAAAAAAGGCCCGAAGGGCCGGCAGTCTTAGTGCCGGATCTTCGGGCCTCATGACTTTAATGGGGCGGTTCCACGCCCTCACGGGCGTGGCTATTGAGTGGCGGCCCTTCGGGCCTCGTGCACACACGCGCCAACTCGTGTAACAATACGCATCTCCCAACCTAATCTTCAGGAGTTACAAAAACAAAATGCTAGGTAAAGCTCGCTTCTCAAGCCGGCGTCGCGCCGTTCTGATGGTCGCCGTTCTGACTGCGGCCGTGCTGGTCCCCCAAACAATTCTGCGCGCGCAGCGTTCTTCCGGAAAGAAGACCATCACGCATGAACTCATCTGGTTGATGAAACGAGTCGGCGCGCCCGTACCAAGTCCGGATGGACGTTGGATCGTCTTTCCCGTTACCGAGCCCGCGTACGATGAAAAGGACCAGGTCTCTGATTTGTGGATCGTTCCCGCTGATGGCAGCGCCAAACCAAGGCGGCTGACGTTCAGTAAGACTGGCGAGAGTGGCGTAGCGTGGAGTCCTGACAGCCAGCGACTCGCTTTCTCAGCCAAACGCGAAGGCGATGAGGTAAACCAGATCTACGTCATGGACGTCATCGCGGGAGGAGAAGCCGTGCGAGTCACTTCCCTCTCAACCGGCGCGCGTGCCCCACAGTGGCGACCGGATGGCAAGGCTTTGCTTTTCGTAAGTTCGGTTTATCCCGGCGCGAAAGACGACGAGGCCAATAAAAAGATTGCCGCCGAGCGCAAAGCGCAAAAACACAAAGCACGCGTTTACGACAGCTTTCCGATTCGACACTGGGACAAGTGGCTCGAAGACACGCAACCTCATTTGTTTGTCCAGTCGCTCGAGCCCGACTCAAAGGCTACCGATTTGTTAGCCGGGACGAAGTTTGTTAACGAACGCGGATTTGGTGGCTCGCTGGGAAACTCCGGTGACGAGATTAACGCTGTCTGGAGTCCTGACGGCAACTCGATCGTTTTTGTCGCAACGCAGAACAGAAACGTTTCGGCCTATGCTGCTTCCAACACATTGCTCTACAAGACGTCACCCGCGGGTGGCGAGCCGGTCGCGATCACTTCCGGTAAAAATAGTCTTGGTCAACCAACTTTTAGTCCCGATGGTAAGACACTGTATTTCACCATCTCTCCGGAAACGGAACGCGTCTACAACCTGACTCGCCTGGCGTCACTTCCCTGGCCGCAAGCTGGCGAACCAAGACTTCTGACTCAGAGCTTCGATCGTTCCGTTGGTTCGTTTGCGCTGACTCCGGACAGCAAGACTATTTACCTGCTCGCCGAAGAAGCTGGACACGAAAAACTGTTTTCACTGCCGGCCCACGGCGGCGAAGTGAAGCGTGCCTTTGAAATGACCTCGGGTGTTTACACCAACCTTAGGATCCCTCCACGAGCTGCGGCCCCGCTGTTCTTTGCAAACTGGGAAAGCTCCACCAATCCCAACGAGGTAGTCCGCATCGATCCCAAGGCGGGTCGCCACGAGCGGCTGACCGAGTTCGCCGTTGAACGTGCCGCACAAATCGACTGGCTACCTTTAAAACATTTCTGGTTGACTACCAAAGCCGGCAACAAGGTCCATAGCCTCGTTGCATTGCCGCCCAATTTTGATGAGCGCAGGAAGTATCCCCTGCTGGTATTAATCCACGGCGGACCACATTCAATGTGGCGCGATCAGTTCTTCCTTCGCTGGAACTATCATTTGTTGGCCCAACCCGGTTATGTAGTGCTATTGACCGACTACACAGGTTCCACTGGCTACGGTGAAAAATTCGCACAAGCTATTCAGGGTGATCCCTTCATCGGCCCGGCCGCCGACATTAATGAAGCAGCGGACGAAGCAGTCCGCCTCTATTCATTCGTTGACGGCACGCGTATGGCCGCCGGCGGCGCCAGTTATGGCGGTCACCTGGCAAACTGGTTGCAGGCCACCACGACAAAGTACAAGACGCTGGTTAGCCATGCGGGGCTAATTAATCTGGAGTCGCAGTGGGGCACCAGCGACGTCATCTGGCACCGCGAGCTGAACAACGGTGGGCCCGTTTGGGAACAAGGAAAGGTCTGGCGCGAACAGAACCCGATCAGGTTCGCCAAAAACTTCCGCACACCGATCCTGCTGACCGTCGGCGAAAATGATTTCCGCGTGCCGCTCAATCAGACACTTGAGAATTGGAGCGTTCTGCAGCGCCTGCAGATTCCCAGTCGATTGATTGTGTTTCCGGATGAAAACCACTGGATTCAGAAAGGCGAAAACAGTCGCTTCTTCTACAAGGAACTGCACGCATGGCTTGGTAAGTATTTGAAGCCGGAAACGCGAGTGGCCGATGCAGGTAATTAAGGTGCGCTCCAGCCAGCGTGAAGAACTGGTGGAGTTTACCGATCAGGTTCAGGAAAAGTTAAAAGAGTCGGGAGCAGACGAAGGCGTCTGCTTCCTTTTTGTTCAACATACCACCGCCGGACTCACGGTTAACGAGAACGCTGATCCTGATGTGCCACGAGACATGCTGCACCTATTGCGAACGCTCATTCCTCAGCATGGCATGGGCTTCCGGCACGGTGAGCAGAATTCCGACTCACACATCAAAGCAACTCTGGTCGGCTCTTCAGTTTCCGTCCCATTCAAGCATGGCAAACTGCTGCTGGGCCGATGGCAGGGAATTTTTCTGTGCGAGTTTGATGGACCACGTGAGCGAAAAGTGGTCCTGCAAATTATCCGTGGGTAGGTGAAGTGTCCAGGGGTGAAGTGACGACTCGGTTTCTATCTACCTGAATCGCTCTTTTTCCACTTTTGTGAACTCAAAGTGATAAAGCTTTTTCGATTTCAGCCACCAAAACGTCTGCCTTGAACTTTCCCTGTTTGGAATAAATCGTTTCGCCCTGCGCGTTAAAAAGAATCGTAAACGGCAAACCGCCTTGCCAGTCTTTCGAAATGAGCCCGATTGCCGCGCCTTCGTCCGGCGTTGTTAGTAGATAACCAGGGGATTCTGATTTCATCTGCTGCAAAAATTCCGGAACCGATCCGTTAATTTCAGATAAGTCATCGAGCGATACGGTGATTAAATCGATTTGGCCTTTGTAATCCATATCGATTTTAACCAACTCGGGAAATTCTTCACGGCACGGTTCGCACCACGTTGCCCAGAAATTTATCAGCAATGGCTTGCCGTGGGGTTTGAGTAGATCTTTCAAACCCGACTCGTCAATTTGCGTCACTTTCGGCAAAGCTGAAACAGTTTTAGTCGGCGCAGCGGGAGTGCTCTCCTTCGACTTTTGCGTCTGAGTTTGACAGGAGAATAGAAAAACCAGGGAAAGACAAAGAACGGAAATTACCAGAGAACAAACCGACGAGCGGGGGAAAAGAAAATTATATTTCCGCTCGTCGCTGTAGATCCGTTTCGTAGTCATTCGCAACTTTAAGCTCTGCCTACACACGCTTGATGTTACAACCGAAAGCGTTAGCGTTTTTCCTTGCAACCGGTTTACCGCTTAAATTTGCCTCGACCGCGTCGCGTAAGTAATTCTCGGTGATGTTTCCACCGTTACGGCTGTTGTCAATCGCTCCGTGATAAACAAGGACGTTCTTCTCGTTTATGTAGAATGTTTCCGGCGTTACCTCCGCACCTAATTTATCGGCGAGAACGTTTCCTTTATCAATCAGCACGGGAAATTTATATTTTTCAGCGGCGTGCGATTTGACCGATTCGATCGATTCGGTATGGTTGGAATTAATACCGATGACGTTGATGCCTTTCTGCGCGAAATCGTCGGCAAACTTGGATATTCGCTCGTTATATTGTTTGACGACTGGACACTGCGCCGAGACAAACACGAGAATCGCCCCGTTTTTGCCTTTCAGATCATTTAACGATTTTTCAGCTCCGTTCGTGTCGACCAAGTTAAAGTTGTCCACAGTCGCTCCGACGGCTAAATCTTCGTACGCGTTAACATCTTCATTCCACTTGGTATTATTGAAATAAACATATGCAGTGACGGCAACAATTGCGACGATTGCAAAAATTGCCACCGCTAAAAAACTTAATTTCTTCATCTTTGTATAATTCCTCAGTTTGCTGGGATTGAATTTTAAGAATATGGAACCTGCGTATTTCTTTCCTTTAGATAGAAACGTGGGCGCTGATGGATTATTAACAACGAAGAGAGATAAAGTTTCGCACTCCGTACCCGGTTTCGTGTGTTTCGTGTAATTCGTGGATCGTTCTCTTGTTTTAGAATGAAAAAGCGATCCACGAACTACACGAAACAACACGAAAGTACCTGGAGTCGTTTTCTACCTGTTTCTACATGCCAGCTCGAACCTACGACGATGTCGCGCCGCATTACGACGCCGCAATGCGGCCACTTGATCGTTGGTTTCTCGCTCGACTACGTTCGGCCACACTCCGTTACCTGCCACCCGACGCGCGTATTCTCGAGATCGGCGCCGGCACCGGTCTCAATTTCGTTTACTACCCTGATAACGCGCTCGGTGTGGCTACTGAGCCCAGCAGGGAGATGCTGGCTCTTGCTGCCCGCAAGCAACGACCAACGGGAGTTAAACTGGTGCAAAGTTGCGCCGAAGCTCTTCCGTTCCGCAATGGTTCTTTTGACGCTGCTTTTTCAAGTCTGGTGTTTTGTTCAGTGAAGTCGCCGCCGGTAGTCTTCCAGGAGTTGCGACGAGTTGTGCGGCCAGGCGGTACTGTTTTGTTGTTGGAACACGTACGGCCGGATGGTTTGTTAGGCCCACTTTTTGATTTATTAAATATGTTGACGGTTCCGCTTTTTGATGATCATTTCAACCGCCGTACCGCGGATGAGGCGCGAGCCGCGGGCTTGAATGTATTGAAGGTCGAAAAGAGTTTTTTAGGGATCATTAACCTCATCACTTGCCGCGTATGAAGTCGTCAAACCAATACTGCTTCGCAATACTTGTCTTGTTTCTCGTGAGCACGCAGATACTTGCTCAGGGCAGCGGCACGATCAGTACCGGTTATGACCACGGAAAAAACATCACCACGGTGAAAGTTGTGCCGGTTAAGATCTCCGGCGACAAAGACAAGTATCACCGCCTTTATATATCGCCTGCGTTTTCATATCCCGGCCACCAACCAAAACTTCCGGAGATTATCGATTTTGAATTGCTGACTGTGGTGAAAGGAAAGCTGCGTGTCGATTTGTACGTAGTGTTTGTGGTTGATGGCGAGACAATCTTTCTGAGCTCAAACAGATCGGGAATTAAACGGCCAGTACCGGGACGGCGTTGGATGGGCGAGCGACTGGTGTTCAGAATGCCTTACAACACGTTACAGAAGATGGCCGCCGCAAAGTCCGTTGCCGTCAAACTGGATGCCGTCAGATTTGAATTTGGCGATGAGCCGATGCAGGTCATTCGCGATTTCGCGAAACATATCCAGGCGGTGTCGCGATAGAGAATGCAATACGCATTTCGTGTTTCGTGACTTTTGTATTCCGTGGATCGCTCTTCTGCCAGGAATAAAATCGATCCACGAATTACACAAAACACACGATACAAAACCAAAAAAGAAGCCCCGGATGCTGAGAAGCAACCGGGGCTTAGTTTTATGAAGATGTGGACCGGCAGGAATGCCGGTCCTACTTTAGTTTGAACCGAAACGCTGCCGGTACTCAGGCGAGTTGATAAAGCCGCTAACGATGCCCCGCTCATCACCTGTCTGAGTCAGTATCTGGATCCAAACCAGGTACTGAGCGTCGGCGCTTCGTCTCAGCAAGCCGAAGT